>MKJV01000112.1 GCA_001942185.1 Pseudonocardia sp. CNS-004
CGCGAGCCGGTCGAGCTCGGCCAGCCCCGCTTCGAGGTCCGGCGCGGCGTCGACCGAGGTCGTGAGTGGATACGAGTGCTGGCCAGCCCCGCTTCGAGGTCCGGCGCGGCGTCGACCGAGGTCGTGAGTGGATACGAGTGCTGGAGCACTCGTATCCACTCACGGCTGGGGCTGGGCAGCATCTCGACGAGTGCTGTGCGAAGCCGGTCCAGCTCGGCGTCGAGCCGCTTCACCTCGCCGCGGGTGCGCTCCCGGGTGGAGATCGCGGCGGACTCTTCGGCACGTGCCTCGTCGTGGGCGCGCGAGGCGGCGGCCACCGCATCCTCGGCAGCCGTCAGGTCGTCGCCGGGGGCGGCGGGGCGGCGGCAGGGTGGCCACGGCCTGAGCGCACACCGGGCACGGCTCGCCCACGCCGAGCGCGGGCCGCCGCGCGGCGAAGGTCGGCGCGCAGCGCGAGCCGGTGCCGTTCCTGGGCGTGGTCGAGCCGGTGGCGCGCGTCCGCGACGGCAGCCCCCGCCGCCTGTGCGGCCTGCTCCGCCGCCGCGCCTGCACCGCGGCGGTGCGGTGCTCGGCCTCGATGCGGTCGAGCTCGCGCCGGTCGCGCAGCGCCTGCTCGAGCGCGACCGGGCGGGGGCGGCGGCGAGCGCGGCGCGGGCGCCGAGTCGGCGGTCTCGCGCCGTCAGCGCGGCTGCGGAGTCGGCCAGCGCGGCGTCGGCGGCGGCACGGCGCTGTTGCAGGGCGTCCAGCCCGGCCGGCACGACGAGCGCACCGAGGGCGTCGCGCTCGGCGGCGAGCCTGCGCACGGCATCCTGCCGCTCGGCCAGCAGCGCAGCCGCGGCCTCGCGTGCCGTGCGGGCCTCCTCCATGCCCGCGCGGGCGTCGACGGCGTCGTTCGCGGCGGTGGTGTACGCCGCGGCGGCCTTCTCGTGCCGCTCGCGGGCACCGGGCAGCTCCGAGGTGATCGCGGCGAGCTCGGCGTGGTCGCGGCGCGCCTGCTCGAGCGGGCCACGGGCGGGGCGGCGGCGAGCCGCTCGCGGGCGGCTTCTGTCGGCGGCTCGGCGCGACCGGCCGTCCGCTCGGTCTGACGGGACCGCTCCTCGGTGGCGGTGCGGTGGCGGCCGTCCAGGTCGGCGAGGCCGTCCGGCACGGCGAGCGCGGCGAGCAGCGCCTGCTCGGTGCGCAGCTGCCCGACGCCCGCTTCGACCGACTCGAGCGCCGCCGTGGCGGCGGCGAGCTCCGGCACGGCCGTCGCGACCCGGTCGGCCAGCTCCGCCAGCTCGGCCACCCGCACCGCGGCCTGCTGCTCGGCCTCGTCGGTGGCGTCGGCGTACCCGGAGAGCTCTCCGGTGAGCACCTCGGCGCGCTGGCGCTGGGCGGCGGCCTCGCTGTTGGCCTCGCGCGCGATCACGTCGTAGACGCCGAGCCCGAGGATGCGCACCAGCTTCTCCTGGCGCTTGCGCGGCTCGGTGTGCAGGAACTCGGCGAACTCGCCCTGCGGCAGCACCACGCACGTGCAGAAGTCGCCGAACGGCAGCCCGAGCAGCTCCTCCACGGCCTTCGTGACGGGCCCGGCGCCGTCGGCGAGCGGCTCGCTCTCCTCGTCGGCGCCGCCGGTGCCGGACGGGTCACGCAGCCGCTCCAGCCGGGCGCCCGCACCGACACGCCGCCGCTGGCCGCGCGCCGCAGCTCCCGCGCGGCGACGTACCGGGCGCCGCCGACGTCGAACACCAGCCGGACGGTGCCGCGGTTGACCGTGGGCGCGAGCGCGAGCGCCACCGTGCGGCTGTTGTCCCAGCGAGGCACCGACCCGTACAGCGCGAACGTGAGCGCGTCGATCACCGTGGACTTGCCGGCCCCGGTGGGCCCGACGAACGCGAAGTAGTCGCGCCGGTGAAGTCGACGGTGGTGGGCTCGCGGAACGAGCCGAAGCCCGCCATCTCCAGCAGGACCGGACGCATCAGCTCGCTCCCGTCACGCGGTCGTGGAGGCGGGCGAACAGCTGCTCGACCCGCGGGTCGGCGACGCCCCGGGTGCCGAGGTACTCCCGGAACAGCTCCGACGGCGCGCGCTCCGGCCCGGCGGCCGGGCGGGACGCGGCGACGGGCGCGGCGAACTCGGGGTCGATCCGCACCTCGAGGGCGTTGGGGAGCAACGCCACCACCTCCTCGCGCAGCCCGGCGCGGGCCGGCTCGCGCACCCAGACGCGCAGGTAGTCCTCGCCCGCCTGCTCGGCGAGCGCCGCCAGCTCGGCAACGGTGCCGCGGACCGTGCGCAGCCTGCGCCCCGTGGTGATCGGGATGTCGGTGACCTGCGCGGGCGTGCCGGGCGACGCCTCGACGAGGCAGACGACGGGCGTGTTGTCCTGCTCGCCGAAGTCGATGGCCAGCGGCGCGCCGCAGTAGTGCACCGGGCACGGGGCGTCGATGCGCTGGCGGCGGTGCAGGTGGCCGAGTGCGACGTAGTGCGACTCGACCGGGAAGATCGTGGCGGGCACCGCGTACTCGAAGATCGACTGCGCGGCCCGCTCCCCGCCGCCGAAGACGCCGTTGAGCACGGTGAGGTGGGCCATCACCAGGTTGACCGTGTCGTCGCGGAACCCGGCGGTGAGCGTGTCGAGGATGTCGCGCAGCTGCTGGTCGTACGCGCCGGTGTTCTCCGCGGGCGTGTTGGCCACCAGCTCGGCGGCGCGCACGGCGTAGCGCTGGGACAGGAACGGCAGCACGGCGAGGGTGGCCCGCTCCCCGGTGGACTTCGCCGTGAGCTCCACGACGCCGCCGCGGGCGGCCGTGCGGACGGTGCCCACCAGCGTGATCCCGGCGGCGTCCGCGAGGGGCCGGTAGGCGTCGATCGCCGCGGGGTGGTCGTGGTTGCCGGCGATCGCGACGACCTCGGCGCCGTCGCGGGCGAGCCCCATCAGGGTGCGGACCACCAGCTGCTGGGCCTGCGCGGAGGGCGCCGCGGTGTCGTAGAGGTCGCCGGCCACGAGCACCGCGTCGACCTCGTGCTCCCGCGCGGTCCCGACGATCTCGCGAAGCACCTGCTCCTGCTCCTCGAGCCGGGAGCGACCCTTGAGCGTCTTGCCGACGTGCCAGTCGGACGTGTGCAGCAGTCGCATCGGGCGGATCGTAAGGGTGGATCCCGGCGGGTCCGGGGACGCGCGCCGGTGCGTCAGCCGAACAGACGTTCGCGTGAGCCCAGTGGTCCCCGCCGGCGACTCACGCCCTCCTGCGGCGGCGGAGCCTGCCGACGACCGCGTCCATCGCGCGGTCCAGCTCCGAGCCGAACGGGTTGTCGCCGACGAGGTAGGTCCAGGTGGCGGTCGGGCGTTTCAGGCCGATGGCGCCGAGGTCGGCGCCGTCCGCGGTGACCGTCGCGGCCAGGAAGGTCTCGGCGGCGCGGTCGTCCACCTGGGCCAGCGCCTCCTCGAAGATCCTGATCGCCTCCCCGTTGTAGGCGTCCAGCGGGTTCTCCTTCCCCAGCGCCCGCAGGTGGATGCCCTCCCGCAGATCACCCAGGTACGCCAGGTGATCGACCCACATGCGGTCCAGGTGGTACAGCACGATCTGGCGGCACACCCCGGTCAGCGTCGCCTCGCCCACCGTCCCTGCGAGCTCCGCGTAGCGGTCCCGGCACGACGCCGCGAGTCCCTTCGCCGCCGCGTCGGTGCGCAGCACGGCGTCGCGGCGTTCCAGCACCGCGGACCGCTGCCCCTCCAGCACCCGGTTGTACGTGAACGTGGTGCGGTGGATCTCCTGGTGCACACCCTCCGCCACGCGCTGCGCATGCGCGACGACGTGCGCCGCGACCGGCGGATCCGGGTCCTGGACGTTCCGCGTGACCAGCTCGTCCTCCAGGCTGGCGAACAGCACCGAACCTCCCGGGTCGCCCTGCCGCCCCGCGCGGCCGCGCAGCTGGGCGTCCAGCCTGCTGCTCGAGTGCCGCCTCGTCGCGACGACGTACAGGCCGCCGAGCCCGGCGACTCGGTCTCGGTCCGCACCGTCGCGGCCACCCAGCTTGATGTCGGTGCCGCGGCCCGCCATCTGCGTGGAGACCGTGATCGCGCCGTACGTGCCGGCGTCCGCGATCACGTCGGCCTCCTCGGCGTCGTTCTTCGCGTTCAGCACCACGCAGCCCAGCCCCGCGCGGTCGAGCAGGCGGGCGATGCGCTCGGACTCGGCCACGCTGTCGGTGCCGACGAGGACGGGCCGGCCGGTCCCGTGCACCTCGGCGATCGTCGCGACGATCGCCTCCTCCTTGTCGGCGAGCGTGGCGTGAATGCGGTCCTCCTCGTCCAGCCGGACACAGGGGACGTTCGGCGGGACGACGGCGACGTCGAGGTCGTAGAACTCCTTCAGCTGCTCGCCCACGGCGACAGCGGTGCCGGTCATGCCGCACACCGTCGGGTACCGCCGCAGCAGCGCCCGCACGGTGATGGTGTCGAGCACCTCGCCGCTCTCGCTGGTGTCGAGCCCCTCCTTGGTCTCGACCGCCGCCTGCAGGCCGTCGGGCCAGCGCTGGAGGATCGCGATCCGCCCCCGGGACTCGGCGACGAGCTGCACCTTGCCGTCACGGACGACGTAGTCGACGTCCCTGCGCACGAGCACGTGGGCGTGCAGCGCGGTGTTCGCGGCGGCGAGCAGTGGGAACCGGTCCGCTGCGAACAGGTCGTCGATGCCGAGCGCCCCCTCCACCTCCGCGATGCCCGCGGGCGTGAATGCGACGTTGCGGCCCTCGTCGTCGACCTCGTAGTGCTCACCGCTGCGCATCGCGCGCACGGCGGCGGCGAGCACCACGTTCCCTTCTCCGCGCGCGGTGGCGCCCGCGAGCACGAGCGGCACGCGGGCCTCGTCGATCAGCACCGCGTCGGCCTCGTCGACGATCGCGACGGCAGGCGGCGGGACGACCACGTCGTCGGCCGACACCACCAGCCGGTCACGCAGGACGTCGAACCCGACCTCGGTGACCGGAACGTAGGTGACCTCCGCCCGGTACGCCTCGCGCCGCTCGTCCCCGGTCGAGGTCTGGCCGATCGCGGCGACTCCGACGCCGAGCAGCTCGAACACGGGACGCATCCACGCGGCGTCGCGCCCGGCGAGGTAGTCGTTGACGGACATGACGTGAACCTGGTGGCCGCGCATCGCGTGACCGGCCGCGGCGAGGGCGCCGGTGAGCGTCTTGCCCTCGCCGGTCGCCATCTCGACGACCCGGCCGGCGAGGAGCTGCACGGTGCCGAGGAGCTGCACGTCGTAGGGCCGCTCGCCGAGCGCCCGCCACGCCGCCTCCCTGCCGAGCGCGCACAGCTCGACCAGCCAGTCGTCGCTCGCGGGGTCGTCACGGCTGCGCAGGGCGCCCGCCCGCGCGGTGAGCTCGGTGTCGGTGAGCGCGCGGAGTGCGTCCTCCCGGTCACCGATCCTCGGCAGCAACGCCTCGGACGCTGCCAGGTCGATGCTCCCCGGCTTCTGGAGGAACCGACGTACCCGATCCGCGACGCCACGTCGCCAACTGCCCACACGCCATCAACTGCTCGGCGGGTGCCCGGGGTTCCGCTAATCCGGGGAGTTCGGGCCACCCAGCCGGTAGGGCGTCGTCACGCCCTCGTACATCAGGTGCGCCAGCAGGCCCTCCACGGCGTGCGGCAGGTTGTGGCAGTGGTCGGTCCACACGCCGGGGTTGTCGGCCACGAACACGATCTCGTAGGTCTCGCCGTCACCGACCTGCAGGGAGTCGAACCACCACGGGCTCCCGGTGGCCGGTACGCCGTCCCGGGAGAGGACGACGGCGTGGTGGCCGTGCAGGTGCATGGGATGGCCCTCGCCGCTGCGGTTCTCCACCCGCATCCGCACGACGTCGCCCTCCGCCACCATGTACATCGGGACGTCCGGGTACAGGTGCCCGTTGATCGTCCACCACATGCCGGGGACGCCGCGGAGGAACCCGGGGCTGCGGCCGATCACGTAGTCGAACGACCGGGTCGCGACGGCCGGGTCGAAGCCCAGCGGTGCGGGGGTGCCGTAGCCGAGCGGGTCGAGCGTGGCGGCCGGTCGCGGCGCCGGCGGCGGCACCTGCGCCCCGACCAGCACGGCCGCGCCGCCCAGCTCCACCCGTGCCGGCGCCACGACCTCCAGGTCGGCGCGGGCCCCGCCGGTGACCTCGACCGCGACGTCGCGCACCTCGCCGGGCTCGTGCACCTCGCTGCCGTCCACGGCGACCAGCCGGAACGGCGCCGCCGGGACCCACACCGACATCGGCGCGTTGTCGGTGTTCACCACCCGCACGCGCACCCGCTCGCCCGGCGCGGCGTCCACGGTCGTCTCCCCGGCCCGCCCGTTCACGGTGCGCGTCCCGTCGCGGAGGTGGACGAGGGCGAGCGCGTCGGTGACCCCGCCGACCCCACCCGGCGGGGTCACGACCAGCGCGCCCAGGAGCCCCCCGCTGCACCTGCACGTGCGAGATCTGGTGGGAGTGGTACCAGAACGTGCCGGCCTGGTTCGCCCGGAACCGGTAGGTGAACGAGCCACCGACCGGCACCGCGTCCTGCGTGACCCCGGCGACGCCGTCGTCGGCGTTGGGTACGTCGAGGCCGTGCCAGTGCAGGGTGGTGCCGTCCCGCACCGACTCGTTGACCAGCAGCACCTCCACCAGCTGGCCGAGCTCCGCCCGGACGACCGGCCCCGGCGAGGTGCCGTTCACCGTGTACCCCGCCGCCTCCTCGCGCACCACGAGTTCCACCCGGACGTCGACGGGCCCGGGCGACGGCTCGGTCAGCGTGGCCACGCTGCGCCCGCCGGCCGCGCTGCCGTGGCCGTGGTGCCCGCCCGTCCCCCGCCCGTCGTCGACGATCCCCATGTCCGTCACCGAGTAGCTGTCGGGAAGCAGGCTCGCCTGCCACATCCAGGCGAGCGGGGCGAGCACGACGACCGTGGCGGCGGCGGCCACGAGCAGGCGCCGACGCTCGCGCGCCACGGCCTACGCGACGCCGGCGGTGCCGCGCGCCGGTGCGCTCTCCGGTCCGATCGGGGAGGCCTCGGCCCGGCGGGCCGCGACCACGGCCACCGTGAACAGGACGAGCGCGACGGCCCCGTGCACCAGCCCGAGTACGGGCGCGCCACGGCCGAAGATCCCGAGCAGCACCTGGACCACGACCGTCACCAGCACGATCCCCGCCCACAGGACCCCGCCGGGACCTTCGCGAAGAACGAGACGACGAGCAGGAGCAGCGCGAGCAGCGGGATGATCATCTGACCGTTGATGCCGTGGACCATGAACCCGGCGACGCCGGTGAACTCGGTCGTCTCGCTCTCCATCGCGGCGGCGTCGAGCACGCCACCCTCCATGATCCACTTTCCGAGCCCGGTGAGGGCGAACGCGATCGCCGCTGCCTGGACGACGACCTCGAGCGCGATCAGGTAGGCGAGCGCCCGGTACGCAGCCTTCATGGCGGTTCCTCCCGCCGCAGGGATGATGGCAGCAACTCGCGGGCGGACCCGCAACCGTTACCGTTGGCGAGCCGGTACCCGTCAGATGTCGTGGCCGCGCCGGACGAGCATCAGGACGGCCACGTCGTCGTCCGTCGGGTCCGCGCCCAGCATCTCGAACATGACCGTCCCGCAGACCGCCTCGGCCGGCCCGGGCCGGACGGCGGAGCACAGCCGGTGGAACCCGTCGTCCAGGTCTGCGTCACGCCGCTCGACGAGGCCATCGGTGTAGAGGAGCAGGCCGTCACCGGGCGCAAGTAGCAGCTTCGTCGAACGCCGGGGCCGGACGACGGCGATGCCCACCGGCAGGTCGGCGGGCAGGTCCACCAGCTCGGACGGACCGTCGCACGCGACCGCGACGGGCGGTGGGTGGCCTGCACAGGACAGGACCAGCTCCCCTCGGTCGGCGGACACGACCGCGCACAGCACGGTGGCCATCACACCGGGCTCGAAGTGCCGGACGTGCGCGTCGAGGCGTTGGAGCAGGTCGGAGGGGTCGTCGGTCTGCAGGGCGTGGGCGCGCAGGGCGGTGCGCAGCCGTCCCATCGCGACGGCGGCACCGATGCCGCGGCCCGCCACGTCCCCGACCACGACGATGACGTTCCCCGAGGGAACGTCGAACACGTCGTACCAGTCGCCGCCGACATCGCCCCCGCCGCCGGGCGCGTACCGGGCGGCGAACTCCAGGCCCGGCACGTCCGGGAGCGTCGCGGGCAGGAGGCTGCGCTGCAGCGCGCGCGCCGCGGCGCGTGACACCTGGATCTGCCGCGTCTGGGTGGCGAGCGCCACCCGCTCCCCCGCGAGCCCGAGCAGGTCGGCCTCCTCCCGGGTGAACGTGCGGGGGGTGAGGCTCCCGACGTGCAGCACGCCGATCACCTCGCCCCCGGACAGCAGCGGGACGCCGAGCAGGGATCGGACCCCCTTCTCGCGCAGGATCGGGTTGAGGACGTTCGAGTGGTCGACGTGTTCCAGGATCACCGGCTCCCTGAGCTGGGCGATCCGGCCTGCGAAGCCCTTGCCGAGCGGGATCCGGACGCCTGCCGTACCTCTTCCTCGAGCCCGGGGCCGCCGTCGCCACGAGGAACCGGCCCGACGTGTCCAGCAGCAGCACGGCGGCCGTGTCGACGAGCAGGAGCTCGCGCACGCGGTCGAGCAGCTCCACGAGCATCTCCTCGACCCCGAGATGGCCGAGTGCGGCGTCGGTGACCGACTCGATACGACGAAGTCGCTCGGTCGAGGGGGTGGGGAACGGCTGCCGCCGGTGCGGATTAGGCACCTGTACAGCCACTCGCGCCAGGCCGCCGACGTCAAGCCCCGAACGGGTCTGTTCAACCCGGCCGGGCAGGAGTAAAAGCGTCGCCATGCGCAGTGTCGTGCACTTCGAGATCCCCGCCGATGACGTCGCACGGGCGAAGGAGTTCTACCGGTCGGTCTTCGACTGGCAGGTGCAGGACATGCCGGACATGGACTACACCATCGTCCGGACGACCGAGGTGGACGAGAACCAGATGCCCACCACCGCCGGGGCGATCAACGGCGGGCTCATGCGCCGCAACCAGGACACGCCGGCGCCGGTGCTCACCGTCGACGTCGAGTCGATCGACCAGGCGCTCAAGCACGTCCAGGCCGCGGGCGGGCGGGTCGTCCGGGAGCGGACCGAGATCCCCGGGATGGGGGCGTACGCCTACTTCACCGACCCCGAGGGCAACACCCTCGGTCTGTGGGAGAACGCCTGACACCACGGGCCCGGCCGCCCATGATCGGTCCGAGATCGGCCTGACGGCCCGCCGCGGGGCGCACAGCCACATCTCGGATCGAGACGATCGTTCCGAGAGCTGGGCGTGCGCCCTTCGCGGGGCCGCTCGGGCGCACCTCGCCATGATCACGGCCGCCGTCAGAACGGCGCGTCGTCGTCCTCGTCGGCCGGGGCAGCGGGGAGCCGGGCGAAGGGGTCGCGTGGCGCGCTGCCGCCCGCCTGCCCGATCGCGGCGGACGGCGGCGGCCCCGCCGACTCCGACAGCCGGGTGGCCCAGGCCGGGAACGGGAACTCGACGGCGAGCGGCACCGGGATCTCCGGCTGCGACACGAACATCGTGCCCGGCTTGGCGAGGGTGGCGCGCTGGCGCTGCGACGGCGGGAGGAAGCCGTACTCGGGCCGCCCGGCCTCGGCGGGGTCGAGCCGCCCGACCACCTTCACCGACGAGTTCGACACGATCCGCCGCTCGACCTCGCTCGCCGTCTGCTGCGCGCCGATCAGGATGATGCCCAGCGACCGGCCGCGCTCGGCGATGTCGAGCAGCACCTCCTTGATCGGGCTGGACCCTTCGCGCGGGGCGTACTTGTTCAGCTCGTCGATCATGGTGAACAGCAGCCGCCCGGCCCGGCCGCCTCCTTCTTGCGGGTCTCGGCCGCGAGCACCACACCCACGACGAACCGCTGCGCGCGCTCGGGCAGGTTGTGCAGGTCCACGACCGTGACCTGCTGGCCGTCGGTGCTCACCCGGCGGCTGGCGCATCGGTCAGGTCGCCGCGCACGATCGAGCGCAGCGGCCGCAGGCTGGAGCGCAGCCTCCGCAGGAACGCGTTGATCGTGCCGGTGCCGGTGACCGGGCCGGCCCAGTCGCGGCGCTCGTCCTCGTCGGTGAGGCGGTCGGAGATGAACTCGATCAGGTCGTCGTAGGTGCGCAGGATCCGGCCGCCGATGACGACCCCGCCGTCGCCGACCGGCTCGGCCTCCCGTCGCAGCCGGGCCGCCACCTGGTGGATCACCATCGTGTACTGGTTGCGCTCGTCCTCGGCGTCGGCGAAGACGTAGGGCAGCAGCTCCTCGGCGCAGAACTCGGCGAGGGTCCACCAGAACGCGCTCACCCCGCTCGTGCGGCCGGAGACGAACGGGCGCCCGGACAGGTCGTCCGGCGTGGGCGGGGCGAAGAACCCGGCCGAGGAGAACGGCCCGGCGGGCAGCCCGACCGTCGCGTAGGCCGACATCAGGTCCTCGTCGAGCTTCGTGTTGGCGTGGTCGAGGAACAGCAGGTCCTCGCCCTTCACGCTGAAGACCAGCGCCTTCGCGTTCACCGACCGCCGCCCGAGCACCCCGCTGCGGAAGATCGAGTAGAGCAGGAACAGCGCGAAACTGGTCTTCGTCGCCACCCCGGAGATGCCGCTGATCGAGACGTGCCCGCCGCGGGTGCCGTCGAGGAACTCGAGGTTGACGTAGATCGGGGAACCGTCGCGGCCGAGCCCGACCGGGACCTTCAGGTCCATCTGGTCGAAGTACAGCGCCCGTGCCCGTTCCTCACCGGTGGCGCGCCTGGCGATCGAGCCGGGCGTCGGCGGGACATAGCACTCGGGCTCCACCCGCGTCGTCGTGACCTCGGCGATCTCCTGCACCTGCGCGGGCAGCACCCCGTCGGCGATCAGGAAGACGTCCGATCCGAACGTCGCGCCCTCGTGCCGCGCCCGCACCTCCGTCACGACACCCGCCGTCATCACCGGCCCGAGCCCCGGCACCGGGCGCACGGTGACCACGACGTCGTCCAGCTGCAGGTACTGCTCGGGCGCGAGCGCCACGCTGAACTGCAGCGGCGTGGAGTCCTCCGTGCCGACCACGCGGCCGACGGCGGAGGCGGATGCGTCGGACAGGGCTCCTCCAAGGTTGCGGACGGCCCGACCGACGATAGCGACCGGTAGTCCTACCGATGCGGCAGGTCGCCCGGCGCGCCGAGGATGGCCCGATGCCGCCCGGCGTGAACGTCGCGCTCCAGCTCGCCGCCCTGCTCACCGCGCTGGCGATCCGGCCGGCGGAACCCGGCTGGACGGTCCGTCCGACCGTCGCGTTCGTGCTCCCGCTCCTCGTCGCGCTGCTCCCGCTCGGGCTCGCCCTCCGCACCGCGCACCGCGGGCCGTTGCCCCGGACCGTCGCCTGCCCGTTCGTCGCGACCGCGATCGCGCTCGTCGTGGTGGCGCTGCTGTACCCGGAGCTCGACGGCCGGGCCCATCTGATGGGCAACAGCATCCTCTGCGCCTACATCGCGACACTGATGTGGACGCTGGTGGCGGTCGAGGAAACCTCGCGAAACGACCATGAGCGGCGCCCTATCACCTGGTGATGCCGTTCGGTAATCTATCGATCACCTTTGGTGAGGAGATCGGGATGTCGCTCGAGTGGCTCGTCATCCGGCTGCTGGAGTCGATGTGCCGGATGCTGTGGGGCTTCGCGCCGCGGATGATCCCGCACATCGTCCGCCGCCTCGGGCCGGGCCGCTCCGTGTTCTGGTTCGCCGCCAACATGCCGCGCCTGCTCCTGACGATGCACGTTCTCGGCCCGCTGCGCACCCACCTCGCGGCCGTCGCCATCTCGTTGCACAACGGGTGCACCTACTGCGCGTACGGCCACGCGTTCGCCCTGGAGCTGATCTACCTGCGCGACCGCGGCCACCTCTTCCCCGTCGACGCCCGGACGATCGCGACCTGGCAGGACATGGCACCCCGGGCGCTCGCCCGGCGGCTGCGGCACGTGCTGGAGGACGCCGGCCTGCACGCCGAGACGCTCTGGGTCGACCGCACGCTCGCGCTCGCGGCAGGCTCCCGGCCCGTCGACCGCGACGAGGCCCGGATCGCCCACCTGGTGCGCATGCTCGGCCGGATGAACCGGATCGCGGTCGAGGCCGGCGTCGAGCCGGACGAAGCGCAGAACCCGGTCAACAAGAACGCCGGCCTCAAGCTGCGCTACGCGCAACTGCGCGCCGCTTCCGGCGAGGCCTAGCGGCTGGTGCCGCAGCACCCTCGCGGCGGCGGGAGACGTGATCTCGCCACGATCACGACGTTGCCGGGCGCACCGGCCAGGACCGCAGCGCTTCCCGGACCCCCTGGCATCCGCCACCCGCCAACCGGGGCATGATCACCGGAAGTGGTCCGAGAGCGCCGGATGTGACGCTCTGGCACCACTTCGGCCGATCATGTGCGCGTCGATCATCGGCAATGGTGGCGAGACGACAGATCGGTCGTCCCGGCACCACTTCCGGCGATCACGAGCCACCGACCGGCTCAGCACGCCCGCCCTGATCGCCCACCCACCGGCCGGGTTGGGCATCGTGGGCTAGCTCCGCACGAGCCGTTCGACGATCCGCTGGTAGACGCCGTCCTCCGACCAGCGGCGATGCCGCTTCCACAGCGTCTGCCACGGGCCGAACTCGGTCGGCAGGTCGCGCCACGGGCACCCGGTGCGGTAGCGCCACAGGATGGCTTCGAGGGTCTTGCGGTGGTCTCGCCACGGCCTGCCCCGGCGGCCATCGCTGGTCGGGAGCTCCGGCTCGATGAGCGCCCACAGTTCGTCACTGATCGCTTCGGCACGGTGACGCCGGGCATTTGGGAGACAGCTGTGCGTGTCGAGCAGGGTCGGGCGGTGAGGGTCGGAATGTGCCCGTTCCCCGAACTCGACGAGCTGCTCGAAGGTCATCACCGCAGGTGGTAGCGCGGCGCCGTCGCGCGGGCGGAGGGCGTCGAGCGCCAGTGCGAGGTGGCGCCGCCAGCCGTCCGGGGCGACCTGCGCGGCGGCCGGGACCACCACCTGCAGGGAGAACATGACGAGCAGGACGTCGGCCATCTCCACGTCCGGCCGCACCGCGCCTTGGCTCTGCGCGCGTTCGAGGAGCGTGCCGACCAGCCGGATGCACCGCTCGCCCACCTCGTCGAGCGCGGCGGAGCGGGGCTTCCCGCGGGCCATCAGGTCGGCGAACGCCTGGTCGGTGGCGAATGTGGCGCACATCTCCTCGAAGAAGCCGGCCAGCGCCTCCCAGCGTCCGGGTTCGCGAGCGCCCGCTCACCGAGCTGCAGCAACTCGCTGCCGAAGTCGGCGAAGACGGCCTCCCAGAGAGCCTCCCGCGTGGGGAAATGGCGGTACAGGGTGGCGTTGCCGACGCCCGCCCGGCGAGCGATCTCCCCCAGCGAGGCGTCCAGGCCGTGCTCCCGCATCACCACCTTGGCAGCGTCGAGCAACCGCTGGCGGTTGCGCCGAGCGTCGCTGCGCAACGCGGGCCTCACCTCGGGAGCCACACCCATGGCCGATGATTGTAGAGACAAAACGTGGACGCCGCCCCATTTCTGGGGGTACATTGTCCGCAGTTTAACCGGGGAAGGACCCCCGCTTCTGTCGGGCAGCGTCGCACGGCATCACCTCCGGTCTCGAGGGGCACGTTCCATGACCAAGTCGCTGGACGGCGAGCTCACGCGCGCCGATTCCGTCGCGGACGAGCGGGGCACCAACGGCTCCCGCCCGACCCCGCCGCGCAGCGAACCGCCGCCGCCCCCGACTCCGGCGTCCACCCCGGCTCCGACACCGGCCGGCCCCCCGGCCACCGGCTGGGGCCTCCCGCTCGCCGTGCTGATCACCGGCATGTTCATGTCCGTCCTGGACCTCAGCATCGTGAACGTCGCGATCCCCTCGATCCGCAGGGACCTGGGCGCCAGCATCGAGGAGGTCCAGTGGATCAGCACCGCGTACAGCCTCACCGAGGGCGTCATGGTGCCGGCCAGCGCGTGGCTGGGCGCGCGGTTCGGGCTCAAGCGGCTCTACGTCGCACTGATCGTGCTCTTCACGATCGCGTCGCTCCTGTGCGCCCTGTCCAGCGGACTGGGCGGCCTGATCGGGTTCCGGATCCTGCAGGCGATCCCCGGCGGCGTCCTCCCGGTCACCTGCATGACGATCCTGTTCCGCATCGTGCCGCCCCAGAAGCTCGGCGCCGCGATGGGCATGTACGGGCTGGGCATCGTCGTGGCGCCGGGCATCGGCCCCACGCTGGGCGGCTACCTCGTCGAGCACACCAACTGGCGCATGATCTTCCTGATCAACGTGCCGGTCGGCATCCTCGGCGCGATCGCGGCCGCCATCTGGCTGACGAAGTTCCCGGCCGAGAAGGGCAGGCCCTTCGACTTCGTCGGATTCCTCTGCATCGCCGCCAGCCTGTTCTCCCTGCTGCTCGCGCTCGAGGAGGGCGACAACTGGGGCTGGACCGACTACCGCACCGTGATGCTGTTCATCGGCGCTGCCGTGTTCATGGCGCTGTTCATCGTGGTCGAGCTGCACGTCGAACACCCCGTCCTCGACATCCGGGTGTTCAAGTACTGGCCCTACGTCAACTCGCTCCTGCTGATCAGCGCGATGTCGATCGGCCTGTTCGCGGTGCTGTTCTACGTGCCGTCGTTCCTGCAGGACGCGCAGGGGTGGACGCCGCTGAACACCGGCATCACCCTGCTGCCGCAGGCCATCGCAATGGCGCTGCTCATGCCGTTCGCGGGCCTGCTCTACGACAAGATCGGCGCCCGCATACCCGCCGTCTTCGGTCTGGCGCTGGTGGGCACCGGGATCCTGCTGCTGTCCCGGATCAACGTCGACATCTCGCGCGGCGAGCTGATCCTCGGCATGGTCATCATGGCCACCGGGATGGCCCTGGGCATGATGCCGATCATGACGGGCGGCCTGTCCGTCCTCCCGCCCGAGGTCACCGACACCGGCAGCGCCATCAACACGCTCATGCAACGCGTGAGCTCGGCGCTCGGCCTCGCATGATGACCGCGCTCGTCCAGGACAACAGCGCGAAGTTCATGGCCGACCGGTCCAACCTGATGGAGACCGGGACGAACCCGCAGTACGTCGAGATGCAGCAGCAGGGCACCACCGGCCTGCTCCCGCTGTACGAGCAGATGGCCGGGCAGGTTCAGGCCGCGGCCTACAGCAGCGGGTTCTTCATCGCGGGCTCGCTCACGCTGGTCGGCGTGGTGCTGGCCCTGTTCCTGCGCTCCGGCAAGCCCGCCGGGGGCGGGGAGAAGCCGATGGCCCACTGACCCCGTTCAGCAGACCGAGTCGGACGGCTTCGGGTTGGCCAGGCCGAAGAGCGCCCTCCCGCGCAGGCCGACCCACGTGCCGGCCAGGGCGGCCACGGCCCAGATCCAGCCCGACAGGCTGCCCGAGGCGATGCCTGCCAGGTAGGCGCCGATGTTGCAGCCGCTGGCCAGCCGCGCGCCGATGCCCATGATGATCCCGCCGAGCACCGCGGCCAGCGCGGTACGCCATGGGATCGAGCGGTGCATCACCCACGCGCCGCCCGCGGTGGCCGCGAGGGCGGCACCGATCATGATGCCGATGTCGGTGAGCGAGGTCTTGTCAACGAGCACGGGCCCGGCGAGCGACTTGGCCTGCGCGGGCTGCTGCCAGTAGGCCCACGTCTCCGGGTGCAGGCCGACCGCCTGCAGCGCCTTGGCCCCCCAGAGCGCGAACGCGCTCGTGATGCCCCAGGCCCCGCCGGAGACGACGAGCACGGCCCCGCCGAGCGCGGCCAGCACCAGTGCGCCGACCCACATCGGCCACGCCCCGCGCAGGATCCGGGCGACACCGCGCGCGGTGGGCGGCACGCCCGTGGGCGGCGGGTTGCGGCGGGCCTGCACCACCCGGCTGACGGCGACGACGGCCAGCAGCACCGCGATCGTCACCGCCCACGACCCGAACCAGCCGATGTGCTCGGACAGCACGAAGGCCGGCAACGCGGGCAGGTCGGCGACCAGCGGGTAGCCCCACGTGTAGAGCACCGAGCCCGCGATGAAGCCGAAGAGCGTGAGCACGATCGTGCTCTGCCCGGACCCGACCGCGAACAGCGTGCCGGACGCGCAGGCCCCGCCGAGCTGCATCCCGACGCCGAACAGGAAGGCGCCGAGCACCAGCCCGACCCCGATCGGGCCTGCCGACGGGGCGGGCTGCGACCCGAACAGGCCGGTGCCGGTGCCGATGATCAGGGCGAACAGCGTGGCCGTCGTGCCGAGCAGCACGGCGTGGGCCCGCAGGCCCGCCCCGTTGCCGACGGCGACGAGCTGGCGCCAGGCCGAGGTGAACCCGAAGCGGGAGTGGAAGAGGGCGACGCCGAGCCCGACACCGAGTGCGAGCAGGACGGCCTGCCGGGCGCCGTGGGCGAGCCCGACGTAGGTGACGAGCGCGGCGCCGAGCACGCCGATCGCGGCGAGCGGGCGCCACTGCACGGGCGCGGCGGGGTCGGGGACGGGCGGCGCGGCGCAGGTGGGCGCGGGCGCGAGAAGTGAACGGGCGGGGGCGGTGGTCGTCACGGTGAACCTCAGGGACGCGGGGACGCAGGGAGTGGGGCGGCGGTCGTCAGGGACGACAGGCCGCCGAGCGCTGCGTGCAGTGGTCGACGTGGCGCCGACGGGTGAGGGTCACTTGTGCAGGCTAACTATCGGCCCTGCCGCGGGGCGAGAGATTGTCGAGAGCCTCACCCAGCGCCGCCTCCAGGTAGTCGACGCGCCCGGTGGAGATCAGCAGGGTCGCGCCGCCCGCCACGGCGGTCACGACGGCGGTGGCGACCCGGTCGACGTCGGTGTCCGGGTCGATCTCCCCGGCGTCGCGCAGGGCCTGCACCCCGGCGCGCAGGTGGCCCTGCCACCGGTCGTACAGGTCCGTGACCACGGCGATCGTCGCCGGGTCGCCCTTCCCGAGCTGCGCGGTGAGCGCGGCGAGCGGGCAGCGCCTGCCCTGCGCCTGGTACTTCGCGACCACCCTGCGCTGCCACGCCTCCCAGTCGGCCCAGGTCTCGAGGTGGCCAAGCTCGGGCTGCTGGTCGGCGAGCACCTGGTCGGCCTCGTGGCGCGCCACCGCGAGCAGCAGGTCGGCCTTGCCGTCGGGGAAGTAGTGGAAGAGCTGGCTCTTGCTGGTGGAGGTCGCGGCGCGCACGTCGTCGAGACCGACGTCCGCGGGGCCGCGCTCGCGCATCAGCCGAGCCGTGCCCTCGATGATCCGCTGCCGCGTCGCGGCCCCCTTCGAGGTCAGCACGCCGTCCAGGGTAGGCGCCTTGGACCGCGCGGTCCATTCTTCTGTTAGTCTGGACCCATCGGTCCAAACTATCCCCCGAAGGACGACCACCATGGGCGGACGCCTGCAGGACAGGACGGCGCTGGTCACCGGCGCCACCAGCAACATCGGCCGGGCGATCGCCATCGCCTTCGCCGCGGAAGGTGCACACGTCGCCGTCTCGGGCCGCGACGCCGGACGCGGGCAGGAGGTCGTGGACGCGATCCGGGCGGCAGGCGGGCGCGCCGACTTCGTCCGCGCCGATCTCGACGGTAGCCCGGAACGCAGCCGGGCACTCGCCGCGGAGGCGACCCGCGTGCTCGGTGGGCACGTCGACGTCCTGGTGAACAACGCCGGGATCTACCCGCCCACCACCACACCGACCACCGACAACGCCACGTTCGACGAGGTGTACGGGGTGAACGTCAAGGCCCCGTTCTTCCTCACGGCCGCGATCGCCCCGGAGATGGCCGCCGCCGGCCGCGGGGTGGTGATCAACCTCGGGTCGTGGATCGCCCGCCTCGGCATCCCGATCTCCGCGCTCTACAGCTCCACCAAGGGCGCGGTCGAGACGCTCACCCGGGCCTGGGCGGCGGAGTTCGGCCCGTCCGGCGTACGCGTCAACGCGATCTCGCCCGGCGTGATCCGCCCGCCGCGCGTCTCCGGGGAGACCAACTGGCCCGGCGAGACGATGATGCGCGGCACCCCCGCGAACGGGAGCGCACCCCGGACGCGATCGCGCAGGCCGCGGTCTACCTCGCCTCCGACGAGGCCGCGTTCGTGCACGGCACCGTGATCGACGTCGACGGCGGGCGCACGGGCGTGGCCGTGGTCGCGAGCTGACCGGGGCGTCGGCCGGTCACGGGCGGGACGAGCCGCCCCGTTGTTCGGGGATGCCGACGTCGGTGGGGTCCTCGAGCACCGTGCATCCGTCGCGCGCCTCGGCCTCGGCCACCGACGTGATGCGAGGTGCGAGAAGCACGTGGCCGCCCCGGCCTGCGGCGCGTCGCCGAGAAGCACGGCCGTGGTGGTGGCCCGGCACAGCACGAGCAGGACCTCCGCCAGCACCGCGGAACCGGCGCCGACGACGATGACGACGTCGAACTCGGCCTCCAGCAGCGCCGGGTGGACCCGCGAGCGGGCCAGGGTCGTCGCCACGGCCCTGGCCTCGCCGACGATCCGCGCATCGGCCTCCGTGCGCAGCGCCGCGGCCCGTTCGTCCAGCTCATAGCGGCGGGTGTCGAGCGCCGCCCGCCGGGCCGACGCGCCGTCCTGCCGGGCGGCGAGCTCACGCAGCCGCGCCTGGCGGAACAGCAGCCGGCGGGCGACGAGCGCGTGGTCCTCCGCGGTGGGCGCGCCCACGACTCCGCCTCCTCCACGGCGACCCGCAGCCCCGTCAGCAGCTGCCGCGCGCTCTGGTACTCCTCGTCGCGCCGGTGACGGCGTGCTCGGCGGCCGCGACGCGCTCGTCGGCCGCGGCGATGTCGGCCTCGGTGTGCTCACCGATCGCCGCGCGCGCCCCCAGCTGCGCGTCCAGCCAGCGCCGCCGCCCCATCGCCGCCACGCTGGTGAAGCGGTGCAGCTCGGCGTCGGCGGCGACGGCCTGGCGGCGGTGCTGGCGACGCGCCCGCCACCCATCTGGCTGCTCCTCCGCGTCCAGCGCGGCACGCCCCTCCCGCAGCGCCCGCTGCCGCTGCTCGAGCACACCGAGGCCCTCGTTCGCGAGCCGGGCCTGGCGCAGCGCGGCGCGCACCGGGGCGAGCGCCGCCTGCGCGTCGAGCGCCACACGCAGCTCGGTGGCGGCGGCGACGACGGCCCGGCGCGCCTCGTCGGCCGATGCCTCTGCCTCCCGCAGCCGGGGCCGCAGCTCGGCGAGGTCACGCTCGGCGGCGACCCGCGCGGACGCGGCACGGTAGGCGAGCTTGTCGTAGTCGCCCAGCTCCGTGCGAAGGCGCTCCACCTCGGCGTCGACCGCGTCGATCTCCTCCAGCTCGGCCGCGACCTCCGCCAGCTCCTCGTCGACCTCACGGGACGCGTCGGCGGAGCCGGCCCCCGGCTCCGCACCGACCCGCACCGCGCCGGCCGCATCGGGCAGCGCCTCGTCGACCGCGGCGTCCGACGGCCCGACCAGCAACACCCGCCTGCCCTCGCCGACCAGCGCCTCGATCACCCCGGCCAGCACCCGCCCGCGCCCGACGGCGCCCAGACCGCCCGTACCCCGGGACTGCGGAAGTCGGCGGGCACCGACCCCGCACCTTCCTCCGCGTCCGGCGCCGGGGTACCCGCGAGCCGCCCCTCCGCCAGCGCCTGGGCGAGCGGCGCGGGCCCCGCGGCGCGCAGGCCGTCGAGAAGGGCGTCGAGCGCGGGCAGGCCGTCCCCCCGCTGCTCGACGTCCGCGATCACGTCGGTCGACCAGTCCGCCCCCATCGTTCCCCCGTTCGGTCCCCCCGATCGATTGAACCACCAGCAGGTGATCACAGAGAGTTGATCGGGCGGCACGGAGCCTGATACACGGCGAAGTGGGGCCTTCGCCACACCGCCGCCCGCGCCCCGAACGGCGCAACCGGGACCGGACCGTTAGCGAGGAAACCTTCCCAACCCGGCCTTTCTCCACGAGTATCCGGACCATGGTGGGACGACAAGGACGTCGGGTTCGGATCGCGGCGGCGCTGATCGCTGCGACGTTGGCCCTCGCTGCCTGCGGCATGCGGGGGGCCGGGTCAGGAGGCGACACCGAAGCGGGCGGCGGCGAGACCTTCACGATCAAGTTCTCGCACGTCGTGACCCCGGCGACGCCGAAGGGTCAGGCGGCCGAGAAGTTCAAGGAAGTCGTGGAGCAGCGCTCCGGCGGCCGGATCACCGTCGAGGTGTACCCCAACTCCGAGCTCTACGGCGACAAGGACGAGCTGCAGGCCCTCCAGTCGAACAGCGTCCAGATGCTGGCGCCCGCCAGCGCCAAGTTCACGACGATCGCACCGGCGCTGCAGGTTCTCGACCTGCCGTTCCTGTTCGACAGCGTCGAGGACATCCCCGCGGTCGTCTCCCCGGACTCGGCGGCGGCAAGGCCATCTACGAGAACGAGGCGCTCGCCGCCAACAACATCAAGGTGCTCGGCCTCTGGGACAACGGGCTCAAGCAGCTCTCCTCGAACACCGAGATGCGCACCCCCGACTCGCTGGCCGGGCTGAGCTTCCGCATCCAGCCCTCCGACGTGCTGCGCAGCCAGTTCGAGAAGTGGGGCGCCAGCTCCACCCCGATGGCGTTCTCCGAGGTCTACAACGCGCTCCAGCAGGGCGTGGTCAACGGCCAGGAGAACCCGTACTCGAACATCGAGTCGCAGAACATGCACACGGTGCAGAGCCACATCACCGAGTCGAACCACGGCTACATCGGGTACGTGCTGGTGATCAACAACCAGTTCATGGAGAGCCTGCCCGCCGACCTCCAGACGATCGTCCGGGAGTCCGCCGACGAGGCCAGCACCTACAACCGCGAGGTCGCCGCGAAGCTGAACGCGGATGCCCGCACCACCATCGAGCAGGCGGGCACGACGACGATCACGGAGCTGACGCCCGAGGAGCGCCAGGCGTTCAAGGACCGCGTGGTGCCGTCGGTCTGGCAGCAGTACGCCGACGTCATCGGGCCGGACCTCGTCAACGACCTGCTCGCCAAGCAGAACGCCCAGTAGGGCCCGTTGGGCACCTTCGCGCAGCGGTTCGACCGGGTGCTGACCCGGATCGAGAACGTACTGGCCGCGTCCGCGCTCGGTCTCGCGACGATCATCGCCATCGTCGCGGTCGTGCTCCGCTACGTCTTCGGGGTCTTCCTGTTCTGGTCCGAGGAAGCGATCATTTACCTGATCATCTACTCGACCTTCCTCGCGCCGTGATCACGCTGCGGCACAACGAGCACGTCAACGTCGACATCTTCGGCGCCTTCCTGAAGGCGGGCGGTAAGCGCGCGTTCGCCGTCCTCGCCTCTGCCATCACCGTCGTGTACCTGGTGTGCATCGGCTTCTTCGCGTGGCTGCTGCTGTTCGAGCCGTTCTCCACCTCCACGATCACGCCGTCGCTGAAGCTGCCGCTGTGGGTGGTCGAGGCGGCGGTCCCGATCGGCCTGACCCTGATGCTCCTGCGGGCGCTGGAGATCCTCGTGCGGAACGCGCGCGGCGTGGACGCCTTCGCCGAGGCGGGGCGCTCGATCGTCGAGGTCGAGGCGGAGGCCACCGGCCTGGACATGCGTGACATCGAGCGCACCCGCCGCGAGATCGGCGACGGCACCGCGGAGAACGACACCGAGGAGAACGACCGGTGACCGAGGCCTCGATCGCGCTGGTCGTCATCCTCTTCGCGCTGCTGTTCTCCTCCGCCCCGATCGCGGTGGCGCTGGGTCTGACCTCGTTCCTCTACTTCTTCTACTTCACGACGATCCCGCTCACCCAGGTGCCGGAACGCCTGTTCAACTCGCTGAACACGTTCCCGCTGATGGCGATCCCGTTCTTCGTGCTCGCCGCGAGCATCATGAGCCGGGGCGGGATCAGCAGACGCCTGATCGCCGCGTGCAACGCCGTCGTCGGGCAGTTCCGCGGCGGTCTCGCGATGACCGGTGTGCTCGCGTGCATGTTCTTCGCCGCGATCTCCGGGTCCAGCCCGGCCACTGTCGTCGCAGTCGGCACGCTGATCATCCCGGCGATGATCGCCAGCGGCTATCCCCGGCGCTTCTCCACCGGCCTGGTCGCGACCTCGGGCTCGCTCGGTATCCTCATCCCCCCGTCGATCCCCCTGATCGTCTACGGGATCGCCACCGAGGAGTCGATCGGCGACCTGTTCATCGCCGGGGTCCTGCCCGGCCTCGTCGCCGGACTCATGCTGCTCGGGGTGGTGTTCCTGGTCTCCCACCGCCGTGGCTACGGCACCGGCGACGACGCGATCGTCATGACGACGGCCGAGAAGCTGCGCGCCATGCGGGACGCGGTGCTCAGCCTCGCGCTGCCCGCGCTGGTGCTCGGCGGCATCTACGGTGGGATCTTCACGCCCACCGAGGCGGCCGCGATGGCCGTGTTCTACGCGGTGATCGTGTCGGTCTTCATCTACAAGGAGCTCTCGTTCACGGACCTCGGCGGCATCCTGCTGTCGTCGTCCCGCACCTCGGCGATGATCATGTTCATCATCGCAACGGGATCCTGTTCTCGTTCGTGCTGACCTCGGAGCGCATCCCCGGCGAGATCACGGAGCTGCTGCTGAGCTACGAGCTCAACACGTTCACGTTCCTGCTGCTCGTCAACATCCTGCTGCTCGTGGCCGGCTGCTTCATGGAGACCTCGAGCGCGATCCTCATCCTCGCCCCGATCCTCCTGCCGATCGCCCTGGAGCTCGGGGTCAACCCGATCCACCTCGGCATCATCATGGTGATGAACCTGGAGATCGGCATGGTGACGCCGCCGCTGGGTCTGAACCTGTTCGTGGCGAGCGGGATGTCGGGCATGAGCGTGCTGCAGGTGGCGCGGGCGGCGATTCCGACGGCCGTGGTCCTGCTGCTCGCGCTGTTCCTGGTGACCTACGTCCCGGCGATCTCGCTCACGCTGCTCGGGGGCGGGTAGCGCCGCGTCCACGGCCAGGTCAGCAACGCCCAGGCCGCCAACCCGACGACGAGCTCCACGCCCAGGTACCAGGGCCAGTCCCCCATGAGGTTCAGCAGCGAGGGGTTGTCCGGTTTCCGGTTCACGAACATGTAGTTGCTGCCGGCCACCGTGTTGAACCCCAGCACCAGGACCCCCCAGACGACGGTGACCGTCGCGGCGAAGGCGAAGCTGCCCCAGTTCGGGCGCATCCCCATCCACCAGGTCAGGTACACCGCGGCCCACAGCACCAGGATGTGCTGCCCCCAGAAGCTGATGAAGTCGATGCTGGGGAAGTCGGGCCCGTCCAGCGCCGGGGTGAGCATCGCCTGCGGCACGAGCGTGAGGCCCCAGTAGTACGTCAGCACGTACGCCCACTGCCACCGGAACCACAGCGCGCACGCGGCGGCCATCCACGTCAGGTCGGAGATCTGGAACGGCAGCGAGTGCTCGATGTCGAACCGGGCCGGGGACAGGTCGTAGACCAGGATCGGCAGGTGGAAGGCGACCAGCAGCACCGCGTAGGCCCGGCCGGTCACCTCCGCCGCCCGCGTGCCGCGGTACCGGGTGCCGGACCGGGCGAGCACCACAGCGCCCACGGCCAAGAGGATCAGGACCACCCAGTGCGACGCGCCGTAGGCGGCGAACGAGCGCTCCACCGCGCCAGCGTATGCCGCACGGCGAGACCCCACCGCCGCGTCCTGGCGCACCCCGCGTCGGCCGACGCACTCCGTCGACGGGGTGCACCACGCCGGACGGGGTGCGCCGCCGAGCGCGGCTAGCCGCCCGCGTCGAACGACCGGTCGAAGTCGCCCCCGAAGAGGTTGAGCAGGACCTCGCAGTCGCAGAAGCCGCCGTTGTCCTCCAGCTCGCGCCGCAGCGGCGGCCAGGGGACACCCGCCCCGCGCGCCCATTCCTCGGCCGCGCGAGGCGTGCCGTCGCAGGACCGCTGCCGTGCCTGGACCGCGGCGGCCAGCGCCGCCTGCTGCTCCAGCGTGAGGCTCAGCTCGGGAGCATCGAACTCCTGCTCGTCGTCTTCCCAGCATGACTCGTCGTCGAAGAGGTTCGCCATGCCGACGACGATGCCCGTGGGCACCGACGCAGGCGGGCGGCACGGGCGGAGTTATCCACAAGTGGCCCGGCCAAAGGCCGGGTTGATCGCCAACGGCCCCGGGTAGGTCGTAGCGTTGACGCATGTCGCGCTCCGGCTCGCCGAAGGACCAGGCCGAGCTGCTGAAGCAGTTCGAGGCCCAACTCGCCGGCCTGGACATGGGTCAGCTGCACCAGCTGTTGGACCGCCTCGGTGGCGCGATCAGCGGTTTCGACGCTCCGGACCATCCGACACCGTCCCGACGACGTGAGCGCCGCGCCGACGTCGTCACCTACCGCGTGCGCGTCGACCTCACCGGCACGAAGCCGCCGCTGTGGCGTCGCCTCGAGCTCGCCTCCGACATGCACCTCGACGAGCTGCACGGCGTCATCCAGATCGCGTTCGGTTGGACGGACAGCCATCTGCACCAGTTCAGCGCGGGCGCACACCCGCACGACCGCGACGCCGAGCGCTTCCTCACCCCGTTCGACGTCGAGGAGGGCGACGAGGGCACCCTCGAGAACGAGGTCCGCCTCGACGATGTGCTGGTCGACGTCGGCGACCAGCTGTTCTACGCCTACGACTTCGGCGACGGCTGGGACCACACGGTGCGCCTCGAGGCCGTGCGTCCCCGGGACGACGCCGCGCCGCGCGCGACCTGCACCGCGGGCCGGCGGCCGGGTCCTCCCGAGGACTGCGGCGGCATCGGCGGGTACGAGCTGTTCGCCGCGGCGAACGACCCGGACCACCCGCACCACTCCGACGCGCGTGCCGAGATCGCCCGCGTGTACGGCGCCGACGTCTCCCCCGAGGGCCTCGCACCCACCCCGTTCGACCTCGACCAGATCAACGCCGAGCTGGCCGGCCTCCCGGCGCAGTCGACGGCCCTGCTCCCCGAACCGATCGCCGACCTCGTGCACTCCGTGCGCGACACCCGGGTACAGGCCGAGCTGCGGACGCACCTCGACGCTGCCGCCCTCGACTCCCCCGCGGAGATCGACACGGACACCGCGGAACGCGTGCTCCGCCCGTACACGTGGCTGCTCGACCGGGTCGGCGACGACGGCATCACGCTCACCGGAGCCGGCTACCTCCCACCTGCGCACGTCGAGGCGACCGCCGCCGAGCTCGGACTGACGGCCGAGTGGATGGGCAAGCGCAACCGCGAGAACCATCTGCCCGCGGTGCTGCACCTGCGCGAGTCCGCACAGAAGATGGGCCTGCTCCGCAAGAACAAGGGCAAGCTGCTGGTCACCGCCCGCGGGCGCCGGCTGCGCACCGACCCCGTGGGCATGTGGCAGCACATCGCCGAGCGGGCGCTGTCCGGCCTGGGCGATTGTGAGACCCAGGCGGGCATGATCCTGCTGATCGGCGTCGCCGCGGGCGGGACCGACGACCTCGACGCCCTCGTCGCCCGGACGCTGCACTCCATCGGTTGGATGCAGGCCGACGGTGGCCCGATCATGAGCGGCGCTGCCACGTGGGAGACGCACGCGCTGCTCCGGCGGGTGGGCGGGCTCGTCGGCGAGTCGTTCCGACGGGAGGAACAGCCCACGCCCGACGGGATCACCTTCGCGCGCGCGGTGCTGCGTGCCTGCTCCTGAGGGTCACGGGCCGGGCACGTCGAGCCGGACCGTCACGCGGCTGCCGTCGTCGATCCCTTCCTTCTCCCGCACCGTCTTCTTGACCGGCAGCACGTAGCTGCCGCTGCTCTTCTCCGGGAACACCGACGTCGCCCAGACCGTCTCGCCGATGCGCACGTGCACCCGCACCGACCCGAACCCGGCGGGCTCACCCGCCACGTCGCGGACCTCGTCGGCGACCTCGACGGGAAGCCGGAGGAAATACCAGGACGGTCCGTCGGTGTCCCAGGCGAAGACGTCGGCGTCGAAGGTCCGCTCCATGAGCAGCAACAGTAGGCCGACGACCTAGCTCGATCGGCTCAACCACTCCGACAGCAGATCGCGTTCGGCATCGCTGAGCATCGGCAGCGTCGGGGCGACGGCCCGGAACGCGACGGCCGCCGCGGTCGTGGGGTCGGCGGGGAGCGCCGGACCGTCGGTGAGGACCTGTCGCATCACCGCCTCGTACATCGCGTCGGCCAGCCCGGGGTCGCGCTCGTCCGGCGGTACGGACAGGAGGGCGAGCACGACGCCGGTGCCGCCGGAGTGGATGAGCTCGACGGCCCGACGTTCCGGGACGCGGAGGCGGCCCGCCGCCGCGACGCGGTGCACCCGGGCGCCCAGGACCTCCATCCCGGTGGTCATTGCCGGGGAGCGGGTGGCCCTGCTCGGGTCGGTGAGCAGCCCGAACAGCGCCGGGTTGGCGAGACCGAAGCCGATGTGGGTGTCCCACCCCGCCCGCAGGTCCGCCACCGGGTCGGTGCTGTGCTCGACGAGCGCCTTCTCGGCGACGTAGCCGGCGAAGACGTGCTCGGCGACGGCATCGAGCAGCGCGTCCTTGTCCTCGAAGAACCGGTAGATCGTCGGCGCCTGCGTCCCGGCCGCCTGCGCGACGGCCCGGACGGTGACGGCGGCGGCGCCGTGCTCGCGCAGCAGCTGGGCCGCGACCTCGACGATCCCCGCCCGGTTCCGGCTCCTGCCGACGCTCGCCTCGACCATGTTCCGCATGTTATCGCGAACCTGATACCGTCGTTGCTAACGACGTTAGCATCAGCGTTCAGGAGGCTACGGATGATCATCGTCACCGGCGGCACCGGGAAGCTCGGTTCCCAGATCGTCGATCGGCTGCTCGAGCGGGTCCCGGCCGACCGCGTTGGCGTCAGCGTCCGGGACACCGGCCGCGCAGCCGTCCTCGCTGCGCGCGGGGTGCGCGTGCGGCGCGGCGACTTCGCCGACCCGGCATCGCTCGCCGAGGCGTTCGAGGGCGCCACCCAGGTGCTCGTCGTCTCGACCGACCACACGGGCGACGCGGCCGTCACCCGGCACACCGCGGCGATCGACGCCGCCCGGGACGCGGGCGCCGCGCGCGTCCTCTACACCAGCCACCAGGCCGCCGCCGAGGACTCGGCCTTCGCGCCGATGCCCGACCACGCCACCACCGAGCTCCACCTGGCGAAGACGGGCGGCCCGTTCACGGTGCTGCGCAACGGGTTCTACGCCGCCACGGTCCCGCTCATGCTGGGCCGGGCGCTGGAGACCGGTGAGCTCGTCGCGCCCGCCGACGGCCCCGTGTCGTGGACGGCGCACGCCGACCTCGCCGAGGCCGCGGCGGTGATCCTCGCCGACGAGGGCCGGTTCGACGGGCCCACCCCGCCGCTGACGGCCCCGCAGGCGCTCGACCTGGCCGCCGTCGCCGGCATCCTCACCGACATCACGGGACGCCCGATCCGCCGGGTCGTCGCCGACGACGACGAGTGGGCGGCCGGGTTGACGGCGCACGGCGTGCCTGCCGACCGGGCCACCCTGCTGCTCGGCATGTTCCGGGCGGCCCGGCGCGGGGAGTTCGCCACCACCGGCCCCGAGCTCGAGAACCTCCTCCAGCGCCCGGCCACGCCGCTGCGCTCGATCCTGGAGCAGGCGCTCGACCGGTGACGGCTACAGCGCGTCGGCCCATCCGGCCGGGTCATCGCCGGCCGGGATGGCGGTGATGCCGAACCAGAGCGCGAGCGCGTCGAGCCACCGGTGCTCGAGCCGGGTGAGCGGCCGCACCGATCGGTAGCCATCCAGGAACGCGGAGCGAACACTCGTCGGCGTGGGGCGCCAGTCGGTGAAGTAGGTGCCGAGCCGGACGAACGTGTTCGCCAGGTCGAGGACGCAGTAGTCCCAGCTGACGCGGTCGAAATCGAGCACGGCGGCGACCTCGGAGCCGGCCGTGATGATGTTGGACGCCCGGTAGTCGAAGTGGATGAGCTGTGGCTCGCTGTCGATCGGCGGCAGCGACGCGATCTGCTCGCGTAGCCGCGCCGACGCGGCCGGCGCCGTCCCGGCGTCGCCGAACTCCAGCCACGCCTCCAACCGCCCGCGCAGGTCGACGGGCCGGCCCGGCTCGACGTCGGTCAGCCTGCTGTCCCGGTGCCCGGCAAGAGCGCGGTGCAGGTGAGCGAGGCACGCGCCGGCCCGTCGGACGGCGGTGTCGTCGGTGACGTCGAGCAGGCCGCCGTCGACGTGCGGTTGCACCGTCATCGACAGCGGCGACCCACCGGAGTCGACGATCACGCGCAGCCTGCCGTCGTCCGCGGCCAGCGGCGGCGCCACCGGAATCCCCTGCCCGTGCAGCACCTGGAGCAGATCTGCGACCGCCGCCAGCCTGACGAACTGATCCTGGGCCCGGGACCACTTCGCCACGACCGTCCCCCGGTCGGTGCGGAGCCAGGCGATGCCGTTGGCGGCGCTGATGAGGATCCGGTCGCACGCGTCGACATCGATCGCCCAGTCCCGGGCGAGGCGTTCGGCGAGCCAGCCGGCCGCGTCGTCGAAGCCGTCGAGACCGAACCGCTCCTGCAGGGCACCCCGCGGATCGGTCGACTCCCACAACATCGAGAGCCCGGCCGGAAACATCGGGAAGATCTTACGGAGCAACCGCTGGATCATGAACGCGGGTTTTCACGGTAGGTTGCAGAGCACCTCGCCCGCCCGACCCAGTCTCCCCAGGAGGACGCGGTGACGACCAACGACGACACCCGCTACCGCACTGCGACGACTGTCTGGCCGACCATCCACGAACGGGTCCTCACCGCGTTCGCCCGCGGCTGGGACGCACCCGAGCCGCACGCGTGGGACAACCTCATGGTCGAGGACGTGGAGCTCCACCAGCCGCTGACGCAACCCGGCACGACGCGGCGGACCTGGCACGACGAGGCACAACGCATCGTGACACTCCTCCCCGACATCCGCGGCAAGGTGATGAGCTGGGCGGGCCAGGAGGACCTCATGTTCATCGAGCTCCAGCTCACCGCCACCCTCGGCGCGAAACCCCTCGAGTTCCGGGCCGTCGACAAACTCTGGCTCACGGTCAACGGCACCGTCCTGCGCCGCGACTCGTTCTTCGACTCCGGGCCGCTGATCCAGGCCGTGGTGCGCCGCCCGTCCGCATGGCTGCCGTGGTGGCGCTCGGGGCTCGGGCCGTTCATGGCGAGGCGCAGGTTCCTCGTTCGTTGACCATGTGACGCGCGTGCTCAGCTCACCACGACCGCAGGGCCGGGTTCCTCGTTCCCCGGGTCCTCGATCAGGTCAGCGGGGCGGATTCGGTACACCTGCAGGACGCGGCCGTAGTACTTGTCCGTTTCGCCCACCCATGTCATCCCGAGCCGCTCGGCGGTCTCGATCGCCCGGGTGTTGTGCGGGATCGCGACCGCGAACAGCTCGTCGACGTCCTGGGTGAACGCCCACTCGATCAACGCTCGCGCCGCCTCGGTGGCGTAGCCGTTGCCCCAGGAATCGGGCCGGAGCTGGAAGCTGATCTCCAGGTCCTCCTCGTACGGCGGCAGCAACCGGATCGCCAGACCCCCCACGACCACGGCGTCCGCGCGCCGCTCGATCGCCCAGCGCCCGCGCGGCGGCTGCAGGTTCGGCTGCGCCTCCACCCACGCGTGCAGCACCGCCCGCATCGCTGCCCGGTCGGCGATGTGGTCGACGGCCGGGGTGAGCCACCCGGTTACGTCGACGGTGCCGTAGGTGGCGAGCGCCCCCTCGGCGTCGCCGACCGTCCATGGCCGCACCCGCAGCCTGCCCGTGGTGAGCGGGAAGCCCATCCACCAACGGTAGTCCCGACCCGCACCGGCGGTGAACCACAGGTGACCGGCGGTACCGACGAGCGGAGCCGCCGCCCGACTCGGGAACCCGAACGGATCAGAGCAGGTGACGGCGCCAGTCCGGTTCCACCTGCTCCCACTCCCGCTCCCAGCCGCGGGCGTTGCGGCGTGCGGTCAGCCCGCGCACCCCGAACCACATCGCGGCGAGGAGTGATCCACCTGCGCACAGCACCCCGAGGGCCGTCGTGATACCGCCGATGACCGTGGTCAGCGGGGTCATCGGCCGGGACACGGCCTCCCCGGCCGCATCCACCCACACCTCGACCTCGGTCCCCGCAGGCTTCACGCCGGCGACATCGACGACGCCGGAATGTTCGATGCCGTTGCCGTCCGTCCAGCTCGCCGCGCCCGAACGGGCAGCTGCTCGCCGAGCGCACCGGTCAACAGCTGAGCGTCCTCCAGCAGGACAGCGCGCACCTGCGACCTCGACCTGCTCTCCAGCTCGGCGCGTGCGCTCTCCCGGCCGTACACCCCGAGGCCGGTCACAACGGCGACCACGACGAGGAGCAACCCAGCGATCATGAGGACCCACGCGACGGCGTCCTCCACGCGGTCGCTGGCGCGGCGCGGCAGCCTGCCCGCCGCCGAAGGCTGTTCCGGCTCGGATCGCATGGCGGTCACCTCCGGGAGACGAGGTGCTCAGTCGACTATCAAGTGGCGTACGCCCTGCCCGACGGATGCCAGCAATGCGGCTCGTGAGAGCACCCGCGGACCGCACTCGCACGATGCCGGAATCCCGTCGTCGCACAACGGATCGCCGGTGGTGTCGAGGATGTCGGTATGGCGCCGGCCGCGGCTGCTGTTCGCGTGCCCGGCGTCCACGCGGTCACGGCTGCCGTGACCGTGAGTCCCGACCGTTGCGGTGTAGACCAGCACGTGGTCCGCGTCGTACACGGCGGCCACGCGGTGGCTGCATCTGCATCGGACGTCCAGCCTCCGGTGCTCGCTGAGGGGGCCGTCGAGCGCAGTGATGGCCGCCTCCGCGGCGGCACGGCGGTCGGCTGCTGACGCGAAGCGCGGTGCCATGGCACCTCCACAGACCAGGTCGACGACGTCGATTCTCCGCCGTCTCGGCACGCCGCGACAGAGGAAGCTCGTCGGGGCCGGTCCCCCATCGGACGAACCGCGGCGCACGGATTCCGCCGTCCGGGGAATGGCGCACGCGGGTAGGCGGCCTACCGTTGACAGGATCTCCCATCACCGGCGCGGGAGGTCGCGATGGGCATCCTCGACAAGGCCAAGGCAACGGCAGGGCGGGTGCGTGAGCAGGCCGCCCACAGTCTCGAGGCCGGTCGGACCAGATACGACGAAACGCGGTCCCGCCGGCAGTACGCGCGGCTGCTGCAGGACCTGGGGGCGGCGTACTACGCCGAGAACCGCGGCAAGGGCGAGCGCGACGCCACCGAGCGGGCGCTCACCACCCTCGACGCGCATGCTCATGCCCACCCGGGTGCCGTCCTGAACGTCGTCGAAGAGGCGCGACAGGCTCGCGACATCATGCACCCGGGCGCGGAGTGCATCGGCGAGGACGAGAGCCTCGCGGCCGCGGCGCGGAAGATGCGTGATCTCGGTGTCGGGTCGCTGCCCATCTGCGGCGCCGACGACCGGCTGCACGGCATCCTCACCGATCGCGATGTCGTCGTGCGGTGCGTCGCCGAGGGCCGCGACCCCGACGAGACGCGCGCCGGCGATTTCGCGCAGGGCACACTGTTCTGGGTGGACGCCGATGCGACCATCGACGAGGCACTCCGCCAGATGGAGGACCACCAGGTCAAGCGGCTCCCGGTCATCGAGAACCACCGGCTGGTCGGGCTGATCAGCGAGGCCGACCTCGCGCGCAACCTCTCCGAGCACCGGCTCGCCGAGTTCGTCGAGAAGGTCTACGGCACCCGTTGACCCGGCACTCGTTCCTGGGCGGCGTGGAGATGGGTCCGGTGGGTCCCTACCGTCGCCATCCGCTCGCGCCGCACCAGCTCATCGCCGACCTGACCCCGACCGAGGACGCCATCGTGCTCGCCCACCTCGGCGTCCCGCGCCTCGACGCCGAGCGCTGGACCCTGCGCGTGGACGGTCTGGTCCGGCAGCCGCGGACGCTGTCGCTGCCCGACCTGCTCGCGCTACCCACCCGGGAGATCACGTCCTTCCACGAGTGCGCGGGCAGTCCCCTGGAGCCGACGGTTCCGCAGCGGCGCATCGTCAACGTCGTCTGGGGCGGCGTGCCCCTGCGCGCGGTGCTCGACGCGGTCGGGGTGGACCCGGCCGCGCGCTACGTGTGGTCCTACGGCGCCGACCACGGCACCTTCGCCGACGTCGAGGTCGACGCCTACGTCAAGGACCTGCCGCTCGACCGCGTCGCCGACGACATCCTGCTCGCCCACCGGATCAACGATCGCCCGCTGCCGGCCGAGCACGGGTACCCGCTGCGGCTGGTGGTGCCCGGCTGGTACGGCACCAACAGCGTCAAGTGGCTCACCAGGCTGCGGCTCGCCGATCGGCGCGCGCCGGGGCCGTTCACCACCCGCTTCTACACCGACCCGGACCCGGAACGACCCGGCGCGACGCGCCCGGTGTGGGAGGTGGCACCCGAGTCGGTCATCGTGCACCCCGCCCCGGACGCCGAGATCGGTGACGAGGTGTCCGTGTGGGGCCGGGCGTGGGGAAGCGCCGAGATCGTCGACGTCGAGGTGAGCACCGACGGCGGACGAAACTGGCAGCACGCCGACGTCGAACCGCGCCGCGAATGGTCCTGGCAGCGCTTCACCCTGCCCTGGCGCCCGGGCCGGCCGGGCCGGACCACGCTGGTGGCGCGAGCACGCGACGCGGCCGGCGCGGTCCAGCCCATGACCGGGGCGCGCAACGCCGTGCACCGCGTGCCGGTGACGGTGATCATCAGCTGAGGGCCTCGCGGAGGTGGATCGGCTCGCCGGCACGTTCGCCGAACGCGCCGCCGAGCACGTCAACCCACCGGGCCAACCGCCTTGATCCCCGACACCGTGAACTCGCGTTCCGCGGAACGCCGGCCGTAGGGCCCTCGCTCGCTCGCGGGAGTCGACCGGCAGACTGCCGGGCCATGCGACTGCGGTTCGACGCCGACGACGAGACGGCCTTCCACCAGCGGCGCGACGAGCTCGCAGGCCAGTTCGCCCGATGGCTCGAGACGCACCGGGTGACCGGCGAGCCGAGCGACGCCGAGCTGCTGATGGACTGGAAGTTCCGCTGTGGCGACGGCGCGCTCGACTGCTGGACCACTGCGGATGCCGAGGAGTTCCTCTTCGAGTGGTGCCCTCGCAAGCTGGCGGCGTCCCCTGCCGACAGTGCGGAGATCCCGGGCTCCGTCGCGGCGTTCGTCGAGTTCCTCGCCCACGCCGGCTTCCTGGCACCCGGCAGCGGCCGGCCGTCCGACATCCGCCGTGTCTGCGAGCGCGGCACGAACCGGTTCGTTCGCGAGATGGGCAACCCGGCCAATTTCGGGATGGCCAAGAACGTGTTCGCCGGTGCGTCCCCGTCCGATGGCGAGGCCCACGTGGAGGCGATCTCGGCGCTGCTCGACCAGCTGACGGGCCAGTCCCCCGACGCGGTACGGGAGCTGCTGACGGGGACGGACGACGATGAGGAGCTCGCGCGGACCGTCGGTCCGGTCCGCCTGCCCGAGCCCGACGAGCGGCTCTCCGCGATCCGGGCCGCGGAGGACATGCGGCTGCTGCGGAGGCTCGCCGAGCAGTGCCCGCAGCCCGGCCGGCAGCTGACCGCGAAGGGCAACCTCCGCCTCGCGGACGCCCGAGCCCTGGTCGAGGCGATCGGCACCGGTGATCACGTCGACCGCGTTCGGACGGCGCAGGACGTGCCGGTTCTCGGCCGCGTCGTCGCCCTCGGTGTGGCCGCGGGGGTGGTGCGACGGCACCGGGGCCGGCTGGTCGCGGTGGCCACGTTCGCGACGCTCGACGACGTGGCCGCGCACGAGAAGGTGGTCCGCGCCGCCCTCGAGGTCGGACTGAGCGCGCCGTCCGGCTACGGGATCGACGGCGATATGCACAGAGTCGCCGACTCGTCCGTGGTCGTGCTGCTCGCCGAGCTGCTCGACGCCGGATCGGTCGGGGTCGAGGTCGACGATCTCTTCGATCTGATGCAGCACCTGATGTCGGGGGCCTTCCCGCTCAGCCCGCTCACGCAGCGCCTGATCCCCGTCTGGCTGGATGCCCAGCTGGATCGGCTCGAGCAGCTCGGCGTCCTCACCCTCGCCGACGGGGAGGCGGAATGCCTCGACTGCGAGCAGCAGCACCAGATCGCACGACTCACCGCAGCAGGCGTTCCGATCGCGGTCGACCTCGTTCGGGAGATCGGCATCCAGGTGACCGTGCGCACCGACCCCACCGGCGCCGACGCCGCCGACATCGCCGACCTGATCGGGGAGATCCCGCCGGAGGAGTGGCACGCCGACGCCTCCGCATGGTTCGCCGCCCAGCCCACCCCCGCCGAGGCGGCCGACAGGCTGATCACCGAGATCACCGCAGAACACCGGGAACCGGTCACCGTGCTGATCGGCCTGCAGACGGTGCCGGACGTGGTCGGGGACCTCGCCGTCCCGGCGGTCCGGCGCCAGCTGGGCGGCCCGCACGACGGCCTGGTGCTGCACTGGCTGTCCAACCACGCGGAGCTCGACCCGGAGTCGGTGGACCCGGCCCGGCTCATCGCCGGCCTCGTCGACGTCCTCGCCGCCGCCTTGGACATCGGCGGCCCGCAGGACGTCCTCCTCTTCCTGGAGGACGAGGAGGACACACTGCCCCGGCTCATCGACAGCCTGTGGCGGATGGACCACCCCCGCGTCGCGACGTGCTCGAGGCGATTGGGGCGCACCACCCCGCCAAGCCCGTCGCCAAGGCGGCGCGGAAGGCGTTGATGAAGCACCGGAACCGCGCACGGCAGGCTGTTCCTCGTTGAGGACGGTTTGCACGCTGGTTGGGGTCCTCGCAGAGTCCGCGGACCCTGCGAAGACCACAGCGGGCGCGCGGATCCACGTCGGCCGGGGACCCGGTGTCAGAGGCGTCCCCACAGCGCCGCGTTCTCGCCCTCCGTGAGCCGGTAGTGGTCCTCCATCACCTGCAGCGAGTCGCGGATCCGGAGCAGCTCGGCCTCCAAGGCCACCATCGCCGCGTACGGGCCGTCCGCCGCGTCCATCACGCTGGCGTTGTACGCGGTCGCCGCCTCCGCGCTCACGGGGTCGCCGAGCCAGGGTTCGGGGATGTAGGCCTCCTGACGAAGCCGGCGCAGATGCGGTCTGAGCTCGATGATCGAGTCGTCGAACGCCGCTCGAACCGCGGGGATTGCGGATGGGTCAATCCGCAGGGCGCCGGACGGGAACTGGCCGGGCATGCGTCCTCCTCGGATCGGATCGGATCGATCCGACCGTAGGCCGGGTCCCGACAGCGGCGGGTCGACGAGCGAGAATCGTGTGCAAATGTGAACGGACCGTCCGCGGCGTCAGCGATCGAGCAGGGTCGTCATCACCTCGCCCGCGACGATCTCTGCGTCGCGGCACAGCTGCGGTTGCGGGATCGGCGGCTGTCGCCCGCCCGTCGCGAACTGCACGTCCAGGAGCTGACCAGGTGCGACATCCACTACTACCGTGCAGTAGTCGGTGAACCTGGTCGGCACCGCCACCACCGCCGGAAACCCCTGCACGGTGATCGGGCGGATCTCCGCGGCCAGCTCGCCGGTCGTGAACCGCTCGATGCCAACGGTCGTCACGAGGCTGATCCCTGTCGCGACCGCGCGAGGCTCGAAACCACTGATGTCGCACGCGGCACCTCAGCGCCCGGATACAACCCCACCGACGCCTGAGAGGACACCGGCCGACCGTCCAACCCCAGCTCCGCCAGCTGTTCATCCGTCAGCAGCGAGCAGGGGTCGATTCCATCCAGCCGAACCTCGCGCGGCCGCGGTGGGAGCTCACCCGCCGCCCCGCCCGGCTGCGGCTCCGGGGTGGTCGCGGGACCCGCGGTTCCCTGGATAGCGCACGCGGATGCCAGCAACACGACCAGTACCGCCACCGCCACTCGCCGCACGAGGAGCACGGTAGCCGCCCGATCACGCTGCGGTCATCCATTCGGGGGGATTCGCCCGGCCCAACTCGCTTGCGCGCAGCGCCTCCTCACGAGGCCACCACGCTGACGGTCCGGCACGTCTCCTGTGGCGCGCCGATCAGAGCCGCGGCGCGGTCGACGAACCCGCGGACAGCCGTGATCGACACCCTGGCAGCGGAGCCCGCCTTGCCCCGCGCGACTTCCCGCTGCCCCATCGCTCCCTGTTGGTGTGGCCAGCGGAGATCATGACGAACCCGGCCGTAGGGTCTGCTGCCGTGATCGATCCGAAGCAGCGCCGCTCCCGCGCCCGCGGTTGTCTCCTCGCCGGCGCGGTCGGGGACGCCCTCGGCGCACCCGTCGAGTTCGACGCGCTCGCCGCGATCCGATCGAGGTTCGGCCCGGCCGGCGTCACCGACCTCGTGCCGTCGCCGTACGGGCCGGCCGGGCTCGTCACCGACGACACCCAGATGACGCTGTTCACCGCGGAAGCGCTGCTGGACACCGACCCGCCCGCGCTCGACGACCGGCTGCACGCCGCCTACCAGCGCTGGCTCGTCACCCAGGAGCAGCCCGCCCCACCCGACGGCGCCGTCGGCCTCGCCGCCCAGCCCTGGCTCTACGCCGTCCGCGCCCCGGGCAACGCGTGCCTGTCCGGGATCCGCGCCGCGCAGCGCGGAACCGTCACGACGCCGGTGAACGCCGGCTCGAAGGGCTGCGGGACGGTGATGCGCTCGGCGCCGTTCGGCCTGTCGGCCCGGCTGCCCACTCCGGAGGCGGTGGCCGAGGCCGCGATCACCGGTGCCTGCCTCACCCACGGCCACCCGACCGCCCGGCTCGCCGCCGCCGCGTTCGCCGTCATCGTCCGGCATCTCGTCGACGGGCGCGGGCTCGCGGAATCGGTGTCCGCGGCGATCGAACTCGTGTCCGGGCACCCCGGCCACGAGGAGACAACCGCCGCCCTGAGCCGAGCGGTGGCCGCCGCCGACGGCCCAGCAACCCCCGAACGACTGCACCAGCTCGGCGAGGGTTGGGTCGCCGAGGAAGCGCTCGCGATGAGCGTCTACGCCGCGCTCACCCACCCCGGGCCGGACCAGCTGCGCACCGCGCTGCTGTTCGCCGTCAACCACGACGGCGACAGCGACTCGACCGGCGCGATCACCGGCAACCTGCTCGGCGCGCTCCACGGCGAGGCTGCCGTGCCGGCGGACTGGGCCGCGCGGGTGGAGGGCCGGGACACCGTCCTCGACCTGGCCGACCGGCTCGTCGAGCCCGAACCGCGGGTCATCACGCTGACCGTGCAGCCCTCGGACCCCGAGGCGGTGCGCCGCGCAGACCGGCTGTCCCGGGTGCGCGGGCTGCTGCTCGGCCTGGCCCTCGGCGACGCTCTCACCCGCCCCCACCAGCCGCACCCGACTGTTCTCCTCGGGACGTCGACCACCCAGCTCGCCTGTTTCACCGTCGAGGGGCTGATCCGCGGGCACGTCCGCGCCGCCCACCGCGGGATCGGCCCCGGCTCCGGGGTCGTCTGGAACGCCTACCGCCGCTGGGCCCAGATCCAGGGCATCCCGGTCACCGAACCCATCGGCCTCGACGGCTGGCTGCACCGCGTCCCCTCGCTGCACGAACGGCGCGGCAACGCCCCGGCGATGGTCGCCGCGCTCACCGCCACGACCGCGCCGCATCCGGAACCCGCGCCGACCACCAGCAGAGGTCACCACGCCCTCACGCGCACCCTCCCGCTCGCGTGCGCCGACGTGGCTGATTTCTGGACGGAGGAGGTGGTCGTGACGACGCACGGCCACCCCGATGCGGTCCGTTCCGCGCTGGTCGGCGTGACACTGGCCAGGGCGGCGACGTCCGCTCGCTCGGTCGCCGACGCCCTCGCGGCCCTCTCCGACCCCCTGCTCGACGGCGTGCTCGACGCCGACCGCCCGCTCCACGATCTCGCCCCCGACCACAAGGCATGGTCGGCCCTGCGCGGGGGCGCCGCCCTCGCTGCGACCTGCGCAGACCCGTCGGCCATCGCCGACACCCTGCACCGTGCCCGGCACCTGCCCGCCCCGGACGCCGTCGGCCCGGTCGCCGGCCCCTCCTCGGCGCGTGCACGGGGCGGAGGCGCTGCCCGTCGAGTTGCTCGGGCGGCTGGAGCTCGCCTGGCCGATGGGCATCCTCGCCCGCGACCTCGTCAGCCAGCTCGAGGACGGGCCTGGCGGGCACGAGTACCGGCAGGCGGACGATCCGCGCTGGTGGGACCGCTATCCCGGGTGGTGAGTGACGGCGCACCGGCGAGCGCGTCGGCCTGCGCGACAGCAAGGACAAGGGGGCGGGCCCGGCGCACGTCTTGACCCGCAGCGAATTGACCGGGCGACGATCGATCGCCCGCGGACCTCGGTGGACACCGAGCTCGGAGGGACGTCACCGGGGCGGTTGCCGGCCCGGCCCCTTGAGGTCGCGGGTCATCCGCACGAGCATCTCGGCGGCCGCGGGCAGGTGCTCGTCGGCCAACGCCACGTCACCCGTGGGCTCGCCGATCACAAGGAGGTGGACCACCAGGCGCCCGGTCCACCCGTCGATGTCGGCGCGCAACTCCCGGCCCATGCCGTCGTCGCGGGACCACACCCGCACCACGTCGGCCCCGACCTGGACCGGTTCGCGCTCCTCGTAGTCGGCGGTCAGTCCTTCCGGGGGGTCGTCATCGGCCAGTTCGAGCGAAGCACTCACGTGCAGCGAGGTGAGGGAACGCTTCGGCCCATCGACGATGCAGCCTCCGAACCCGTTGATCTTCTGATCCAGCTTCCCGATCGGAGAGGAGGCCTCGAGCCCGCGGCGGCCGAGGTGGTCGGTGAAGAAGTCCAGCGGATATCGGCACAGCTCATCCACCGTGCGCGTGGACCAGTGATCCCACGGTCGCTCCCTCGCGAACAGTTGGCCGCACGAGGCGAGCAGCACGACGGAGAACACGACAACCGCGGCGCGCCACGTTCGCCCGATCACGCGCTGACCTCCCATGCGGAGGGCGTACCGTCGGCGACGGTCGCATCGTCGAACGCGTGTGCGGTCGCTCTGGGCCACGTATTGCCGGGCAACCCGTACGGCGAGTCGGCAGCATTCGCGAGCTCGTTGGCGGCGATCGCCTGGCCCGCGAGGAGTTCCATCGTGTCGGTCAGAACCTTCGCCATGAGCTGCACGTACTGGGCCACCAGGTCGATGGCGTCGGAGACACCGAACGGCGCACCCACACGGTGGCGATCTTGGCGAGGGCGGCGCCGAATCCGGTGAGGAACTCCGTGACGGCCGTGCCGATCTCGGCGTAGAAGGCGCGGCCGGTCTCGGAGAGCGCGAGGAGGTTCTCGTGCACCACGTCGCACATCGCGGCCGCCGCCTCGAACGCGGCGTCCTGCTTCTCCCGCGCGGCGGAGTACCGGTCGGCGGCGACACCTTCCCAGTAGCCGGTGAGGTCCCCCTGGTCGAAGTGCGCGTTGCGCGCCGCCCGCACCTCACCGCCGACCCGCTGCCACTCGGCGGCGTACTGGATGAACGTGTACGGCGCGGCGATGCCCCTGGCCGCCTCGTGCAGGTGGCCGAGCAGCTCGTCGAGCTTGGCGAGGATCTCGTCACGCCAACCCTCGATGTCGTCGAGGACCAGGTTTCCCAGGCCGGAGGCGCGCCACCGACGACGGCGCCCACCGGACCCGCGGCAACGACGCCTCCGCCCACCGATCCGATGCGCAGGGCGACCATGAGCTGGTCGAACACCGCACGGGTCTGGTCGGGCAGCTTCGCCGCTTCGCCGTACGCGGCTCGGAAGCCCTCCGTGACGCGGTCGAGCTCGACCGCACCCGCCACGGGTCGCCCCGATTCCGTTCAGGACGTCGGCGCGCGTCCCGTCCTCCCGTTCGTAGGTGTCAGCCGACTCGCACAGCACCGCGGCGATGCTCGCCGCCTCGGCGGAGCCCTCGTTCAGACGGTCGACGATGTAGGTCGCGGTCGTGGTGTACGACTCCCACGCGCTTGGAAGATCCCCGCCTCGACGCGGGCGAACGTGAGACCGTCGGCCATCCCGCTCGCCGCTCGTAGGTGGTCTCCCGCGACGTCCCACGCCCCGGCGGCGGCGCGCATGTATTCGAGTGACGCGGCGAGGGCCATCGCTCCTCCATATGTGGGTCCGAGCCGCCGGCTGACGATCGCCGTGCTGAGCGGCTCATCGACGAGCCCGCGGCGGCACGTCGTCGGGGGTGATCACGGCCGGGGTGAACCAGCGGTCGTCGGCGAAGGCGTCCGTGTCGTCGATCAAGTAGTCGGGCCGCCGACGGTCGTGGCCCTGGGCAGGCATCGCGCCGCCGGCCATCGGCGGGTAGAGGCCTGCGGTCCCCCCGATCGGCGATCGCGGGCCGGTTCCACCGGGTGCGGCAGTTCCGGGGGCCGCGCCCGTTGGTCCCGCGCCCGGTCCGGGACGCGCCGCGGGCTCCTCCACCGACCTCGCCGTGATCGGGAACGGCCGATCCTGCTGGCTCGGCCGCACGTCGGGGCCGGAGGGGATGATGTCGCGCCAACTCGGAGGCGGCGCGGTCCGCGGCAGGCCGGGAACACTGGTGGCGCCGTACCGGGCCGAGTCCCAGGGCCGGGCTGTCCACCGACGTTGCCCAGGTCGGGCCGGGCGGACGGACCGGAGGGCACCGGCGCGCCCGGGGTTCGGCGCCCGGGACCTGCTCCGGGGACGGCGCCCGCGGGCGGCACGAAGCCCGTGTCGGGGACGCCCGGGGCCGGCGTGCCGGGCAGCGGCGACGGTGCCGTTGGCGGTGGTGGAAGGACCGGCGGCGGCACGGCCGGGGGCGTGCTCGGGGGTGCCACGGCCGGAGGCGTCGCCGGTGGCGGGACCACCGGCGACGTACTGGCCCCTCCTGACGGGGGCGGAACGACAGCTCCCGGCGGGGGAACGACCCCCGGCCCCGCTCCCCCGGGCGCGCCGGGAACGGGCCCCGCCCCTCCGGGCCCGCCAGGCAGAGGGGCGACCGACGTCCCCAGCCCAGGCTGGAGCGCGGGGCCACCTGGACCAGGCCCGGCCCCGGTGTCCGAGATCCTTTCGACGGTCACCTGCGGCGGATCGGTCCAGAACTCCAGGTTGCGCACGTTCTCGGCGGATGCGTTCGTGTAGCCGGTCATGAGCTCTCTGGCCCGCGCCTCACGGTTCGCCGCCTCCGTCGCCGCCGTGTGCAGATCACCCACGCCGGAGATGACGTTGAGCGGGTTGAAGAGGACCGTGCCGACCGCCGTCTTACCCAGGCCACCCGCGACGTCCCCGAACATCTGCGCCCCGGCGTAGGGCTCGGGCATCGCGTTGCGCACGTTCGCCGCCTGCTCTCCCTGCGCCGTGACGCTTTGGGCGGTCAGCCTCGCCGCGTTCGCCGCGTCGAGGGCCCATTGCCCCAGCGGGCTCATCGCGGCGCGCGCCGTGTCCCCCGCTGCGCCCTCCCATCCGCCCGCCGACTGGGTCATCGCCGACGCGATCCGCTGGTCGATCCGTGCGATCAGACCCTCGGTCTCGGCCCACGCCGCCTCGGCCGCTGTGGAACCCGCCCGACCCGGCCCCTGCTGCACGAAGCCGTAGATCTGCTGATGGTCGTAGCCATCCCAGCGCACGTCGATCACAAGACCTCCCCGCGGGCACCAACTGCTGGATTCACGGATGAGGTCGCCCGCTCCGTCACGGTGTCCGGTAGGTCGCCTCGACGTCGCCCTTGGTGTCGCCCTCGGCGCCCACGTAGCCCCGCTCCATGAGCTCGAGGCTCTCCTTGATCTTGACCAGCTCGGCCTGGTAGGCAACGAGCGCGCCATACGCGCTGCCCGGGGAGCCGCCGGCGGCGCCCATCACCCGCGCGTTGTACTGCCGGACGACGTCCTCGCTGACCGGATCGCCGAGCCACGGCTCGATCACCCCATCCACCTGTAAGCGTTGGAGTTGAACGCTCAGCTCGTTCAGCGATTCGTCGACGGCCGCTCGCACGGCCGGGATCTGCCGATCCACGATCCGAAACGTGCCGGACGCCTGGCATCGACCACTCCTCACCTGCGTGAGACCCATCGGCCACGGTAGAGATCTCCTGGAGCTGGACGGGCCGATTCGCCGAGACCGTGTGCGATCGTGAACGACCTCTGGCGTGCGCGTCAGCCCGCGAGCAGGCTCGCCGTCACCGCATCCGCCAGGGCCTCAGCCCCTTGGCACAGCTGCGGCTGTGGGACCGGTGGCTGACCGCCGCCGTCGCTGAACTGGGCGTCGATCAGCTGGCCGGGGGCGACGTCCACGACGACCGTGCAGTAGGTGATGTACCGGGTTGGCGTCACAACCAACGCCGGAAATCCGCGCACCTGCACCGGCCGCAACTCGGCGGCCAGCCCCTGGGACGTGGTGAACCGCTCGATCCCCGCCGACGTCACCAGGTTCACCCCGACGAATACCTCGCGCGGTTCGGATCCACGGATCACACAGGACGGAACGTCGCCGCCGTACAGGTCCGACGGGGCCAAGTCGGACAGCGGCCGCCCGTCCAACCCCAGTTCGGCCCGCTGCTCCTCGCTGAGCAGCTCACACGGATCCACCCCGTCCAGCCGCACCTCCCGCGGCCGGGGCGGGAGCTCGATCCCGTTCGCCTCCGCCGAGGCGCCGCCCGTCGAGTTCGCCGGAGTTGGCTGGCCCGCAACCGTCGTACACCCTCCGACTAGCAACACGACTCCGACCAGCATCGCCCCCACGATCCGAGTCACGCCCCGACCGTAGCGGCCCGATCACGCTCCGGTCTGCACGTCCGCGAAGTTTCGATGAAGCAGACCAGCATGCGGACCTTCTTCGCCGACGCCGCCCGCGACCACGTCAGCGAAGAACTTGCGGTAGACATAGCAGAAGCCTCGATCCCGTGCTGGTCGATCAATCTCGACCCTGCGCGTGCCGCCGCCCGTCGGACGACCGCGTCGGCGATACCTCCACCCGAGCCAGTGGCCGACGTGGCAAGGTCGGCAACCACCTGAGCCCGGCCCGCCTCGGAGATGTCGTCAACCGGGCGCACCTCGAACTCCCGAACACCCGCACCAGCTCCCGACCCTTTAACGTCGCGACGCGCCGCAACCCGTAGACCTCAGAATCGCGCCTGAGGTCGCGGTGCAGTTGCTCGAGCAACAGCCGTACCCAGTCGGTGACCTGATCCTCGTCGAAAGCTCGCGGCTGCCGTCGCGGAAAGTGAGATCTGGTCAGGCCGGCCCACAGGAGGTTTGGTTCGCCAGCCTCGTCGTATCGCTCTGCGAGGTCTACGCCACGCTGGGCCAGGCCACGCCGACGACGTCCCCAACGCCACCCCCGCGTCAATTTGCGAGCAGGGGGCGAGCGGGTGAGTGCGTTGCGTATCTTTCACCCGATCAGCCCAACCGATCGGTCCATCTGCGCGAGCATCGCCAAATCGGTTCTGCCACACTCGAGGGGTGACGGTTGCACTCCAAGCGTCGCCCTCAATCGAGACTAAGAGCTCCGCGAGACCTATGCCTACCCGGACGAGGCGTAGGTCACCGACGCCCTACAGGAGTACGTTGAAGGCCCCACTCGCCAATAATCCTCAAGTAGGCGCGGAAGACCGACGCGCAAGAAACGTCCGCTTGCTGCCAATGCAATTATTTTATCATCTGCGCTATAAGCTTTAGGTTCCCCGGGGACACATATACGAAGATTGCGCGAAGAGTCTCGAACGGATCCCCTGGGATCCACCGGCCATACGCGGCCTCGTAACCCCTAAGGGTAGGATTAGTATGACTGATCCGAGATAGCCAAGTCTGGCCGTCGACCTTGTGAACGTGAGGGTAGACGACTTTCAGTTCGTCGATCTCAACCTGAGGAAGATCATCGTCGATCACATGACAAGTGGATTCCGTACGCGACGGGTCCAGCGCCATAACGACTTTAGGGAAATCGCCATACTCCCAGGCCTTTTCGAAGTCGCCAGCGTAGATCGGCGAATCTGTCGGCTGCACATCGATTCCAAACCTCAATATCGATGGGAGCCGGTCGAGACTGACGCCACGAAAGTAACACCCTTCAGCGAAGGCATCGAAGACCGGCCCATCGTCGTCGATTGGCAGTCGACGCCTGGGCTCGACTACTGCGATCCAGACTGAGACAGGTTCCTCGCCGAGGAGTACGTACTTCACGTACACAACCCTAGCCAGGACCTGATCATCCTCGACGGACAAGCGGCTGCGGTCGAAAGCTCTCGAGCGCAGGCGCCGGGCCAGCCTGAACGGCCCGCGGTTCCGACGCGCACTCAACTTGATCTTTATACAACGCCAGCCGGCAGTGGCGCCCGACGGGCGAGCCGGTCCACGGCATCACCAGCAGAGGAAGCCGAACTGGACAAACGACGCGGCCACTGCCCGCGAAAGACTCGCTCCGGCTGGGACGTCGCCCGGTGCTCACCTTCGCCGACCAGCTCCTGGCCACCGTCTGCACAAACGCCACGCCCTGCCCCAGGTCGCCGTCCTGTTCGGCGTCTGCCCCAAGACCATCAACCGGCGAATCCGCGACACCGATGCCTTCTGGAACAGGCGCGCTACACCATCCACCCTGCGACAGGCCCACCGATTGACCTGGACGACCTCGACGACCTCGTCATAAGGCCGGTCTCGCCGCCCCAACACGGATACGATCGCGAGTTGATGATCTGCAGGCCCTAACTGAACGGCTTTGGGCTAGGTCGCCGTCATCGAGGAGTGGTCGGCAGCGAAGAGTGACGGCTGGTGGGCCGGCAAGGCCTCAACAGACCGCACCGACACGGAGCCGCGCGCCGTGTCCCATCCGGCTTTGACAGCCCTATCGAGCGCGGTCCCCTCGACCTCTCCGTTCAACGCTGCAGCGAGGACATGCGCTGCGAGGCGCGGAGGGATCGCGTTGCCGATCTGCTGGGAGATGTCGTTGCCCGACCACGGGTAGTCGTGAGGGAAGGTCTGCAACTGGCCGGCCTCGTGCACACTGAACCGGTGAACATCGGTGCCATTGCCGGCGACGACGCGGTTGCGGGAAACCTTCCCAGTAAGCGTGGCGGAGGGCTCGTCGGATTTGCGACGACCACGTGCCTTCGGGTCTCCCCCAGTGCCATAGTTGGAGATCACGACGAAGGTGTGCGGCCGAGCGAGCGTCTCCCCCATCGTCGCCCATGGCAGCAGCGTCGGATCGCCCTCCGACCGAGAGACACCCTTGCGGTAGCGGCGGTGCGTAGGTCGGGGCAGGTGCGGTTGGCTGTCGCGCCGGGCGATGAGGATCGCACGACGACGGGTCTGCGGCACGCCGAACTCCTCCGTGTGCAGAATGCCGCAGTCGGACTTGTAGCCGATGCCCTCAAGTGCCTCCTGCACGGCCTGCCACACGGGGAGCACGGCGGGCACCTGCTCCAACACGATTGCGTCGTAAGGACGTCCCTGAGCTGCCGCATCCAATGCCCAACGCAGTGGTTCCAGCACGAGGCCCGTCCGCTCGTCGTCCAGTTCAGCCAGGGTCTCGGCGATGTCATCCCCCGCCGCCATTCTCTTGACCAGTCCAAGGACGTCGTCCAAGGCACGGCGTCCGGCTCCGGTGCCCGCGACCGTGTAGGTCTGACATGGGGGACCACCGGCAAGGATCGTGGCCTCCGGGAAGTCTGCCGGACCGCGACGCCGCACGTCCTCCGCGACGGTACGGAGTCCGGCGGCCTGCCGGGTCGCACAGGCGTTCGAATCCCACTCGATACCGTCCACGTCGATCCCCAGCCAGCACGCCGCGACGTCCAGCCCGCCCGGGCCGGCGAAGAGATCGACCATCTGAACCTGCGCAGGCCATGGGGACTGCGGCTGCACAGGGATCGTCATGGGAGCGGATGCTATCCAGTGCCCCCGACGATCCGAGGTCACCCCGCGTTCAGCGCGTCGGCGATGGCGTGGCCGATCGCTCGCGCGACAGGTGGCGGGGAAGCCTCCGCAACCTGGCGGTACCGAGCGGTCTTGCGGCCTGCGAAGCGCCAATCCGCAGGGAATCCCTGCAGGTGCGCCGCCTGATCCACCGTGATCTGCACCATGCCGGCCCGTCCGAGGGTCGGATCCCAGTGGAAGTCGATGGCGGGAGGCAAGTCGGCCACCGACCCGCCGTCCACGCCCATCCTCGCCCAGGCGTTCTTCGACCCCCTCGGGCCAAGATCGGCACCTCCGCGTTCCCACGACCCACCGACCAGGGTCGGGGCGATCCGGTTCGCCCGCGCCGCCCACTCGTCCGCCTGGCGCCAACCGCGCGTCGCCATCGACTCACGCAGCGCCGCGCCCACCGTCACCGGGGGATCAGGGAGCCGAGGCGGTACATGAAACGCGTCCAATGCGTCCTCCTTCAACGCGACCAGTACCCCCTGCAGCCGGTGTTGCGGTACGCCGTAGTCGGCGGCGTTGACAACGAACCACATGTGTCCGTATCCGAGATGATCAAGTTCGGACCTGATATCGTCGCGGATCGGTTCGTACGCGTCCTTCGTCACGAGATCCGGCACATTCTCAATCAGCAGCGCTCGCGGCTGGACACCGTGCACCAGCAGGATCGTCGCCTTGAGGAGCTCCAACTCCTGCTCGCTGCCTCGGCTGCGGTTGACTGTAGCCGTCGCCTTCACCCTCGGCAGCCCGGCCGAGAGGAGGTCGACGTCATACACCTGCTGATTCTCGCTTGGATCGAACTCAAGCAGATCGGTCTCGCGGACATCCCATTCCGGGCGGTTCATCCGCAATGTTCTGCAGGCAACATCGCGCTTGTCGAGCAGCAGAACGGGTTCGAATCCGGCATGTTGCAGTCCGAGCGCAAGGCCGCCCGCACCCGCACAAACCTCGAGCGAGGAGAAATGACGGCCCGACAAGCTCGACGCACGTGAGAGGCCGGCTCCATTTGGTGGCACTTCACATCCTCTCAATCCGGCTCACGTCCTCGGCGACGCCGCGGAGCGTCATGGAGCAGCTGCTTGAACAGCGACAGCAGGATATCCACCGCATCCCTGTTCACAGGCCCGTCGTCCGGTCCGACCGGAAGTCGGTCCCAGGGGACGGGGGGCATATCTGCGGACTCGGCGATCCAGTCACGAAGGCCGTCGTCATCGATGGGATCGTCCGGCGCCAGCACGTCGTAGACCAGGGTGCTGCCTGCCGCGTTCACCGCCTTGGACAGGGCGTTCACATGATCTCCAAGGGATGGCACGCCTTCAATCATCAGCCGCTCGACAAGTCGGATGATCGCATGCGCGGTCGGACGATGATCGATAACGTCGAGCCGCATGGTCGTGTTCAACACGTCCTGGATCCGACACGCAGCCACTGCCGGTCCGTAGTCCGCGCTGTCACGGAACAGTTCGGCCGCCCACCACAGGCGGGCGAAGGCCTGCGTGTAGTGAGGCCCGCAGAATCGCGAAGCCTGGACGATCCCCTTCCCCCCGTGTCGAAATGCCACGTAGTCCGGCGCCACTACCATCGCAAGGAAGTTCCACAGTCGGCTGTCCGCGGCCTCCGCACGGGTCATGCGCAGAGTGGCGTGCAACCGCGGCGCGAGCCAGGCATCGGCGTCCACGGACCGCCCGTCGAAACGCTTCATGGCCTCGTCCAGCAAGTCGCGCACGGGTGTGGTTGCCCATCGAGGCTCGGTCTCCGGTAGCCCAACGGACAGCCTGCGGAGTGTCACCAGCGGCGGTCGCTCGCGGCCGGCTGCATGCCGTGGCCGAGGTGTTTGATGACCGCTGCGTTCGGCAGGAGGCCGAGCACCGACGGAATGTCGACGGCTTCGATGCCGGTCATGGGGCGCTGCTCCTCTCGGTGCTACCGAGGGTGCGGACCGCGGTGGTCAGCTTCTTGGCGACCTGACCGCGTCGACCTGCGGCGTACTGGATGCTCGTTTGGAGCTCGGCCCAGCCGAAGCCTTCTTGCGGCGTTCGCTGATCTCGTAGAGGGCGTCGGTGAGCTGCCGGCCGGGCAGGATGTCCGGCAGCATCGCGCGCAGCACAGCCTCTTTCCACCCCGTCGGCATGAGGGGTGTCTCGTCCTCATCGACCTCGAGGTCGCTGACCGCGGTGTGGAACATCGCCGTCCAGGCGTCGAGAGCGATCTGGGAGCCATCGTCTCCCGCAGTACCTTCTCCTCGCGGCCGCTGCCCGTCCCGTAGAGGACGTCGATCAGTCCTTCGACGCCCGTCGTGTTGAGGTACACGGTCGGGATCTCTTCCCCAGTCGTCTCGACGACCCACGGTGAATCCGCGTAAGGTCGGAGCCATTCGTGCTGGCCCTCCCGAAAGTCGGTCTTGACGATCTCGATCTCCCGTTGACGCACGGGCGTTACGCTGCGGAGATCAACATTCCATTCCTCCTCCGTGGAACCGATAGCGCGTCCGACTACGCCCTCGACCGTTCCGACGACGGCGAGACCGAGCAGTGCCCGCGTCCGGTGCCGGTCATGCTGGAGGTCAATGCTCCCCTGCCACCGACCGTCGGGGCCAGGTGCGAGACGAGCCGTTACACGGACATTCGTGGCCTTCTCTCTGAGCACGGCGACACACACGATGTCCGTCCACGGACCGCCCGCGATCTCACTCTCCGGCAGAGTTGCTCGCACGTGCAGAGTGGCGATGCCCCAGTTCTCCCGGCCGGTCCCATGCAGCGCGACCGTCCGCTCATTCCTGGAGATCTTCGAGTACGGAAGCTGCGCGCCGTCAACCGTGACCGCGACGACCTCGAGGTCGACATCACCGAAGAGGGTGGGGTACGGGAACACGGGCTTCATGCCGCACCTCCACGCGCCTTCTGCACGTCCACCGTGAGGCGGGCGAACCTGCCGTGCACCGGGTGATCGGAAGGATCAGTGACACCGACAAAGGTGGCCGACCGTACTCCGGGCTCAACGACCAGGTTGCCGTTCTCCTCCCGACAGTTCTCGCCCGCGGCGAGCAACTTCCACCGGACGACGGGTCGGCCGCCCGAGCGCACGTCGAACTTTGCGACCGGGGTGAGGCACCACGGATCGTCGGCGGCCGGGAGTTTCAGCATGACGTTGACGTTCCAAGCGCCGCTCCCGTCGATCTGGGCATCGATGCGGTGCACCGTGGGCACACCCTGTGGCCCCCGACGCGATCCGGCGGATCCGTCCAATCTCAACAGTTGACGCAGGACGGCCGGGCCATCGCTGCGGTCTACTTCTCGCCGCCCGACGAGCGCACGGACCGTCTTGTCGATCTCCGCCCGGAACTCCCTGAGGCGCGTGAGCGCGCCTCGCTCGTACAGCGATGTCAACTCCTCGGTGCGGTCCCAGCGATCGTGCTCGGGCGGCTCGGATGCGCGGAGGAAGCGCTCGGCAAGTTCGACGTCCTCCCCCTCCCGTCCGGTCGCGTAGCCGGCGAGGAGGACCCCCTGGAACGACATGGTCCCCAGTGGGAGATCGCGGGGTCGGTGCTCGGTGACGGTCATCCGGTTGCCCCGCATGCAGACCACCCGATTGGCCCGATCGTCGTCGGACGGGGTGAGCAGGAGGACTGTCCTGTGCTCACGTCCCTTTCCGCGGGCTGATTCGACACCGCGAAGCGGGGTGACGACGAGGGGCACCTCTGCCAGGGCAACCTGCTCAGTGGACGTGAGCTCGTCCACGGTCGCGCCATCCAGGTACGCCTTCAGGGCTCGGCTCTGCGCGGAGTGATGATCATGGGGATCGACCCGCTCCTCCGGGATGAGCACACGACCGTTCTGCAGAGTGGTCACACGCGCTTCGATCAACGGCCCCGCGCCCGCACCACCTACCATCGCAGCCCAGAACCAGTCGGCGAGGGACCGCACGAGCTTCTCGTGCATGTCCTGAAGGCTCTCGGCATCGCCGGAGGCGTCGTGGGCGCCGACGATCAGGAACGACGTGCCGGGATCGGCAGTGGGTCGCTCGACGTGCAGTTCGCGTACGGTTGGTTCGTCGGCCCACCAGGAGCGCGACACGCCCGCGTGGGCCGGATCGGTGTCGGGTTCGCCGAACCAGGCCGGACCTGCGTACACCTTCCCGTCAACCTCACGCCACGGCAGGTCGAGCCGAGCGATCAGCCTGCGCTCGGTATGCCCCTCATGAGGGGTGGAGAGCGTAGAGTTGATCACGACCAGTCCGAATCGACTGGTTGCCCACAGGGTGGCCTTGCCCAGCCCGTACGACCCGCCTGCGCGCCCACCGGACTGCTTGTGACTGTCGAGCTGGCGACGAACTACAGCGGCGAAGCGACCGTCACCGTACTCAGGCCCGGCGAGGCCGGCGGCGTTGTAATCGTCGATGCGCAGGAGCACCAGGGAGTCGTGCTCAGCAAGGTCATCGAGTGCCGCGCGCAGGCTGCGCGAGACCTTCTGCTCGGCGGAAGCCGCCTCGGCGTAGTGCTTGCTCAGCTCATCCCAGTGCAGGGCGCGCAGAAACGCACCAAGGTGTTCTCCGGTCAATTCGTGCAGCGTGTAGTGCACGCGTACCGGCCGCGTCGGATCGTGACGCTCGTCAAGCGAGTTCTGTGTGGCCTCGCGCGCGAGGACCGACAGGTCGGCATCGAAGGCGAACGTGGCCGCGTTCCCATACTCCCGTCCGCCATCGGCATGCCCGGGACGGTGGTGCCAGCGACACGGACGCGCCGGCGCGACATCGACGGTGCGATTGTGCAGCGAAGCCGCGTCCGTACCGAGCACCGCCGCAATCGCCCTCCTCGTCTCGTCACGAGGTTCTGCGCGCCGGTGACCCAGGCAGAGACTGCGGCACGAGTGATCCCGACCCGCTCTGCGAGCTCGGCCTGGGTGAGACCAGCGCGACGGAGCTGTCGGCCCAGCCATGGACCGAAGGCCTCTCCAGATTGCCCGGTAGGCACGTCATCTCCTCGCGTGTCGGCAACAACATCGCTCGCGTCAAAGGATATTTGACAAGTTGCCCTCTGTCAAATATTAGTTGACGACGCAGGGTTGAGCGCTGCTGACACAGCCCATGGGTCAACTCCGACGATGACCAACGACCACGTCGAAGTTCATGATCGGGGCCGCAATAGGCTCCGCCGCCGGAGGCCAGTGGACCTGCGGTCAGCGCCATCGGCCCCTCACAGTGCCCGAAGCCGGCGACGCATCAGGATCTGGCATTCAGTGTGAGCGGTCTTTGACGATCTTCTCGATCACGTCAACGATGTCCGTAGCGGATTGATGCTCCCAGAACCGCAGAGGCACCCAGCCGATCGACGTCAGATGATCGTTGGTCTCCCGGTCGCGCGCCGCATTCTTCCGCAGCTTCGTAACCCACCACTGGTTGTTGGCCTTGGGGATCGTGGCATGATCCGGACAGGAGTGCCAGAAGCACCCATCGACGAAGACCGCGACCCGGGGCCCTGGGAAGACCATGTCGGCACGCCTACGGGACATTCCCGGTAACGTAGCATTGACGCGGTACCTGAGGCCACGGCGGTGGGCCTCCCGCCGTACGAGCATCTCGGGCTCGGTGTCCCGCCGACGAGCCCTGCTCATCCGCTGGGCAACGCCCGGGCTCGAGGCGGGTGGTCGGTACCCGGGCCCGTGCGCGCCGTCGCCTGCCCCATCCACGGCGATACACATACCCCACCGCCGCGGTGCAGTCGCACCCGCATCGCCAGTGGCAGGCGATGTGGGTGCGGGACCGTCACGAGGAGGCGAAGAACCCCAGGCTCGAGTCATCCGGCGTTCCGACGAGGGTCGCCCGGTCCAAGAAGGCGTTGTTGTGCTCGCAGCTGGTTTCCGGGAGGAGGAGGCAGCTGTGGCACGCGGCCAGGTTCAAGCTGTCAACGCCTGAGGCTTCCGACTCCACGCACAGTGGGTCCGCCGAGCACCAGGTCGCCCGCCGCAGGGCCGCCTGCATGCTCACGTACAGTCTGCTCCGCCGTCCGCGTTCGACGAGACCACCGAGGCTGCCCGCCGAGTCGCTCGCCGCTGTGTAGATGAGGACGCCGGCCATCTCGTCGGAGACGTACAACCGTTCACGCAACGCCGATGCCGGATAACCCGCGTCAAGACTCCATTCGTCCATGAGCGCGTGGGCGAGCGTGTGGACGAGCAAGAGCCGCGGCGTGACCGGCGAAGCGGGCGTCCGCTTGCCCTGACGAGTCCGACGCGCGAGTGCACGCTCGTGTGCCTCGCGAATTCGCTCGGCCCGGACGGTCGCGCCCGCGGAACGCTCCCACTCGCGCAGCCGGTCGACGTCGAGGCGGATGAAGACCCCTTCTCCGATGACCTCGACGGCCGGCAGCCAGCCGACGTCGCCCAGGCTCAGGTCTGCCGATCGTTCCTTCTCGTCCCCCTCGGTCGGCGCGGCGACCCGCGTAAACGTCTCGAGGGCACGGACCTCGCGCAGGCGGTGGACCAGCATGGGTTCATCCAGCCCGGCCACGGCCGGCACGTCCGGCTCGTCCGGCGCGGGCTCACATTCGAACTTCTCGTCGCCTACGTACTTGCGGGAGAGCTGTCGATACTCCTCTGCCCGCAATACATCCGACGCCTCGAAGCCCGTCGCTCCTCCGCAGGATTGGAGCCTTCCCCATCCTCATAGCGCCGGTAGTCGCGAATCGCGGCGAGCACGTCCTCGACGGTGTCGCCATCGCCCAACAGGTTGGGAACGAGCGGCACCAACTCCCGGATGGTCGCCTCGGACTTGTCCTTCCACAGGTTGTAGTGCCGACCGACGCTTGCGTGGAGCCGTCTGCTGAACGGAGGGATCGAGAGCGCCGAGCGCACCACCGGGAACCAGGCCGCTGATGATCCGCGTTGGAGTGTACGGACTTCCGCAGAGCACCCCTGTTCACGGGCGTCGGGACCGAGCCACGGACGCCCGCCGCGACAGCTGTACCCGATCGTGGCAAGTGCCCGTGCACCGAATGCACCCTCCATCGACCCCCGGGCCCCGCAGCCGCATTCGATCGTGATCGATCGCAGAGATGCCGAACGACCCGTCGTGCGGAAGGAAAGCGGGTGCGCCGCCGCACCGGAACCCTTGTGATCGGCGTGCGCCCACTCGAAGTAAGGGAAGTCGTCGAGGTGGCCGTTATGGCACGCAACGACGAAGCGGGACGGGGTGAGCGGTTCCCCGCAGCTCGCGCAATCGCTGCGGCCACGCGGCGAGTTGAACTGCCTGTACCAGCGTAGGTTCTCGGAGCACCCGCGCGGCCCGTCGCCCGGGCACGTATAGCGCTCTGGGAACCGGCGGGCCCGGACCCCGTCGCCTGCCTTCTCATCGGCAGCCGGGGGTAGATGGAAGGTATTGACCTTGAGCCGCGTGCGAAGGCGGAACTCGTCGAGCTCTGTCGCCTCACCGACCGCCCAGCCGTCGAGTCCGCCGACAACGAAGGATTGATCCCCGAAGGCGATCAGCGCACCGACCCCGTAGGTGGTGATCAGCTGCGTGCGGCGTACACCACCCAGGTGAAGGAAGGTCGGCCTACGGGCTGTCGTCCCGCGGCGTTTCGTCCGTAGTGCCATGGATCAGCCCTCCAGGAAGATGCCGGACTCGACGTCGACGTCGCGCAGACTCCACATCGTGGGCTGGGAGTCGGCGAGGTCGTCGTCGCTGCCGTACGAGCCGAGCAGCGCGATGTCCGGCTGACGGGGCGGCGCGCCCGGTGGTCGATATGACGCCTCGTAGCGGAGCTCCGGGTTGATGTCAGCCAGACGACGCCAGTGGTCGATGAATTCCACGAGCTCGCGTTCGGTGTTTCGGTGCTGCTCGGGTTCGATGTCCGCGACACGCTCGAGAATGCGATCTCGCGCATGCTGCACCGCGTCCAGGAAGTCCTCCACGTCCGCCGCCGCGGCGTTCGGCCGTGCCGGCGGGTGGAGCAGGCGAACGAGACCAACGAGGACCGCATGCAGGGCCCGGTCCCGTGCCCGCGCCGAGAACGGGGTGACGCTGCTGGCCTCCACCTGCCGATACAGGGCGGAGTGGTACGACGTGAAGTCCTCGTAGTGGGAGCGGTCCCGAGACCGTGCGCTGTTGAACATCGTGACCACCAGCCCCGGGTCCCTCCGACCGACCCGGCTGGTTGCCTGGATGTACTCGGCGGTGGCCTGCGGTTGTCCCATGACCGCCATCAGGCCGAGCCGGTCGACGTCGACACCGACCGAGATCATGTTGGTCGCGAGGACCACATCGACCGCGTCGCCCTCGGAGTGCCCGACGAAAAGGTGCTCAAGAACACTCGGGATCTCGCTGGAGGGCACACGGCTCGTCAGCTCCGCAAGGTTCTCCACCTGCCGATACTGCGTCTTCTGGCGTTTCGCCAGCTGCTTCAGACGCTCCTGGACGTCGGCGTGGACCTGCAACTCCGCGGCGGACAACAAGCGGAGGCTGTTGAAGTAGCCCACGAGCGTCCAGTAGCCGTCCCGGACCCGGTCGTCCCCGGCGCCGGCCGCGACGTGATGCAGTAGAGCCGCGTAGGTGCGGATGAGGAGGGTGGCCTGGCTGGTGCTGGGGGTGAGGACACCGACGTAGAGGCGAGTCGCCTTGCGTTCCCGCGCCGTCTCCACTGCGAACCACGAGTCGCGGGCGTCGAGTCCCGCCGGCGGGAACTGGCGGACGTCCCGGGAGAAGAGCCTCTTGCCCTGCTGGTCCGCCCGTCGGATCGTCGCCGTTGACGCAACAACCTTCGGCGAGTCGGCGGCGATGTCGATCGCGGTCTCGTAGAGACCTGCGAGGGTGCCGAGAGGGCCGGAGATGAGGTGCAGCTCGTCCTGGATCACCAGTTCCGGCGGCGGTGTCCCCGCTGGTGCCCCCTCGAGGTTGAACAGCCGCGCCACCTTCTCCCGCCATGTCACCTGCGCGAACTTGTCAGCGGTGGCGATGACCAACGTCGGACGGACCGCGTACAGGTCTTCGTCCACGACGTGCACCGGCAGACCAGAGCGGAACGCGCAGTCGTCGTTACGACAGGTGATCGACATCGTCGCGGCGCCTGCGTCGACGTTGTAGTCGTGCGCGTCCATCGCCGTCCCGCACCACGGACACGCCCGCAGCTGCACGGGGTTCTCCTCCTGCAGCTGCTCACCATTACGAAGCTTCTTCAGGCTCTTCTCGGCGTCCTTGAAATGGTTGGGGGTGGACGCACGCCCCACCCACATGCCGATGGAGATCTTCTCGGTGCCGAACGACTCTGGCCTGGCTCGACGCAGTCGCTCCATCGCACAGATGAGAGCGGCGGCACGCTCGAACTGCTGAAGGGTCAGGAGTCGGAGCGTGTAGCGCATGAGCACCGTGACACCGCCACCTGCCTCACCGCCGCGCATGCGTCTGAGGAAGGTGGTGAAGGCGATCAATCCGAGGTAGGCCTCGGTCTTTCCGCCGCCGGTGGGGAACCACAGGACATCCGCGATCGAGCGGTCATCGTGGTCGGGATCCACGATGCCGTCGACGCACATGAGCACGAAGCCGATCTGGAAGGGCCGCCAGCGGCCGGCCGATCGGTCCGGTTGCCCGTTGCGCCCGGCCCGGATCCATACCGTCCGAGCACGCTGATCGGCCATCGCCTCGTTGGCGGCGCGGAAGGCCGCCAGCACGACGGGGTCGTCGCGGAGCCGGGCGACACCACTCGCCATCCGGTTGCAGGCCTCTTCGCATGCCGCCAGCTGCGTCTCGGCAACCTTCCGGAACTCCGGCTCGACCGTTTTGTCGATCTCGGCATCCCGCTCCGCAATCCATCGCCGATAGCCGTCCACGAGCGTGGACAGCGTGGCGATCACCTCCTCGGAGGAGGCCTCGGCGAGCTCCAGCATGCGCGGTTCGTCGACGTCCGGGTTTGAGTCGGTGAGAAGCACCTCGCAGGCCGGCACGAATTCCGTCCACACCGCGTCGGTGCCGGCCGGGCTCGTCCGTTGAGTGCGCCGCGGTGGATGTCGATGCTCCCACATGGCGGCGCACCCGTGGCCGGTGGCGAACATCGGGACGTGGCGGTGAAGCAGCCGCGTGACCTGGAGCTCGTCCTCCTCCCCCGGCGCAACACCCTCCTCCTGCAGAGGTCTCCGTTCCACGAGCGCGTTGGTGCCCACCGGAACTTCCACGCGGATTCCGCACTGGAAGAAGGCAGAGGCGTCGAGCAGATCGGATCTACCGGTGGTCCGCGTGTTCACCAGGGTGACCGTGATCGGAACCGCTCCGGACTTCTCAGGTGCTCGGACTCGGGCCCGCAGCTCGAGTCCCTCTCCTCCGGCAAGCGACCGGCGCTGCTCACCAGGCGCTCGACATCGATGAACTCCGGGCGGATGGTCAGAATCCGCCGCCGCCAGTTGAGCCCCTCGTCGTCGGACGACCGCCGCTCGGCCCGTTTCGCCGCGACGATGCGACCGTCCGAGTCGACCGGCTCGTAGACCGCGGCCTGTGCGGTGACCACGATGGCCGAGGCCCTCTCGGGATCGACGGCAAACGTCAGCCCCATTGCAGACGGCATCTGCCGGTTGGCCAGGGAGACGCCGGTGTCGGGTACCTCGTCGACGTCGAACCGCGCAGGTGCAAGGTCGACGTCGAGTTCGCCGCGCCGGTTCTGCAGGTCGGCACTATCTTCCACAACCTGGGGGTAGAGCACGCCGGTGATGTAGGACGTGGCCGGCTCCTCGTGGAGGATCTCGGCATCGTCGATCGGTCCCAGGACATCGCGGCGCAGCGAGCGCACCAGCTCGTCGCGGAACCGGTAGTGGTCGTCCAGCCCCGTCACTCGTTGTCCTCTTTCTTGTCGTAGACGAACCGCCCGAGCCCGACGAGGCGGGGTGCACACCAGACGCCGTGTTCGCCGAGGCCTGCGATTCGGCCGGAGGCCTCGCTCCCGACGACTGTCTCGATGGCGTCCACCCGGATGCCTTCCACCCGCCGGGGATACTTCGGAACCCAGGACCTGTTGACCTTCAGAACGCCGTAGAGATCGCGGCGGAACCGCTCCGACACCACGCCGATCAGTCTGTCGTCGTGTATCACGAAGTAGGGCGGGCTCTGGCCGGGCTCCACGGAGTACTCGGCGGCCCGTCCGAGGACGATCGAATCCCCGACACGCACCGTCGTCCGCAGGCGGGCCTGCAGAGCGACAGGATCGGCATCGAACCCGGTCATACCGGCGGGATGGTCGGTGGTGACATCGCCGCCCACTATCTCCATACCCCACCGTTCCCACTTCTTCCGGCCATAGCGCACCCAACGGTCGGTCGGCTCGTGCCGGCGCACGTCCCAGCGACGCTGCGGCGCGAGCCGTAGCAGCTCGTGACGCGCCCGGGTCATCGCCACGAACAGCAGTCGCGCCTCTTCCGCGTGGTCAAGGTCGTCCGGGTCGTGCGTCACCGGCTCGACGACGAGGACGCGGTCGAACTCGAGGCCCTTCGCCCGGTGGATCGAGGAGACGACGAGGTCCGCGGCCGGCTGGGCCGTCAGTTCGTCAGGTGCGCGGCCGGCGGCCAGCGCCGCCCGGAGTCGCCGGACGTCCAGGGCCCGGCGGCCCGAGTTGCCCGCGATCCTGAGGAGCGCGGCCCACAGGTCGACAGGATCGACGGCATTCCCCTCCGACCCGCCCATCACTTCGTCGAACCGTTCCCGCGTGATTGTGTGCGCCGCGTCGGGTTCCAGGAGGTCGGCGACCCAGGCCGGTACGACACGGTCCCCGGCCTCGCGCCGGAGGGTGTGTGGCACCCCTTTGGCGTGCAGGACCTCGGAGACGAGGAGGGCCTCGCCGTTCGTCCGGCACAGGATCGCGGTCGGCTGCGGCCGCCGGAGGTAGTCGAGGGCGATGCCATCGGCCGGAACACCGAGTGCGAACACCCCCGATAGCTCGTCCGTCATTCCCCGCCAAAGCGCACGCGCGTCCCCTGCGACATGTCCGTCGCGGAGGCGGTCCCCGTGGGGAAGGGCGACCCGAACCTCGTCGGACTGGGCACGGTGATTGATCATGAGCGACCGCTCCACCAGCTCGTCGCCGAACTCCTCTCGGAGCCATCTCACGAACCGGCCCGCCTCCGTCGCTCGGAGGGCCTGGTCCTGGACCTGGAACCCGTAGATGGACTGCGCGATGTCGCCGACCACGGTGAAGCCACACTCGTAGGTGGCCAGCAGCTCCTGGACCAGCTCCCGGCGATCCCCGACGAGGTCCTGGACCTCGTCGATCACGACATGCGCGAGCGTCTCGTACCGGGCCTCTGCCGGGCTGTCCTTGATCGCCTTCGTTGCCTCGCGGATCCGTTGGTCGAACGGCGTCGTCCGCCAGTCACGAGCACCGTCGACCTCCCTCAGCAGGTCCAGGGCCCAGGCGTCGAAGGTGTGAACCCGCAGACCTCGCGTGGCCGGACGCTTGGCCAACCGCCGCCGGAGCTCCGCCACCGCGTTGCGCGAGAACGTCAGGACCAGGACATCACTCGGCTCGACACCACTCTCCACGAGGTGGCCGAGCCGCTCGACCAGGGTGTGTGTCTTACCCGTTCCCGGCCCCGCGGTCACCAGAGCCATCGCCTCGATCGGCGAGGTCGACGATCCGGATCTGCTCGGATGTGAGGCTCACCGGAGCAACGGGTTCGCTCGTTCTCATCAACGCTTCCACAGGTGCTCGAATCCGGTGAACGCCAGCTTCGCGCCATAGTTCACGATGTTGTCCTGGACGTCGAGGATGAGGCAGGTGTCCTCACCGCCGTTCAGCGGTCCGCGAAGCCCTCGGCCGATCATCTGCTGGTAGACGTTCGGGCTGTAGGTAGGACGGGCGATGACGACAGCACGCGTCCTCGGCGCGTCGAAGCCCTGCGCCAGCACGCCGTAGTTGGTGATGACTCGCCGCTTTCCTTCGCGGTACTCCTGGATACGCCTGCGTCGCTCGGACATCGGCGTGTAGTTGTCGATCGCCGTGGACGGGATGCCGATGTCGTTGAGCATGGCAGTCAGCAACTTCGAGTGGTTCACCGACGTCGCGAAGACCAGGACAGGCCACTCCGACGGTAGCTTGGCGATCTCGGCAATGATGGTCTCGTTCCGCTCCACATCACGTGCGAGTTGCTCCTCCGCCGAAGATGGCAGAACGTGGTACTGCGAGACCGTGGCACGCTCGGATTCAGTCAGGGTGAGCGTCGAACCACGAAGCTCGCGGTGGTCCACCTTCGCGAGCACGCCGAGGCCTTGCAATGCCACGTAGTGATTCTCGTTACCAAACAACCCCTCGTCGAGCCTGCGCTGATCAAACCGCTCGACAAGACGCCGCGTCTCGTCCTCGTTGAGGCCGCGGTACGGGGTCGCCGTCAGACCAACCAGTGGGCGGGCCGTCCTCCAACGCGTCAGACCGAGGTGGTCCAGGATCGCAGTGTACGACTTCGAGATCGCGCGGTGTGCCTCATCGATCACCACCAGCGCGGGATTGCGCAACCAGTCGTACACATCGTCGTCGAGCCGGCGGTACAGCGTCGCATCGGTTGCGACGACGAGCTGCACGGTGTCGCTCACCGGGGTTGCATCGTTCCCGTCCCAGAACCGATTGATCGTGAGGGTGCGTTCAGGTCCGACCTTCGCCCACAGGTACCGCCAACTCTGCACGGCCTGTTCGCACAACTCGTCCGACTGCGCGATCCAGAGGATCGGCCCGGTGATCTCGCGTTGGTGTACGAGGCGAAGGATCGCCTCTACCGCGACCCGGGTCTTGCCCGCTCCGGTAGGCAGGCGAAGCATCGCGCGGCCGGGCTCTTCCTGGGACAACAGGTCGACCATCCTCGCGGCGACTGTCTCCTGGTAGTCGTGCAACAGAGGGAGCTCGGATGGGCCGTCGACCTCCTCGACCTCCGGCCGGGTCACCGGCGTCGACCCGGCGAACGACTCGGGCAGCCCGAGATCGGTGACGAACCGCCTGCTCACGTTCGTGCCGGTGAACGTGTGCGGCGCGGCCTCATGCCGGGCAGCCACGTCCTTCGCATGGTGACTGAGGATTCCCTCGCCGTGTGTGTTGAGGGCGAGACGGGCAAGTCGCTCACCCGTCGGTGCCGCACCGGTCCGGCTTCTCTCCAGCTCCTCCAGGCCGGCGGGTAGCCCCGCACGGAGCCGTTCCTCACCGACGAGTTCGAGGATCTTTGCCTCCTCAGTGGTGGCGCGCCGGACCTTGCGGAGGCGGTCGTCCTCGAGCTGACGACGGCGGTGTTCCATCACCTGTTGACAGCCGTCCGGCCCGAGCCCGAGCCGCAGCGCCGCGTCCACCTCCGTCAGTGCGGCGAGGTCATTGGCGGGACGTAGCACCAGGACCGAGTGGTCCTGGACGGTCCGCTCGAGCGTACGCGTTCGCATACCCGTGGGAGTCCGGGTGATCTCCTCCAACTCAGCACAACGGGTCAAGGTCATCCCCCCGACCGCCGCACGGTGGAACCGCAGCTGCGGGAACAGCTCGAGGAGGGGCACGGGCTCGGCCTGGGCGACGAACCGGACCTCACGCTTGAGCACCTGGTCGGGCGTCAGCATGCCCCACTCGTCCACCATGATCCGCGCGGATTCCTCAGTCGGTGCGAGCAACGCGGGAATGCCCTCACGAACGAGCTCCTCGTACTCGGAAGGCACACTCGCGACCGCGATCCCGTTGTTCGGATACTCGCTCGACCACGTGTCACCGACCCGACAACGCGTAGGTACGCTGTCGGGCCAGGCCCGACCGGATTCGTTGAAGAGTGCATACGCCCTGCCCGGGAACGTGTCGTCCTCACTGACCGACGCAGCCTCGAACAGCTCTCTCCAGATCTGCAGAGGGACCGTTTCCGACGTCGACGGCAGCTCGAGCAGTTCGGCGACGTGTCCCGGTACATCGGCCACCGGGAGGAGATCACGATGTTCGGCGAACGCAGGCCCGACACAGGAACCGACCTGTCGCACACCCCACGGGGTGAACAGGTAGCCCTCCAGGCGGGCGATCCAGACCAGCGGTGACGACACGGTGATCCGGGTACGTCTCTGCTTTCCGACCTGGACGGTCCAATGTTGGACGCCCCCGCGTGGGGGAAGGTTCGCGAGGAATGCCGCCCGACCCTCAGGCGACAACAGGCGCAGGAACCGGAGCGGACCGACAGGATCCGCTCCCTCGATGCGCATGGTGTGCTTCTGTGGGCGGCGCTCGGTGTCGCCGAGCGTGCCGCAGTACAGATCCCACGCGAACTCGACGTACTCGTCGTAGAGAACCGGGTCCTCCTCGGGGTCCCGCTGGGGGACGGGCCGGTCGCTCAGCCCGAGCAGCTCGAGCACCTCACGGTCGTCGGTATGGAAGCGCATATCGACGGCGACTTCGCCATCTCGACTCCCATCTCCTGGGACGACCTGTCCAGGGAGGAGGCACCCGCTGACCGGCCGGAGGAGCCCTGACGTCGTGAGGACATTGATCATGCCGCGGTCCGCAGGCGCGAGGCCGCCAAGTACGTCGGATGCCTCGATTGGACCTGCTGCGCGGGCCAGCTCCCAGAAGTCGATCCACTGATCGTCGGTGTAGCCGGCGAAACCGCGGTCCACAACGGCCGCGAACCGACCGACGGTGTCCGCCTCTCGGATGCCGAGCACGTCCAGGGCACTGGTGACCCCGAAAGCCTCGACAACCCTTTCAGAGACATAGCTGAGATCGTCGGCCAGCGCGTCGTGTTGCGAACGGCGGAATACGGCTCCCCGCGTGGGAGGAACCCATCGGCCGTCTTCGGTCAGCACGACGTGCGCGTGCAGAGCCTCCCCGGACAGCTGGTGTTGGGTCTCTGCCAGACCCGCGGCGATCCGGATCGCGGCGGCACTTGCCTCGGGAGTTCCATCGACGACCAGGGCTTCCAGCCACTCACGGACCGTGGACACCTGCCGCCCCACCCGGCCAAGGATCGACACGACACGCGCGCGCCGTTCCCGACGCTCGGCCGAGTGATGGACCCAGTCATCGGGCCGGCCCGGGTGGTCCCCCCAGAGCCGGAGCCATTCGTTCCTCAGGTCCTCCGGATGCAGGTGGAGCTCGGCAGCCGACCGAATCCGGCCGGCCTGGTCGACCAGCGACGGCTTCACCGCCGCTGCCTTCCAGATCTCGTTCGTGAGTCGCTCGTCCGCGAACTGTGGCGCCTCCCGCCCCCGCCCCGGAAGGAAGTCGATGTAGCAGGCAGGATCTTCGGGCGTGGACAGGTCCGGCAATGAGTCGACGACGAGTTCGGCGGCGACGGCGAGCAGTTCGTTGTTGAACGCGTTCCCGTCGAAGATCGCCTGTCTGTCCTCGGACGTTTTCCAGGGGGCATTGAGGATCCCGCGCAGCGTCGTTGCGAACTTCGTGGGGAAGTACGCCCAGAACGTGCCTCGTGTACCGCTGGTCTCGGGCACCGCCCACGAGATGTCGATCTCCGGCCGGTCGTGCAGCTCACCGGCTGCAGCGAGCGCCGCCGCCGTTGGCCGGTGCACAGTGCTGAAGACGCGCCACCGGTGGTCAACCGAGTGGTCCTCGACCTTGAACTCCTGCAGCGTCCTGCGGTGGTCAATCGGCCACTGGCGAATCTGCCTGCGAGTCGTCTGGCCGCGACGATCCTCGAGCGTGACGGTCCGGACGTGCGGTGAGAAGAGCGGGAACTCGACCGGGAACTGCTCGAGGTCCCGGGCCAGGTTCAGCACGCTCTCTGGCTTGAGTGGCAGCCGCACCACCGTCGTCGCCCACGTCATGAGTTCTGCGAGCACCAGGTCGGTGGCCCGCAGGAGTGCGACATCGAGCGGTCGAGCCATCCGCAGAACCGGCGTTTCGCGGACATCCGGGTGCAATTTGCGAATCTCGGCAGCCGACCAGTGCCGGTCGAAGCCGAAGCCGATAACGCCCGTCTCGTCCCTGCTGAGGAACTCCGGGCCGTCCGAGATGGCGAGCACCGACTTCACGCCGACGCCAAACCGGCCGATCTGCCCGCCGCGCTTCCGGGAAACGCTCATCCGCAGGATGGTGTCCGCACCCTCGGCGGTAACCGGGCTGCCCTCGTTCGCGCAGTAGAGATACTTTGAGGTCAACACGACGGCGATTTCGCCACCGTCAGGACACGCCCGGACCTCGTCAGCCGCGTTCTGGACCAGCTCGTAGATCTGTCGATCGCCATATCCCCCCTGGGCGATACGACGCTCGTTGTTCGAGTGTTCGACTATGAGACCCGGGTCGACCCGGTACGTCTCGAGCACTCGCCGCGACTGATCGACGACGACGTCCAGGACCGAACGACCAACCATTTTATCAAACAATGCCGTCCTCCGTGGGTGTCGCCCGGAACTTCGGGGGGTTCGTCTCCCTGGTCGAGGAGGAGCGTGCGGCGTTGTCGGTCCGCTGGTTCGCATTCCCGAAGTTGCCGTGGTTGTGGCTGCGCCGCTCCCAACGCCGCGTCACCGCCATGCAGGTCCCTCTCCAGTTCGAGCCTTGCGCGTCACCACGCCGCCTCTTGACGCCTGCCGAGTACATCGACCCCGACAGTCGATTCGTCACGATCGTGAACCGGGTGTTGTCAGATCGTGCCTCTCAGTAGCGAGCGAAGTTCGTTGGCCTGCGCGGAATCCCGGCCGTGCAGGCGTTCCACATCGGCCAGAAGTGCGCGTAGCTGTGCGCGAGCGGACGTGTCCGCACGGCGAGTCAGATCCAGCAAGGCGATCTGCTTGCGCAGCTCGAGCACTCGGTCGTCGTCGGGACCGTGCAAGTTCCGCTCGTCGTCGAGCAGCGCCTTGAGCTGCGCCAAAGCCGCCTCGGTTTCGCCGACGAGGGCCCGGCACGTGGCCTCCTGCAGCCTGCACCGCCGAGCGAGGTCGGACTCGTCGCCCTGCGTCGCGGCGATGTCGGCGGCAAGCTCTCGGTACGCCGACGCCGCCTGCCGGTAGTCACCCCCGTCGAACCGGATATTCGCGAGCTCGAACCGCAGGCTGAGAACCTCCGGGGCGGAAGCGCCGAACACCGCGTCGCGGGGGAGGCAATCGCGGAGAGCACGTCGGCGGCCTGGCTGTACCGCGATCGGCGGACGAGCGAGCTCGCCGCCTCTCGCGCCCGGGCCAGGTCGGAGTCGCTGAACTCCGACAGTGTGTCCGGCGGTGACGGGGGCACGGCGGTCGGCGGCACTTCGAGGACCCGCCGCACCACCTCGGCGTACATCCGCACGGCGTTCGACGCCGACGGCGGCGTCAGGACACCGGGCAGCATTCCGAGGTTCCGGGCGAAGGGCAGCAGCCGACCGAACACGCTCTCGGCATCGGCCGGTCGGTCCTCCGGTGCCTTCGCCATCAGCTCCAGGACGAGCGTCTCCAACTCGGCGGGGACCCCGGCATGCAGCGTCCGCAGGGCGAGCGGTCGCTCGTCCACCTGCTTCCTCATGACCGCGTAGGCCGTTGCACCGCGGAACGGCGCCTGGCCGGCGAGCATCTCGTACAACGTGCAGCCCACCGCATAGAGATCGGTCTGCGGCCCGGTCATCCCGGCCATCACCAGCTCGGGGGCCATATACGCCGGCGTGCCGAGGCTCTGGCCGGTGCGGGTGATCTGTGAGTCGGCGGATGCGAGCGCGACGGCGAGACCGAAGTCGAGGACGCGGACCGTGCCGTCCGGGCACAGCATTAGGTTGCCCGGCTTCAGGTCGCGGTGGACGAGCGACTCGCGGTGCGCGGCCGCAAGCACGGAGCAGGTCTGCGCGGCGATGGCGGCGGCCCAGCCGATCGGCAGCGGGCCGTGCTCGGCGACGAGGTCGGCGACGCTGATCCCGCGGATGCGCTGCATGACCATGAACGGCCGGCCGTCGTGTGTCCCGACGTCGTAGACGGGCGGGACGCCGGGGTGTTCGAGGCGTGCCGTGATGCGCGACTCGCGCACGAACCGGCGGACGAGCTCGTCGTCATGAACCCCGTCGGGGAACCGGATCAGCTTTACGGCGATCTCTCGTTCCAGCTTCACGTCCCGACCGACCCACACCTCCCCCATGCCGCCCCTGCCGATGGGCAAGGGTTCGAGCTCGTAGCGGTCGTTGAGGACGAGCGGCTGGCGCATGTCTGCCACGACAATCACCGACCCGGCGCGAGTGTGCCGTCGGCCAGTCCGTCGAAGCCGAGCCGCACGAGCAGCTCCCCCGCGCTCGCGCAGCCGCGCACGGCGTCGCGGAACGCGGCAAGCCGGCTCAGCGCCGCCCCATAGGCCCGCTGCTCCTCGACAGGGAGCCGGGGGATGGCGATGCGTCGGACATCGGTTCGGCTCAGGCTGGTCGTCGTCCGGCTCACCGCGACTGTGCACGCAACGGAGAGGAATCCCGCGAGGAAATCCGAGTCGAGCCGTTCCCGGTCCACCCGGAACGACATCAGGCGCGGCCCGAGCGCGACGCCACCTTCCGTGACCACCCGGACCGCCACCTCCTTCGCCAGCACTGGCGCCACGACATCGCCCGCCTCGAGCATGACGAGCCCCGGCTGCCGCTGCGTGCGGCCGGAGGGCGGACGCCCCGCGCTCAGATCCTTGACGGTCAGCACAGGAATGTCGCCCTCGTCGGCCGTCATCTTGAGAGGCGCCTGCGACAGCGTGACCATGCCGGCCTTGGCCAACTCACCGACCGTTGTCATCGGCAGCTCACATCGCTCACCCAGAACCGTGAGGTCCGGAACTGCCTCGGTGAGCCCGCGCAGTCCGGCGAGGAGGTCCTCGCGGGCCCGCCGATAGTCGATCTCGATCGATGTACTCGGTATGTGGCGGGCAGGCGACACGTCGACGTCCTCGTCGAGCAGGTCGATGATCCGAACCGCCCGACTCTGCGACGTGTTGCCCGCAGCCGTGTCGCCCCGGTAGTCCTCCCACAGATGCGGCACTGTGGCGGGCTCCTCTGCCACGGCCATCAGGACGTGCGAGGGCGGGGCCTCGCCGATGTGCGGCCGCTGAAGAACCCACAGATCCGGGGTGGCCCCTCCGTCGGATGTCAGCGAGACGACCGCGCGCAGGGCTCCCGAGCGCAGGAGGTTGCCACGGATCCGCCGACCCGCCCGCCGTACCGCCGCGGCCGGCGGCATGGCGATCACGGCGAGCCCTCCCGGCTCGACGTGCGCCAGGCAGTGCTGCAACCACGCCAGATCCGCCTCACCACGCGGCGGCAGGCCATACTCCCACCTGGGGTCGCCGGCCAGCTCGTCGTAGCCCCAGTCCCTGCTGCTGGACGGCGGGTTGCAGACCACGGCGCCGAACCGGCGGCCGACGAAGCCATCGGACAGCAGCGGGTCCCCGGACGCCAGTTCTGCGGTCGAGTCCGCGAGAAGCAGCCGGGCGCCGGTGAGCCGGGCCTTCGAAGAGTCGATGTCCTGTCCTGTCATGGCGCTCGCCCCGGCTGCGGCGGCAGCCGTCAATAGGGCACCGGTACCGCACGCCGGGTCCAATACCGATCGGTTGGTCACCTGCGCCAATCGCACCATCACGTCGGCAGTGTCGGCGGGTGTCGGTTGAAGCCGACGTGCATGCGCATCGAGATACCGCTCGACGAGGAAGTCGAAGCTCGATGAGGCGCCTTGCTCGGCAACCACATCCGCGATGGTCCGCAGGGCGCGCACGAACTCGCGTCCGGGACCTCGGGAAGCTCTCCGGGCAGCTCGGGTACGGCGGCGGCCACGGCATGGCTGAGTGCAGTCGCGAAGTCGTCGTCCGAGGCGCCGGACACCTTCTGCCAGGACTCCGGCTGCCGGTGCAGGTACACCAGGAAAGCCCCGAGATGTCCCATCAACTCGCCGAGGCGCAGGTCGTCGGTCTCCGTGCGCAGCCACTGCCACACCCGGTCCGCCGCCGAGACCTGGATCGCCCGACCGTGGTGGGTGAGCCAGCGCTCGACGTCACCGAGCCGGTACAACGGGCTCGACGCCGTACCGCCCACTGGCTCCGGGAAGTCGGCGAAGCGGCGCCGCCAGTTGCCGACCGCAGCCTTTCCGACCCCGGCGAGCCGGGCGATGTCGATGGCGGCGACGGTCGCTTCCGCCCAGCGTTCCTCGCTCATCCCGACTCCCCCGGAAGCAGCCGGACCAGGACGCCCGCAGCGATGAGCTGCTGGACGTGCTCCGCGGCCCGCTCCGGGGCAGTGCCGCCCCGTATGAGCACGCCCGCCTCCATGTTGGTCTTCACCCCGGACTGGGTGAGGTTGGCGCTGGACACGAGCAATGCCCGCCGGTCGGCGACGGCGACCTTGGCGTGCATCTTCGCCGGACTCCGATCGCGCGGCAGACCGCCAGTGCCACAGACCTGCTGCGGTGCGGCGGGGGCGACGTGGTGCGCCTCATCGATGATGAGCAGGTCGAACGTGCGCGGGAGGGTCTGCCCGGTGGCGGGCAGCACCTCGTCCAGCAAGCGCTGTGCCTTCGGCCCGCGCAGCCAGGGCAGGCTCACGATCGCGAGCGGGAAGACCTGGAACGGGTTGGCCGCGCTGCCGAAGTCGCGGCGGACCTGGGCGGAGCGCTCGGAGTCGATCACGGTGAAGTCGAGGCCGAACTTCTCGGACATCTCGTCGCGCCACTTCACGGTGAGGCCTGCCGGACAGACGATCAGGATGCGGCGGGCGCGGTGGCGCAGCAACAGCTCCTGGGCGACGAGCCCGGCCTCGATCGTCTTCCCGAGGCCGACGTCGTCGGCGAGCAGCAGGTTCACACGAGGGGCGCCGACGGCGCGGGAGACCGGTTCGAGCTGGTAGTCCTCGATCGCGACGCCCGACCGGAAGGGTGCCTGCAGCGTTTTCATGTCGGCCGAAGTGACCGCGGACCAGCGGACGGCGTCGAGGAAGGCGGCGAGCCGCCCGGGCGGGTCGAACCCCCGCTCGTTGACCTGCGGCAGCGATCCGCTCGGCAGCACCCGGCGCCCGGGTTCAACCTCCCAGATCACGTCGAGGCTGCGCCCGTACTCGCCGACCTCGACGCTCTGCAGGGTCACGAGCGTGCTCTGCTCCGTCGGCGCCGGGTCGACGTCACCGACCACCCACTTCCGCCCGCGGACGTCGACGAGGTCGCCCATCTTCGGGGGTTTCGCCTCGTCAGCGGCACGTGTCGCAGTGCTGGACATTCGATCCCCTCAATCCGACGCTGATCGTGCCGCACCCTACGACAGCCGGCCGACAACAGTATAGCCAGACATTTTGCTTGTGTACCGAGTTCACATCTGCTCTACTCTCCTCCGCTCCCGTCAGGCGCTCTCCGGAGGATCCGATGCACACGCACCAGCAGCCCTACCCCCAGCAGCCCGGTTACGGCGGCTACTCGCCGCCACGCCCCCCGCAGAACGGGCTCGGCACCGCAGGCTTCGTCCTCGGCCTGATCGGCCTGTTGTTCTCCTTCATCCCGGTGATCGGTGTGATCGCCTGGCCGCTGGTGCTGCTCGGACTGGTACTCGCCGGGATCGGGTTGTCCCGAGCCCGCGCCGGTAGAGCAACCAACAAGGGCCTGGCGATCGCCGGTCTGGCGTGCGCTTCGGTGGGCCTGCTGATGTGTGTCATCTACACCGCGGCGTTCAGCTCGGCCGTCGCGACGGGGCCGACGGCGCCCCCGCTCGCGGCGCCCACCGCACCGAGCCTCACGACGGCCGACCAGCGCAGCAGCGACACCGCAGCCGCCCCGACCGCCGGCATCGGCGACCAGGTGCAGGACGGCGCGTTCGCCTTCACCGTCACGGAGTTGGAGACCAGGGAGTCGCTGGGCAGCGGCGTCCTCACGTCGAAGGCGGAGGGCAGCTACGTGCTGGTGCACGTCACGGTGACCAACATCGGCACCGAGTCGGCGACGTTCGCCGACTCGAACCAGACGCTGCTCGACGCCGACCGCCGCGAATACAGCGCCGACTCGGGGACCGCGGTGATGTACCTGCCGGGGAGCGAGGCGTTCCTCAACCAGATCAACCCGGGCAACTCGGTCGACGGCGTTCTCGTGTTCGACGTGCCGGAGGGGCTCACGCCGGCCGCGATCGAGCTGCGCGAGTCGATGTTCTCCGACGGAGCCACGGTCGCCTCGCGGGCTGACCTCGCCTGCCCTGCCGCCGCGAGAGGGGCCCGGCGGCAGGGCGCTCCTCTCCCCTCGGGTGGCAAGCTGCAGGTCGACGCGAACGAGGGGCAGGGGGTGGCGCGGTCGTGGCGCAGCTGGCCGTGGGCGTGGATTTCCTCAGCGAGTTCGGACGCCTCCAGAGCCCGGTCCAGAAGAAGACCAAGGAGGCGCTCGCGAAGTTCCAGGAGCACACCCACGCCGGGATGCACCTGGAGAAGCTGGCGAACGTCCGGGACGAGCGGGTCCGGACGATCCGGATCGACAAGTTCTGGCGCGGCGTCGTCATCGCCCCGGAGACCGGCGACCGGTTCACGCTGCTCCGGGTACTGCCGCACGACGACGCGATCGCCTACGCGAAGTCGCACAAGTTCACGGTCAACGAGGTATCGGGCGCCCTCGAGATCCGCGACGTCGCAGCTCTGGAACAACTGACCGAGAGCCCGCCCGCGGCGACCGTGAGCGAATCGAAACGCCTCTTCGAGGCAGTCAGTGACGGCGACATGCGCAAACTCGGGATCGACCCCCAGGTCCTCGCCGTCGCGCGCATGATCATCGACGAACCGATGCTGGACACGATCACCCCGGTCCTCCCCGAAGGCCAGAGTGATGTCCTGCAGGGCCTCGCTGCCGGCATGACGGTGGAAGAGGTCTGGTCGGACATCGTCGCTCCGCGCGTCCCCGCCGAGCCGATCGACACCGACGACCTGGTTGCGGCGGTCGAGCGGACGCAGGGCCGCATCGCGCTCGTCGACGGTCCGGACGAGCTGCTCGCCCTCTTCGAGAAGCCCATGGCTCTCTGGCGCGTGTTCCTGCACCCGTCCCAGGAGACGGTGGCCTACCGGCCGTCCTACTGGGGTAGCGCGCAGGTCACGGGCGGCCCGGGCACGGGCAAGACGGTGGTCGCGCTGCACCGGGTGAAGCACCTGGTCACGAACCGGGAGCTGCCGGCGAACTCGGTCCTGCTCACCACCTTCACGCGGGGCCTCGCCGAGGCCCTCGACCGCGACCTGGCGCAGCTCCTCGATCCCGAGCAGCGCCAGGCGGTGCAGGTCCTCAACGTCGACCGGTGGGCGCACGGCGTCGTCCGGGCCGAACACGGCACGATCGTCATGGCCTACGACGACGAGCTCCGGGAGCGGGCACGCGGCGCCGCAGATGCGCTCGACGCGCCGTTCACACCGGCCTTCCTGCTCGAGGAGTGGCGACAGGTCGTCCTGGCCAACGACGTCCGCGACGAGGCCGGCTATCTCGCCGCGCCGCGACGCGGGCGGGGCCGCGGGTTGACCAAGGGCCAGAAGCGGACGGTCTGGGCCGTCATCGAGCGCCTCACCGTTGGCCTGCGCAGGGACCGGAAGTGGACGCATCTGACGATCGCCGACGAGGCGGCGCGCCTCGTCGCGGCCCGCGAGCGGCCGCCGTTCCGACACGTCGTGGTAGACGAGATCCAGGATCTGCACCCCGCGCAGTGGCGTCTGCTGCGCGCCGCCGTTCCGCTCGGCCCGGACGACCTCTTCCTCACCGGCGACCCGCACCAGCGGATCTACGGCAACCACGTGAGCCTGCGCAGCGTCGGCATCACGGTCGGTGGGCGCTCGACCCGTCTGCGGATCAACTACCGGACGAGCGCGGAAATCCTGCACTGGTCGCTCGGTGTGCTGGGCGACATCGCGATCGCAGACCTCGACGACGGCCTCGACACGCTCACCGGGTACCGATCTGCTCTGCACGGCGAACCTCCGACCCTCGTACCGGCGAACTCCCCCGCCGAGGAGGCCCGCCTGCTCGCCGCGGCGATCGACGAATGGCGTGCCGACGGGGTCGATCCTGGCGACACTGCGGTGGTCGCCCGCACCAACTGGTTCGCCAAGCGGATTCGCCGCGAGCTCGCGGACCACGGGATCGAAACTGCGGACCTGCACGACCCCTCCCGGGGTCCGGACGCGCTACGCGTCGGGACGATGCACAACATGAAGGGCCTCGAGTTCCGCTGCGTCGCCGTCGTGGGCGTGGGGCAGGACAGCCTGCCCCTGCCGCAGGCCATCACTTCTGTCTCCGAGGACCCGGTGCGACACGTGCTCGACGTCCAGCAGGAACGGTGCCTGCTGTTCGTCGCCTGCACCCGGGCGCGGGAACGCCTTCGCATCTCGTGGTCGGGCAACCGAAGCGACCTCGTACCGTCCACTCTCACGCCGCAGTAGTTCGATATCCGAACTCTGCGAGGCGGTGGCGGGCGGTGGCGAGCTCCTGCTCAGTGAACAGGTGCGCGAACCGATCGTCCACCGCGAGCGCTTCGACGCTGAGATCCAGCCGCCCCGATCCCACAGGCTCACGAAGCCGTCGCTCACCGCCGGTGCGTTGAGGAGGCGGCGAGCCGCCCCCAGCGCTCCGTACTGCGTCACCATCACCCTGAAGTAGCGGGGGTTGTAGCGCAGCTCGGCCCGGCAGCGCTCGATCAACTCGAGCACCGCGCGGTCGAAGGAGCCGGTCGCCTGCTCGGGCTCGTCCACCTCCGGTGCGGACGCGGCGCTCACGCCGCTCTCGTCCTCCCGCTCCCCCGCGGCCACCTCGCTGCGCCGCTGCACGTACCCACGGAGCGCGTCGACCGACGTGAAGACCTCACACCCCAGCTCGGCGAGTCGGGGGAGATCGGCCTCCTCCGGGTCCAGTTCGAGAACGACGGGGGATCCCTGACCGACCTGCAGCCCGTCGGGCCAGAACGCCTCCGCAACAGCGAGCGGACGGCCGGTGTCCGGGTCTGCGATCTCCGCGTCACGCGCCGGCTCGGCGTAGCCCATCCGGAGGAGCTCGTCGACCAGCGCCGCGATCTGAGCGGCCCGCGCATCGGACTCCGTGCGTTCCGGCGAGACGACGATCGGTTCCAGAGTGCGGTCCCAGGGCAACGTGCCGGTGAAGAGCCGGTCGAGGAAATCGTTGGCGGCCGAGGCCAACAGCTCTCGCCGGGCGGCGAGGAACTCCCGGTAGTTCTCGATCTGCCACAGGCGCGGGTCCTCCGGGATCCACTGCGAACGCAGCGCCTGGGCGTCGCCATCCGAGAGGTAGCCGCTCGGCTCCACCTTCGCGAACACGGTGGCCGACGACGGGGCCAGGAACGCGAAGTTGGCCACAGCGTTCACCTCACCCCGGCTGTAGCCGTACTTCGTGAGCGCCGCCTTCGGGAAGATCTCGTGCACCTGCAGGGACGACGAGTCCTGTCCCAGTGGGCTCCCGGTGGACAAGTCGCGGCTCCCGTGGACGCGGGTGAGCAGATACAGCAACGGGTAGGTGCGTGAGCCACGACCCACCCCCTCGAAGTCCTCGGCGTCGATCGACAGGTTGCCCTTCCGGCTGCGGGCCAGGCTCGCCAGGACCCCCTCGATCCCGGACTTGTCGATCGTCTCGAGGTCCTTCGCCAGCACCGTCTCGGTCGACCCGGCGAACCGTCCACGCAGCCCCGCGTGCACGTACCAGTACAGCGCCTGGTCTGCCTCCGCACCGCCCGCGAAGCGACCACCCCGCAGGCTCAGCAACCGCGAGATCACGGGGAACGCGTACCGTCCCATCAGAACTCGGTCGTGGTCGAGCCCCAACCGCCCGCTAGTCAGCTCGAGGAAGTGGTCGATGTGCTCGAGCGACGCACGCAACGCGAGTTCGAACTCGCCGGCGCTGACGTCCTCGAGGGCGGAGAACGGCGCACGCCCGGTGGCGATGGCGTTGACGTTGCGCAGCAACCAGTCCGCGGTGAAGTGGTAGCCGCGTGTCTTCCAGATCTCGAGGTTGCGGCGCATCGTCGGCCGTGCGTCGCCCCACTCGGCGCAGATCCGGGCGAGGGCGAGGTCGCCCTTCGACAGCTTCGTCCCGCCCGAGTTGACCCGGTTGAAGATGTCGACGACGACGTCGACCGTCTTGTCCGCGCCAGTGATCCGCTCGATGTGGAACTCCCGCTGGAGGACGGCTTCGAGACGCGACAACCGCTGCAGGTAGACGCCGAGCCTGGGACGCAGCTCCGGTCGGTCGATGAGCTGGTTGTACTGCGAGCCGGGTTCGGCGAGGAACAAGGCGGTGATGTCGACCCACAACGGGTCGTCCTTCATCTTGACCGGCGCGTGGAACTGGAACGCCTCGGTCTCGACGTTGAACCGCAGTCCGGCGAAGGCGTCCGGGTCACCCTCGAAGAACGACGGCGGACGACCTCGGACGATCCCGTAGAGCGTGGTGACGCGCTGCTGCCCGTCGAGCAGCAACTGCTTCGGCCCTCCGGTGCCCCCTGTGTTCCCACGAACGCGTGCGTGCCGCCCTCGGTCTCCCAGACGAGCAGTGCTCCTACAGGATAGTCGTGGTACAGCGAGCGCATCAGCCCGCGGACCTGGTCCCGGTTCCACACGTAGCCGCGCTGGAACTCCGGCAGGAGCATCGATCCGGCATCGATCTGATCCAGGATCGTGCCAAGCTTGCTCATCGGATGAACGCCCTTCCCCGCAGTTCACGAGCACACCACTCGAGCGCGGATCCAGCAGTTGGACGAGAAACCTCTCGACGGGCGTTCGACCCGCTACTCCGAGGCCAGGATCTGCTCCGCGAGGGCGCTCGACATGTCGGCCGACGACGGTGGTCACAGCCGAGCTCGTACCTGGTGCCCGAGGCCATGGCGGCGAGCCGCGCCACGGGGTCGTCTCTCGTCATCACGTCCTACCTGCTACCGGCGGCTGGGGGCGCCGGAGTGTCGAGGAGACCCGACGCGTCGTGTGGGATGACGGCCGGCCCCCTACTCGTGCAGCGTGGAAGTCGCCGCTGCTCGACCGCGCGTTACTCGCTGCTCGCCCACCGTGCAGGACCGTCGCGCGCGAGGTCGCGAACGCGGTGCTCACCCGCATGGTCACGGACAACGGCCCACGTTGGACGGTTCTCGACGCCACCCCGTTCGAGGTCCTCCACGTGCGCCTCACCGTGGGGAGCAGGCCGGGCGCCTCGGACGTCGTGGCCGCTACTTCACGACCGGTGCTCTGAAGGCCGATGCCGTCGCCGCCACCGCCGACCAGCTCCAGGACCACGCCATCGAAGCCACCGGCGGCGCGGCGCTGCCGGCCCGCCCCGGCCACGCGCACCCGCTGTCCGCACGCGTGCTCGACGGCGTCGCGCACTGGGTCTGCCCGCAGGACCCGCCCCACCACTGGGAGCCGATCCTGCCGACGGACGCTCGCTGATTACTCCGACTCGCACCTCGCCCGCCTGACCACCTCCTCCTCCGTGAGCGCGCTGGATGGTGGTGACTCAGGCACATCGGCATCCGCACCTTGTCGAACCGCATCCCGTCACTCGCCGCGTAGAACAACCCCGAGCTCAAGCGGGCGATGTCATCGACCTCGCCCCCCTTGCGTCGGGCCAGCTCGGCGGCGGCGTTGATCTGGACTCCCGAGTTCAGCCGCCCGAAGAACTGCGTGGCCGCGTTGCCGGGGATTCGGTTGTGCAGCCCGCGAGGGGCCTGGGTGGCGAACATCAGTCCGAGCCCGTACTTGCGCGCCTGAGCGGAGAGCTTGAGCGTGCTCTCGGTGCAGGCCGTGGCCGCGCCGGACGGGGCGAAGTCCTGCGCCTCGTCCATCACCAGCAGCCCGCCGAGCGGCCGGTCACCCGCCGGGTTCTTCTTGATCCAGGAGAACAGCGCCATCTGCAGCTGGTTGACGAACGTCTGCCGCTGCGCGTCGGTGGGCAGGCCGACAAAGCTGATCACCGAGACGCGGGCTCGCTTGCCCGGCGGCGGGGTCAGCAGGGTGCCTGGATCCAGCGGCGTGCCCTCGCCGCCGAACAGCGGATCGTTGATCGTCGCCGCCTTCAACCGCTCGGCCATGTCAGCGGCGAGCTTGGCGGCGCCTCGGAAATCGCTGACACCATCCGGCAGGTCCGACAGGAGATCGACGAATCCGGCCAAGGCGCTGCCTCCGTCGCGCGCGTAGACCGCCAGTGCCTGCTTGAGAACCGCGGTGCCGATGTCGAGCTTGCCGGCGGTCAGCCGCACCCGCGGCACGAGCCCGGCCACGGCCGCTTCGACGACCTGCTCGAACTCCTCCCGGTCGTCCAGCACGTCGGCGAACGCGGGCAGCGGACGCAGCACCAGCGGACGGCCGGCCTGCCTGCGCGGCGTCCACACGACGACGTCGGTGTTCGCGAGGTACTCCTCGGCTCGGGCCGCGTCGCCCGGGTTCCAGCCCGTTGGGGCGGCCGGCCACGGGTCGCCGAGGCGGGCCAGGTCGTTGTTCGGGTCGAGCACGATCGACGAGACGCCGTGCAGCGCGCACTCCTCGATGAGCCGGCGCAGGAGCACCGTCTTGCCGGACCCCGAGCCGGCGAACACGACCGAGTGCTGACGCAGGGTTCGCAGTGGCACGGCGACCTGCATGTTCGATCCGGTGGTGCGGCCCGTCGGCACCATCGGTTCGGTCGCCTCGCCTCGGCCATCGGCCTCAGGTGCTTCGTCCCGCTCGGCCGGAGCATCCGGCACCGACACGGGCGCTGGGTCGGTCGGTCCGAAATCAGGCACGGGGTCGGTCGACCGCCAGGTGTCCGGTCCCTCCCCGAACACCTTCCGGAACAGCTCCGTCTTGCCCGCAGGCCTCTGGCTGACCAGCCACGGCAGCAACGCTGGGTCGTGCTTGTCCAGCATCACCTCGAGGGCGCTGAACGTGCGGATGTCGGCGTCGCTGATCGTCGACGACAACCCGCCGGCTTCCTCGAACTCGGCGACCGTCCGGGTCGTCACCTTCCCCGCGGACATCTGGATGTTGCGCAGCAGCCAGAGCTTGCGCTTGTCGACCCCCGCGAGGCCGGCCTCCGTGCGCGCGCTGCGGAGGCGGCTCAGGACCGCGTTGGGATGGGTCGCCGCGATCGCCCGGAAGCTCCAGTGGACCTGGTCCTCGGTCTGCTCGTCGAGGTTCAGCCGCAGTCGCGCGTGCAACGCGGGCTTCGCACCCGGAGGCGGATCCAGCTCGAGGCCCTGGGCCCGACCGCCGAGTTCGAGGAGGTAGGCCTTGAACCCGGCGGCGAGGATGCGCGGCATCACCTCGTCCTCCGTGCCGGCCGACACAGGAGCCGTCACGTCCGCCGCGGCACGCAGCTCCTCGAACGTCTCGTCGAGTGCCGCGAGCTCGCCGTCGGCTGCGGGTCGCGGTGGGACGGGTGGGGTCGCGTCCTCGTCGAACGACGACAGCTCGACGACCTGGCCGGACTCGAGGCACATCCGTACGTGGTCGCCGACCCTCGCCAGCAGGCGGCGAGGCGTGTGGTGGCGGGCGCTCTCGAAGGCGGACGGCAGTACGGGCCAGTCAGGTATGGCGGCATGAACCCGATCTCGCCGTAGCGGCTGACCAGATGCTTGCCGACCAGCTGTTCGGCGACCTCCGCGCCAGGAAGGGATCCCTTCATCTGTACCCGGCTGAAACGGTCTGCGGCCGACGCGGCGGCGCGGGTCGAGATCAGCTGCCACGTGGCCGGCAGGCAGGCCACGACGGTGAGGGTCCTGCGCGTCAGCTCGCGCATCTCCATCAGCCCGTCAGCAACCTGGTTCACCAGGCTGATCGGCACGTCATCCGCCGTGCCCTCGGCCGGCCGGGACTGCACCATCAGGGAGTCGAGCTGGTCCACGGCGAGGACGGAGGGCCCGGCCAGGGCGAGGAGCCTCGAGAGGTCCCGGAAGATCTCCTGCGGGAGGCGAGCGCCACGGCGGAGTCCCCACGCGGCGCGCTGATCGGGATCGAGATCACCATCGAGATCGAAGAATGTGCGCCCCGCATCCCCGGCCGCACCGCGCGACCGGTACAGCACGAGCGCTCGCGCGGTGTCCTCGCACTCGATCGCCACCTGCCGATTGACCTCGAACAGGCCGTCGACGAACGCATCGAGGTCGGACCGGGCCACCGGGATCGTTCCGCACAAGCGTTGGCGCTGCTCGCTGTTCATGCCGGCCAGCTCGCACAAGCTCCGCAGGATGGGGGTCAGCTGGTCGCTCTGCCCGCGGAAGAAGCCTGGACGACGCTGTGCAGGACGCTGTGCCAGAACTCGCCACCTTCGAGGAACTTGACCAGGAAGAAGAACCCGCCGCGGCTCTGCACCTCCTGACGGACCCAACGGAGCATGTGCGTCTTGCCGACACCTCTATCGCCTTCGAGGACGACGCCGATCGGCTTCTCCCGGCCGCGCTCGGCCACGTCGAATCGCGCCAGCACCTCGCGCGCGACGTTCGCGTGCAGCTCGGAAACGTGGTGTTCGAGCGGGCTCCACACATCGTCATCGCTGACGGCCAGGTTCAGCTGCACGCGGCTGAGGGCGAGCCGCTCCTCCTCGGTCACAGCGCCTCGATCTGCACGTTGTGCCGATCCTCACCGCCCAGGCGCAATGCGTCCTCGCGATCGGCGTCGGTCAGGGTCTGCTGGTTCATCTCGGCCCGCAGGTGCACATCGGGCCGGTCGGCCATCCGGACCAGCTCTGCATCGAGTTCCTTGCGACTCAGCTGCCCGTCCACTCGCTCCCGCAACGCGCTGAGCCGCACGGGCGCCGCCGGACCACCGGCGAGGTCCGCGTAGGCCTGCCGGATCAGCAGCTCGGCATCCGGCTTGAACAGCTCGGACAGCTGCGGCCCGCCACGGTCCATCGAGCGGCGCAGGGAGGCCAGGACGGCGTGCAGGACCCCGCCGTAGGCCCCGGCCCGCGGCGGGCGAGGTGCGGCGAACTCTTCGACGCACCGCGCCCAGCCGGGCTCGGTGAGCTCGTGGACGTACGAGCGGCCCTGCTTCTCGCTCGTCACCAGCTTCAACTCGTTGAGGCGCCGCCGCCGTTCGCCGGTCAGCTCGATACCGGCCTCGGCCTTCAGCTCGGCGTTGGTGACCTTGCGCGCCACCGCCATCAGCCCGACGAGGGCAATGCGTTCCTGCGAGGTGAGCTGTTCTTCAGACACGTGCTGTCCTTCGTTCAGAGGATTTCCATGCCGTCCGGCGGTACGGCGAGGTCTTGTCGGGAGGCGGCACCGTCGCGGAACCCGGTGACGCGAACGCGGCGACCGCTCCGGTGGGCGGTGATGGCGAGCTCGTACAGCCGCTGACCCGGCAGTCGCACCCAGACGCCCCGCGGGCCGCTGACCGCGTGCTCTGTGTGCAGCTCACCGCGGATCCGCACGCGCCAGCGCGCGCCGTCGGGGCTGTCGTGGAGGCTCTCGACCCGGCCGACGACGCTCGCGGGTCCGGACAGGTCGAGTCCCTGTAGGCGGCGGGCCACCTGGCGGATCCGCTCACCGGCCCCCGACGGGAAGACGAGCGTGCGGGTGGGCAGTCCGGTGTGCCGCGCGTGCGCCCAGCGGAAGTCGAGCCCGAAGGAGTCCTTGCCGAGGTCACCCAGAGCCGCGCAGAAGGTGGCGGAGACGCCGGCAGCCGCCATACCGTCGAGAGCGGTGTCGTGCTCGATGGATTCCTGGACGGCGCTCGTCGCGTCGAACAGCTGGATGGCCACGTCCCGCCCGTGATCCGACGCCGCGTCGACCGACAGCGTCACGCTGAACCCGGGAACGCGCCCGGTCGCCAGTCCCGCCGAGTCGAGCAGCTCGGCGACCTTCGCACTCGGCCGGCGACGAAGGACCGCCGCGGGCCTTCGAGCACCGTTCGGGCCGCGGTGAGGACCATGCGGCGCAGCCGGAAACGACCTCCGCTCCCGCGGCGAGGGAGAGTGCACCGGCCCGGTACGTGGTGGAGTCGAGGTACGGCGAACCGATGTCACGGGCGATGTCGGCGACGTCCCGCGCCTCGATGGCGGCCAGCTCACGCAGCAGTTCACGGATGCGCAGGTCCGCGTCACCGATGTCGTCGCTCGGCGGCACAAGGACTTCAGACCTGCCCGAGGACCAGATCGCGGCGCCGCGCCACGTCTCAGCATCCCGCTGCCAGCCCGTGGCCTTCAGGTAGCTCGCGATGTCGGCGACCCGGAGTGCGGCGGTCATCGGGTGGCCTCGACGAGCTCCCGCAGCCGTCGGGCGGTGAGGACATTCGCCGTCGGCACCTTGACCCGCACGCTCGACCGTGTCTCGGGCACGACCTTGCGGGACGAGAGCGAGGCCCAGTAGCCGAGGTATCTGAGCAGCAACCCGTCGTGGTTGAGGTCGGCGTACCGCGAGGTGTCCGGCGGAACCGTCACGAGGAACAGGTAGCGCGGCACCACGAATCCGGGCCCGGCGAGCTTGTTGAACTGACGGCCGTCGAGCCCATCGAAGGCGAACACGCCGTTGACCGGTTGGAGCCGCGATGCCGTCTTGACCTGCACTTCGATGCGTGGCGAGCGGACCGACCCGACGTCGTCCGGCAGCGTGAGCTGCAGGTCGATCCCGTCAACGTCGAGGTTCCCGCTCGACACGGTGAGACCCGCCGCGGTGGCCAACACCCGGACGTAGTCCTCTCCGAACTGGCCTTGATGAGCCCGCCGTGGAATGCCCTTCATACTGCTGTTGATCACGTCAGGGCACTCGCGCCCACCTTGCAGCCGATCTGATCGATGACGCCCTGGACTTCGTCATCCGCCATCCCCCAGCTGCCCACCCGTTTCCCATGCCGAACCACCCGTCCCGGACGGGGACAGTCGGCAGCGAACAGGAAACCGCTCACCGCTGCCGTTGCGTTACAGGTTCTCGATGTCAACACGCGATCGGACTAGCGATACCCGTCGAACGCCTCCCGGTCATCGCGCTCCGTGATTACTCGCTGGGGTCGGCCCAAGCGAACTTCGCGACAGATCCTGTTCACCGTGCCGCCATCCTGCGCACTTAATGTGTGCACACGATGAGGACGAGCGGCCCACCGGACCGTGCTGCGGCCGGGCCGCCGATGTGGGACACGCGGGCCTTGACGGCCGACGTCCCCGCCGATGCGGCGCGCGCCTACGAGCAGCAGGTGGTGGCGGCCGGGGCGGCACCGCGAGCAGACACCCCGTGGGGACGCGCGGTCGCAGGTGCCGCCCAGTCGATCGGCATCGCCGTTTGCGTGGTGTTCGCGCTGTTCTTCGGGCTGTCGATCATCCTGTCGGTCTTGCGGGGTGCCTATGCCTCGGCGTTCGGGAACGTGCTGGTCTTCGCCGTGCTCTGCGCTGCTGGAGCGGTACTGGTCGTGAGGTCGGCGCGGGGCCGCGACAGTGGCAGCCGCTGGTACCGGCTGGCGGCGTTCGCCCGGACGAACGGTTTCGCCTACGCGCCGGTCGCCGAACCACCCGTCGCCGGGGTACTCGTCGCCCACCCGCAGACCGGCGAACTGACCGATCTGGTCATCATCCCCGCGCCCGTGCACGCCCACATCGCGAACTACACGTTCCGCGACCTCGACTTCTCCGACCGCTCGATCCGCACCTCCGGCTACGTCGCGACACCGCTCGGCACGGACCGACCGCACGTGCTGCTGCGCGCGAACCGGTCCCGTCTGTCGCTGCCCGGTCGCCGCTGGCGACGCGTCGACACGGGCAGCCGCATGCCTCGAGGGTTCGCGCTGTACACCCCACCCGGCACGCCGCGAGCCATGCCGCTCACGTATCCGTGCGCCTTGGCCACAACGCTGAACTCCGCGCCGTTCCCGATCGAGATCGCCGAGATTCGCGGGCGGTGGCTGCTGCTCGGCATCCGCGAACCCGTATCGACGCTCGATCCCGACCGCTGGCTTCGGCTACAGCACTTCCTGCCGGCGCTTCGGGCCGTCGACGAGAACCTCACGTAGAAAGCGTCAAATGACCGAGAACACCATCCTCTCCCTCGGCGCCGAAGGCGCCCTCCTGCGCATCGACGTCGCCTACCAGGGACGGTTGTGGCACTTCGACACGTCGATCGTGACCGGCGCCCACCCGTGGAGTGGCACGATCAACGACGTACTCACCGACCGCCACCTGCAGGATTTCGCCACGCAGCTGCGCAGCCCGGACCTCCCCCGCACCGCCACGCTCGGCGGGGACCGCGCCGCCCAGGTCACCCTCCACATCAGCCGGCAGCAGGGCGGCACGGGCGGGGGCGGTGGCGATCACCGTCGAAGTGGCACGATCCGGGGACGACCCCTATCCGTTCCTGCGCTGGCTCATCTTCGAGACCCCGGAGGACTTCGGCGTTCGCGCCGCCACGGCGATCGAAGAAGAGCTCCTGCGCGCACACCGCCGGCGGAGATCAGCGCGGTCCTGATCACCCACCTGCCGGGCACCGCTGCAGCTCCCCGTTCCCGGCGTCCCGACAGGAAGCGGTGATCACGCCGAACGGCCCGGTGTCCGGAGCCTGCGTCGACGGCGCACGACCGCACGGTGCAGAAGTCGGTGTCGGTCACCAACGGTGAGGGCCGGCACGCCGGACGGACGGCCGCCGACCGCGCGGACCTGAACATCGAACGGCGCGCCGTGCCCGCATGAGCACGTATCCGGGTGGGCGCGAGCGGCCAGGCATGATCAGCTCAATACCGTTCGTGGTCGGACATGAACGACGATGAGCTGATCATGGAACCTCGGGTGCGCCCTACCGGCCCGACGACGCGATCGGGAGGAGCCCGGTGACCGACACCGAGCAGCTGGTGGAGCGCAGCGCTCCGCTCAAGAAGGAGGTGCTCGACCTCGCCCAGCACCCCAGTTCGATCGGGCGTTCCGGCGAGAGATCCGGCGCCGCTTCGGCGACCCGGTCGTCGCCGAGGAAGAGGAACTCCACAACGTCTACACGACGGCCCGGTTCCTCGACACAGTCAACCTGATCGACGACCTCGAGTACCGCATGCGGGCCAAAATCGGGCCGGCGATCTTCGAGCATTTTCGGCTCGATCAGGTGGCCCTGACACGCTGTCCGATGACGCCTGGGGGATCGCCTGTGCGACGCGATTCGGGGGCGCGGCGCATTCCGGCGGTTCAAGAACGTCCTCTCAATGCCGTTACGCGCCCGTCAGGCGCCCCGAGCGAGGTGCTCGACGAACCAGTCACGGGCCGGGCCGCTGGCTCCGTCGAACCCGCTGTTGTAGGCGTCGAAGTGACCTCCGGGGAGGATCACGAGCTCCTTGGGCTGTCGGGCGTGCTCGTACGCGTCGATGGCGAGGTGAGCCGGCGTGAGGTGGTCCTCACGAGCAACGATCATCAGCAGCGGGGTCGGGGTGATCCGGCCGATGTAGGTCCCGGGTTCGTACTCGCCGAGCATCTCGACGCTGCGCAGCGTCACCTCGTTGCGCCAGGCGGGCGCGCGTGTCTTGCCGGTTTCGATGAACCAGGTCCAGGAGTCCGGCATCGGCAGGGCGGACGGCGCCAGGGGGTCCTCCGCCACGACGGGCACCATCGCGGGCGGGTCACCGGCGAAGCGGGCCGCGCGGTCGGCGTCGAACTGCTCCCGGAAACCGGCACGGAAGTCCGCACGCACCAGCTCGGCGACATTCGCCGATCCGCTGACCAGCGGGACCTGGGAGACAACGGCTTTCACCCGCCGGTCGATCGCTCCGAGGACGAGCACATGCCCTCCGGAGTAGCTCGAGCCCCACACCCCGATGCGCGTGCTGTCGACGTCGTCGAGCGTGCCGGCGTAGGTGATCGCGTGGCGGTAGTCGCGGACCTGCTGCCATGGATCGATCTCCTGGCGCGGCTCACCGTCGCTGGCGCCGAAGCTGCGGTTGTCGAACACCAGCGCGTTCAGGCCGGCGGCGGCGAAGACCTCGGCGAACGCGTCGAGGTACATCTCCTTCACCGCGGAGAACCCGTGGGCCATCACCACGGTCGGGCGGCGTCCGGAGGTGTCCTCCGCGGGGTAGAACCATCCACGCAGCGTGACGCCCTCGGCGTCGAAGGCGATCTCGGACCTGACCATCGTCCCTCCTCGGGTTCGGACGCAGATGCTGCTCCGCCCTCCGGGTGCGTCAACCGCCGACCGAGTCACGCGGCCCGCGAGGTTTCGGGGACGCCATATGGCGGCCTCACGCTGCCCGAAGGTGCGAGCGATCGCCGGTATCACCTCGGCCGGGTAGCGGCGACGATCGGGGCTCGCTCGTCGGCGTCGACCCACGGAGGTCAGCATGAGCCCTGCCATCGACGGACGCGCCATCGACAAGGTGCTGCGGGAGGCGGTCGAGGCCGGCGCCGTGCCGCACGTCGCGGCGATCGCCGCGGACCGCGACGGGATCATCTACGAAGGCGGCGCCGGCGTACGCATCGTCGGCGAGAGCGGCGACCCGGTGTCGACCTCGACGCAGTTCCGCATCATGTCGATGACCAAGATGGTCTGCACCGCCGCCGCCTGCAGCAGGTCGAGCGCGGCGAGCTGGAGATGGACGCGCCGATCGACATCTACTGCCCGGAGTTCGCCGACGTCCGCGTGCTAGAGGGCTTCGACGGCGACCATCCGAAGCTGCGCCCGGCGGGCAGCCGGGCCACCGTCCGGCAGCTGATCACGCACACCACCGGCCTCGGCTATTGGTTCTGGAACGCGGACCTCGTCAAGTACGAGAAGGTGACGGGTATACCGAACGTGGTGCCGGGCTCGGCGGAAGCGTTCAAGGCGCCGATGGTCGCCGACCCGGGAACCCGGTTTGTGTACGGGATCAACACCGACTGGCTCGGCAAGGTGGTCGAAGCCGTGGCAGGGAAGACGCTCGACGTGGTGGTCAAGGAAGGGATCACGGGCCCGTTCGGCATGGACGACACGATGTTCCGCCTCGACGCCGCGCGCCTCGACAACTGCGTGACGGTGCATGTCAAGGGCGAGGACGGAGCCTGGACGTCGGCCGGGGAGATCCTGAACCAGCAACCGGACTGGTGGGCGGGCGGCCACGGCCTGTACTCGACACCGCGCGACTACATCCGCTTCGAGCAGGCCCTGCTGCGCGGGGGTGAGCTGGACGGCGAGCGGATCCTGACGCAGGAAACGGTCGACGCCGCCTTCCGCAACCAGATCGGCGACCTGGAGTTCCCGGCCGAGATCCCGACCGCCGACCCGCCGACCACGGACACGCTGCGCGTGGGACCCGGCTTCACGTGGGGCTACGGCTTGCTACTCAATACGCAGGACATCCCAGGGGGACGGCGGGCCTGGACGGGCGCGTGGGCCGGGTTGCTCAACACACACTTCTTCGTGGACCGATCGACCGGGATCTGCGCCTCGATCTACACGAACTCACTCCCGTTCATCACCGAGCACGAGCCTGGAAGCTGTACGGCGACTTCGAGACAGCGCTCTACGCCTCGCTCTGAGAACGCAGATCGCCGAGGCCTGTGACCCGGAACCCCGGCGGGCGGTTCAGCCAGGCAGTGGACTCGGCGTCCCAGCCCCTCAGCTGCGCCACGCCGTACGGGGTCCGCACCCGAACACTCTGCGCGAACACCAGACCGGCAGGCGTCAGCCGCACCGCATCGATGTCCGCAGCAGCTGCAAGCCAGTCGACCAGGACACGGCCGTCCGGCATGGGGCGCGGATACCACATCACCAGGTCGCAGTAGTGCTCCGGAGCCGCGATGACGTGGCCTCGGACAGCCTGCTGTTCGAAGTGCACCGTGAAGAGACTGCGCGACGCCTCGGGATACGCACTCGCCTCGCCGAGCACCCACGCGCTCCGACCGTCGGGCAGGAACGACGAGGTCCAGAGCGCTCCCGCCGGCTTCTCCCCGATCGGCAGGTCGTTGGTCACCTCACGCAGAACGAGGTCGCCGACCTGACCCGACGCCGAGTACCAGGCCTGCGGTGCCGGGACCGGGCGCGTCGCCGAACCACCCCTTGCCCAACCGCTCCCGCACGAGTGCCTCGGCGCCGTCGAGATGAGGCACGGCGCGTTCGTGAAAATCCGGCGTCGAGTGCTGGTGGCCGACGGCAAAGACGATCTCCTCGTAGAGATCGACGTCGTCGACGCCGTCCAGGTCGTACACCGAGTCGCCGAGTTGTCGAACGAGCTCGATCAGGACCGGGCTCTTCACCGCGGAGATGAGGGCCGCCCTTCTCCGAGGATCCTTCAGTCAGGACAGCACAGCAAATCTGATCATGTCGCACTGCGTGCCCGGTCGCGATCCCAGCCCCCTCCGCCAGCGACCGGAGCTTCATCCAGACGCCATCGGGCATGACCGGTGCGAGCTTGGCCCAGCTGGCAAAGTCGCAGTCGGTGCTGGCCATGACCCGCTCCCGCCCGACGAGGTTGGCGAGGCGCTCGATGCAGTCGGCGACCACCCCGGGGTGCTCGCCTTAGTTGCTGCAGTGGTCGCCCGGCGGGTCCCGGTCCGCTGCTCGATGGGCGCGGCAACCGCGGATCGCAGTAGCTCATGCCGCGAATCGCAGACCTGCGACCCAACCCCACCACCTCCGAGGTGGCTGTGCATCCCACCGTCACGCCGGTGATGCCACCAGCTCCGCCATCCGCTCAGCGCCCGCGCCGCGGCCTCCTCACGGACAGCGGCGTCGAAGTGCGTACGCGCATGCTCCGCCCACTCCACCTCGTCGCAGCTGGGGTCGAACCCGCACTCGAGGAAGGTGGCGTGCAGCGCCGCCAGGGCCTGGATCCCGCCCACGAGACCGTCGAGCAGGCAGCGCGCCGGCCGAACCGGATCGAGGGCGGTGAAACACGGCCGGTCCGGCACCGGCTCGCTCACGGCGAGGAACATTCCCCGCGAGGCCAGTACTGCCACCTGCAGCAGCTCCTGAGCGATGCCCAGCGGCGTCCGGTCCGGCCGCCCGCCGGTGGTCATCCGGAGGATGGCGCGCGCCACCGCGGGATCGAAGTACTCGACCCGCCGGGCCTGATCGAGCGCATCCTCGGCGGAGGTGCCGGCGAGCCGTTCCATGACGGCGACCGCAGCCAGGAACCAGTGGATCGCGGCGACGGCCGCGGCCGACGGCTCAACCTCCGTGTAGAGCCGTGGGCTGCCCATCGGCACGTCGTGCAGCAAGCGGTCGGCGGCGGCGATCTGCGCCGGCGACGGCGTGACGCGGGTGAGCATCACGGCCTGCTGCGCGCGCCCCGTCAGGTCACCGCGTGCAGCGTTCGCGGCGGCGGTCACCTCCTCCTCGACATCTGCGATGACGGCCCGCCTCACGCCGGCGCTCCTCACCTCACCCAACTCCCGCCCGACGCGGTGCGCGCTCTCGACCACCGGGTGTGTCTCGATGCGCACCAAGCCTGCCTGCGGCAGGTGCGGGCGGCGCATCGCCCGTAGCGCCTCGGCAACCGGCAGATCGCATATCTCCGGGCGCAGGTAGCTCAGCCACACCGACTCCGACATCCGGGTCAGTGCTCGGGCCAGGTGCAGTCCGATCGTCTGCTCTGTTGCGGCGTTCAGGCACGCGACCGTCCGCGCGGTCGCGCCGATGCCGGTGTCCCAGACCGCGACGAGCTGGTGTGAACCGGTGTCATAGGCGTACGTCGTCATGGGCGCAGGATCGACCGGGCGACCCGGTCCCGGTGGCAGAACGGCTGAACTTGGCTGCATGTGCAAATCCTGCGAGCGCTCGCCGAGTGCCGTGCGCAAGGAGGCCGCGCCGCCGCGCCGCGAACACCGGGCGCCACTGCGACATCCGAGCGAACCGGGGCCAACTCGCCATGCGGGCTGAACGTGGAACTTAGGGTCGATCGCAATCGTGACATCACCGTTTCACGCTCGAAGCGCCGCTGTACTTCATCGGCAACCACGCGAATTGGCAACTGATGCCTCATTTCCAAGTTCTCGCCGATATCCGACCGGTCAGGCCACCACGCGTCTTGAAGACGCAGCAGGAGAGGGGATCACACGGTGGGGAAACCAGACCAACCCCGTGGGCCGGACGGTCGTTGGGTTCCCCGCGGCGGCGGCACGGTCATCGTGGCAGTGGCATTGGCGCTGGGGCTCGCGTCCGGCACGAGCGCGACCGGCACATCGGGATCGAGCAGTGGCACCAGCGGGACGTACCGGACTCAGGACACGGCCAAGAACCACAAGGCACGGGATCGGAACCCGGCGCAGCTGTTGTCCCGGCTAGCGCGACAGGGCCTGCGGGTGGAGCAGCGTTTCACCTCCGACGACGGTGACTGCGTTTCCCACTCCTACGGCCTCGTGCGCGAATTCGTCGAGAACCAGCCATGTTCGGCTCTGTTCCGAGCATTGTTCGAGGTACGCGACAGCAGGCGGGCGGTGGTGCTCGTCGCGGTCGCGTGGGTCGACATGCCCGATGCCCGGCAGGCCCGCGAGTTCAAGGACCTCGTCGACGGGCACGGCACCGGCAACATCACCGAGCTGTCCAGGGAGAGCGGGCCATACCGGGACGTGCGCTTCACCGGTGAGCACTACGCCTCGGTTCTCGAGGACTCAACAGTGATCAACGCACAGGCACAGCCTGTCCGCGCGACCCGAGCAGCGTCAGATCTGGCAGAACGGCTGGTCAGTACGGCGCTCACGCCTGATTGATCGTCGGATCGGCGCGAATCCCGACGAATCCCGTCGCGTTCGCGCCCGGCCCGTGATCATGTGTCACTACGACTCCGAGCGAGCGACCTACACCCCCGCCCGCCCACAGCACTTCTTGTACTTCCCACCCGACCCGCACCAGCACGGTTCGTTACGCCCCGGCGGCCACGTCACACTCTTTTCCGGCGCCGCCAGTTCCGCGTACCGAGTGCGGATCGCCGAGTCCATCACCGAGCCGCCGGCGTCAGCGGCGAACTTCTCCAGCTCGGCGATGCCGGGCGCGACGAGCCTGATCGCGGGGACGCCGCTCTCGGCCAGCTCCCGCCGGACATCAGGGTCGGCGAGACCGCGCTGATGTCCTGCTTGGGCGAGACAACCGGGGTACCGGAACTTCGCTCACGCCCCGCTCGCCCCTGACACGGGCCGCATCATCCACCTGCGGGCACCGCTGCGGCTCCTCACCTCCTGCCTCCCGGCAGAAGGCCGTGATCACCCCGAACGGCCGGGTGTCCGGCGCCTGCTGCGACGCGCCCGGTCGACCACCACCCAGATCTGGACCGCCCCCTCCTCCTCGACGTAGTGCAGCCTGCGGTGCCGCCCCTCGGTCGGCTGCACGGTGCTCAGCACCCGGGCGATGACCTCGTCGCTGACGCCGCGGTCGGCCGCCACATGCTGACGGCCGAACGGGCCGGGGCCCTCGGCGGCGGCCCGGCCCTCTCGGAGGATGACGACCAGGCCGTTCGGGTCGGCGATCGCGACGTGGCAGCGGAACGCCGCGTTCGGCCCCGCGTATCGCGCGGGATCGTCTGTGGGGACCGGGCACGCCACGTACCGGGCGGCGGGATCGGGCACCGTGGCGGAGGCAGGCGTGAGCGCGAGGGCGGCCGCCCCGGCGAGGACCAGCAGGAAGTGCGTCATGGCCTGCATGGACGACGTGGCGCGTCACGCGGTTCCCCTCAGCGCGGGATCAATCCCACCAGAACCGCCACCCGACCCTGGTTCCACCAGGTGCTACCGCCCGCCGAACTCCGCCTTCCGCTTCTCCGCGACGCCCGGACCCCTTCCACCCCGTCCGCCGTCCGGTAGAGGCCGAGGAGCAGCTCCCGCTCCACCGTGAATCCCGACTCGGTCCCGGCGGCCCGCACGGCGGTCTTCGCCGCCGCCAGCGCGTGCGGGGCCCGCCGGGTGAGCTCCTCGGCCCAGGCCAGCGCGTCGGGCAGGACGTCGTCAGCGGGCCGGACCCGGTTGACCACGCCGAGCCGGTGCGCCTCGGCCGCGTCCAGCCGGTCCGCGGTGAGGATCAGTTCCAGCGCGCGGTGCACGCCGACCAGGCGGGTGAGGCGCTGGGTCCCGCCCCAGCCGGGGATCAGGCCCAGCTCGGTCTCGGGCAGGCCGAGCTGGCGTCCTCCGCGGCGACGACCAGGTCGCAGGCGAGGACGACCTCGAACCCGCCGCCGAGCGCGAGCCCGCGCACCGCGGCCACCGTCGGCACCGGCAGCTCTGCGATCCGGCGGCAGACCGCCCCCGCGGTCTCGGCGATCGTGCGCAGCCGCAGGGTGGGGCGTCGACGTAGCCGCGGATGTCTGCGCCCGCGGAGAACACCCGCGGGTTGCCGGTGAGGACGACGGCCCGGACATCACGGTCGGCGGCCACGCGCGCCAGGTGCGTGTCCAGCTCGGTGAGCATCGGCAGGTCGAACGCGTTCAGCTTGCGCGGCCGGTCCAGGACCAGCAGCTCGACGGCGCCGTGCCGCTCGGCGCGGACCGCCGCGTCCTCAGCCACGGACGACACCGCGCTCCACCAGCGCGTCGATCTGCTCGGGAGTCAGGTCCAGGCCGGCGAGGACGTCGCGCGTGTGCGCGCCCAGCGCGGGCGGCAGGGACCGCAGCCCGAGCCGTTCGCCGTCGTAGCGCACGGGGTGCCCGAGCACGGCGACCTCGCCCGCGTCCGGGTGGTCGAAGCGCAGCACCGACTCGTTGTGGCGCACCTGCGGGTCGTCGACCACCGCGGCGTAGTCGTTGACCGGCGCGAACCAGACCTTGCGCTCGGTGAACAGGTCCTCCCACTCCTTGGTCGTCCGCCGGGCGAGATGGCCCGTGACCCGCTCGTTGATCTCCTCGCGGCGGGCCAGCACCTCGTCGTCGCCGACGGTCGCGAACCACGGGTCGTCGAGGACGGCCGCGAGCACAGCCGGGGCCGTGATGGAGACGCAGATGTGCCCGTCGGCCGTCGGGAAGACGCCGTAGGGCGCCTTGTAGTACATCGACGAGATCCGCGACGGGCTGCGCTCGCCGCGGAACCCGTTGAGGTAGTAGGCGAGCGGCTCGATCTGCAGGTCGAGGGCGGCGCTGAGCAGGTTGCTCTCGACCAGGCAGCCCCGGCCCGTGCGTTCGCGACCGTGCAGCGCGGCCAGGATGCCGAGCGCGCCGAGGACGGCACCGTGCTGGTCGACGACCGAGGCGCCGACCGGGGTGGGCGGGGCGTCGCCACCGCCGGTGGCGTGCGCGAGGCCGGACAGCGACTGGATCAGGACGTCCTGGCCCGGCCGGTCCTTGTAGGGCCCGTCGGAGCCATAGCCCGACAGCGAGCAGTACACGAGCCGCGGGTTCAGCTCCTTCAGCGACTCGTAGCCGAGGCCGAGGCGCTCCATCGTGCCCGGGCGGAAGCTCTCGACCAGGACGTCGGCCTCGGCCAGGAGCCTGCGCAGCAACTCGATCGACTCGGGGGCCTTCAGGTCGATGCTCAGGCTGCGCGCGTTGCGGTTGCCCAGCAGGAAGAAGACGCTCTCGCCGTCGAGGTAGGCGTCGGGGCCCGACCAGCCGCGCTCGAACGCACCGCCGGTCGGCTCGACCTTGATCACGTCGGCGCCGAGGTCGGCGAGGATCTGCGTGGCCGAGGGGCCCTGCAGGAAGTGGGTGAAGCTGACGACGGACACGCCCGAGAGCACGGCCGGCCTCCCTTCCGGAGGGTTCTAGTGGGCGGGGACGCCCGCGGGTTCGCGCGCGTCGTCGGCGAGGTCGACGCTCTCCAGGGAGATGCCCTTCGTCTCCCGGGCGAAGGACACCGCGACCGTCGAGATGACGGCGGCGACCAGCAGGTACACCGCGATCGGGATCGACGAGTCGTAGGCCCGCAGCAGCGACGCCGTGATGAACGGCGCCAGCGACCCGGCGAAGATCGAGGTCATCTGGTAGCCGAAGGACACCCCGGAGTAGCGCATCCGGGTCGGGAACATCTCGGCCATCATCGCCGGCTGCGGCGCGTACATCAGCGCGTGCACGAACACGCCGAGGACGAGTGCGACGACGATCAGCACGTCGCTGCCGGTGTCCATCAGCGGGAAGCCGACGAAGCCCCACCCGCACATCAGCACCGAGCCGGCGAGGAAGACGGGCCGCCGCCCGATGCGGTCGGCGAGGTGGCCGAAGAGCGGCACGATCGCGAAGTGGACGAGGTGCGCGACGACGAGCAGCAGGAGGATGTCGGTGGTGCTGCTGCCGACCTTGATCGACAGGTAGGTGATCGAGAACGTGACGACGATCTGGTACAGGATGTTCTCGGCCACCCGGGCGCCCATCGCGACGAGGATGCCCCGCGGGTAGCGGCGCACCACCTCGAAGACACCCGCGTTCTCCACGGCCTGCGTCTTCGCCTTCTCGACGGCCTGCAGGAAGATCGGGGCTTCCTCGACCTGGGTGCGGATGTAGTAGCCGATCAGCACGATCACCGCGGACGCCCAGAACGCGACCCGCCAGCCCCACGAGAGGAAGGCGTCCTCTGGCAGCGTGAACGCCAGCGACAGCAGCACGATCGTCGCCAGCAGGTTGCCGACCGGCAGGCCCGCCTGCGGCCAGCTCGACCAGAACGCGCGCCGCTCCGGCGGGCTGTGCTCACCGACCAGCAGGACCGCCCCGCCCCACTCGCCCCCGACCGCGAAGCCCTGCACGAAGCGCAGGACCACCAGCAGCGTCGGGGCCCAGTAGCCGATCGCATCGAAGCCGGGGAGGCAGCCGATGAGGAACGTGGCGGCCCCGACCAGCAGCAGGCTCACCTGCAACAGCTTCTTGCGTCCGTACCGGTCGCCGAAGTAGCCGAACACCATGCCGCCCAGCGGGCGGGCGACGAACCCGACCGCGTAGATGAGCAGCGCGTTGATGACGCCGTCGAGGGGGTCGTCGGTGTCGGGGAAGAACAGCGCGCCGAAGACCAGCGCGGACGCGGCCGAGTAGAGCAGGAACTCGTACCACTCGGCGACGGTGCCCGCCATGGATGCGGCGATGACCTTGCGCGAACCTGGTCGGACTGGTCGCGGACGGGGGACGACTCACGAAAGGCTCCTTCGCCTGTGGTCGGGGGAACGGAGGGTCAGAGCGCGCTGCCGTGCTCGCGCATCACCGCGCGGACGTCCGCGCCGTCGATCTCGCGGTAGCCGACGGACTTGCGCAGCGACAGCGACGTGGCGACGGCCGCGGCGTGGCCGTACTCGAAGCACTGCGCGGTGACGCGGGCCGAGGCGAGCGCCTCGTGCTCCGCGGACAGGCAGCGCCCCGCGGTGATGACGTGCTCGCCGGTCGCGGGCACGAGCGCGAGGTAGGGGACCTCGTAGACGTCATCGAGCAGCCACTCCAGACGCGGTCGCTCCCCGCTGTGCAACTCGATCGGCCACGGTGAGCGGACGACCCCGTCGGGCCGCTTGCGGCACGCCAGGACGTCGGCGTTGGTGAGGGTCTCGGCACCGACGATGGTGCGGGTCTGGCGGATGCCCGCCTCGACGCCGGTGTCGACGACGTGGGCGTCGGCGCAGCCGGCGACGTGCGCGCGCAGGAACGCCGCGTAGTCCCGGACCTGGGCGCGGCGAGGATCTCGGCCTCGGTGAAGTCGGCGGGATCGACGACGTTGAGCATCCGGCCGTCGCGCGCGGTCAGCCGGGTGGCGTTGACCAGGAGCTCGTGCGGCCGGGTCGTGCGGAAGATCCAGATCTTGGATCGGGGCAGGTCCAGCCCCTCGTCGCGGGCGGCGGTGATCGCCTCCGACACCCAGGGCGCGCAGATCGTGTCGCGGCCCCACGCCCGGTCGAACTCCGGCATGTCGACGTCGCCGAGCCGGAAGAACATCGTCGGGTTCTGGATCGAGCCGTCGGCGCCGAAGACGGTGCGGTGCCCCGCCCGCGCGACGACGGCCGCGTCGCCGGACGCGTCGATCGTGCGGGCCGCGCGAATCGTGGAACGGCCCGCCGTGGATTCGACGACGACGCCGTGGTGCGTCCCGTCCGCGTCGAGCAGGACCCCGACGACGGTGGTGTGCAGCAGGACCGTGACGCCCGCGGTCGTCAGCAGGTGGTCGGCGACCTCGCGCCAGACGAGCGGGTCGTGCGCCTCGGTGAACGTCTTGCCGTAGAGCTGCGGCTCGGTGAGCCCGCCGCGTTGGAGCAGCAGCTCCCGGAAGCGGCCCGTGAACCCCTCGATGACGCGCCGGCGGCCGGCGTCGGAGTCGGAGGCGAGGTAGGAGCCGCAGATCGTCCCGGACATGCCGGCGACGGCGGCGCCGCCGCAGAAGCCGTACTTCTCGACCAGCACGACGGAGTGGCCCGCCTCGGCGGCGACCGTCGCCGCCGCGACCCCGGCGGCACCACCCCCGACCACCAGCACGTCGACGTCGTGCAGCACCGGGAGCCCGGCGCCTCCGTCGTTCGTCAAGCGCCAGCCGGGGAACTCATCAACCGGTCGTGCATCGCTCATATATTGGTTCTACATCGCTGGTACGGTCGCAGGCAAGAGGCTGGAGGAAGGAGGGGTGGGCGCGGGAGCGGCATGCTGAGGCGATCGGCTGGCAGAGTGGCGCGATGCGGATCAGCCTGTTCTCCTACCTCGCAGCGCGCCGGCGGACCAGTACGTCGAGCGGCTGCGCCGGACCCGGGACGAGGGCTTCACACGCATGTGGACCGCGCAGCTGCCCCACGAACCCGACCTGCTGACGACGCTGGCCGTGGCGGTCCGGGAGGTCGACGGCATCGAGGTCGGCACCGGGGTCCTGCCGATCCAGGTCCAGCACCCGATGCTCCTGGCCCAGCGCGCGCTGACGGTCAGCCTGCTCTCCGGTGGCCGGCTGGCGCTGGGGATCGGCATGAGCCACCGGCCGGTCGTGGAGAACGTGTGGGGGATGCGCTGGGAGCGGCCGGTCCGGCAGATGTCGGAGTTCCTCGACGGGCTGCTCCCGCTGCTCGGCGGTGAGCCCGCCGACGCCGCCGGCGAGTTCACCACCACCCGCGGGCGCCTGAAGATCCCCGACGCTCCCACGCCACCGGTGTACCTCGCCGCACTCGGCCCGCAGATGCTGCGCCTCGCCGGCCGCCGCACCTCCGGCACGATCACCTGGATGACGGCCCGCGCACCCTCGCCGAGCACATCGGCCCCACCCTGCGCGCCGCCGCAGCGGACGCCGGCCACGACGTCGAGGTCGTGAGCGCACTGCCGATCTGCGTCACCGACGACCCCGCGGCCGCCCACGAGCAGGCGCCCGCGACTTCGAGGCCTACGGCAAGCTCCCCTCGTACCGCGCCATGCTCGACCGGGAGGGCTGGGCCGGCCCCGAGGACGCCGCACTCATCGGCACGGAACCCGAGGTCGCCGAGCGGATCGACGAGCTGCGGGCAGCAGGCGTCGACGAGTTCGCCGGCACCCCGTTCGGGCCGCCGGAGCTGCGCGCACGCAGCCGGGCGCTGATGCGGAGCTGCGCCTGAGGGACCCGGCCGATCAGCCCGACGTCGCCAGCGCCGCGAGCGCCGCCAGCCGGTGCTCCTTGCGCCACGGCGGTCCGGCCGCGCGCCCCAGTGCGACCGTCCGTTCCACGGCGACCGGATCCTGCGCACCGCGCGGATCGAGGTAGTGCACCGGCAGCCCGACGCGCGCGGCCGCCTCGGCGAATGCCTCGCGCGCGAGCTGCCCCTCGGCCAGGTGCAGGAGCGGATGCGAGCGCAGGACCGCCCCCAACGCGGGCACCGGCCGGACGACCGCCGCAATTCCCACGGCGACGACCGGGTGCTCCCCCATCAGCTCGGCGAAGCAGGCCGAGACCGCCGTCGCCGCCTCCTCGGCCCACCGCTCGACGAGCCGCTCCGCCTCGGGCAGCGGCAGGCCCGCGGCGGCGTGGAAGGCCTGGGCAGGTAGGCCGTCGCCCACGAGATCGACGTGCGTGCGGGTGAGCAGCCGGACGCCGGGGGGTGCGGTCAGCGCGACCACGAGGGCCGTGCGGCTGCGGGGTGTCACACCCAGTACGACGGCGTCGCCGTTCACGGTCTCGACGCTACTGACATCCGGCCGGCGCGGACGGCGCCTCTTGACATCACCTGGAACGTACACCGACACTCTGTTCGCTCCACCGCACGGTGTTCAGAATACTGAACAGATCGTCAAGGAGGACGTTCCCCGTGAAGCTCCCCGCCTTCGCGTACCACCGCGCGGATTCGCTGTCCGCCGCCGTGGCGGTGCTCGCCGAACACGGCGGCGAGGCCCGGGTCCTCGGTGGGGGCCAGAGTCTCCTGCCGGTGATGGCGTTGCGGATGTCCAACCCCGAGGTCCTCGTCGACGTCACCGCGGCGCCGGACCTGCACGGGCACGAGGTCGGGGACTCGGTGGTCGTGCCCGCCGCCGTCACCATGCGCACTCTGGAGACCGACCCCGCCGTCGCACGCGCCCACCCGCTGCTCGTCGCCTGCCTCGGGCACATCGGCCACGTCGAGATCCGGACGCGCGGCACCGTGTGCGGATCGCTCGCCCACGCCGACCCGGCCGCTGAGCTGCCCGCCCTCCTGCTCGCGGCGGAGGGCTCGATCCGACTGGTGAGTGCGCGCGGAAGCAGGCAGCTGACTGCCGGCGAGTTCGTGCTCGGCCCGTACACCACGCCGGTCGCGGAGGACGAGATGGTCGCGGCGGCCGAGCTGCCCTGCCTCGCCCCGACGGCCGGGTGGTCGGTACGGGAGATCGCCCGCCGCAGCGGCGACTTCGCGCTGGCCGGCGTGGTCGCGGTCGTCGACACGACCCCGGACGGTCGATGCACCTCCGCGCGGGTCGCTCTGTTCGGCGTGGCCGCGGCTGCACTCCGGGCCGGCACCGCCGAGCAGGTGCTGCTCGGTTCCACGCTCGACGACGAAGTGCTCGACGAGGCCGCGCGTCGGGCCTTCGACGACATCGAGGTGATCGGCGACCTGCACGGCTCTGCCGAGTACCGCAGGCGGGCCGGTACCCGACTCGTGGCCGGTGCACTCCGCGAGGCCGCCGCCCGTGCCACAGCCAAGCATCGAGAACAGGAGTCCGCGCGTGCGTGACGCCCACCTGCCCCAACCCGTGGCGGCCACCGTCAACGGGCAGCGCGAGACGGCTCCCGTCACCCCGAGGACGACCCTCGCCGACTTCCTCCGCCACGAACTCGGCCTCACCGGCACCCACCTCGGCTGCGAGCACGGCGTCTGTGGCGCCTGCACCGTGCTGCTCGACGGCCGGCCGGTGCGCTCCTGCCTCACTCTCGCCGTGCAGGCCGACGGCAGGGACGTGCGCACGGTCGAGGGACTGGCGAGCCCGGCGGGTGCGATGCACCCGCTGCAAGAGTCGTTCTGGAAGCACCAGGCACTCCAGTGCGGGTTCTGCACCCCCGGTTTCCTGATGGCGGCGGTGGCGGCCGTCGAGGAGCAGCCGGACATGGACCGGGCCGAGATCCGCGAGCGGCTCTCCGGCAACGTCTGCCGCTGCACCGGGTATCAGGCGATCGTCGACGCGTCGAGGAGTACGCCCGGGGAGAGCGATCGTGAGCGGGGACCGGACGGTCACCGAGGGCTGGGTCGGCCGCCGCGTGCGACGCACCGAGGACCCGCGCATCCTGCTCGGCCGCGGCCGATTCGCCGACGACGTCACCCCGCTGCGCTGCCTGCATGCCGCGTTCGTCCGCTCGCCCGTCGCGCACGCCACGATCACCGCGATCGACACCGCGGACGCCCGCAGCGCCCCCGGCGTCACCGCCGTGTTCACCGCGGCCGACCTCGACCCGCACTGCCGCCCGTGGAAGGGCCTGCTCGACTGGCCCGGCATGGTCGCGGCCGACCAGCGCCCACTCGCGTCGGGCGCCGTTCGCTACGTCGGCGAGCCGGTGGCGATCGTGCTGGCCGGCAGCCGGGCGCTCGCCGAGGACGCGGCCGGCATGGTGGTCGTGGACTACGCGGACCTCCCGCCCGTCAGCGACGCGGTCCGCGCCCTCGAGCCCGGCGCGCCGCTCGTGCACCCGGAGCTGGGCACGAACCGCGCGTTCGAGGGCGAGTTCGGCGGCGGAGACGTCGAGGGTGCGTTCGCCGACGCCGTCACGGTCGTCGAGGTCGGGATGACGACCGCACGCCACACCGCGGTCGCGATGGAGCCGCGCGGCGCGGTCGCGGAGTTCGACCCGGTGGCCCGCTCGCTCACCGTGCGCCTGTCCACGCAAGCCCCGCACATGCTGCAGGCCGCCATCGCCGAGCTGCTCGGCCTCGGTGAGAACGCCGTGCGCGTGCTCACCGACGAGGTGGGCGGCGCGTTCGGGATGAAGGCGCACGTGTACTCCGACGAGATCGCCACCTGCCTCGCGAGCATGCTGACGGGCCGGCCGGTGAAGTGGGTGCAGGACCGCGCCGAGTCGCTCCAGTCCGACACCCAGCTCGCGACGAGCGGGTACGCGCTGCGCTCGCGCTGGACGCCGACGGCCGGATCCTCGGGCTCCGCTCCGAGACGGTCAGCGACGGCGGTGCCTACTCGGTCTACCCGCGCAGCATGGTGACCGAGGGCATCCAGGTCGCAACGATCATGCCCGGCCCGTACCGGGTGCCCGCCTACCGCGGCCATCTGCGGGTGGCGATCACGAACAAGGCGCCGCTCGCCGTGTACCGCGGGGTCGGCCACCCGGTCGCGATCCTGGTCATGGAGGCGCTGCTCGACGAGGCCGCCCGCAGGTTGGGCCTGGAACCCGCAGAGCTGCGACGACGCAACCTCATCGCCCCGGCCGAGCTGCCATACACCTCGATCACCGGGCACGTCTACGACAGTGGCTCGCACCAGGAGGCCCTGGAGCAGCTCATCGAGCAGCTCGGACCCGTCGCGGAGCGCCGGGCCGACGCGCGAACGCGGGGACGGCTGCTCGGGGTGGGCCTGTCGTGCTTCGTCGAGGTCACCGCGCCCGGCGTCGCCTTCTACGGCAAGCGCGGCGCCCCGATCACCGCGCACGACCAGGTGGAGGTGCGGGTCGAGCCGGACGGCTCGGTGACCGTCCTGCTCGGCACGCCCGGTCAGGGCCAGGGCCTGCACACGACCGCGGCGCAGGTGGTGGCCGACCACGTCGGTGTGCCGTTCGAGACGATCACCGTGCTGAGCGGCGATACGCGCACGATGCCGCACGGCACCGGCGTGTGGGCCAGCCGGTCGGCCGTGGTCAGCTCCGGTGCCGCGGCCACCGCCGCCCGCGAGGTCAAGGACCGGATGCTCGCGATCGCCGGGCACCTCCTGGAAGCCGACCCGTCCGACCTGGAGGTCCGCAACGGCGTCGTGCAGGTCGTGGGCGCCCCGGACGCGAAGCTCACGGTCGCCGAGGTGGCCGAGGTCGCGCACTGGCGCACCCACCGGCTCCCGCCGGAGCTGCAGGTCGGCCTCGCGGCCGTCGGCGAGTACCGCGGGCCGAACGTCACGTTCAACAACGGGGCGCACGCCGCCGTCGTCGAGATCGACGAGGAGAGCGGGCTCGTGCAGTTGGTCGACTACGTGTGCGTCGAGGACTGCGGGGTGCTGATCAACCCCGACATCGTCGACGGCCAGATCCGCGGCGGCGTCGCGCAGGGCGTCGGCGGTGCGCTGCTGGAGCGCCTGCACTACGACGACGACGGGCAGCTGCTCACGTCCACGCTGCTGGACTACCTGATGCCCACCGGGCCGGACCTCCCCGACCTGCGGATCTCGCACATCGAGACCCCGAGCCCGGTCACCATGCTCGGGGTCAAGGGCGCGGGAGAGGCGGGCGCGGCGGGCGCACCCGCGGCCGTGCACAACGCGGTGAACGACGCCCCGCGACGCGGGCGCCCGCGTGTGGCACCAGCCGATCACCCCCGAGCGGGTGCTGCGGGCCCTCGACGAGGCGCGCGACGACCGCTGGACGGACCCACCCGACATACCCCTGCTCCCCGCCTGGCCGACGGATCGGGAGGAACCGCGCGATGTCCGGGTCTGAGTTCCTGCTCACCGCCTTCAACGGCCTGAGCTTCGCGGGGTTGCTGTTCCTCGTGGCCAGCGGCTTCACGCTGATCTTCAGCCTGATGGGCGTGCTCAACCTCGCCCACGGCACCTTCTACCTCTGGGGCGGGTACCTCGGCCTCGTCACGCTCGGCGCCACCGGGAGCTGGCTGCTCGCCCTGCTCGTCGGCGCGCTCGGCGTCGCGCTGGGCGGCGGGGTGCTGGAGCGGCTGGTGTTCCGCCGCGTGCGCGGGATGGAGCTGCCCGAGGTGCTGCTGTCTGTCGGCATCTCGCTGGTGCTGGCCGACCTCGCCCTCGCACAGTTCGGCGGCGACTCCCTCACCATGGCCCCGCCCGGCGCGCTGCAGGGCAGTGTGGCGCTCGGCGACCTCGTGGTGCCCCGGTTCCGCCTCGCGGTGATCGTCGCTGCCGTGCTCGTGATTGCCGGGCTCGTGCTGCTGCTCAAGCGCACCCGGGTGGGCGCGATCATCAGGGCCGGCGTGGACGACGAGGAGATGCTCGACGCGCTCGGGGTGAACATCCGCCGGGTCGCCGCAGCGGTGTTCGTGCTCGGGGCGGCGCTGGCCGGGGCAAGCGGCGTGGTCGGCGGTGTCTTCTTCGGGCTCTACCCGGGGGCCGACGCCGAGATGCTGCTGTTCGCGCTGGTGGTCGTGGTGGTCGGCGGCCTCGGGAGCGTGGCGGGCGCGGTGGTCGGGAGCGTGGTCGTCGGGCTCGTCTACAGCTTCGGCGTCGTGCTCGCCCCCGACCTCCTCTACTTCGTGCTGTTCGGGCCGATGTTGCTGGTTCTCGTGCTGCGGCCCCGCGGGATCATGGGAGGGCGGCTCTGATGACCAAGGCGACGATGACCGTTGAGATGATCACCGTGAACCGGCGGACGCGTCTGGGCGCACTCGCCGTGCTCGTCCTCGCCGCGGCCCTGCTGCCCTACGCCATCGGCGAGTACTGGGTGGGCATCGCCACCGAGGCAGTAATCTTCGCCATCGTCGCGCTCGGGCTGAACGTGCTGATCGGGATGGGCGGGCTGGTGTCGGTCGGGCACGCGGGCCTGTTCGCCACGAGCGCCTACGCCGTCTCGCTCACCCAGCAGCACCTCGACCTCGACTTCGTCGGCTCCGGGATCGCCGCCATCGCCGTGACGGTCGCGGTCACGGCGGTGTTCGCGGTGCTGGCGGTGCGGACGACCGGCATGTACTTCCTGATGATCACCCTGGCCGCCGGGATGCTGGTCTGGGGCCTGTCGCACCGCTGGTCGGCGCTGACCGGCGGGGACAACGGCGCCGTCAGCGGCATCCGCCCGTCCGGGTTCACGCAGTACTACCAATACTACTGGCTGGTCTTGACGGTGTTCGTGATCGTTGCCGCGGCGCTGTGGGCGTTCCAGCGCTCGAAGGCCGGGATGCGGATCCGCGGCACCCGCGACAGCGCGGCCCGGATGACGAGCATCGGCTACTCCCCCGCCGTCCAGCGCTTCGTCGCCTTCCTCGCCTCGGGCACGGTCACCGCGGTGGCGGCGTGCTCTACGCCGGCTACTACCCCGTAGTCAGCCCGTCCACGGCGCACCTGTCCATGTCGATCCTGTTCATGGTGATGGTGATCGCCGGCGGCTCGTCGGTGTTCCTCGGCCCGGCGGTGGGCGCCATCGTGCTCACCGTGCTGCGGGCCGCGGTGTCGGCGGAGACCCCGCGCTGGCCCACGGTGATGGGCGTGATCCTCATCGCCGTCGTGCTCTTCGCCCGCGAGGGCATCACGGGCACCGTGCGGGACTGGCTGCGCCCCCGGCGCAGGTCGGCCGAGGCCGCGCCACCCGCACAACTCGCCACGACCACCTCCTGAGCGGAGCAACGATGCGCACTCCCCAAGTGCCCCTAGTCGCGGCCGGCCTGCTGGTCCTGCTCGCCGGCTGCGCCCCGCCGGCCGCGGTCGATGCCGACGTCCACCGCTCCACCGGGCTGCTCACCGTCGGCTTCGTCGACAGCCTCTCCGGCCCGCTCGCAGGCGCGGGCCAGGATCTCCTCGAGGGCACTCAGCTGTGGCTGGAGGAGCACGGCGGGCAGATGGCCGGCCGCCCGGTGGAGCTGCTCGTGGAGGACGACCACGGCTCCACCGAGACCGGCGTGCAGGTCACGAAGCGCCTCGTGGAGGCCGATGGCGCGGACCTCGTGATCGGCCCGCTGGCCGGCAACGTCGGCGTGGCGCTCGGCCGGTACGTCACGACCACCGAGGTGCCGCTGGTCTACCCGATCCCCACCAGCGACGTGTTCGTGCACGAGAACTACCCCACGGTGTTCCAGCTGACCGGCACCGCCCCGCAGTTCACGCCCCGCTCGGCGACTGGGCCGCGCAGAACGGGCACCGCCGGGTGGTCACGATCTGCTCGGACTACGCGTTCGGCCAGCAGGTCTGCGGCGGCTTCGCGGGTCGGCACGTCGCAGCAGGCGGGGAGTTGGTCGAGCAGCTGTGGCCACCCTTGGGCAGCTCGGACCTCGCCCCGTTCATCTCGCAACTGCAGCGCACCCCGGCCGACGCGGTGTTCGTCGGGCTGATCGGCGCCGACAGCGTCAAGTTCCTGCGGGCCTGGAAGAACTTCGGGATGGAGGGCCGCATGATGCTGCTCGGCTCTGACCCGGCGTTCGACCAGGCCGTGCTTCGCGGCGTGGGGGAGGATGCGGTCGGGCTCGTCTCGGTCGGCCACTTCGCCGAGGGCCGGGACAATCCGGAGACCCGCCAGTTCAGCGAGGCGTTCCAGCAGCGCTTCCAGAAGATCCCCAGCTACTACGCCGCGAGCGGCTACCTGGCCGCCGACTGGACGGCCCGCGCTCTGCAGGCCAACGGCGGCAAGGTCGGGGAGGCGGCCGACTTCGTGCGAGTGATGCGCTCGATCACCTACCAGGACAGCGTCTTCGGCCCGATCACGGTGGACGAACGCGGCCAACCCGTCTACGACGTCTACCTGCGCGAGGTCGCCGCCGGGCCGGGCGGGAAGCCGTGGAACACGGTCATCGACACGTTCCCGGACATCGGCGCCACCGGCGGGTTGACCTACGACGAGTACCTGTCGCGGCCGATCTTCTCCCGCGGCTTCCAGGGGCTGCCCGGACAGGGGAACGACCGGTGACCGCCGTGTTGGCCCTGCAGGGCGTCGGTCGTGAGTACGGCGGGCTGCACGCGCTCGAGGGCGTGAGCTTCTCCGTGGACACGGGCGAGCGGGTGGGTGTGATCGGCCCCAACGGGGCGGGCAAGAGCACGTTGTTCCGGGTGGTCTCCGGGAGCGAACGGGCCAGCTCCGGCCGCCTGGAGCTCGACGGCGCCGACGTCGGCCGGGTGTCCGCGCGGCGGCGCGCCCTCCTCGGCGTGGGCCGGACGTTCCAGATCACCGAGCTGTTCGGCACCCTGACCGTGCGGGAGAACCTCCTGCTCGCGGCGAGGCGGGCCGAGTTCGCCGACGTGGTGGAGCGCTTCGGGCTCGGGAACTGGCTCGACACACCCGTCGCGCAGCTCGGGTACGGGCAGCAGCGGCTCGTGGAGCTGGCCGTCACGTTCGCCACCGGCGCCCGGCTGCTGCTGCTCGACGAGCCCGCGGCCGGGCTGGCCGCGCCGAGCGGGTGGTGATCTCCGAGGCGATCGCCGGCCTCCCGACCGACGTCACCGTGCTGCTGATCGAGCACGACATCGACCTCGTGCTCGGGCTCGTGGAACGCGTGCTGTGCCTGGCGAGCGGGCGGCTCGTGGCCGACTGCCCCGCATCGCAGGTGCGGACCCACCCCGCGGTGCGCGAGGTCTACCTCGGCGAGCAGGAGGAATCCGCATGAGCCCGTCGGACACGCTGACCGTGACCGGGCTGTCGGCGGGGTACCAGGGCCACCCCGTCGTCGAAGGCCTCGAACTGACCGTCGCGCCCGGCGAGGCGGTGGCGCTCGCGGGTCGCAACGGGATGGGCAAGACCACCACGCTGCGCGCACTCATGGGGCTCGGACAGCCACGGGTGACGGCGGGGAGCGTACGGTTCGGCAACACCGAGCTCCGTGGTCTCGCCCCGCACCGGATCGCCCGCGCGGGCATCGGCTACGTGCCCCAAGGCAGGCGGATCTTCCCCAGCCTGACGGTGGCCGAGCACCTGGCCGTGGTGGCTCGCCCGGCCGCCGCCAACGGGGCGGACCCGTGGACGGCGGAGCGGGTGCACGATCTCTTCCCGCGCCTGGCCGAGCGCTCCGGGCACCGCGCCGGCACGTTGTCGGGTGGCGAGCAGCAGATGCTCGCGATCGCACGGGCCCTCATGACGAACCCGCGGCTCGTGCTGCTCGACGAGCCGAGCGAGGGCCTCGCGCCCCGCGTGGTCCGCCAGGTCGGCGACATCATCCGCACCCTGCACGCCGGGGGCGTCGGGGTGCTGCTCGCCGAGCAGGACCTGTCGATGGTCCGCCGCGTGGCCGACCGCGTCTACTTCATCGATCGCGGCAGCGTCGCCGCGGAGACCAGCACCGACGATCTCCCCGACGAGCTACTCGACCGCTATCTGGGCGCCTGACGTCCGCGAAAGGGAACTGCGTGAACGACCAGCTCTCGACCGTCAACCACTTCATCGGTGGCTCCGTCGTCGACGACGAGCCCCCGTCGTGGGGTCACGTGTTCGACCCCGCTCGCGGGGCCGTGGCGGCCCGGGTCGCGATGGGCGGCGCCGCCGCCGTCGACCGGGCTGTGAAGGTGGCGCTCGACGCGCAGGCCGGGTGGCGCGACACCCCGCTCGGCGCGCGGCAGCAGGTGATGCTCCAGCTCGTGCGGTTGGTCGAGGAGCACCGTGACGAGCTGGCCGAGCTGATCACCGGCGAGCACGGCAAGACCCTCGCCGACGCGCAGGGCGAGATCGGTGCCGGGCTCGACGTCGCGAAGTTCGCCACCGGCATCCCACACCTGATGAAGGGCGAGTTCAGCGAGAACGTCTCGCGCGGCTTCGACACGTACTCGATCCGCCAGCCGCTCGGCGTGGTCGCCGGCATCACGCCGTTCAACTTCCCGGTGATGGTGCCGATGTGGATGTTCCCCATCGCGGTGGCCTGTGGGAACGCGTTCGTGCTCAAGCCGAGCGAGAAGGACCCGTCCGCGGGCAACCTGCTCGCCGACCTCGCCGTCCGTGCCGGGCTCCCGCCGGGTGTGCTCAACGTGGTGCACGGCGGGGCCCCCGCCGTCGAGGCGCTGCTCGCGCACCCGGACGTCGCGGCGATCAGCTTCGTCGGCTCCACCCCGATCGCGCGCCACGTCTACGCGACGGCCGCGCAGCACGGCAAGCGCGTGCAGGCGCTCGGCGGGGCGAAGAACCACCTCGTCGTGCTCCCGGACGCCGACCTCGACGCGGCGGCCGACGCGCTGGTCTCGGCCGCGTACGGCTCGGCAGGCGAGCGGTGCATGGCCATCTCCGTGGCCGTGGCCGTCGGCGACGTGGGCGAGGCGCTGCGCGAGCGGCTCGTCCAGCGGATCGGGAAGCTGCGCACCGCCGACGGGCGCGAACAGTCCACGGACATGGGGCCGCTGGTGACGCCCGAGCACCTCGCGCGAGTGAGTGGCTACGTGCAGGCCGGGGTGGACGCGGGCGCCGACCTCGTGGTGGACGGTCGCGACCCGCACGTGGACGGTCGCGAGGACGGGTTCTTCCTGGCTCCGACGCTGTTCGACCACGTGCGCCCGGACATGACCATCTACACCGACGAGATCTTCGGGCCGGTGCTGGTGATGCTGCGCGTCGACACCCTCGACGAGGCCATCGACATGATCAACTCAGGCGATCACGGCAACGGCACGTCGGTCTTCACCCGCTCCGGCGCGGCGGCGCGCACGTTCCAGAACCGGATCGAGGTGGGCATGGTCGGCGTCAACGTGCCGATCCCGGTGCCGGTGCCGTACTACCCGTTCGGCGGCTGGAAGCAGTCGCTCTTCGGCGAGTCGGGCCAGTACGGCGAGGACGGCGTGCGGTTCTTCACCCGCCGCAAGGTCGTGACGACCCGGTGGGCCGAGAGCACCGGCGGGGTGGACCTCCGGTTCCCCGCAGCCCAGCGGTGATCGGGCGCGCCGATAATCGGCTCTCATGACCGACGACCCCGCCGTCGCAGCGAAGCCCGCCGTCCCGGCGGTGCTACGCGCCGTGCGTCTGCTGGAAGCCGTGGCCGACGCGCCGGACGGGATGACACTGAGCGCGCTCGCCCGGACCGTCAACGCACCCAAGAGCAGCTGCCTCGCCGTGTGCACCACGCTGGTCGACACGGGCCTGCTCGTGCGCACCGGCACCGGCCGGTACCAGCTGGGCCTCAAGGTGGTGCAGCTCGGCCGCGCCTACCTCGCCCGCTCCGACCTCGCCACCGAGTTCCGCCGGACCGACGAGGAGCTCGGGCTCCTGCCGGATGACACGATCGTCCTGTCGGTGCTGCACGGCAACGAGGTGACCTACGTCGACACCCGCCACGGCAAGCGGCCCGTCGCCGTGCACTACTCGATCGGGATGCGGCTGCCCGCCCACTGCACGGCGAGTGGGAAGGCACTGCTGGCCGCGCTCCCGCCCGAGGAGGTGGCACAGCGCTACACCGATGACCACCTGGAGACGCTCACCGGGCACAGCATCTCCTCGGCCGCCGAGCTCACCGCCGAACTCGAGCAGGTGCGAGCCCGCCGGTACGCGGTCGACGACGAGGAGACCGCGCTCGGCATGATCTGCTTCGGCGCCGCGGTGCTCGACCGGAGCGGCCACCCGGCGGGCGCGCTGAGCGTCAGCATGGTGAAGGCCGCGGTCGACGTCGACCGCGCCGCCACAGCCACCCGCTCGATCCTGCAACTGGCCCAGGCACTGACCGTCCGGCTGGGCGGTCGCCCCTGGGACCTCCCCGTCATCGATTCGATGCACGCGATCACCGCCCCTCGATCGCCGTCCTGATCTCCCCCACCCGATCCGCGAGGAGCCCGACCGCCCCGACCGCCCGGGACATCGGGTCGTCCTCCGCCCCACCGAGCGCCTGCTCGCGCAGGAACCCCTGTTTCACCTCGGCCCACCGCGCCGCCTGCTCGGGGGTCAGCCGCCCCCGCAGCTCGGCGAGCTTGAGCAGGTTGGCCTCGCGCCGGAGGTCAGGGTCTGGGCCTCGCCGACGTAGTGGTCGTCGATCATGGTGTCGAGTTCGGCGTCGTTCATGACCGGGACGATGCGCTCGGTCAGCTTGTTCATGTTCCGGTAGGAGCCCTGGAGGAGGAACGGGGGTTCGGTGCGGCTCGCGTCGGCCGTGGCCGCCGAGGCGATGTACGCCTTGTTGTTCGTGAGAACGACCTGCTGGACGCGCAACATCTTGCGTAGCACGGACAGCACCTCGTCGAGCTCGGCGGCCGAGTACGGGTGGGTGAGCTGGTCGGGGCGGACGCCGTCGTCGCCGCGGGCGAGGCGGACGAGCAGGCGCAGGTCGGATCGGTCCCTCGTGGACAGCGGGGTGAGCACCGGGTTGGACGTCAACGCGTTCTCGACGTAGCTGAGCGCGAACAGCTCGTCCTTGCCGGAGAGGACGTCGCCGAGGTTCCACACGTCGGCGCGGTTGGCGAGCATGTCCGGCACCCGGAACCGCTTGCCCTCCTCCGTGTACGGGTTGCCGGCCATGCACACGGCGAACCGCTTCCCGCGCAGGTCGTAGGTGCGGGTGCGGCCGTCCCACACGCCCTCCATCCGGCGTTGCGCGTCGCACAGCGAGATGAACTTCTGCAGCAGCTCCGGTGAGGTGTGCTGGATGTCGTCGAGGTAGAGCAGCACGTTGCTGCCCATCTCCAGCGCGAAGTTGATCTTTTCGACCTCCTGGCGCGCCGTGGCGTTCGGGGCCTCCGCCGGGTCCACCGAGGTGACCATGTGGCCCAGTGCGGGGCCGTTGACCTTGACGAACACCAGGCCGAGCCGGCTCGCGACGTACTCCATGAGCGTCGTCTTGCCGTATCCCGGCGGCGAGATGAGCAGCAGCAGGCCGGACTGGTCGGTGCGCTTGGCGTCGCCCGCCGCGCCGAGCTGGCGGGCCAGGTTGGCGCCGATGAGCGGCAGGTAGACCTCGTCGAGCAGGTGGTTGCGGACGAACCCGCTCATCACCTTCGGCTGGTACTCCGCGAGCCGCAGCCGCGCCCGCTCCGCGTCCACGAGCGCCCCGCGCTTCCGCTGGAACTCGCGGAATCCGGGCACCCGCTCCTCGCGGAACCGCCGGCACCGGGCCAGCAGCTCGTCGAGCCGGATCTCGAGTCGCCGCCCCTGGATGCGCGGGTGCGTGCCGAGCAGGCCCTCGACCACGGCGGTCAGGGACGCCGACGAGTCCTGGCGTGCCGCGCCGGTGCCGCACAGTTCGAGCGCGACGGCCTCCGGCAGGTCGGCGGCGAACTCCCCGTCACCCGTGGCGACGAACGCCGACAGCCACGCGTGGACCAGCTGGTACTGCGCCGGCAGGTCACCGTTCAAAGCGCGCAGGTCGTCGTCGAACCGCCGTCGGGACTCCGCGTCGACGCCGCCGAGCGCGCGGTGGAACCGCTCCTGGAGCGTGCGGGCGCCGCCGCCGTGACGAACTGCGGGTTGCCGGTGGCCAGCTCCTCGAACAGGTACTCGCCGGACAGGGGGAGATCCGCCTGCGTGAGCGGCGCGATGAACTCGCCGATGGCGCTGCGAGCTCCGTGCACATCGTGTCGATCGCGGCCGTCCGGCCGAACGCCGCCCGGGCCCGCGCCAGCGACGCCGCCCGGGTCGTCCAGCCCTTGCGGGCCGGCTCGCCCGCACCGAACGTCCAGAACAGCCGGGCCGCGGCCCGTTCGGCCGGCGGGCACCGCAGCAGGCCCGCGCCGGCGTGCAGCCGCAGGACGGCGTCGAGGATCGCGGCGGCGTCGTGGTCGTGCACGCCGCGCTCGTAGCCCTCGTCGTACCGGTTCGCGGCCTCGGCCCGCACCAGGGCGAGCAGGCCGCCCTCGGTCACGGCGGCGTCGTGCAGCGCGTCCAGCCCACCGTTCGCCTCGGCCGTCGCGAGGATCGAGGTCGCCAGGTGCTCCGCGCGGTAGACCTCGGCCGTCTCGGACACCAGCAGCTGGTCCCAGTACGGCTTGGTCCGGCCGAACTCCGGGTCCCGGACCGGGGCGCGGTAGTCGGTGCCGGTGACCGCGAACGCCATCGCACCGTCGTGCGGCACCAGGGTGACGTCGGTGCCTGGGTGTTGACGGCGAACGTGTGCCTGCCGAGGCGGATGGTCTCGCCGTCGGCGCCGTAGAGGTCCAGGCGGTCGCGCAGGGAACGCCCGGCCTCCTGGCGCGACGCCGCGATCCGGCCGTCGAGCTCCTCGGCCCGGACCTGGTCGCCGATCGCGCGGAGCTCGTCGGCGACGCTGCGCAGCTTGGCGACCATCGGGTCGGACGCGAAGTAGGTGTTGACCTCGTCGACCGAGCCCAGCTGCGTGACGCGGCGGCGCACGCTCGACAGGATCCGGTCGGCCGAGGACGCCAGCCGGTCGGCGCGGCGGGCCCGCTCGTCGAGCAGCGCCTGCTTGCGGGACGAGAACGCCTCGTAGACGTCCTCGCGCTTGGCGCCGAGCTCGGTCAGGAAGTCGTCGAACTCGCCGAACCGCGACTCCAGGTTCTCCACCTGCATCAGCAGGCGGCCGAGCTGATCGTCGCAGGCCTCGGGGGTGTCGGCGGCCGCGAGCGCACCGGTGATCGCCTGCCCGAGCAGGGCGAACTCGGCGGCGAACTCGGCGCGCCCCTCGCGGGCGAGCAGCTCCGTGCGCCTGCCCTCGACGGTGGCGCGGGCCCGGTTGACACCGCCGAGCACCTCACCGATCCGCTCCAGGATCGCCGTCCGCACGGTGGCGTCGGCGATGGCGAGTGAACCGACGACGTCCGTGACGACCTGCAGGCCCTCGGTCTGGGTGGTCAGCCGTTCGCGGATCGGCTCGGCCGCAGCGACAGTGGCGATCCCGTCGGCGTCGGCGATCAGCTTGTCGATGTCGGCGTGGTAGGAGTCGAACGCGTCCTCGCCGCCGAGGAACTCGACGGCCCGTGCGCCCGCCTCGTCCAGCGCCCCGCGGAGCTCGGCGTCGAGACCGTCGATCCGGGTCTGGTCGGCGTAGCGCAGCTCCCGCACCGTGACCAGGTGGCCCTGGGCCTTGCGCAGGTCGGCCAGCAGGGTGACCCAGCCGTCGGCGCTGCGCGGCGCCAGACCGCGGCCGGCCCGGACCAGCGTGCCGATCTTCTCGGCCGCCTCGTCCACCGCCGCGGTGGCCGTGGCGGTGAGCTCGGCGACCTTCTCGAACTCGTCCAGCACCTGCTCTGCGGTGTTCGCCACGTCGGTCAGCGGGCTGCGCAGATCGCCGAGCTCGCGTTCACCGAGCCAGTGGAAGGCGTCGAAGGCCCGCTTGCAGGCGGCGATCAGCGCCTCGTACACGGCCGTGGCGGGCGCCATCTCCTCGACCATGCGCGAGACCGAGAGGCAGTCCGAGATGCCTCGCACCAGATCGGCGTTGCCGATGCGTTCGAGCGGGCCGGTGCCGGCCGGCTGCGCGGCCGCGTACAGGTCGGACTGGTAGGGCGTCTGCCACACCTGCATGGCGTGCACCCGCGTCGGCTCCTCGGAGGCCGCCCGGAACATCACCATCGTGCCGTCGTCGAACAGGGAGTAGCCGTGGCACGGGAGCGGGGTGGCGACCTCCTTGCGGATCACGTTGTAGGGCAGCAGGAGGTAGAAGCCCTCGGCGCGGGCGTGGAAGACGTACAGCACGTCCTCGCCGTTGGGTGAGCGGATCACCCGCTCGAACTCGAGGTCCTCGACCCTGGTGTCGAACGCCTTCGTGACGCCGGTGGCCAGGTAGTAGCCGCCCGGGAAGATCAGGCCCTGGTCCTCGGGCAGCCGCCGGCACGCCTGCCCGATGCCGTCGGCGCGCACGACCTCCTTGGTGCGGGTGTTGAAGACGAGGTACCGGTACTGCTCCTCGTTGTACGGCCGGATGCGCAGCAGGATCATCGGCCCGACCTGCGCGTACGCCACGTCGGCGTCGGCGAGGCTCTGCAGCGGCTCGTCGACCGGCTCGGAGTGGATCCCCTCCCCGGTCTCCGTGTTGTTCTCGATCTTGACGGTCAGGGTGCCGCCGATCGTCTCGACGAACACCTGGCCCAGGATCGACAGGTGTGGGTGCCGCCCGAGCACCTGGTCGTCGCGGGTGACCTCGGTCCAGGTGAAGTCGTGCGACGGCGGGAACACGTGGTCGCGCTCGCCGCGGTTGTCGAGGTAGGACGCCGCGCCGTCGGGGGCGACCGACCAGCGCAGCACCTTGATGTCGTCGGTGCGCCGCCCCGTCTGGAACACCGCGAGCAGCTTGCCCTCGACCCGGCGCAGCTGCAGCAGACGCGTGTCCTTGTAGTACCGGTACAGCTCCGTGAAGTCGCGCCCGAACTGGGGGTCCCCGAGCAGGCGGTCCCGCCCGTCGGCCGCGCCGTCGAACCGGAACGCCGCCCCGTCGTGGGAGAACGTGTGCATCGAGAACACGTCGTCGACGCCTGTCTCCGGCTTGAGCCCGATGAAGACGTTGTAGCCGAACAGCATCAGCCCGCCGACGGACACGATGTCGCGCGGCACGCAGTTGTTCTCGGTGCGGATGCGCTCGGTGCCGAGCAGCGCCAGCGTGGCGGACCCGAACGCCTCGACGCGGCGCTCGTTCAGCGCCCCGGCGCGGCGTTGCAGCTCCGCGGCGTGTTCCGCGAGCCGGGCGCGCAGCAGCTCGTACGTGCCGCCGTCGAGCCGGGCAGGCTCTCCCACCTCAGCCGTGGCCGGGGTGCTGACGGCCGTCATTTCGCGAGCGTCGGCAGGCTCGCGACGGGCGCCTCACCGAGGCCGAGCTGGTGCGCGAGCGCGTGCAGCTGCTGGGCCTTCGCCGAGTCCGGACCGCCCTGCCTGATCATCTTCATCAGGAACGCGGACAGGGTCAGGTTCTTCACGTCCTCGCTGCCGACCCCACCCAGCAGCCTGCCGAGGTCCTCCATGAAGTTGCCGTCACCGTTCATCCAGCGCCCCGCGATGGCCTGCGTGACCTCGGAGCTGTCCACCACAGCGTCGATGCCCTTCCCGAGGGCGATCGAGCCCATCAGCTTGTCGAGGAAGATGCTGTCGCCGCCGACGATGTCGATGTCGGCGCTCTCCAGGCCCTTCGAGAGCACCGCGGCCTGCGCCTCGGCGATCTGCCGGTGCACGTCGACCTTCGCCAGCGCGATCTCCTTGTCGGTCTCCAGCCGCAGCCGGAACTCCTCGTGCTCGCGCGTCGTGGCGTCCAGCTCCGACATCGCGGATGCCTTGTCCCGCAGGCCCTCCGCCTCGCCCTGCAGCTTCAGGCGCAACGCATCCGCCGCGACGGTGGCCTTCTCGCGCTCGACCAGCGCCTCGGCACGCCCGATCTTCTCGACGGCGTCCGCGTTGCGCTCGTTGACCTGCACCTCCGCGAGGCCGGCCGCGGCCGCCTCGGCCTGCAGGCCCTCGGCGAGCCGGATCGTGGCCCGGGCCTCCAGGTCGGCGGCCTGCTGACGCGCCTCGGCCAGCGTGAGCTGCTCCTTGGCCCGGTGCGTCGCCGCGGCCTCGGCGGCCTCGGCGGCCTTGATGTCCTTGACCAGGTTCTCCTGCGCCTCGGCCTCGGCCCGGATCACCGTGGCCTGGCGCTCGCGCTCGGCCGCCTCGACGACCCGCAGCCGGTTGATGCTCTCCTCCTGCTCGGCGACCGTCTTGTCCACCGCGACGCGCTCGCGCACGACGTCGGCGACGGCCCGGCGCTCGACCTCGACCTCCTTGACCTTGGCCATCTGCGCCAGCTCCACCTCGCGGTCGCGGCCGACGACCTCCAGCAGGCGGTCCTTCTCGATCCGCTCCGTCTCGATCGCGATCACGCGCTCCCGGTTCTTCGCCGCGACCGCGATCTCCCGCTCCTGGTTCTGCTGCTGCACGCCGAGCGACTCGTCCGTGCGCAGGTGCGCCGACTGGGCCTTGAGCCGCTCCTCGGCCTGCACCCGCTGGGTCTCGGCCTCCTCGCGGGCCCGCACCGTGTCGACCTCGCGCTTCTGCTTGGACTCCGCGTCGGCCTGCTGGCGCTCCAGCTCGAGGATGGCCTCCCGGGCCTCGACGTTCTGGCGGGTGATCTCCTTCTCCTCGTTGCGCCGGTACTCGTTGGTCCGGACGTGCTCGATCGCCGTCAGCTCGGTGATCTTGCGAATGCCCTGCGCGTCGAGGATGTTGTTCGTGTCGAGCGACTCCACCGGCGTCTGCTCGAGGTAGTCGATCGCGGCGTCCTCGAGGCTGTAGCCGTTGAGGTCGGTGCCGATCACCGCGATGATCCGGTCGCGGAACTCGTCGCGCTTGGTGTAGAGGTCGACGAAGTCGAGGTGCTTGCCGACCGTCTTCAGGCCCTCGGAGAACTTCGCGGCGAACAGCGTCTGCAGCGTCGACTGGTCGCTCGCCCGTTCGGTGCCGATCGCCTGCGCCACCTTGATGACGTCCTCGACGGTCTTGTTCACCCGCACGAAGAACGTGATCCGGATGTCGGCACGGATGTTGTCGCGGCAGATGAGGCCGTCGTGGCCGGTGCGTTCGATCTCGATCGTCTTGACCGAGATGTCCATGTGCTCGGCCCGGTGCACCACCGGCAGCACGACCGCGCCGGTGAACGTGACGTCGACCTTGCGCATCTTGGAGACGATCAGGCGCGGCCCTGGTCGACCTTCTTGAACAGCCTGCTGACCGCGAAGAGCACGACGATCACGATCAGCAGGACGACGGCGAGAGCGATCCCGGTGGACACTGCGATTGAGCCCATTAATGTTCCTCGGTCAGTGGGTCGGGTGGCTGGGTGGACGGCACGACGTCCACCCAGAAGATCTCTTTCTCGGGGTCGTAGTCGAAGATCAGCGCCTCCGACCCGGAATGCAGCGGGCCCCGCTCGAGCATCTCGGCGGGCCTGCGCACCTGGACGATCGCCGACGAACCGTCGTCCGAGGTGACCTCGGCCTGGCCGAACGTCTCGCTGACGCTGCCGGTCCGGATCACGCACGTCCGTCCGACGAAGTCGCTGCGCCTCGGTTCGACGGCCTGCGGGATCGCCCTGCGGATGGGCACGACGACGACCCTGGCGAGGAGCAGGCCCCCCAGCACCGCGACGACCAGCACCGCGACCCGCAGCAGCACGTCGATCCCGCCGCTGGTGCCGAGCGTGCCCAGCACGATCGTGCCGATCATGGCCAGCAGCCAGGACAACGTGATCCACATCGACAGGCCGACCATGAGCGGCACACCGCCGAGACCGATCGTGTTGATCACGCCTCCGTCGGCGGCGTCGGTATCGACGTCCGCGTCCACGAAGTCGGCACCGACCAGCACCAACAGCCAGTACCCGACGACGACGACCAGCATGAAGCTGAGCAGCACCGCTGGGAAGCCGACGGCGGCAGCCACGAACCCCGACATGCTGCGCCCACCTTCCCCCCACCGAACGCCCCCCGGCGTACGCGACGATCATCATGCCCTCATCACCGAGGGTGCATCCGTGCTTCTACTGAAGTGACCGCGCAACGGGCCAGATGGTTGGGGCCGATCGATACGTGATCGTCGTGTTCCAGGGGTCGGCCCGACCGTGGTCCGTACTCCGGGACGTGGACGAGCTGGCATCGGTCAACGGCACCATCGGGCCCGCCGAGGAGATGACGATCCCCGTCACCGACGACGGCCTGCTGCGCGGCGACGGCGTGTTCGAGGTCGCCCGCCTCTACGGCGGCCGCCCGTACGCCTGGGACGAGCACCTCGAGCGGCTCCAGCGCTCCGCGGCGAACGTCCGGCTGGAGTTCGACCTCGACGCCGCGAAGGCGGAGGTCGACGCACTGCTGGCCAGGGCCGGTGCCGGCGACGGGACGATCCGGCTGGTCATCACCCGCGGCGGGCGGCGGATCGCGATCCTCGCCCCGCTGCCGGCGCATCGCCCCACCACCACGCTCGCGACCGTCACCTACGCCCCCACCCGGGTGCTCGACGCCGTCAAGTCGCTGTCCTACGCGGCGAACATGCTGGCCGGCCGCATGGCCGCGGAGTCGGGCGCCGGCGAGGCGTTGCTCGTCACCCCGCACGGGCGGGTCCTCGAAGCGCCGACGTCGGCGTTCTTCTACGTGCTCGACGGCCGCCTGCACACCCCGCCACTCGCCGACCACATCCTCGACTCGATCACCCGCCGCCACGTCCTCGAACTCACCGGCGCGACCGCCCGGGTCCTGCACCGCGACCAGCTCGCCGAGCTGGAGGAGGCGTTCCTCGCCTCGACCACCCGCGAGGTCCAGCCGGTGGCCGCGATCGACGGGCGGGCGCTGCCGCGTGCGCCGGGACCGCACACGGTCACGGCCGCCGAGTGGCTGCGGCAGCGGATCGACGCAAGCTGACGCAGGGGCCGTGCATCACCGGCGATGCCGGCCGCGGCTCCGCAGAACCGCGCCGGCGATCCGCAGCTCGATCGACGATCTCCGGCGCGGCGGGCGGGCGAGCCGGTAGCCGAGCACCCCGCCGATCACCGCCAGACCCAGGTGGGTGAACACGAGCAGCACGACCGGGGTCACCTGCGGTGGTGCGTGCGGATGTACCGCGCAGCCTCGGCAATCCGGCTCAGCGGGCACGGCGCGGGAAGGTGCGGCGTGCCGGTTCCAGGGATGCCACACGCACGGCAGAGCCCGATGGCATCGGGCACGTGGATACGCAGGAGCGCCGCGATCACGTCAGGCATGTCGGCCAGGGCGTCAGCGACTGGATCTGTAGGTTCGCGCACGGGTCTCGTCCCTCTCGACAGGGTCGGGATCAAGGGCCGTCGCAGGTGTCACCAGCACCTTCGTCGGCCCGTCTGCACCAAAACGTTGCAAACGCTAGCAGACGCATCGATCACTTGTATTGGTTGCAAACGTCTCAGCAGCCACCAAGTCCTCGGTTCTGATGCATACGTTGCACCCGTGCCACCTGAAGAGCTGCTGACGACAGGAGAGACCGCGAAGCGTCTCGGCCTGTCCCGCAGCACGCTGTGGCGGTACGTCAAAGCAGGGTTGATCGAGCCCGACCTGGTCACCGCAGGCGGGCACTTCCGATTCGACCCCGAGCACGTCCGGCGCCAACTCCGCGCACTCCAGCAGCGCGGAGACAGCTAGACCCGAGCGCACCCCCCCGTACCTCCCACGGCGTACGCCGCACTCCCCCCGTGGGTGCGGCGACGCAGCCGAGAAGCCGACGCCGGGCAGACGCCCTCAGCGGCGCCTCGGATCAGCCTTCTCGTATGAGCATCCCGACCTACGCACCAGGATTCGACCAGGTCACGCACGAGCTGCGGACACACGCACACGGCCGCGTGCACCTCCCCGGCGACGCCGAGTACGAGCGGCAACGAGACGCCCTCCACGGAGCGCCTGCCGTCGTCGTCGACGCCGAGAGCGTAGCCGACGTCCGGGCGACGGTGCTCACCGCCCACCGCGGCGGCCTGCCGCTCGCCGTGCTCTCGACCGGCCACGGCACGGTCGCCGCGTCGGACGGCGGCTTGCTCCTGCGCACGTCACGGATGGCGCAGGTGCTGGTCGACCCCGACCGCCGGACCGTCCGGGTGGGCCCGGGCGCCCGGTGGGGCGAGGTGGTCGCCGCTGCCGAACCGTTCGGGCTCGCCCCGCTGTCCGGGGACACGCCGTCGGTCGGTGTCGTCGGCTACACCCTCGGCGGCGGGCTGTCCTGGCTGTCGCGCAAGTACGGGTTCGCGGCCGACAGCCTGATCAGGGCCGAGCTCGTTACCGCGAACGGCAGGCTGGTCGTCGCCGACCGGCACCGCCACCCCGACCTGTTCTGGGCCATCCGCGGCGGCAGCGGCAACTTCGGAGTCGTCACCTCGCTCGAGCTGCGCCTGTTCCCGGTGCCGAGCGTCTACGGAGGCCGGGCCGAGTTCCCGGCCGACGCGGCCGGCCCCGTCCTGCGGTACCTGGCCGCCCACGCCGACGAACTGCCCGACGAGCTGTCGGTGTCGGTCGTGGCGGGCCCGGAGTCGGTGGTGATCCGCGCCGTGCACGCGGGCGAGGGCGGCCGGGCCGCGCTGCAGCCGCTGCTCGACGCCGCAGGCACCCCGACCTCCGACACGTTCCGCCGGATGCGCTACTCCGAGGTGTCGACGATCGGCGGCACGCCGCCGATCACGTTCGCGATGTACGACGAACTCTCGCCGGACACGATCGCGGCGATCGTCGAGAGCGGCCTGACCGTCGAGGTCAAGCACTGTGGCGGGGCGATCGCGCACCCGGCGCACGACGACCCCGGCCCGGTCAGCCACCGCGACGCCCGGTTCGTCATGAAGATCGCCGCGCCGGCCGCCGACGCAATCACAGCCACCGCCACCGGCGGGTCGTTCCTCAACTTCCTGCACGACACGACGCGAACGCACACCGCGTTCACGCCGGAGAACCACCGCAGGCTGCGCGAGATCAAGACGGCCTACGACCCGGCGAACCTCTTCCGGGGCAACCACAACATCCGGCCGCTCGCGTAGCTCACACCGACTCGACAACCAAGGTCAGCCTTACTTAATCTCCCGCCATGCCCTCGACCGTGCTCGACGCCACCCGCCGGGAGTTCCTCGCGATCCTGGCCGCCGCCGGGCTGCTGCCCGCCTGCTCCGCCGACCCGGGGAGCGAGCCCACCGCACCCGCCACCCGCACGGTGCAGCACCCGCTCGGCACGGCCGAGGTCCCGATCGCGCCCGCCCGTGTGATCGCACTCGACCGCCGGGCCGCGCTCCCGCACCTGCTCGCCCTCGGCGTCACACCGATCGCCGCCCTCACCTACGAGAGCATCATCGGCACCCCGTTCCCGCAGGTCGTGGCCGAGCAGGCGAGGGACGTGGCGGTGCTCCCCACGGGCGGGAGCGCCGACGACCCGAACCTGGAGGCGGTCGCCGCCCTCCGGCCGGACCTCGTGATCGGCTGGACGAACGGGATCGAGGAGGTGTACCCGGCCCTCTCCGCGATCGCACCGACCGTCGCCGTCGACGTGGACTTCACCGACGCCTCGGTCAGCCTCCGGTCGATCGCCGCCGCACTGGGCCGCGAGGCGGAGGGCGAGGCGGTGGTCGCGGCGTTCGAGGAGCGCCGCGCCGCCCGGCTGCGGGAGATCGGCGCCATCGGCACCGTGTCCGTGGTCCTCAGCATCGGTGACCAGCAGTTCCGCGTCTACCAGCCCACCGGCTCCTCGGTGGCCCGCTGGCTCGCCGAGGCCGGCGGACGGATCGTGCCCGACATCGCCTCGGCGAACGGCGAGCCGTACGGCGACGAGTACGTGCTGATCAGCCCGGAGAACCTCGGCCAGGTCACCGGCGACACGATCGTCGTCATGCACAACACCGGCGCCGCCGGCGAGGCCGCACTCGCCGAACTGGAGGGCTCCCCGCTCTGGCCGACACTGCCCGCCGTGCAGGCCGGGCGCGTCGTGAAGATCAACTCACAGGAGTCGGTGGGGTCGTACGGGTTCCAGGGGTACGGCTCCGTGCTCGACGCACTCGTCGACCAGTGGACGGCGCTCGGAACGCGTCAGCTCGACGAGTAGTGCCGTCTCGGCCAGTAGCCGTCGACGATCAGAGCCGGGCTGCCGAGCCGCCAACGGCTCGTGATCACCGGAAATGGTGCCGGGGCGACTGATCTGTCGTCTCACCACCACTGCGACGATCGACGCGCACATGATCGGCCGAAGTGGTGCCAGGGCGTCACATCCGGCGCTCTCGAACCACTTCCCGTGATCACACCCCGCGTGGACGGTGCCCAGCGAGGACGATCCCGCAACGATCACCGGGGTCGGTGCTCCGGGGACACGCCTCGCCTAGAGCATCGTCAACAACATCCCCGCCATGCCGCCGTTCATCAGCGCGTGGTCAGCGGCGTCGAGCCGCGGCACCGGCGCGCTGCGGTGCTCCTCGACCACCGACCCGAGCGCGGCGCTGCCGAGCGGCACCAGGAAGGCGAGGGTGACCACCTGCATCCACAGCTGCCCGGTCATCAGCCAGGGCATCGCCGCGAGCATCCACACCATCGCCACGAGAACGAGCAGGTGCTGGGCGCCGCCGTCGCGCCCGCGTTCCGCGGAACGCAGTGCGCGCAGGACGAACACGGCGGCAAGCAGCCCGAACACCGCGAGCTGCACGATGCCGGCCGGCGTGCCCGGCGCCGGCCACCCCCACACCATCCCGATCATCGCGACGCTCATCAGCAGGTGGGCGAGCGCGACCACCCGGGCTCCGCGGGCGGCGGGCGCGAACAGCCGGACCGACGAGGACAGCCCGGTGACGGTGAAGGCCGCCGTGAACGCGAGCGCCGGCACCAGGGACGGGGACACCCGGACCTCCCCACTCGTGGCAGCACGACCGTCAAATAGCAACCATAAGGTTGCTATTCAAGTTATGGCAACCCGAGGATTGCGTCAAGCCGCTACTTCGGGGGCAGCGTGCGCGCGTGGGCGGCGCCGCGCTCGACCCACGCGGCGAGCTGGGCGTCGGCACGCAGGTCATCAGGCTCGACGCGGAGGAAGCCCTTCATGGTGCGGCCACCCATCACCGTGGGGAACGCGGCCGTGGACTCCAGCAGCCGTTCCCGCTCGGATGGGTCGATGCGCACCAGGATCCCGCCCTCACGGCTGGCGCAGACCGCCATGTTGCCGCGGAGGAGGAACGCCAGCCCGCCGAACATCTTCTGCTCGGTGAGGTCCGGATCGCCGAGGAGGAGGTCCCGGATCCGCTCCGCGAGCTCGTCGTCGTAGGCCACGCGCCGGACGCTACGCGGGGCCACCGACATCGGCGGCGTCCGCCGCACGAGGAGGCCGGGTACGCGATCGCGCGGCACGAGTTCCGTGACCACCGCGGGCGACAACAGCGTGAGCAGGCGATAGACCGTGGCGTGGTCGGCCTCGAGGTGCCGGTGGTGGATCGGCTCGTGGTGCATGATCCGGTTGCGCAGGACGACGACGTTCGAGAAGTCCTGGTGCAGCGCCCGGCGGGCCGCTCCGGGGAACACGCGGTGCAGGGCCGGGACCCAGAGCGTCCGGTGGTACCGACCGCTCATCAGCGAGATCCAGAACCCGAACGTCAGCTGGGCGACGACGTCGTCGGCCGCTTCCGGACGCTGCTGGAGCTGGGCCAACTGCCGTTTCGCCTCGGCCACCTTCCGCTTCCCGTTGTTGTCCAGGGGCGCCGACCGCCACCAGTCGGAACGGGAGAACGTCGTGGCGAGGGTGCGGTGCAACGCGTTCCGCAATGCCAGTTCGAGGCGGTTGAGCGGCACCACGAAAGCGGCGGCGACCTCGAGGTTCCACCATTCCAGCTCGATCGCCGCCTCGGTGTCTCCCCCGGTGGCCACCAGGTAGGGGGTGAACCGCGGCGTCGAAAGGACCGCGCTGACCCATGCGGGAGGCTCGGCGCCCACGGTTTCCTCCATCGTTCGACAGGGGGCAGCCGGTGCGGGCCGTGCTAAACTCGTGCCGTAAGCCCCGGGTCGCCCCTGCTCCTGCATGCCGCCCGGGGCAAGCTCTTTTCCAGGCGCCATTCGGACGCGACGTTATCGCGACGCCCCGACAGGCAGCCGGAGCACGCCCCGCACGCCGGCAGGCATGATGGGGCCGTGACGACCTCTGCACTCCGCTCGGGTCTCGACCTGCAGTGGGTCGACCCCGCCATCCGCCCCCAGGACGACCTGTTCGGCCACATCAACGGCACGTGGCTGCGCACGCACGTCATCCCCGACGACCGCGCGCAGGACGGCGCGTTCCGGGCGCTGTACGACAAGGCGGAGGAGGACGTGCGCGCCATCGTCGAGGGGGCCGCGGGCGAGGCGGGCCCCGACGCGCGCAAGATCGCCGACCTGTACGCGTCGTTCATGGACGTCGAGCGGATCGAGGCGCTCGGCACGGCGCCGCTGCAGCCGTTGCTCGACGAGATCGCGGGGGCCACCGACAAGGCGGAGCTCGCCGCCGTGCTGGGCCGCCGGCAGCGGGAGGCGCGCGCCGCACTGGTCGGCGCGTTCGTGTCCACCGACCCGAAGAACGCCACCCGGTACCTGGTGCAGCTCGAACAGTCGGGGCTGGGGCTGCCCGACGAGTCCTACTACCGCGAGGACGCCTACGCCGAGATCCGCACGGCGTACGTCGCGCACCTCACGCGCCTCGCCGGGCTGGTCGGGCTGCCCGACCCGGCCGGGCTCGCCGAACGGGTGATGGACCTGGAGACCGCGCTCGCCGCCGTCTCGTGGGACCGCGTCACCAACCGCGACGCGGAGAAGACCTACACGCTCATGACGCTGCCGGCGCTGCGGCAGAACAACCCGGAGTTCGACTGGGAGTCGTGGCTCACGGCGTACGGCGCCCCCGACGGCGCGTTCGACGAGATCGTCGTGCGGCAGCCGAGCTTCGTCGCCGCGGCCGCGAAGCTGTGGGAGGAGCGGCCGCTCTCGCAGTGGCAGGAGTGGCTCGCGATCCACACGGCGTCCGCGTGCGCCGACTACCTCACCGACGCGATCGTCGAGGAGGACTTCGACTTCCACGGCCGCACGCTGTCGGGCACACCGCAGCTGCGGGAGCGGTGGAAGCGCGGGGTCGGGGTCGTCCAGGGCGCGCTCGGGGAGTCGGTCGGCAGGCTGTACGTCGAGCGGCACTTCCCCGCCGCCGCGAAGGAGCGGATGGTCGAGCTCGTCGCCAACCTCGTCGAGGCCTACCGGCAGAGCATCAGCACGCTGGACTGGATGAGCCCCGCCACCCGGGAACGGGCGCTCACCAAGCTCGGCAAGTTCGGGTCGAAGATCGGCTACCCGGAGAAGTGGAAGGACTACTCGGCCCTGGAGATCCGGGCCGACGACCTGCTCGGCAACGCGCTGCGCGCCGGGGCCTGGTACACCGACTTCCAGCTCGGCAAGATCGGCAACCCGGTCGACCGCGACGAGTGGCTGATGACGCCGCAGACCGTCAACGCCTACTACCACCCGCGGATGAACGAGATCGTGTTCCCGGCCGCGATCCTGCAACCGCCGTTCTTCGACGCCGAGGCCGACGACGCGGCCAACTACGGCGGGATCGGCGCCGTCATCGGCCACGAGATCGGCCACGGGTTCGACGACCAGGGCTCCAAGTACGACGGCGACGGCACCATGACCGACTGGTGGGAGCCGGGCGACCGCGCCGAGTTCGAACGCCGCGCCCAGGCGCTGATCGACCAGTTCGACGCGCTGTCCCCCGCCGGGCTGCCCGACCACAAGGTCAACGGCTCCCTCACCGTCGGCGAGAACATCGGTGACCTCGGCGGGCTGACCATCGCGATCAAGGCGTACCAGATCGCGACGGCAGGCACCGACGCGCCGGTGATCGACGGGTTCACCGGGCTGCAGCGGGTGCTGATCGGCTGGGCGCAGGTGTGGCGGATCGTCACCCGGGAGGCCGAGGCGGTCCGGCGGCTCGCCGTCGACCCGCACTCGCCGCCCGACCAGCGTTGCAACGCGGTCGTCTCGAACCTCGACGCGTTCCACGACGCGTTCGGCGTGCACGAGGGCGACGCCCTCTACCGGGAGCCGCCGACCGGGTGCGCATCTGGTGACCGCACGCTGGACCAGCGCCGAGTGCGCGGCCGCGTGGGGCGTGAAGCCGGCGACGTGGCTCGGTTACGTCTCGCGCGGCCAGGCACCGCAGCCGCTGCCGGAGCCCGACGACCAGGGCCGCAGGCTGTGGGATGCCGACGAGGTGCGCGGCTTCCCGCGGCCGGGGGCCGGTCGCAGCCGTTCCGGTGCGGGCGCCGAGGCGGAGGCGCTGCTCGGGCAGATGCGGGAGGTCGCCGACCGCATGGAGGAGCTGCGGGCGCGCCAGCGGGAGCTGCTGTCGGCCGGTAAGCGCCAGGGGCTGGAGATCAGCGCGATGGCCAAGGCGCTCGGGATCTCCCGGCAGACGGCGTACGGCTGGCTCGCCGACTAGGGCCTGTCCTGTAGGGCCCGGGCCGCGGGCTTCGTGATCGAGATCGTCCCTGGCAAGGCGCCGGCACGAGCCGTTGTACTGGACGTACCCGGTCGTGCCGGCAACGCCGCCAGGGGCGATCTCGGCGCGAAGAGCGTGGTCCTGGGCTCACAGGACAGGCTCTAGGCCCTCGGTCTGACCCGGTCAGGTGCCGCGCGGCGTCGCGTGTTCCACCAGCGTCGCGCGGCCGAGGTCCAGCTCCGCCCACTCGCAGCCGACGCCGAGCACGGCCACCGCGGACGTCTTCATCTCGACGTACTCGCCGGTCAGGGCCTGGACGAGGTCGGAGACGCCGGGGTTGTGCCCGACGAGCAGCAGCGACCGTAGGTCGCCGGGGTGCTCGCGCACGACGTCGAGCAACTCCTCGGCCGTGGCCGCGTACACGCGGTCGTCGACGACCGGGGCCGGCGCGTCCGGGAGCTCGGCCGCGGCCAGCCGCCAGGTCTGGCGGGTGCGGGTGGCGGGCGAACACAGCACCGCGTCGAGCTGCCCTACCCGGTCCCGGAGCCAGCGGCCGAGCGCGGGCGCGTCCCGGCGGCCGCGCGGGTTCAGCGGGCGTTCCACGTCGGGCACGCCGCCCGGCCACGCCGATTTCGCGTGCCGGACGACCACGAGCCGGTGGGCATCCATGCCCTCACCCTGTCATGGCTGCGGCACGAACTCGCGGAAGCTCTCGCAGTGGTCGCCCGTGGCCGCCCCGCCCAGCGGGTAGATTGCCGCCATGGGGCAGGCGCCGTCGGCCGCTCCCGCCGTGACCCGAGGCCGCGAGGCCTACCTTCGGCGGGCCTGGCGGGACGCGCACCGGTACCTGTCGACCGCCGAGCGATCAGAATCGCTCGAGGCCGCGGACCTCGACCGGCTGGCCACGGCGTCCTACCTGATCGGTCGCGTCGACGAGGCCGATGGAACCTGGGAGCGGACACACCAGGCGTTCCTGGACCGCGGCGCGACGGCGCCCGCCGTGAGGTGCGCGTTCTGGCTCGGGCTGACGCTCCTCCTGCGCGGTGAGCACGCCCGCGGGGGCGGCTGGCTGGCGCGGGCGCAGCACATCCTGGAGAACAACGCGGAGCTGGACTGTGCGGAGCGGGGATACCTGCGCATCCCCGTCGCCCTGCAGGCGCTGCACGGCGGTGACGCCGGGTCCGCGCACCGCTCCTGCGTCGAGATCACCGAGCTGGCGGACCGGTTCGGCGACGCCGACCTCGCGGCGCTGGGCCGGTTGGGGCAAGGCCAGGCGTTGGTCGCGCAGGGGCGGGCGGCGCAGGGCGTGGCGATGATGGACGAGGCGCTGGTGGCGGTCACGACCGGAGAGGTGTCCACGCTCGCGGCCGGGATCATCTACTGCACGATGGTCCTCACCTGCCGAGACATCTTCGACGTGCGGCGCATGCAGGAGTGGACCGCCGTGCTGAGCCGCTGGTGCGCCACCCAGCAGGGCCTCAAGCCCTACCGAGGTCAGTGCCTCGTGCACCGCTCGGAGATCATGCAGTTGCGCGGCGAGTGGGCCGACGCCCTGGAGGAGGTCCGGCAGGCGTGCGAGCACCTGTCCGCCCCTCCCGGCGACCCGGTGCTGGGCATGGCGCTCTACCAGCAGGCCGAGCTGCTGCGGCTGCGCGGCGAGTTCGTCCGAGCCGAGAAGGGCTATCGCGAGCCGCCGGCTGCGGGCACCCCATGCAACCCGGGCTGGCGCTGCTCCGGCTGGCGCAGGGCAGGCTCGACGACGCGACCGCCGCCATCGAGCGGACCCGGCAGGAGGCCGAGGGGCCGGTGGAGCGTTCCCGGGTGCTGTCGGCATACGTCGAGATCGAGCTCGCCGCCGGGGACAACGAGGACGCCCGCGCCGCGGTCGCCGAGCTGGACGACATCGCCGCGGCCTTCGACACGCCGTACCTGCGTGCGGTGGTCGGCTACGCCCGTGGATGCGTGCTGCTCGCCGACGGTGACGCGGGCGGCGCCCACGTTGCCCTGCGCCGGGCGTGGGTCGCCTGGCACGAGCTCGACGCGCTCTACGAGACGGCCAGGGTCCGGCTGCAGATGGCACGAGCATGCCACCAGCTGGGCGACCACGACACCGCCGAGCTGGAGCTGGACGCCGCGCGCCGGATCTTCGAACAGCTGAACGCGGCGCCGGCGCTGGAGCAGGTGCGAGCGCTCGCGGGTCACGCGGCGCCCTCCGGCGTCCGCGGCTTGACCCCTCGCGAGGTCGAGGTGCTCCGCCTGGTCGCGACCGGCGCGACGAACCGGGAGATCGCCGACACCCTCGTGATCAGCGACCGGACGGTCGCCCGCCACGTGAGCAACATGTTCTCCAAGCTCGGCGTCTCCTCTCGGGCGGCGGCCACCGCGTTCGCCTACGAGCACGACCTCGTGTAGGTGGGCGTCCTACGCAGAAATGCCCACATGGCCGCGCAGGCCGTATTGGTTGATGCAGCCGATGCGGGCACCGCCCCGTGACACGGACTCTTACCTGGCACAGCCGAGCGACGAGAAGAGCCCGACATGGCCGTCCAGGCACCGTCCACCGAGCAGATCCGGGACGCGTGGGATGCGCTCGCACCCCGGTTCGACCAGTTCACCACGGCGGAGTGGGTGATGCCCCTCGGTGAGCGGGTGCTTCGCCGGGTCGAGCTCCGTCCCGGCACGAGGTTCCTCGACGTGGCCTGCGGCGCCGGGGCGCTGGCCATTCCGGCGGCACGCCGTGGCGCGGACGTGGTGGCGGTCGACATCGCCCCCACGATGATCGACCGGTTGCGGGGGCGAGCGAGCGCCGAGGGGCTGACCACGATCGAGGGCCGCGTCATGGACGGGGAGGCGCTCGAGCTGCCCGATGACACGTTCGACGTGTCCGCGTCGCAGAACGGGGTCTCGCTGTTCCCGAACCTCGAGCGCGGGCTGTCGGAGATCGTCAGGGCCACCAGGCCCGGCGGCCAGGTGCTGATCGTCGCGTTCGGCGCACCGCGGAAGGCGGAGTTCCTGACCGTTTTCCTGGGTGCGCTGAAAGCGTGCGTCCCCGGCTTCACACCGTTGCCGACAGACCCGCCACCGCTGCCGTTCCAGCTGGCCGACCGCGGCCGGTTCCGTCAGGTGCTGGAGAGCGCCGGGCTCACCGACGTCCGCGTGGACGCGCTCTCCTGGGAGACGAACTTCGCGTCCGCCAACCGGTTCTGGGACGTCGTCACCGCCAGCAACCCGATCGCGGTGCAGCTGACCCGCGACCTGACCGGCGAGCAGCGGACCGCCGTGCAGCAGGTGCTCGACGGGATGTTCCGCGAACGGTCCGGCGGTGCGCCGAACGCCGTCCTCAGCACCGAGATGAACATCGGCACCGGAACCAAGGACCAGCGATCGCCATGACCGAATCGACATCGTCCCGCCTCCGAGCGGTCGCCACCGCCCTGGCCCCGCTGGCATTGCTGGCCGCATTCGTGTGGCATCTCTACATCCCCGGGCAACTGCCCAATGCGCCTGCCATCGCCGAGGCCGTGGCCGCGGACCGACGCGGTGGGGTCTGGCACATCTCGCGGCGGGAGTCGCCTCCGGTGTGGTCGTCCTCGCCTTCATCGCGGTCCGCGGTTTCGTACGCGAGCGGGCGGACGACCCGTGGAGCGCTCTCGGACTGCCGTTCATCGTGATCGGAAGCATGCTCTACGCGATGCTGCCCGGCATGGAGTTCGCGACGCTGGCCGCGGTGCTCTCCGGCGGTGACCCGGTGGCGGCCCAGAGCGCGCTGCGGCCGTGGTTCCTCCCCGTGCTGCTGGTCGGGGCCGTCACGTTCGCGCTCGGCGTGCTGAGCGTGGCCAAGGGGATCGCCGGCCATCCCATCCTGAGCCCGGGGTTGACCCGCCTGGTCGTGCTCGGGCTCGTCGTCTTCGCGGCCAGCCGCTTCGTGCCGCTGTTCGCCGTGCAGGGCTACGTCCAGGCTGCCGCTGCGATAGTCGCGCTGTGGCCGATCGCCGCTCGGATGTGGAGCCCTTCGCCGGCACCGCTCGCTACCGCTGGGTGAACGAATCGACGCCCCGCCCCCGGGCGGCGAAGATCCCCCGCCCGGGGGTCGGCTCGCCGGCCGTTCACCCTGTCATGGCTGGGGCGAACTCGCAGAAGCTCTCGTAGTGGTCATCGGTGTAGTACCAGTGCTCCGGGTCGCGCTCGTCCGGCCCACCCGTGACGATCCGGCGCGCACCCCGATCGTCCGACCCCGGCGTCTCGACCGTGAACTCCCGGTAGTAGCCGCGGTCCTCGTCGGGCAGCAGGCCCTCGCGGTTGCCGAACGTGACGCCGTCGTTGCGCGGGTACTCGTAGGGCCCGCCCGCCTCGATGTCGTCGACCACCTCGTGGGCCTCGGGCGGCAGGTCGGCCACGGAGCAGTCGGGGATGCCGTCGTCGTCGGCCGCGCTGCTGCTGGCGGCGGCGCTGGTGGAGGCGGACGAGGCGGCGGGCGGAGCCGAACCCGGTGCCGCCTGGCAGCCCGCCAGCGCGAGCACACCCAGCAGGAACCCGATCACGACCCGGATCACGCCTGCGCCTCCCCCAGCGAACGCACGCCGTGGCGGCGCACGAACGCGATCGTCTCGAACTGCCGGTCGCCCGGCCCGCCGCCCCGCCACAGGTCCTCGGTTGCGGCGCGCAGGATCTCGGTGAGCGTGAGGAAGCCCGGCAGATCCGCCTCCACCAGTTCCTCCGCGCCCGGCCACAGCAGCGCCACCCGCTCGTCCTCGGGCCACCAGGTGGCCAGGTCGCGCAGGGAGTCGACCAGCGCGTCGAGGTTGCGGCCCGCCGTCTCGGGCAGCCGCAGCGCCCGCGCGATCGCCGCCTGCGCCTCGCGCAGCCCGGTAGCGGGCCCGGCGACGTCGGCCACGGCGAACCCGCTCCCGGCGACCGTCCGGCGCACCTGCTCGGCATCGTCCGGGGCGGCCAGCAGCACCCCGCGACCAGCCAGGCCGGGCAGGAGGGTGGCGACCCGCACCCGCGCAGTTCCGTTCACCGGCCCATTGGATCAGAAGGAGCCGTCCGACGCCGGAGCAGCCGGTGGACATCCACCCCGGTGAGGTGCGTTCCGCGGGACGCGGTCCGCGAAAGTCACACGGCGGGTCCACCGGTGATCGGCGGGAACGTGCATGAACCGCGCTGATGCGGTTGATGTCACGTTTCCGCTGTTCACGACCGCTTCCCGGGGTCGGGCGCGGTGCGCGCCGGACGTCCGCTCGGCGCGGCGACGCCGAAGGCCGGGTGACGCTCAGCCGGCGGCGAAGTGCTTGCGCAGCGCGGCGATCCCGGCGCCGTAGATCCCGTCGGCGAAGGTCTGCGTCAGGCCCGCCTCGTCGGCGCCGTCGGCGTCGTACTCCGACCACCACTCCACGAACGCCTCGTCGGACGCCGTGACCGGCGCGACCCGGAACGTCGAGACGTACCGGCGCACGGCGAACGGGCTCTCCAGGATCTCGTAGGTGAAGCGGCGCTCGGCGTCGTGCATCTCCAGCAGGCGCTCGACCACGGTGCCACCGTCGCCCAGGGTGAGGCGGCGGACCGCGCCGACCTCGGCGCCGGAGCCACCCTCGTCGAGCTCGCTCGCGCTGACCGCGGGCAGCCACGCTGGGAGGCCGTTGAAGTCGCGGACCAGCGACCACACGGCATCGGCTGAGGCCGGGACGACACCACTGGCGTACGGGCGGGGCATGGCAGCTCCTATCGTCGGTCGAGACGGGTCTTGAACGCGCGGGTCTGTTCGGTGAGGGCCTTCTCCGTGGGCAGGCGCTCCATCGAGGAGGCGCCGTAGAAGCCGTGGCAGTTCTTCGTGCGCCCCAGCACGTGCGCCGCGTCGTCGGGCATCGCGATCGGGCCACCGTGGCAGAGCACCAGCACATCCTCGCGGACCTCGCGCGCGGCGGCGGCCCACTCGTCGATCAGCTCGACGCAGTCGTCCAGCGACTTCGTGGTCTCGGCGCCGATCGAGCCGCCGGTGGTGAGACCCATGTGGCAGACGATGATGTCGGCGCCCGCGCCGGTCATGGCGCGCGCGTCGTCGGCGGAGAAGACGTACGGCGTGGTGAGCAGGTCGGCCTCGCGCGCGGCCGCGACGAGGTCGACCTCCAGGCCGTAGCCCATCCCGGTCTCCTCCAGGTTGGCCCGGAAGACGCCGTCGATCAGGCCGACGGTCGGGAAGTTCTGGATGCCGGCGAAACCCAGGTCGGCCAGCTCGCGCAGGAACCGATCGGTGATCATGAACGGGTCGGTGCCGTTGACGCCCGCCAGCACCGGGGTGCGTTCGACGACGGGCAGCACCTCCGCCGCCATCTCGACCACGATCTCGTTGGCGTTGCCGTACGCGAGCAGACCGGCGAGCGAGCCGCGACCCGCCATCCGGTAGCGGCCGGAGTTGTAGATCACGATGAGGTCGATGCCGCCGGCCTCCTCGCACTTCGCCGACAGCCCCGTGCCGGCACCACCGCCGACGATCGGCTCCCCGCGGCGGGCCATGTCCTGGAACCGCTCGACGAGCTGGGCGCGCGCGAACTTCACGAAACTACCTCCTGCCACGCGCCCACCAGGCGTCGGCGAACTCGGGGTCGTTGATGTTGTACGGCAGGCGCTCGACCCGCCGCCGGTCGGTCTGGCGCACCTCGGCCTCGAGCGTGGCGAACAGCGCCTCGTCGGCATCGGGGTCCCAGAACGCCTGCCCCGGCGCGTCCAGCGCGGAGACGCCGCCGGTGGGCAGCAGGAACCGCACCGGCCCCTCGCAGGCGTGAGCCCGCGGGCGAGGAACCGCGCGAACGCGACGTTCTCCTCCGCGGTGGTGCGCATGAGCGTGACCTGCGGGTTGTGCTCGTAGAACGTGCGCGCGGCGAACGGCGACGGCACGGTGGACGGCGCCCCGAAGTTGACCATGTCCAGGGCGCCGCACGACCCGACGTACGGCACGCCGGTGCGCGCGATCGCGGCGAGCCGGTCCTCGGTGGCCGGGAAGACCCCACCGACGAGCAGGTCGCAGACCTCGGTGGTGGTGATGTCCAGGACCGAGCCGACCAGGCCGTCATCCACGAGCTTCTCCATCGCCCGCCCGCCGGTGCCGGTGGCGTGGAACACCAGCGGATCGACGGCGTCGCCGAGCCGCTGCGTGACGGCCGTGACGCACGGCGTGGTGACCCCGAACATCGTGAGGCCCACCGCGGGCCGGTCGTCGGCCGCGGGGATCTCGTGCGTGACGATCCCGGCGAGCGCGTGTGCGGCGTTGCCGATCACCCGGCGGGAGATGCGGTTGAGGCCGGCCACGTCGGTGACCGAGTACCACATCGCGATGTCGGAGGCGTCGACGTAGGGCGCGACGTTGCCGGACGCCACCGTCGACACCATGACCTTCCCGACGCCGACCGGCAGCGCCCGCATCGCCGGGGTGACCAGCGCGGTGCCGCCGGAGCCGCCCAGCCCGAGCACGCCGCCGACGTCGGGGCGGCCCAGCAGGAACCGCTGCAGGGCCACCGCCATCGCCGCGACCGCGCTGCCGCGGTCGTCGGTGAACACCGCATCCGGCCCGTCGGGGTGGTGGCCCGCCACCTCCTGCGGCGAGACGTCTGCCGGGCCGGTGCGCACCGACGTGGACACGTCGACCGTGACGACGCCCGCTCCCGCCCCGCGCACGAGGTCCGCGGCGTAGCCGAGCTCGGCGCCCTTCGTGTCGAAGGTTCCGATGACGTAGGCGAGGCCCATGATTCGTTCATAGTCCACGCCCGGGCCGCTGGCGAGCCTCAGATCGCGATCTCACCCCGAACGCAGGTGACCGCATCACCGCCGACCCACACCGTGCCGTCGGTGTCCTGGTCGACGAACACCCGCCCGGCGCGACCCACCGCCGTGCCCTGGGACGCGACGTAGGGAGCCCGGAGCCGGCCGCTGCGCAGCAGCCACAGCGCGAGACCGGCGTTGAGGCTGCCGGTCACCGGGTCCTCGACGCCGCTGCGACCAGCCGGGAAGAACGCCCTGACCTCGACCGCCTCCGGCGACCCTTCCGGGTACGGGCCGACGATCCCGAGCTTGAGGTCCTCGGTGTTCGGTTCGACGGCCAGCACGGTCTTCGCGTCGTCCAGGAGGACCGCCACCCAGCCCGGGCCGTTGTCGACCCACCGGCGTCCCGGATCCCGGCCCGGTCGATGCCCAGTACACCCGCGATGCGCGCCTGCAGCTGCTCGTCGACCGGCTCGTCGCGCATCAGCGGCGGCGCGGCGAACGCGAGCCGTCCGCCGGTGCGGCGCAGCGGGATCAGCCCCGCCGCGCACTCCTGCACGACCGTGTTCCCCGGCTGCGGGTTCATGGACAGCCACGCGTGGCAGGTCCCGATCGTGGGGTGCCCGGCGAACGGGAGCTCCTCCGCCGGGGTGAAGATCCGGACCCGGTAGTCGGCCCCGGGGGTGGTCGGCGGGAGGACGAACGTCGTCTCGGACAGGTTCGTCCAGTTCGCGATGCGCTGCATCTGCTCCGTGGTGAGGCCGTCCCCGTCGAGCACGACCGCGACCGGGTTGCCCCGGTACGGCTCGGCGGAGAAGACGTCGACCTGAGCGAACGGGCGGCTTGTCATGCTCTGCAGGATCACCGGCGACGGGCCGGACCGCCACGGCCAATCCGCGAGCACTGGCCCCTCACGCTCCGGGTAGCTGCGCTCCGGACAGGTTCGCCCAGATCTGGGTGAGCATCCCGAGGTACGTCAGCCCGATCGCCACGAGCACCACGAGCGTCACCGCGAGCCACACGGGAAGCGGGGCTCGCCCACCACCGCGACCGTCACCGCCGCCGGGCGGCGCGGTCCGGGGTGGGATCTCCGCCTGCCGTGCGTCGGGCGGGAGCCAGAGGAGAACCGTCATCGATCCCGACCCGCTACAGCCAGACGCCGAGGATGACCAGCCATGCGACGACGAGCAGGATGCCGACGCCGAGCAGGCTGTCCTCAAGTTTCAGGAGCGCCTTCATGAACACCTCCAGCCTCACATCACGGACCTCAGGATCCGGAACCCTCGACCGTCGGTCCGCTTCCGACGGCGAACCGCCGCAGCCCGACCTCCTTGACCACGGGGCGCGTCTCCGCCTGCGCGCGTTCGATCTGCCCCTCGAGCGGCCGGGACAGGCCGGCCTTGAAGGCGAGTCCCCACATCATCACGAACCCGATGAGCCACCAGGTGACCTGCCAGGCCCACACCGGTGGGAGCCCGGCGAAGCTGATGAAGTTGTTGCCGAGCACGATGCCCGGTCCGATCGCGAAGATGAACCACACCGGAGCGAGCACCCACATCGCGCGTCGCCACGGCCGTTCCGCGGGACGCACCGCATCGATGTCGTTCAGCCAGGCGGTCATCTCCGTTCGGACGGCGACGACGTCGGGCAGGCGGTTCCGCTCCCGCTTGCGCGTGAGCGCGGTGACCCCGAAGGCCACGGCGAAGCCGACGATCCCGCCCCAGCCGGCGCTGTGGATGTTGAGCGGGTACTGGAACGCGTCGATCGCGAAGGTGGCGATCACCGCGACGATCCCGAGCCCGAGCGCCCACGCCATCGCTGTGCCGGTGAACTTGCGCAGGTACAGCACGTCGAGCAGCGGCACGTAGAGCAGGAACCCGAGGCCGTCGCCAGGCCGCCCAGCAGGACGATCGCGGCCTGGTTGGTGAACGCGACGAGCAGCGCGACCGCCACGATGACGAACACCAGCAGCCTGCCGACCCAGATCTGCTCACCGTGCCCGGCGTCCGGGCGGAGGTAGCGGACGTAGACGTCGCGCATGAGCATCGCCCCGCCGGTGCCCATGTAGGCGGCGCCGGTGGACTGCATCGCGGCCAACGCGCCGACGACGACGAACCCGGCCAGCGGGCCGGAGATCAGCTCGCTGACGATCGCGGGCACCAGCGCGTCGGTGTTCTCCACGCTGATGACACCGTCCTCGATCAGCAGCCGCCCGCCGAGGCCCTGGATCGCGGTGAAGAAGAACAGCGCGAACCCGACGAACAGGGTCGAGGCGAACACCTGCTGCCAGGGGAACGGCCGGGGGTCGCGGTTGGCGAAGGTCCACATGTGGAACGCCGGCGATGCCATGATGCCCATCAGCGAGAACATGTAGGTGAGCTGGAAGACACCGGTCCACACGGTCTCCCCGGTCGACCCCGGGGACCAGACGCCCGGCACCGTGAGGTACTCCTCCGAGAGGCCGTTCACCCGGGCGATGAACGGGTCCCATCCGCCGAAGTAGTTCAGCACGACCGCGCCGATCACGACGATCCCGAGCCAGAGCAACCCGGCTTGCAACGCATCCACCCACGCGGTGCTGCGCAGACCGCCCGCCGCGACGTAGAAGAACACGATCGCGGCGAGGAACAGGCTGCCGACGATCACGTTCACCCCGGTGGTCACCGAGAATATGAACCCGGCCGCCACGAGCTGCACCGCGGTGTAGAACGAGCTGTACAGGAACGCGATCAACACGATGAGCGCCCGGATGACCTCACCGGAGCCGCGCTCGTTGCCGTAGTAGTAGGAGTAGAGGTCGCCCGGCGTGACGAACTCGTAGCGCTTGCCGAGCAGCCACAACCGCTTGGCGAAGAAGGTGGCGGTGATCGGGATCGTGATCACGTAGAAGGACGCGAAGGCGTAGGTCAACCCCGAGAAGGCGATCGAACCGGGGTGACCGACGTAGGTCCATCCGGAGAACGATGTCGCCGTTGCGGCGAGCAGGAACAACCACATCGGCAGGCCCCGGCCGGCCACCGTCCACTGGCTCGACGTCTTCGCCCAGAAGAAGCCCTTCATGCCCCAGAAGACGCAGTACGCCCAGTACACGCCGGAGAAGATCCAGACCCATGCCGCGGTGCTCATCGCCGCGTCACCTCCGTTTCGGCTGCCCCGTTCCGCGGAGGCGACGCTGGCAATCCCTGGCCATCCGGGACGCGCGTAGCGCGAGCACCGTGAAGACGATCCCGCCGCCGACGGCCCCGGCGACGAGGATCAGTTCCAGCCCGTGACCGCCGCCGAACGGGTTCCCCTCGCGGACGACCGGCACCCCGATGACCAGTGCGATGCCGAAGCCCAACGCACCCATGAGGCTCGATCGCGAGGCGGCACGGGAGAACTCGGCGTAGGCCTTCTCCAGGGCCTCGCGCGGCACGCCGGTCTTGGCCATTGAACGTCGCCTCGATCCGATCACCCGATCGAGTCAGTCTAGAGTGACTGTCAACACATCAGCGTCCGCACATCTGGATTCTTGAGGCCTGCCGTGCTACGCCCCGGCCGCCCGAGAAGCACATCCTTGTTGTCGCCACCGCAGCCTTGCGCTGCTCACCCCGCGCACCGGCGGGCAATCGCGGCGAGCAGCGCACGGCCGCACCCACTGCTGCCGTGAGGTACTGCTGATCACGGACCCAGGCCGGTTCGGTGGCAGGCGGATGAGATCACGGCCCGGTCAACTGCACCAGCGGCAGCCGCGCCAGCTCGCCGGTGACAAGGCCGCAGCCTCCCGGAGCACGTCCTGCTGCCGCTCCTGCATCCGCGCGTCCACCCGCCCCGCGAGGAGGTAGGCGAGCCGCCCGAGCATGCGCACCGTCGGCTCCTCGACCAGCGGCGCGGGCTGGAGACGACCGCGATCCCGGTGGGGGTGCCGTCGTCCGCCTGCGCCGCCCCGATCGTGAACGCCTCCCGCGGGTTCACGTGCCGGGACGCGAGGTGGTCACGCAGCTTCAGCAGCACCTCGTGCAGCTTCCGGTGCTCGCCGTCCTGCCCGCCCTCGACCTCGTCCAGGTCGGCGGTGGTGAGCACGGCGCGCGCGGGGAGAAGCAGCGGACGTAGGCGAGCAGCGCCCCCGTCCACAACGCCTCCACCAACACCGGGTCCGCTCCGCGGCGGACCGGCTCGGACACGAGGTGCTCGCAGCAGCGCAGGGCGTACTGCAGGTCCTCGAACACCGCGGCCAGGCCGGCGAGCTCGGCCGCGCCGGGCGTGTCGAGCCGGCGCACCGCCGTCGGCTGTGCCGCCGGCGCGCTCACGACCGCCCCCCGTCGACGTCCGGGAACATCCGGGCCCTGAGCTCGGCGAGCTGGGCCTGGATGGCCGGGGCCGCCGGGCCCTCGTCCTCGCGCCCCGGCTCGATGCCGAGTGCACGCAGCAACGCCTCCGCCGGCGCCGCCGGGTCGCCGGTCTCACCGAGCACCGGGTGCAGCCCGGCCTCGGCGAGGTGGTCGAACACCACGTGCACCACGGTCCACGGGTTGTAGGTCTCCTTGGTCACGACCATCCGTCCTGGCGCGGGATCCGCTCGCCCCGCAGGTCCCGGTCCGGCCACCCCATCAGCGCGTCGATGCGGGCGAGCAGTCGCTCCGAGAGACGTGCTGCAGCGCGTCGGCCTCGGCCGGCGCCTCGGCGGGTTCCAGGTCGAGCACCCGCACGAGGAACAGCTCGATCAGCACGTGGCGCCGGGCGAGATAACGGGCTTCGGCGCGGGTCGGCTGGATCGTCGTCACGAGGACACCTCATGCGGGTAGCGGGTGGCGAGCAGATCTCGGCACGTGTGGGTGTTGGCTTCGATGCGACCCGGGTGAGCCGGGCGCGGCGCAGGTGCAGCGGCACCTGCTCGGCGGGGACCGGCGCACCGTCCGGGTGCAGCAGCAGCGGGGCGTCGGGCCCGTGCGGCAGCCCGACGTCCGCACGCCGTTGCCGGAGCCGATCGAGTTCCGGCGACGGCGGGAGATCGCCGAGCCGCGTCGCGGCGAGCTGCTCCGGCGTGTGGCCGGCGTCCACCAGCGGCCGGGCCAGCCGGTCCTGGCCCGCCAGCGCCGCCTTGCGCAGGAAGACCGCGCGCAGCTCGTCGAGCTCGGACTGCGCCTGCCCGTCGAACGCCGCCACGAACCCGGCGCGCGCGGCGACCCCCTCGTTGATCGTCACCGAGGCGAAGTGGTCGTCCAGCGCGATGTCGGTGTGGGTGACGCCGGGCACCGCGGACACGGCGTCGTGGGCATCGGCCACCATCAACCACGCGAAGTTCGGCGCGCAGAAGAACGTCGGCAACCGCAGCCGCACGGCCGCGACCCCGTCGTCGGACACGGTGCACGAGGCCACGAACTCCAGCTCGGTGATCGGCTGGTCGAGCTCGGGGTCGCGCACCGTGTCCAACGCCGCCCACACCGCGGCGGCGAGCCCGGTCATTGCGATCCGGCCGCCGCTGCGTCGGTGAGCAGCTGCTCACCCGGCTGTTCCTGGTCGCCCGCCGACGTCTCCAGACGGCACTCGGGCGGCACCGGGATGTCGTAGAGCTTCGCCGCGTTCAGCCCGAGGATCTTCTTCTTCGTCGCCGTGGTGAGCTTCGGGTAGTCGGTGAACGCGTCGTCGTCGGGCATCTGCCAGTCGACGAAGCCCTCGACCTGCCACTTCGGCACCCAGATGTTGTAGTCGCCACCGAAGGTCATCCGGTCCTCGCCGACCCAGAACAACAGCTCGCCCATGACCTTCGCGAAGAACTTCGGCCGGGCGTGCATCAGGCCGCCGATCACGACCGACAGGCCCGCGTACACGTTGGGCTCCTGCACCGCCATGAAGCAGAAGTCCTCGATGCGAGGCAGGCCGACGTGCTCGACGACGAAGTTCAGGTCCTGGAAGTCCGTGGCGGCGTGGTCGACGTCGGAGACGTCGAAAGCGTCCTTGTCCAGCGGCCAGATCGTCGGGCCCTTGTGCACGTGGACGTTCTTGATGCCGAGACCCTGAGCCGCCTCGAGGAACCGGTAGCACTCGGGGTCGGACAGCTTGTACCCGCGCGACCCCTTGTTCCACTCGGCGGTGTAGAGCTTGACGCCCTTCAGCTTGTACTTCTCGGCGTCCGCCTCGAGCTGCTTCAACCCGTCGTCGCCGTCGCGCGGGTCGAACCGCCCGTTGACGATCAGGCGGTCGCCGAAGCGCTCCAGCAGCTGCGCGTTCTGTTCGATGGTGTTGAAACCGTTCGTGTACCACTCCTTCAGGTACGTCGACTGGAAGATCGCGTAGTCGACGTGGCCCTCGATGAACATGTCCCGCTCGAAGTCGTCGGGCGTGACCTTGAGGTAGTGCTCCCAGTCCCAGTGGGTCTCGGGCGGGCCGAGCTGGTGGTAGCCGTAGAAGCAGTCGATCCAGCCCTTCGCGTACTGCTCGGCGCCCGGCTTCCAGTTCTCCTTGCTGGCGTCCCAGAAATGGCTGTGCGAATCGACGATGAAGTACTTCTCGCCGTCCTTCTCATACATTGTGGTGGGCCTTTCGCGTCAGGAAACGGGACGTCAGGGAACGAGGATCGCCCGGCCGCGGACCGGGCCGGCGTCGAGGTCGTGCAGCGCGTCCAGCGCCGCGTCGAGCGGGTACTGCTTCGTGTGCAGGGTGACCTTCCCCGCCTGGGCCAGCACCATCAGCTCGGCCAGATCGGTGTAGGTGCCGACGATGTTGCCGATGACGTTCTTCTCGTTCGCCACGAAATCCAGGGTCGGCGCGGAGAAGTCGCCGCCGTAGCCGATGACGTACTGGAACCCGCCCGGGGCGGTCATCGCCCACGCGTCGTTCTCCGCGCCCTGCTCGGCCACGAAGTCGAACACCACCGTGGCGCCCTCCCCGCCGGTCAGGTCCTGCACGGCCTCGACGTGGGAACCGTCGGCGACGACGGTCTCGTCCGCGCCGATCTCCTTCGCGAGTTCGAGGGCGGCCGGGTTCTTGTCCACCACCACGATCCGGGTGGCGGTCAACGCCGCCAGGCACTGGATGCCGATGTGCCCCAGCCCGCCGGCGCCCTGCACGACGGCGGTCGTGCCCGGCCAGAGCGCCGGCGCGGCCTTGCGCACCGCGTGGTAGGCGGTGATCCCGGCGTCCGCCAGCGCCGCGACGTCGGCGGGGTTGGTGCTCGGGTCGAGCTTGACGCAGGCCCTCGCGGTGGTGCGCAGGTACTCCGCCATGCCGCCGTCGTTGTCGGACAGCCCGGGGAAGAACGCGTTCACGCAGTGCATGTCGTTGCCGCGCCGGCACGCCAGGCACAGCCCGCACGACGGCTGCGGGTGCAGGATCACCGTGTCCCCGACGGCGACGTTCGTGACGCCGTCACCGACGGCGTGCACCCAGCCTGCGTTCTCGTGCCCGATCACGTAGGGCAGCTGCGGGTTCATCGCGGCGGCCCACTGGCCCTCGAGGATGTGCAGGTCGGTGCGGCACACCCCGGCGCCGCCCACCTTGACGATCACGTCGAGCGGGCCCTGCAGCCGGGGTTCCTCGATGTCGTCGATCTTCGGGTCCGTGTGGTAGTCGTGCACGCGTACGGCTTTCACGACAGTGACCTCCTCATTGGGGTCCTCCTCAGCCGATCGACGGGCCCAGGCCCATGGACTGCGGTGTGCTCGAGTCCGGGGACGGTTGGGGGATACCCTCGTCGAGCTGCCCGAACTCGGTCATGAGTGACTTGTTCCACGGCGTGACCTCCTCGGCCACCAGCGAGTTGGTGGTGAGGATCAGGCCGGCCACCGACGCGCCGTTCTGCAGCGCGGACCGCACCACCCGCAGCGGGTCGATCACTCCCAGCTCGACCAGGTCGCCGAACCGACCTTCCAACGCGTCGAACCCCTCGTCAACTCCCCGAACGGTGAGCTGTTTGACCACATCGTCGCCGTCGTAGCCGGCGTTCGTGGCGATGAGGTGCGCCGGCTCGGTGAGGGCCTGGCGCACGATCTCGACCCCGATCCGGTAGTCGCCGCTGACGTCCAGGTCGTCGAGGGCGGGCTCGGCGTGCAGCAGCGCGACGCCGCCGCCCGCCACGATGCCCTCGGCGATCGCGGCGCGCGTGGCCTGCAGCGAGTCGTCGACGCGGTGGCGGACCTCCTTGGCCTCGGCGTTGGTCGGCGCGCCGACGCCGATCACCGCGGCCTTGCCGGACAGGCGCGCGATGCGCTCGGACAGGAAGTCCTCGTCGCTGCCGATCGTCGCGCGCGCGAGCTCCGCCCGCAGCTGCGTGAGGCGCAGCTCCAGGGCGGCCCGGTCCCCGCGCCCACCGATGATCGTGGTGCTGTCGCTGGTGACGCGCACCTGCGAGGCCCGCCCGAAGTGCTCGGTGGTCATCTGCTCCAGCGCGAACGAGGCGCTGCGGCTGTGCACCTTGCCCCCGCACAGCGCCGCCATGTCCTCGAGCAGGTGGATGCGCTTCTCACCGAAGCCGGCGCCCGGATCGCGACGGCTTGGAAGGTGCCGTTGACGTGGTTGTGCACCAGCATCTGCAGCGCCGTGCCCTCGACGGTCTCGGCGACGAGCACCAGCGGGCGCCGCTCGCCACGCATGATCTTGTCGAGCACCGGCATCAGCTGCTGGACGTCCTTGACCTTCTCGGCCGTGAACAGCAGGTACGGGTCGTCGACGATCGCCTCGAGCCGGCCGGGATCGGTGACCATGTACGGCGTGATGTAGCCGTTGTCGAACTCGAAGTCCTCGACGAACCCGACGCTGATCCCGTGCTGCGGGACGTCCTCCACGGTGACGACGCCGTCCTCGCCGACGGTGTGCAGCGCCTTCGCGACGACCCGCCCGATCGTCTCGTCGTCGTTCGCGGAGATCGAGGCGACCCGGGCGTAGTCCTGCTCGGTGGACACCGGGTGCGTCACCTTCTGCAGGTGCGCGACGATCCGGTTCACCGCAAGGTCGATGCCGCGCTTCACGAGCACCGGGTTGCCGCCGGAGGAGATCGCCTTCATCCCCTGCCGGACGATCGCCTGCGCCAGCACGATCGCGGTGGTGGTGCCGTCGCCGACGGTGTCGTTGGTCTTGACGGCCGCTTCCTTCACCAGCTGCGCGCCCATGTTCTCGAACGGGTCGCGCAGGTGGATCTCCCGCGCGATCGTCACGCCGTCGTTCGTGACCTCGGGCGATCCGGTGATCTTCTCCAGGATGACGTTGCGGCCCTTGGGTCCGAGCGTGCTCTTGACGGCCTCGGCCAGCTGGTCGACACCGGCGTGGAGTAGCCGCCTGCCCTCCTCGCCGAATCGCAGTTCCTTCGCCATGTGTGGGTCCTCCTGGATGTGCTTCGACAACGTCGGTCTGCTGCGCGGGTGGGATCGACGAGCCGGGCCGCCGCCGGCAGGACGCGGGCGGCGGCCCGGCGGAGGGGCCTACGTGACCGGCTTCAGGTCGAAGTCCAGGTACTCGGCCGCGTCCTCCGGATTGGCGAACATGATCGTGCGGTCGTCGAGGTGGACCATCCGCCCGTAGTGGGTGGACATCGCCTCCTCGAACTCGGCGGCGTTGAACCAGCCCTCCTCCTCGCCGGCCTCCTCGTCGACGTCGGCGTAGACGACGTCGAACCGGTTCTTGCCGTCGGCGCGGATCATCGAGGGGAGGTGCGTGACCTCGACGTTGTCCAACCGGGTCAACACATTCGCGATGAGCACCCCGACCTGGCTGTTCATCAGCGTGAACCCGCACATGTTCGATGCGGTGCTGTTCTGTTCGAAGCGGCTCGTCGTGGAGGTCACTTCCTCAGCTCCTCGGGGGTCGAGAGACCGAGATCGCGGCAGATCCCGGCAAACCGGTTCTTGGCCTTGTCGAGGCTGTCCTCGAAACGCGGCGGCTTGGCGTCGGGCTGCGACCACAGCGGCTGCAGCTGGCGGGCCGCCTCCAGGGCCTGCGGCACCCAGTGCGCCAGCCAGCCCTGCATGAGCTCCTTGTTGTGGTCGGCGAACTCGCGGTCCTGGGTGAGCGGTGCGAAGCACGCGATCGTCCAGCGCAGGTCGCGCTGGGCGAAGTCGTACTCCCCCGCACCCATCACGGTGGGCGTCACGAAGTCGCCGTGGCCGGAGGCGGACTGCATCACGAGGTTGCTGCGGAACAGCTCCCCGAGCAGCGGCTCGAACACCACGTTCGCCGCGAGGATCGCCTCGCCCCAGTCGTCCTCGACCGCGGTGAGCGCCTCGCAGACCTTCCGGACGCCCTGCCACTCGGCGTCGGAGTTCCAGGCCTCCAGGTGCGCCGCCCCGTCGAAGCCCTCGATCTCCTCCGACAGCGTGAGGTTGTACAGCGCGAGGTCCTGCGCGAACCGGATCTTGTGCGCGCTGTTCACGGCCAGCGCCGTGTTGTGCATGTTCGTCGGCGCGGAACGCTCGTTGGCCGCGAACACGTAGAGGCCGAGGATGTGCTCGATGTGCATCCACGCGCCGACGTGGCGCTCGACGAACCGGACCCAGTTCGGCGACCACTGCTCGAACGACTTCGAGTGCCGTGCGTTCTCGATGTTCTGGTTCAGCTGCCGCACGACGTTCGCGTTGTAGCGGTAGATCGTCTGTTCCCACTCCTCGTTGGGATCGCGGAACTCGTGCCATCCGTGGGCGGGCCAGCTCTCGACCGGCAGGCCGCCCGTGCCGATACCGCGCTGCGGCTCCGGCTTGTCGACGCCCCAGCCTTGAGCTTCGTCCAGTGCAGCGGGTAGCCCGTCTCGCCGTCGGCGAAGCCGTAGATCCAGCCCTGCGTCAGGTAGTGCCGCGGGTCGGGCTGCACGTCGACGGTGACGTCCTCGTAGTGCGTCTGCTTGCGCTTGGAGGGCGTGAAGTAGTTGTAGCGGCGCGCGCTCGCGCCGGAGTCGGGGAACTCGCGCGCCCCGGCCTCGGCGTCGGTGAAGACGGGCTTCGGGACGCTCCGTTCCGGGCGTTCGGTGGTGGTCATGACTGATCCTCCGGATCGCCGGTGGTGGTGAACTTGTCGTAGAAGATGTGTTGGTCGCCGCACCCGAGCCCGGTGAGCACCGCGATCGCCGCGTCGACCATCGGCGGCGGGCCGCAGATGTACGCGTCCTTCCCCGCCAGGTCGGACTCGTGGCGGGCGAGGACGTCGGTGATCAGACCGATCTCCCCCTGCCAGTCGTCGTCGGCGGACGGTTCGGACAGCGCCGGCACGTACGTGAGGCCGGGCAACTGCTCCTGCAGGCCCACCAGCTCCTTCTCGAAGCACAGGTCACGGGCTGCCCGGGCCCCGTAGTAGAAGCTCACCCGGCGCTCGACCCCGCGCTCCGCCATCGACCGCAGGAGCCCGAGCATGGGTGCCATCCCCGCGCCTCCGCCCACGAAGACCAGGTCGGACGTGCGGCTCTCCCGGAGGGTGAAGGTGCCGAACGGCGCCTCCACCGCCAATCGATCCCCCACCTGCAACCGGGTGGACAGCAACCCGGAGAACAGGCCGTCGGGATAGACCTTGATGACGAACTCGAACCGGCCGTCCCGGCTGGGCGTGTTCGCCATCGAGAAGGAGCGCGTCTCGTCGGTGTCCGGTACCTGGAAATCCATGTACTGGCCCGGGAAGAACTTGATCTCCTCGGGTTCGACGAGCTTGACGACCAGATGCCGCATGTCGTGGGTCACCGCCTCGATCGCCACGACCTCGACCGTGCCGCGCCGCAGAGGCAACCCGCCCCGGATGATCTCCTCGTCGTAGTTGAGGAGCTCGATGGTCAGGTCCTCGTAGGCGTGCGCCCTGCAGAGCAGCGTCTGCCCCTCCTCCCTCTCGAAGTCCGGCAGCGCGAACGTCGAGTAGCGGTCCAGCTCGATGTCCTCGCCCTCGAGCACGAAGGACTTGCAGGCCGCGCACTGGCCTTCCTTGCAGCCGTGCATGAGCTGGACGCCCTGCTCGGCCGCGGCGCGCAGGATGGTCTGGTCCTCATCGACCTCGATCTCGATGCCGACCGGCTCGAACCGGACGACGTGCTTCTCACCCAACGGGGTCTCCAGGCAGTTCCGGGACGGGACGAAGGCAGGCTCGGCGGGGAGAAGGCCGGCGGTGACCGGCCCTCTCCCCTCGCCTGACCCGCGCTCAGGCGTCAGTAGGGGCGGGGCGCCCGGCCGGTCCCTGACGGACGTAGTCGGCCGCGAACGCCGCACGCTCGGCGTCGCTCATCTGGTTCAGCAACACGTTCGGGCTCTGCACGACCGGCATGCGGCGCATGTGGTCCAGCGTCCACATCTTCTTGGGGTCGAGGTTCAGGTGCGGCTGGGCGGTCATGGTGTTGCCGTCGTCGCGCACGGCACCCATGTCCTTGGCGATGTCGGCCCAGTTCCAGCCGTGGTAGAGCGTCTCCCATTCCCGGTGTCCGACGAGCCGGCCCATGTTCGGGGTCTCGCGACCCTCGTACGTCGGCCGGAACGCCACCTTGTCGGTCCAGTGGCACATCTCGTGGCAGTAGGTGCGCCACTGGCCGTCGACCTTGTCCATCACCATGTCCTCACGGACGAGGCAGGGCACCATGCACGTCCAGCACCGGTGCGGGTACACGTAGTCGACGTTCTCCGCGACGATCGCGTTGTGCCCGTTCGGCGTGGCGAGGCGGTTGTAGTTCTCCCACCACTTCCCGTACCTGTCGTACCAGCCCGGGTACTTGTACTCGAACCACTCGAAGTCCTCGTCGGTCATGCCGTCGATCCGCCAGTAGTTGGCGAGCCATCCGGTGGCGAAGAACTGCGCCACCTCGTGGACGTAGCCCTTCTCCCAGATCTGCTTCCAGGACTCCTCGACGAGGTCGTGCGGGATCTCGAGGCCGTACTTCTCCAACGGGACGAGGTAGGACCGGTAGTAGTCGTCGTAGATCCAGCGACGCCACATCTCCGCGTAGGACTCACGGTCCTTGCGGCGGTCCTTCGTGCCGTACTCGATGACGTGCCGATCGCGGCGTCCACCACGCGGTGGTTGTTCCACCACGCATAGCGCAGATCGCGGGCGAGCAGCTGGTGGTTCTCCTCGTCCGACAGCGCCATCAGCAACGTGGCGTAGCCGTTGGAGATGTGGCGCGACTCGTCGGACTGCACCGAGTGGAACACCGTCGGCAGCAGGTAGTCGCCGTTCGCCGCCGCCTCGGCCGGCATCGCGACGAACAGCGTGTTGGTGAACGCGGTCTCGGCGACGATCGTCAGGTAGATGCTCGCCGCGGTGATCGCGTCACCGGTGATGAACCCCTCGGCGAACTGCCTGCCGATGGTGCCGCAGTAGTCGCCCTGGAACCCGCGGAGGCTCATGTTGAAGCCCGCGGGGTCGATGTAGTTGTTCATGTACAGGCGCTTGAGGTTCTGCTGGATCGTCGAGTGCCGAACCTCGTCGATCATCTGGATCGCCTGGCCGTTGTGCAGCTCCGGGTTGGGCACCGTGTGGAACAGCATCGGCATGGAACGCGCGGCCGAGATCTCCGGCAACGGGATGATCGACAGGAACAGCTTCTGCCACTCCAGCCAGCGCTCCTGCACCTGGCGGAACATGTTGCCGCGGATGGCGCCGTCCTGGGCGCCGTACACGCGGTGGTCCTTCTCCTCCTCCATCGGGAAGTAGGACCGCAGGACCTGCTTCAGCGGGTCCTTCTTCGCGGCCTTCCGAAACGTGTAGTCAGTGCCGTACTTCATGTACGGCTCGTGGTACAGAGGCTCCCAGGCAAGTTCCTGGATCTTCTGGTGAGCCTTCCCCAGACTCTGCCGACTCACGACATCTCCTCACGGGTGGTGGGTAGGCGGCGAGCCGCCGACGGCGCGGGTTGTCGTCTGCTCGTGTTCCCGATCACACCCCGTGTCGCTTGTGCACGCGGTCTCAATATGAGACGTGTGTCACGCCCCCCGGCCCCTTACGCTGGGCGAACGCTGCCGGACCGACACCGCTGTCGAGGAGGCCCGATTGGCTGCGCGACCCGAAGGTGGACAGCGGGCTCCAGCCGGGCCCGCCACCGACGAGCTCGCGCGCGCCCGCGAGTCGTTCCTCATGGAGGAGCCCGTGCGGTCCGGCGTGGTCCGGAAGCCGATCCTCGCCTCGTGGTCCCGCTCCCTCGCGTGGCGCGTCCCCGCCGACCACATCGAGCTGCCCTACGCCGACGACGTCGACCCGGAGAGCCTGCTCGCCCGCGCCGCGCGGCCCGTGCTCTCCGAGTCTCCGACCAGTTCGCCGCGGAACCGGTGAGCGTGATCCTCTGCGACGCCGACGGCGTCGTGCTGGACCGGCGCACCGCCGACACGGACCTCGAGTCGCACCTCGACCGGGTGCTGCTGCGGCCCGGCTTCAGCTACGCCGAGCGGCACGTCGGCACCAACGGCATCGGCAGCGCCCTCGAAGGCGGCGGCCCGGCACAGGTGTTCGGGCACGAGCACTACGTCGAGCACCTGGAGGACCTCGCCTGCGCGGGCATCCCCATCCGGCACCCGGGCACCGGCAGGGTCCTCGGTGTCATCGACCTCACCTGCTGGCGCCGCAACTCCGGCACCATGATGGCCGCCGCCGTCGCCTCGATCGGGCGCCGGATCGAGGAGGCCGTCCTGGTGCACACCGGGCGCGCGAGCACCTGCTGCTGCAGGACTACCTCGTGGCCTGCCGGCGGGCCCGGGGCGCCGTGTTCGCCATCGGCGCCGATCTGCTGATGATGAACGACCGGCGCGCGAGCTGTTCGACCAGCGTGACCAGGGCGCGCTGCTCGCCGAGGCGGTGGAGGCACTCGGCACCGGACGCGACCGCAGGCTGGTCGTCGACCTCCCCAGCGGGCTGACGGCGCGGGTGCACTGCAAGCCCAGCTTCAGCGAGAGGGGTGTGGGCGGTGGCGTGCTGCAGGTGCAGCTCGTCGCGCAGATGAACCCGGCGGCCGGCGGCGTCGTCACGTCGGCGTACGCCGGGTCCCTGCCCACCGCGGTCGGGTCCAGCACGTCGTGGAAGAAGGCCGGGCAGGCCGTCGACCGGCACTTCCAGGCCAAGGAATGGCTGATTCTCGAGGGCGAGCCGGGCGTCGGCAAGATCACCCTCGCTCGGGCGGCCCACCAGAACCGGACCCCCGCCGGGCACCTGCGCGTGCTCGACACCGACGCGTACGGGCCGCAGTGGGTGGGCGAGGTGGCCGGGGAGCTGGAGCACGCGGGCACCCTCGTCATCGCCCACCTCGACCGGCTGCCCGCCGCAGGCGTCACCGCGCTCGCCGAGGCCCTCGAGCCCTACCGCGAGTCCACCGGGATCGAGCGGCCGTGGGTGGTCGCGACGGTCACCCGCCGCACCGGCAGGCGCGGCGCGGATCTCGCGGGCCTGCTGACCCGCTTCCCCCGCACCGTCGAGGTGCCGCCGCTGCGCCACCACATCGAGGACCTCGCCGAGCTGGTGCCCCACCTGCTCACCCGCCTGGCCCGCGGCGCGCTCACCTGCTCACCCGAGGCCATGCACGTGCTCATGCGCAACCGGTGGACCGGCAACGTCGAACAGCTCCAGCAGGCGCTGCGCAAGGTCGTCGCCAAGCGGCGCGCCGGCACGGTGGAGGCCCGCGACCTGCCACCGGAGTGCCGGATCACCACCCGCCGCGTGCTCACCCCGCTCGAGGCGATCGAGTGCGACGCCATCATCGAGGCGCTGCTCGACACCCGCGGCAACAAGGTCGAGGCGGCCCGCCTGCTCGGCTCGTCCCGCGCCACGATCTACCGCAAGATCCGCGAGTACGGGATCTCGATGCCGGGCCCCCTGGAAGCGGCGCACCGCAGCTGACGGGTGGACGCGCGGCCCGTGGGGTCAGACGTCCGTGCGCACCTCGGTGCCGTCCTGGGCCCAGCGGGTGTGGAAGACGCCCTCGGTGTCGGTGCGGCGGTAGGTGTGGGCGCCGAAGAAGTCGCGAAGGCCCTGGATCAGGTTGGCCGGCCCGCGCTCGCGGCGGTAGCCGTCGTAGTAGGACAGCGAGCTCGCGAACGCCGGGATCGCCACACCCTGCTCGGTGGCCGTGACCACCACGCGGCGCCACGCGTCCTGCGCGTTCGCCACGGCCTCGGTGAAGTACGGCACCATCAGCAGGTTCTCGATGTCTCCGTGCTCGGCGTACGCGTCGCGGATGCGGTTGAGGAACTGCGCGCGGATGATGCAACCGCCCCGCCAGATCGTGGCCATCGCCCCGAGGTCGAGGTTCCAGTCGTTCGTCTTCGACGCGGCGCGCATCTGCGCGAAGCCCTGCGCGTACGCCACCACCTTGCTGGCGTAGAGGGCCTGGCGGATGTCCTCGACGAGGTCGGCGCGGTCCTCACCCTTCCCCGGCACGGGTCCGGCGAGGGTGCCCGCGGCCGCCTTCCGCTCGCTCTTCAGCGCCGAGAGGGTGCGCGCGAACACCGCCTCCGTGATGCCGGTGAGGGGGACGCCCAGGTCGAGCGCGTCGATCGCCGTCCAGCGCCCGGTGCCCTTCTGCTCCGCCTCGTCGAGGATGACGTCGACGAGCGGACGGCCGGTGCCGGCGTCGGTCTTCTGCAGCACCTCGGCCGTGATCTCGATGAGGAACGACGCCAGGTCGCCGGAGTTCCACTCCTCGAAGATCTTGCCGATGGCCGGGGCATCCAGCCCTGCCACGTGCGTGAGCAGGTCGTACGCCTCCGCGATGAGCTGGATGTCGGCGTACTCGATGCCGTTGTGCACCATCTTGACGTAGTGCCCCGCGCCGTCGGGCCCGACGTGCACGCAGCACGGCGTGCCGTCCACCTGGGCCGCGATGCCGCGCAGGACGTCCTCGACCTCGGCGTACGCGGCCGGGTCGCCGCCGGGCATGATGCTCGGTCCGAGCAGCGCGCCCTCCTCGCCGCCGGACACGCCCACGCCCATGAAGCGCAGCCCGCGGGCGGCGCACTCCTCGGTGCGGCGCAACGTGTCGGGGAAGTGCGAGTTGCCGGCGTCGATGATGATGTCGCCCTCGTCGAGCAGCGGCGCCAGCTCCTCGATCACGCCGTCGACCGGCGCGCCGGCCTTCACCATCACGATGATCCGCCGCGGCCGCTCCAGCGCGGCGACGAACTCCTCGAGCGTCTCCGCGGCCGTGAACGTGCCCTCCGAGCCGTACGCCTCGATGAACTCCCGGGTGCGCGCCGCCGTGCGGTTGTGGACGGCCACCGGGGTGCCCCGGCGCGCGATGTTGCGGGCCAGGTTCGCCCCCATCACAGCCAGCCCGGTGACACCGATGCGGCTCTGGGTGGCCGCCCCGTTCGCGTCTGTCGCGCTCATCGCTCGCCCTCGCTGCGCTCGGGCGACGCTTCGCGCGGGCACTGTGACATGGATTCGCTCGCAAGCTCGCTCATCGCTTCCCCTCGGGCTCGGTTGCCTGCGTACGAACGCTACCTCCCGCCCGGCAGCCACCCGCGCCGTCGGTCCTCTCGGAACAACCGCTGATCACCACGTGTCCGGCAGCCAAACGTGAGATGGACTACAACGCGTCGACAGCCTCGGCCGCTCTCCCGGAAGGTGAAAGCTCGCCGGCGGGCACCCCGCTCCCCTCGCCCGTCCGACACGAGGAGATTCCCCGGATGCTCGTTGAGCTGCTCGCACTCGTCCCCGCCGTCCTCGCCGGAATCGGCGGCGCCCTCCTGGGCGACAAGCTCGGACTCTGGATCAAGAAGACCCGCACCAGCGGCAACGGCTGAGCGGCTACCGCCTGCCCCGCGCGTCCAGCATGCGCAGGACCGCCCGCTCGAGGGCGTAGTCCGGGTCGGCCGCCGCACCCTTCACGTCGGCGTTGACCTCCGCGGCCGCGGCGAACGCCTCGGCCAGTGCGCCAGGGCCCCACTGCCGCACCGCCTGCTGGGCCTTGCGGATCTTCCAGGGCGGCATGCCCAAGGTGCCGGCGAGCCGGTTGGGGTCGCCGCGGCCCGCCGACCCGACCTTCGCGAGCGTCCGCACCGCGTCGGCCAACGCGTCGGCGACCAGCACCGACGGCACGCCGAGCAGCTGCGCCCAGCGCAGCGCCTCCAGCGCGCCCGCCCGGTCGCCCGCCACGACCTTGTCGGCCACCGCGAACCCCGACACCTCGGCCCGGCCCCGGTGGTAGCGGCGCACCGCGCGTTCGTCGACCGAGCCGCCGCTGTCGGCCACCAGCTGGCTCGTGGCCGATGCGAGCTCGCGCAGGTCCGACCCCACCGACTCGAGCAGCGCACCGATCGCGTCGCCGGTGATCTTCCCGCCGACCCGGCGCGCCTCGGCCCGTACGAAGTCGGACCGCTCGTCCATCCTCGTGATCTTGTTGCAGGTGGTGACGACGGCTCCGGACTTGCGGAGCGCGTCGACCAGGCCCTTGTTGCGCGCCCCGCCCGAGTGCACGACCACGAGGACGATGCCCTCGGCCGGGTCGGCCGACTGCTCGACGATCGCCGCGGCCAGGTCCTTGCCGACCTCCTGCGCGGCGAGCAGGACGAGCACCCGCGCCTCGGCGAACAGCGACGGGCTCAGGCTGTCGGCCAGGTCGACCGGGGTGAGCTCGGACGCGCGCACCCGCCGCAGCTCGGCGCCCGGTTCCGCGACGCGCACCTCGGCGACCACCTGCTCGATCGCCCGCTCGACGAGCAGCTCCTCCTCGCCGACGACGAGGCGGAGCGGGGCGATCGCGGGCACGCATCCATGGTTGCGCACCTCCCCGACACCGCGTGACCCGGCTCCCAGATCAGGGGAGGAGCTTGGGGGTGCCGGTGATCGTGTCGTAACGTGGTGGCCACAACCGCATATGGCTCATCCAGAGGGCAGAGGGAACGGCCCGACGAAGCCCCGGCAACCGGCGATGCGCGCTCTTGCGCTCGATCACGGTGCCAATTCCGACCCGCACGGTGCGGGAAAGATGAGGAGACTTCATGTCCCTGACTGCTGACAGCGCCACCACCACCGCCTTCGACCTGGGGCCCGCTCGCGCGCTGTCCTGTCGGGAGTGCGGGCACCAGATCCCCCTCGCCGCCGAGTTCGCCTGCCCCGAGTGCTTCGGCCCGCTCGAGGTGGCCTACGACTTCGGCACCGTCACCCGCGAGTCGATCGAGGCGGGCCCGAAGTCGATCTGGCGCTACCGCCACCTGCTCCCCGTGCCCTCGAACGTGCAGGCCCACCCCAACACCGAGCCCGGCCTCACGCGGCTGATCAAGGCCGATCGGCTCGCCGCCGCACTGGGCGTGCGCTCCCTGTGGGTCAAGGACGACACCGGCAACCCCACCCACTCCTTCAAGGACCGCGTGGTCGCCGTGGCGCTCGCCGCCGCCCGCGAACTCGGCTTCTCCGTGCTCTGCTGCCCGTCCACCGGCAACCTCGCCAACGCCGTGGCCGCCGCCGCGGCGCGGGCAGGGTGGGACTCGGTCGTGCTCATCCCCAGCTCCCTCGAGCAGGCCAAGGTGCTCACCACCGCCGTCTACGACGCACCCTGCTCGCCGTCGACGCAACTACGACGACGTCAACCGCCTCGCCACCGAGCTCGCCGCCGAGCACGAGGACTGGGCGTTCGTCAACGTCAACGTCCGGCCCTACTACGCGGAGGGCTCCAAGACCCTCGGCTACGAGGTCGCCGAGCAGCTCGGCTGGCGGCTGCCCAAGCAGATCGTGGTGCCCGTGGCGTCCGGCTCGCAGCTGACCAAGGTGGACAAGGGCTTCACCGAGCTCGGGAAGCTCGGCCTGGTGGAGCCCACCCCGTACCGGGTGTTCGGTGCCCAGGCCACCGGCTGCTCGCCGGTGGCGAAGGCGTTCGAGGACGGCCACGACGTCGTCCAGCCCGTGCGCCCCGACACGATCGCCCGCTCGCTCGCCATCGGCAACCCGGCCGACGGCCCGTACGTCCTCGACACCGTCCGCCGCACCGGCGGGGCCGTCGCCCACGTCAGCGACGAGGAGGTCGTGGAGGGCATCCAGCTGCTCGCCCGCACCGAGGGCGTGTTCGCCGAGACGGCGGGCGGGGTCACCGTCGCCACCGCGAAGAAGCTCATCGAGGCCGGGAAGATCGACCCGGACGCGAGACCGTCCTGCTGATCACCGGCGACGGGCTCAAGACCCTCGACGCCGTGTCCGGCCGCATCGGCCCGTCGGCCACGGTGCCCTCCACCAGCAAGGCGGTGCGCGACGCGCTGGCGGCCCGCGGGCTCTGACGCTCACCCTCCACGTTTGCGGGCCCGATACGCCGCGGCCTTCACCCGGTTCCCGCAGGCGTCCATGCCGCACCACGTGCGGCGGGCGCCGCGGGACCGGTCCACGTAGAGCCGCGTGCAGCTGTCGCGCCCGCACTCCTTGAGCACCACGCCGCGGTCCGCGAGCACCGTGATCGCCGACGCGGCGACGTCGGCCAGCACGGCGGCGGTGTCCCCGTGGACGCGCGTCCCGGCGTCGGTGAGCACGACCCGCCTGCCGGGTGCCGCGGCGAGCCCGTTCACGACATCCAGGGCGGTGCGGTCGAACCCGCGGCCGTCGAGCCGGTCGCGGGCCAGCCGGTAGATCGCCTCCCGCAGCTCGAGGGCACTGGCGAACGCGGCAGCACCCACCTCGTCCGGGCCGCCGGGCAGCAGCCCGGCCTCGTCGATCCAGCGGCGCAGGTCGCAGCGTCGGCGAGCTGGTCGTGCGGCGTCGTCCGGCGCCACTGCAGCGTGCCGGCGAGATCGAGCGCGGCGTTGCCGCTGACGAACGCGAACGTCACGTCACCATCTTGACCGGTGACGGCCGGTCCGGCAAAGTCACCTCCTGAACCGGTGACGAACTCGGGAGAGCCATGCCATCCCTGCACGACGTCGACACGATCGTCTTCGACATCCTGGGCACCCTCGTGGACGACACCGCGGGCCTGCGCAGCGCACTGGCCGAGCTCGTCCCCGACGCCGGCCGGGTCGACGACCTGCTCGCGCTCTGGGGCCGCCGGATCGCCACCGAGCAGCGCCGGGTCGTCGACCGCGAGCGGGCCTACGCGCCCGGCGCGGTGCTGGACCGCGAGGCCGCACGGGTGGTCGTCGAGGCCGCGGGCCTGACCGACACCGCCGTCGACACGCTGGTCCGCGCTGCTCGCCTGCGACCCGCCCGGCCCGACTCCGCGGACGCGCTGGCCCGGCTCGGCGCCGGCCACGAGCTGATCGGCCTGTCCAACGCGGATGCGACGGACCTGTTGCGGATGAACGCCTACGCCGGTCTGCGCTGGCACACCGCGCTGTCCACGGAGGCCGTCGCCACCTACAAGCCCGACCCGGCCGTGTACCGGCTCGCGATCGACTGCGCGGGCAGGCCCCCCGACCGGATGCTGATGGTCGCCGCGCACGCCTGGGACCTGCGCGGCGCGCAGGCCGCAGGGCTGCGCACCGCCTACCTCGACGCCCCGGCGGCGACCCGCCCACCGCCGAGGACCGGTTCGACATGCACCTGCGCGCACTCGCGGAGCTGAGCGCCCCCTGACCAGCCGCCGCGGTCCGGGACGGCGGAAGCCTGCGGTGTGCGATCGCCGCGCCGAGCACAGCGATCGCCACGACACACCCGAGCCACACCCCGTACAGGCCCTGGCCGACGACGACGCCCGCGAGCACCGGCGTGGCGATGTCCGTGACGGCGACGAGCGACTGCGTCGCCCCCGTGACCACGCCCTGGCGCTGCGAGGGCACGCGGACGGACAGGGCCGCCACGAACGTCGGACGGGCCAGGGCCTGGCCGGTGCTGACGAAGAGGACAGCGACTGCGAGGGCCGCGATCGAGGTCGCCGACCACGCGAGCACGTAGCCGACCGACATCAGCCGAAGATCAGGACGACCAGGTTCCGCTCGCCGAGCCTACGACCCAACGGCTGCAGCAGGAACAGCTGGACGGCGATGTTGATGACGCCGTCGGCGCTGAGGACGTAGCCCAGCTCCGCCGGGCCCATGGCGTGGCCGTTCCAGGCGAACGTCTCGGTCAGGAACGTGGGCAACTGGGAGCTGAAGATCCCGTAGGAGAAGTAGTGGCAGACGAGGACGACGACGAGCACGCGGATCGCGGGGGACCTCAGCCACGACCGGGACGAGACGGGGATCGGCACCGTGTCCTGGTCGGCGAGGCCGTGCCCGCCGCCGCCCGGCCGCCGCCGCGCGACCTGATCCCCCTCCACGAAGGCACCGGTCACGGCCACGCTGACCGCCGACAGCCCCACCGCCGCCCAGATCGGCGCCGCCAGTGACGGGCCGGACAGGAGGCCCGAGAGGATCGGACCGACCACACCCCCGAGGCCGAGGCCCGCGCTCAACATCCCGATGCCCTGCCGGCGGTTGGCCGTGCTGCTGTGGTCGGCGACGTACGCCGCCGCGGACGGGAACGTCCCCGCGGCCGCGACGCCGAACACGCTCCGCGCGAGCAGCACCAGCACCACCGTGGGGGCCACGGCGAGCAGCGCCAGGCTCAGCAGCGCCGCGAGCCGGCACGCCAGCAGCACCCGTTTGCGGCCGACCCGGTCGGAGAGCCGACCCAGCACCGGAGCAGCGAGGAACAGGCTGAGCGACTCCACGGCGAGCACGACGCCGTAGACCAGCGGTGTCGCGCCCATGTCCGCGAGCAGGAAGACCAGGACCGACAGGACGACGCCGGTACTCGTCGCATCGAGGGTGACGACGGTGCAGACGGGGACGATCCGCCGCCGGTCCAGGCGGTGCCCCGCGCCCGCTCGATCCCTCCGGTGGCGCCCGATGGCAGACGACATCCGCCGCGCCGCTACGCGTCGTCGCGGCGGGCACGGAGGGCGGCCACCAGCCGGGTGACCGCTGCGACGCCGAGTTCGGCGAGCGCGGAACGGGCGACGTGCGGGGTCATCGCGGGATCCGGACGCCGGCGGTGTCGAGATAGGCCTCGATCGCCCCGATCCCGTCCCGACCGACGACCGCCGCGACGTACCCGTCGGGTCGCACCAGCACCCACTCGCCACCTTCCAGTCCGTAGGCGCCCCGCACCAGGCCCTCACCATCGCGGACGTCGCCGCGAGGACCGATCAGGTGGATGTGCAGTCCGCGGCGCGGCACCGGGACCGCGGCGGCGTCGACCTCGTAGCCGAGCAGCGTCCAGTGCGCCCCCTGGAAGAGCCGGAACAGCCGGGTGGGCAGCCCGGCCGCACCGATGACCGGCGCATCCGGGGCCCGATCGCCCGCCGGCACGCCCTTCTCCCGATCCGGTGACGACACTGTCAACGGCGAGTCCGGGTAGCCGAGATCGAGCTGGCTGACGTCCCGGCCCCGGCGCACCCCGCGCCGCCGGTCCCGGTCGAGCAGCGCCGTGGACAGCCCGAGCACCGCCTCGGCGATCGGCCGCCGCTCCGCCTCGTAGCTCGCCACCACCACGTCCGCCGCCCCGTCCAGCACCGCGGCCAGCTTCCACCCCAGGTTGTAGGCGTCCTGGACGCTCGTGTTCAGCCCCTGCCCGCCCGTCGGCGGGTGAACGTGCGCCGCATCGCCCGTCAGGAACACGCGGCCCTGCCGGTAGGCGTCGGCGAGCCGGGCGTCATCGAGAACGCCGACGCCCACGACACGGAGCGGACCGTGATGTCGTGACGGCCGGTGCGCTCGCGCACCAGCGTCGTCAACCCGTCCGCGGACAGGTCGACCTCCACGTCGAACCGCACCGGCCCCTGCAGCTGGAACATGTCCGTCCCCGCCAACGCGCACAACGAGACCTGCGCCTCGGTCCCCTGCCCCCACCGGTGCCAGACCTCCGGCCCGACGCCGTCGACCCGCACGTCGGCCACGATCGCCCGCACCCCGAGGGTCTCACCGGCGAACTCGATGCCGATCGACTTGCGCACGAAGCTCGACCCGCCGTCGGCGCCGACCAGGTAGCGGGCACGCACCAACCGGTCACCGTCCGGGGTGGCGATCCGGACGGACACCCCGTCGCCGTCCTGCCCGAAGCCCACGAGTCCGTGGCCGTAGCGCGGGGCGTGGCCGAGCTCGGACAGCCGTTCCCGCAACCGGCGCTCGGTGAGGAACTGCGGGACGAGCAGCGGGATCTGGTAGGGCTCCGCCGCCGTCGGCTCCGGCATCTCGACGGCGGGCCGGTCCACCGGTCCTTCGGCGGTGTAGAAGCGCTGAACGGGATACTCGCCACCCGAGGCCACGACCCGATCCAGCAGACCGAGGTCCTCGAACACCTCCTGCGTCCGCGGTTGGATCCCCTTCCCGCGCGAGCCGGTGAACGGCCCCGCCGCCTTGTCCACCAGCAGGAACGACACCTGCCTGCGGGCCAGTTCGACGGCCAGGGTCAACCCGGCCGCCCCCGCCCCACTGATGATCACGTCGGTGTCCACCAGACCCGCCATCTGATCCACCTCTCCCACAGCTTACCGATACATGTGCAAAGTACACTTATTCAGAGCTGAAGCGAGTGTCTTGACGAGAATTCACGTGCGAGCTACACATGAATCTCAACGGGCCGGCGACACGGTCCACCCACTCGGGCGGTGATCACGTTGATCGTGGGTTCGCAGATCCACCTGTGGGCCGAGGTGACAGCCGGGATCGCCCACGTCGGCGCTCCGTTCACGCTGCCGCTGCCCCGCAACGCCGGGCAGGTCGTCACCGGTCACCGGCCGGACAGCCGGAAATGAGCAGGCGCCGACAGGTCGCGATGCGGGACCTGCACCGATCACTCGTCGAACTGGTCGCCCAGATGAACCTGCCGCAGCGTGACGACGCCCTTCTCGCCGAAGCCGGTGTCGCACTCGACCGGGCGTTGCTCCCGCTGCTCGTGGGCATCCAGCGGTACGGGCCGATCGGCGTGGGAGAGCTCGCCGACCGGGCCGGACGCGACTACACCACCGTGAGCAGGCAGGTGGCCAAGCTCGCCGAGCTCGGGCTCATCGACCGCCGACCGGGCCCCACGGACCGTCGGGTCAACGAGGCCGTACTCAGCACCGCGGGCCGCCGCGTGACCGACGCGGTCGACTCCGCCCGGCACAGGTTGAACTCGGCGCTGTTCGACGACTGGAGTGACCACGACCTCGTCGAGCTGGAACGGCTCGTACACCGCTACGTCGACGACCGGCTCAGTCTCACGACCACGGCGACGAAGCCCGCCGACCACCACGGTCTCGCCCGGCAGCCACCCGATCAGTCGACGACGTAGAGATCCAGCCGGACCGTGCCGGGGTGCCGCACCCCCGTGCCGATGATGATCCGTTCGGTGAGCCACGTCCACCGGGCGCTCGTGGTGCTCATCCGCGGGGTGCAGCGGAAGTAGATGCGGTCCGGGGGCACCGGCTCGCCGCGGACCAGCGCGGCGATGTCGGCTGCCGTTCCGGAGCGCAGGCCGAAGTTCTCGACGTAGATGCGGTCGCCGTCGTCGGTCTCGATCGCGTACTGGGCCCGCAGCTCGGTGAGCGTCTCGCTCCTGAGGACCTGGAAGTCCGCCCCGGCGGGCAGGACCGAGCCGGTCAGCTCCGGGCCGGTGACCGTTCCGCCGAGGATGGGGATGATCCGCCGCCGCCCCTCCGGGGTGGGGCCGGCATCGATCGGCGGGCCGACGACCACCTCGACGGACGCGAGGAAGGTCAGGGCCGGGATCGTGTCGGCAACCACGGCTTCCGACCCTATGGCGATCACCCTGGTGGCGCCACCAGTGCGACCGGCCGGCCCCTCCCCCGTCTGCGGGGTCATGGCGACGGCGGCGTGACCGAAACGAGGTACTCGACCGGCGAGTCGGTGGCGTTCCGATAGAGGTGGGGCTGGGTGGAGTCGAATGTGATCGACTCTCCGGCCAGCACCTGGTGTGCGGCGTCGCCGATCTGCACGGTCAGCGTCCCGGCCACGACGTAGGCACATTCCGTGGACGGGTGGGCCCACAGTTCCGTGCTGGTGGCGGCACCGGGAGGCAGGACCGCGCGCAACACCTCGAGCTGCCCGTTACCCGGGGTCAGGCGCTCGTAGCCGATCAGGCCGTGCGGGCCTGCCAAGGTCGATCGCGAGCCCGGCCTGCTGATCCAGACGGACGGGGGTGACGAGTCGAACAGCGATGCCACCGACTCGCCGAACACGCCGGCGAGCCGGCGCAAGGTCGACAGGCTCGGCTCGGTCACTCCGCGCTCGACCTGGCTGAGCAGGGTCGCCGAGAGGCCGGAGCGTGCGGCGAGCTCGCGCAGGCTCAGCTCGTGCCGGGTCCGCAGGGCCTTCAGCTGAGACCCGAGCCCATGCACCGACACTGCACACCTCGCCGTTGTATTTCCTGATGGCGTCGCCTAAAGTCCTACCACTTGTGCAGTCAGAGTGCACAAGGGTGGGAGTGGCCATGTCTTCGTCCCGTACACACCGCTGGCTGCTCGTCCTGCCGTTCGTCTGGCAGGTCGGCTTCATCCCGGTGGTCAACGACGTCCCGTACGCGCCGCTGCACATCCCCTTCCCGATGCTGTGGCAGATGCTCGGCGTCGTGTTCACCAGCATCGTGATCGCCCTGGTGTTCCGCTTGGACAGGCGCGCCGGCATCACCGACGAGGACGCCTCATGATCCTCACGATCGTGCTCGTCATCGTCCTGGGCACGGTCGCGGGTTCGCTGGCGTTCGGCCGCCGCGCCACGGCGGACATGACGAACTGGGCGGTCGGCGGCCGCCGCTTCGGCACCCTCCTGTTCTGGTTCATGAACGCGGGCGAGGTGTACACGACCTTCGCCGTGCTCGGGATCTCCGGCTACGCGTGGGCGCTCGGCGCTCCCGCCTACCTCGCGTTCACGAGTGTCTCGCTGAGCTACGCCATCGGCTACTGGCTGATGCCCAAGATCTGGCAGGCCGGGCGGCGGCACGGCCTGATCACCCAGGCCGACTTCTTCGCCACCTGGTACGGCGCGCCATGGCTCGGCGTGGTCACCGCGGTGGTCGGTATCGCCGCGCTCGTGGTGTACGTCCAGATCCAGCTGGTCAGCCTCAGCCTGGTGGTCCGGCTGACGCTGGGCAGCACGGTCTCCCCCGACCTGGCCGTGATCATCGGTGCCGTGCTGATGCTGGCGTTCGTGATGCTGGCCGGACTGAGGTCCGCGGCGTTCTCGGCAGCCGTGAAGGACGTGCTGATGGTCGTCGTGGTGGCGCTGCTCGCCGTCACCGCGGCCGGCACGGTCGGCGCGGCGTCACCGCTGGACATCTTCCGCATCGCCGAGGAGCAGCACCCGGGAATCGGGAAGCTGCCCGGGCTCGACCCGTCGTCGCCGACGACGACGGTGTGGTTGATGACGTCGGCGCTGAACGTCGCGCTGGGCAACTGGGTGTTCCCCCACCTGTTCCAGGTGTCCTACTCGGCCGCGTCCGCCACCTCGATCCGGCGCAACGCGATCTGGCAGCCGCTGTACTCGCTGGCGTACGTCTTCATCATCATGCTGGGGTTCGCCGCACTGATCGCGAACACCCGCCCCGAGGACGGCAACCTCAACGCCGCGCTGCTGCAGTTCGTGTCCGACGAGTTCCCGGCGTGGCTGGTCGGACTCGTCGCAGGGACGGCGTTCCTGCTCGCGCTGGCGCCCGGTTCGGTGCTGCTGCTGACATCCGGCTCGCTGTTCGCGCGCAACGTCGTGCGGCCGTTCCGGCCGGGCCTGTCCGACCGGGTCACGCTCCGGGTGTCCCGGGCGTCCATGGTGGGCTTCGCGGCGGTGGCCGTCTGGCTGACCATCGGACAGCAGGAGTCGCTCGTGGACATCCTGCTGTCGGCGTACTCGGCGATCGGGATGCTCGCGCCGGGTGTGTTCCTCGCATTCCTCTGGCGCCGGACGTCCGCGGTGGCCGTGCTGGTCGGCATCGCAGCTGGTTTCGTGGCGCTGCTCGCACCGTTCGCGGAGGAGTTCTGGGCGGACCGGATGCCGGAATGGGAACCAGGGCTGATCGCGATGGTCATCAACCTCGTCGTGGTCGTCGCGGTGAGCCTGGCGCTCCCCCGCCGGGAGGCCCCGGTCACGGAAGGGGAAGCCGTTGCACACTGAGCTCTACGACCTGCGCGTCACGGTGGACCACATCGAAGGCCGATCGGTGTGCGGGATGGCGCCGGGCGACTACTTCGAGCTCGTGAACAGCTCGCACCTGCGCATCCCGGAAGGCAAGCACTTCTGCATCTACGCGCTGCAGGCCGTGCTGCCGCTGCTGCCGGCCAAGCAACGGGATCTGCCCACCGGGGACTGGCTCGAGCGCGACAGCCTGGTGTGCTGCCCGGACCCGGAGGAACGGCTGACCATGCGAATCGAGCGGACCGGCCGGTGCGTCCTCCCCACCGAGGACCTCACGTGACCGAGCTCGGGCTGGCTTTCCAGACCGACAAGCGGCCCGGCGACTACGCCCGGCTCGCCATGGCCGCCGAGGACTTCGGGTTCGACGTCCTGTCGGTATTCGGTGATCTCATGTACCAGCCGCCGATCTTCCCGTTGCTCGAGATGGCCGCGGCCACCTCGCGGGTGCGGCTCGGCGCGGCGTGCTGGAACCCGTACACGCAACACCCGTACGAGATCGCCGGCCAGGTCGCCGCACTCGACCTGGCCTCGCACGGCCGCGCCTACCTCGGGCTCGCCCGCGGCAGCTGGCTCACCGACGTCGCGTCGGCCAGCCGAAGCCGCTCACCCACCTCCGGGAAGCGGCGGGGTTCATCCGCGCCCTGCTCGCCGGCGAGCCCTACGCCGGGGAGATCTTCCGGCTCGCGCCCGGAGCGCGGCTGAACTACCGACCCGAGCGCTCCGACGTCCCGCTGCTGATCGGCACCTGGGGCGCGCGCACGGCTGCTCTCGCCGGTGAGATCGCCGACGAGGTCAAGATCGGCGGCACCGCCAACCCGGCCGTGGTGGGTGTGATGCGCGAGCGAATCGGCTCTCCGGACGTCGGGATCGTCGTCGGCGCGGTGACGGTCGTGGACGAGGACGGCGACCGAGCCCGCGCCCTCGCCCGCACCGAGGTGGCCAAGTACGTGGCGGTGGTCGCGGAGCTCGACCCCACCGTCGACATCCCCGAGGACCTGCTGTCTGCGGTGAAGAGCCGGATGGCCCACGGCGACCACGCCGGCGCCGGCGCGCTCATACCGCCGGACCTGCTGTCGCTGTTCGCATTCGCCGGCACGCCGGAGGACGTCGCCGAACAGGCCCGGGCTCTCATCGCCGCAGGAGCCGCACGCGTGGAGTTCGGCACACCACACGGCCTGACGAACGACCACGGCGTTCACCTGCTGGGCAGCGAGGTCGTGCCGTTGCTGCGGTGAACGGGCACCAGCGCGACCCGCCCGGCCGAACCGAGGTCCGTGGGCGGTGAGCGCGTCGGCCGGCTGGGCGGTCCGGTTGCGCGGGTACTCACCGGTGGCGCGCGGAGGGATCAGCGGGCTGCGGCCGCCACCCGCTCGCGCAGCACGTCGAGCTTCGCCGCGTCGGGGCTGCCCGAAGCGGCCCAGTTGAGGACGATGTGCAGGTCGGCGTGCTGGATGGCGAGGATGTCGCAGGCGAGGGTGATCGGCCCGAGATCCGCGTGCAGGACCGTCTTGCGCGACCCCGCGATGGGCAGGGTCTCGTAGCGTGACCAGAGCTCGGCGAAGCGCGGGCTGGTCTCGCGCAGACCCTCGATCAGCTCGGTGACGGCACGGTCGTCCGGGTACCGGTCGGCAGCCCGCCGCAGGTCGGACACCATCATGCGCTCGAACGCCTCGGTGTGCGCCGCGTCGCGCTCCACGACGGATGCACCGACCGGACTCTCCGCGGCGAAGTGACCCCAGATCAGGTTCTGCCCCGGAGTGGCGCTCCACGCTCCGGGGGCGAGGTCGGTGGGGGTGCCGAACAGCTCACCCCAGAGGGGGTTCCACTGCACGGCATCCCAAGCGGCGGTGAAGACGGCCACCGGGGTGTCGCTCATCCGGTCGATCATGCGCTGGACTCCGGGCGGTATCTCGCGCGGCACCGACCCTGACGGCGGGACCGTCGATCCTGCGAGGCGGTAGAGCACCTCCCGGTCCACGGCGTTGAGGTGCAGCGCCTTCTCCAGGGCCTGGAGCACCTGGGGTGAGGGATTCGCGGCACGGCCCTGCTCGAGTTGCACCAGGTAGTCGAACGAGATGCCGGCCGTCAAGGCCAACTCCTCGCGGCGCAGACCGGGAACACGACGGGCCCCCACGACCGACAGGCCGACCTCTGCCGGACCGACGCTCTCACGCCACGCACGCAGGGCCTGGCCTAGCTCGGACCGAGTACGCACCACCCCATTATGAGCCGCTGCCTCGGAGGCTGGGTGGTACTCGCAGTCATAGCGGGACCGACGCCTGGTGCCTCCCGGGAGAGCCGCTGAGGATGGATTCGTGGGTAGGACACAGACACAGACCATCGGAATCATCGGCTCCGGGCTGGTCGGCGGCGCGATCGCCCGCCTGGCCGCCGACGCGGGTTACCGCGTCGTGCTCAGCAACTCACGAGGACCCGAGACCATCTCGCACCTCGTTCAGGAGCTCGGTCCGCGTGCGCGCGCCGGCACCGTCGACGAGGCGATCGCAGCAGGAGACATCATCGCCCTCACGCTCCCCCTCGCGAACGCCGAGGCGTTGCCGGCAGGCGAGCTCGCCGGGAAGGTGATCATCGACCAGACGAACTACTACCCCGAGTTCTGGCGCAATACCGAGCTCGACAGCGGAGAGATCACCTCCAGTGAGCTCGTACAGCGCCACCTCGCGGACTCCACCGTGGTCAAGGCGTTGCACAACCTCGACTGGAACCACATGTACTCCAACGCCCGCCCGACGGGTGATCCCGAGCGGACGACCATGCCGATCGCGGGCGACGACGCCACCGCCAAGGACATCGTGACGCAGTTCCTGGAGACGGTCGGCTACGACGTGGTCGACGCCGGCTCGCTCGCCGAGAGCTGGCGCATCGAGCCCAACACCCCGATCTACTTCTGGCCGTACGCGCCCGCCATCCCCGACGGGCTCACCGAGGACGAGCAGAAGAGGTTCTACCTCGAGCACCCGGTCCCGCCCGTCACCCCCGCGGTCGCCCGAAAGATGATCGACAGCGCGGAGCGCGTGACGCCGGCCGGAGGAACACTCGCGGCCATGCCCCCGGCCCACGTCGCCATCTTCATGGAGCTCGCGAGCGGCGACACCGTCCAGAAGTAGCCGAGCACGAGTCCACCGTTCCAGGAGGAGCTTCGGTGTCACAGTCCCTTGTCGGGAAGACCGCCCTCGTCACCGGGGGCTCGCGGGGTATCGGGCGTTCGATCGCCGAGCGTCTCGCGGAGGAGGGCGCGGCCGTCGCGCTGACCTACAACGCGAGCAAGGACGGGGCCGACGACACGGTTGCCGCCATCGAGAAAGCCGGTGGCCGCGCGTTCGCCCTCCACACGGACCTCGTCGATGCGGAGTCGATTCCGGATCTGTTCGAGCGCCTCGACGGTGAGCTCACCCGGCGCACCGGCCTGAACACGCTCGACGTGCTGGTCAACAATGCGGGCAACTCGGGCTGGGGTGCGCTTGCGGACGCCACGCCGGACAGCTGGAACACGATGTTCGCGGTCCACGCCCGCGCGCCCTTCTTCCTCGTCCAGTCGGCGCTGAGCCGTCTCTCCGACGGCGGACGGATCGTGAACGTCTCTTCCGCCGCAGGCACCCGACCGATGCAGGCCGTGCCCGTCTACTCCATGGCCAAGGCCGCCATCAACAACCTGACGCATGCGCTCGCAATGGAGCTGGGGCCGCGCGGAATCACGGTGAACGCTGTCGCGCCCGGGTGGGTGCGCACCGACATGAACGCGGCCGTGCGCGAGAGCACCGAGATGGTGGCGGCGATCGAGACGGACACCGCGCTCGGGCGCTTCGGTGACGCTTCCGACATCGCCGCCGTGGTGGCCTTCCTGGCCTCCGACGAGGGTCGCTGGGTGACGGCTCAGGTGATCGAGACGAGCGGCGGCTACAAGCTCTGATCGTCCCGGAGACGCGGTCCTGCGGGCCCGGGGCGGTGCAGAGTTCGCCGTTCGCCGCAACCGTCCACCGGCACCCGGTCGAGACGGCATCCAGCGCTGTTCGATCTTCACAAAACCGCGCTCGGCGCCATCTCGGCGCATCCCGACTCGACGGGGACGGTGCGCTCCCGCCAGGCACGTCCCGCGAGATTCCACCGAATCGAGGAGACTCATGCGCATCGGAGTCGTCAATGCAGGCAACATCGGCCGCACGCTCGCCCGGGCCTGGATCAGGAAGGGCCACGAGGTCATGCTGGCCAAGGACGGCAACCTGGAGAAGCTCGACGCATTCATCGCCGAGAACCCGAATGCACTGCGCGGCACGATCGCGGAAGCCGCGCAGTTCGGTGAGGCAGTTCTGTTCTCCGTGTACTGGCCCCGGCTCGATGCGGTGCTGGATGCCGTTGGCTCGCTGGACGGGAAGCTGGTGATCGACACGATGAACCCGCTCACGGTGAACAGCGACTTCGAGCACTCCTACGACGGGGAGCTCATGGCGCGGTCCTCGACGAGTGAGGAGCTGCAGCGTCGCCTTCCCGCCCGCGCGTGGTGAAGCGTTCAGCACCGTGCCCTCGAACCTGCTGGACGAGCGGAGTTGGACCGAGCCGCGGTCCACACCGCCGGTGTTCGTCGCCGGCGACGAGGCCTCGGCGAAGGCCGACGTGATCACGCTTGCCGGAGACGCCGGGTTCTCGACACTGGACGCCGGCCCTCTGACAGCGGCCCGCAGTATCGAACAGCTCAACGTCCTGGTCCACCTCGTCGCCGAGAACCAGTTCAAGGGCGCGCTCGACCGGATCGCGCCGTCGATCTCCGTCACCGGCTGACCGCGGCGCAGTCGTCGGAGCGACGCCGGCACCGGCTGCGGCTCCTGCCGGCCCGGTCGGCCCGGTCGGCCCGGTCGGAATGGTGGCGGGCGAGGTTCGGGTGGGTAGCCCTCCCGCGACGACGGAGGTGCGCGTGGGCGAGATGGCGGCGTGGGTCGCGATGGCTGCAACCCCGGGCGACCTGGTTGCCGCGCGCGTCCAGATGGCCTTCTCGCTCGGGTGGCACATCGTCATCGCCTGCTTCGGCGTGGGCATGCCCGGCCTCGCCGTCTTCGCGGAGTGGCGCGGGCTGCGGACCGGCGACCCGGCGTGGGAGGTGCTCGCCCGGACCTGGGCCCGCGCGATGGGTGTGCTGTTCGCGGTCGGCGCGGTGTCGGGCACCATCCTCAGCTTCGAGATGGGTCTGCTCTGGCCCGGCCTGATGGGTCCTTTCGGCGACGTGATCGGGCTGCCGTTCGCACTGGAGGGCTTCGCCTTCTTCATCGAGGCGATCTTCCTGGGCATCTGGTTGTACGCCTGGGACCGGCTACCGCCGCGGATCCACGTGCTCACCGGGATCCCGGTGCTCGTCGCCGGGGTCGCGTCCGCGTTCTTCGTGGTCACCGCGAATGCCTGGATGAACCAGCCGCGCGGGTTCGACCTCATCGGCGGTGAAGTGGTCGGGGTACGGCCATGGGAGGCGATGTTCAACCCGGCCACCCCACCGCAGACCGTCCACATGATCATTGCGGCGTTCATGGTGGCAGGCTTCGGCACCGCGTCGGTCTACGCGGTCGGCCTGCTGCGGGACGCGCGACCGCCACCACCGGCTCGGTTTCCTCGTCCCGTTCACGGTGGCGGCCGTGCTCGCCCCGGTGCAGGTGGTGGTGGGGGACTGGGCGGCGGGCTTCCTCGCCGAGTACCAGCCGCTGAAGCTCGCCGCGATCGAGGGCCTCACCGAGACCACCGCGGGTGCCTCGCTCTCGCTCGGCGGGATCTACGTCGACGGCCGACTGCGCTACGGGCTGGAGATCCCGAACGCGCTCTCGCTCCTCGCGCACTGGGACCCGGACGCCGTGGTGCTCGGCCTCGACCAGGCCCCGCCGGAGCTGCGCCCGCCGGTCAACGTCGTGCACTGGAGCTTCCAGATCATGGTCGGGATCGGGTTCGCGCTGGTCGCGCTCGGTGCATGGCTGGCGTGGAGCTGGTGGCGGCGCCGCGATCTGCCCGGCTCACCGTGGTTCCTGCGCGCCGCCGTGTTCGCCGGGCCGGCCGCGGCGCTCGCCCTGGAGGCGGGCTGGGTGGTCACGGAGGTCGGCCGCCAACCGTGGGTCGTCTACGGAGTGCTCCTCACCCGGGACGCGGTGAACCCGCACCCCGGGCTCGTTGCCGGTCTGCTGACGGTGCTGGCCGTCTACGCCGTGCTGACGGTCGCGACGGTTGCGGTCCTGCGGGGCCTGGCCCGTCGTGGTCCAGTGGCCCCCCAGGAGCGGGCGGACGTCCGGTGACCGCCGCGGACGTGCTGCTCGCGATCCTCTGGATCGGGCTCACCCTGTACGCACTGCTCGGCGGCGCCGACTTCGGCGCCGGACTGTGGGACCTGCTCGCCGGCGGCGCCGAGCGCGGGCGCCCGCAGCGCGACCTGATCGAGCACTCCATCGGCCCGGTCTGGGAGGCCAACCACGTGTGGCTGATCTTCGTGATCACACTGTTCTGGACGGCCTTCCCGACGGCGTTCGCCCCGTTCGCCGCCACCCTCTACATCCCGCTCACGCTCGCAGCGCTGGGCATCATCGCCCGTGGGGCCGCCTTCGCGTTCCGCAAGGCGAGCGAGGAGCTGTGGCTGAAACGCTTGTTCGGCGCCGCGTTCGCCTTCTCCTCCGTGGTCACGCCGTTCTTCCTCGGCACGATCGCAGGCGCCGTCGCCTCCGGTCGCGTGCGACGCGGATCGATGCGGGTGACATCCTCGGCAGCTGGTGGAACCCCACGTCCGTCACCGTCGGGTTGCTCGCCGTCGGCGTATGCGCCTACCTCGCCGCCGTCTACCTCTGTGCCGACGCGAGGCGCGCCGGAGAGGAACGGCTCGCCGACGGCTTCCGCATGCGGTCGCTCGCCACCGGCGTGCTGGTGGGCGTCGCCACCATCGCCGCGCTGCTGGTCGTCCGCGCGGATGCGCCCGATCTCTTCGCCGGGTTGACGGGTCGTGCGCTGCCGGTCGCCGCGGTCAGCGTGCTCGCCGGAGCCGCCTCGCTGGGTCTGCTGGTCGCGCGCCGCTACGTGCTGGTGCGCGTGACCGCTGCGCTCGCCGTCACCGCGGTGCTCTGGGGGTGGGGGATCGCGCAGCACCCGAACGTGCTGCCCGGGTTGACGGTCGCCGGGGCGGCGGGAGACCCGGCTGTGCTCTCCGCGGTGCTGTGGGTCCTCGGGTTCGGGGCCGTGCTCCTGGCGCCGTCGTTGGTGTTCCTCTTCACCGTGTTCCAGCATGAACGGACGTCCCGGGGAGAGCAGGCATCCCCGCGGTGACGGGTGGCGGTGACCCGTTCCGCCACCAGCTGCGGGGAACGTCGCCATGGGCAGTCCCGGTGTAGGAGCCCACGTCGGGGGTACGAACCCGGTGTGCATCGTGATCGAACGCTCGAGCTCGTCCGCGGCGGCTACCCCTGGGCGATGTTGCTGCGCCAGGGCAAGGACGCGATCCCGACCCGACTCCTCGGACGACGGGCCGCGGTGATCGGAGGACCGGAAGGGGTCCGCCGGTTCTACCAACCCGGACTGCGGCGCCGCGGCGCGTTCCCGCCGCCGATCAAGCTGGTGTTGTTCGGACCCGGGACGGAGCACGGCCTCGACGATGCCGAGCACCGGCTGCGCAAGGCGCTCTTCCTGGGGGTGATCACCCCGGACACGGTGGCAGCGCTGGGCGAACGGGCGGAGCGCGCGTGGGCCGCCGCCATCGACCGGTGGACCGGACGCGACCGGGTGGTGCTGTTCGACGAGGCGGTGCAGGTCCTCGCCGCGGCGGTACTGCCCTGGGCGGGCGTCCCGGTCACCGCCGAGGAGTTGCCGCACCGGGCCCGTCAGCTCGCGGCGGTGCTGGACGGTTTCGCCACACCGGGACCGGCGTATGCCCGCGCCGTCGTGGCCCGCGTCCGCCTCGGCCACTGGGTCAGGGGGTTGGTGCGCCGTGTCCGGACAGGGCAGATCGACCCGCCCGCCGGCAGCGCACTGCACGCCGCGGCCCGCGCCACCGACCAGGCCGGGAAGGTGCTCCCCGAGCGGGTTGCGGCCACCACCGTGCTGAACGTGGTCCGCCCGACCGTCGCCGTCGCCTGGTTCGTGGCGTTCGCCGGGAAGGCGTTGCACGAGCACCCCGAATGGCGTGACCGGATCGCCGCCGGGGACGACCGGGCCGTGGAGGCCTTCGTCCAGGAGGTGCGGCGGCTGTACCCGTTCGTGCCCGTCCTGGCCGCCAAGGCGCGTGAGGCGCAGGACGTCCTCGGCATCCGGGTGCCACGCGGGGGCCTGATCGTGCTCGACGTCCACGGCACCGACCACGACCCGGCGCACTGGCCCGACCCGGACCGGTTCGATCCGGACCGCTTCCTCGGCGCACCCGTCGATCCCGACACCCTCGTCCCACAGGCGGCGGCGACGTCGCCACCGGCCACCGCTGCCCCGGCGAGGGCGTCACCCTGACCATGCTCGCCGTCGCCGTCCGCGCCCTGGCCCGGCTTCCGCACACTGTCCCGCCGCAGGACCTCGGATACGACATCACCCGTGTGCCCACGCTGCCCCGCAGCCGAGTCGTGCTGACGGCCCGCCACAGCTGACACCCCCCGGAGAAGCCGTGAAGGCCATCCGGTATCCCCGGTGTCGGCGTGCGGCTCAACGGGCCCCGTCTCACCGGTCTCCGCCAGTTGTCGAGCGATGTCGGCGAGCTTCATGTTGAGCTGTTGAGACGCGCGCCGCAGTCGGTCGAATGCTTGACCAGCCGATAGTCGTTCGCGTTCCATGAGAATGCCCTTGGCCTGACCGATGATGTCCCGGGTGCTCAAGGAGCGATGCAGCGCCGCCTCGCGCTGCTGCAGGTCATGCCGGGTGTGCGCCAGCCCGACCATGGCCGCGGCGAACGTCGCGAAGATCCCGGCGACCTCTCGGTCGGCTTCGGAGAAGGCGTCGAGATCAGGGGCGTACAGGCTCATCACCCCGAGGCAGTGCCATTCACCGGATCGCTTGATCCAGAGCCCGAGGCAGAAGGCGCTGGTTGCAGTTGCGGCGTCAGCAGCCGCGGCCAGCAGCCCGCTGCTCTGCCGGGAGAGATCCGCCACGTACACGGGGCGCCGGGTGCCCAGTGCCTCGGCCGTCGGGCCCTCACCCTCGCGGAACTGGATGGCGTCGAGCGCGGCCGCGGTCTCATCGGAAGCCACGTTGGGACCGGCCTCGGTGCTGACGAGCAGCGAGATCGAGGCGCAGTCACACGCGTCCACCGCCCCCACCGCGAGCGTCAGCAGACGCCGCAACGCGGTCGACAGGGCGGACGCCGTGATGAGTTCCTGGGCGAGTGAGGCGAAGCTGGCGGTCAACATCGAACCGTGTTCGGTGGATGCTCGGCCGGCGAGTCGTAACGCAGGCCGCCGGGATCGGTCGTTCTCGGCGAGCTGACTCGATCTGCGTTGCTGAGCAATACGCCGGAGGACGTCGAGCTCGAGCCGAGATCTCTGCACGTCTCCAGCGGGCAGGGCAGCGCCACGGTCAGAGCTTCGGAGCGTGTCCTCCCACCGCCGCAGGATTCGGTCGCGAGCGTCCGCCTCGCCCTCCCGCTCGTCTGCCGTGCTGTCGCGACGGTCGGCGAGCTGGTCACGGACGTCGGCGGTCTGCTCACGTTCGAACGCGACGAAGTCTCGCCGCTCCCCCGCCCATTCCGTCTCGTCCTGGCTCTCATCGCCCACCGGACGCAGCGTTTCTTCCCGTTCGGCACGGTCGTGGTCGCGCCGGCGGCGGGCGACCATCCGGTCGAGGGCCTCCTGCGCCTGTGCCCGCTCCGCTTCCGCTCGTCGGACCGCCGCTTCGGCCAGTTCGACCCGGTCGAGCGCGAATGCCATCTCGGCCATCTGGGGCTGCGGCCCCGAGGCGTCCGGTGGGTCGGCTGCTCCGCTCAGCCGCCTGATCAGCTCACGCTCACGCTCATCCGCGAGGGAATCGCGAAGATCCGCTAGTGCCGCCCGTTCGTTCGCGAGATCCTCGCGGTCGTCTGCCAACCGATCACGTTTGTCCGCGGCGGCGTCCCGGAGGTCCGCGTCCGCCTGCCTCGTCGCCCGTGATCGGCTCGACGGCTCACCGTGGCTCATCGATGGCCTTCGCTTCGTTCCCCGACGCCTGCTTGCACCACGATTCGAACCCCAGCAGCCTCAGCGCCCTGGCCGGCGCACCCCGAGCGTTGATCACCTGCACGTTCCGGCCGGCCTGGCTCGGCGGACCGCTTCGCGGCCAACAACGCGGACACGCCGCACACCGCGAGGAACTCGAGAACCTCGAGATCAATGACTATTGCGCGGTCACTCGGCTCGCGGAGCACCGAGTCCAGGCCGCGTTCCAGTTCCGCCACAGTGGCAAGGTCGACCTCACCACCTACTTTCACCACCACTGCGGCGCCGGAACGGTTCAACGACGTGTCGAACACGAGCGGCGACGCATCGAACACGGGCTTCAGCACACAGATTTCGGGACGCACCAGCAAGACCTCCCCGTCCAGTGGGGCACGTCGGCTGGGCCGTCAACCGCTGATGACGGTAACGCGGTGCGTCCGCGAGCACAACCGATGGTGCACCGGGGTTGTCCGGCCGGAGGATCAGGAAGGAGCGCAGGTGACAACTGTTCCGGCGCCTCACTGGTGGCAGCAGGTCGCTGCCTGGTGCTGCGGGCGGTCCCGCGCCCGGGGTTCGGCCGCGGAGCACCATCCTCACTCCCGGTTGAGCTTGTCCTGGGCTGCTCCGGCGGCCTTCTCCACGGGGTTGGGCATGTCCGTGGTGCCGTACATGCGAGCGTCGGGCCGGGTGGGGGGCGGCATCGGCGCAGTCGTGGTGGGCCCGTCGTGGTAGCTGAACTCGTGCCCGTCCGGTGTGGGGCCGCTCGCCCAGCTCCCGTCCGCGGCGCGGCCGCCGTCGCTGAAGTTGAGGTACTGGTAGGAGACGTCGGTGTACTCCTTGTTCTGCGGGAAGTTGCTCGGCACCGGCATCCCCTCGTAGCCCTCCTCCTGCAGCTCCCTGGCCGCCGCGAGCCACTGGTTCTGGTGCATGGTGTCGCGGGCGAGCAGAAAGGACAGCAGCTCGCGCACACCGTGGTCGTCGGTCATGTGATACAGCCGCGCCACCTGCGTCCGGCCCTGCATCTCCGCGTTGGCGTTCGCGGTGAAGTCGGCGAGGAGGTTGCCGCTCGCGGTGATGTAGGCGCCCTGCCACGGGTTGCCGTTGCTGTCCACCGGGCGGGCTCCGGCCCCGGCCACGATGGCGTGCTGCACGTCCATGCCACCGACGACGGCGGCGACCGTCGGGTCGTCCTGCACGGCGTCGCTGGTGATGCCCAGAGGCGCCTTCTCCAGCAGCTGCGCGATCATGGTGGCCAGCATCTCGACGTGCCCGAACTCCTCGGCGCCGATCCCGAAGACGAGGTCGCGGTACTTGCCGGGCAGATGGCTGTTCCAGCCCTGGAACATGTACTGCATCGCCACGGTGATCTCGCCGTACTGGCCACCCAGCACCTCTTGCAGCTTCCGCGCGTACACCGCATCCGGCTGGTCGGGGATGGACTTGAACTGGAGCTCCTGGCGGTGGAAGAACATTCTTCTCCTGTGATCGGGTCAGGTGATCCGGCTCGGCACCGACGGTGCCGGGACTCCTGGATGCCCCGGGCCGCCACCCGGAAACAACCCGCCGGCCCCCTCACCCGACGCCGATGGACGAGGCCGTTCGGCCGGGTGCGGCGACGCCGTTGCGGGCCCGTCTCCCCATCGCGCGGACCCACATCCACGAACGATCCGCGGACTGGTTCGAGGGGATCACCCGTTCACCGAGAAGCGCGCCCCGTGTTCGTCGACCTGGGCAGCCACCACTTCCCGGTGGAGTCATCCGAAGGCACGGCAAAGCTCCTGGCCGGTGTGCCACCGATGGCGCCGGCGAAAGCTGACCGATGCCGACCTGCGCGAGCGGCTGGTAGCCACAGTCCGTGCTGGAATCCGAGCCGCGTTCCGCGGAACGGGCCGTTCACCTCGCCGCGGATCGGCCCACTCCCGATGTCGTTGGCGTCACGTCCGTTTCCACAACGCTCGACCGCGGTCCCACAACCACAACCGGCCAGGGGCACGGCTGCGCGGGCCCCCGCCGGGCACCGGCGGGGTGGTCGCGCGGGGCCGGGGGTGGGTGGCTGCCAACGGCCGGCCGTCCAACAGCACGAGCCACGCCCCGCAGCGGCAGCGGGCATAGCGACCGCACCCGCGGACGTCTGGTGCGTGGACCGGAGCCACCAGTGCGCCGGCACGCCGTGCTCGCAGGCGGCTCGCGGGGCGGGCCGCAGTGCGGGACTGCTGCCACCGACCAGCAGCAACCGCGGGCGGTTCGGTCGGTTCCGCCGTCCAGTCATCGCAAGGTGGCCTCGAGGATCGAGAACGGGCTCGGGGTCGCCACGACGCGGTCGAGCGTGATCCCCGCGCTGTCGAGCAGCTCGCGGTACTCCTGCTCGCTGCGTTCCTTCCCGGTCACCATCCCGAGCATCGTCAGGTCGATCGCCTTGGTCAGATGCGGCTGGTCACCGGAAGGTACGACGCCCTCGACGATCAGTATCCGCGCTCCAGGGGCCGCCGCCGTCGCGATCGTCCGCAGGATGCGTCGACTCGACTCGTCGTTCCAGTCGTGCAGGATGTAGCCGAGGATGTAGATGTCAGCGGTGGGGACCGCGGCGAAGAAGTCCCCGGCGACGACGTCGACGCGCTCGGCGAGGCCGGCGGCAGCCAAGGTTTCCTCCGCCGTGGGCGTGATGTTGGGCTGGTCGAACACGATGCCGCGCCGGTCGGGATCGTCGTCACGGGCCAGGAGTTCGACGAGCACGCTGCCATCGGCCCCGCCGATGTCGGCCACCATCCGCCCAGCCGGCAGCTGGTAGCCATCGAACATGCCCGTGCGCAGGCTGGACGTCACCTCGGCCATGGCTCGGCTGAACTGGGCGGCCCGCTGCGGCTCGGCACCCATCCATGACAGGAACGGCTGCCCGAAGTACTTGTCGGCTCCGGGCCGGCCGGTGCGTACGCCGTGCAGCAGCTCGTTGAACGGTAGGTAGTGGGTCTCCATCCACATGCAGGCGAAGTCGTAGAGCGACTGCGGGTGCTCTTCCGACAGCACAGCACCGAGTGGCGTGACGGAAACCCATTCGCCCTCCGTGGCGAACAGACCGATCGGCGCGAGGGTCCGGACCAGCCGGTACAGCTGCTCGGGCTGTGCCCCGGTGCGCTCCGCGAGTTCGGCGACGGTCTTGGGGCCTTCTTGCTCGAGTATCGTCGCGCCCCCAGCTTGGCCACCACGTAGGCGGCTTGCGACACCTGGAAACCACCCAGAATCTGCACCATCACCGAGCTCGATGGCCGGTCCCGCACGGCAGCCGGCGGCCCTCGGCGCCGGGGATGACGTCGGGCAGGCCGATGCCGATCTTCATCACGTGCTCCAGCCGTCGTGGGTGGTTGCGGTGACGACCATGGCGGCGCGCCGGCGCCGTTCCCATCCCGCGAGACGCCGGTCCCGGCAACGGTGACCCCCTACAGCCGGGGGGTTGTCCGCGCGGTGACCCGGCCCGACCATCGACACGGGCACACCGGTCGGTGCAGCCCGCGACCCGGACGACGAGGACGACTCCGATGGCGGTCACCACGAGTACCGAACGCCAGGTGGACGCGCTCGTCACGAGCTGCGCCGCGACCGGCGACAGCACCGACCTGTTCGACTCCGTCTCCCGCCGGCTGCGCCGGATGGTGCCCTTCGACGGGGCGGCCTGGTTCGCCACCGACCCGGCGACGACGTTGGCGACCTGCCCGGTGCGCATCGAGAACGTCGAGGCCGGGCACTGCGAGTCCTACTGGGACCGCGAGTTCCTGATCGAGGACTCGCTGTTGTTCCGCGACCTGGCCCGCGGTTCCCGGGGTGCGGGCACCCTGTTCGCCGCCACGGACGGCCATCCCGCCCGCAGCGCCCGCTACCGGGAGTTCCTCGCCCCGCAGGGCTACGGCGACGAGCTACGCGCCGTGTGCCGGCTCGGTACCGGCATCTGGGGCGTGTTCGACGTGTTCCGCGAGCGCGGCCGTGAGCCCTTCTCCGAACGCGAGGTCGACCTCATCGCGGGCATGGGCCCGGCGTTGGCGGCCGCGCTGCGGGCCGGGGCGCTGACCGAGCCGGATCCGGGCGCGGCTCACGACATCGACGGGCCCGGCACCGCCCTGTTCGACGCCGCCGGGACCTTGTGCTCGTTCGACGAGCAGGCGGACCACTGGTTCACCGAGTTGGCCGGCCCTGGCTGGGGCGGCGACGAGCTGCCCCCGCAGCTCGCCATCGTCACCGCCGTCCTGGCCCGGGCCCACGCAGTGGCCGCAGGGCGCGACCGCGGGCCCACGTCGGCCCGGCTGCACTCGGCGTCCGGGCGCTGGCTCGCCGTGCACGCGTCGTGCCTGCGCACCCCCGCCGGCCGGCCCGGTCCCGTGGCGGTGGTCGTCGAACCGGCGAAGTCCGCGCAGATCGCGCCGCTCATCGTCGAGGCGTACTGCCTGACGCCCCGCGAGCAGCAGATCACCCAGGCGGTGGCCCGAGGGTTGTCGAACCCGGAGATCGCCGCGGGCCTGCACCTGTCCACGCACACCGTGCGCGATCACCTCAAGGCGGTCTTCGGCAAGGTCGGTGTCGGCAGCCGGGGCGAGCTGGTGGCCAAGCTGTTCGCCGAGCATTACCGGCCGTCCCTGCACGCGGCCGGGGCGCCGGTCGCGCACGTGCAGTACTGATCCGCGCTGTCGGTGACGCCGGCGGGCCGGCTCGAACGACGCCACGGCACCCTGAGCTCGGCGCCACGACTGCTGTCAGCCGCCGGCCTGGTGCGTCGCGGCGGCGGGCGCGGCGACGAGGAGGAACGCTCGGGCGGCGGGAGAGAGGTCGACGTCGCGGTGGACGATCGAGGCCTCGAGCCGCTCGTCGGTGACGAGGTCGTGGACGACGAGCCCGGCCTCCCGGGCCAGGGCCCGCCACGCCTCGGCCATGATCGCTATCCCGGTTCCGTTGAGCACCATCGGCAGGACCGCCTCCCGGTGCTCGGTCTCCACCACGGCGATCGTCGACCGGTTCGCCGCGATTGCCTGGTCCGCCACCCGGCGCATCCCCGTGCCCGGCTGGCCGATGATGAGCCGCTGGCCCTCGAGCTGGTCGTAGGTCAGCGGGCCACGCGCGGGCAGGTTCGCCTCCCGGCAGGAGACGACGATGAAGCCTGCCGGGTGAGCGGGTGCACGACGAGGTCCTGGGCGTCCGGCGTGGCCGTCACGGCCATGATCCCGAGTTCGACGCCGCCGGAGCGCACGAGCGACATCACCGTCTGCGGCGTTCCGGCCGCGCGGATCGAGATCTGCACGAGCGGATACCTGCGCACGAACCGGTCGATGACGGCCGGCAGCGGGTCGACCGCCTGCGACGGCATCGTCGCGAGGAGCAGCGCCCGGTCCGCAGCCCGTTGACCGCCTCGACGTGGGCCCGGGAGAGCTCCATCCAGTGCACGACCTGGCGGGCCGGGGCGATGAGCGCCTGGCCCGCGGCGGTCAGCTGCAGCCGACGGCCGGTCCGGGTGAACAGCTCGGCGTCGAGGTCGCGCTGGAGCGAGCGCAGCGCCTGCGAGACCGACGGTTGGGCGACGAAGAGCTTCTCCGCGGCGGCGTGGACACCGCCTTCGTCGACGACGGCGAGGAAGTACTGGAGCTGCCGGACGTCCACAGCGGCACGCTACCCGTCGATGCGGTGCAACCTATGTGAGTCGCCGTCCGATCGGACGACACGCGCACTGTCGGCACCGTCGGATAAGCGCCGCTTATCAATGCTATCGGATGTTGGTCTTGGACGCCGCCGTGCTGCCGGCGGTTCACTCCGTTCCGGACCCACCCATCCGAACCGGAGACACGATGCCCAGCACCGCACGCACCTACCGCATCGCGACGATCCCGGGCGACGGTGTCGGCCGCGAGGTCGTCGACGCCGGGCGCGCCGTCCTCGACGCCGCCGCCCGCAGCGCCGGCGAGGACTTCGTGTTCGAGTGGACCGAGTTCCCCTGGGGCTCGAGCTACTTCGGCGAGACCGGCCGGATGATGCCCGAGGAGGGCCTGCAGACCCTCGAGGACTTCGACGCGATCTACTTCGGCGCCGTCGGCTGGCCCGGCGTGCCCGACCACGTGAGCCTCTGGGGCCTGCGCCTGGCGATCTGCCAGGGCTTCGACCAATGGGCGACGTCCGGCCGGTCGTCTTCCACCCCGGGTGACCTCCCCGCTGCGCAAGGCCGACTCGACCGAGCTCGACTGGGTGGTCGTCCGCGAGAACAGCGAGGGCGAGTACGCCGGGCTCGGGGGCCGCAACTTCTCCGCCCGCGAGGGCGGCGAGATCGCCGTCCAGAGCTCGCTGTTCACCGAGACGGGCTGCGAGCGGATCATGCGGTTCTCCTTCGAACTGGCCCGCACCCGCGACCGCAAGAAGGTCGCGAGCGTGACGAAGTCCAACGCCCAGCAGTACGGCATGGTCCTGTGGGACGACGTCTTCCGTCGCGTGGCCGCCGACTACCCGGACGTCGAGACGGAGTCCGTGCTCGTCGACGCGATGGCCGCCCGGTTCGTCCTCGACCCGGAGAGCCTGTCCGTGGTCGTCGCCTCGAACCTCAACGCCGACATCCTGTCCGACCTCGGCAGCGCCCTCGCCGGCAGCCTCGGGATCGCCGCCAGCGCCAACCTCAACCCCGAGCGGCGCTACCCCTCGATGTTCGAGCCCGTCCACGGCTCGGCTCCCGACATCGCCGGGCGCGGTGTCGCCAACCCGATCGGCGCCGTCGCCAGCGGCGCGCTGATGCTCGACCACCTCGGCCATCCCGAGCGCCGACGCCGTGCGCGCCGCGATCGACGTCACCACCGCCGCGGGCGCCCTGACGAAGGACCTCGGCGGGTCGGCCACGACCGAGGACGTCACATCGGCGCTGGTCGCAGCCCTGCGCGAGCCCGCCGTCGCTCGATAACCGCCGAAACCCCCGCGACGCACCGATCCAACGGAGGATCCGATGAAGCGATTCGCCAAGACCGCCCTGCCCGTCCTCATCGTCAGCGCCATGGTCACCGCCTGCGGCGGAATCGGCGGCGGTGACGATCCCGCGGCCTATCCCGAGCGTCCGATCGACTACGTGCTCGGCTTCGATGCCGGCGGCGAGTCCGACATCACCGCGCGCCTGCAGCAGGAGCCGCTCCAGGAGGCGCTCGGCACCGAGGTGTCGGTCTCCTACCAGCCGGGCGCCGGTGGCGCGCTCGCGTGGTCGGAACTGACCCGCACGGAGCCCGACGGCTACACGATCATGGGCCACAACCTGCCCCACATCATCCTCCAGCCGATGATGCGCGAGGACGCCGGATACGAGACCGAGGAGCTCAAGCAGGTCTACATCTTCCAGTCGACGCCGAACATCCTCGCCGTCCGCGCCGACAGCGAGTACCGGACGCTCGACGACTTCATCGCCGCGGCGAAGGCGAACCCCGGCGCGATCTCGGTCGGCGGCTCGGGCGACTTCAGCGCCAACCACATCGGCACCCTCCTGCTCAATGACGAGGCGGGCATCGAGACGACCTACACGCCGTTCTCCGGGACCGGCGCCGCAGTGCCCGCGTTGCTCGGTGGGCACGTCGACGCGCTCATGACCTACACCCCGATGATCGGCCAGCTCGGTGACCAGATCCGCGTCCTCGGCATCGCCACCGAGGAGCCGATGGCGGGCCTCGAGGCCCACCCCGACCTTCACCCAGCAGGGCATCGACCTCGTCGAGGGCGCCTACCGCGGCGTCGCCGTCCCGCCGGAGACCCCCGACGTCATCGTCGAGAAGCTCGCCGCCACGTTCGCGAAGATCAACGAAGACCCCGCGGTCGTCGAGCAGTTCAAGGAGCAGCTGTTCGTCCTGGAGAACATGGGACCCGCGGAGGCCACGGCGTTCACGCAGGAACGCAAGGCGGTCTACCAGGGCCTCTTCGAGCGCCTCGGCATGCTCTGACGGCGCTCGACCGCGCGGAAGGGAAGTCCCATGCTCGACCTCCTCGGCGGCGGCCTCCTCGCGAACCTGGCGCCGTCGATGCTGCTGCTCGTGCTCGTCGGCACCGCCGCGGGAATGGCCATCGGTGCCATGCCCGGCCTCAGCGCGACGATGGGGCTGGCGCTGCTCGTCCCGTTCACCTTCGTCATGGAGCCCACCCAGGCCCTCGTGCTCCTGGGCGCCTTCTACATGGGCGCCATCTACGGCGGGTCGTTCACCGCCATCCTCGTGAACGCGCCAGGAACGCCGTCGTCGGTCGCGACAGCCCTCGAGGGCTACCAGATGACGAAGAAGGGCAAGAGCGAGCTGGCCGTCGTCGGCGCGACGATGGGCTCGCTCGTCGGCGGCCTCATCGGCGTCGTCGCCCTCGTCTTCCTCGCGCCGCCGCTCGCCGAGTTCTCGCTGCGCTTCGGGCCGCAGGAGTACTTCTGGATCGCGATCTTCGGCCTGACGATCATCATCTCGATGGCCTCGGGGTCGCTGGTCAAGGGCCTCATCGGCGGCGTACTCGGCCTCCTGCTCGCCACCGTCGGCATCGCCCCGGTCGGCGGCGAGGTCCGGTTCACCTTCGGCGAGTCGATGCTCCAGGGCGGCGTGCCGCTCGTGCCCGCCATGGTCGGGCTCTTCACGATCCCCGAGGTCATCCGGCTCGTCGCCCGCAAGGGCCGCGAGGCGCAGATGATCTCCGAGCGCGAGGACCGCGAGAGGCTGTGGCCGATGATCCGGCTGATCTTCTCGAGGCCGGTGAACCTCGTCCGCTCGAGCGTCATCGGCACGGTCACGGGCATCCTGCCCGGCGCGGGCGGCAGCATCGCCAACCTCGTGGCCTACAACGAGGCGAAGCGGTCCTCGAAACACCCCGAGACCTACGGCAAGGGTGAACTCGACGGCGTCGTCGCCGCGGAGTCCGCGAACAACGCCACGGTCGGCGGCGGGATGATCCCGACCCTGACGCTCGGCGTGCCCGGCACCCCGCCGGACGCCATCATCATCGGCGTCCTGCTCCTGCACGGGTTGCGTCCCGGTGCCGAGCTGTTCACCGCCTCCGGCGACCTCGTCTACACCTTCATCATCGCGCTGGCGGTCTCCGCGGTCATGATGGTGCCGGTCGGCCTCATCGGCGGGCGCGCCCTCCAGCGCGGCGTCGTCGCGATGCCGGCCCGGTACCTCGCGCCCGGCATCACGGTGCTGACGATCGTCGGCGCGTACGCGGTGCGCACCTCCGTCGTCGACGTCGTCATCATGCTCGTCCTCGGCGTCCTCGCCTACTTCCTGTCGCTCGCGGGCATCAGCGCCGCACCGATCGTCCTCGGGCTCATCCTCGGCTCGATCGCCGAGACCGGGCTCGTGCAGGGCCTGCTCACCGCGCAGGGCGAGCCGCAGCCGTGGCTGACGTTCTTCACCCGCCCGCTCAGCCTCGTCCTCATCGCCCTCACGGTCGTCTCGCTGGCCTGGCCGTTCGTGCGGGCGTGGCGCGAACGGCAGTCCCATCGGACCGACACCCACCCCGCCGAGACGCTGGGGAAGGACTGACATGGCCAGACCCGCCACGCTCGACGACAAGATCAACATTGCCGCCGCCGTCCTGACCGTCGCCGTCGCCGCCGTCTTCTGGTCCCAGCGCAGCTACACGACCGAGTACGGGGGGACGTTCGCCGACCCGGTCATCATCGTCCTGGGGGCCCTCGGGCTCGTGCTCCTCGTCTTCGGGCTGCTGCGCCGGCCGGTGGGGCGCGGCACCGAGGTGGAGGAAGGGTTGCCGGTGCGCGGGCTCGTGCTCGCCGTCGCGCTCCTCACCGCATGGGTCGCGGCCCTGCCGTACCTGGGCTACCTCGTCGGGGGATCGTCTTCTTCGTCCTCATGGCGGTGCTCATGCGCACGGAGCGGCCGACCCCGCGCGGCATCCTCCTCGACGTCGTCGTCGCGGTCGTCGTCGTCACCGCCTTCTACCTGATCTTCACCGAGGTGCTCTACGTCCGCCTGCCCGACCTGGAGTTCTGAGCAGACCGACCCACCCGAGGCGCACCGCGACAGCACCCGGCTGCCCGCGCGGCGCGCCGTTGCCGTGCCCACCGGCACACGAGGAGACCCATGGACACGAGGTACCGGATCGCCACCATCCCCGGCGACGGCATCGGCAACGAGGTCGTACCCGCCGCCGTGGACGTCCTCGAGCGCGCCGGGAGCCACTTCGGGATCCGGCTCGAGTGGACCGAACTCGAGTGGTCGTGCGAGTACTCGCCCGCACCGGCCGGATGATGCCCGAGGACGGGCTCGACGTCCTGCGCGAGCACGACCAGATCTTCCTCGGCGCCGTCGGCTACCCGGGCGTGCCCGACCACGTCTCCCTGTGGGGGCTGCTCATCCCGATCCGCCGGGCCTTCCGCCAGTACGTCAACCTCCGGCCCGTCACCCTCCTGCCCGGCATCGAGAGCCCGCTGCGTGCGGTGCCCGCGGGTGGCCTCGACTTCGTCGTCGTCCGGGAGAACAACGAGGGCGAGTACTCCGAGGTCGGCGGGCGCCTCTACCGCGGCACCCCGGACGAGGCGGCGATACAGGAGGCGGTCTTCACCCGCCGCGGGGTCGAACGGGTCATGCGCTACGCCTTCGACCTCGCCCGGAGCCGGAAGGGTCGACTCGCCTCGGCGACGAAGTCCAACGGGATCATCCACTCGATGCCGTTCTGGGACGAGATCTTCCGCGAGCTCGGCGCCGGGCATCCCGATGTGAAGACGAGCGAGTACCACATCGACGCCCTCGCGGCCCTGTTCGTCCTCGACCCGACCCGGTTCGACGTGGTCGTCGCCTCGAACCTCTTCGGCGACATCCTCACCGACCTCGGCGCGGCGATCATCGGCAGCATCGGATTCGCGCCGTCGGCCAACCTCAACCCCGAACGCGAGTTCCCGTCGATGTTCGAGCCCGTCCACGGCTCCGCCCCCGACATCGCCGGCACCGGGCGGGCCAACCCGATCGGTCAGGTCTGGGCCGGGGCGATGATGCTCGAGCACCTCGGCCACGCCGACGCCGCCGCTGCGGTCATGGGCGCGGTAACCCACGTCCTCGCCGAGACCGGGGTGCGCACCCGCGACCTGGGCGGTACCGCGTCGACGCAGGAGATGACCGCCGAGCTCCTCAATGCCCTCGATCAGGAGGTGGTGGCCCGATGAAGATCGTCGACATCCGCGAGCGGACGTTCCCGATCAGCTCCCCGATCCGCAACGCCTACATCGACTTCAGCCGGATGACGCTCAGCCTCGTCGCCGTCGTCACCGATGTCGTCCGGGACGGCAAGCCGGTGGTCGGGTACGGGTTCAACTCCAACGGCCGCTACGGCCAGGGCGCGATGATGCGCGAGCGCTTCGTCCCGCGGGTGCTGGAGGCCGACCCGTCGACCCTGCTCGACGGCACCGGGGGCAATCTCGACCCCGCCGCCGTGTGGGCGGCGATGATGCGCAACGAGAAGCCCGGCGGGCACGGCGAGCGCTCGGTGGCCGTCGGCACGATCGACATGGCGGTGTGGGACGCCGTCGCGAAGATCGAGGGCAAGCCCCTGTTCCAGCTGCTCGCCCAGCGGTACGGGAACGGGGAACCCGACCGCCGGATCTTCGTCTACGCCGCGGGCGGGTACTACTACCCCGGCCAGGACCTCACGGCGCTGCAGGACGAGATGCGCAGCTACACCGACCGCGGCTACACGGTCGTGAAGCAGAAGATCGGTGGCGCCGACCTCGACGCCGACCGGCGCCGGATCGAGGCCGTCCTCGACGTACTGGGGCCCGGTCAGCGCCTCGCCGTGGACGCCAACGGCCGGTTCGACCGGGACACCGCCCTGCGCTACGCCGAGGCGCTCGCCCCGTACGACCTGTTCTGGTACGAGGAGCCCGGCGACCCCCTCGACTACGAGCTCCAGGCCGAGGTGGCGGCCGCCTACGCCTCGCCGCTCGCGACGGGGGAGGACCTGTTCTCCATGCAGGACGCCCGCAACCTCATCCGCTACGGCGGGCTGCGCCGGGACGAGGACTGGCTGCAGTTCGACTGCGCGCTGAGCTACGGGCTCGTCGAGTACCTGCGCACCCTCGACATGCTCCGGGAGAACGACTGGTCGCCGACCCGCTGCATCCCCCACGGCGGGCACCAGATGTCGCTCAACATCGCCGCCGGCCTCGGCCTGGGAGGGAACGAGTCCTACCCGGACCTCTTCCAGCCCTTCGGCGGGTTCCCCGACGGCGTCACGGTCGAGGACGGATACGTCACGATGCCTGACCTGCCAGGCATCGGATTCGAGGGAAAGGCTGACCTGTACTCGCTCATGGCTGACCTGGCCGGCTGAGGAGCACCTTGTGCGGCCGGCGCAGATCACGGGGCCACCCCGCGTGGCCGTCCTCACAGCCCAGGCGGAGTCGGCTCTCGGAGCGGACCGGCCGAGCCCATGGCGGGCGTCGGGCAGGCGACCGCGGCCCGCAACCGGGCCCGCAGTGCCGCGCCGAGCCCGACCACGGCGAACACGGCCAGGAACGGCTGGACCGGCTCGAACCAGCTCATCGCGCCGGTGTAGCCGAGCACGGCCAGCACGAGCTTGTTGCAGACCGGACAGCCGACGGCGAAGAAGCCGAGCACCGCCCCGGCCGACGCCCGCCGGCCGCCCGGGCCCTCGGGAGCGCGGACGTAGGTCGCCGCGACGAGGCCGGACAGGAGAGCGACCACGCCGAGCACCGCGTAGGCCCAGCCCGGGGTGGCGATCTCCCGCCAGAACCACGGGTTCGGCAACACCGCCGTCGGGACCGCGATGAGGACGGCCGCCGCAGCCGTGGAGAGCGCCGCGACCACCCAGTGCCGCACCGTCCACGCGCGCATCACACCGAGCGCGGTCACCGAACCTCCTCCCGCTCGGGCCCGCGTCGGGGGCCGACGTGCCGCGGCGGCGCAACAACCGGTGGGCCGGCACCGCCAGGACGATCAGCACGATACCCGGCAGCACCGCCGCGCCGGGTGCGCCACCGAACACACCCGGGACCCGGGACGGCCGCAACCGGATGCTGATGGTCGCCGCGTACGCACGGGACACGCGGCGCACAAGCAGCAACCCCTGGTCAGTCGCCGCTTTCGCATGCTCACCCAGCAACCCGCGGGGGTGCTGGCCACGGCGCGACCGCCGTCAGCCGGCGTGCTCGCGCGCGTAGCGGATGAGGCCGACGACATCCTCGGGGACGAGCCGTCCGATGGCACCGCTGGAGTAGACGGAGACGATCACCGACCCGGTGGGGTCCAGCACGAAGCCCGTGGACTGCAGGTGCACCGGGTCCTCGTTGACGAATGCGCCGGTCGCGTCGGCGATGGCGCGGGCGTCAGCGCTGTGGCCGACCGGGAACTGCAGGCGGAGCCGGTCGACGTTGGCTCGGGTGGTGGCCTCGTCGTCGACCGACAGCGCGACGACCCGCGCGTCGACGTCGGCGAGGCTGTCGGCGGCGCGCTGGAATGAACGCAGCTGGGCGTTGCAGTAGGGGCACCAGGATCCCCGGTAGAACAGCACGACACCGTAGTGGCCCGTCAGGGCGTCGGGCAGCTGGAGGGTGCTGCCGCCGGGCAGGTTCACCGAGAGGGCCGGGAACTTGTCCCCGGGCGCGAGCAGGGTCATGGTCGTCTCCTTCATGGATGAGCGGATGAGTGGTGCTGGTCCGAGCCCACGGCGGGGCTCAGATGCTTCGGTGGTGGCGGACTGCCAACTCCAGCTCCTGGAGCCGGGGCGCGAGGGCGGCGTCCACCGCCAGCGGGTCGCGCGCGTGCAGCTCCTGCATCGCACGGCGGGTGGGAAGGCTCGTGTTGATCTCGTGCTCGTCCCGGCCCAGCGCGTCGACGATGTCGGTCACGACCTCGTAGACGGCCCGTCGGCCGAACCCGAGATCCTCGCCCGCCGTGGAGGTGTCCATCATCGCCGTGGCCGTGGCGCCCGGATACACCGTGGCGACGTGCAGCCCGCTCCCGTGCAGCTCGCGCCGCAGCGCATGACCGAAGGCGGCGATGCCCGTCTTGGTGGCGGCATAGGTCGCGTAGAAGGGCAGCCCCACCAGCGCGATACCGCTCGCGACGTTCACGATGACGCTGGTGCGCTCCTGGGCAGCGACGCGAAGGGCGGGTAGCGCCGCGCGGGTGAGGAGGATCGGCGCGGTGAGGTTGAGGTCCACCATGGCGCGGACGTCCTCGACGGCGCAGTCCTCGAGCCGGCCCGCCCGGACGTTGCCCGCGTTGTTGACGAGGATGTCGAGCGAGCCGAGGGCCTCCCGCGCTGCGCCCAGCACGGCGTCCGGTGCGCCGTCGGCGGTGACGTCGAGGGCGAGCACGTGCGCGACGCCGCCCGCGCCTCGACGAGCTCGGCGGTCTCCTCCAGCGGCGCCTTCCGGCGCCCGACCAGCAGCAGCCGTGCTGCGCGCCGGCCGAGGTGCTCGGCCAGCGACCGACCTATCCCGCTTCCCGCGCCCGTGACGATCCCGCGGCGATCCTGCAGGTCCACCGGTCAGCCCTGTTGGTAGGCGAGGTCGGCGGCGGTCAGGCCCTCCAGCGCCATACCGAACGGCACGGCCTCGATGAGCCGGCGCAGCATCCGCTGGTTGAGCGTCTGCTTCTGGAGCGAGCGGTAGAGCGCCGGCTTCGCGGCGAGGGAACGGGCGATCTCGAGACCGCGGGCGAGGACCCGCTCGTGTGCGACGACCTCGCTGACCACACCCCACTGCTGGGCCGTGGCGGCGTCGATGGTCTCCCCGGTCCACAGCAGCCACTTCGCCCGTGCCGCGCCGACGATCTCCTCCCAGACCACCTGCAGGCCGTCACCGGCGGTGATCCCGAAGGTGGGATGCGGGAAGTCGCCGTAGGTCGCGCGCTCAGAGGCGATGTGGATGTCGGCGAGCAGCAGGTACTCGGAGTGCACGGTCGCCGGGCCGTTGGCCACACCGATGACTGGCATCGGCAGGGTCAGCAGGCGCTGCAGGACCGCGGTTCCCTCGGTGCGGATCTTCTCCCAGTGCGCGGGCTTGAAGATCTCGCCGAGGCTCTCGCCGTCGATCGAGTCCATGAACGAGTCACCGGTGCCCGTGAGCACCAGCGCCTTGTTGTCCTGGTCGAGCGCGATCTCCTCGAGCGCCCTCGGCAGATCCTGATGGGTCTGCCCGGTGAAGGTGATCGGCCCCCCGTCGGTGTGGAAGGGCCACGACCAGGACGCCGTCGTCCGTGCGGTCCATCGCCAGGTTCGCGAAGCGCGTGAAGTAGGCGGGGCTGCTCATCTCGTTCTCCAAATCCTACCGACCGGTCTGTAGGATTCGACGGTAACGACCGTTCCTCACCCACGGCAAGAGATGTCGCGCAGAGCACACGGCCCGGCGCCGCGCGATCACCGGGGAACCGGCTGCGCGATACTGGATCCGGAGGTGGGACGTGACCGAACCGGGGACGCAGGCCCTCACCCCGGGGCGTCAGCACGCCGGGAGCGTGCGCGACCGCCTGCTCGCCGCGGCCGACGAGCTGTTCTACGCCGAAGGCATCACGGCGGTCGGGGTCGAGCGCATCCGGCGAGCCGCTGACGTGGCGAAGTCGTCGATCTACGAGCACTTCGGCAGCAAGGACGGCCTGGTCGCGGCCTACCTGGCCGGGCGCAGCGCGGGCTGGCGCGAACGGCTGGGTGCGGCGCTCGCCGCGGCAGATCCCGCGCCCGCGGCACAGCTCGACGTCGTGTTCGACGAGCTCGGAGCGTGGTTCACCGAGCCGGACTTCCGGGGCTGCCCGTTCATCAACGCGTCGGCAGAGCTCCCCGACCCGGCCCACCCGGCGGCGGTGGTCGCGGCCGAGCACCGGGCATGGGTGCTCGGGCTGCTGACCGACATCGCCGTGCGGGCTGGAGCCCGCAACCCGGCCCGACTGGGCCGCCAGCTCGTCCTGCTCTACGACGCCTCGATGGTGGCGGCGCACAACGGGGGCAGCGACGCGGCGGCCGATGCGAAGGCCGCCGCCGCCACGTTGCTGCGAGCGGTGGCAGCACCGGCGTGACGTGCCCGTCGCGAACGTCGACCGCCTCGATGACTCCCACTGCGACAACGGAGAGTCCGGGGCCGGAACGCATCACGAACGCCGCCGCTTGCTCGCGATGACGAGCACGAACGGACAGAGGGCCATCGCGACACCTCCTCCCACGGCGGAGGTCGCGGTGTCTCCGACGACGAGACCGATCACCGCGAGCACCACGCAGACGGCCGGTACCCCGACGGATGCGGCGTCCCAGCCGGTCCACCGCCGGCCTCTGCCCGGCGAGGAGAGCATGCGGGCGAGGTCGGGATCGCTCCTCCGCAGCGATTCCGAGATCCTGCCGAGCCGTACGAGTTCGTGGAGGTTCAGGGTCATCGCAACATCCCAGCCTGGTGGGGATCGCGCACGGGACGCCCTGCGCGCGGTGGTGTGTCGACAGTTCTGCGCGGTCTGACCACGGTCACGCCCTCTGATGCCGCGCTCGGCAACGAGGCGGCTCGCCCCTGCATCGCGGCCCGACCAGCCGATCACCGCTGCGTGTGGGCATCGACACCGAGCACGTCATTGAGCGCCTCGGCCGAGGACGACGCGCTTGCCCAGCTGTCCCATGCAGGCGGCGACGATCTTGCCGCCCTTGCCGAACCCGACGACGGAGTTGTCACTCATGGCGAATTCCTCTCAGACGGTGACCAGGCGCAGGACGAGCGCCGCCAGACCGACGAGCAGCAGGACGGCGGGGGACTGGATGCTCCGGTCACGACCCGGAGGTGCGATGCCACCGCACCGACGAAGTAGGCGATCACACCGATGGCCGCCGCGACACCGATCGGCCACCAGAAGAGCCCGACGACGAGTCCGATCGCGCCCACGATCTCGGCGACGGCGAGCAGCCACAGCTTGTCCGCGGGGAACCGCACCCGCTCCATGGTCTGCATCTGCCGGGGATCACGGCGCAGCTTGCCCACCCCCGAGAGCAGCAGCAGGGCGGCGAGGACGGCGGACACGAGGACCGCGGCGATGAACATGTTCGGTCGTCCCCCTCAGGGCTTCTGCTGGTAGGCCAGGTCGGCGGCGGTGAGGCCTTCGAGCGCCATCCCGAACGGGACGTCCTGGACGATGCGGCGCCGGAGACCGACGCCGAGCGTCTGCTTCTGCAACGCCCTGTAGAGGGCCGGCTTCGCGGCGAGGCCGCGCGCGATCTCGACGCCCCGAGCTACCGCGCGGTCGTGCGCGACGACCTCGCTGACGACGCCCCACTGCAGGGCGGTCCGGGCATCGATGCTCTCGCCGGTCCAGAGCAACCACTTGGCTCGGGCGGTTCCTGCGACCTCTTCCCAGACGACCTGTACCCCGTCTCCTCCGGTGATGCCGAAGGCGGGGTGCGGCTCGTCCGCGTACCTCGCGCGTTCCGAGGCGATGTGGATGTCGGCGAGCAGCAGGTACTCGGAGTGGACGAGCGCGGGGCCGTTGGCGACGCCGACCACCGGCATCGGCAGGTCGACGAGGCGCTGGAGCACCTTCGTCCCCTCGGCGCGGATCTTCTCCCACTCCACGGGTTTGAAGATCTCCCCGAGGCTCGGCCCGTCGATCCGGTCCATGAAGGCATCACCGGTTCCGGTGATGACGAGCGCCTTGTTGTCCCGGTCGAGGGAGATCTCCTCGAGCGCAGCCGGGAAGTCCTCGTGGGTCCGACCGGTGAACACGACCGGTCCACCGTCGGTGTGGAAGCGCAGCACGAGCACACCCTCGTCGTCCCGTTCGAAGGCGAGGTTGTCGTACCTGCCGAAGTAGCTCGGTTCGGTCACCGACGCACCATCGCCCGCGAGCCGGACGGTCGCACCCGTGGAGAGCACCGGGTGTGGCACGGGTAGCTGTGCCCTGTCCCGGCGGGGTCCCGTTCGTACTCGCCGTTGTGTTGCGTGAACGAGCGCTGATTGCGGAGCGACCAGGTGTCACCAGGTCGGCGCAGCGAGTGTGAGCAGCGCGATCAGCTGCTCGAGACCATCCGGGCGGGTCGCAGCGGTGCGCTCGTGCTGCACGGCGAGCCTGGTTCAGCGACTGCGCGCCGCGTCTCGCCGACGGGGTAAGTGAATGTGCGCAATCTCGTGGAACAGTGTGAACGACGCTCCTCGTCGCCGCGGTCGGATTCGGCGCGCTGGTCCTCGCCGGTGCGGCGTGGACCCGATCTCACCGCTGCGTGGGGCTGATGGTCAGGCGGGCGCCGCCAGTCCGCGGGGGCGGACGGCGAGGCGTTTCGCGGCCGCGGTCACGGCTCTGCCCGCGGCGGTGTCGGAGTGCTCGACGACGAACGGCGTTCCGGTGTCACCGGCCTCGCGCAGCCGCTGGTCGAGCGGGATCTGCGCGAGCAGCGGCACCTGCGCTCCGAGCAGGCGGCTCAGCGACTCGGCCACGGCAGCGCCACCCCCGGACCCGAAGAGCTCGACACGACCGCCGTCAGGCGTCTCGTACCAGGACATGTTCTCGATGACGCCGGCCACCTTCTGCCGGGTCTGGACCGCGATCGAGCCGGCCCGTTCGGCGACCTCCGCAGCGGCCGGCTGGGGCGTCGTGACGACGAGGATCTCCGCCGTCGGGAGCATCTGGGCCAGGGAGATCGCGACGTCGCCGGTACCGGGCGGCAGGTCGAGCAGCAGGATGTCGAGGTCGCCCCAGAAGACGTCGGCCAGGAACTGCTGCAGCGCTCGGTGCAGCATCGGTCCTCGCCACACCACCGGGGTGTTGCCTTCGGTGAACATGCCCACCGAGATCAGGCGGATCCCGTGGGCCTGCGGGGGCATCATCATGCGCTCGACCTGCGTGGGTCGGGCGCGTCCGCGCCGAGCATGCGTGGCACGGAATGGCCGTGGATGTCGGCGTCGAGGACGCCGACCCGAAGCCCACGGGCGGCGAGGGCAGCGGCGAGGTTGACCGTCACGCTCGACTTGCCGACGCCACCCTTGCCCGAGGCCACGCAGTACACCCGGGTCATCGACCCCGGTAGGGCGAACGGGATCACCGGCTCGTCGGAGTCGCCGCGTAGCGAGCGACGCAGTTCGGTGCGCTGCTCGTCGGTCATGACGCCGAACTCGATCCGCACGCCCGCACGCCGGGCACGGCGCTCACGGCAGCAGTCGCGTCGCGGGTGAGTTTGTCGCGCATGGGGCAGCCCGCCACGGTCAGCAGGAGCGTGACCGTGACCTGGCCGTCGTCGTCGAGCACCACATCCGCGACCATGCCGAGCTCGGTGACCGGTTTGTGGATCTCCGGGTCCTCGACGGTCGCCAGCGCGGTACGGATCGCGTCTTCGTCGGTGCGGGTCGGGGTCTCGTTCACGCTGCACCTCCACTCGTCTCGCCGACGGTCCAGACGTCCGCGCCGCGCAGCAGCGAGCGCAGGTCCGGTGGCCGCTGCTCCCGGGCCCGTGCGACCTGGTCGCGCACCTGGTCGTCGTAGGTGGGGCGGTGGACCTGGCGGAAGATCCCGACCGGGACGTGGCGCAGGTTCTGCTCGCCGAGGCGGGCCAGACCGAAGGCGTACGCCGGGTGCTCGACGGTCAGGTCGTGGACGATCACGGATTCGGCGCCGATCTCGTCGACGGCGCGATCTCGAGGCCCCCGCGAGGTCCGACGGTCACGCCGAGCTCGTCGGAGCGGCCGAACCGGATCGGTTGCCCGGGCCGCAGCCGGATGAGGCGGTCCGCGGCGGTGTCCTTCTCCTTGAGGTCGTCGAACGCACCAGGGTTGAAGACCGGGCAGTTCTGGTAGATCTCGACCAGGGCGGACCCGCGGTGGCGGGCGGCGGCGCGAGGACCTCGGTCAGTCCGGCCCGGTCGGAGTCGAGCGCCCGGCCGACGAAGGTGGCCTCGGCGCCGAGGGCGAGCGAAACGGGGTCGAGCGGGGCGTCCACGGAGCCCATCGGCGTGGACTTCGTGATCGTGCCTGCCGTGCTGGTCGGCGAGTACTGGCCCTTGGTCAGGCCGTAGACGCGGTTGTTGAACAGCAGGATGGTGAGGTTCACGTTGCGCCGCAGCGCATGGATGAGGTGGTTGCCGCCGATGGACAGCGCGTCGCCGTCACCGGTGACCACCCACACCGAGAGGTCCGGGCGGGCGACGGCCATCCCCGTCGCGATCGTCGGGGCGCGGCCGTGGATGGAGTGCATCCCGTAGGTGTCGAGGTAGTAGGGGAAGCGGGAGCTGCAGCCGATCCCCGACACGAAGACGAGGTTCTCCCGCCGGAGGCCGAGGGTGGGAAGGAACGCCTGCACGGTGTTCAGCACGATGTAGTCGCCGCACCCCGGGCACCAGCGCACCTCCTGGTCGGACTTGTAGTCCCCGGCCGTGGCGACAACGGTACTGCGGGGGACGGACCCGATGCCGTCGGACATGGTGGCGGTCATGCGGGGACGATCTCCTCGATCGAGGTGGTGATCGCGGCCTGCAGCTCCTCGACGGTGAAGGGCATGCCCGCGACCTTGGTGACGGACCGGATGTCGGTGAGGTACCGGGCTCGCAGGACCGAGGCCAGTTGCCCGAGGTTCATCTCGGGCAGGACCACGCGGTGGTAGCGGGCGAGGACCTCGCCGAGGTTGGCCGGGAGCGGGTTGAGGTGGCGCAGGTGCGCCTGCGCCACCGAGCCCCCGGCTCGGCGGATGCGGCGACACGCCGCCCCGATGGGGCCGTAGGTCGAACCCCAGCCGAGGACGAGGACGTCGGCGCGATCGTCGGGGTCGTCGACGGCGACGTCGGGCACGGTGATCCCGTCGACCTTGCGGCGGCGCAGCCGGACCATGTGGTCGTGGTTGGCGGCGTCGTAGGAGATCTCCCCACTGCCGTCGGTCTTCTCCAGCCCGCCGATCCGGTGCGCGAGACCCGGCGTTCCCGGGACGGCCCAGTCCCTCGCGAGGGTTTCCGGGTCGCGCCGGTAGGGCCAGAAGCCGGTGGACCCGTCAGGGGTGTTGGGTGTCGTGGCGAAGGCGACCCGCAGATCGGGCAGCTCCTCGATCTCCGGGAGCAACCAGGGCTCGGAGCCGTTGGCGATGGCGCCGTCGGACAGCAGGAGAACCGGGGTCCGGTAGGCCAGCGCGATCCGGGCGGCCTCGAGCGCGGTGTCGAAGCAGTCGGCGGGTGACCGGGGCGCGACGACCGGGACGGGGCTCTCGCCGTTGCGGCCGTGGAGTGCCTGCAGCAGATCGGCCTGCTCGGTCTTCGTCGGCAGGCCGGTGGACGGGCCGCCGCGTTGGACGTCGATGACGACCAGCGGTAGCTCGGTCATCACGCCGAGACCGATCGTCTCGGCCTTGAGGGCCAGGCCCGGCCCCGACGTCGCGGTGATCCCCAGCGCACCGGCGAACGAGGCACCGAGCGCGGCGCCGACCGCGGCGATCTCGTCCTCGGCCTGGACGGTGAGCACGCCGAAGTTCTTGTGCTTGGTCAGCTCGTGCAGGACGTCGGATGCCGGCGTGATCGGGTACGCACCGAACAGCACGGGCAGCTGAGCCCGCTCCCCCGCCGCGACCAGTCCGTAGGCGAGTGCGGTGTTCCCGGTGATCTGCCGGTAGGTGCCGCTGGGCAGGACGGCAGGTGCGACGCGCACGGTCGCGAAGGCCTCGGTGGTCTCTCCGTAGTTCCAGCCCGCCCGGAAGGCGAGCACGTTCGCGTCGGCGACGCCACGGTCCTCGGCGAACTTCGCTCGCAGGAACGTCTCGGTGAGCTCGGCCGCGCGACCGTACATGAAGAAGAGCAGCCCGAGGGCGAACATGTTGCGGCAGCGCTCGGCGCCCTTCTTGCCCAGGCCGGCCTCGGCGACGGCACCTCGGGTCAGGCTCGTCATCGCCACCTCGTGGACCTCGTGGGCGGCGAGCGTTCCGTCGGTGAGCGGGTCGGAGGTGTAACCGGCCCTGGCGAGGTTGCGTCCGGTGAACTCGTCGACGTCCACGATGATCGTGGCAGTGGCCGGAACGTCACCGAGGTTGGCGCGCAGTGCAGCGGGGTTCATGGCGACGAGGACGTCGGGATGGTCGCCCGGGGTGAGGATGTCATGGTCGGCGATGTGCACCTGGAAGGACGAGACGCCGGCAACGGTGCCCCGCGGTGCGCGGATCTCGGCCGGGAAGTTGGGCAGGGTGGCGAGGTCGTTGCCGAAGGCGGCCGCCTCCGCGGTGAAGCGTCCCCGGCCAGCTGCATGCCGTCGCCGGAGTCACCGGCGAGCCGGACGACGACGCGGTCGACCGAGGGCGTGCTCGTCATGACGGGGTGGGGGTTGCTGTCGTGCACTCCGGGTGCCTGACCTTTCGGATCGTGTCGAGCGCGCCGACGTAGGTGCGCAGGCGCCGCAGCGCGATTTCGGTTCGAGCCCTCGCGTCGGCCGTGTCCAGCAGCGTCGTGGTCCGTTCGGCGCTGGTCAGTGCCCGGCCCAGAGCCCGCGCGGCGTCGGCCGGGGTGCAGACCAACCGATCGCCCGGGAGCGCGAAGTGCACCTGCTGCGGGGTCCGGAGCACAGGCTCCCGCACGGCGGGCAGCGAAAGATGCTGCACCGCGCGCAGGACCTGATCCGGGTGCGCCGAGCCGAACGGGTCGCCGAAGTTCCAGGTCGCAGCCCACACTCCGGACGGGTGAGCACGCCCACCCCGTCCTCGGCGCGACCGGTCGCCGGGTCGCGTAGCCCGAGCTCGTCGGCGAGCGGCGGAGCGAGCGGGACCAGCGGGGTGTCGAGCCCCCACACGTCCCCGACGACGGCCCGTCGGCTCGCGGGCTCGTCGATGGCGAGGACGAGCTCTCCTCCCGCGCGGCCAACCGGTGGGCCAGGACCTGCATGCTGCAGGCCAGACCGCAGGAGTACGGCCAGCGCGCGCTGCGCAGCACCACGGCGACGACGGCGGCCCCGGGCGAGCGGCGGGCGCCCAGCAGCCCGGGACCGGCCGGACTCATGTGGGTTGGTAGGTCTGGACGAACGGCACGTCCGCACCGATCTCACCGACCTCGTCCGCACCACCGGGGTTCCCGATCGGCTCGGTGCGGCCGGGCAGGATCTCGGTGAAGAAGCCGGCGTTGGCGGCGATGAATTCCTTCTCGGCCTCCGGGACCTCCGCCTCGGGCACGATGGCCTCCACCGGGCAGACGGGCTCGCAGGCGCTGCAGTCGATGCACTCGGCCGGATTGACGTACGCCATGCGGTCACCGACGTAGATGCAGTCGACCGGGCACTCGTCGACGCAGGCCCTGTCGGTGACGTCGACGCAGGCTGCTCCGATCACGTAGCTCATGGGTGCTCCCGTCCTCTGGTTCGATGCCTCATGCGCTCGATGCGGCGAGCGCGGAGTCGGGGGAGTCGCCGAGCAGCGCGAGGATCTCGTAGCGGCGCCGCGCGAACTCGGGCTCGAACTGGGCGCCGGGCCGGCGCGGGTCCGGGATGTCGATCAACCGCGCGACGCGTGCCGGCCGTGGGGTCAGCACGACGATGCGGTCGCCGAGCAGCAGCGCCTCGTCGACGTCGTGGGTCACGAACAGCACGGTCGTGCGTTGCTGTTCCCACACCGTGATCAGCAGCTGCTGCATGTCCGAGCGGGTCTGGGCGTCCAGCGCGCCGAACGGCTCGTCCATGAGCAGCACCCGCGGGCGGGTCGCCAGGGTGCGGGCCAGCTGGACCCGCTGGCGCATCCCACCGGACAGCTCGCCCGGCATGTGGTCGCCGAAGTCGTGCAGCCCGACCTGACCGAGAAGCTCCTCGGCCTCCCCACGCCGCTTCGCGCGCGCCACCCCGCGCAGCTTCAGCGCGAACTCCACGTTGCGCCGCGCCGACCGCCACGGCAACAGGGCGTCCTCCTGGAAGACCATGGCGCACTGCGAGCGGCTCTCGGCGACGGGTTCGCCGTCGAGCTCTGCCGTTCCGGACTCCGGTTCGAGCAGCCCGGCGAGCGCTCGCAGGATGGTCGACTTGCCGCACCCGGACGGCCCGAGCAGGACCACGATCCCGCCCGGCGGGACATCGAGGTCGATGTCGGCCGCGGGTACGCCGTGGAACGCGATCCGCAGGTCGCTGAGCGTGACGCGGGCCCCGCCCGCGGTCCGGCTCGGGGCGCTCACTTCGCGGCCCTCGGCAGCCAGTGGTTCACGCGGTTGCCGATCCGCTCGACGAGCCAGGCGGTGCCGAAGCCGAGTGCGCCGATGGAGAGCATCCCGACGACGACGCCGGCGTAGTCGAGCAGCCCGTACGACTGCCAGGTGTAGTAGCCGATCCCGAACTGGCCGGAGATCATCTCCGCGCTGATGACGCAGATCCAGGCCACGCCCATCGAGACCGAGAGACCGGAGAAGATGCCCGGCATCGCGCCGGGAAGGACGATGTGGGTGAGCACCGAGAGCCGGCTCGCGCCCATGGTCAGGGCTGCTTCCTCCCAGACCGTCGGCAGGCTCTTCATCGCGTGGATGGTGCTGACCACGACGGGGAAGAACGCCGCGAAGAAGGTGATGAAGACGATGCCCTGCTCACCGGTGGGGAACACGAGGATCGCGAGCGGGACGAGCGCGATGGCCGGGATGGGCCGCGCGACCTCGATGAGGGGCCGGAGGGCGGCGTGCGCGATCCGGGAGCGGCCGACGGCCATCCCGATGAGGACCCCGGCGACCGTGGCCAGGCCGAAGCCCAGCAGGATCCGTCGGACGCTGGAGAGCAGGTCCTGGTAGTAGGTCCCATTGGTGAGCTGGCCTGCGAAGGTCGAGAACACCTCGGCCGGACCGGGCAGCTTGTCGAAGCTGAGCCAGGCCACGACCTCGTTGGCGGTCAACACCTCCCAGAGCCCGAGAGCGGCCAGCAGCGGGGCGACCGACAGCGCCGTCTTCAGCGCCATCGTGCCCAGCGTGCGACCGGATGTCCGGGAGCCACCGATCCGGCGGCGCCCACCGGCCGCGGTGGGCGGCCGCGGGCCGGTCTCGCCCCGGCTCCGGGCGGCGGGGCTCGGGGTCGTCGTTCGGGCAGGTGGTGGGAGCGGGCGGGTGGTCATGCGTCCTCCAATGCTCACGCGGCGGTTCGGGCGCCGCGTAGTCGAGTTGGCGGGTGCCTGGGTGGGACTGCAGATAGGACTGCGCCGCGGCCGGGGTGGCGAACGGCAGGAGCCGGGAGTCGGGAGCGGCGGACGGATCGAGGACCCAGGTGGCGGCCGAGGCGAACAGCCGGGTGCCGGTCACGGCGTCCGGTACGTAGACCGCCCGCGGATGGTCGCCGCTCGCCTGGACCGCGCGGACGGCACAGGTCGGGGTGGCCGCAGGCTGGGTGGACTCCGCTCCGGTGAACCAGATCTCGGACGCCGTCGCCGGGTCGTCCACCGGGCGGCCGCACACGGTGTCCTCGCCCGTCAGCCCGCTCGGGGACGTCGTGTCGGCCTTCACGGTGTCGTAGTCGGCGCCGTAGACGGCCCGCAACGCGGTCTCGTCGACGAACCCGTCGACGTCCAGGTCGCCGGCCGATCCGACCTCCTTGAGGAACGGCAGGTCCGCCTTGAGCGCGTCCACCAGCGGCTGCTTGATCGTCGGGTCGAAGCTCACCAGGCCGCCCGGACCGTTGTAGAGGTAGAGCACCTCGGGCTCGATACCGGTGACCTGTGAGACCTTCTCGGCCGCTTCGAGCGGGTTCGCGTTGATGTAGTCACTGGTGTCCCGCACGGCCTGCATGAATGCCTGCACGACCTCCGGGTGCTCGGCGCCGAAGGACTTGCGGGCGACGATGCCGTGGAAGGTGGGCCGCCCGGTGTCGCCCCCGTCGTACAGCAGCTTCGCGTCGCCCCGGAAGACCAGCAGCTGCGACCACGGAACGAACTGTGCGAGCGCAGCGACCTGACCGGCCTCCACGGCCGACGCGCCGACGGCGGGCTCCTGGTTGAGGACCTGGACGTCGGTCTGCGACATACCGTTGCGAGCCAGACCGTCGACCAGCATGCCGTGCCCGGCCGAGCCGACGCTGGTGGAAACGACCTGCCCACGCAGATCCTCGAGCGTCGTCGCGGGCGAGATGGCCGGCACCACGACCTGGTTCAGCGAACCGCGCAGGTTGTAGCCGGTGACCCCGACGAAAACGGAGCGGTCCTCGCCGAAACCGCTGGTCTTCGAGCCGTTGACCAGCAGCGGGTAGTCACCCATCGACCCGATGTCGACCTTTTCCGCGATCATCTGGGCCGTCAGCGGCGGACCGGACGGGAAGTCCTGCCACTCGACCTCGTAGGTCTTGCCGGTCGTGGCGGACAGCTCGTCGAGGGCGGCTTCCAGCGTGCCGCGGTCGCGCAGCAGGGTGCCGGCGTTGATCGTGTTGATCGTTTTCGACTGGTAGCCGACCCGGACGAGCACCGCCCCGTCGTCGCCGGGGGCCGACGAGCAGGCGGTGGCGAGCGCCAGCAGGACGGCCAGCGCCGGCGACCCCGCCCGCACGAGTCCACGCCCGTTCATCGGAGCAGGTACGGGATGTTGACGGTGACCGCGTCGACGGGGCACCTGGCCGCACACGGCCCGCAGTACCAGCACTCGTCGACGTGCATGTACGCCTTGTTGGTCTCCGGGTCGATCGCCAGCGAGTCGAGTGGGCAGACATCGACACAGAGGGTGCAGCCGTCGATGCACTTGCTCTGGTCGACCGAGACGGGGACGTCGATGCGGTGGGTTGCTTGTGCCATGGCGTTGCCTCTCCGGTGGTGGTGGGCGTGAGCGGGGATCAGGGGGTCAGGCTCATCCGGGCATGAGCTCGCACGTCGCGTCGACGTCGGAGAGCGCGGACTCGAGCGCGGGCCGGACATCGGGGCGCCCAGGCAGCCAGGCCCCGAGCGCCTTCACCGCGGCCTTCCGCACATCGAGGTTGCGGTCGCCGAGTGCCCGGACCAGCACAGTGGTGCCGTGCTCGTCGGGCGCCGCCGCCGACAGGGCGTTCGCCGCTCCCTGGCGCACCTCCCAGGCCTCCTCGCCCAGTGCCGAGACGGCGATGTGCGCAGCGTCGTCGCTGCACCCGGTCTGCGCCATCGCGGAGAGCGCCCCGGCGCGGACGAGGTACTCGGGATCGGTGGCCAGCTCGATGAGCGTGGTGACCCCGCGGGGGTCACCCACCGAACCGAGCCCACGGGCGACGGCGAGCCGCACGGCCGGCTCCGGATCATGGGCAGCCCGGGCCAACGCGTCGAGAGCGTCGAGCGAGACGAACCCCAGCACGATCTCGCAGCGGACCGCGACGTCCGGGTCGGCGAACAGGTCCAGCAGCTCGTCGACCGTGGTCAGTCGGTGCCGCCAGAGGGCATCGATCGCCTCCAGACGTACGACGGCGTCGCCGTGGGCGGCCGCGCACCGCAGCGCCGCGTCGAACTCGGGGCCGGGCACGAGGACCTCGCTGAGCTCGCGGACGAGCTTCGTGGCGGCGTACCGCACCGCGGGGTCCTCGTCGGTCAGCGCCACCGCGAACACCGGTGACGCCTCGGCCCAGTCCTCGGCGGTGTCGCTGAGCACGCTCAGTGCGGTCCTGCGGACCTCCGGGGCCGGATCGCCCAGGTACTGCTCCAGCTCCTCCCGGGTCGGGTCCTCGTCGGCCAGCTCGAGCAGGCTGACGATACGGGCGGACGGGGCGGCGCCGGTGCTCATGCCCACGCTCCCGCCAGCTCGCCGGGCGTGGCCGGCTCGTTCTCCACACCGTCCGGTCGATCGAAGCCGGGCACCGGGACGATGTAGGGCGCTACCGGGCGGGTCAGCATCTCCATCTCGCCCGACCGCCCCTTCTTCAGGTTCAGATGGCAGAACCAGCGGGCGTCGTCGGACAGCGGGAGGTCCGCACGCTGGTGGTAGAGCCCCCATCGGCTCTCGGTACGGGCCAGCGAGGCGCGGGCCGCCATCTCGGCGCAATCGCGGATGAAGGTGACCTCGGCACATCGCATGAGCTCGTGTGGCGTCCGCGCCCCCATCGCGGCGATGTCGCCGCGCATCCGCTCGAACGACTCCAGGCCCAGCGAGAGGTACCGCTCGGTCTTCGGGGGCTGCATGTAGTCGTTGACGAACCGGCGCAGCTTGTACTCGACCTGCTGCTGAGGCGGGCCGTCCGCGTGGGACAGCGGCCGGTAGATCAACTCGTGGGCGGAGGCGATCTGATCCTCCGGCAGCGGTTCCCGCACCGCCCCGTGCGCGAACTCGCTGGCGTGCTCGCCGGCGATGTCGCCGTAGACGAAGGCGCCGATCATGTAGTTGTGCGGCACGAGGGCCATGTCCCCCGCCGCGTAGAGCCCCGGCACGGTCGTCGCGGCCGTCTCGTCGACCCACACGCCCGATGCGGAGTGCCCGCTGCACAGGCCGACCTCGGAGATGTGCATCTCGATGTCGCGCTCGCGGTAGTCGTGGCCACGACCTGCGTGGAAGGTTCCGCGCGTCGGCCGCTCGGTCGTGTGCAGGATGCCCTCGATCTCGCTGATCGTGGCGTCGGGCAGGTGCGACAGCTTGAGGTAGATCGGACCGCGGGCGCTGTCGAGCTCGGCCTTGACCTCGGCCATCATCTGACCGGACCAGTAGTCGCAGTCGACGAAGCGGTTGCCGTCGGCGTTGACCTGGTAGCCGCCGAACGGGTTCGCGACGTACGCGCAGGCCGGTCCGTTGTAGTCCTTGATCAGCGGGTTGATCTGGAAGCACTCGATGCCGCTGAGCTCCGCGCCCGCGTGGTAGGCCATCGCGTAGCCGTCGCCCGCGTTCGTCGGGTTCTCGTAGGTCCCGTACAGGTAGCCGCTGGAGGGCAGCCCGAGCCGCCCGCAGGCACCGGCGGCGAGGATCACCGCACCGGCGGAGATCGTGACGAACTCGCCGGTCCTGCTGTTGAAGCCCACGGCGCCGACCGCGCGCCCGTTGACGGTGAGTACCCGGACCGGCATGACCCGGTTCTCGATCGTCACCTTCGAGCGCACCTTGCGGGCGCGCAGCTGCCGGTAGAGGACCTTCTTGACGTCCTTGCCCTCCGGCATCGGCAGCACGTAGCTGCCGGAGCGGTGGACCCGCCGTACGGCGTACTCGTCGTGCTCGTCCTTCTCGAACTTCACGCCGTAGGACTCCAGGCGCTGCACCATCGCGAAGCCACGCGTCGCGGTCTGATAGACGGTGCGCTGGTTGACGATCCCGTCGTTGGCCGTGGTGATGTCGGCGACGTAGGCCTCAGGGCTCGCCTTGCCCGGGATGACGGCATTGTTCACCCCGTCCATGCCCATCGCGAGCGCCCCGGAGTGCCGGACGTTCGCCTTCTCCAGCAGCAGCACGTCCACGTCGTGCTGCGCGGCCGTCAGTGCCGCCATCGTGCCCGCGGTGCCGCCGCCGATCACGAGGACGTCGCAGAACAGCTCGCGCCGTTCAGAAAGTGGTGGAATCTGCACGTCAGCCCTTTCGGTCGGACAATCTCGTCGCCAACAGCCGTGCAAATACTTGGCCGACATTGTTACGAGAGCGACCGGAAACTGTTGCCGCGAAGTTACGCCATGCTTCTGAGCTGGAGAAACGCCGTACCACCCGGCGGTTCGGAACAAGTGATCAACGGATCCGCCACCAACTTCTTTTTGCACGCGGGACCGCTACCGGCGCGCCGGGCAGCACCACCGAACGAGGAACGGACACGCAACCGAGAACGGGTTACCTCGACGGTCGACCGGGGTGGGCCATCCGGAATTGGTTCGCCGCCGACCCGACTCCGCGATGCAGATTCGCGTGGAAGGCCATCCGGTCCGCCCGGATCTGGATCGACTCGGCGTCGACCGGCCGCCCGCCCTGCATGCGGGTCAGCCTCTCCACGGCGAAGACCGCGGCGCCTGACGGTATGCCCAACAGAGCCGCAGCGTCAGGGCCCGCGTTCACCGCATGAACCGAGATGTCCGCGTGCCCGAGCAGGTCGCCGCTCGTCTCCTCGATCAGCGCGAAGATGTCGCGGCCGGCGAGGTCACACTCGAGCAGCGGGCGACCGATGTCCGGAGCGAGGTACGTGGTGTCCAGCGACAGCGGCAGCCCGTCCGACCAGCGAAGGCGCTCGATGTACACCGCTCCCGCGGTCCGGGGGAGCTCCAGCCGCTCCGCGATCACTGAGGGAGGCGCGTCCACGAAGTGTGCGGCCCGCACCTCGTTCCGGATCGTTCCGTACCCCGTCAGGGCCTCGGCGAGGCCGGCCAGCCGATCCATCCCGTGGCCGTACTTCGGCATCACGATCAACGTGCCGACGCCCTGCCGTCGCGTGATCAAGCCTTCCGACCGGAGCAGCCCCAGAGCCTCCCGGACCGCGTTGCGCGTCGCGCCGAGCCGCTCCCCCAACGTCGCCTCGGCGGGCAGGATGCCGTCGGGGAAACGACCCGATGTGATCTGGTGCCGCAGGACATCGGCAATCTGCCGGGCACGCTCTGCGCGCGATTGGCGTGGGCGCGGCTGTCGAGGAGGATGAGGCGGACGATGGATCGAGGTCGCCATATCCCTCCGCCTCCGAGTTGTCCGGCACGCCCAGCACGACCCAGAGCCGACGCTACCTCGCGATCCTTTACGTCGGAGTTACGCCGCTGCTACCGACCTGCGCGGGCTGCACGATCCGCAGATAGCGGCCTACCGATCACCAGCCTCGTCCACGGCGCTGTCACCGCGGCGCCGGGAGCGGGGAGCCGCGCGAGACGACCTGCAGGTCCTCCTCGGCCTGCCGGCCCACTACCGCGATGTCCCCGGCCGCGTCGGTGCGGCGCACTGCGGCCCCGGCCCGCTCCAGGGCGCCGATCAGGCCGGGGTCGGGGTGGCGGTACCGGTTACCGGCGCCGACGCTGACCAGCACCGCGCGCGGCGACACCGCGTTCAGGAACGCGACAGACGTGTATCGACTCCCGTGATGCGGTGGATTCTCCCAAGCTGTACGGGCAAGAAGACAGCCCCGCACCGGCGACTCCACCGCCGGCCAGGGCCTTGATCATGCTGGGAGCTGACCCACCGTGCAGGACCCCACCTCCGCGCGCGCACATCGGCGCGCGCCGCCCTCGAAGCGGAGATGAGCGAGCACCTGGCTACGACCGCCACGGCGCGGCTGGGCGCGACGGCGCCAACTCCGCAAAGGGACACGCACGAAGACCGTGCTGACCGAGATCGGCCCGGTCGAGATCGAGGTCCCCCGCGACGGGGACGCGAGCTTCTCGCCGACGATCGTGCGCAAGCGCCAGCGCCGCCTCGACGGCATCGACGGCATCGACCTGTCGCTGACGGACCGTGGGCTGACGACCGGTGAGGTGGCCGCGCACTTCGACTCGCATCGCGGATCCGTATGCGGACCTGCGGCGTGTTCGTGATCACCTCGAGCTTGGACGGCCCAGCGGCGTTGACGGCGGCTCGGATGCAGGCGCGTAGCCCCCTGGTGACCGGCTCCACCCGGAACCGGACGTTCTCCGACGCGAGGCCGAGCGGATGCCAGCGAGCAGCTGCCCGGCCGCGCCTCCACCATGATCGGGAACGCGTTGAGCCCGGCGAAACGCCGGGCGGATCTGCCGCCGCAGCGTGTTGATGCGAACCTCGACCTGCACTTCCAGCGTCGGGAGACCATGCAGCAGGTCGCGCACGGCCACGGCGAACTCACACAGCAACGTCATAGGCGACGCGACCCGGGCGCCGACCTGCCCCATCCACTCCACAATGCCGTGTCCGAGTCCCCCCTCGGACACCAGATCATGCTCCTGACCAGCGTGTTTCTTGCAGGTCCTACGACCCCTGCTGTATATGCCCTGGTCACAGGCGTGGGGGTTCAAGTACCGCTGGGACACGCCCGTTCGGTCGCGCACGAGTCCGGCGGGGCTGCTTCTCGACAGTTCGGTCGCGCACGAGCTGTTCTCGCCTGGGCCGCTTCGACCGGATCCTCGTGCTCCCAGATCCTGACGGCGAGCCAGCCCGCCGCGGCGAGTTGCGTGTCGGTGTCACGGTCGCGACGGGCGATGCCGCGGAACTTCGTACGCCACCAGCTGGTGTTGGTCTTGGGGAGGTGGCTGTGAGCGGGGGCAGGAGTGCCAGAAGCAACCGGATGTCCTCGACGTACAACGACCCCGACGAGGTCAACCGCAGGCTGGCCACCCTCGACCTGATCAGCGGCGGGCGCGCGGCTGGAACGTCGTAACGACCGCCGGCGCCGACGTCACCGCCAACTTCGGCCTGGACGATGAAGTCGAGCACGGGCTGCGCTACCGGCGCGCCGCCGAGTTCGTCGCTGCCGTCCGCACGCTCTGGAACAGCCGGGAGCCGCGCTCCCCGCAGGGCGAACCGGTGATCGTGCAGGCAGGGGGCGTCGAACGACCGTCGGGTGCTGGCGGCCGCCGTCGGCGAGGTGATCTTCACAGCCGCCCAGATGATCACGGCTCTCCGAAGGAGGGCGATTCTGGTGGTTGGTCGCGCATCCGACGCAGCTCGATCTCCACGAGGTCGGAGAAGATCCAACTTAGCGACTCCGGCGTGTAGCCGTTGGGCGCCACGGTGGCTGCCGACGTGAGCGCTGGTCCCGCCATCGGCGGTTTCTACGCGGCGAAGCGGCACGGCGCAGCTCATGACAGCGACAAGGATGCGGCACGCCGCATCCTGCCCGCATGAGGTGGACCGGTCGGCCGCGCCTGCGCCGACACGGCGCCACAGCGGACCGCGACGGTCAGTCCCGGTCCGCCGACCGCACGGCCGGATGCCGCGCCAGCACCTCATCGAGCCGCGACCCCACCTCCTGGCAGTTCGCACGCACCACGTCCAGGAAGGCGGCGAGCACGGGAGACAGGTCGGCAGCCCGGAACGACAGCTGCAGGTCGGGGAGGCGGACGTGCGGGGTCAACTCGCAGAACCACACGTCGTCGCGCCGTAGCCGGCGCATCCGGGTCGGCCCCAACCCCACGCCCACGCCGCAGGCGCGAGCCCGATGATCGTATGGATGTCCCGGGCCGAAGTGGCGCAGTCGAGAGGTGACGGTCCGGGACCGAACACCGATCGCAGCCGGGACACGACCGTCGGCTCCTGATCCGCCGGGGCAACGATCAGGTTCTCCCCCGCCAGCTGGTCGAGGCCGATCGTGGCGCGTCCCGCGAAGGGGTGTGCGCTCGCCACGACGGCGACCAGGTCGTCGGCCCCGATCGGCACCGTGACCAGCGCTTCCGCACCCGCGCCGCGCGGACCGCCGCGGCCCACGGCCACGTCGAGGTCCCCGGCGATCAGCGCCGCCACCCCGTCCGGACTGCCCATCTCCCGCATGTCGAGCCGCACGTCCGGGCGCGTCCGCTGGAACCGTCCCAGCACGCCCGGCAGCGGCGCGATGAGCGCCGAACCGATGAACCCCAGTCGCAGCCGACCGGACTCCCCGCGGGCGGCCCGCCCGGCGTCGACCACGGCACCGCCCATCTCGTCCAGGGCGCGGCGGGCCCGGGCGAGGAAGGCCGTGCCGGCCGCGGTCGGGAACACCCCGCGGGACGTCCGGTCGAACAGCCGCTCACCGGTCTCCCGCTCGAGGGCGGCGATCTGGGACGACAACGGCGGCTGGGCGATGCCGAGCGACGCGGCGGCCCGCCCGAAATGCTGGTGCTCGGCCAGGGCCAGCGCGTAGCGGAGATGCCGGGCTTCCACGTCCCCGACGATACGTCGTAAATATCGTGGGACGCGCAGTGAGATATGGAGGTGGATGACGTCGCGGCTGACGGGTGAGCTGATCTTGACCCGCTCCTCGTCGAAAGGCTGCTCCATGAACCAGACCACCTCTGCCACGGTCGCCGTCCTCGTCCACGGCGCCTGGCACTCGTCGCTGCACTGGACGGCGACCCAGCGCGCCATGGCGCGGCGCGGGGTCCCGAGCATCGCGGTCGACCTGCCGGGCCACGGCGTGAACGCGCCCGTTCCCACCGGCTACCTGCAGCCCGGCCAGCCCGGCCTCGCCACCGAGCGGTCCGCCCTGGCCGACCTCACCATGGCCCAGATCACCGACGAGCTGGTGGCCCGGCTGGCCGAGATCCGTCCGCGGTTCCGCCGGGTGGTCCTGGTCGCGCACAGCGCCGGTGGCGGCCCGGCGTCCGCCGCGGCGGAACGGGCGCCCGAGCTCGTCGACCACATCGTGTACCTGTCGGCGTTCCTACCGGCGGGCCGGCCACGGTTCACCGACTACATCGACGCGCCGGAGAACGCCGGCGCGGTCCACGTGCCCCAGGTCGGCGACCCGGCCACGACCGGCGTGCTCCGGATCAACCCGATCTCGGCCGATCCGGCGGAAGTGGCGGCGATCCACCGGTCCTTCTTGGCGGACTGGCCCGCCGACCGGCCGGGCTGGCGGCTGCTCCTGCACCCCGACGAGCCGATCGCGTCGCTGACCGCCCCGATCACGGTCACCGCCGCGCGCTGGGGCCGCGTCCCGCGCACGTACATCCGGCTGACCGACGACCTGGCGCTCCCGGTCGTCACGCAGGACCTGATGGTCGCCGAGGCGGACCTGGTGACGCCGGACCTGAAGACCGAGCTGCACTCGCTGCCCGGTGCGCACTCGCCCTTCCTCACCCGGCCGGACGAGCTCGCCGAGCTGCTGGCCTCGACCGCGAACCGATCATGAGGAGGATGCTGCTGCCGGTGCTGCTCTCCGGGACGTTCGTCCAGCTGATGAGCGTCACGGTCATGCAGGTGGCGGTGCCGGCGGTCCGGCATGACCTGGGCGCGGGTCCGGAGCGGCGCAGTTGGTGCTCGCCGGCTACACGCTGACCTTCGCCTGTTCACTGATCACCGCGGCCCGGCTGGGCGACCGGTTCGGGTACCGGCGGCTCTTCGTCGTCGGCATGGCCGTGTTCACCCTCGCCTCGGCGGCCGGTGCCGCGGCCCCGGGCGCGGCGGTGCTCGTCGGCGCACGGCTGGTCCAGGGTCTCGGGAGCGGGCTGATGGCGCCGCAGATCCTGTCGATCATCCAGACCACGGTGCCCGAGACCCGCCGCCCCCGCGCGATGGCCTACTACGGCGCGACCATGGCCGTCGCGTCGCTGGCCGGCCCCGTGCTCGGCGGGGTCCTGCTCGAGCTCGACCCGTTCGGCCTGGGATGGCGGGCGGCGCTGGCGCTGACCGTGCCCATCGGGCTGGCCGCCCTCGCGCTGTCGCCCGTCCTCCCGCCGGCGCCCGGCCGGGAGGGCGCCCGGGACCGGGTGGATCCGATCGGGGCGGGACTCTGCCTGTCCGGGCTGTTCCTACTGGTCCTGCCCCTGACGCTGGGCGGGGACCAGGGTTGGCCGGCCTGGGTCTGGGTGAGCCTCGCCGCGGCGGTGGCGCTGCTGGCGGCGTTCGTCGCGTCGCAACGCCGGGTCGCCCACCCGCTGGTGCACCCGTCCGCGCTCGCCGCGAGGACGACCCGCTGGGGGATCGGGACGGTCCTGCTGTTCAACGCCGGCATCCCCTCGTTCATCCTGCTGCTGTCGCTGCACCTGCAAGGGCCGCTGCACCTGGGCCCGCTACCGACCGCGCTCACGATCACGCCGTACGCGGTCGGGGCACTGCTGGGCAGCGGCCTCGCCGAGCCGGCAGCGCGGTGCTGGGGCGCCCGACTCCTCGTCGTCTGCGCCGGTGCGCTCGGCCTCGTCTCGGTGCTGACCGCCGTGCTGATCAGCGCTCCCGGTCCTGCGCTCTGGGCGGCGCTCGGGGTGGGTGGGATCGCCTTCGGCGCCTTCACCGCGTGCGCGTTCTCCCTGGTCCTGGGCACCGTGCCGGTCGGTGCGGCCAGCTCCGTGTCGGGTCTGCTGCCCACGGCGCAACAGCTCGGCGGGACGTTCGGGGTCGCGCTCGCCGGCGTCGCGTACGCCGCGGCCGCCGCCCACCCCGGTGTCGCCTTCTGGCACGCGATGATCTACGAGGCCGCGGTCTACGCGCTCGCCGCGGCCGCCGCGGCCGTGCTGTACCGGGCCGCTCGACCGTCCGGCCACGCGGGGGAGCGGCAGCCGGCTCAGCTGATCGCGCGGGCGATGCCCAGCGCCGCGGTGCGGACAGCGGGGGCAAGGCGATCGACCGCCGCCCGGGAGTGAGCCACGATGCCGAGCGCGGCGCGGACCCGACCGTCCAGCGCGAGGACCGGGGCTGCGACGGACACCGCCCCCAAGGTCATCTCCTCGTAGGAGTAGGCGACCCCGGTCCTGCGGACCTCGGCCAGCGCCGCCGCGAGCCGCCCCGGCTCGGTGATGGTGTGCGGGGTCATCCTCGCCAGGCCCACCTCGACGACGGAGGCGAGCAGCTCCTTCGCGGAGAACGCCAGGATGGCCTTCCCGACGCCGGTCGCGTGCAGGGGCAGGCGCCCGCCGATGTGGGTCAGCGTCGACACGGCCCTGGTGCTCGAGATCTTCTCGATGCACAGCGCCCTGCTGCCCTCCGGCACCGTCAGCTGGATGTTCTCCTGGGTCGCCTGGAACAGGTCGTGCATGGCGGGGAGTGCGGCCTCCCGCAGGCCCCGCTGCTGCGGCGCGAGGGTGCCGATCGTCCAGAGGCGCATCCCGATGCGGTACCGGCCGTCGGCGAGGCGTTCCAGCCCACCCCAGTCATGGAGCTCGGTGATGAGCCGTCGCGCGGTCGAGACCGGGAGCCCGCTGCGCTTCGCCACTTCGGTCAGTGACAGGGCGGGATGTGCCACGTCGAAGCAGTCGAGGACCGCGAGCAGTCGCCGGGACACGGACTGCCCCGGTGCGTTCGTCCGGCCGGCCACGGACTCCCCTTCGTCGGTCGGTGAGGCGACCCGTCGGCCGCGTGACGGCAGACTATCGCGCCGATTGCCACTAGGTGGCAACGAAGTCTGGATCCGGGCGGTGCGGGAACCGCAGGATCGACAGGTCGCCGGGAGCGGCAGCGGCTCGTTCGGCCGCGGACGTGGCGCCTCCCGACACGCCGGTCAGCAGGGAACAAGGAGGTTCTTGATGGTGGCGAACCGGAACGCGAGAGCAGGGCGGAAGGGATCTCCGGACGACGGGACACCTCAGGCGGGGGTCGAGGTGGGGCGCAGCACTGCCGCTGGGTGGCAGTCTTCGGCCTTCCTGGCCCGTCACGGCATCGTCCCGAGCCTGCGCTGGGGATTCGTCGCGCTCACCCTGTTCATGATCGGCGACGGGATCGAGGCGGGCTTCCTGTCGCCCTACCTCGACGCGCACGGTTTCGGTCCCGGCCAGGTCTCGCTGCTGTGGGGCGTCTACGGGCTCGTCGTCGCCGTCGCCGCATGGCTCTCGGGCGCGCTCGCGGAGGCCTTCGGTTCGCGACGGGTGATGCTCGCCGGATTCGCGATCTGGGTCGTCTTCGAGATCGCGTTCCTCGTCGCGCTGGCCCAGGGCGACTTCACGTTCATGCTGCTCAGCTTCGGCGTCCGGGGCCTGGGATATCCGCTGTTCGCCTTCGGCTTTCTCGTCTGGGTCGCGACGGACACCCCCGAGGCGGTCCTGGGCAAGGCCGTCGGGTGGTACTGGTTCTTCTCGATACTCGGCCTCGGGGTGGTCAGCTCGTACTACGCGGGCGCCGTCATCCCGCTCGTCGGCGAGTTCGCGACACTCGCCTCGTCGCTGGTGTTCATCGGCGCCGGCGGGATCATGCTGGCCTTCCTGGTCCGGGCGCGTCGGCCGGAGCCGACCGACCTCGCCACCAGCATGCGCTCGATGCTCGGCGCGTTCACGATCGTCGTCGAGCGGCCGAGGGTCGGCATCGGCGGGATCGTCCGGGTGATCAACACGCTCGGCTTCTACGCGTTCGTCGTGTTCCTGTCGACGTACATGGTCCGCGACGTCGGGCTGTCCACCCCGGAGTGGCAGACGGTCTGGGGGACGATGCTGCTCGCCAACATCCTCGCGAACGTCCTGTTCGGCTACGTCGGTGACCGCATCGGCC
>MKJV01000113.1 GCA_001942185.1 Pseudonocardia sp. CNS-004
GGAGACCGCGCGCAGGAACTCGGGGTTCGAGGCGAGCCCGAAGCCCTCGTTCGCGACCATCCCGGAGTTCTCCTCCAGCGTGGACTTGACCAGGCCCTCCGTGGTGCCCGGAGGCACCGTGGAACGGACCACGACGATGTGCCGCGCTGTCGTACCGGCGAGCGCGCGACCGACCGACGCGCTGCCGGCGGTGAACGCCGACAGGTCGTAGCGGTGGCCGTCGTTCGGGGTCGGCAGGGTCAGGAAGATCAACGACTCCGGCTCGTCGGTGAGGTCGATCGCGGTGCGCGCGTCCCAGCCGCGGTCGCGCAGCTCGCGGACCCGCACCTCCGAGATGTCCACGAACGTCACGTCGTGGCCGGCCTTCAGGAAACCCTCACCCGTCGCGGCGCCCACGACACCAGATCCGACGATGAAAATCCTGGTCTTCACGAATTGTCCCCTCTTGGCATGCGACCCGAACAAGGCAAGCCTCACTCGGATCAATGGCTATTGCGGTGGCCGGACACCCTCGTCCGCGAAGATCGGCTCGCCGCCGGTCATCTGTGACCGGGCACGTCGGCGCGCTCGAACACCCCGCGGGCGATGGGTGGTCGAGTGCATCGGTGCAGGTCGAGTCGATCCTCGGTGCGGCCGTTGCCAGCTCCCGATGAAGTCGTCCGGTGTTACGCCCCCGCCGGACGGCCCCCACCACCGGGAGTCGAGGTCGGTCGTTCTCTTACCGCTGACCGGCTCTCAGCCGGTTGAACCCCTTCGCTACAAAGACTATCTCAACGCGTCCTGAGATCGTCTCAGATTAGTGGTCACTCTGTGTCCGGCGCGGGTCACTGAGGTGCCAATTCGACGTCCACTCACACTTCCAACGCTCAGGAGGCCGAACATGTGCCCGCTCGCCTGTGATGCACAGCACGGTTGGCCGGGCCGGGCCGGGAACACGTATCCTCTTGCGGACCCACGGGAGCCTCGCGTGCCGAGGCTGAGAGGGCGGCAGGACCGGCCGCCGACCGTTCGTACCTGACCCGGTTAGTACCGGCGTAGGGAGGAACTGGTGAGACTCGTACGCACCCCCCGCGTCCCACGGGCCCTGGCCGCCATCGGGGCGGTGATCGCCATCGTGCTCGCGGGCTGCGGGTCCGGGAGCGGGCAGGAGACGATCCGGATCGCCCTCGACTGGACGCCGAACACCAACCACACCGGCCTGTACGTGGCCCAGCAGGAGGGCTGGTTCCGCGAGGCGGGCCTGGACGTCCAGTTCCTGCCGTACAACAACACGTCGCCGGACATCCTCGTGTCCTCCGGCGCCGCCGAGTTCGGCGTCTCCTTCCAGGACTCCTTCACGTTCTCGAGCGACCGGCGCGGAGATCACGTCCGTGATGGCGGTGCTGCAGCACTGGGCCACGCAGATCGCGGTGCGGGCCGACCGGGCCGACATCACGTCCCCGAAGGACCTGGACGGCAAGGTCTACGGCGGGTTCGGCGCCGCGTACGAGGAGCCGAAGATGCGTGCCGTCATCCAGGACGCGGGCGGCACGGGCACGTTCCGCACCGAAGTACTGGGCACGGCGGCGTACGAGGCGCTCTACGCGGGCCAGGTCGACTTCACCGAGCCGTTCGTGGCGTGGGAGGGGATCGAGGCGGAGCTGCGCGGGCAGCCGCTCAAGACGTTCTCCTACACCGACTACGGCTTCCCCGACGCCTACAACGTGCTGCTCATCGGCAACTCGCCGTGGCTCGAGTCCCACCCCGACATCGCGGCCCGGTTCGTGCAGGCGGCGCAGCGCGGCTACCAGCTCGCCGCCGACGACCCGGACCGCGCCGCGCAGCTGCTGATGGACGCCAACCCCGGCGCGTTCACCGAACCGGAGCTCGTGACGCGCAGCCAGCACATGCTCGCCGAGCGTTTCCTGCGTGACGAGAACGGGCGCGTGGGCACCCAGACGCCCGAGAAGTGGGCGGGGTACTCGGGGTGGGTGTTCGATTCCGGCGCCCTCACCGGCCCCGACGGGGCACCGTTGACCCAGCGCCCCGACTTCGCCACCTGGTTCAGCAATGACTACATCACACCGGCTGCCTGACCCCGTCGACACGACGGACCCACGCGGACCGGACGTCGGACTCACCGTGGCCGGACGCCGGACTCGCCGGGGTGGGACGTCGGACTCGCGGGTGTGGGGCCGGGTGGGGCCGCCCGTGGTGCTGGTGGCCGTCGGGCTCGTGGCGTGGCAGTGGTACGTCACCGCGGCCGGGGTGCGGCCGCAGGTGCTGCCCTCTCCGACGCGCGTGCTGTCGCAGGGCTGGGCGTTCCGCGACCAGATCTGGGCGAACACGGTGCCGACGCTGCAGGTCACCGCGGTCGGGTTCACGGTGTCGCTGGCGTTGGGCTGGGCGATCGCGATCGCGGTGGACTTCTCGCCGTGGCTGCGCCGCGCCCTCACCCCGCTGCTCGTCGCCTCCCAGACGCTGCCGATCATCGCGATCGCCCCGCTGCTGATCATCTGGTTCGGGTTCGGCATGTTCCCGAAGGTCGTGGTGATCGCCCTCGTCACGTTCTTCCCGATCACGGTCGGGCTCATCGAGGGTTCGCGGCCACCGACCGCCAGGCCACCAGCCTGCTGCGCAGCATGGGCGCTTCGCGCTGGCAGCAGTTCCGCTACGTGCGACTGCCCGGCGCCCTGCCCCGGTTCTTCACGGCGTTGCGGATCGGCATCACCTACGCCGTCACGGGCGCGATCTTCGCCGAGTACGTCGGCGCCACGGCCGGGCTGGGGATCTTCATGAGCCTGCAGAAGAACTCCTTCCGCACCGACCTCGTGCTCGCCGCCGTGCTGGTCACCGCGCTGCTGTCGGTCACGCTGTTCCTGCTGACCTACGCCGTGGAGCGGCTCGTGATCCCCTGGTGGCGGCGTGGCTGAGATCAAGCTGACGGTGGACGGCCTGCACAAGGCGTTCCCCGGCCCGCTGCCGGTGCTGGACGGGGTGGAGTTCGACGTCGCCCCCGGCGAGTTCGTCTCGGTGATCGGGCCGAGCGGGTGCGGCAAGTCCACGCTGTTCAACGTGATCGCCGGGCTCGAGGTCCCGGACGTCGGCCGCGTGCTCGTCGACGGCGAGGACGCCACCGGGCGCGTCGACCACGTCGCCTACATGCCGCAGCGGGACCTGCTCTTCCCGTGGCGCACGGTGCTGGACAACACGACGCTCGGCCTGGAGGTGGCCGGGATGCCGCGGCGCGCGGCGCGGGAGCGGGCCCGCGCCCTGTTCGAGCCGTTCGGGCTCGCCGGCTTCGAGTCGGCCCGGCCGCACGAGCTGTCGGGCGGGATGCGCCAGCGGGCCGCGCTCCTGCGCACCGTGGTGCAGGACCGCGCGGTGCTGCTGCTGGACGAGCCGTTCGGCGCGCTGGACTCGCTCACGCGCACCGACATGCAGACCTGGCTGGAGGAGGTCCGGGCCGGTTTCGGCTGGACCGTGCTGCTGATCACCCACGACATCCGCGAGGCGGCGTTCCTGTCCGACCGGGTCGTCGTGCTCGCGCCGCGGCCCACGAGGGTGCGGCGGGAGGTGGTGGTGGACCTGCCGCGGCCCCGTCAGGTCGAGCTGATCACCTCGACGCGGTTCGCGGAGGTCGAGTCGGAGCTGCTGGCGGCACTGCGCGGCGCGCCGTCCTGAACGATGGCCGACAGCTCGTCGTGCAGCGCGACGGTGTCGGGGTGGTTCGCCCCGAACAGCGCCGACGAGTCGTCGATCGCCTGCCGGAACAGCGCCACGGCCTCCTCGTTGCGGCCCAGCGCGGCGAGACAGCCCGCCGCGTTGGCCCGCAGCGCGATCGTGTGGTGGTTGCGGGCACCGTGGGCCTGCTCCGAGTCGTGCAGCGTGACCTCGAGCAGCGTGAGGGCCGCCATGATGTCCCCGGTGGCCGCCCGGGCGAGTGCCATGCCCATCCGGGAGACCAGCGTGTCGGGGTGGGTGGGCCCGAGCACCCGGCGGCGCTCCGCCGTGACCCGGGTGGCCAGCTCGACCGCCTCGGCGGCCTGCCCGGCCAGCCGGTAGGCCGAGGCGAGCGCGTCGGCGGCGGTGAGCGTGCGGGGATCGTCGTCGCCGAACACGCGCACGCGGTCGGCGAGGTTGGCGGCCATCAGCTCCAGCCCACGCCGCTCGCCCGCGGCCACCAATGCGGCGGCGAGGTTGCCCGCCACCGTGAGCGTGTGCGGGTGGTCGCCCCCGAGCGTGCTGATACACCCTTCGTAGGCGTCCTCGAAACGGGGGGCCGCCTCGGTGACCCGGCCCACCGCGAAGTAGCTGACCCCGTCGGCGTTGCGCGCAGCAGGGTGGAGACGTCCTCCGGGGCCTTGTCGCGAGCGGATCCACGATTGCGGGACCACCACGCCATTGTCGACCCCTTCCCCCGAACGGTGGGGTCAGACGCTACCGATGGCCGCGGAGCCCCCCGAAGCGGGGTCACCACAACGGGTGACGATCACCAGGCAGGGCGTGGTCAGGCGGGCCGCAGGAGCGTGGACGCACGCACCACGAGTTCGGGGGCGAACACCACCTGCTGGTGCTGGTGGACCTCCGGCGCGCGGGCCTCCTCGAGCAGCAGCGTGGCCGCGGTGCGCCCCAGCAGCTGGCGGGGCTGGCTCACCGACGTCAGCGGCACCGCGGCGGCCTCGGCGAACTCGATGTCGTCGTAGCCGACGATCGCGAGGTCGTCGGGCACGCGCAGGCCCAGGCGCACCATCTGCTGCAGCAGCCCGAGCGCGATCAGGTCGTTGGCGCAGAACGCGGCCGTCGGGCGGCGCGCCGCCGGCATGCCGGCGATCCGCTCACCCGCCCGGCGCCCCTCGGCGACGTTCAGCGCCGCGGTCTCCATCACGAGCAGCGCGGCACCCGCCGTGCGGGCGGCCGCCTTCTCGGCGCCGGTGATCCGGTCGGCGACCTGCCCGATCACGCGCGGACCGCCCACGAACGCGATGCGCCGGTGCCCCGTCTCCAGCAGGTGGGTGACGGCCAGGTCGCCGCCCAGCACGTCGTCGACGGTGACCGAGCAGCCCTCCGGCCCGGCGCCGCGGTCGACGACCACCACCGGTGTCCCGCGCCCCGCGAGCTCGGTGATGCGCGTGTCGGTCACGTCCACCGGCGTGATCAGCACACCTTCCACCCGCTGCTGCTCCAGCAGGTCGAGGAAGCTCGCCTGGCGGGCGCTGCTCTCGGCGCTGTTGCAGAGGAAGAGCGCGAGGCCCGCGTTGTCGGCCGCTTCCTGCACGCCCTCCGCAACGTCGGTGAAGAACGGGTTGGACGTGTCGAGCACGACGTACGCGAGCGTGCGGCTGCCCCCGCCCCGCAGCTGGCGGGCCGACTCGTTGCGCACGAACCCCAGCTCGCCGATCGCGGTGAGCACCCGCTGCCGGGTGCGCTCGCTCACCAGCTCGGGCCGGTTGAGAACGTTGGACACGGTGCCGAGCGAGACGCCGGCGCGCAGCGCCACGTCCTTCATGCTCGGGGCGCCCGTGGGCTCGTCCCCGCCGTCACGATCGCCGCCTCCCCGGACCGCCGAACCGGTTGGAGTGTACGGCCCGCGGCCCGACGGGCCCGCCACGCGCGCGCACTGGCGGCGCGGACGGGTGACCGCCGGTCATCGGGGTGTGGTGTGGCGGCGCAGCACGACGGGGCCCAGGAGGCCGGTCCGGACCTGGCCCGCGTACACGCCCGCCGTGGGGGAGGCGTCGTCGAGGTACCCGGCCAGCGTGCCGCGCACGACCACCTCGATCTCGTTCTCGCCGGGCCGCAGGTGCCCGGTGAGCTCGGCGCGCCACGGTCCCCACACGAGCCGGGCGGCGAGCGTGCCGTTCACGCGGGCGTCGGCCGTGCCGCGCACCTCGCCGAGGTCGAGCACGCTGCGCCCGCCCTCCGGGGCGACCACGGTGGTCCGGTACGTCACCTTCCCGCCCAGCGCGCGCAGACCCAGCTCCTCCCACGGCACGAGCGGCACCTCGGCCTCGGTGACGTCCAGCTCGACGGGGCCGTCCAGCAACGCGCCGCCGCGGCGGCCGTCGCGGGCGGTGATGCGCAGCAGCACCTCGGGGCCGTGGTGCGCGGGCAGCCGCACGACCCCGTCGACCGAGCTGATCTTCACGCCGTCCACCTCCGCCACCACCGGCAGCGACGTCGGCACGCGCAGCGCCACCGTTCCCGGCGGGACGCGCAGCCGCAGCCACTCGGTGCGTTCCGGCCCGGGCGCGACGTCGGGCACGACGGGCAGCACCACGTCGTCCGCGGCCGCGGCCGGGTCGAGCCACGCCGCGCCGGGCAGCGGGTGCGGACGCGTCCGCGCACACACGAACCCGGGGTCGAGCGGGTGCCTGCGGCGCAGCACCAGCGGCACCGGGATGCCGTCGCGCCGGGCGGTCCAGCCGGGGCCGCCGGCGATGCCGAGGCCGGGGGAGTCGAGGGTGGCGGCGGTCGGCTCGCCGCCCTGGTTGGTCACGCGCAGCACGACCTCGTTGGCCCCGGCGCGCAGGTGCGGGCCGAGGTCGTAGGCGTGCACGCGGACCTCGCGGTGATCGGGATAGGGCTGGAAGTCGCCCTGGCGTCCCACCTCGACGCCGTTCACTAGGACGCGGCACGCCCCGTCCGATCCGACGTGCACCACCGCGTCGGCCGGCACCGCATCCAGCGGCAGGCGCAGCACCAGATCGGCCGACTCGCCGACAACGACCTCTCCGCCGGGGAGCATCCACTCCGGGCGCCGGTAGGCCTCCGCGTCGGTCACCACCGCGAACGCCGCGCGCAGCGGGCCGTCCCGCTCGGCCGTCAGCTCGATCTCCACGGCCACCGTGCGGCCCGCGGGCAGCGGGCTGAACGACAGGTGCCCCGCCCCGTCGACCGGCACCTCGACGCCGTCGACGCGCACGCGGCGAGGAGCACCGGCGCGACCGCGAGCCGCAGGCCGGGCCGGTCCGGAAGGGGGAGGTGGGTGCGCACGGCCACCCGCTCACCCGCGCCGACGTGGCGCCAGTCCAGGAACTCCTCCGGCACGTGGCCCTTCGGCCCGAGGGTCTCCGCGTGCAACGGGTCGTCGCGGATCCCGCGCGAGAGCGACCACTCGGCGGCCCGCCACCCCGGCGGCGACCCGTCGCCCCACGGCCCCCGCACCTGGGCGAACGGACCGAACCCCGCGATGACGGCCCCCCACCCCGCCTCCGTGGCGGGCGGAACGCGGGACTCGCCGCGCTCGGACGTCGGACTCGCCGGGGAGGGGGCGTGTTCCAGCCGCCACACCTCGATCGGGAGGGTGCCGGGGCGGTCCGCGGCGGCGAGGTCGCCCCACTGGTTGTCCAGTGTGGACTCCGGTAGGGCGCGCCACGGCCCGTCGAGCGGGATCGTCTCCGTCACCGGGCCGAGCGGCTCGGCGTCGGCTCCGGGGAGCTCGGGGCCGAGGACGACCAGGGCGACCGCGCCGTCGTCGAACGGCACCGCGAACTCCCAGCCCTCGCCCGCCGCCGTCACCTCCAGCTCGGTGCGCCGGCCCGTGCCCGGTGACCAGCTCTGCGCCCGCGGCCGCTCGATCCCCGTGACGCGCACCCGCGCGACCCGGTCGCCGGGCGGGCGGAACCGGTAGCCGGTGGCGCGGAGCGCGTCGTTGTATCCCTGCCAGGTGAAGCCGCTCTCCAGCCACGACCCGTGCAGGTCGAGGATCGGCGCCTCGGTGCCGGTGTGCTCGTCGTGCGCGGTCAGCGCGAGGACGTGGGCGTTCCGGTGCCTGCGCACCAGGACGGGGGCGTCGGCGTCCACCTGGACCGGGCCGCGGTGCACGGCAGCCGGCACGTCCTCCGCCGTCGCGACCACCGCGATCCTCCCGTCCGCGACCGCGGCCGCGAACCGCTCGCCGACGTCCGGGTCGCCCCCGAGGAAGAGCTCCGGGGCGCGCTCGACGCAGACCACCCGACCGCCCGCGTCGGCGAACTCCACCAGCCGCTCCGCCGCGTCGACCTGGAGCGCCGACACCGCGGGGAGCACGACCGTGGAGAAGGTCTCCCCACCGACCCGCAGCCCCACCGGGGTCGTGAGTGGATACGAGTGCTCCGGCACTCGTATCCACTCACGGCGTACGGCTGCCCGGACGAGGGTGTCTTCGTCGAGTGCGTCGTGATCGATGTTCGCCCGCTCCAGGATCCCGCGCCGCTCGGAGAGCCACGAGTTCACGCCGTTCAGCTCGCGGAACACCCGGTTGACGCGCTCGGCGTCCGGCAGCGGCCCGGCGAGCGTGACGTGGGCCTGCGCCGTGGTGGTGGGGGAGACCAGCAGGACGTCGGCGACGTGGGTACCGGTGGTGAGCACCGAGCAGAGCCGGGCCACCGCCGTGGCGAACACCGGGTAGGACGGCCAGTACGGCTGGCGCCAGCACGTGGACGGCGGCGCCCACTCCCACCAGCCGCCGACCGTCGAGTAGTAGACGGCGTGCGGGTCGTACAGGGTGGCGCCACGGCGCAGGAACGCCGAGAGCCAGTCGTAGGTCTCCTCGCACGTGCCGCCCCAGCCTGAGGAGTGGAACGCCTCGATCCAGGTTCGGTCGTGCCCGTTCGCGTGGGCGAGCGAGCTGTGGACCTTGGCGTCGCCCCAGTGGTCGCTGCCGGGGGCTCCGTAGCCGCGGTGCAGGCCGAGGTAGTCGCCGTAGGTGTGCACGCCGCCGACCGGGTCGCCTCGCGGGCCGGTGAGGCCTGGTCGAAGCCGCACATGAGACCGCGCTCGGCGAACCAGGCGTCGTGCTGGTCGAAGAAGCCGCGGCGGGCGAGCGCGGCGCGGTGGGCGTGGTAGTCCCGGCGCACCCGGGCGCCTCCGGCGAGGTGTCCGGCTCCCACAGCGCCCACAGCCGGGGGAGCAGGTCGTAGCCGTGCTCCGCGGCGAAGGTGGCCGCGAAGTCGCGGCCCCACGTCGGCATGGGGGGCAGCTCGTCCTGGAAGAAGCCGCCGATGGAGCGGCCGAACCGGTGGCCGACGGCCTTCTCCACGGTGCCGTGGACCTGGTCCAGCAGTGCCGCGCAGGCCGCGGTCGAGAAGTAGTCGAAGCCGCTGGTGCCGGCGTGCACGAGCGTGACGCGGGCCGGCCCGCCCACCCAGCGCGCCACGCCCCCGTGGACCGGGACGTCGACGCGCTCGCCGTTCGTGAGCACGGCGTACGCGGCGAGCGGCTCGTGCCCGCTGGTGCGGTGACGGACACGTCCGTGCCCTCGCGCTCGGTTCGAAACAGCGCCTGGCCGGCGAATCCGGGCTCGGCCGCGACGAGCCGACCCTGGAAGTTCGCGCCGGAGAAGCCGATCTGGTCGTAGAGCCAGAGCGTGAAGCCGAGCTCCTCGGCGTCGCGCAGGCGCCGTCGAAGAGCTCCAGCCACTCGGGGGAGAGGAACGGCGGGTCGTCGGCCACCGAACCGAACATCGGCCCGGTCGGTGCGAGGCACAGCACCACGGCCTGCCGGACACCGCCCGCCACCAGCTGTTCCATCTGCCAGCGCAGCCGCTCCCGGGTGACCCTCGCCCCGCTCCACCACCAGATCGGCAGGGGACCGTACTGCGGGCCGGGGTCGGTGAACCGGGCGAGCAGGTCCTCGACCCCGGCCGTCATGCCGCGGCCCGCTCGGCCTCGATCTGCTCGAGCGACTTGCCGACGGTGTCGGGCATCCAGAAGAACCCGATGATGCCGCTGATCAGCAGGAACACGGTGAGCAGCAGCGCGACCGGGCCGATCTCCACCGCGGCCAGCACCGGCACGAAGAACGACCAGATGCCCAGCAGCGTGCGGGCCACCCCGAACGTGAAGCCCTGCGCGGTGCCGCGCAGCATCGTCGGGAACAGCTCCTGGCTGAACACCTTGTACGTCGGCTCACCGGCCAGCGAGGCGCCGATGCCGAACAGCACGATGTTGGCGATCACGACCGGCACCGTGAACGGCAGCACGAGGTAGATCGCGTACGCGGCGACCTGGAACAGGGCACCGATGCCCCACATCATCCGCCGGGTGCGGTAGCTGCGGTCGTTGTAGCGCATGAACACGAAGACGGTCGAGAAGATCGTGATCACGAACCCGGCGCAGGACAGCGCGACGCCTGCCGCCTGCGTGCCCGCCCCGAGCGTCTCGACGACGTACGGCGTGAAGATGCCGGCCGTGCCGGCGGCGAGGCCCCAGAAGGTGTAGATCGAGGCGGTCCAGGCGAGCGCGCGCAGGTTGGCGCCGCGGAAGAGCGCGCTCACCTGCTCGCCCGCCGAGCGGGCCCGGCCCGCGGCCGCGGTCCAGCGCGCCGACTCGACCATGCCGCGACGCAGCGCCCACGTCACGAGAGCCACGATCGCCAGGTGGATGAACACGATCCGCGTGCCCAGCAGGCCGATCGGGCTCAGCACCAGCGCGAGCACCAGCACGACCACCGGGCCGAGGCTCCACGCCACCTGCGTGAGCCCGATGAGCCGACCGCGGCCCTTCGCGGGCGCGACTCGCCCACCAGCGCGAGCGACGTCGGCACGTCCGCGCCCACCGCCACGCCGACGATGAACGTGCCGGCGAACAGCATCACCGGGTCCACCGCGAACGCGATCAGCAGGATGCCCAGCGCGTACACGAGCAGGTCCCACTTGTAGATGCGCTTGCGTCCCAGCTTGTCGCCGAGCCGACCGCCGATGAACGCACCGATGGCACATCCGATGGCGTTCGGACCGATCGCGGCGAGCGCCCCGACCCCGAAGCTGGACAGCCCCAGCTCCGCCTGGAAGAGCGTGAGCCCGGCGCCCAGCGCCACGATCGAGCCGGCGTCCAGGTAGGACGCCATCGCGGCGAGCACCGACCACTTCCACTGCTGCCTGCTGATCGTCGAGTCGTCCCCGCCGTGGGTGACTCCGACGGAATCGGGTGCGGTCATGGCTCTCCTCGTCCTCGTCGACGGCGGCCTGTTGAAACGTATTAACGCGGGAGGCTAGCTCCGTCGCAGGGCGGCAACAAGCCCCAATCTCACGCCGGAATCTGGGATCATCGCAGTGCTGTCCGCGATCGTGGCCGCTGCTTCACGCGCAGAGCGTCGATCCGGCGGAGCGAACGGCGCATTCGCTCGCACCTGGTGAGCGGGAGCGCCGTTCGCTCCGTCGAGGTGCACGGGAGGGTGGAAGTGGCACCGTTGACGGCTCCCGGCGGGACACCTAGAGTGAATTGAAAGGTTTCATTCGCCGTCGTCGTCGTCGTGTGGAGAACCCCGTGCGCTATTGCTTCCTGCTGCAGGTCCGGCCCGACCGGCTGGACGAGTACAAGGAGCGCCACCGCGCGGTGTGGCCGGAGATGCTCGCGGCCCTGCGCGACACCGGCTGGCGGAACTACTCGCTGCACGTCCGCGAGGACGGGCTGCTGGTGGGGTACGTCGAGTGTGACGACCTGGCCGCCGCACAGCGCGCCATGGCCGACACCGACGTGAACGCCCGCTGGCAGGCCGAGATGGCTCAGTACTTCACCGGCCTCGACGGCCGGGCCCCGGACGAGGGGTTCCTCGTCCTCGAAGAGGTCTTCCACCTGGAGGATCAGCTGTCCCGAACGGAGAAGCAACGGTGAGTGACGTCCGGGCCGCCCTGCGGCAGCAGCGCATCGAGACCCCCTCGTGGGCCTACGCCAACTCCGGCACGCGGTTCAAGGTGTTCGCCCAGGCCGGGTGCCCCGCAACCCGGAGGAGAAGATCGCCGATGCGGGCGTCGTGCACCGCCTCACCGGGGTGGCGCCCACGGTGGCGCTGCACATCCCGTGGGACAAGGTCGACGACTACGCGGCGCTCGCCAAGTACGCGGCCGACCAGGCGTCGGGATCGGGGCGATCAACGCCAACGTCTTCCAGGACGACGACTACAAGCTCGGTTCGGTCACCAACCCGGACCCGGCCGTGCGCCGCAAGGCCACCGACCACCTGCTCGAGTGCGTCGACATCATGGACGCCACCGGCAGCCGCGACCTGAAGCTCTGGTTCTCCGACGGCACCAACTACCCCGGCCAGGACTCCATCCGCGCCCGCCAGGACCGGCTCGCCGAGGCGCTGCGCGAGGTGTACGACCGGCTCGGCGACCACCAGCGGATGCTGCTGGAGTACAAGCTCTTCGAGCCGGCCTTCTACACCACCGACGTGCCGGACTGGGGCACCTCGTACGCCCACTGCATCGAGCTGGGCCCCAAGGCCACGGTGTGCATCGACACCGGCCACCACGCCCCGGGCACCAACATCGAGTTCATCGTGGCGTTCCTGTTGCGGGCCGGGAAGCTCGGCGCCTTCGACTTCAACTCCCGCTTCTACGCCGACGACGACCTCATGGTCGGGGCGGCCGACCCGTTCCAGCTGTTCCGGATCATGCACGAGATCGTGTCGGCGGACGCGCTCGGCGAGGACGCGGGCATCGCGTTCATGCTCGACCAGTGCCACAACATCGAGCCCAAGATCCCGGCGATCATCCGTTCCGTGATGAACGTCCAGGAGGCCACCGCCAAGGCGCTGCTGGTGGACGCCGACGCGCTCGCCGCCGCGCAGCGGGCCGGTGACGTGCTCGGCGCCAACGCCGCCCTGATGGACGCCTACAACACCGACGTGCGACCGCTGCTGCGCGAGGTCCGCGAGGAGATGGGCCTCGACCCCGACCCGATGGCCGCGTACGCCCGGTCCGGCTACGCCGAGAAGATCGTCGCGGAACGGGTGGGCGGCGAGCAGGCAGGCTGGGGCGCGTAGCCCCGTGAGTGGATACGAGTGCTCCAGCACTCGTATCCACTCACGACCCACTCCACGACCCGGAAGGGACCATGACCGTCGTTCAGCAGCTCATCGAGCGGAGCAACCGGCTCGGGGCCGATCCGACCACCACCAACTACGCGGGCGGCAACACCTCCGTGAAGGGGTCGGAGACCGATCCCGTCACCGGTCAGCCGGTCGACCTGATCTGGGTGAAGGGCTCCGGCGGCGACCTCGGCACGCTCACCGAGAAGGGCCTGGCGGTCCTGCGGCTGGACCGGATGCGCGCGCTCGTCGACGTCTACCCGGGTGTCGAGCGCGAGGACGAGATGGTCGCCGCGTTCGACTTCTGCCTGCACGGCAAGGGTGGCGCCGCTCCGTCGATCGACACGGCGATGCACGGGCTGGTCGAGGCCGACCACGTCGATCACCTGCACCCGGACGCGGGCATCGCGATCGCCACCGCGGCCGACGGAGAGGCGCTCACGAAGGAGATCTTCGGCGACCGGGTGCTGTGGGTGCCGTGGCGGCGCCCCGGGTTCCAGCTGGGCCTGGACATCGCCGCGGTGAAGGCGGCCAACCCGCAGGCGATCGGGGTGATCCTCGGCGGGCACGGCATCACGGCGTGGGGCGCCACCAGCGAGGAGTGCGAGCGCAACTCGCTCGACATCATCCGCACCGCCCAGGCCTACATCGACTCGCGGGCCACGCCAGAGCCGTTCGGCCCGCTGCGCCCCGGTTTCGAACCCCTTCCGGAGGACGAGCGGCGGGCCCGCGCCGCGGCGCTCGCCCCGGTGATCCGCGGACTCGCCTCCACCGACCGACGCCAGGTCGGCCACTTCACCGACTCGGACGTGGTGCTGGACTTCCTGTCCCGGGAGAAGCTGGCGCACCTCGCCGTGCTGGGCACCTCCTGCCCCGACCACTTCCTGCGCACGAAGGTCGCGCCGCTGGTGCTCGACCTGCCTGCCACCGCCCCGCTGGACGAGGTGATCGCGCGCCTCGCGGAGCTGCACGCCGCCTACCGCGAGGACTACCGCGCCTACTACGAGCGGCACGCCGGCCCGGACAGCCCCGCCATGCGCGGCGCCGACCCGGCGATCGTGCTGGTGCCCGGCGTCGGCATGTTCAGCTTCGGCGCCAACAAGCAGACCGCGCGGGTGGCGGGCGAGTTCTACGTCAACGCGATCAACGTGATGCGCGGTGCCGAGGCGATCTCCACCTACGCCCCGATCGCGGAGTCGGAGAAGTTCCGCATCGAGTACTGGGCGCTCGAGGAGGCCAAGCTCCAGCGGATGCCGAAGCCCAAGCCCCTGGCCACCCGGATCGCGTTCGTCACCGGGGGCGGCTCGGGCATCGGCAAGGCGATCGCGCACCGGCTCGCCGCCGAGGGGGCCTGCGTCGTCGTGGCCGACCGGGACGCCGGGTCGGCGGCGGCGGTGGCCGCGGCGCTGGGCTCCGCGGACGTCGCCGTGCCGGTGACCGTCGACGTCACCGACGCGGATGCGGTCGCCGCCGCCGTCGAGGCCGCGGCGCTGGCGTTCGGCGGGGTCGACCTCGTCGTCAACAACGCCGGCCTGTCCATCTCCAAGCCGCTGCTGGAGACCACCGAGGCCGACTGGGACCTGCAGCACGACGTGATGGCGAAGGGCTCGTTCCTCGTCGCCCGCGCCGCGGCGAAGGCCATGATCGCTCAGGGGATGGGCGGCGACGTCGTCTACATCTCCAGCAAGAACGGCGTGTTCGCCGGCCCGAACAACGTGGCGTACGGCGCGGCGAAGGCCGACCAGGCCCACCAGGTGCGGCTGCTCGCGGCGGAGCTGGGCGAGCACGGCATCAAGGTCAACGGCGTCAACCCGGATGGCGTCGTGCGCGGCTCCGGGATCTTCGCAGGCGGCTGGGGTGCGCAGCGCGCGGCCGTCTACGGCGTGCCGGAGGAGGAGCTGGGCAAGTTCTACGCCCAGCGCACCCTGCTCAAGCGGGAGGTGCTGCCGGAGCACGTCGCCGCGGCGGTCTTCGCGCTGACGGGCGGTGACCTGACCCATACGACGGGCCTGCACATCCCGGTGGACGCCGGGGTGGCGGCGGCCTTCCTGCGCTGACCGACCCGTGAGTGGATACGAGTGTCCCAGCACTCGTATCCACTCACGACAGCCCAGCTCGACCGACTCGAGGAGGAGCCGATTACGACCGTCGCCGAGGCGCGCGGGGCCGCCCTGCGCCGCGTCACGTCCCGCCGGACCACCGTGGGCCTCGTCGCAGGCGGGCTGGGCGCGTACTGGCCGCAGTTCCCCGACCTGCTCCCGCAGCTGCAGCGCTCGGCGGCGCGGGTCTCGGAGCGGTTGCGCCAGGTCGGCGACATCGACGTGGTGGACGTCGGCTTCATCTCCGATGCACCGGAGGGTGCCGTCGCAGCGGAGAAGCTGCGTGGCGCGGGCTGCGACCTGATCGTCGGCTTCCTGACCACGTACATGACGGCGTCGATGCTGCTCCCGGTGGCGCAGCGCAGCGGTGCTCCGGTGCTGCTGATCAACCTGCAGCCCACCGAGAAGATGGACCACGAGACGTTCGACACCGGCGCCTGGCTCGCCTACTGCGGCGCCTGCCCGCTGCCGGAGATGGCCAACGCGTTCGAGCGCGCGGGCGTGGAGTTCCGGTCGGTGTCGGGCTACCTCGAGGACGAGCGCGCCTGGAAGCGCATCGAGCGCTGGGTGAAGGCGGCGGGCGTGCGCGGGGCGCTGCGGCACGGCCGGCACGGGCTGATGGGCCACCTCTACCCGGGGATGCTCGACGTCTCCACCGACCTCACCTCGGTGTCGACGCAGCTCGGCGGGCACGTCGAGGTGCTGGAGTTCGACGACCTCCGCGTCCGGGTGGAGGACGTCACCGACGAGCAGGTGCGCGAGCGCGTGGCGCTGGCCGAGGAGGTGTTCGAGCTCGACGACACCGTCAACCCGGACGACCTCGCCTGGGGCGCCCGCGTCTCGGTGGGGCTGGACCGGCTCGTCGACGACTTCGCGCTCGACTCGCTCGCCTACTACCACCGCGGCCTGAACGGTGAGCAGCACGAGCAGCTCGGCGCCGGCATGATCCTCGGCGCCTCCCTGCTCACCGCCCGCGGCGTGCCGGCGGCGGGGGAGTACGAGCTGCGCAACTCGATCGCCATGCTGGTGATGGACCGGCTCGGCGCGGGCGGCTCGTTCACCGAGCTGCAGGCGCTGAACTTCGAGGACGACGTGGTGGAGATGGGCCACGACGGCCCGGCCCACCTGGCGATCAGCTCGCGCAGGCCGCTGCTGCGCGGCCTGGGCGTCTACCACGGCAAGCGTGGGTGGGGCGTGTCCGTCGAGTTCGATGTGAAGCAGGGCCCGGTCACCACGTTCGGGATCGGGCAGCGCCGCGACGGCCGGTACGTGATGGTGGCGTCGGAGGGCACGGTCGTGCCCGGCCCGCTGCTGAGGATCGGCAACACGACGTCGCGGGTCGACTTCGGCTGCGACCCCGGCGAGTGGACCGACGCCTGGAGCGCCTCCGGCGTCGACCACCACTGGGCGCTCGGCACCGGGCACCGCGCCGCCGAGCTGAAGGCCGTGGCCGAGCTGCTGGGCCTCGAGTTCGTGCAGGTCCGGGTATGAGAGTTGCGGCGGTCGACCTCGGGGCGTCCAGCGGGCGGGTGATGGCCGCCGAGGTCGGCGCCGACCGGCTGGAACTCACCGAGGTCGCGCGGTTCCCCAACGGGCCCGTCCGGCTGGGCGGCACGCTGCACTGGGACCTGCTCGCGCTGTACCGGGGCATCCTCGACGGGCTGCGCGCCGCGGGCCCCGAGCTGGACGCGGTGGGCATCGACTCCTGGGGCGTCGACTACGGCCTGCTCGACGCCACCGGCGCGCTGCTGGGCAACCCGGTGCACCACCGCGACTCCCGCACCGACGGGGTGGCCGAGCGGGTGGACGGGATCGTCCCGCCCGCCGACCTGTACGCCGCCACCGGCGTGCAGGTGATGCCGATCAACACGATCTACCAGCTGGTCGCGGCGCTCGGCACGCCGCAGCTGGAGGCGGCGAAGGACCTGCTCCTGCTGCCCGACCTGCTCGCCTACTGGCTCACCGGCACCCGCCGCGCCGAGGTGACGAACGCGTCCACCACCGGACTGCTCGACGTCACGGCCCGGTCCTGGTCGGACGACGTGGCGCGTCGTGTGGGCATCGACCCGCGCCTGTTCGCGCCGCTGATCGAGGCGGGGGAGCGGATCGGGGAGCTCTCGCCGCACGTGCTCACCGACACCGGCCTCGCGGGCCCCGTGCCGGTGATCGCGGTCGGGTCGCACGACACGGCGTCCGCCGTGGTGGGCGTGCCGGCCGAGGACGAGCGGTTCGCGTTCATCTCCTGCGGCACGTGGTCGCTGGTCGGGGTGGAGCTGCCCGCGCCGGTGCTCACCGAGGCGAGCCGGGCCGCCAACTTCTCCAACGAGCTGGGCGTCGACGGAACGGTGCGCTACCTGCGCAACGTGATGGGGTTGTGGCTGCTGCAGGAGTGCCTGCGGGCGTGGCCCGACGCCGACCTGCTGCCGCTGCTGGACGAGGCCGCGGCGGCCCGGCCCTTCCGGGCCGTGATCGATGCCTTCGACCCGGTCTTCCTCCCGCCCGGCGGAATGCCCGAGCGGATCGTCGAGTCCTGCCGCCGGCTGGGGCAGGACACGCCTGCGGACCGGGGTGGGATCGTCCGCTGCGTGCTGGAGAGCCTGGCCCTCGCCCACCGGCGCACGGTCCGCCAGGCGGTGGAGCTGTCCGGCGGGGAGGCGGACCTCGTGCACATCGTGGGGGGCGGGGCCCGCAACGCCCTGCTCTGCCAGCTCACTGCGGACGCCTGCGGCCTGCCGGTCGTCGCCGGCCCGGTGGAGGCCACGGCGCTGGGCAACGTACTGGTGCAGGCACGCGCCCTGGGCGCGCTGCACGGCGACCTCGCCGCGCTGCGTGCCCTGCTGCGGGCCACCCAGCCGCTCACCCGCTACGAGCCGCGCGGCGACGAGCACGCGTGGGTGGAGGCCGAGCAGCGCCTGGAGCGGGCTCCCGCCCGAGCCTGAGCGCTCACACAGCAACTCGTGTCCTCACACCGCAACTGCAGTTGATGTGTGGGTACCGAAGTCCGTGTGTGACCTCGCGGCCGTAGCGTGAGCCGCGTGGCAGCCGACCTCCGGATCGAGGCCGTCCCGTTCGACCACCCCGACGCCGCCGCGTTGCGCGTCGCGCAGCGGGCCGAGCTGAGCGAGCGCTACGGCACCCCCGACAGCGAGCCCGGCCCCGCTCCGACGGCCGCGGACACGACGGTGTTCCTGCTCGCCCGCGACGTCGGCGGCGCGGCGGTCGGCTGCGGTGCGCTGCGCGAGCTGGGGCCGGACGTCGGTGAGGTGAAGCGCATGTACGTGGTGCCGTCCCGGCGGCGGAGCGGCGTGGCCGGGGTCGTGCTCGCGGCCCTCGAGGCGGAGGCCGCGCGCCGCGGCTGGACGCTGCTCAGGCTGGAGACGGGCACCGAGCAGCCCGACGCGATGGCCTTCTACGAGCGCCACGGCTACCGGCGCATCCCCAACTTCGGCCACTACGCCGACTCCGAGCTCTCGGTCTGCTACGAGCGTCCCCTCGGGGTCCCGTCCACCCCGTGACCGGGACCGTCAGTCGGGCTCGAACATGCTGCGCACGATGTGCCGGACTCCGCCGCCCGGCTGCGCGGCGTCGTCACGGGAGTGAAGTAGTAGATCGTCCCGATCGTGCCCGGCGCGGCCTCGAAGGCGTTCGGGTACCCGAGGTCCCAGCTGCCGCCGTCGTCGCGGACGACGATCTCGGGGCCCCAGGTGCACCCCTCGTCCTCGCTCACGACGGCGCGGATGCCGTAGGGCTTCAGGCGGTACCCGTAGACGACCACCAGGCGGCCGTCCGCCATGACGACCAGGCTGCCGGGTGCCCCGAAGTCGTTGACGCGCGACCGGAACGCCCAGGTGAGGCCGCCGTCGTCGCTGTGGTGCAGCTCGGTCCACATCACGCCGCGCGGATCGCGCTGGCAGCGCAGCGTGCACAGGATCCGCCCGCTGGGCAGCAGGGTGCCCCGCGGGTAGAACCAGCGGTGCCCGCCGAAGCGGTACGTGCTGTTCCAGGTGCCCGCGGCGGCCGCGAAGGGGTCGCGCTCCGGCGTGATGAAGGACAGGAAGTGGAACTCCGTGCCGTCGTCGGTGCCGGCGTAGACGAGCGGCCTGCGGTTCCAGCCCTCCTCGTCGACCGAGGTCAGGAACAGCAGGCACCGTCCGTCGGGGCGCACCAGGGCGGAGTTCATCGCCGACAGCGAGTGCAGGCCCTCCAGCGGCAGTTCGGCGGGTGGGGTCCAGCTGCGTCCGGCATCCGTGGAGACGCGCACGAACGACCGGCCGTCGGGGGTGCCGAACGCGGTGCTGCTGTTGCCCACCAGGACGTCGCCTGCCGTGAAGTCGAACGGCCCGAACCCGGAGAGGTCCGGGGCGGCTCCTCCCACCGCGTCGGTCACGCGCGGGTAGACGTCGAAGGCGGGGTCACCCCAGGTGCACCCGCGGTCCAGCGACCGGACGGTGACCATCCGGCCCCCGTCGCCGCCGGACCTCCGATCGCCGAACCGATCGTGGCTGATCGCGGCGGGGTCGCTGTAGTCCGCGTCCACCGACAGGAAGTTGGCGACCAGCTCGCCGGCTCCGGTCTGCCAGAACCCCATGACGTAGGGCCATCCGGCGAACTCGCCCTCGCGGCGGTAGACGACCGCGTGGTCGGCGTTCTTCGCCGGCCGGGGCGGACCGAACGTTCGGATCATCGCCTATCCCTCCAGGTACACGCGTGCGGCATTGTCGTGCAGGAAGCGGCGGGCCTCGTCGGGCGTGAGGAAGTCGGCTGCGGACCGGGCCATCGCCGTCTTGTCCCGGAAGTCCCAGCGCGTGCTCTGCCCGACGTCGGAGCCCCACACGACGCGGTCGGGGCCGAAACCGTCGATGAGGCGCCGGACGAGGTGCGCGGGCCGCACGTTCGCCGCAGTCAGCCGCTCCATGTTGATCTCAGTGATCTTGAAATGGACGTTCGGCACGTCCTCGAAGATCGCGATCGTCTCCTCGATCCCGAAGTGCGGGGGGCCGGGCAGCACCACCTCCTCCCCGGCCTCCCTCGCCAACCTGACCTCGTACTGCGACATGCCGTAGGGCATACCGCCGTGGTCGAGCAGGATCGGCAGGTCGGGGAACCGGCAGGCGATGATTCTGATCAGCGGCAGCGTGTAGGGCAGCTGCTTCATGAACAGGCCGAGCGTCATCGGGGTGCCGAGGTCGGCGCAGGCCTGCCAGACCTCCAGTGCGCGATCCGAGCACATCCACGCCGGGTCGAGCAGCCACGGCCGCTCCCCCTGCATCCGGAACCCGCGGACGTGGTCGTCGCGGACCATCGTGCGGTAGCGGTCCGGCGTCGCCGGATCCTGGGGATCGAGGATCACCACCGGGTGCAATCGCCCGGGGTGCTCGCGGGCGGAGTCGATGATGTAGCTGTTGTCGAACCCGTAGAGCCGACCGCGCTGGACGAGGCATGCCGCGGTGACGTCGTGTTCGTCCATCATCGCGATGAGCGAGTCGACCGTCACCGTGTACCCGGTTCGAGCCGGTGGTGGCGCCTGCGCGTTCTTGGACGTCGGTGGGTAGTTCTCCCAGTCGTCGGCGATCACGTGCGCGTGAGCATCGAACAGTGGTGTTGCCATCCGCCTGCCTTCTCGTCGGTGCGCTGTCCCTACTCCACCGGTTGCATCGTCAGCCAGGGCTTGCGCTCCACCAGCCCGTGCGGCTGGTCGACCCCCTGCCAGCGTGCGGTGCTGACCGTGGGGAATCCGCCGTTGAACCAGGCCAACGGCGCGTGGATCATCAGCTCGGCGGCGCGGGCCTGCAGGTCCTTGTAGGCCTGGCCGCGCACCGTCCGGTCGGTGGCGGCGAGGGCCGCGTCCGCGGCGGCGTCGATCTGCGGGTCGCAGATGCCCGACGGGTTGGACGCCGCGGCGTTGCGCTCGTTGCACGTGTACCAGCGGGTGATCCCGATGCTGGGTTCCGCGCCCAGGCTGGTGCGCAGGAAAGCCAGGTCGAACTCCGCCTCCTTGTAGACCTTCTCGGTGAAGACCGCGCTCGACGTGCCGATCGGCGCTGCGGCGATCCCGACGTCGGCGAGCATCGACCGCACCATCTCGCTGTCGCGCCGGTGTCGGTCAGCGACGCGATGAACCGCATGCTGAGGGTGAACCGGGTGCCGTCCGGTCCGCGCGGGAAGCCGGCCCGGTCGAGGGTCGCGTTGATCGCGTCGAGGTCGCGGGGGAAGTCGCGGTCGAAGTCGACGTCGGTGTTGAGCGCCCAGTCCTGGGCCTCGGGGAAGAAGCCGTTGGCGGGCGCGCCGACGCTCGCCAACGCGACCTCCGCGATCGCCCTGCGGTCGATCGCCGCGAACACCGCCGCCCGCACCGCGGGGTCGGCGAAGTGCTCGCCGCGCGCGTTGAACATCATGGTGACGACTTCCGGGAAGAAGCCCTCCTCCAGCAGCGCGATGTCCTGGTTCTCGGCGACCCGCCCCTGTTGCGACACGTCGAGCACCGCTTCGTCGATCTCGCCGGAGAACAGCGCCTCGGCGCGGCTGTTGGCGTCGGGGATCATGGTGAAGACCGCGCGGTCGACCTGTACCTCGCCCTCCCAGTAGGCCGGGTTCTTCTCCAGCACGATCTCCTGGCCGGGGGTGTAGTCGGCGAACTTCATCGGGCCGGTGCCGATCGGTTCCTTGTTGGCCTGGTTGGTGACGTGGTCGGTGCCCTCGTAGACGTGGCGGGGCACCATGAACTGCACGGCGACGGCCTCGAGCAGCGGACCGTAGGTCTGGGCGAGGTGCACCACCACGGTGGTCGGGTCGGTGATCTCGACCGACTCGATCCGTTCGGCGAGCGCGGCGCCGTACGTCGACAGCGGCACGATCTCCTCGAAGTTGAACTTCACGTCCGCTGCCGTGAACGGCTGCCCGTCGTGCCAGGTCACGCCCTCGCGCAACCGCAGTGTCAGGTCCAGCCCGTCGGCGCTGACCTCCCAGCTCTGCGCCAGCGCGGGCGAGAGCGTCGAGTCGTCCGACACGAAGATCAACGGGTCCAGGATCTGCGCGCTGAACGTCCGGGCGTTGAGGCTGCTGACCAGCTGCACGTTCAGCCCGTTGGTCATGGCATCGCCGTTCATCGACCTGACCCAGATCCGCTGCGCGACGTCGTCGTCCCCGCCGGCGCAGGCGCTCACCGCGAGCACGCCTGCCAGCAGCACCGCCGGCATCCGAACCTGCCCGGTGCGCCTCATCGCGTCCCTCCGGCCTGCGTGATCGTCAGCATGGGTGCCGCGGCCAGCAGCGTGCGCGTGTAGTCGTGCGACGGCGCGGAGAAGATCTCGTCCTTGGGGCCCTCCTCGACGATCCGCCCGGACCGCATCACGTAGACGTGGTCGGCGACCTTCTTCACGACCGGGAGGTCGTGGGTGATGAAGACGTAGCCGACACCGAGCCGCTCCTTCAGGTCCGCCATCACCCGCAGGACGCCGGCCTTCACCGACGCGTCCAGCGCGGACACGGCCTCGTCGGCCACGATGATGCGAGGGCTCAGGGCGATCGCGCGGGCGATCAGCACGCGCTGGCGCTGCCCGCCGCTCAGCTCGTGCGGGTAGCGGCCGAGGAACCGCTCCGCGGGCGCATGCCCACCAGGCGGAGCACGTCGACGACCTTCTCGTGGGTCTCGGGCCGGTTCGTGGCGATGCCGTGCAGCCGGATGACCTCGCCCACGGTGCGCGCCACCGTCTTGCGCGGGTTCAGCGACCCGGCCGGGTCCTGGAGGACGGCCTGCACGCTCCGGCGGTAATGCGTCCGCTGCGGCCCCGTCATGGACGCGATCGGCACGCCGTCCAGTTCCACGGTGCCCGCCGATGGTGGCACGAGGTCGAGGAGGATGCGCGCGAGCGTGCTCTTGCCGCTGCCGCTCTCCCCGACGATCGCGACGAACTCGCCGGGGCGGGCGCGGATCGTCGCGTCGTCGACGGCGTGGACCGGTTCCGCGGAGCGGCGTCCGCGGAAGACCTTGGAGATGTTGCTGGCCTCAAGAAGCACGGGTGACCTCCGCGGTGAGCTCCCGCCGGAGCGACGACGGGATCGAGTAGAGCTCCGTGTCCTCGTCGGTGAGGCTGCGCACGCTGCGCAGGAGCGCGCGGGTGTAGGCGTGCTGCGGTTCCTGGAGCACGCGTTCGGTCGGGCCTTCCTCGACGACGTGACCCGCGTACATGACGTAGATCCGATCGGTCATCCCGGCCACGACGGCGAGGTCGTGCGAGATCAGGATGAGCGATGTCCGCAGGTTGGAGACGGTTTCGTCGAGGGTGCGGAGCACGCGTTGCTGGACGGTGGCGTCGAGCGCGGTCGTGGGCTCGTCGGCCACGATGAGTGCGGGCAGCTTGGCGATCGCGATGGCGATCAGCACGCGCTGCCGCATCCCACCGCTCAACTCGTGCGGGAAGCTGGTGGCGATTCGCTCCGCGTTCTCCAACCCGGCCTGGCGGAGGAACTCGTGCACCGCCCGCATCCGGGCCGCGCGGTCGGCGCCATCCCGCTCCCGCGGGATCGACTCCGCGACCTGCCTGCCCACCCGCATCGTCGGGTTGAGCGAGGTCAGCGGATCCTGGAAGATCATCCCGACGCGCTCGCGCCGGATCGGGTGCCATACCGCGGGAGCGGCGCCGACCATCTCCTGGCTGCCCCACCGGATCGAGCCGGTCACCCGGACGCGCGGCGAGGTCGGCAACAGCCCCGCGATGGCGCGCGCGTGACGGACTTCCCGGAGCCGGACTCGCCGACGATGCCGACGCGCTCCCCGTCGTGGACGACCAGGTCGACCTTGCACACGGCCTCGACCTCGGTGCGGTGGCCCGTCGGCAGCAGCACGCGGAGGTTCTCCACGGCGACGAGGGGCGAGCTGGTGGGCTCGCTCATTTCACCCTCCCCACGGTCGGGTTGAACGCGTCGTTGAGGGAGTCGCCGAGGACGTTGACGGCCAGGACGACGAGGAAGATGCAGCAGCCGGGGAACAGCGCCAGCCACCAGCCGTCCCGCATGTAGGACTGGGCCGAGTTCAGCAGGGCTCCCCAGCTGGGGTTGCCGGGGTCCCCGATGCCGAGGTAGGCGAGGCCGGACTCGATGAGGATCGCTCGCCCCACGGTCATGCTGGTGGCGACCAGGACCGGCGGCATCGCGTTGGGGATCACGTCGGACCACAGGATGCGCGGGCCGTGGAACCCCGCGGCGCGGGCCGACTCGACGTAGCCGAGCTGCGCGACGCGCATCGACTCGGCGCGCACGATGCGCGCGACGCCGGGCCACATCGTGATCGCCAGGATCGCGACGATGATGAGCATGTTCGAGCCGAGCCGAGCAGCGCGGCCGCGACCAGTGCGAGGACGATCCCCGGCAGTACCTGGAAGAACTCCGCCACCTTCACCAGGACCGCGTCGAGGATCCCGCCGTAGTAGCCGGCCAGCCCGCCGACGACCAGCGCGATCGTCATGCAGAGCAGGGCGACGCTGAACCCGACCATGAGCGAGACCTGCCCGCCGTGCACGACCCGGGCGAGGTAGTCGCGACCGAGCATGTCGGTGCCGAGCAGGTGCTCCCCGCCGGGCGGGAGCAGCTTCGGGTAGGCGGTCGCCACCGGGTCGGCGACGAAGAACGGCCCGATCGCCGAGACGAGGGCAAGCACGACCAGCAGGAGGACGAACACGATGGTCGAGGGCCTGCTGAAGAACGAGCGCCACGCGGAGCGCGCCCCGTCGGGACCGTGGTCGGCTGCGACGACCGGATCCGGCGCGGGGGTGCCCGCTGGTCGCATTCCGGTGGCCGTATCCGGCTGCGTCGTCATGCGACCATTTCCTTCTTCTTCGGCGCGAACCGGTCGCGCAACCGCGGATCGACGATTCCGTAGACCACGTCGGTGACGATGTTCACGATGATGATCGTGAACGTCAGCACGATCACGATGCCGAGGACGACCATGTTGTTCTTCCGGTCGATCGCGTCGACGAAGAGCAGGCCCATTCCGGGCCACCCGTACACCTTCTCGACGAGTACGGATCCCGAGAGGACGAATCCCAGGCTGTACCCGGAGACGGTGACCATCGGCAGCAGCGCGTTCGGGAGCGCGTGGCCCCACAGGATCCGCGACGACGGCAGCCCTTTCGACCGCGCGGTGTCGATGAAGTCCTGTCCCAACGACTCGATCATCGACGCCCGCATGATGCGGATCTTGTATGCCAGCTCGCTCGTGGCCATCGTGATCACGGGCAGCACCATGTACTCGAGTGCGATCCCGGACTGGCCGTAAGGGCTCTTGCCCTGGGGCGGCAGCCAGTCCAGCGCGACGGCGAAGACCAGGATCAGCAGCATTCCGAACCAGAAGTTCGGCACGGAGAACAGCCCGACGGCACTGCCCGAGATGCCGCTGTCGAGCCAGCGCCTGCGGGTGCGCGCCGCGATCGAGCCGAGCGTGATGCCACCCAGGGTGGAGAGCAGGAAGGAGGGCACGGCCAGCGCGAGCGTGTTGCCCACCCGGCTCATGATGAGGTCGAGCACCGGCTCCCGGTTCGTCGCGAAGGAGTAGCCGAGATCCCCGGTCAGCACGTTCCCGAGGTAGATGGCGTACCGCTCCCACACGGGCTTGTCCAGGCCGTAGGACGCGACGATGCGTTCGCGGAACTCGTCGGACAGCGGAACGTCGCCGACGAGGGCCTGAACGGGTCACCGGGGGCGAGCTCCAACAGGAAGAAGAGCACCGTGATGACGGCGACGAAGAGGAGGAAGGACGAGAGCAGCAATCTGCCGTAGTAGAGAATGCGTGCCTTCATCGGCACTCCTCGGCGGATCAATGCTGGGGGCGGACGGCTGCCCATGGCCTTGCTGAGCGCGCGGGCGGCGTTGCGGAGATGGACGGCGACGTCGCTCTGCGGGTCGAGCGGGAGCACGTCGTTCGTGGCGATCAGTGCGAGGCTCGCGCAGATGTTGAACTCGTCGAACACGGGCGCGGCCATGGCGTGCACGCCCTGGTCGTCGGCGCCCATGGCGATGCGGTCGGTGCCGGCCAGCTCGCGGATCTCGCGAACCACACCGGACCGGGTGTCGTCGGGCAGGCTGCCGAGCAGCCGATCGACGCGAAGCTGGTCGACCATGTGGGTCAGGAAGACCTTCGCCTGTGCGGTCACGAGGGACAGCTGGGTGCCGACGCGGACGGTCACCAGCACCGTGCGGGTCGGGTCCTCCTCGACGCGGGAGACGATCGGTCCGGTCGAGCCCCACAGGCTGAGCACCGTGGTCAGCCCCGTCACCGAGCAGAGCTCACGCATGTACCCGGGTGCGAGGTCCACGACCTTGCGCCTGCCGATCGCGAACGCCCCGAGCTGCAGCAACAACGCGCCGGGGACGAAGGTACCCGGCACGGTGCCCCGCTCCAGCAGACCTGCCGATACGAGTGAAGTGCAGTACCGGTAGGTCGTCGTCCGGTTGAGTTCGAGCCGCTCGGCGGCGTCCGCGGCCGTCAGCTCCGGGGTCTCCGGGCCGAACAGCCGCAGGATCTGTGCCGCCCGGTCGACGGCCTGGATGTCCGTGCCGCCGGGCCGTGCGTCGTCGGGCCGTGCGTCGTCGTACGTGTCGGACATGGGGTCTCCGTTCGGGACGAGAACTGTCGGTTCACACCGTGCACTGCGCGACCCAGTCCTCCGACGGCGCCGACCGTACAAGCACTATGTGAACATCACAATAGCGATCCGAACGGGAAGTGGTCGCTCGCCTGCTGGCGAGTAGCGACAATTGTCGCGTGTTCTCGTAAGTCACACCTCGGCGATGTTCACATGGCGGATTGACAGTACGCATTGCGGTCGGTCAGGGTCAGGCGCCATCGATGTCACGGAGGTCGCCCATGGAACCCAGCCCCACCGTCGCCCGGATCCTCGATGGACTGGTGGACCTGCACTGCCACTCCGGGCCGGGGCCGTTCCCGCGGGAGTTCGACCACGTCGACGGCGCCGGGGACGGCAGCGGATCAACATGCGCGCGTTCGTCGCCAAGTCCCACCACCACAACACGGTGATGGACCTGCAGGCGGCGCACCGGTCGTCGAGGGGATCACCACCCGCGTGTTCGGCGGCATCGTGCTGAACAACCAGGTCGGCGGGATCAACCCGTACGCGGTGGAGATGTGCCTGCGGATGGGCGGCAAGATCGTCTGGTTCCCGACGTTCTCCTCCCGGCGGCACATCGAGCACCAGGAGGCCGCGCTCGCGGCCGGGTTCCCGCGCAGCGCGGTGCAGCTCACGACGGTGCCGGTGCTCATCCACGACGACGAGGGCCGGCTGCGCGACGAGGTCGTGCAGGTCGCCGACGTCGTCGCCGAGACCGGAGCCGTCCTGAACGGGGGGCACCTGCATCCCGACGACATGGCCGAGCTGTTCGCGGTGGGCGTCGAGCGCGGCGTGCAGCGGATGGTGGCCAGCCATCCCAACTTCATCAGCGATCTGACGATCGCGCAGGGGGTCGCGCTCGCCGAGCGCGGCGTGTTCATGGAGCACGAGGTCGGGATGTACCTGCCCGACGACCACCAGCACTTCGGGATCGAGGTGCTGCTGGAGTGGATCGAGGCGGTCGGCGTCGAGCACACCGTGCTCGCCTCGGACCTGGGGCAGGTGGGCCGTACGCGTCCGGTCGACGCGTTCATCGAAGTCACGACCGCCCTGTTGGACCACGGCGTCGACGAGAAGCACCTGCGCCGGATGCTCGTCGACAACCCCACCCACCTGCTGAACCTCGACTGATCCCGCTGGTTCCGGATGGATTTCTGCAGAGAGGCAGGAGACATGCGATGAGGAGAACTGGACGTGGGCGGCTGCTCGCGACGGTGGTGGCCGGTGCGCTCGCGCTGGCCGCATGCGGCGGCAGCGGCGGTGACGACGGCGGCCGGGTCTGGGTCCGGGCGATCAACGGCGACCCCATGACCATGGGGCTGAACGCGCAGCTGGTGACCGGTTCGATCCCGAAGACGTTCAGCGCGCAGATCATGGACCCGCTGATCTTCGTGGCGAGCGACTCGACGCTCTCGCCCGCGCTGGCGCAGAGCTGGGAGGTCAGCCCGGACGGGCTGGACCTCACGCTGCGGCTGCGCGAGGGTGTCACGTGGCACGACGGGGAGCCCTTCACCGCCGAGGACGTGAAGTTCAACCTCGAGGAGATCGTGCCGCTGTCCACGTACGGCGCCGGGCTCGCCGAGCGGATCGCCTCGGTCGAGATCACCGACCCGAACACCGTCGTCGCGCACCTCGACCAGCCCTACGGCCCGCTGCTCGAGGCGGTCGCGGGGCAGTTCATGGTGCCGAAGCACGTCTACGAGGGCACCGACTACGTCACCAACCAGGCCAACAAGGAACCGATCGGCACCGGCCCGATGAAGTTCGGCCACTACACGCCCGGCCAGGAGGTCGTGCTCGAGAAGAACCCCGGCTTCTGGGGCGGCGAGGTCCAGGTCGACCGCGCCGTCTTCACGATCATCCCGGACCCCAACAGCCGCGCCGAGGCACTGTTCTCCGGTGAGATCGACGAGGCGATCCTGGACGTGTCGCAGCAGGACCGGGTGGCGGCCGACGAGAACACGCAGCTCATGGAAGCGGGCACCTTCCCCGAGTACATCCCGATGATGTTCAACGCCCGCAGCGAGCACCTCGCCGATCCGGCGGTCCGGGCGGCGGTGTTCGCGGCGGCCGACCGGACCGCGATCGCGGAGACCGCGCTGGCGGGGGTGGGGACCCCCGCGAAGCGGCTGTTCCCGGACGAGCCGGAGTGGGCGCTCAACACCGACATCGACTTCGACCGCGACTTCCCCCGCGACCTCGACGCGATCAACGCGACCCTCGACCGGGCCGGCTTCCCGCGCGGGCCGGACGGCCTCCGGTTCACCCTCACCCTGCGCTACATCAGTTCCCTCACGGCGACAGCGGCCACGGCCGAGATGGTGAAGTCGATGCTGGCCGAGGTCGGGATCGGGGCGGAGCTCGTCGGCACGTCGGGCGCGGTGTTCACGGAGAAGGTCTACAAGGACAACGATTTCGACCTGGCCTTCCTGCGGACGAGCCTCGGCGCCGAACCCAGTATCGGGATCACCCGCTGGTACACCTGCAACGAGCGCAAGGCCGCGGCGTCCAACCCGTCGGGGATCTGCGACCCGCAGATCGACGCCGCCGCGGCAGCCGCGCTGGCCGCCACCGACCAGACCGTGCGTGGCCAGGCCTACCGGGAGCTGCAGGCCCGTGCCGCGGAGCTGATGATCCAGGCGCCGCTGGCCTGGTTCAACGGCGGGTTCCCCACGGTCAGCACCGCGCGCTGGCACGGCCTGGACGAGCCGCAGGCCCTCGCCGAGCGCAAGGCCTGGCTGACGATGACGCCGACGCTGTAGTGCCTCACGAGGACAGGACCCCGGTATGACATCCCTGCCGCTCTTCGACACCCACGCCCACCTGGTCTCCGACGACTGGGACACCTACCCGCCCCGGCCGTTGCGGCCCGGCTTGCCGACCCCGGCCCGTACCGGGTACTCGGTCACCGTCGACGCGTTGATCGCGATGATGGACGAGCACGGGGTCACCGAGGCCTGCCTCGTCCAGCGCGGTCACCTCTACGGGTACGACAACAGCTACATCGTCGAGTCCGCCCGCGAGCACCCCGGCCGGTTGCACCCGGTGGTGATGCTCGACGCGCAGGACCCGGCGACACCGGACCGGTACCGCGACATGGTCCGCGACGACCACGTCCGCGGCTTCCGCCTGGCGCACACCCGGCCGTGGATCCTGGACACCGCATGGATGAGCTCGCCGCAGGCGATGGAGGTCTGGAAGACCTGCGCCGAGCTCGGGACCCCGATGACCCTGATCCTGTTCACGAAGCAGCTGCCCTACCTGCTGCCGCTGGTCGAGATCATCGCCCGCCGGTTCCCCGACCTGCCGATCCTGCTCGACCACGGCGCCATGCCCTACGGCATGACCCAGTACGAGGTGAAGCTGGCGGCGGAGGCGGGGGAGGAGGTGGTGCTGCCCGGCCCGCCGGACTTCGGGATCGACCGCACGATCGCGATCTTCGAGGACGTGCCGAACGTGCACTTCAAGATCACCGAGATCACGATGGAACGGCTGGTCGCGGCCGGCGTGCGGCCCGCGCACCTCGTCCGGCGCCTCGTCGACGGCTTCGGCCCCGACCGCGTCGTGTGGGGTTCCGACGTCGGGCAGAGCACGCTGTGGACCTACACCGAGAAGACGGAGATGGCCCGGTCCGCCGCCGACTTCCTGACGCCCGACGAGGCCGGTTCCTTCCTGCGCGGCAACGCCGCGCGGGTGTACTCGGTGAGCCGCGCATGACCCCCTCGACGCAGGAGCTCGCCGAGCTCGCGCGCGACGTCGAACGCGTCGAGTCGGTGCGCGAGGTCAAGGACGTGCAGCGCGCCTACGCGCACCTGGCGCAGTTCGGGCGGTGGGACGCCGTGGCGGCGCTGTTCGCCGAGAACGGCACCCTCCGGTGGGCCGAGCAGACCGTCACCGGGCGGGACGCGATCGCGCGGTGGCTCGCCGACCGGGGCGCCCCGGCCGGCAGGCCGGGGGCCTTGCACACCGAGGTCGTCGAACAGCCGCTGGTGAACCTCTCGGTCGACGGCCGCACGGCGGCGTGCCGCTGGAACGGCATGCGGTTCCTGGGCGACGGCGCGGGGGAGGCCCGGATCGAGGCCGGGATCCACGAGAACACCTACGTCCGGGAGGACGGCCGGTGGCGGATCGCGTCGCTGCACTTCCACCCGCTGTACGAGGGCGACTACGCGACGGGCTGGACCAACGCCGGGGGGAACGAGCTCCCGATCGTGGCGCCGCACTTCACCCTCGACGAGGTCGGCGTCCCGATCCCGGCCCCGGACGGGCCCGCCCCGCACACCGGCGCGACCACGGCGCAGCTGGCGGAGCGGATCGACCGGCTGAACGACGAGGACGCCGTCCGCAACCTCCAGAACGCCTACGGCTACTACGTCGACCGCCGGATGTGGGCCGACGTGGTCGACCTGTTCGGCGCCGACCCGTCCTGCGATGACGCGATCGTCCGCGTCGACGGCGTGGGCGAGTACCGGGGAGCCGACGGTGTGCGCCGGGCCATGGAACGCATGGGGCCGGAGGGCATCTCGCACGGCACCCTCAACGACCACCCGATCTTCGACCTGATCGTCGACGTGCGGCCCGGTGGGAGGGACGCGTTCGCCCGCGGGATCGAGATCGGGATGCTGGGCGACACCCACACCGGCACGGGGACCTGGGCGTTCTCGGTGTTCCGCAACCGGTTCGTCAAGGACGGCGGGCGGTGGAGGCTGCAGGAGGTGCACGTCACCCCGCTGCTCACCGCGGACTACGCGCAGGGATGGGGGCACGGCGGCACCGGCCCCCGCGCGTCCCGCACCGCGCCTGCCTTCCTCGACCCGGCACGGCCCACCGCGGCAGGACGTCGCGAGGAACCGGGCCCGGACCTCGCCGAGCTCCGGCGCCGCCTGAGCCGCTCCCGCGCGTACGACGGCGTGGAGAACGTGTCGGCGGCCTACGGCTACTACCTCGACGACTTCCAGTGGACGGAGATGGCGGGGCTCTTCGCGGTCCACGGCAACAAGCAGAGCCCGTTCGCCGGCTACTACATCGGCCGCGAGCGCATCATGGGCGCCGCCACCGCCTTCTACGGAGGCCCCCGGCCCGCCGACGCGCTCCGCGCCCGGATCTCCTTCCACTGGCGCACCCAACCGGTGGTCATCGTGTCGCAGGACGGCCGGTCGGCGACATTGCGCACCCGGCTGTTCCAGCCCCGCACGTCGATGACCGTCACGCCGGGCTTCACGGGGTTCGCCGGTGGCATGTACCCCAACGACCAGGCGGTGCTGGAGGACGGTTGCTGGCGGTTGTGGAGCCTCACCATCGACGAGCACTACTTCTCCTCGCCCACCTGGCACGGCGGGTGGCCGCCGCGCAGGACCCGCCCGAAGGGACCCCCGACCCGCCGCCGAGCAGGCTGCTGGCCGTGTACCCGCCGGACATCACGCTGACCGAGCTGGGCGTGCGCGAGGAGGGGTTCCGCGGCGGCACCGGGCGCACCGTGGTCTGGCCGGGCGTGCTGCCGATGTGGTTCCACTACCGCAACCCGGTGAGCGGGCGCGTCCCCGAGCGCTACTGGCCCGACTGCGTCCCCGCCGAGCTGCGGCCCGACACCCGGATGACCGCACACGGCTACCAGATGCCTCCCGGCGGACCGTCGGCGGACGGGGTCGAGCTGGACGCCCGGACCTGAATGGACGAACGGACCGTTCGCCGATGCCGGTCAGGCGGGGCGTTCTCATCGCCCTCACATCAGGCTCTACATCGATTCATGGCGAAGCGGGCGAGGGTGGCGCCGCACAAGCAGTTCGACCCATGACCGAAGGAGTTCTTCGTGCGGATGCGCACCATCGCCGGGACCGCCCTCGCGGCCGCCGGTCTCACCGCCGCCCTCACCGGTGCGGCCAGCCCGAGCAACCTGACGCTCGCGCCCACCGACGCCGGAAAGATCATCACCTGCAGGGACGGCAGGCCCGTCGAGCGGGAGGTGACCGACGAGGACCGGAAGCGTATCGAGGAACTGCGCAAGCGAGCTGCCGAGTCGCCGGACGGGAAGGTCCGCATCCAGGGCGACCGAGAGGTGGAGCGCAAGATCATCACCGGCGATCGGGACGGAAGGTCGCCCGAGGAGATCTGCGCACGGCCGGACTAGCGCTCCGCCCCGCGGCCTCCGAGGAACTCGCATGACAACTGTCGGGGGCAGTCCTTACCGTTCCTTGACGTGGATACCGGTATAGGCCGCACCGGGCTCGTCGACGTCACGGTCGAGTACGGCGGCGAGCCCGCCTGCGGGGCGTCACGCTGCTGGCCGAGGCCGGCGAGGTGCTCGCGGTCGTCGGGCCCTCGGGGAGCGGCAAGACCACCGCGCTGCGTGCCGTCGCCGGGCTCCAGCCGGTGCGGGGTGGGCGGGTGCTGGTCGCGGGCCGCGACGTCACCGCGGTCCCGGTCTCCCAGCGCGACATCTCGATGGTCTTCCGGTCGACGACGCTCGTGCCGTTCCTGGACGTCGCCGCCAACCTGGCGCGGTCGGCCGGCGCGTTCGGGGTGCCGGAGCCGGAGGCGGCGCAGCGGGTGGTCTCCCGCAGCAGGCTGCTCGGGCTGGCGCGCCTGCTGCCGCGGATGCCGGGCACGCTCTCCGCCGGCGAGTCCGGCATGACCGGGATCGGGCGCACGCTGGTGCGCACGCCGCGCGCGTTCCTCTTCGACGAGCCGCTCGCCCACCTCGACCCCGTCGAGCGCGCCCGCGCGCGGCGCACCATCGTCGACGCCGTCCGCGCCGCCGCCGTCGGCGCGCTCTACGTCACCCACGACCAGGCCGAGGCCATGGCCGTCGGCGACCGCCTCGCCGTGCTGCACGAGGGCCGGATCCGGCAGGTCGACCGGCCTCGCCGCGTCTACGACGCCCCGGTCGACACGTTCGTCGCCGACTTCGTCGGTGACGGCGGGATCGGGCTGCTCCCGGCCCGGCTGGTCACCTCCGACGGCGTCGCGGGCTTCCGGGTCGGCGAGCGCACGATCCCGCTGTGGGGCCCGGTTCCCGCCGCGCTCGTCCCACACGTCGGCTCACTGCTGCTGCTCGGGTTCCGCGCCGAGGACGTCACGGAGGCGGGCCCGGGCGCGACCCGGCCTCGGTGGCGCTACCGGTGTCCGTGCGCAGCGTCGAGCGGCCCGGCCGCGACGCCGTCGTCCGGGCCGAGATCGGCCTGCCGGGGGAGGCCGACGGCGCGCGCCTGGTCGCCCGCATCCCGGGCGGCACATCGCTGCGGAAGGGGGAGCGGGCCCAGCTGGTGCTGGACGCCCGGCGCGCCCACGTCTTCGACCCGGCGACGGGCAGGGCCCTGCTGCATCCGAAATAGACGGGTACGTCCGAACTGACCAGCGGTCGTAGGCGATCGGGTGCCGGGCCGACTGCATGATCGGTCCGAGTTGGGCCACGGCGCCCTTGCGACGGCGGGTGGCGTGATGTCGCAACGATCATGACGCTGTCGGGTGCGCCGGCCGGGACGGCAGGGCTTCCCCGGCTGGGCTGGGCGTCGGCTGCCCCGGGCGTGATCGCCGGAAGTGGTTGGTGGGCGCCGGATGTGACGTGCTGGCACCACTTCGGTCGATCATGTGCGCCGTCGATCGTCGGTAGTGGTGGCGAGGCGACAGATCTGTCGTCCGGGCACCATCTCCGGCGATCACGAAACACCAGCCGGCTCATCGCGCCGACTCCGGCTCTGATCGCCGAACGCACGCGCCTGACCCGCGGACACCGCCTAACCTCGACATGTGCGGATCGCGTCGTTGCTCCCGGCGGCCACGGAGATCGTCGCGGCGCTCGGGCGTGCGGACGACCTGGTGGCCGTCACCCACGAGTGCGATGCGGCGGTCCGGGAGCGCGCGGCCGTGGTGGTCGACACGGTGTTGCCTGCGGGGCTGGAGCCGGCGGAGATCGACGCGGGCGTGCGTGACCGGGCCGCCCGCGGCCTGCCGATGTACGAGCTGGACCGGGCCGCGCTGGCCGCGCTGGACCCGGACCTGATCCTCACGCAGGACCTGTGTGCGGTGTGCGCGCTGCCGGCGGCCTCCGTGGCCGATGCGCTGGACGTGATCGGGTGCCGGGCCGACGTGTTGTCGCTGGACCCGCGGTCGGTGGAGGACGTGCTCGGCGCGATCACCGCGGTCGGGGAGCGCATCGGGGCGTCGTCCCACCTCGTCGGCCGGTTACGGGCCCGGCTGGACGCCGTCGCGGCCGCGGTCGCGTCCCACCCGCGGCCGCGGGTCCTGGTGCTGGAGTGGACCGACCCGCCGTTCCTCGCCGGGCACTGGGTGCCCGAGCTGGTGCGCCGAGCCGGCGGTGAGCCGGTGGGAGGGGTGGACGCCGGCCGGAGCGTCACGGCGAGCTGGGCCGAGATCGCTGAGGAGCACGCCGACGTCGTGGTCGTCGCGCCGTGCGGGTACGGCCTCGACGCCGCGGTGGCGCAGGCCGCGGCCGTGCGGGAGCGGGTGCCGGGCGCGGCGGTGGTCGCGATCGACGCCGACTCGTACGTCGTGCGCGCAGGCCCGCGGCTCGTCGACGGGATCGAGGCGATCGCGTGGGCGCTGCACCCGGACGCCGTGCCGCCGCCCCCGCCGGGCCGGATCACGTGGTGCGCGCCGGTGCCCTGAACCACCCCGCGTACGCCAGTACCAGGCCGAGCAGGCCGAGCGCCGCGAAGAATCCGCGGGCCGCGATCGTGGCGGTGGGGGAGAGCATGGTGGCGTCGACGCGGCCTGGAGCGAGCCCGGGGTGGCGATCAGGAGGAAACCGCGAATCGCGACGAACCAGCCGAAGAGCGAGATCGTCACGGCGAGCGGGCCGCGCCAGCTGCGGTGCACCCCGATGATGACCAGCCCGGCGGCGAGCATGAGGGCGCCGAGCATCAGCAGGTTGAACGAGGAGGCGAACAGGTCGCCGACCACGCTGCCCAGCTCGGGCAGGCGGATCGCGTAGACGATCCCGAAGGTGGCGATGTAGGGGCCGATGACGCGGGCGAACGCCCGGGTGCGCAGCTGCGAGGGGTGGTCAGCGGGCATCGTGGTCTCCTCCCGGCCGGTATCCGGCTTGCTGCAGTGCCGCGCGCAGGAACCGCTCGACGTCGGAGGCAGCGGCCGTGTCCGGCCGGGTGGCCAGGTGTTGCCAGACGGCGCCGGTGAGCAGGTCGAGCAGGACGTCGGGGTCGGTGTCGGGTGGTAGCTGCCCGCGGTCGCGGGCCTGCTCCAGCACCTGGCGGCGGGCCTGGTCGCGGTGAGTGCCGAACCGGGTCCGGTACGCCTGCGTGAGCTCAGGGAGGTCGTCGATCGCGCCGTAGAGCCTGCGCAGCAGCCTGCGTGATCGCGGGTCGGAGAGCGCGTGGGCCCAGCCGGTCAGCAGCTGTTCGACGTCGCGGATCTCCGGGGATGCCGGCGGGTCGCCGTACGCGGCCTCGACGGTGGCGACGAGCAGCCGGGCCTTGTCCGGGAAGCGCCGGTAGACGGTGGCGCGGGTGACGCCTGCGCGGCGGGCCACCTGTTCGATGCTGGTGGCCTCGACGCCGCGCTCGAGCAGGAGGTCGAGCGCGGCGGCCAGGATGGCGGCGTCGGCCTCCCGGCTGCGTGGGCGGCCGGAGGTGCGGTCGGGCACAGCAATTACTATACAGATCTGCTCTGTATCGAATCAAGGCCGGACCGGCGCCGTCACCGGTCGGTCGAAGATCAGGTGGGTCTGGGCGTGGCCGACCTCGGGGCGCGTGGTGAGGTGATCGACGATCAGGCGGTGCAGGTGGGCGCTGTCGGCGACCGCGACGTGGAGGTAGAAGTCGTCAGGGCCGGACACCGTGTACAGCGCGAGGGTCTCCGGCAGGGCGAGCACGGCGGCCGTGAAGGCCTCCACGAGCTCCCTGCGGTGCGGGCGCAGTTGCACGGCCACGAACGCGTGCAGGCCGCGCCCGATGGCGCCGGGGTCCACCACCGCGCGCACGGCCGTGATCACGCCGAGCGTCCGCAGCCGCCGCACCCGCTCGTGGCAGGAGGACGTGGGCAGGCCGACGCGCGCGGCCAGCTCCTTGTTGGTGATGGACGCGTCGTCCTGCAGCTGCCGCAGAATTCTCCAGTCGACCGGATCCAATATGGCTTCACGAGGCATGGGTCGGACATTATCCGGTCAAGCTTGCTGCGATCCGGATGCTGCCCGAGATTGGTGGGGTGCCTCCCCGCTGCGTCCTCGTGCTCGACCCTGATTCTCCGCGCTGGCTGATCGCCAACGCCGCCGCCGTGCTCGGCGCGTCCGCCGGTGCCGCGGGTGCCGCGGCACTCGGGCCGGACCTCACCGACGCCTCCGGCGGCCACTGGGCGGGCATCGCCGAGATCGTCGTCCCCGTGCTCGCCGCCCCGCCCGCGGAGCTCGCCGCTCTGCGCCTCGCCGCGCGGGACGCCGGCGTCACTGCACTGGCCTTCCCCGACCTCGCCCAGGCATCACCCACGTACGCCGACTACGCGGAGGCCGTGGCGCGCACGCCCACCGACGGGGTCGGGGTGCACGCGCTGGCGCTGCTCGGGTCCGGCAACGCCGTCCGCAGGCTGACCCGGCACCTGCCAGCCCTGACCGACCCGGCGCCCGTTCCGGTCCCGTGACCCTCGAGCGCTGGACCGCGTTCGTCGGCGTCCTGCTGGTGGTGCTGTGCACGCCCGGCCCGGACTTCGCGGTGGTCGTGCGGCACTCGCTCGCGAGCCCGCGGCGGGGCGTGCGCGCGGCGGCCGGGATCGAGACCGGGCTGGCCGCACACACCGCGGCCGCAGCGCTCGGGCTGTCGGCGGTACTGGCGGCGCGGCCCGACGTCCTCACCGCGATCCGCCTCGCGGGGGCCGCGTACCTGGTGTGGCTCGCGGCGCACGCGCTGCGCGCCGCGCTCGTCCGCGACCCCGCCGCCGCGTCGGCCCGCGAGCGCAGCCCGCACCCCTACCTCGACGGGGTCGCGAGCAACCTGCTCAATCCGAAGGCTTTGCTGTTCTTCCTCGGGCTGATCCCGCAGTTCGTCGTGCCCGGCCCCACCGTGACCGCTCAGCTGCTCCTGATGGCGGCCACCACCGTCGTCGCCTCGACGCTGTGGTGGGCGGTGGTGATCCCCGTCGCGGCCCGGGGCCGGGCCGCGCTCGAACGCTCCCGCGTCCGGCGCACCGTGGACGCCGTCACCGGGGGCGCATTGCTGGCCGTGGCCGTCGGCGTCATACGGGGATGAGGCATCTCCCGGCGTAGCATCACGGCGTGACCGGCCCTGTTCAGCTCCCGGTGCGCGGCCACACCGTTCTCGCCGACGCCGACCGCACGCCCTACGAGTCGCTCCGGCAACGGCCGGTCGAGCGAGCCACGCGCTACGCCATCGGCAAGGCCATGCGCAAGCGGGTGCCCCGCTCGTCGCTGGGCGGCTGGAACGTGTCCACGGACCGGCCCGACCCGATCAGACTGATCATGGAGAGCCACGTCGGCCGGGTGGACCGCCTGGTACCGGTGCGGGTCGGGCGGATGGTCGAGTCGCCCTACGGCTTCCTGCGCGGCACCGCGGTCGTCATGGCCCAGGACGTGGCGCGGCTGCCTGCCACCGGGATCATGCCGGTGGTCTGCGGCGACTCGCACCTGGGCAACTTCGGTTTCTACGCCTCGCCGGAGCGGGACCTCGTGATCGACCTGAACGACTTCGACGAGGCACACCCCGGCAGCTGGGAGTGGGACCTGCGCCGCCTCGTGGCGAGCATCTGGGTGGCGGGACGGCAGAACGGCGTGAGCGAGGACACCTGCGCGAGCGCCGTCACCGAGTGCGTCGCGGCTTACCGGAGCGAGGTCCGCGAGCTCGCGGAACAGCCGCTGCTCTCGCGCTCCTACCAGCGGCTCGATGTCGACCGGCTCGCGCAGGAGAGCGCGAAGCCGTTGCGGGCCGAGGTCGAGCGCGCCGCGAGACGGGCCCGGCACCGCACCAGCGACCGCGCCCTGCCCCGGTTCACCCGGGAGGTCGAGGGCAGGCGGCGGATCGTCGAGGAGCCCCCGCTGATCACCCGCGTGCCGGCGGCCGAGGCCGACGAGCTCGCCGCGCGCTCGACGAGTACCTGCTCACCCTCGCGCCGCACTGGCGGCGGGCGCTGGGCGGCTACACGATCGTCGACATCGCGCACAAGGTCGTGGGCGTCGGCAGCGTCGGGCTGCGCGCCTACGTGGCGCTGCTGGAGGGGTCGTCGCCGGACGACGTGGTGTTCCTGCAGCTCAAGCAGGCCCGCCGGTCGGTGCTGGCGCGGCACGTGCACGGCGAGTCGGCATGGCACGCCCACCAGGGCCAGCGGTGGTGGAGTACCAGCAGGCGCTCCAGACGGTGAGCGACCCGCTGCTGGGCTGGACCACGGTGGGCCGGCACCAGTACTACGTGCGGCAGTTCCGGGACATGAAGGGCACCGTCGCGCTCGACGCCCTCGACGACGACGCGCTCGACGACTACGCCGCCGTGCTCGGACACCTGCTCGCGAAGGGGCACGCGCGCACCAGCGGCGCGTCGATGATCGCCGGTTACGCCGGCGGCTCCGACAACCTCGACCAGGCCTTCTGCAGGTTCGCCCGTGCCTACGCCGACCAGACCGAGGCCGATCACGCCACGCTGGTCAAGGCCGTCGAGCGGGGGAAGCTCCCCGTCGAGCGGGGGGTGTGAGCGGTGGCGGTCGACCTGACAGGGGTGCCGTGGGAGCGGGCCCGGCACATCGCCCGGCACGTCGGGCGGTCGCTCCCGCCGGTGCTGGGGCTGACGGCGCCCGCGCTGGTGCGCCATCCCGTCTGGCGGGCGGGCGCGGCCGACGGCGGCGGGACCGGCGTGGTGGTGGCGCCGGGGTTCGCGGGCGCCGACGCGTCGATGGGGATGCTGCGCCGCTGGCTCACCCGCCGCGGCTACGTCCCGGCGGGCGCGGGCCTCGGGATCAACGTCGGCTGCACCGAGGAGCTGGTCGGCCGGCTCGAGCGCCGCGTCGGCGAGCACGCCGAGCGCACCGGGGGCCCGGTCGTGCTGGTGGGGCACAGCAGGGGCGGGATGCTCGCCAGGATGGTCGCCGTCCGGCGCCCCGACCTCGTGCGCGGGCTCGCCATGCTGGGCAGCCCGGTGCTCGACCCGCTCGACGCGAGCGGCCTCGTCGCGTCGTGCTGCCGGCCGTGGTGCGCCTGTCCGGTCTCGGGGTGCGCGGCCTCGTCGACGTCGACTGCCTCACCGGGCCGTGCGGCGAGGCCGCCGCGGCCGGGTTGACCGCGCCACTGCCGGTGCCGGCCGTCGCGATCTACTCGAAGGACGACGGCGTGGTCGGCTGGCGGTCCTGCCAGGACCCGGGCGCCGAATGGGTGGAGGTCGGGAGCAGCCACACCGGCATGGGCACCGACCCAGTGGTCTATGCCGCGCTCGCCACGCGGCTCGCGGCCTGGGCAGACGTCCCGTCCTCATGATCAGCTGACCGGCCGGTACCGGCGTAGGGTCCGGGGGGTCAGGTCGGGCGGGCACTCCGTGTGCGCCTCGCGCAGATCGCCGCCTGACGTTCGGTCGCGCCGTGGACGTCCGCCCTCTCACCGGACGGCCGGCGCGACGATGTAGGGAGCACGGACGATGAGATGGACCGGTAACCCCTCCCGCCCCGACGAGGCAGGCAGGCACGCGGCCGCTCAGGCCGCGGCGGCCGCGGAGAGCGACCTGCAGCACCGCAGGGCGGCCCGGGTCGTCGCGGGCCGGGCGTTCGATGCCGCCGACTGCGCCGAGATGCTGGCGATGCTGGGCCTGGACGGGCATCCGGAGCCGGACCGGCGGTGACGCCGCACGGGACGCTCCGGCGGGCAGCGCCCCGTCAGCGCGTCGCGGCGGACCGGATCGCCGTCAGACCGGCCGCGAGTGCCTGCTGGTAGAGCCACAGGTCGCCGTTGTAGGCGAGCAGGGAGAATCCGCGGTCGACCAGATCGGTCGCCTGCTCGACCGACGTCGGCATGAACCCGGCGATCGTCCCGGTGTCGGAGGCCGCCTTCGCGACGCGGTCGAGCGCGGCGAGGTAGTCGGGGTGGTCGAACTGCCCGGGGATGCCCATCGAGTTGGTGAGGTCGAAGTGCCCGACCCACACGACGTCGACGCCGGGCACCGCGGCGATCTTCTCGACGTTGTCGAGCCCCGCGACCGTCTCGATCTGGCAGATGACCACGTTGTCGCTGTTGGCCCTGCGCATCGTGGCCACGTTGTCGCCGCCGAGGTAGTCGTCGTGGGCCACGCCGAAGGCGGCGCCGCGGCTGCCGTCCGGCGGGTACTTCGACCATTCCACGAGCTGTGCGGCCACCTCGGCCGAGCCGACCATCGGCGCCATGATCCCGCTCGCCCCGACGTCGAGGGCCCGGCTGACCGTGGTGCGGTCGAACGCGACGGGATCCGGATCCAGGCCGGCACCCCGGTCGGCCGGGTGGTGGCGACGAGCCGGCCGAGCGTCTCCCAGCCCCAGCCGGTGTGCTCGGCGTCGTAGAGCACGAACTCGGCACCCGCGTGCGCGGCGAGCCGGCCGATGCCGTTCGTGGCGAACTCGAACACGAACGTGCCGAGCGAGAGCTCACCCGACCTGGCCTTCTCGATCACGGGCAGGGTCACGGTCTCCGCCTCCGACGCGTCGATTGGGGTGCGAAGGCAACCTAGCAACCGTGGCCGTCTCAGGCCGTTCGCGCCGACTCCTCGTACATCCGGCCGTCGGTGGACAGCGGCGGGACCCCGTCCGGGCCGAGCCGGGGCAGGTAGTGCCGGGTGAAGATCGTGGACATCAGCTCGCGGCAGCTCCCCACCCCGACCTTGCGGAAGATCGCCTGGAGGTGGTCCTGCACCGTGTACGGGGACAAGCCGAGCGCGTGGGCGATCTGGCCGGTGGTCCGGCCGCGCAGCACGTGCTGGGTGACGTCGCGTTCCCGTGCGGTGAGGTTGTAGGCGTGCAGGATGACGGCCATCAGCTCCTTCACCCCGGCCGGGCCGATGGCCACCGCCGTGAGCGGCCCGTCCATGACCCAGCCGTGCAGGGACACCCACCGGCCGCCGCGCGTCCTGGCCAGTGAACGAGCGGGGCTGCCGGCCAGCGCCGACGACGCGTGGTTGGCCAGCGCGCGCACGGCGTTCGGGAGCCCGCGCCGCCCCGGCGGGTCCTCCTGGAGCTCGTCGAGCCACCGCTGGGCGGTCGGCGTCAACGAGACCGGCGTGTCGGTCCCGGTCGAGCACGAGCAGCCCGGGCGCGTCCGGGAGCTCCCCGTCGTCGTCCACGCCGAGCAGCAGTGAGCCGCGCAGGGCGTTGGCGGCCGGCTTGCACAGGGCCTGCGCGACGCGCACGTCGCGGTCGGCGAACCCCGACCCGCCACGCGCCCACACCAGCACCCCCCACGCGTTGGTGCCCTGCCGGAGCAGTACCCGCATCTCGTCGGCCATGCCCAGCGGCCGCAGGATGTCCCGGTAGTAGACGTCGTTCGCGAGGGCGCCGCGGGTGACCGTGCTGAGCACGCTCACGCTCGCCTGCCGGCGGGCGAGCGCACGCAGGTGGTTCGCGCCGCCGTGGTCGACGTGCTCGATCTCGAACAGGCGCGGCATGACGCTCTCGGGGAACGAGCTCTCGTAGGTGCCGCCGGTGTCGAGGAACGTGGCAGGGTCGAGGAGGACACCGCACCAGTAGTCCGCGGGGACGGCCGCCGCCAGCGTGCGGGCGGCGTGCCGGAGCACCTCGACGGCCGGTGCGGCGGCGTCGACGCTGTGGGTGAAGTCCCGTGCGATCTGGTCGGGACGCATGGTGCGGGGCACGCCGGTGGACTCGTCGCACGGCGTGCGGCATTACCCCCCAGATTCCAGGGATGGGACGAATCACCCACGCGCCGTAGCGTTTCCTGCCAGGCGGCGGGGGCGCCGATCGTCGTTCGGGTGGTTCGTGTCCCGAGGGGGTGTCCCCATGACATCTGTGCCTGCGTCCAAGTCCCGGAGGGCGTGATGCAGCCGCGCGGGGGCCTGCGGCCCCGTCCCGCACATGCGGTGTTCGGGGGGATCGCCGTCGCGGCGGTCACGAGCGGCCTCGCCGTGCTGCTGTTCGGGCAGTCCTCCGTCCCGGCGCTGCTCGTGGTGGCGGCGGGTGGGCTGGCCGGGTTCGTCGCCGGACGGGCGACCGTCGTCGACGTCCCCGCCCCGCGGATCGGGCTGCAGCTCCGGTCGCGCGCGGCGGCGCGCGAGCGGTCCGTCGACGACCGGTACCTGGAGGGCGAGCTGCGTGCGCGCTGGCGGCAGGCGGCCGAGGGAACCGGGCTCGCCCGGCTGGTCTGGCCGGCGAGCGGCCCGGCCGTCTCCGTACCGGTCGTGTTGAGCGTCCGGCTGCGTCCCTACCGCGTGCTGATGGTCCGGCTCCGGCCGGGTCAGCTGGTCGGTGATGTCGTCGCCGTCCAGGAGCGGCTCCGCCGGCTGATGGATGCCCGCGCGATCCGCATCTCGGAGGTGGCCCGCGACGTCGTGCGCGTCGAGCTGTGGTGAGCCCGCGCGTCACCCCGCAGCTCGGAGGCTCATCGCCTCCATGAGCGCGGGGAAGACCTGGGTGTTGGCCATCCCGCCCTGGAACGCCTCCGAGGCGGGGCCACCCGCGGTGATGGGGACGGGAGCGTTCGTGGTGCCCCTGCGGGTCCAGCGCAGCCAGATCTCCTGCCCCGAGTCGGTGGCGGGGTAGGGGCCGTCCGCTCCGGGCTTCACCGCACCCGGGTCGGCGAGGGTGAAGCTCATGCCGCCGGTCTCGTGGTCGCCCGCGACGACGATCAGGGTGCCGGGGTTGACCGCCTGGAAGTCCAGCGCCGCCTGCACCGTGGCGTCCAGCGCCCGGCCGGCCTCCAGCACGAGGCCGCCGTTGCCTCGTGGGCCATCGCGTCCAGCCCGGCCTCGTGGACGACGAGGAAGAAGCCCGCGGGCCTGCGGTCGAGTGCGGTGAGGGCCGCGCGGGTCATGTCGGGCAGCGGCACGGTGGGCGCGTAGGTGCTGCGGCCCGGCCGGCCCGGCTCGAACATCGGGCCGTCGGCGAAGAGCCCCAACAGCCGGTCCGCGGACGCCATCTGCAACCCGAGGGCGTCGGACACGGTGGTGTAGCCGAGCGACCGCGCCTCCTCGACGAGCTCGGCAGGCCACCGCCCGGCGCCGCCTCCCATGATCACGTCGACGCGGGACTCCTCCAGGAACTGCCGGGCGATCGTGCGCTCGACGACGTCCTCGTCCTCGCTCGCGCCGTCCTCGCTCGCGCCGCCCTCGCTCGCGCCGCCCTCGCTCGCGTCGCCCTCCTCGCCCGGGTCCTGCAGCACGGGCCGGGGCGCCACGTGCGCGGCGAACGCCGCGGTCGCCGGGCCGGTGACCTCCGAGGTGGTGACCAGGCCGGTCGCCTTTCCCGCGTCGCGTGCGTACTCCAGCACCGTGGTGAGCGGCTCGCCGTCGGCATCGACGCCGATCGCGCCGGGCCCGGTCGGCATGCCGGTGGCGAGCGTGGTGGCCCCCGCTGCCGGGTCACCGACCGGGTCGACGGGCGTCACCGACCCGGACGCCGCGAGACGGTCCATCGCGAGCTTCCCGGTCGGGCCTGCGATCGCCAGCTGCAGGAAGTCGCGCTGCGCCTGCCCCATGCCGCCCGCCACGATCAGGACGACGTTGCGCGCGATCTCCTCGCGCGCACCCTCGGCGGGCGCGTCCGCGGGCACCGCGGAGCACGCGGCCAGCGCGCAGGTCGCGGCGGCGGTCGCCATGCTCCGAACCACACGGGAGCGGACGGACGGCGCAGCCACCGGTGCGAGACCTCCAGGCGTCGGGGAACCCCGGCAGCCTAGGGCCTGTCCGGTAGGCCCGGGGCCGCGGGATTCGTGATCGAGATCGTCCGTGGCAAGGCGCCGGCACGAGCCGTTGTACTGGACGTACCCGGTCGTGCCGGCAACGCCGCCAGGGGCGATCTCGGCGCGAAGAGCGTGGTCCTGGGCTTGCGGGACAGGTCCTGGTGACCGGGGGACCGGTCAGCGGCCGCCCTCCTCGGCGGCGCGGGAGACCGCGGTGATGAGCTCGGTGGCGACGTGGCGCAGTTTGGTGTTGCGCTGCTGCGACACCCTGCGCAGGACGTCGAAGGCCTGGTCGGCCGAGCACCGTTCGCGGCCCATCACGATGCCGATCGCCTGGTCGATCACGGAGCGGGACGACAGCGCGATGCGCAGGTTGTCGGTGAGGCTGGCCTGGTCGTAGGTGCGCAGGGCCGCGGTCAGCGCGACGGCGGCGTGGACGGCGAGCGTCTCGGCCAGCTGCTGGTCGCGCTCGCCGAAGCGGGCACCCGCATCCGCGTAGAGGTTGAGCACCCCCACCGCGCCGCCGCGGGCCATCAGCGGCACGGCGAGCGAACCCGTCACGCCGTGGCTCAGCGCGACAGTGCTGAACCCGCCCCAACGGTGTTCCCGGCCCAGGTCCGGACGTGCACGACGGACGCGGTGTGCAACGCCTCCAGGCAGGGACCGGTGCCCTGCACGTACTGGTGCTCGTCGAGCTGCGTGGCGCGCCCGTCCGCGGCCGCCACGGTGATCACCCGGCCCCGTTCGGCCAGCGTGATGCTCGCGGTCGCGGCACCGTCGACGAGCCGGGCGGAGAGTTCCGCCACACCGCGCAGCAGCTCGTCGAACGACTCGGTGGACAGCAGCAACGCCGCCAGTTCGGCCGCGGCGCCGTCCTGATCACGCCCATCCATCATGCCCGTACCCGCCCCACGACGCCGAACGCGCTGTTCAGTGCGTCGGAGCCGACGTTGAGAGTGCCACGGGACGGTGCTCTCCACATCTGCTGATGGGCCGCACGCGGCCACGGCAACCGTACGGCGCGGTAGAAGCACGCACGGTGAGTGGATGGGACTACCAGTTGCCCTGGTCGACACGGCTCTCGTAGCATCCGGGGGCGGTTGGACCCACAGCCGGTGCGCGAGCGCACGTGCAGGCATCGTCGCGGTCCAGACCCTTCTCCGTCGTGATCGTCGACGCTCGATGTCCCCGCAGGCGCTCTGCGGGTCGTGTCGCGGCAGCAGAGGGGAAAGCATGCACGGAGTCGTGCATTCGGAGCAGCACGTCGTTCCCGACCGGCCGGACGTGCGGATCATGTCCGTCCAGCCGGACCGGGAGCACGCCTTCGTCGAGGTGATCGGCGTCTGTGGCCGGGAGGGGGTCGCCGAGCTGCGGCAGCGGCTGGACGGGCTGATGATCGCCGGCGCGCGTTTCGTGCTGGTGGATCTGAGCGGGGCGGGCGAGGTCGGGCCGACGGCCACCGCCGCGCTCGCCGCCGCGGGGAGGCAGCTGGCACGGCGCAACGGATGGCTCATGACGGTCGGGCACGACTCGGCGTCGGCGGCGCGGTACGAGGCCTCGCTTCCCGACCTCTTCACGATGTACCAGGCGGCTTGCGGAAGGGCACGGAGCGGATGACCGGGGATGGGGCTGCGGGATGAGCGGCGCGACGAGCACGATGTGGGGTTCCGGCGCGGGCGGTGCGTCGCTCCGACCGGATCCGGTGCCGGACGAGGTGCCGCACGACCTGTCGGCGCTGGTGCCCGCCCCGCGCCGGGAGATCGTCCCGGACCGGGCCGAGCCAATCGACGTGCGGCTGCACGCGCGACCCCCGACACCGTCGTCGTGCGCGTCATCGGCCCGGTGCACGCGCTCAGCTGCGCGGCGCTGGTGGTCCGGGTTCGGCAGCAGCTGCAGCGGGCACCGCACGTCATCCTCGACCTGTCCTCGGTGACGTGCCTCGACCCGCAGGTCGCACCCGACCTGAGGGCGTTGCATGCGATGGCCGTCGACTGCGGCACCCACCTGCACATCGCCGTCGAGAACGAGCAGGTCTGCGACCGGCTGCACCGGCTCGACCTGGGCGAGCGCGTCGTGGCGGGCACCGCCGACGCGGTACTGGCGGGCCTTGCACGCCGTAACGGCTGAGGTGCGGGGCGCGACCGCTCGCCTGGCGGGGCGAGCGGACGGGGGCGCCGGTGGACGGGGGAGCGGCCGGGGCTGATCTCGGCGTGGAGATGGCCGCGACGTGGTGCGACGTCGTCGGTGGACGAGCTCCTGGTGGGGATCGCGGCGCTCGCGGTGGGGGCGGTGCCGGCGGCGGTGTCGGCGAGCGTCGCCCTCACAGCACCCGCGTGGAGCGGGCACCCGATCGCGGTCGACGCCCGTACCGCCCGGTTGGAGGCCCTGCAGCGGCGGACCGCGGTGGGGCCCGGCCCGGACGCGGTGCGGGCACGACACGCGGTCGAGTCCCCGGACCTGCGGGCCGAGCGGCGTTGGCGCCGTTTCGCCCGCGCGGCGATCGGGGCCGGGTGCTCGCGGTCCGTGCCGTACCGATGCTCGTGCGTGGCGGCGCCCCGATCGGCGTGCTGACCGTGTACGGGGACGCCGCGGGGGGATTCGGCCTGCCGGGCCGCAGCGACGCCGACCTGATCGCGGGCCTCGCCACCGTGGCTGTGACCGGCGCGACGCGCAGCTACGACGACACGGCCCTGTCCGCGCGACTGCACCACGCGCTGGCGTCCCGCTCCACGATCGACCAGGCGATCGGGATCGTCATGGCGGAGCGGGCGTGCACGGCGGAGCAGGCGCTCACGCGGCTCCGCGCGGTCGCGCGGGAGCGCAGCACGACGGTGCCGCGGGTCGCCGGGGACGTCGTCGCCCGCACGGAGGAGGTCCCGCCTCAGCGGGACAGCCAACCCCCGTCGACGGCGAGCACGTGCCCGTGCACGTAGGCGGCGGCGGGGGAGGCGAGGAAGACCGCCGCCCCGGCCACGTCCTGGGGATCGGCCCACCGGCCCGCCGGGATGCGGGAGAGGATCTCGGCGCTGCGGGCCGGGTCGTTGCGCAGTGCCGCGGTGGTGGCGGTGGCGACGTAGCCGGGCGCGATCGCGTTGACGTTCACGCCGTGGGCCGCCCACTCGTTGGCGAGGGCGCGGGTGAGTCCGGCGAGGGCGTGCTTGCTCGCCGTGTACGACGGCACGAGGAGACCGCCCTGGAAGCTCAGCATCGACCCGACGTTGACGATCTTCCCGGAGCCGCGGGCGACCATCCGGCGCCCGGCGGCCCGGCACAGCTCGAAGGCGGCGTGCAGGTTCAGCTCGATGACCTCGTACCAGTCCTCGTCGCTGAACTCGGCGGCAGGCGCCCGGCGGATGAGCCCCGCGTTGTTGACCAGGACGTCGACGGTGTGCCCGTCGAGCAGCCGCTCGAACGCGGCGCGGCGCGCGGGGCGGTCGGTGAGGTCGAGCAGCTCCGTGGTGACGGTCGCGCCCGCTGCGGCCGCGTCGTCGGCCACCGCGGCCAGGTTGTCGCGGTCCGACAGCAGCAGGAGGTCTGCCCCCGCGGCGGCGAGGCCGAGCGCGATCGCCCGCCCGATCCCGGACCCGGCGCCCGTGACCATCGCCAGCCTGCCGTCGAGGGAGAAGGGGGACGCGGGAGCGGAGGCCACGGCCAGACGGTAGGAGCGGGCGGACGCGGTGGTGAAGCGCGACTTCCGGATGGGGTTATTCGGAACCCGGATCGGCCACCGGTTCGGTGCCATCGGGCCGGGGCTGTTGCACGATCTGCTGCAGCAGGGTGCGCGCGGCGGCGGTGAGGAGCCGGGCGGAGTCCCAGTGGACGGCCACGTGGCGGCCCGCGCCGCCCTCCAGCCTGCGCACGCAGACGCCCGCGGTGTCGGTGACGTGGGCGGCGAGCGCGTTGGTGACGCCGACCCCGAGACCGTGGCGCACCATCGCCATGAGCGTCTGCGGCTGGTTGGTGGCCTGCACCGGCTCCAGTTCGTAACCGCACTCCCGGAAGCGCTGGTACGACTCGAACTCGCCGGTCTCGGGCGCGTCCAGGCGGCCGATGGACAGCAGTGGGTGGGCGACGACCTCCGCCACCGGCAGCGGGTCCGGCAGCTCGGAGAGCGGGTGCCCGGGCGGGTGCAACGCCACCAGCGACTCGCCCCACAGGAGGTGCCTGCGCACCGTCGTCCTGGTCGGCGGCGGGCTCGCCGGCCGGATGCACAGGTCCAGCTCACCGCTCGCGAGCGCTTCGTCGAGCTCCAGGGTGGACCGCTCGACCAGCACCACGCGCACGTCCGGGCTGGTGCGCGCCGCCTCGCGGAGCACGTGCGGCACGAATGCCGCGCTGGCGCTGGGATGGCTCCCGAGCGTGACGAGACCGCGAGCGCCGCCCCGCCACGCCGCCATGGCGATCTCGGCGGCCTCGACCTCGCGCAGGATGGTGCGGGCGTGGTCGGTGAGCGCCTTGCCCGCCTCGGTGAGCTCGACGGGCCGCTTGCGCCGGTTGAACAGCGGAATCCCCACCCCGCGCTCCAGTGCGGCGACGTGCATGCTGATGCGCGGCTGGGAGCGGTGGGTGGCCTCGGCGGCGGCCACGAAACTGCCCGTGTCGACGACGGCGAGGAACGAGACGAGCCACTCCAGCCGCATGTCGCCCCTCATCATGGCCGGTCCGCACCTCCGCTCCTCACCGAGCCCGGGGCGACCTTACGGGCGCAGGATCAGCCGCGCTGATGCTGGCATCCGAGATGCGCGGTTCACGCGGCGGACCGGCGGGGGGTACAACCGGACGATGACCGAGCACGCGCCCGACTTCCTCGTGCAGTCCACCGACATGCCCTGGGTGCCGCAGGGCTCGAACAACGTGTGGTTCAAGCCGATCCGGATCAACCTCGAGCAGGGCACCTGGGTCAACCTCCTGAAGGTGGCGAAGAGCGGCGTCGTGAACCGGCACCGCCACCTCGCCGAGGTCGAGGGCTGGGTGCTGCAGGGCAAGTGGCACTACATCGAGCACGACTGGCAGGCCGCACCCGGCGCCTACGTCTACGAGCCGCCGGGTGACGTCCACACGCTGGTGGCCGACGTCGAGGACGAGGACCACCCGATGCTCACGCTGTTCTTCATCCACGGCCCCATCGAGTACATGGACGCCGACGGCAACCTCGCCTACGTCGAGACGGCCGAGACGAAGCTCAAGCGCTACACGGACTACTGCAAGGAAGCCGGGATCGAGCCGGCGGACATCGTCTTCTAGCACTCCGGCCGGACTTCGCGATCCGACGACACCGGTGCAGCCCGCGCCGGTCGACGCGCCCCGGCAGAGCCTGTGATCATCAGATCGGTGCCTTTCCCGACGTGGAGCGTCGCTTTCGCGCCGAACCGCTGACCATGGCCGTGGTCCCGAGCCGCCCCTGGAACCTGGGGTGTGATCAGCGGGATCGGGACCCGGGCTGCAACCGTGCAGCGGGTGTCCCGTTCCTAACGATCATGGACCTGAACCACGCCGAACGCCCGCGCCACGGCGAGGCTGTCCTCGTAGACGTGGAATCGGGTGATCGAGCCGTCCACGACGGTGACGCGGAGGGCGTACCCGCCGGAGTAGCTGCGGCCGGTCGGCTTCGCGGTGTGGGCGAGCTCGCCCAGCGCCACGGCGTCCGGCCCGTCGACCAGCACCGCGTCGACGCGGACGGTGCTCTCCCCGGGCACGTGGTGCTCGCCGATCTCCCGGAAGTTGTCGGCGGCGTCGGCCCTCGTGCTCCGGTGCCGGATCCACGGCACGGTCCGCGAGTAGTCGCCCTCGGGCCAGTCGACCTTCCAGTCGACCTCGTCGGCGAACATCTGCCCGATCCGTTCCGGGTCGCCCTCGGCGATGCGGCGCAGGAGCTCCTCGACCGTCTGCTTCGTGCTCACGCGACCATCGTGGGGGGTCGGGCGCGGCATGGTCGATGACCTCCCGGGTAATAGTGGTCGCATGGCGATCGCGGACGCGTCGTGATCGGCGGCGGGCACCACGGCCTCGTCGCGGCCGCGGTGCTGGCCGACGCGGGCTGGGACGTGTGCCTGCTGGAGGCCACCGACGTCCTCGGCGGTGCGGTGCGCTCCGCCGAGCTGCACCCGGGGTTCACCGCCGACCTGTTCAGCGCCTTCTACCCGCTGTCCGCGGCATCACCGGTGCTGCGCGCGCTCGATCTTCCGGGCCACGGGCTGGGCTGGGCGCACGCCCCCGCCGTGCTCGCCCACCCCGTACGCCCGGACGGCGCTCCCGCGGCGGTCCTGCACCGGGACCGGGAACGCACGGCAGCCGACCTGGGGCCGCGCGACGGCGAGGCGTGGCTGCGGCTGTGCGCGCAGTGGGACGCGGTCGGCGACGCGGTGATCCGCTCGATCTTCACCACGTTCCCGCCGGTGCGCGGGCCGGTGCAGCTGCTGCGCCGCATCGGCACCGCCGACGCGCTGCGGCTCGCGCGTTTCCTCGCCCTCCCGGTGCGGAGGATGGGGGAGGAGCTGTTCGCGGGCGAGCGGGCCCGCATGCTGCTCGCCGGCAACGCCGGCCACGCCGACATCCCGCCGGACGCGCCCGGCAGCGGGGTGTTCGGGTGGATGCTCGCCATGCTGGGCCAGCAGCACGGCTTCCCGGTGCCGGTGGGCGGGGCGGGGGAGCTCGCCGCCGCGCTCGCCCGGCGGGCCGCGCGGCGGGTGCCGAGCTGCGCACGGGGGAGCGCGTCGAGCGGATCGACGTGCGCGGCGGCCGCGCCGTGGCCGTGCACACCGCCACCGGCCGCACCGTCCGCGCCCGCCGTGCGGTGATCGCCGACGTCGCCGCGCCTGCGCTCTACCGCGACCTGCTGCCGGCGGCAGCGGTGCCGCCCCGGCTGCGCGCCGACCTGGAGCGCTTCGCCTGGGACACGCCGGTCGTGAAGGTCAACTGGGCGTTGCGCGCACCGATCCCCTGGGGCAACCCCGGCACGGCCGGGGCCGGCACCGTGCACGTGGGCGCCGACGAGCGCGGCCTCGTGCGATGGGCAGGCGACATCGAGTCGGGCGTCCTCCCCGCCACCCCGTTCATGCTGCTCGGACAGATGACCACGGCGGACGCCACCCGCTCACCGGCCGGCACCGAGAGCGCGTGGGCCTACACCCACCTCCCGCGCGGCATCGCCGACGACGGCAACGCCGACCGGCTCGCCGACCGCGTCGACGAGGTCGTCGAGGAGTTCGCCCCCGGCTTCCGCGACCGGGTGCTGCACCGGGCGGTCCAGCGGCCGCGGGACCTGCAGGCGGCCGACCCGAACCTCGTGCACGGCGCGGTGGGCGGCGGCACGATGCAGCTGCACCAGCAGCTCGTGTTCCGCCCGGTGCCGGGCCTCGGCCGGGCCGAGACGGTCGTCGACGGGCTGTACCTGGGCAGCGCGTCGGCCCACCCCGGCGGCGGCGTGCACGGGGTGTGCGGCTGGATCGCGGCACGCGCCGCGCTCGCCGACCACGGGATGCTCGGGGCCCTGCGGCGCCGCGTCACCACGGCGGCGCTGGAGCTGGTCTACCGGGACTCGCCCTCGGCGAGGTAGGCGAGACGACGCAGCGACTCGGCGTTGCGCGGCCCGATCACCGCAGACCGCGCAGGCGGCGGCACGAACCGGCCGGGCCCGGCGCACACGTCCTCGAACATCTCGACCTCGCAACCGGCGGCCTGCTCGCGCAACGTCAGCCTGATCTCCGCCTCGCCCACCGGCCACGCCCGCGCACGGAGCACGAGCTCCCGCTTGGGGACGCACGCGAGCACGGTGGTCGTGTCGTCCACCAGGAGCGGCCAACTGCCGACGGAGTGGTGCAGCCGCGCCCCCATCCCGGGCCACGCCGGGTCGACGTCCCGCATCCGGGAGGCCCCCACCACCCAGGACGGGTACAGCCAGCCGTCGGCGAGCACCGCCCACACGGCATCGAGGTCGGCGTCGATCTCGCGGCGAACGGTGACCACGCCCGAAGAGTAGAACCGCACGCGGCCGCCCGATCCGGGAGGTGCCCCCGGCGGGAAACCCGGATGCCGGCGAACGGCACGTTCGTGCAGGCCGGTCCGCGCGGTGTGTGACCCGTCGCACGCTGTGTTGCCGTGAGGTCGGCCGCCACCCGTCCGCCCGACAGGTGTGCCCCGAGCAAGATCGCCCGGAATGGAGTGGTCGCGACAGATCTGTCGCTCGCGCACCACTGGCGGCGATCATGTTCGGTCGAGGCCCCGAACTCGCTCGGCCACCGCGAGACGTAACCGAGGATGGAGTGCCGCGGCGCGGATCGGCGGCGGCGGTCGATCCGAGATGCCGGGATCCGCCCTCACGAGGGCGTTCGTCCGGGTCTCGCAACGATCAAGCGCACATGATCGGTCCGAACTGCGGCGAATCGCCCTGCCCGGGGCGCTGAGCGCGGTCTCGCAACGATCGTGCCGGCAGCGCCGGGCCCACCGATCGCCCGCGGTGACGCGGGCGGGTCGTCCCCGACGCCGGCTCATCCGCGTGCGTGGATCAGTCGTCGGCGCTGTTGCTCTCGTTGCGGCCCTGGCCGCCGTCTCCGCTGTCTCCGCCGTCGCTGTCTCCGCTGTCTCCGCTGTCTCCGTCGTTGCCGTCGTTGCCGTCGTTGCCGTCGTTGCCGTCGCCGTTGCCGATGCCGTCGCTGTCTCCGTCGTTGCCGCTGTCGTCGTTGCCGCTGTCGCCCGCGTCGTCGCTCTCGCTGCTGCCGCGGTCGGCGTGCTCGGAGCTGTCGCTGGAGCTGCGATCGGTGCCGCTGCCCCTCTCGCCGCTGTGCTCGGCGCTCTCGCTGGTGTCGCTCTCGCCGGCGTCGCCTTCGCCGGCGTCGCCGGCGGAGGTGTCGCGCTCGGTGGCACTGCGGTTGTCGGCGCGCTCGTCGGCGTCGTTGCCGGTGCTGTTCGTGCCGCTGCCGCCCTCGGTGGCGTCGAGGTGGTCACCGGGGTCGTCACCGGGGTCGTCACCGGGGTCGTTGTCTTCGCCGCCGGGGTCCCCACCGCTCCCGTTGCCCGTGCTGGTGGCGGTGGTGCGGTCGTCGTCGTGCTCGCGGGTGGCGTCGCTGTCGTCGCGGCGGTGGCGGCCGGTGCGTGGGACGGCCGGTGCGTCGTCGGCCGCGGTGGCGGTCGTGTCAACGGTGTGGTCGCCGCGTCCGGTGGGGGTCGCGGTCTTCTCGCCGTTGCCCGTGCTGGTGCCGTCCTCGGCGGACGGGGCGTCGCCGAGCAGCGCGGAGCCCAGGCCGTCGACCGCGCCGGTCACGGTGCCGACGACGTCCGTCACGGGCTCGGGGCGTGCGTCTGCGCTGTCGGCCGAGTCCTCGGAATCGCCGGTCGTGCCGACGTCCAGGGCCGGGATCTCGACGGCCGGGAGTTCGACGGTCGGGAGCTCGACGGCGGCGGGGCCCAGCGCGAGCCCCGGCGGGTCGATCGTCGTGGCGGAGACGCCGAGCCCGGGGAGGGTCACGGCGGGCGGCGCGTCGGAGGAGAGCGCGAGGCGGGTGCCGGAGAGGGCGACGTCGGGCGTGGTGACGGCGGCCCCGGACGTGGCCACGGGGCCGATGCGGGCGCGGGACGCGGTGATGTCGGGCGTGCGGACCTCGGCGGGCCCGGTGGCGACCGCCACCTCTCCCGGCGCGGTCGCGATGCGCACCGTGGGCGGGACGACGGTGGCCGGTCCGGCCGCCACCGCCGGGGTGCGGACGGGGCCGACTGCCGGCAGGTCGGCGCCGGTCGCCGGGCCGCGGACCGGTGGTGTCGCCGCGAGCACCCCGGACCCGGCCTGCTGCCCCGCCCGCCCCGGGGGTCGTGCCGGGGATGGTGCCGAAGGTCGTGCCGGGCGCTGCGCCGCCGAAGCCTGCGGGGTGGCGGGGGGCGGGTGGATCGCGGGGGACCGACCACGTCCCGCCCGGTGGGGTGCGGCTCCACCGGGGCGGGACGGTCACCGGCGCGGGGTCGGACGGCCGGGACGGCGGTCGGACGCCGGTCCGGAGTCCGGGGGTGGCGGGGACGGCGGTG
>MKJV01000114.1 GCA_001942185.1 Pseudonocardia sp. CNS-004
GAGCGGGCCCGGGAGCAGGAACCCGGGCCGGTGATCGATCGGATGGCGGCCCGCCGCGCCGACGCACTCCTGGGCCTGGTCACCCGCACCCGCGCTGCCAGCACCGGCACCGAAGCAGGCACCGGCACCGGCAGCGAAGCAGGCACCGCCAGCGACAACACCGCCAGCGACAACACCGCGAGCGACGGCGCCGCCCGCGACGACGCGGGGCCGGTGGTCGAGCGCGGCACCACCCAGGTCGTCGTGCACCTCGACGTCAACTCCGGGGCGGCCCGGATCACCGGCGGCCCGGACATCCCCGCCTCGACCGCCGAACGCCTCGCCTGCGACGCCCGAGTGCAGCTACTGCTCGATGACCGGGAGGGCAACCGGATGTACCTGGGGCGGTCCCGACGACTGGCCACCCCGGCGCAGATCACCGCGCTCATGACACGGGATGGCGAGCGGTGCCAGTTCCCGGGCTGCACCCATACTCGCCATCTCCAGGCACATCATGTGCGGCATTGGCTTCACGGCGGGCGTACCGATATCGACAACCTGGTTCTGATCTGCTCGTTTCATCACGCCGCAATCCATGATCACGGCTATCGCATTCGACGTCGGCCGGGACGGTGGGAGTTCCTCCGCCCGGACAGCACCCCGATCCCCGAACCCGTGGTACTGAACGGGAACACCGAAGGCCTCATCGAAATGCACACCTGGGACCGGCTGCGGATCGACCGCACAACCCTGTCCCCGCAGTGGTACGGTGAACGACTCGACGTGGACCCGATCCTGGGCGCCCTGCTCCCCAAGAGGATCCCGGCCGCAGCCTGACGTCCGGGGCGTCCCGCGGAACGCTGGACCGGTGGATCGGGACCACCGGACAGTGGCGTAGGCACCCGGCGGTGACGGTCTCGTCGACATACGGCATGCCCCCATGTCGGGGACGGCCGTCAACGCCACCACGGTATTCGGTAGTGATCGCAACGCAGCCACGCCGGCACGCAAGGCGAGGATGCGAAGGAGGCGACTGCACCCGAGACCCCTAGCGCGGAGGTCGAGGGCGGGGCTACGAGGGTGACCAAGGCGCGCCCACGAGAGCCGAGCTACGAGGCCGCACCGCCCCGGCCGGAAATGAGCCAACGCGTTCCGGTGAGAAGCGTCCGCGTCGTTCGGCCGGGCTCGGCGAGCGCCTGTCACCGGGTGCATGATCCGCGCCGAGCTGATCATCGGAGGTCAGCAGTACCCGGGAGTCGTGTCGGGTGCGCTGGTGTGCTGCTCGGCGTGGGAGCCTGCGCGTTTCCGCGGAACGCGCCCGACCTGGGAAGCGGCCGTGATCGGCAGCGTGACTTCCACCGGGGCATCTGAACGCCGAGGGCGGGGCGCTGCTCCCCAGCGGATCGCCGGCGTGATCACCCGCTACCGGCCGTCGGTGGGGCCGTTCGTGTTCTCAGCCGTGCGTACTCCGCGATCATCTCCGGGAGTTGCCAGTGGGCGTTGAGCCCGCTCGGGTTGGGCAGCACCCACACCCCGGTGTCGCCGAGCCGTTCCTCCTGCGGCCCGACGGCCGCTCGGGGCGTGCCGAACGCGGTGCGGTAGGCCGTCACCCCCACGACGGCGAGCCACTGGGGGCCGCCGGTCTGCCACGAGCGACCGGAGCCGCAGTCCGCCGGCCCGGAGTTCGGTGGCCGTCAGCTCGTCGGCGCGCGCGGTGCGCGTGGGACGAGGTTCGTGATGCCCAGCCCGAGGGACCGCAGCTGTCCCTGCTCGGCGGGGAGCAGCAGCCGGGGTGTGAAGCCGGCGCCGTGCAGAGCCGGCCAGAAACGGTTGCCCGGGCGGGCGAAGTGGTGGCCGGTCACCGCGGACACGAGACCGGGGTTGATGCCGCAGAAGAGCACGCGCAGCGGCGGGTCGCCCGGGCCGGGCAGCACGTCCTCGATCGTGCGCTCACGCGCCGCCTCCAGCTCGGCACGGCTGAAACGGGGCATCCGACGATCATCGCAGGCCAGGTGGGCCGGTCAGCCCGCCACCGCGATCAGCCCCACGGCCGCGCCTGCCAGCCCGAGCCCCGCGGTCTGCAGCCGGGTGACCCGCTCCCGCAGGAAGGTGAACCCCAGCAGCACCGGGACCACCGGGTAGAGCGCCGCCAGCACGACGGCGACGGACAGCAACTGCTCGCGGGTGGCGAGCGTGTAGCAGGCGATCGCGACGGTACCGACCGCCCCGCTGGCGACGCACGCCAGCGCGAGTCGCGGCGGCATCCGCACCGGGGCGCGCGCTGCCAGCACCACCGGCACCGTGACGGCCACCGACGCGATCCGGCTCGCGACCAGCGGCCAGAGCCCCGCCGCCGGGTCCACGGCCACGAGGGCGACGAACTGCAGCGCGAAGCCGAACCCGGACAGCAGGCCGTCGGCGCTGCCCGCTGCCGACCCGCGCCCGCGTCCCGTCCAGGTGATGAGCCACAGCGCGGGCGCCGCGGCGACGATCCCCAGCCAGCAGAGCGCCGAGGGCCGCTCACCGAGCAGGACCACGCCGAACAGCACCGGCAGGACGACGCCGGCCACGTCGCTGAGCGGGACGACGACGGACAGCTGCCCGTTGCCATCCCGCGGAACAGGAACACGACGCCGATGCCCGTGCCGATCCCGGACAGGGCCCCCCAGCCGAGCGCCCCCGCGGTCACCGACGGGGCCGGCACCAGCAGGGCGGCCGAGAGGATCAGCGCCGTCCCACCGAGCTGGGCGACGAGCGCCACGGCGGCGCTGTGGACGCGCCGGGCGAGCAGGGCGCTGACGAAGTCGGTGATCCCGAAGCAGAGCGCCGCGCCGAGGGCGAGGGCCTCACCCACCGGCGCCCTCCCGTTCGGCCTGCCCCACCGGGCAGACCGCGCCCGCTCCCGTGCAGCAGAGCCGGTCGCACAGCCGGCAGACGCGTTCGGAGTTGCCGACCTCGGCGTAGAGCGCGCGCAGCAGCCGCTCCAGCACATCCGCGAGCCGTTCCTGCTCGCCGGGTGGGAGCGTGTCGACGAGCGCGGTGAGCCGCTCGCCGCGGGCATCCAGCAGGTCCGCCGACGCCGCGCGGCCCGCGTTGGTGGGGTGCACCGCAACCCACTTGCCGAGGGTCGGGCGGCGCTCCACGAGACCACGCGCTTCGAGCGCATCGACCATGCGGGCGGCGGCCGACTGCGTCAGGCCGACCCGCCTGCCCAGCTCCGTCACGCTGATACCGGGGTCCGCGCCGAGGACGACCAGTGCCGCTGCGCCGCTACCACTCAGGCCCGCGGCCCCGGTGGCGCCGCCGAGCGCGAGGTCCGTGACCGCCAGCGCGGTCGCTCCGAGCAGGTTCGCTGTTCTCCTCATGTCATGCATGACTCATGCATACCCTGGACGTCTACGGGTTATGCGGCAGACTTGCGCGTGTGAAGCTCCCGGTCATGCCACCCGTCAAGCCGATGCTGGCCAAGCCGATCGGCGACATCCCCGCAGGCCAGATGTACGAGCCGAAGTGGGACGGGTTCCGCTCGATCGTCTTCCGCGACGGCGACGACGTGGAGATCGGCAGCCGCAACGAGCGGCCGATGACCCGCTACTTCCCCGAGGTCGTCGCGGCCGTCAAGGCGAACTTCCCGGAGCGCGCCGTCGTCGACGGGGAGGTGGTCGTCGCCGACACGACCCGCAACACCCTCGACTTCGACGCCCTCCAGCAGCGCATCCACCCGGCCGCGAGCCGCGTCAACCTGCTGGCCGCGCAGACACCGGCGAGCTTCATCGCGTTCGACCTGCTGGCGATCGGCGACGACGACCTCACCGCTCGGCCGTTCGCCGAGCGCCGCGCGCTGCTGGAGGAGGCGTTCGCCGCCGCGGCGCCGCCCGTCCACGTCACTCCCGTGACGCACGATCTGGACGTCGCACGGAAGTGGTTCGAGCAGTTCGAGGGCGCCGGGTTGGACGGGCTCATCGCGAAGAAGCTGGACCTGCCCTACCAACCCGACAAGCGGGTGATGAGCAAGATCAAGCACGAGCGCACGGCCGACTGCGTGGTGGCCGGCTACCGGGTGCACAAGTCCGGTCCGGACGCGCTGGGCTCGCTGCTGCTGGGCCTGTACGACGACCGCGGCGTGCTCAACTCGATCGGTGTGGTCGGGGCGTTCCCGATGGCCACCCGCCGGTCGCTGCTCACGGAACTACAGCCGCTCGTCACCACGTTCGACGAGCACCCGTGGAACTGGGCGGCGCACGAGCAGGGCGAGCGCACGCCGCGCAAGAACGAGACGAGCCGGTGGAACGCGGGCAAGGACCTGTCGTTCGTACCGCTGCGCCCCGAGCGGGTGGTGGAGGTCCGCTACGACTACATGGAGGGCGACCGGTTCCGGCACACGGCGCAGTTCGTGCGGTGGCGCCCGGACCGCGATCCGGAGTCGTGCACGTACGAGCAGCTGGAGCGGCCGGTGCGGTTCGACCTGGCCGACGTGCTGAACGTCCGATAACCGCAGGGGTGCGGATCCGGCAGGCCAGGGCCGAAGAGGCGGAGGCGCTGACCGCGCTGGTCCTGCGCTCGAAGGCGTACTGGGGATACGACGAGGCGTTCGTGGCCGCGTGCCGCGACGAGCTCACGATCGAGGCGAGCGACGTCGCGGAACACCGGATCGTCGTCGCCGAGGACGAGCTCGGGCTGCGGGGCGTCGCCTCGCTCATGGGCACCGCCCCGTCCGGCGAGCTGGGCCTGCTCTTCGTCGAGCCACGGGCGATCGGCACCGGCACCGGCCGCGCGCTGTACCGCCATGTGCTGGCGGCGGCCCGCGAGCTGGGGTTCACGCAGCTGAAGATCGAGGCGGATCCGAACGCCGAGCCCTTCTACCGCGCCATGGGCGCCCGCCCAGCCGGCGTCGCGCCGTCCGGTTCGGTGCCGGAGCGCACCCTGCCGCTGCTGGAAGTGGACCTGTCGCCCGTCCGAGACGGCTGGCTGCAGGCCTGGACGGGCGGGCGGCGGGCCGTGCACCTGGGCAACGTCGCCGAGTTCCAGGCGCAGTTCGGCGAGCTGTCCGAGCAGGCCCGCGGCGAGAGCGCCCACTACTCGTGCCTGTCGGCGTTCGCGAGCCCGCACCCTGCGGTGCTGGTGCTGCCGAGGCCCGTGCCGCCGTCGTGGATCGGGCTGCTCACCCGGGAGCTGGCGTGGGATCCCGTCGACGTGTTCGACGGGCTCGACGCCCCCGGCCTCGGCGCTGCCGTGCTCGCCCGGCCCGCGCTCGCCGCCCACCTGCGCGGCCTCGGGCTCCCGCTCGTCGCGTGGGGGAAGGTGCCGGCGTTCGCGGAGCTCGCCGGGGAGGAGCTCGCCCCGGCGGCGCTGCGGTACGAGTCCAAACGCGAGGCGCACCGGCTGTTCGTGCGCCTCGCGCCCGACCACCCGGGCATCGCCGTTCCGCGGCAGTGGACGGTCCGGAACCGGTGGGCCGCCACGCGGGCGGTGCGGGCCCGCGCTCGCCGGGGGCACTCGACGGTCGTCAAGACCGAGCACGGCGCGGGCGGGGCCGGGACCTGGGTCGTCGACGGCAACCCGGTCCGGCTCCCGCACGGGCCGCTCCTGCTGGAGGAGCACGTCCCCGGCCACGACCTCACCTACGACGGCATCGTCGACGCCGCGGGCGTGGTCCACGACGTCGGGGTCGCCGTGATGGACGTGCGGGGCACCGCCTACCAGGGCGCCACCGTCGGGCCGCTCGTGGTGCCCGCCGCGGCGGCCGTCGTGGCGTCGCGGTTCGGGCACGCCGTCGGCGAGCAGGTGGCGGCCACCGGCTACCGCGGGTGGTTCGACGTCGACCTCGTGGCAGGCCCGGACGGGCGGCTCGCCCCCACGGAGATCAACCTCCGGCTCACCGGCCCGTCCACCGCCTTCATGATCAGGCCCGGCTGGACGCGATCCGCGGTGGCGACCACGTCGTCCGCACCGTCGATCACGTCCCGCTCGGCTCCCGCCTTCCCGGACGTGAGCTGGACGCGCTGGTGCGCGGTCTGTCGCGCCGCTGCGCCGAGCACGACACCGTGCTGATCCCCACGATCCCGACCGCCGCCTTCGAACCCGCGCCGTACCTGGGGGTGGCGCTCGCTGCGCACACGGCCGACCAGGTCGACGCCGCCGAGGCCGCGGTGCGCGCCGTCGCCCGGGACGCGGAGCGGCAGTTCAGCCCGCCGGACGGGGCGGGCGCGTGGCGAAGACCGCCACCACGGCTGCGGCGATCATCAGCGTCACGTTGAAGACGTAGACCAGCGTGGCCTGCTGCGGCCAGTCGTCCTTCGCCGCCAGCCGGTAGAGGTTGTCCTGCGGCCACCAGGACACCAGCAACCAGCCGATCGCGAGGTGCGCCGCCGTGGTCAACCCCGGGCTGCGGCCCTGGCGCACCATCGCGGGCCTGCCGAGCAGCAGGAAGCCGACTCCCACGACCAACGCCGCGAGCTCCGCGAGGTACAGCCCGGTGAACAGGGTCGCCCACGGCTGGGGCACAGCGCTGAGGTCGGTGGAGCCGGGCCAGAGCACGCCGCCCAGCCCGAGCGCCACCGGGAGCACCAGCGCCGTCGCGAGCCAGCGCAGCGCGAGTGACCAGTCCGCACGCGTCATCGGCGCGCCTCCCTTCCCACCGCCGCTGGGGAGTCCCCACGCCAGTCGGGGAAGGAGCCGGCGCTCCGGCTTCCCGGCCCGGTTGCGGGGCAGCGCGGCGAGCAGCATCACCCTCTCCGGGATCTCCTGTTCCGGCACGACCCCGGCCAGCTGGGCGCGGACCGCGCCCACTCCAGGGGTGCTCCCTCCTCCGGCACGACGTAGGCCACGAGCTCGTCGCCATCCGCGGCGACGACCGCCTCCCGGATGTCCGGATGGGCGCCGAGCGCGGCCTCCGCCGGGTACGGATCGACGTGGCGGCCACCGACCGTCAGCCGGTGGGCCCGCCGGCCCCGGAACTCCAGCAGCCCGTCGTCGCGCAGCAGCCCGCGGTCGCCGGTGACGACGGCCTCGCCGCCGCCGGGCGGGGTCAGCCTGATCCGGCCGTCGTCCAGGTCGACGCGGCCGCCGGGGAACGGGCGGCCCAGCAACGAGACCCGCTCGGGGTCGGGCAACTCCTCCGCGAGCATGCTCGTCTCGAACCAGGTGCCGCAGCCGGCGTCCTCCGCGGTGCCGTACACGTTGAGCACTCGTGCGGTGCCGGCGAGCCGGTCCTGGGCGGCGACGGTGATCCGGTCGCCGCCGACCGCCACGAGCCGCAGCGTGGCGGGGCACCCGCGGCGAGCAGGGTCTCGGCGGTGGCGGGGTCGGTGTCCAGCACGGTGATCCCGCGCGCCGTCGGCCCCGCCCACGCCCCGGGGTAGACCGGGCGGTGGGGCAGCACCAGCGTGGCGCCCGACCCCAGCGCGCGGACCCAGCCACCGGTGAACGCCGGGAGGTCCGGCGCCGCCGTGACCAGGTACCGATCGGTCGGGTCGAGCGCCCACACCTGCTCCCAGGCGGTGTACGCCGCGCGGAGCCGGGTATGGCCGACCACCACCGCCCGCCGGGGACCCGTGGTGCCCGCGGTGAACAGCACGGCGGCCGGCCCGCTCCGCGGGACGTCCAGCGGGTCCGCGGGCACGCGGCGATGGCCGCTGCCTCCGTGTCCGGGCAGACCAGCCGACGGCCACTGCCGTCGTCGACGCGGGGCCGCAGCTCCTCGTGCGTGACGACCACGGCGGCGCCCGCGACGGTCAGCATCCGCGCCGTCTCGTTCATGGGGCCGTGCGGGTCGATCACGGTGTACGCCCCGCCCGCCTTCAGCGCTGCGACCACGGCGACCACGACGTCGGGCGAACGCACGGTCGCCACCGCGACCGTCTCCCCCGGCGCGAGACCCGCCGCGACGAGGTGTCGGGCGAGCCGGTTCGTCCGGTCGTCGAGCTCCCGGTAGGTGAGCGTGTCGGTCGCGGTGACGACGCCGGCCGGTCGGGCGTTTCCCGGGCCCGGCTCCCGAGATCGTCGATCAACGGCACACGGCAGCCAACCACACGATCGATTGAATGATCAATGAGCCGCTCAGGCTGGGCGGCGAGCTGCCCGCAGGCCGCCGCGATCTCCTTGCCACGCGTGTCGCGCACCGTGCACGCGATGCCGGCGGCCTGCACCCGGGCGACGAACTCGTCCTGCACACGGCGTGGGGAGGCGTCCCACTTGCTGCCCGGCGTGGGGTTGAGCGGGATGAGGTTGACGTGCACGCGGGAGTGCCCCACGTGCTGACGCAGCAGCTTCCCGAGCAGGTCGGCCCGCCAGGCGTGGTCGTTGACGTCGCGGATCAGGGCGTACTCGATCGAGACCCGGCGGCCCGTGGTCTGCGCGTAACGGCGGGCGGCCGCCAGCACCTCCGCGACCTTCCAGCGGTTGTTGACCGGCACGAGGGTGTCGCGCAGCTCGTCGTCGGGGGTGTGCAGCGACACGGCGAGCGTGACGGGCAGCCCTTCGGCCGTCAGCTTGTCGATCGCGGGCACCAGCCCCACCGTGGACACCGTGACGCCGCGCGCGGAGATCCCGAGCCCGTCCGGGGACGGGGCCGTGATCCGCCGCACCGCCGCGATCACGCGCTTGTAGTTGGCGAGCGGCTCACCCATGCCCATGAACACGACGTTCGACAGCCGCATCGGGGCACCGAGCGCGCCGTCGCGGGCCGCCACCGCGGCCTGCCGCACCTGCTCGACGATCTCGCCGGTGGACAGGTTGCGCTGCAACCCGCCCTGGCCGGTGGCGCAGAACGGGCACGCCATCCCGCAGCCGGCCTGGCTGGAGATGCACACGGTGGCGCGGTCCGGGTAGCCCATCAGCACCGACTCGGCGCGGGTGCCGTCGTGGCCCTTCCACAGCGTCTTGCGGGTGGCCCCGTCGTCGCACGCCTGCTCGAGCACGGGCGTGACCAGCGGCGGCAACAGCCCCCGCAGCACGTCGCGGGCGGCGGCGGGCAGGTCCGTCATCGCGTCGACGTCGGCGGTGAGGCGGCCGTAGTAGTGGCGGGCGAGCTGGTCGGCGCGGAAACCCGGCAGGCCGAGCTCGCCCACGGCGGCCCGGCGGTCGGCCGGGTCGAGGTCGGCGAGATGGCGCGGCGGCTGGGCGCGCCGGGGCGCCTCGAAGACGAGGGGAAGGGCAGTCATGGCCCTTCGATTGTGCCAGGTCGCCCCTGCTCCCCCCGCCGGCGCAGCGCGTACCCCAGCACGGCGACCCCCAGGGCCGGCCCCCACAGGTAGAACGGGAACACGACGAGCGCGAACAGCTCCCCGGAACGCACGGCCATGACCGACATCGGGACGGCGGCGACGGTGAACAACGCCGCCACCACACCCCCGGGCACGACCGCGGCGGCCACCGGAACCGGCCGGCCGCGTACCACCGGCATCCAGCGCGGCCAGACCTCGCCCCAGCGCGCCACCAGCCCGGTGGTCAGCACCGCGCCCGCCAGCGCGGAAAGGCCCAGGAGCAGACCGTGCAGGCGCATCTCCGGCATCGCCACGAACTCGGCCGGGTCCATGCCGTACGGCCACGGCGTCAGCCAGGTCAGCCGCAGCAGCCCGTACGGCAGTGCGCACACCGCCGCGACCACCGTCGCGACCCTCCCCCACCGCGCCGCGGCGGCCGGACGCGTCCACGTCGGCAACGACCGGCCGTGCACCACCGTGCGGGTGCCGAGCACCCCCCAGGCCAGCGCCCCTGCCAGGAAGAACGCCATTACCACGGACGGCATCGCGAGGTGCGCCGTCGTGCCGATCACGCCCAGGTAGCGGATGAGCACCGCACCGTCGGCGAGACCGGTGGCCCAGGCGGCCGCGCCCACCAGCACGAACACCCCGACCGCCACCGGCCCGCCGCGCCACCGCCACGCGCCCGCCACCACCGTGGCGAACAGCACGGGCGGGCCGAACATCGCCATCGCGTAGCCGGCCAGCGTCAGCGGCTGGAAGCCCGGCACGGCGAACCCGAACACCAGCACCCACGCCGCCGCCGTCGCCACGACCAGACCCGCGCCCGCCCCGACCCGGCGAGCCCGGCCACGACGAGTCCGGCCATCCCGGCCAGCACCAGCGCAGGCGGCACCAGCGCCGGGGAGACGAGGTCCAACAGCGTCCCGGCCGGATCGACGGGATCGGGGGTGAACGGGTACTGCGCCGGGCGCAGCAACCACCACAGCCCGACACCGGCGGTGAGTGCCGACAGCACCGCAGCGAGGAGCGGCAGTTTCGACGTGCGCGGCTCGGTGGCCGCAGGCGCGATGTCCATGCCGGGAACGATCCCGCCGATCGGGACCCCGATCCTCCCGCGCCGGGGGAACCGCATCCCCCGGCCGGGGGAGCGGCTCACTGTCGCGCGCGGACCTCCGCGAGCAACCCCGTGCGGTGGGCACCCGTCAACCAGAACAGCCCGCCCGCGATCAACCCGACCATGCCCTGCGGGTACAGGGTGCCCGCCGAGCCCAGCGCCAACAGCGCCCCCGTGGCACCCAGCACCATCAGGCGCCCCCCAGCGCGAGCAGCGACCGCTCATCCAACTGCGAGGACAGCATCAGCGCCGCGACCCCGACCATGGCCGCCGCGACGGGCACGGCGAGCTCGCCGTAGGAGAACCGGCCGAGCGCCGTGGCGGCCACCGCCACCAGCGCCGCGGTGACACCGAGCAACCGCAGGAACCGGCCCCGGCCTCCGCGACGCAACGGCTCCCCCGCCCCGTGCCTGCTGCGCAACGCCATCACCAGCACGGCCGTGACGCCGAGGCCGGCGGCCAGCACGACCGTGCCGAGACCGGCATCGAGCGCCGCCGCACCGACCGTCCACCACGCCGCGCCGACGATCGGCTCGAGGTAAGGCACGTGAGTCGGACGCATACGGCAACGGTAGCGAGGACCCGTCAGCCGGGTTCGGCGCACCCGCTCACGCGGGACGGAGCGACGGCTCCTTGCGGCGGACGTGCAGGCGGTACCCGACCGGGAGCGCGAGTCCGGTGGTCGCGGCGATCGCCCGCTGCGCCACCGACTGCGAGAACTCGATCGACAGCACCGCTTCGAGGGTGTCGCGATCCGGGAAACGCCACGTCGTGGCGATGCGGCGCATCGAGAAGCCCTGCCGCTCGAAGAACTTCTCGACCCGGTCCGGCCGGTAGCGCGGCAGGTCGGCGCGCATCCAGTCGCCGTACGGCGCGACGGTGGCATCGAGATCGACGATCGCGAGCACACCACCCGGCCGCAACACGCGCTGCGCCTCGGCCAGTCCTGGCTCGCACCCCGGCCCGAAGAAGTAGGCGGTGCGGGCGTGCACGACGTCGACGCCGGCGTCCGCCAGCGGCAACTCGGCCGCCCCCGCACGATGCACCACCGCCCGTGCTCCCATCCGCGCGCGGGCCCGCTCGACCAGCCCGGCATGCGGCTCCACGCCCGTCACGGACGCGGCCTCGGCAGCGAAGACGGGCAGGTGGAAGCCGTCACCACACCCGACGTCCAGCACGTCGGCACCGGCCCACGGCGCCGCATCCCGCAGCGCGGCCCAGATCGCACCCTCGGCGTCCTGCGCGCGGTTCTCCCGCTCGTAGACCTCGGGCCAGTTCCAGATGTTCGGGCTCGGGATCAGCGACCCCTGGCTCACGGCGCGACGATGCTGAGCAGCGCCCAGGCCACCACGGCGGTGGGGAGCAGGGAGTCCATCCGGTCCAGGAGGCCGCCGTGCCCCGGGAGCAGGGTGCTCATGTCCTTGATGCCGAGGTCGCGCTTGACCATCGACTCGATCAGATCGCCCAGGGTGGCGCACGTGACCAGCAGCGCGCCCGTGAGCGCGCCCGCCCACCACGCGCCGCCCAGCAGCAGGTGCACCGCCAACGCGCTCGCCGCCATGCCGGCGACCTGCGACCCGGCGAAGCTCCCACGACTTCTTCGGGCTGATCGTCGGCGCCATCGGGTGCCGGCCGAACAGGACCCCCGTCGCGTACCCGCCGACGTCGGACGCCACCCCGCAGATCAGGAACGTCAGCACCCGGGCCAGCCCGTCGTCGGGGACGACGAGCAGCACCGCGAACGAGCAGAACAGCGGCACGTACGCCGCCGTGAACAGGCCCGCGGCGACGTCACGCAGATAGTTCTCCGAACCGGCCCGCATCCGCCAGAGCAGCACCGCCACCGCCGTGACCGCGAACGCGACGGCGAGCCCCTGCAACCGGAACGGCCACGACAGCCACACCATCGCCTGCCCGCCCGCCAGCAGGACCGGCAGCGGCACCTCGATCCCGGCACCGCGGCGCAACGCACCCGCCAGCTCCCACGTGGCGACCGCGGTGGACAGCGCCAGCACCGCGATGAACAAGTGCCGCTCGACCAGCAGCGACGCCAGGATGACCCCGGCCATGCCGACGCCGACCGTGATGGCCGCGACGAGATCACGCCCGGCGCGTGACGGCCGGCGGGCCGGAGGCACCATCGCCGTGGTGTGTGGGGAGGAGGCGGTCACCGTCAGACTTCGAGCAGCTCGGTTTCCTTGTGCTTGACCAGCTCGTCGACCTGGTGGACGTAGCGGTCGGTGGTGCCCTGCAGCTCCTTCTCCGCGCGCCCGACCTCGTCCTCGCCCGCCTCGCCGTCGCGGACGATGCGGTGCAGCTCCTCCATCGCCTTGCGGCGGACGCTACGGATCGTGACGCGGGCGTCCTCGCCCTTGCCGCGCGCCACCTTCACCATCTCGCGGCGCCGCTCCTCCGACAGCTGCGGGATGATCACACGGATGATCTGCCCGTCGTTACCCGGGTTGAGCCCGAGGTCGGAGTTGCGGATGGCGGTCTCGATGGCCTTGAGCTGGCTGGCGTCATACGGCTTGATGACCGCCATCCGCGCCTCGGGCACGTTGATCGAAGCGAGCTGGTTGATCGGGGTCATCGAGCCGTAGTAGTCGACGAGCACCCGCGAGAACATGTTCGGCGTGGCCCGGCCGGTGCGCACCGAGGCGAGGTCGTCCTTGGCGACCGCGACCGCCTTCTCCATCTTCTCCTCGGCGTCGAAGAGAGTTTCGTCGATCACGGCGCATCCCTGCCTTCCACGTACCCCTGGGTGCTGACCAGGGTGCCGATCCTCTCACCCCGCACTGCCCGTGCGATGTTCCCCTCCACGAGCAGGTTGAACACGATGATCGGCATCTTGTTGTCCATGCAGAGGCTGAACGCGGTGGCATCGGCCACCTTCAGCCCCTGTTCCAGCACCTCGCGGTGGGTGATCTCCTCGTACAGCTTGGCGCCGGGGTCGACCTTCGGATCGGCCGTGAACACCCCGTCGACACCCTTCGCCATCAGCACGACCTCCGCGCCGATCTCCAGCGCGCGCTGCGCACTCGCGGTGTCGGTGGAGAAGAAGGGCATGCCGACGCCGCGCCGAAGATCACGACCCGGCCCTTCTCGAGGTGCCGGATCGCGCGGCGCGGGATGTAGGCCTCCGCGACCTGGCCCATCGTGATGGCCGTCTGGACGCGGGTCTCGACGTGGAACTCGCGCTCCAGGAAATCCTGGAGCGCGAGGCAGTTCATCACCGTGCCGAGCATGCCCATGTAGTCGGCACGGGCGCGGTCCAGACCGCGCTGCTGCAACTCCTCGCCGCGGAAGAAATTGCCACCGCCGATCACCACCGCCACCTGCGCACCGGTGGCGACGACCTCGGCGATCTGACGGGCGACCGTCTCGACCACCCGCGGATCGACCCCGACGCTCCCGCCGCCGAACATCTCGCCACCCAGCTTGAGCAGCACGCGGCGATATCCGGGGCCGGAGCCGTCGGGGCCGATCCGTGAGTTGGTCATCGCGTCGCCTCGTCCGTCGGATCGATCAGGCCTGCCCGATCTCGAAGCGAGCGAACTCGCGGACGGTGACACCTGCCTCGTCGAGGAGCGCCTTCACCGTCTGCTTGGACTCGTCCAGCACCGAGACCTGCTCGAGCAGGACCGAGTCGGCGTAGAACTTCTTGATCTTCCCGTCGACGATCCGCGGGACGATCTGCTCCGGCTTGCCCTCTTCCTTCGCCGCAGCCTCCGCCTCCTGGCGCTGCACCTCGATCACGTCGGCCGGAACCTGCTCGCGGGTGAGGTACCGCGGCTGGGCCGCCGCGATGTGCATCGCCACGCTGCGCGCGATGTCGGTGTCGGAGCCCTCGTAGGAGACGAGCGCGCCGATCGCGGGCGGCAGGTCCGGGTCGCGGCGGTGCAGGTACAGCGTGACCGGGCCGTCCAGGTGGACGTAGCGCTTGAGCTGCAGCTTCTCGCCGATCCGCCCGGCGAGGGTCTGGATCGCCGAGTCGACCGTGCCGTCGTCGAGCGGGGCGGCCTTCAGCGCCTCGAGGTCCGCGGGCTGCCGCTCGACGGCCACCTGCAGGACGCGCTCGGCCAGCTGCCGGAAGTCGTCGCTCTTGGCCACGAAGTCGGTCTCGCTGTTGATCTCGATCATCGTGCCGCCGGAGCCGGCGACCAGCCCGTTGGCGGTGGTGCGCTCGAGCCGCTTGTCGACGGATTTCGCGCTCTTCTCGCGGAGCAGCTCGGCCGCCGCGTCGAGGTCGCCGTCGGCATCGACGAGCGCGTTCTTGCAGTCCATCATCCCGGCACCGGTGAGGTCCCGGAGCTTCTTGACGTCGGCGGCGGTGTAGTTCGCCATGATGCCAGTTTCGTCCGTTTCTTTCTCGGAAGTTGGGGGGACGTCAGCCCGCGGTCTGCTGCGTGCCGTTGCTGGTGGTGGCCGGGGCGGCCTCGGCGGCCGGGCTGGGCGCCTCGGCGCCCTGGCCCGTGCCGGTGAGGCTGGCGCCGTCGGACCCGGCACCCTCGGCGAGCAGGTTCTGCTCCCACTCCGCCAGCGGCTCGTCGGTGCCGACACCGGGCTCCGGCTTGTCCTCGCCCTCGGCGCCACGCGAACGCTGCGAGCGCTGCATCAGACCGTCGGCCGCGGCACGGGCGATCACCTTGGTGAGCAGCGCGGCCGAGCGGATCGCGTCGTCGTTGCCGGGTCGGGGAAGTCGACCTCGTCGGGGTCGCAGTTGGTGTCCAGGATGGAGACCACCGGGATGCCCAGCTTGCGGGCCTCACCGACGGCGATGTGCTCCTTCTTGGTGTCCACGATCCAGACCGCGCTCGGCACCTTCGACATGTCCCGGATGCCGCCGAGGGTCTTCTCGAGCTTGGTCTTCTCGCGGGTGAGCATGAGGATCTCCTTCTTGGTGCGACCCTCGAAGCCCCCCGTCTGCTCCATCGACTCGAGTTCCTTCATCCGCTGAAGGCGCTTGTGCACGGTCTGGAAGTTGGTGAGCATGCCGCCCAGCCAGCGCTGGTTGACGTACGGCATGTTGACGCGGCCCGCCTCGTCGGCGATGGCCTCCTGCGCCTGCTTCTTCGTGCCGACGAACATGATCGTGCCGCCATGGGCGACAGTCTCGCGGACGAACTCGTAGGCCCGGTCGATGTACGACAGGGTCTGCTGCAGGTCGATGATGTAGATGCCGTTGCGCTCGGTGAGGATGTAGCGCTTCATCTTCGGGTTCCAGCGGCGGGTCTGGTGCCCGAAGTGCACACCGGAATCCAGCAACTGCTTCATGGTGACGACGGCCACGGCCGGAGCTCACCTCTCGTCAGGGCGTGACCGACGGGCGGCCACGCGCGCGGTTCTGCGGAGCGCCGGTCGGCGGCACCGCCCTGGCGTGGCGCCGGTGGCCGGACCCGAGCGGACCCGGGACCGCCCGTCCACCGCTCCCGTCCACGACGGGTGCGCGCACGCGCGAAGTCACCTCGATGCTCTCGAGGTGCAGGTCGAGTGTACGCCGGGGGCGCATCGGCCCCGACGCCGCATCCCGCAGTTGTCCACCTCGGCCCCGCACGATCCACAGGCCAGGCGATCGTCGCCCCGCCCGCCTCTCCGGCCCTCATTCTGGGCCGATGGACGCACCGGCGCGGCGGCGCACATGGGCGCACTCCACGAGCTGGGTGTGGCGCGCGCTCATCGCCACCCTCTGCTCGGCGATGCTGCTCGCCGCGGCGCCCACACCGGGCGCGCCGGTCGCTCGCGCCGACGCCTCCCGGCCCGACCGGCCGACCGGTCCCGCCGCGCAGGCGCCGCCCCGGGCCGATGACGAGCCCGCGCCGCCCGACGGGGCCGGGATCCCCGCGCCGGGGGCGAGGTACGCCTGGCCGCTCCCGCCGGTCCCCGCGATCGGCGAGCGGTTCCTGGCGCCGCCGCACCCGTACGGGCGCGGCCACCGCGGCGTCGACCTGGTGGGCTCCGTGGGCCAGGCCGTCCTCGCGGCGCGCGACGGCACCGTCGTGTTCGCCGGGCCGGTGGGCGCCAAGAGCGTGGTGTCGGTCGACCACGACGACGGGCTGCGCACCACGTACGAACCGGTGCAGCCCACGGTCCGGGCGGGCGCGGTGGTCCGGGCGGGCGACGTGCTGGGCCTGCTCGACGCGGGTCACCCCGGCTGTATCGCGGCAGCCTGCCTGCACTGGGGGGTGCGGCGCGGGCCGCGGGAGTACCTCGACCCGCTGGTGCTCGTGCGCCCGCCCGAGGTGCGGCTGTTGCCCGTGCCGGGCGGGGAACGCGCGGAGCCGGGCCTCAACCCGCAGCGAGCTCCTCCAGCCTCCCGCGCAGTCGCCCGACCAGCCGGGTGTGCAGCTGACACACCCGCGACTCGGTCACCCCGAGCACCCGCCCGATCTCGGCGAGGGTGCGGTTCTCCAGGTAGTAGAGGCGCACGACGTCGCGGTCGCGCTCCTCGAGCTGCGCCACGGCGACCGCGAGCTGCCGGAACGTCTCGGCGGCCTGCACCACGGTCATCGGGTCGGGGGCGGTGTCGTCGGCGAGGACCTCCGAGACCCCACCGCTGTTCTCGTCGAGCGCCTCCACGCTGATCAGCTGCACCTGCCGGCCGATCGCACGCACCTCCCGCACCGGGATGCCGAGCTCCTCGGCGAGCTCGGCATCAGTGGCCGCCCGCTGGAGCTTCCCCTCCAGCCGCTCCTGGGCGCGCTCCAGCTCACGGAGCCGTCCGCGCACGGACCGCGGCACCCAGTCCTGCGCGCGCAGCTCGTCGAGGATCGCCCCCCGGATGCGTGACACCGCATAGCTCTCGAACCGGGGGCTGCGCTCCGGGTCGAACCGCTCCACCGCGTCGATCAGCCCGAAGACGCCGCACTGCACGAGGTCGGCCACCTCGACGTAGGAGGGCAGAGCGCTGCCGAGCCGGTGTGCCACGGCCCGCAACAGCGGCGTGTAGTGCACCACGAGCCGATCCCGCACCACGCGTGTCGACTCGGCGCGATAGGCCTCCCAGAGCTCCTCCACGGGCATCGCCGCCACCGCGACGGGCAGCACCGGGACGTGGACGACGGCTCCCGCTGCCGATCTGAGCTGCACAGACGAAGCCGAAGTGACGTCATGCCCGCGGATGCGCCTGCTCATGTACCACCTTCAGCCGCTCGACGGTGACCTGCGTGTAGAGCTGAGTGGTTGCTAGCTTAGCGTGACCGAGCAACTCCTGTACGTAACGGAGGTCCGCGCCGCCCTCCAACATGTGGGTCGCGGCGGCGTGCCGGAGGCCGTGCGGCCCGACGTCCGGTGCGCCCGGCACCGCGCCGAGCGCCTGGTGGACCACCCGCCGCGCCACGCGCGGGTCGAGCCGGCCACCGCGCGCGCGAGCAGGAGGGCGGGCGGTGATCCCGCCCGCACGAGGGCCGGGCGGCCCGCGGCGAGCCAGCGCCGCAGCGCGTCGGAGGCGGGCACACCGTAGACGACGGTGCGCTCGCGGGAGCCCTTGCCGACCACCCGCAGGCCCGCCGGCCCGGGTCGATGTCGTCGAGGTCGAGCCCGCACAGCTCTGCCACCCGCACCCCGGTGGCGTAGAGCAGCTCCAGCACGAGCAGGTCGCGCAGTGCCACCGGGTGTTCCTCCGCCGCACCGCTGCCGGCGGCGGCGAGCACCGCCCCTGTCTGCTCGGCCGTCGGAACGGCCGGTAACGCCCGCCGCGGCCGCGGCGACGCCAGCCGCGCCCCGGGTCGGTGGGCAGGCGCCCCGCGCGGTGGGCCCATCCGGTGAAGCCGCGCGCGGCGGCTGCGCGCCGGGCGAGCGTGGCGCGCCCCAGCCCCGCCTCGTGCCCCGCCGCCAGCCAGCGCCGCAACCGGGCCAGGTCGAGGCCCTCCAGGTCGTCCAGCCCGTCGAGCAGACCTGTCAGGTCGGACCGGTACGCGCGGACGGTGTGCTCGGACCGCCCCCGCTCCAACGCGAGGTGCGACACGTATTCCTCCAGCGCCGCTGCCGGGCCGGGCGAGAGCTCGGGCTGGGAGGACACCCACCGACGGTGCGCGCCTCCGCGGGCAGCGTCAAGCGACGCGACCGCGTGTCATCCCATCGTTCACGCTGCTCACCTCGCCTCCTGGACGGCCCTGCGGCGCCAGCGGCCCTCGCGGTGTTCGACCAGCCCGCGGCGTTCGAGGGCCACCAGCGCGACCCGCACGGCGCCGATCGGCACCCCGGACTCCAGCGCGAGCCACCGGGTGTCGCGGGATGCGCGGGCCGGCAGTGCGTCGTGGACCATCGCCGCCGCGGCGTCGAGGCCGTCGGTGGGGCGGCCCGGTTCGCGGTGGGGCGGCCCGGCGAGGTGCATCCCGATCGGCGCCACCGCCTCCAGCACCTCGTCGCTGCGGGTGACCAGCAGGGCGCCGTCGCGGACGAGGCGATGGCAACCCACCGACATCGCGACGTGACCGGCCCGGGCACCGCCATCACCGAGCGGCCGAGCAGCAGCGCGTCGGACGCGGTGCGTTGCGCGCCGCTGCGCAACCCGGCCTCCACGACCACGGTGCCCGCGGCGAGCCCGGCGATCAGCCGGTTGCGCACCAGGAACCGGTGGCGCCCCGGCACCCCGCCGGGCGGGTACTCGCTCACCACGAGCCCGGTGGCGGCGATGCGCTCCAGCAGCAGCTCGTGGGATGCCGGGTAGACGCGATCGACCCCGCAGGCGAGCACGGCCACGGTGGCGCCTTCGACCCCGAGGGCTCCGCGGTGGGCGGCGCCGTCGATCCCGATGGCCGCGCCGGAGACCACGGTGCACCCGCGGTCGGCGAGCCCGGATCCGAGCTCGGCGGCGACGTGGGCGCCGTAGCTCGTGGCCGCGCGGGCCCCGACCACGGCGACGGCGTGCCCGCAGAGCTCGTCGAGCCTGCCGGGGCCGCGCACCCAGAGCGCGAGCGGTGGGGCGAGCTGCGCCGAGCCGGAGCCGTCGAACGCCGCGAAGGCCTCCGCAGGCCACTCGGGGTGCTCCGGGATGACCAGCCGGGCGCCCGCCGCGGCCGCGGCCTCGAGATCGGCGGCCGGCCGGTGGACCGCCCGGCGCACGCTCGTCTCGACGGCCACCCCTTCGTCGACCTGCCCTTCGAGCACCCGTGCCGCTGCCTCGACCGGCCCGACCCGCGCCACCAACTCGGCCAGCGCGGGCGCGGGCGGCTCGGCCACCCGGGACAGGTACGCCCGTGCGAGCAGGATCTGCTCGTTCATGCCGCCCTCCGGTCGCGGAAGAAGAGCGCCGTCTCGACCAGGTCTTCGTCGGGACGGTCGCGACCGGCGAGGTCGGCCAGGGTCCACGCGACGCGCAACGCCCTGTCTGCTCCTCGGGCGGTGAGCTGACCGGACCTCAGGCCGGCGTCGAGCGGGCGGACCGCGCTGCGCGGCAGCGCGAACCGGGTGCGCAGCACAGGGCCAGGCACCTCGGCGTTGGTGCGGAAGCCCAGCGCACCCCACCGCTGCAGGGCCGCGCCGCGCGCCGCGAGCACCCGCGCCCGCACCGTGGCGGTGTCCTCGGCGTGGCCGGTGGCGACGAGCGCGGTGACCGGGAACATGCGGGCCCGCAGGTCGACGCGGTCGAGCAGCGGGCCCGACAGCCGCCCGAGGTAGCGACGGCGCACGAGGGACGAGCAGACGCAGTCGCGGTCGTGGGCGGGCGCGCACGGGCAGGGGTTGGCGGCCAGCACCAGCTGGAACCTCGCCGGGTAGTGCACGGTGCCGTCGGCCCGCGCGAGCCGGACCTCGCCCTCCTCCAGGGGGGTGCGCAGCGAGTCGAGCAGGCTCGCGCCCCATTCCGGCGCCTCGTCGAGGAAGAGGACCCCGCGGTGGGCGAGCGACACCGCCCCCGGGCGCGCGATCCCGGAGCCACCCCCGAGCAGCGCCGCCATCGAGCTGGAGTGGTGAGGCGCGACGAACGGCGGAACCGTGGTGAGCGCCCCGCCGGACACCAGGCGCCCGGCCACCGACCGCACGGCGGCGAGCGCGAGCGCCTCCTGCGGCGCGAGCCGCGGCAGCAGGCCGACGAAGCGCTGCGCGAGCATCGTCTTGCCGGTGCCCGGCGGCCCGACGAGCAGGACGTGGTGGCCGCCGGCCGCCGCGATCTCGATGGCGTGCCGCGCGTCCTCCTGGCCCACGACGTCGGCGAGGTCGGGTGGCTCCGGCACCTCGTCCTCGGCGGACGGCTCCGGGCGGCTCAGCGGCTCGCCCAGCCTCATGAACGCCACCACGTCGGCGAGGCACGCGGCGCCGTGGACCTCGATGCCCTCGACCAGGCCGGCCTCGGCGAGCGCCGCCACCGGCACCACCGCACGCCGGAGGCCGGCGTCGCGCGCGGCGACCAGACACGGCAGCACCCCGCGCACCGCCCGGAGCCTGCCGTCGAGGGCCAGCTCACCCAGCAGGACGGTGCCATCGAGCTCGGGCTGCGGCAGCACCTCGTCCGCACCGAGCACCGCACAGGCCAGGGCCAGGTCGAAGCCGCTCCCCGTCTTGCGCAGGTTGGCGGGCGAGAGCGCCAGGACGAGCTTCTTGTCGGGCCAGACGAGCTCCGAGTTGACGATGGCGGCCCGCACGCGGTCCTTCGACTCCTGCAGCGCGGCATCGGGCAGGCCGAGCAGGTGGAACTTGGGCAGCCCGTTGCCGAGGTCGGCCTCGATCTCCACGACCTGGCCCTCGACGCCGACCGGTGCCACCGCGTAGGCGCGTGCGATCGGCATCAGAACGCCGCCTCGTAGTGCCGGAAGCCGACCGGCGCACCGGGCACCGCGACCACGGCGAGCACGTCGAACCGCACCGGGACCCACCGCACCTGGTGGGCCTGCAGCCACGCGTTGGTGACCAGGCGGATGCGGGCCACCTTCCGCGCGTCGACGGCCTCGACCGGCTCGCCGTAGCGGGTGCTCGAGCGGGTCTTGACCTCGCACACGACGAGCTTCGTGGAGTCGGTCGCGACGAGGTCGATCTCGCCGTGGCGACATCGCCAGTTGCGCGACAGGATGACCAGGCCCTGCTGCTCGAGGTAGCGGGCGGCGAGGTCTTCACCACGGCGTCCGAGCACGTCCTTCGCTGCCATACCGACAACGATCGGCGGTGCGGGGGTGTGCGGACAGCCCGGCCGGGGAACTGTGGACAGCTCGGTGGCGAGGTGGACAACCCGGCCCGGGCAGGAGCGACGTGTCGGTGTGGTGTGCTCCGGCGGGGAGCATCGGACGAGCAGCTCCGAACCGATCAGCCGTCGTGAGCGGACACCGTGATCGATCCGAGTGGCGCGGGATCGCCGGCGGCAGGGCGCCCACCGTCGTCTCGGACCGATCAAGACCACATGATCCGTCCGACCCGCGCCACAGCGCCCTCGCGGCGGCGGAAGACGTGATCTCGCAATGATCACGACGTCGCCGAACACTCGGCGTGATCACCGGAAGTGGTTCGAGAGCACCGGATATGGCGTCCCGGCACCATTTCCGGCGATCACGAGCCGCCGGCCGAGTTCAGCGGTGCCCGGCTAGCTCCCGAACTGGTTGCCCTCCGGCAGTCTCAGGTCGGGCTTGTCGAGCTCCTCGACGTTGACATCCTTGAACGTCAGCACGCGCACGTTCTTGACGAACCGTGCCGGCCGGTACATGTCCCACACCCACGCATCGGACATCCGGACCTCGAAGTAGATCTCCCCGTCGGCGTTGCGGGCGGCGACATCCACCGAGTTGGCCAGGTAGAAGCGACGCTCCGTCTCGACGACGTAGGAGAACTGGGCGACGATGTCCCGGTACTCCTTGTAGAGCGTGAGCTCCATCTCGGTCTCGTACTTCTCGAGATCCTCGGCGCTCACGGTGCTACCCCTCCTCTGGAACCATCGGACGTCCCGACGGCCAGCGCCCCATTGTGGACCAGACCCTCCACGGGGTCCTCCCCCAGCCCCGCCTCGATCGTGTCGTCGTCGAGCACGACCGGGGGCGGGCGCACACCGTCGCGGGCCGCGCGCACGTTCACGAACGAGTAGCGGTGCACGCCGCTGGGCCCGTGGACGAGCATCGCCTCGTCGTGCACGGGGGTGCAGTAGCCCTTGTGCTCGGCGAACCCGTACTGGGGGTACTCGGCGTCGAGCGCGACCATGATGCGGTCCCTGGTGACCTTGGCGAGCACCGACGCCGCGGCGACGCACGCCGCGACCTGGTCGCCCTTGGGCACCGCGAGTGCCGGGGTGCCGAAGCCGCGCACCGCGAACCCGTCGGTGAGGACGTAGCCGGGCACGGTGTCGAGGCCTGCGACGGCCCGGCGCATCCCCTCGACGTTGGCGATGTGCACGCCGCGGCGGTCGACCTCCTCCGGGGGGATGATCACGATGGACAGGTCCTGCGCCCGGCGCCGGATCAGCGTGTAGTACTCCTCGCGCGCCGCGGCGGTGAGGAGCTTCGAGTCGGTGAGGCCGTCGAGGCGCTTCGCGTCGCCGGGGCGCAGCACGCACGCGGCGACCACGAGCGGGCCCGCGCAGGCGCGCGGCCGCCTCGTCGACGCCGCGACGGGGCCGAGGCCGTGGCGGTGCAGCGTGCTCTGCAGCGTCCAACTGCCGGCCGAGCGCCGCACGACGGCCCGGGCCGGGCGCAGCTCGGGCGGCAGCGTGGGGCGCACCGGTCGGCGGCGCCCCCGCAGGCGGGGAACAGGTCGTGCAGCCATCGGGGAGCAGTCTGCGCCAACCGGTGAACGGCCGTGCGCTCAGGGTCGCCGGTGTGGGAGGAACTCGTCGCGGGCGCGGCGGCGGCGGAGCACGGCGAGCGGGAGCGTGCCGAGCAGGCCGAGGGCGACCGGTGTGGGAGGAACTCGTCGCGGGCGCGGCGGCGGCGGAGGCACGGCGAGCGGGAGCGTGCCGAGCAGGCCGAGGGCGAGCGGGGCCCCACCCCGGCGTCCGCCCCCATCCCGACGGCGGTGGACTGCGGGTTCTGCGCCTCGACCCACGCGAACCGGTCGAACGGCAGCACGATCATCCGGGCCATCCCGATGACGTTCTCGACGGGCACCGCGCCGTGGTCGGGCATCCGCGAGTCGGCCGAGTTGTTGCGGCTGTCGCCCATCATCCACAGCTGCCCCTCGGGCACGGTGACGGGTCCGAAGGAGGCCTGCTTGGGCGGCCCGGCCTCGGGGAGGTAGAAGATGTACGGCTCGTTCAGCGAGTTGCCGTCGACCATCACCTGGCCGCGGGCGTCGCAACACTGCACCGTCTGGCCGCCCACGGCGATGACCCGTTTGACAAAGTCCTTCTCGTCGGGCGGGGCGAGCCCGATCAGGGAGCCGAACAGCTGCAGCCCGCGCACCACCGCGTTGCTCGGTTCGCTGACCTCGATCTCGCTGCTCCAGCTGTCGGGCCCGCGGAACACCACGACGTCGCCCGGTGCGGGTTCGGTGAAGCGGTAGGAGATCTTGTCGACGAGGACGCGGTCGTTGTTGCAGCCCGTGCAGCCGTGCAGCGTGGTCTCCATCGACCCGGAGGGGATGACGTAGACCTTCGCGAGGAACGTCTGGATCAGGAACGTGAGGACGAGCGCCACCACGATCAGCAGCGGCAGTTCCTTCCAGAACGTGGACCGCCTGCGCCTGCCGGGGCGCAGCTTGCGCCCGCTCGCCTCGACCTGCTCCTTGTACTCCGACGCCGGTCTGCTGCCGGGTGTGGCGCCTGCGCGGCGACGGTGGCGGCCGGGCACCTCCCCCGCGCCGGGGTCGGCGGGCGCGGCACCGCCGAGCAGGTCGCCGTGGACGACGGTCGGTTCGTCATCGTCGTCGACCACGTCCGGACGACGCGGCGGGGCGGCCCGGTGTGGCGGCGGCACGCGCCCCGGCGGGCGCGGCCGAGCACCGTTCAGCGGGGCGCCGTTGGGCCCGGCAGCGCCGTTCGGCCCGGCACCGTTCGTGGAGGGGCGCCGGTGCCGGGGAGGCGGCAGGTCGCGTTGCGGGCGCGGGCCGGGATCCTGGTTGCGCGGCGCGAACGGCTCCGACGCGGAGAGCCGCGGTGGTGCGGCCCGCCGGTCGTCGGGGAGCTCAGGGAGGGCCACGCCCATGAGGCTACGGCAACCGCGTGGGGTCGGTCAGGACGCGGACGTGGTCTCGCGCTTCTCCTTGATCTTCGCGGCCTTGCCGCGCAGCTCACGGAGGTAGTAGAGCTTCGCCCGGCGGACGTCGCCGCGGGTGAAGATCTCGATCTTGTCGATGTTCGGGGAGTGCACCGGGAAGGTGCGCTCGACGCCGACGCCGAACGAGACCTTGCGGACGGTGAAGGTCTCGCGGGCCCCGGAGCCCTGGCGCCGGATCACGACACCCTGGAAGACCTGGATCCGGGACCGGTTGCCCTCGATGACCTTCACGTGCACCTTGAGCGTGTCGCCCGGCCGGAAGGCGGGGATGTCGGAGCGCAGCAGCTGTGCGTCCAGGGCGTCCAGGGTGTTCATCGCGAGATCCGTCCTCGGTGCGTGATAGCGGTCGTGCGGGGGCGCCGTTCGCTGTCAAGTCGGAGGCGCCCGGCAGGCCCGTGGGGCTCGGGCAACCAGTCCATAGTGCCAGACGCGAGATCGCGCGGTGCAATCACCCGTCCTCCAGGTGTGCGAGGAACTCCCTGTCGGCGGCGTCCAGGGCGTCGTCGGGAAGGGCCGCGAGCAGGTCGGGGCGCCGCTGGGCAGTGCGTTCGAGGGCGCGGTCGCGCCGCCAGCGCGCGATGCGGGCGTGGTTGCCGCTGCGCAGCACGTCCGGGACGGCGAGACCGCGCCAGACCTCCGGCCGCGTGTACGCCGGCCCCTCGAGGAGGCCGTCGGAGAACGAGTCCTCCTGCGCCGACACCGGGTTGCCGAGCACGCCGGGCAGGAGCCGGACCACCGCCTCGACGATGACCAGCACCGCGACCTCGCCGCCGACCAGGACGTAGTCGCCGATGCTCACCTCGTCCACCGGCAGGCCGCGACGGCGGGCGTCGTCGACGACGCGCTGGTCGATGCCCTCGTAGCGGCCGCAGACGAACACGAGCCGCTCGTCGCGCGCCCACTCCTGCGCCGTGGCCTGCGTGAACGGCCGGCCCGCCGGGGTGGGCACGACGATCCGCGCCGGGCGCCCGTCGCAGGCCAGCACCCCGTCGAGCGCCTCCCCCCACACCTGCGGGCGCATCACCATGCCCGGCCCGCCGCCGTACGGGGAGTCGTCGACGGCCTGGTGGACGTCGTGGGTCCAGCCGCGCAGGTCGTGCACGGCGAGGTCGACGATCCCCGCGTCGATCGCCTTGCCCGGCAGGGCCTCGCGCAGCGGCCCCATGTAGCCGGGGAAGATGGTCACGACGTCGATCCGCACCGGGGAATGCTCCCAGGCCGCACGAGGGAGGCTCAGCCCGCCTCGCGGCGCGCCAGCTGCTCGACGGCCGCCCTCGTCCGCTCCAGCCCCACCCCTCGCGCAGCCAGGACGTGGTGGGCGGCCCCGCCTTCGGTGTGGATCAGCCCGAGCAGGATGTGCCCGGCGCCGATGTGGTCGTGACCGAGGTGCCGTGCCTCGCGCAGCGAGAGCTCGAGCGCCTTCTTGGCGGGGCCCTCGAACGGGATGTGGCCCAGCAGCCGGCCGGCAGGCCCGCCGAGTGCGGCCCGGGTGCGGTCGAGCGCCCCCGGCCCGAAGGCCTCCTCGACCTGGCGGCGCACCTCGTCGAGGTCGATCCCGATGGTGGACAGCGCCTCGGCGTCGAGGGCCGCCGGCTCGCCGCTGTGCAGGCGGTCGATGTCGCGCAACACGTCGGTCTCGTCGACGCCGAGCTGCTCGAGCACGGCGAGCGCGACGTCGTCCCGCACGGTGTAGAGCGCCGCGAGCAGGTGCTCGGTGCGGATCTCGTCGGCCTTCCGCGAGCGCGCCTCCTCCTGCGCCTCGACGACGACCTGCCGGGCCTCTCGTGTGAACCGTTCGAACATCGTGTCCCCTCGCACTAGAACCCGTACCGGCGGTACTTCTTGTGCACGGCCTGCCTGCTGACACGCAGGACGTCCGCGATCTGCTGCCAGGACCAGCCCTGCGCGCGCGCGTTCGAGACCTGCAGTTCCTCCAGCGACTCCAGCAGTCCCCGCAGGGACGCCACCGCCGCCAACCCGACGGCAGGGTCTCTGCTGGACGCCGCCGCCGCGACCTTCGTGGCATCGCTCATGCCGTCAACCTACGTTGACACGCCACCGCTGTCAACCTGAGTTGACATTGCTCAGCCGAACGGCCGTTGCCAGGCCCCGTATTCAGCGGTGCACTGGACCGTCTCTCTCCGACCAGCACGGAGGAGGTGACCGTGCCCGCTCCGACCACGACCCGCCGCCGGTCAACGCCCGGCGCAGGAGGCGCGCGCGTGGTGATCCACCTCCTCGGCGCGGCGACGGCCACCGCCGACGGGCAGCGGTTCCCGGAGCTCACCGGCCCCCGCGTGCAGCGCCTGCTCGCGCGGGTGGCGCTCGCCGGGGACGCCGGGGTGACCCGCGACCGGCTCGCGTACGAGCTCTGGCCCGGCTCGAGCGCCGCACAGGCCCGCACCAACCTGCGCAAACTGCTCCACGACCTGCGCCGCGCACTCCCGTTCCCCGCACTCGACACCGCCGGGAACACGGTGCGGTGGAGCGGCGCGCGGGCGGTCTGGCTCGACGTCCGCGCGTTCACCGACGCGGTCGGCAGGGGCGACCCGGACACCGCGGTCGGCTGCTACGCGGGCGATCTGCTCCCGGCATGCGACGACGACTGGACCGTGGCCGTGCGCGAGCGGCTGCGCCGCATGGCCGTCGAGGCGCTCGCCGGGCTCGCGGCCCGCGCAGGCGCCGAGCACCGCGACGCCGACGTCCTCCGGTACGCGCGGCGGCTGCTCACGATCGACGCGCTCCACGAGCCCGCGAGCCGGCTGCTGATGGAGGCGCTGGTCCGGCAGGGCGAACGGAGCGAGGCGCTGCGCGTCTACGACCGGCTCGCCGCGAACCTGGCCCGTGACCTCGGGGTCAACCCCGATCCCGCCACCCGGGCGATCGCCGAGCGGCTACGCGGACCGCGGCCGGGCGCCCACCGCGGCCCGGTGCTCGTGGGCCGCGCGGCCGAGTGCCGGGCCGCCGATGCCGCGTGGCGGGACGCCGTGGGCGGCCACGCCCGGCTGCTGCTCGTGACCGGGGAGGCCGGCATCGGGAAGTCCCGGCTCGTCGAGGAGCTGGCCCGCCGGGTGGCCGCGGACGGGCACGCGGTGGCATCCGGCCGGGCCTACGAGGCCGCGGGGCGCCCGCCGTGGGGCCCGGTGATCGACTGGCTGCGGTCCGACGTGGTGCAGGCGGTTCTGCCCACCATCGGCGCCGTCTGGCTGGCCGAGCTCGCCCGCCTGCTTCCCGAGCTCGCGACCACGCACCCCGGGCCACCGGACGCGGGGGACCTCGGCCGGCGACACCAGCTCCTCGAGGCTGCGCGGCGGGCGGTCCTCGCCACCGGGCGCCCGCTGCTGCTGGTCCTCGACGACCTGCAGTGGTGCGATGGCGACACGCTCGACCTCTGCGCCTATCTCGTCCAGCGCTCGCCGTCGGCGCCGGTCCTGATCGCCGGGACGGTGCGGGTGGACGACGCGGCGGGCGTTCGGGCCATGGCGCAGCTGCGGGCGGGTCTCGCGCCGGCCGGGGCCGTCTCGACCATCTCGCTCGGGCCGCTCGACCGGGTCGCCACCGCCGAGATGGCGGCGCTCGTCGGGAGGCGTGCGCTGCCGCCGGACGCCGCGGCCCGGCTCTGGCAGGAGACCGAGGGGAACCCGCTGTTCGTCCTCGAGGCCGTGCGGGCGGGGTTCACCGGCAGCCGGCAGCGGATCGCGCTCACCCCGACCGTCCACGCCGTGATCACGGCCCGCCTGGACCGCCTCTCCCCGGGGGCCCGCAGGCTCGCCGAGGTGGCCGCGACGATCGGTCGCGAGTTCCCGGCGGCCGTGCTCGCCACCGCGGCCGGCCGGACCGCGGACGACCTCGACGAGGACGACATCGCCGACGACCTGGACGAGCTCTGGGAGCACCACGTCATCCGCGAGCGCGGCGCGGCGTACGACTTCACCCACGACCGGCTCCGCGATGTCGCTCTCGAGCTGATCAGCCCGTCCCGGCGCCGCACGCTGCACCGCCGTGTGGCGGAGGCGGTCGAGGTCCACCACGCGGCCGACCTCGACCCCGTCAGCGCCCGTCTCGCCGCCCACTACGCGGGTGCCGGGCTCGAGGCACGCGCGGTGGAGGCGTACGAGCGGGCGGCGCGGCACGCGCACCGGGTCTTCGCCCTCGACGACTGCATCGCGCTGCTCCAGCGGGCACTGCGGCTGCTCGGGGAGTCCCCGCGCAGCGCGGCGCGCGACGGCGTGGAGCTGCGGCTGCGCTCGGCACTGGGGGTACCGCTCGTCGCCCGCCGCGGGTACGGCGCCCCCGAGGTGCTGCGCTGCTACGAGCGCGCGCTCACGCTGCACCGCAAGCTCGGCAGGCGTCCCGGCCCCGCGGTGCTGCGGGGGCTCGCGCTGCACGCGGTGGCCACCCTGCGACTGGACCGCGCCGCCGAGCTGGGTCGTGAGCTGCTCGTGGCGGACCCCGCCGACCGCACCACCCGCACCGAGGGCGAGTACGTCCTGGGCGTCACCGCGTTCTGGCGTGGCGAGTTCGCCGCCTCGGAACACCACCTGCGGGGCGCCATCGCCCACTACCGCATCGAGGACGCCCCGCTGCACGTCGCCCGCTACGCCCAGGACCCGCTCGGCGTGTGCCTGTCCCGGCTCGCGCTCACCCTGCTCTTCCGCGGCAGACCGGCGGACGCCCACGCCACGATGCGGGCGGCGCTGCGAGCCGCCGCGGAGCTCGACGACCCGATGACCACCGGCTACGTCCGCGCGTTCGACGCGATCCTCGCCGCGCTCGAGCCCGACCTGCGCGACCTGGCCGCCGCGGTCGACGAGCTGGACGCCGTGACGCGCACGATGCACATCGGCTACTTCGAGATCGTGGCGCAGCTCCTGCAGGGCTGGCGCGACGTCCTCGGCGGCGACCCGCGCGGCGTGGCGTCGATGCGGCAGGCCATCCAGCGGTTGCCCGCCGAGCAACCGCTGCACCTGAGCCTGGCGCTCTGCCTGCTGGCGCGCGCCCACCTGCTCCACGGGGACGTGGCCGCCGCGCGGGCGGCGCTGTCCGACGGCCTGGACCTGACCGAGGACACGGGCCAGCACTACCTGCTCTCGGAGCTCCTGCGCGTCGACGCCGAGGCACGCGCGCTCGCAGGCGACCGCCCCGGTGCCGGCGCAGCGCCCGCCGCGCCGTCGAGGCGGCCGTGGAGCTCGACGCCCCGTGGCTGCGCGAACGCGCCACCACGACCCTCACGAGCCTCTGATCGGGAACGCTGCGGGAACGCCCCGTCCGGCATGGTCTGCGCCTTCGCACGAGCACCAGGAGGGGACATGACCACGATCGCCGAGCTGCGTGAACAGGTACGCGGGCCCGTCGTCGAGCCGGGTGAGGCCGACTACGACGAGCTGCGCCGCGTCCACAACGGCGTGCACGACCGACGCCCCGCACTCGTCGTCAGGCGACGTCGACGGCCGACGCCGTCGCGGCCGTGAACTACACGCGCGAGGCGGGCCTCGACCTCGCGGTGCGGGGCGGCGGGCACAGCGCCCCCGGCTACGGCACCTGCGACGGCGGCGTCGTGCTCGACCTGTCGCTGATGAACAACGTGTTCGTCGACCGGGTGCGCAAGACCGCACGCACCGGCGGGGGCGCCACCTGGGGCGATTTCAACCACGCCACCCACGCCTACGGCCTGGCCACCACCGGCGGCATCATCTCGACTACCGGCGTCAGCGGCCTGACGCTGGGCGGCGGGGTCGGGTACCTCGCGCGCGGCTGCGGGCTGTCGTGCGACAACCTCGTCAGCGCCGAGGTCGTCACCGCCGACGGGCGCATCGTCGTCGCGAGCGAGCACGAGAACGAGGACCTGCTGTGGGCGCTGCGCGGCGGGAGCGGGAACTTCGGTGTCGTCACCTCGATGGAGCTCGCCCTGCACGACGTGGGGATGATCTACGGCGGTCCGATGCTGTTCGAGGTCGAGGACGCGCCGGCGGTGATGCGCGCCTACGACGACTACATCCAGGAGGCTCCGGAGCAGCTCGGGGCGTTCTTCGGCTGGCAGATGGCCCCACCGCTGCCGTTCATCCCGGAGGACCGGCACGGCGACATGTTCTGCGTGATGGTCACGTGCTGGAGCGGCAGGCCGGAGCAGGGCGAGCAGGCGATCAAGCCGTTCCGCGACGTCGCCGAGGTCAAGGCCGAGCACGTCGGCCCGATGCCCTACCCCGCCCTCAACGCGGCCTTCGACGGCCTGTTCTACAAGGGGATGCGGCAGTACTGGAAGGCCGACTACGTGCGCGACCTGCCGGACGGGGCGATCGCGGCGCACGCCCAGCACGGGCCCCCGACGCCCAGCCTCACCTCGACGATGCACCTCTACTCCATCAACGGAGCCGCGTCCCGGGTGGGTCCGGAGGAGACGGCGTTCGCCCACCGCGACGCGCGGTACGTGATGGTCATCGGCGCGTTCTGGGACGACACGAGCGACGACGAGGCCGACATCCGCTGGGTGCGGAACTACTACGACGCCCTCCACCCGTTCTCGGGCTACGAGGGCGGGTACGTCAACATGCTCGACGCGGACGACGCCGGCCGGACACCGCAGAACTTCGGACGCGCGTACGAGCGGCTGCGCCGGGTCAAGTCGGTCTACGACCCGGACAACCTGTTCCACCTCAACCCGAACATCCCCCCGGCCGACTGAGGGGCCCGCACACCAGCCACGGTGCCGGCGCCGCATACCGAGCGGCGCGACCGCCCGGGCAGGCAGCCTGCTGCTGAGCCCGGGCGGCCAGGCTTGCCTGCCGCGACTCTGACCGTTTACGGTTAACCGTCATCGGTTAACCGTAAACGGAGAGGCGATCGTGGTCCCGAACAGCAGCACGTGGCGCGCGTCCGTCGATGGCATCCGGCCGGCGCCCGCCCTGGGAAGCCATGTGCTGGAGCGGCTGCGGCGGTTGATCATCGTCGGGGACCTGCAGCCCGGAACCCACCTCGTCGAGGCCCAGCTCTCCGAGACCTTCGACGTCAGCCGGGGCCCCATCCGCGACGCCCTGCGCCAGCTCGAGACCGAGGGCCTCGTGGAGTCGCGCAGGCGCGGTGTGTACGTCATCGGGCTCACCGTGCACGACATCGAGGAGCTCTACTCGCTTCGCCAGCTGCTGGAAGCCGAAGCCGTGCGCGCCTGCATGACGGGCCCCCCGCAGTCCTACCCGGCGGCTCGGGCGGCCCTCGACCACATGGCGGCCGCCGCGGCGGCGGGCGACAGCCACACCTTCGCCGTGGCCGACCTCGCCTTCCACACCAGCTTCTACAGCAGCTGCGGGCACCGGCGGCTGGAGAACGTGTGGCAGCAGTACCGGCCGACGTTCGCGGACATGCTCTCGGTGACCAACGCCGAGGACCGCGACCTCCAGCCGATCTACCAGGACCACGTCGACCTCCTCGCGCTCGTCACCGGCGGCGACGAGGCCACGGCCCTCGCGACGCTGCGCGAGCACATCGACGGCTCGCGTCGCCGCATGCTCACCGCCTACGGGCGGCTCACCTCCCCCGCCACTGATCGACAGAGGAGTCGGCCATGACACGTTCCACCCTTCGCGCGGGAGTCGCCACGCTGGCGATCGGCGCGCTCGCGCTGACCGGCTGCGCCGGCGGCGGCGAGGCGTCCGGCGGGGACGCCGCCACGTACCCGCAGGACGACATCACGCTGATCGTCCAGGCGGCGGCGGGCGGCGGCTCCGACCTCAGCGCCCGCGCACTGGCCACCGAGCTCGAGCCGATCCTCGGCGTCTCGATCGTCGTGGAGAACCGTCCCGGCGCCTCCGGCTCCACCGCCATGCAGTACGTCGCCGACCAGGATCCCGACGGGCAGACCATCGGGTTCGTGCCGGTCGAGGTCGCGATGCTGAAGCACCTGAACTTCGACGTGGACCCCGCCGCCTACGACTTCCTCGGCCAGATCATGCTCGGGCCCGGCGTCCTCTCCGTGCCCGTCGACAGCCCGTACCAGACGCTGGAGCAGTTCGTCACCGCCGCGAAGAGCCGGCCGATGGCCGTCGGCAACTCCGGCGCCGGGTCCATCTGGGAGGCCGCCGCGCTGGGGCTGGCCTCGGAGACCGGCGCGCAGCTGACGTCGGTGCCGTTCGACGGGGAGGCGCCCGCCGTCGCCGCGGTCGCCGGTGGGCAGATCGACGCCGCGGTCGGCGGTGGCGCGTCGGCGTCCGCCGCGTACGCCGAGCAGCAGATCCGCCCGCTCGCGGTGTTCCACAACGAGCGCCACCCGCTCATGCCCGACGTCCCCACCGCGGCCGAGGCGGGCTTCCCCCTCGAGTTCGGCGGCTGGGGCGGCATCTACGCACCCAAGGGCCTGCCCGCCGACGTCCGCACGACGCTCGAGTCGGCGATCCAGCAGGCGGCGAACTCGCCCGGCTTCACCGAGACGATCGAGAAGAGCGGGTCGCTGCCGGTCTACAAGTCGGGCGAGGAGTTCACCGCGTTCGTCAACTCCGAGTACGAGCGGTTCGGCACCCTCCTCGGGCAGGGCTGATGACGGCGCCCGAGGGCGCCCCCGCGTCCGACGACATGGCCGCCCACCCGTCGAAGCGCATGGAGATCGCCTCGGCCGCGGTCGCGCTGCTCGGGTTCGCCCTGCTCGTCGTGCTGGCCCGCGACATCGAGGTGCGCGCCGAGACGGGCGGGATCGACCCGCGCTGGTGGCCCCAGATGCTCGGAGCCGCCGGGGCGGTGCTGAGCGCCGTCCTCCTCGCGCGAGCCGTGCTCCGGGCACCGGGTGCGCGAGAGGGTGTGCTGGAGGCCACGCGGGACGGCCGGGTGCGCACCGTGCTCGTCGTGGCCCTGGCGGCGGTCTACGTCCTCGTCTGGCCGCTCGTCGGGTTCGCGGTGGTCACGCCGGTGTTCCTGATCGCGGCCACCTACCTGTTCGGCGGGCGGAGCCGGATCGCGCTCCTCGCCTTCCCGGTCGGCCTGACCACCCTGCTCTACCTGCTCTTCCACACCGTTCTGAGGGTTCCGCTGTGAATGCTCTGGCCGACGGGATCGCGGCGCTGCTCGACCCCACCGTGGCCGTCTGCTTCGTCGTGGGCCTGCTCGTCGGGACCCTCGTGGGGTTCTTCCCGGGCATCACCGGGTCGATGGCGGTGGCGCTCGCCTCCGGCTTCACGCTGACGCTCGAGCCGGTGCAGGGCCTCGCCGTGCTGCTGACGATCTACGTGGGCGCCAACTACGGCGACCGGATCCCGTCGATCCTGGTGAACACGCCCGGCACGCCCGCGGCGATCGCCACCACGTTCGACGGCTATCCGATGGCCCGGCAGGGCAAGGCCGGTCTGGCGCTGGTCAGCTCCTCGATCGTGACGACCGGCGGGATCCTGCTGTCGATGGTGCTGTTCGTCGTCGCAGCCCGGCCGGTGGCGCAGCTCGCGCTGGAGTTCGGGCCCGCGGAGATGTTCGCCCTGGTCGTGTTCGGCCTCGCGATCATGGTGTCGGTCTCGGGGAAGTCGGTCGTGAAGGGGCTCATCGCGGGGGTGGCGGGCCTCGTGCTCGCCACCGTGGGCCGGGACCCGATCACCGGGGACGCCCGCTTCGTGTTCGGGGTCAACGACCTGAACTCCGGACTGCCGTTCATCGCCGTGATCATCGGCCTCTTCGGCATCGCCGAGCTGTTCGACCAGCTGCTCACCCACCGCCCGCACACCGTCAAGCCGATCTCGAGCCTGGGGCGCTGGTGGCCGACCCGTGGCGAGTACCGGCAGATGGCACGACCGTTCGGCGTCAGCAGCGTCATCGGCATGATCGTCGGGGCGGTGCCTGCCGCCGGGGGTGACATCGCAGGCCTCATCGGCTGGGACCGCGCCAAGCGCATGTCGAAGGAGCCCGACCGCTTCGGCAAGGGCTCCCTGGAAGGGCTCACAGCGGCGGACACCGCCTCGAGCGCCACCCTCGGCGGATCGCTGACGACCACGATGGCCCTGGGCATCCCCGGTGACGCGGTGATGGCGGTGATGATCGGTTCGATGATCATCTGGGGCGTCCAGCCCGGGCCGTCGCTGTTCACCAGGGAGCCGGAGCTCATGGTCAGCATCGCCGGGATCATGGTCATGGCGGCGTTGGTCTCGCTGGCGATCAGCCTGGTCCGCACCCGCGGCATCGTGCGCCTGCTGGACCTGCCCAACCACTACCTGTGGGGCGGCATCCTCGTCTGCTGCATCGTCGGCACCTACACGACGACCAACAACATCTACACGGTGTGGGTGATGCTGGTGTCCGGCGTGGTCGGGGTCGTCATGAAGCGCTGCGGGTTCCCACCGGGACCCGTCGTGCTCGGGCTCCTGCTCGGACCGCTCGCCGAGTCCAACCTGCGCCGGGCCCTGCTCATCGACGGGCCCGCCGGTCTGGTGACGCAGCCGATCGCCGCCGGGCTGCTCGTCCTCGCGCTGGTCGCGCTCGCCGGTCCGCTCGTCGCGCGGGCCCGTGCGGCCCGCACCGAGCGACGGGGTGCGATGACCGCACCCGTCCACCGCCGGTGGGTGGCGGTCGACCACCCCTCGTGGCGGCAGGCGCACGCCTCGACCGTGCTCGCCGTCGGCGGTGACCTGCTCGCCGCCTGGTTCGCCGGGGAGCGGGAGGGCAGCCCGGACACCCGGATCTGGTGCGCGCGGCGCCCGCAGGGGCGTCGCGCTGGTCGGCACCGGTGGTCGTCGCCGCCGGCGATGAGGCGCACTGGAACCCGGTGCTCGCCACCGGGCCGGACGGCGCCGTGTGGCTGTTCTTCAAGCGCGGCCCGCTGATCTCCGGATGGGCCACCTGGGTACGCCGGTCGACCGACGGGGGGCAGACCTGGTCGGCCGAGTTCGAGCTCGTCCCCGGCGACGCGGGCGGGCGCGGCCCCGTGAAGAACCCGCCGCTCCTGCTGCCGGACGACACCTGGCTCGCGCCGGCCTCACACGAACGCTGGGGGGTGGCGCCGGCCTGGGAGTCGTCCGTCGACGTCTCCACGGACGCCGGGGCCACCTGGCGCCGCGCGCCGATCCCGCTCGCCCGTGACGCCCTGCGCGGCCCGGGCGTCATCCAACCCGCGCTCTGGCGGGACGGCGACACCGTCTACGCGCTCATGCGCAGCTCCGAGGGCCGCGCCTATCGCGCCCAGTCCGACGACGCGGGGCGGACCTGGTCACCGGCGCGGCCGGTCGGGCTGCCGAACAACAACTCCGGCCTGACCGTGCTCACCCTGCCCGACGGCTCCGTCGGCTGCGTCCACAACCCCGTCGGCGGGGACTGGGGAGTCCGCTGCCCGCTCGTGCTCTCCCGGTCGTGCGACCACGGCCTCTCCTGGCGCGAGGTCCTGACGATCGAGGACGGACGGACCCCGGTGGACGGCGACCCGACCCGCCGGCCCGGCCGCCCGCGCACCACCGATCTCCGCCCCGCCGACGCCGGCGTGCGCACCACCGGCGCAGGCGAGTACTCCTACCCGGCCGCCACCCTCCTCGGGGACGCCTGGTCGTCACCTACACCTGGCAACGGCGCGGGATCGTCGAGGCCACCGTCCCCGTCCGCTCCGTGATCAGCGAAGGACCCGAATGACCGCCAAGATCATCAGCGCCGTACCCGTCCCGTTCCTGCGGGACGGTGAGATCGACCTCGCCGAGTTCGAGGACATGCTCCGCGCACTCGACGACCACGTGCACGGCGTCCTCGTCGCCGGCACACCGCCGAGTTCCCGGCGCTGGACGACGCGGAGCGGGTGGCGCTGTTCGGCCGCGCGGTGGACGTCCTCGGCGCGGACCGCGTCATCGCGCACATCGGCCACGCGAGCACGCGGCAGGTGCTGCGGCTGGCCGAGGCGGCGGCACCGCTCGGGATCACCCGATTCGCCCTGCTCACGCCCTACTACCTGCCCACGGACGACGACGGGATCGTCGACTTCTTCCGCGTCGTCACGGGCGCCCTGCCCGGCGCGGCCGTCTACGCCTACCTCTTCCCCGAACGCACCGGCCTCGACGTCGCGCCGGACGTCCTGCGCCGGGTCATGGCGCTGCCGGGCATGGCGGGCGTCAAGCTCTCCGGCGGAGCTGCCGCGCGGCTCGACGAGTACGCCTCCTGCCTCGCCGACGGCAAGGAGCTGTTCTCCGGCGACGACTCGACGCTGCCGTGGGTGCTCGCCAACGGCGGCACGGGCGTGGTCTCCGGGGTCTCCGCCGCGTTCCCGCAGACCTTCGCCGCGCTCGCCCGCGCGCTCGACGCCGGCCCCGGTACCGCGGCCGACGAGCTGCAGGCCACCGCGGTCCGCCTGGTCGCGCTCGCCGGTCCCACCATTCCACGCCTCAAGGTGGCCCTGGCCGCCCGCACCGGGGCGGCCTGGGCGAACCGGATGTCGCAGCCCGGTGTCGCCGACGACGTGCGCGACGCGATCGTGGAGGCGGTCTCCCGGCACCGCTGATGTCCCTCACCCCGGCGTGGTGACGAGCGTCCCCTCGATCCCGTCCAGCAGCCAGTCGAGGATCCGTTCGAAGGACTGCGGCGCGGGATCGTGGCGGGCGGGGTCGTTCGCCCACCGGATGACGTGCGGGTAGCGACCTTCCTCGGTGATCCGCTGCAGGTACGGCCGGGCTGCGTCGGCGAGGTCCTCGTCGGTCGGCAGCCCGGCCCGCTCGCGCATCGCCCGCTCCTCCAGCAGGGCCAGGCCGGACCCGAACACGTGGCCGAGCACCGTGTTGATCGCCCCCATCCGCTCGGCGGCACCGAGTTCGAACCCGTCGAGCGCGGCGAGGGCGGCGTCGTAGAGCCCCAGCGCGTGCGGCCCCAGCGGGGGCCGGCTGAACGCGAGTCGCGCGAACCAGGGATGCCGTTGCACCGCCTCCCAGCCGGACAGCCCGAGCCCGCGCAGGCTCGCGCGCCAGTCTCCCGCCGGGACCGCGACCTCGCCGTACACCGCGTCGACCATGAGGTCGGTGAGCCCGTCCTTGCTGCCGACGTACCGGTACAGCGACATCGGTGTGCTCGATCCGACCCGCGCCGCGACGGCCCGCATGGTGACCTCGCCGCGCGCGTCGCGTCCGCGAGCGCGATCGCCGCCACGGTGCACGACGCCGCCCGAGACCTCGCCGACCACGACCGGATGGCCGTCGGGCGCACGCTCGCCGAGGCCGAGCAGCTGCCGCTCTGGCAGCCGACCGGCCTGGATGCGCCCGAGGTGAGCCCGGAGCTCCCCTGCCTCATCGCGCAGGACGTCCTCGAACCGGTGCTGCGCGCCGCAGCCCAGGACGCGGGCGCCGACGTGCGGTTCGGCACCACGCTGACCGGGTTCGAACAGCACGCCGACGGTCTGGTGGCAGATCTGGACGGGACGTCCTCGCGGGCGTCGTGCCTCGTCGCGGCCGACGGGGCGCGCAGCGGCGTCCGCGAGATGCTCGCTATCGGCCGCTCGGGCCGGGGAGCGGTCGGCGGCCCGAGCGTGAACGTCTACTTCCGCGCCGACCTCGCCGAGACCGTGCGCGGCCGCGAGTTCAACCTCTGCCGGATCGAGCACCCGGACGCGCCCGGCGCTCTCGCGTCCGTCGACGGGCGGTTCCGCTGGGTGTTCATGACCGGCGGCGGGCACACCGACCGGGACTGGCCGACCGTGCGGCGCACCGCCCTCGGCGTACCGGCCCCCGATCTGGAGGTGCTGAGCGTTCTTCCCTGGCAGGCCGAGATGCTCGTCGCCGACAGGTACTCGGCAGGCCGCGTGCACCTCGTGGGCGACGCCGCCCACGTCATGCCCCCCTTCGCCGCGATGGGGGCCAACACCGGGATCTCCGACGCCCACGAGCTCGGTGGGAAGCTCGCCGCCGTGTCGGGCGGCGCCGCGGCGCCCGCACTCCTCGACAGCTACGACGCCGAACGGCGCCCGGCCGGCTGGTTCGCAGCGGACCAGTCGGCCCGTCGCACGCTCGACCTGGGCGGACAGGGCACCACCGATCCCGATCTCGCGCACCCGTTCGTGCTGGCGGCGGGCGGGTTCCAGTACCTGGACGGGGCACTGTGCCACCCGGTGCGGGACGTCGAGCCGGTGCAGGAGTTCACCCCTGCGGGCCGGGTGGGGACGCGGGTGCCGCACCGATGGCTCGGCGACGCGCGCACCCTCTCCACCCTGGACCTCGGCGGGCCGGACTGGGCGCTGCTCGTGGCGGGCGATCCACGCCCGTGGACGACGGGCGGCCTACCGGTGCACCGGCTCGACGCCGACTTCCTCCCCGCCGGGACCGCCCTGCTCCTGCGCCCCGACGACATCGTGGCGTGGCGCGGCACCGACGTCACCGCGCCGGCGCGGCTACGGGACGAGCTCAGTCGAGGAGTCCCTCGGGTGGGGTGAGGACCAGGCGACCGCCCGGCAGGTCGACGGTCGGCACGATCGCCGTCACGAACGGGACGAGTGCGTCCGGCCCACCGGGGCGGGCCAGTACGAGCAGCTCGCCGCCCGGGCCGTGCACGACCTCCTTGACCGAGCCGATCACGGTGCCGTCCTCCAGCTCGGCACGCAGGCCTCGAGCTGGTGGACGTGGAACTCCTCGTCGTCCTCCGGCGGCGCGATGGCGTCGGCCGGGACGAGGAGGCGGGTGCCGCGCAACGCCTCGGCGGCGTCGCGGTCGGGCGCCTCCACGAACCGCACGAGCATCCGCCCGGAGTGCGGGCGGGCCGACTCGACGGTCAGCGTGCCCGCAGGGGCGCCCGGCCGCTGCGCGACGAGCGACACCCCGGCGGCGAACCGCTCGTCCGGGGAATCGGTGTGCAGCTCCACGACGAGCTCGCCGCGCAGGCCGTGGGCCCGCACGGCGACCCCGACGAGGTAGCCGGTGTTACCGGTCGGTGTCGACGACATCGACCCGCACACCTCGGCCGCCGACGCCGCCGACGACCGTGCGCAGCGCGGTGGCGGTCCGGCCGCCCGCCGATCACCTTGCCGAGGTCCTCGGGGTGCACCCGGACCTCGAGGGTGCGGCCGCGGCGGGTGGTGACGAGCTCCACCTGCACGTCGTCGGGGTGGTCGACGATCCCCCGGACGAGGTGCTCGAGAGCGTCCGCGAGGACACTCACGATTCTGCGGGAGCCTCGGCGGAGGCCGCGGAGCCGGCCTCGGCCTCGCCCTTCGCGCGGCGGTCGCTCTTCTTCTTCGGCGTGGTGGCCTCGGTGGTGGGCTCCTCGCCCGCCGCGGCCAGCGCGGCCTGGAACCGGGCGTGCCTGTCGACCTTCTCCGGCTGCGGCTTGAGGGTGCCCTCGCTGCCGGGCAGGCCCTTGAACTTCTGCCAGTCACCGGTGATCTCGAGCAGGTGCTGCACCGGCTCGGTGGGCAGCGCGCCGACACCCAGCCAGTACTGGGCGCGGTCCGAGTCGATCTCGATCAGGCTCGGCTCGTTCTTCGGGTGGTACTTGCCGATCGTCTCGATCGCCCGGCCGCTGCGGCGGGTGCGGGCGTCGGCGACGACGACGCGGTAGTACGGCTGGCGGATCTTGCCCAGCCTCATCAGCTTGATCTTGACGGCCACGCTGGTCGGTGCTCCTCGCGGATCGTGTGTTTCGGGTGAGTCCGCGCGGCTCGCGTGGGGTTACGGGCTGCGCATGCCTCGACGTGTACGTGCGTCCGCGGCACGGTAGAGGGCCAGCCGCGGGGCCGATCGGCCATTCTGCCAGACGACCGCCGGTTGCGGCGCATCGAGTGGCCGTCGGGCCTCAGGACATCGGCACGACGCCCAGCAGTCCGAGCATCAGCATGACGCCCGGGAGCAGGTTGTTCACCTGGTGGGCGACGATCGAGGGCAGCAGTCTGCCGGTGTAGAGGCGTGCGAGGGCGATGGGGATCGCCACCACCAGGAGCAGCGGCGCGCGGGTGAGCTCGAAGTGGGCGAGTGCGAACAGCACCGTCGTGACCCCGAACGCCACCCAGCGGCCCGCGAGCCGCTCGACGCCGCCCCACAGCAGGCCGCGGTAGAGGATCTCCTCGCACATCGGCGCGACGAGCACCACGATGAGCAGCACGATCACCGCCAGCACGGGCCCCGCCCGGAGGCCGCCCAGTGCGTCGCCGACCGCGGACGTCGCGTCGGGGCCCACGATCGCGATGAACACCATCGACGCGGGGATGGTGAGCACGAGACCACCGAACCCGAACGCCAGGCCGAGCCCGACGTCCCGCCACGACCACTCGAGCCGCAGGTCGATGCGCGGCCCGTTGCCGCGGACCTTCGTGATCAGGATCGCCGTGCCGGCGGCGAGCAGCGTGGGCGCGGCCAGGCCGAGGATGAGCACCCCGATGCCGGGCTCGATCCCGCTGAACGCGATGGAGAGGCTGATGACCGCGCCCACGACCAGGAAGACCGCTTCGGCGAGCAGGTAGGCCCCCAGCCCCCAGCGGTGGGTGCGCACGGGTGCCGGCGCACCCCACGAGGCGGCGCCTCCGGGCGCGCGCCCGATCGACGGGGCCGGGTAGGACCCGGTGGGCGGGTACGGCCCGGCGGGCGGGTAAGGGCCCGTGGGCGCGTACTGCCCAGCAGGCGGGTAGGGCCCGGTGTGGGGGTACGGCCCGGTGTGCGGGTAGGGGCCCGGAGGGTACGGCGCGGCGCCGCCCGCGTACGTCGGCGCGGGGGCCTGCCATCCTGCGGAGGCGGGTACGCGGCCGGGAACGGCCCAGGCCCGCCCGGGTACGGCGGGGGCGGGAACGGAGGAGGCGCAGCGGCGGCCGGCCCTGCCGGCGCCACGTCGGCCGGGTGCGGCGCGACCGGCTGGTGGGGCGGCACCGGGTACGGCGGCGCGGGCACCGGGTAGGGCACGGTGCCGGGCGGCACCTCGCCGGTGCCCCCGCCGGAACCGTTGCCGGAACCGTTGCCCGCAGCGTCCACGGACGGCACGGCGGCCGGTCCCGCCTCGGGACCGCTGCCGGCGGCTTCCGCCGCCCCTGCCTCCGGCTGTCCGTCGTTCTGCACCGATCCCACGGCGACGACGCTACCGGCCGAGCGCGACCGGCGCCGCCCGCCGGCCGCGGCGGGGCCCGACAGCCTCGGCGACCGCACACACCGGCAGTGACCCGCGCACATGCCCGGGCATGTGCGCCGCGTCGCCACGGTGTGTGCGGTGGGTCACGCCCCGCGCACCGGTCGTCCGCGCAGCATCACCAGCGCGGGCTCGTGCAGCACCGACAGGTCCTTGCGCGGGTCCGTGCGGTACACCACCAGGTCGGCCCGCGCGCCGAGCTCCAGGCCGGGCCTGCCGAGCCACTCGCGTGCCGCCCAGCTGGCGGCCCCGAGCGCGTCGGCGGCGGACAGGCCCGCGCGGTGCAGCGCGATCACCTCGTCGGCGAGGCGGCCGTGGTCGATGCCGCCGCCCGCGTCGGTGCCCGCGTACACCGGCACCCCGGCCTCGACGGCGCGGCGCACGGTGTCGTACGCACCGTCGTAGAGCCGCCGCATGTGGCCGGCGTAGGTGGGGTACCGGCTCGCCTGGTCGGCGATGCCCGGGAAGTTCTCGACGTTGATGAGGGTGGGCACGAGCGCGGTGCCGCGCCCGGCCATCTCGGCGATGAGGTCGTCGGTGAGGCCGGTGCCGTGCTCGATGCAGTCGATCCCCGCCCGGACCAGGCCGGGGATGGCCGCGGCTCCGAACACGTGCGCGGTGACGCGGGCGCCAGCACCGTGGGCGGCGTCGATCGCCGCGGCGAGGACGTCCTCGGACCAGAGCGGGGCGAGGTCGCCGACGCCGCGGTCGATCCAGTCCCCGACGAGCTTGACCCAACCGTCGCCGACAGCGGCCTGCTCGGTGACGACGTCGGGCAGCAGCGCGGGGTCGTCCAGCTCCAGCGCCATGCCGGGGATGTAGCGCTTCGGGCGCGCGAGGTGCCGGCCGGCGCGGATGATCTCAGGCAGGTCGTCACGGGCCTGCAGCGGCGACGTGTCGATCGGCGAGCCGCAGTCGCGGATCAGCAGGGTGCCCGCGTCGCGGTCGGTGCGGGCCTGCGCGTCGGCCTCCTCCAACCCGACACCGCCGGTGGGGCCGAGTCCGACGTGGCAGTGGGCGTCGACGAGGCCGGGCACGATGAAGCCGCCGTCGACGAGGGTGTCCGCGCCCGGGGTCGGCTCCACCAGCCGGCCGGCGGCGTCGACGAAGAGCTCCACCGATTCCTCGCCGGGCAGCAGCGCCCCGCGCAGCCGGTACACCCTCACTTCTCCTTGGGGAACTTGAACTTGCTCGGGTCGAACCCGGGTGGCAGCTGGTCGAGGCCCGGCGGGAGCTCGCGCAGCGACGGCGGCAGCCCGGACATGTCCGGCATCCCGCCACCCCCGAACGGCAGCCCCGCAGGGCGTGCCGACGCGGGCCCGCGCCCCCTCGTCTTGCCCTTCTTGCCCTTGCGCCCCTTGTTCTGCTTCTTCGTGGCGCTGCGGCTGCCGAAGCCGAACTGCCCGGCCATCTGCTTCATCATCTTCCGGGCCTCGAAGAACCGGTTGACGACGTCGTTGACCTCGCTGACCGCGACGCCGGAGCCGTTGGCGATGCGCAGGCGTCGCGACCCATTGATGATCTTCGGGTCGGCGCGCTCGGCGGGGGTCATGCCGCGGATGATCGCCTGCAGCCGGTCGAGCTGCTTGTCGTCGACCTGGGCCAGCGCGTCCTTCATCTGCCCGGCGCCGGGCAGCATGCCGAGGATGTTGCCGATCGGGCCCATCTTGCGCACGGCGAGCATCTGCTCGAGGAAGTCCTCGAGGGTGAGGTCGCCGGTGGAGATCTTGGCGGCGGCCTTGGCCGTCTGCTCCTGGTCGAACGCCTGCTCGGCCTGCTCGATCAGGGTGAGCAGGTCGCCCATCCCGAGGATCCGGGAGGCCATCCGGTCGGGGTGGAAGACGTCGAAGTCGGCGAGCTTCTCACCGTTGGAGGCGAACAGGATCGGCTGGCCGGTGACCTCGCGGACCGAGAGCGCCGCACCACCGCGGGCGTCGCCGTCGAGCTTGGTGAGCACGACGCCGGTGAACCCGACGCGTCGCGGAACGCCTCGGCCGTCGCCACGGCGTCCTGGCCGATCATGGCGTCGACGACGAACAGGGTCTCGTCCGGCGTGACCGCGTCGCGGATGTCGGCGGCCTGGCGCATCAGCTCCTCGTCGACGCCGAGACGGCCCGCGGTGTCGACGATGACGATGTCGTGGTGCTTCTCGCGGGCGTGCGCGATGCCGCGGCGGGCCACGTCGACCGGATCCCCGACCCCGTTGCCCGGTTCGGGGGCGAACGTGGTGGCGCCGGCCCGCTCGCCGACGATCTGCAGCTGGTTGACCGCGTTGGGTCGCTGGAGGTCGCAGGCGACCAGCAGCGGGGTGTGGCCCTGGTTCTTCAGCCAGTGGGCGAGCTTGCCGGCGAGCGTGGTCTTGCCGGAGCCCTGCAGACCCGCGAGCATGATCACGCTCGGCGGTTCCTTGGCCAGCCGGATGCGCCGCGTCTCACCGCCCAGGATCGTGACCAGCTCGTCGTTGACGATCTTGACGACCTGCTGGGCGGGGTTCAGCGCACCGGAGACCTCCGCGCCCTTCGCCCGCTCCTTGACCCGCGCGATGAAACCGCGGACCACCGGCAGCGCGACGTCGGCCTCCAGCAGCGCGATGCGGATCTCGCGCGCCGTGGCGTCGATGTCGGCGTCGGAGAGGCGCCCCTTGCCGCGGAGACCGGCGAGGGTGCCGCTGAGGCGCTCGGAGAGGGTGTCGAACACCTCTACAACCCTACTGGCGCCCGCGAGGCGCTGCAGGGCCGTCAGTGCCTCCTCCGACGGCGAGCCCGGCTCGGCGAAGTAGGTGACCATGAGCTGCCCCGGGGCGCTCGCCACGGCGAAGGTCTCCCAGCGCACCGTCAGAGGGCCGACCGCAGGCGACACCAGGCGTTTCGAGCCCGCGGCCTTGGCGCGCACGTCGTGGCGCGCCCAGAGCCTGCGGAACTCCGCGCTCTTCACCGACAGCTCCCCGACCAGCGTGACCAGCCGCGGGTCGTCCGGGACGGCAGCGGCGGCCGACGCACGGAGCGCGGCGACCGTCTCCTCGGCCACGTCCGACCAGTCCGGGTACAGGTCGCGGGAGGACGGGTCGAGGAAGACGTGCCGCACGACGTTGCCGCCCGACGGCACCCCGCCGCACAGGAGCTCGGAGAGGCGGTTGTACGCGAGCACGTCCATGCAGCGGCCCATCACCATGGCCGGCACCCCGTCCAGCGCGTCGAGCATCCGAGCGATCTCCGGGGCCACCCGCTCCGGTCCGCGGCGGGAGCGGCGCGGCGCCCGCGGCGCCGGGGTGGCGAGCGAGGCGAGGTAGGACGTGGACTCGTCGTCGAGGTCGAGCACCCTGGCGAGCGCCTCCACCACCTGCGCCGACGGGTGCCGGTCGCGTCCGCGTTCCAGGCGCAGGTAGTACTCGGCGCTGATGCCGGCGAGCATCGCGACCTCCTCGCGGCGCAGCCCGGGCACCCGGCGCCGCCCGACCGGCAGGCCGTGGTCCTCCGGGCGGGTCAGCTCGCGGCGGGCGCGGAGGAACTCACCGAGCAGGTTCGGGTGCGACACACCGTCCACCGTAGGCCGGTCCCGGGCCGGAGGGGTGGCCCCGCGACTACCCCCTTTCACGGGGCCTCCCCGGCCTGACCGCACCACTCGCAGGCTCGGTGCCATGACCGAGAGCGCCACGACCCAGAACATCCACGACCTCACCGGACGCATCGCCGTCGTCACCGGGGCCAGCAGCGGGATCGGCGCCGCCACCGCGCGGACGCTGGCCGCGGGCGGCGCCCGCGTCGCGGTGCTCGCCCGACGCGCCGACCGCATCGAGGCGCTCGCGAAGGAGATCGACGGCATCGCCGTGCCCACCGACGTCACGGACCCGGCGAGCCTCGCCCGCGCCGCGGCCACGATCCGCGCCGAGCTCGGCAGGCCCGACCTCGTGGTCGCCAACGCCGGCGTGATGCTCGGCGCGCCGTTCGCCACCGCCGAGCCCGCTGAGTGGACGGCGATGGTGAACACGAACATCAGCGGGCTGCTGCACACCGGCAAGGCGTTCGTCGACGACCTCCTCGCCGCCGCCGCCGGCGGCGGGCGGGCCGACCTCGTGCACGTCGCTCGATCGCCAGCCACGAGGTCTACCCCGGGTACGGCGTGTACAGCGCGACGAAGGCCGGCGTGGCCGCCGTGACCCGCGGGATGCGGCTCGAGCTCGGGCCGCGCGGCGTGCGTGTGCGGGCCGTGGAGCCGGGAATCACCGAGAGCGAGCTCGGCGACACGATGCTCGACGAGGCGGGCCGCGAGACCCTCGAAGGGATCCGCCGCCGGATCGGGCCGATCCCGGCGGCCGCCATCGCCGAGGCGATCGCCTGGTCGGCGGCCGCCCCGGCCCGGGTCAACGTCGCGCAGCTGATCGTGCTGCCGACGGCCCAGGGATAGCCGGCTCCGGCGCCGGGCCGGTGTCGAGCCGCAGGCCGCCGCGGGCCGCCGCCCGGTCGAGCACGGTGACGCTGCGCCACTCCGGCGGCGGGTCGGACAGCAGGTCGGCCGCGGTGTGCTCGGCCCGGCGCGCATGGCCGGCGAACGAGGCCTCCTGCACCACGCGGCCACGGGCGTACTGCCCGCGGCGGGCGTCTGCCGCGTCGGCCTGCAGCCACAGCAGGTGCGCCTCCCGCCGGGCGGCGGCGGCCAGGCGCGCCACGGCGGACCGGGTGCCGGGCTCGGTGGCCGGCAGGTGCACGACGACGGTGGGGGTGGTCGACAGCGCGGCCCGCAGCACGGCCGCGCGGTGCAACAGGTGCACGACCGGCCGCTGCCACGCGTACGGCACGTTCCCGGCCACCGAGCCGAGCGCCGCCCGTTGGGCCTCGGAGTCGAGGACGGTGAGCCCGGCGGCTGCGGGCAGGCTCGCCAGCAGGGTGGACTTGCCGGCCCCCGGCATACCTGCGACCAGCAACAGCGTGCGTCCCGGCACGGCGAGCCGCACGGGTGGTGTCGCGGTGGTCACGCACCGTTCAACGTGCCGTTCGGGCGATTCGTTCCGTTCGGTCGAGGTCGATCACGTGATCACGATCATGCCTGCTCCGCGACTCAACCGCACTCGCAGCGCGACTCGCGCACGCTGAGAGCGCGACTCGCGGAGTGGGGGTGCCCCCTTCCCGCGAGTCGCGCCATGAGTGCGTGCGAGTCGCGGTCTGCGGGGCCCTCAGCCGGCCGCCGCCCGGAGCACGGCCAGCTCGATCCGCTGCCGCTGTGCGCGCTCCAGGCCGCCCCCGGCCAGCCCGAACGCGTCGACGACCGAGGCGCCGAGCGTCGACGCTTGGCCCAGCGCACGTCGGCGCGGCAGTCCTCGAGCGCGGCCGCCACCCGGTGCAGCAGCCCGATGCGGTCGGTGCCGCGCAGTTCGAGCACGACGGCGCCGGTGGCCTCGTCGTCGAACCAGAGCACCCGCGCCGGGGCGGGCGGGTCGGCGACCGGGCCGCGCGGGGCGTAGTCGCGTTCCTTGCGGGCGAGCGCCTCCGGCAGCGACAGTCCGCCGTCGAGCACGCGGGTGAGGTCCGACCGCAGCAGGGCGGGGTCGGGCAGGCCGCCGAAGCGCGGCGACACCGTGAACGTGAACACCGCGACGCCACCGAGCGTGGCCAGCTCGGCGGCGTGGACCTCCAGCGAGTGCAGGGCGAGCACGCCTGCCGCGGCGGCGAGCGAACCGCACCGGTACGGCACGGCCACGACGACGCCCGCGGGATCGCCGGGGTCGAGGAGCACCTGCGGCCGCCCGGCGGCCTCGACGGCACCGGCCAGCTCGGTGGCGGCCGCGGTCGGCGGCGTGGGGCCGGGCAGCGACTTGCCGGCGAGCAGCGCGCGGCACCGGTTGGCGAGGTCGTGGATGAGGGTCCGCTTCCACGGGCTCCACACCCCCGGCCCGGTGGCCAGCGAGTCGGCCTCGGCAAGCGCCTCGAGCAGCTCCAGCAGCAGGCCGTTGCCGCCGAGCGTGTCGACGACCCGGGTGACGGTGGCCGGGTCCTCCAGGTCCCGGCGGGTGGCCGTGTGGGGCAGCAGCAGGTGGTGGCGCACCATCGCGCCGAGGACGGCGACATCGGCGTCCGGGAAGCCGAGCCGCTCCCCCACCTGCACGGCCAGCGACTCCCCCACCTCGGAGTGGTCGCCACCGCGCCCCTTCCCGATGTCGTGCAGCAGTGCGCCGACGAGCAGCAGGTCCGGGCGCGCGACGCGGGTGGTGAGCCGGGCGCTGCGCGCAGGCCTCGACGAGGTGCCGGTCGACCGTCCAGACGTGGGCGCGGTCGCGCGGCGGCAGGTCGCGCACCGCACCCCACTCGGGGAACAGCCGCCCCCACAGCCCGGTGCGGTCCAACGACTCCACGACGTCGACCAGCGGGCGCCCCGTGCCCAGCAGCGACAGCAGCTCACCACGCGCCGCCCGCGGCCACGGCGCCCTCAGCTCCGGGGCGGTGTCGGCGAGGCGGTGCAACGTGCCGGCCGCGATCGGCATGCCGGTGCGGGCCGCGGCGGCGGCCACGCGGAGCACGAGCGCGGGATCGCGGGTCGCCGACGCGTCGCGGGCCAGCGCCACCTCGCCGATGTGCTCGACGCGCCCGAGTCGAGCGGACGGCGCACGGGCGGGCGACGCAGTGCGGCGAGGCCGCGCCTCGGCAGCGCGTTGCGGGCCGAGCGCAGCCCGACCTCGGCCGCGAACGCCACCGACCGCGCCGCGCCGGACAGCGCGCGGGCCAGCTCGAACCGGTCGGCGATCTCCAGCATGGCCGCGACCTCGTCGGCGTCCTGGGCGTGCAGGACGTCGCGCGCGCGGCCGGCGAGCCGGTGCAGCTCGGTGCGGACGTCGAGCAGGAGCGTCCGGGCGGCCCGCACGTCGGCCGCGGGCCGGTCGATCAGCTGGGCCGCGGCGAGCGCGTCGACCAGCTGGACGTCACGCAGGCCACCGTGGCCGTTCTTGAGGTCGGGTTCCACGCGGTGCGCCACGTCGCCGACCTTCTGCCAGCGCCCTTGCGCGCTCTCGGCGAGCTCGTCGAACCGGCCGCGGATCCCGGCCCGCCACGACTGCCGGACGGCGGCGCCGACCTTCTCCGAGAGCGCAGGGTCGCCCGCGATGTGCCGGGCCTCGAGCAGCCCGAGCGCGGCGCGCAGGTCGGTGGCGGCCACCTGGACGGCCTGGCCCGGCGTCCGGACGGAGTGGTCGAGCTCGATCCCGGCGTCCCACAGCGGGTACCACAGCTCGTTCGCCAGCCGCTCGACGTCCTTGCGGCCGTCGTGGAGCAGGACGAGGTCCAGGTCCGACCACGGGGCCAGCTCACGGCGCCCCAGCGCCCCGACCGCCACGAGCGCGGCCCGGTCGGTGAGGCCGATCGCCGCGGCGCGCGAGGAGAGCCAGAAGTCGTGCAGGTCGACCAGCGCCTCACGCAGCGCCTCGGGGCCGAGCCGTCGCTTGCCCGTGCCCTGTTCCAGCAGCACGGCCTTCGCCCGGGCCAGGTCCCCCGCGTCCCCCGACGCCACGGGCACGGCACCCACCAGGTCTCTCCTCAGGGACAGGCAGAACGCAACACGGTGATCCCGCCCCGGTCGTGCCGGGGCGGGCCACCATGGCGTGGGAGCGGAACGGAACCTCAGACGGCGTCGGAGCCGCGCTCGCCGGTGCGGACGCGGACCACGGTGTCCACCGGGGTGACCCAGACCTTGCCGTCACCGATCTTGCCGGTGCGCGCCGCCTCGACCACGGCGTCGACCACCTTGTCGGCGTTGGTGTCGTCCGTGACGACCTCCACCCGCACCTTCGGCACGAAGTCCACGGAGTACTCCGCACCCCGGTAGACCTCGGTGTGGCCCTTCTGCCGGCCGTAGCCCTGCACCTCGCTGACCGTCATGCCGAGCACGCCGATCTGCTCCAGCGCGCCCTTGACGTCCTCGAGGACGAACGGCTTCACGATCGCGGTGATGAGCTTCATGGTCAGGCCTCCTTACCGGCGGTCGCCGGCACGTGCTCGGCAGCCGACGCGGCAGCCGCGTCGGGGCGGGAGCCGCTCAGGCCCGAGACGGCGCGGTGGCTGGTGAAGTCGTACCCGGTCTCCGCGTGCTCGACCTCGTCGATGCCGGTGCCTCCTCCTCCGGGGTGATGCGCAGCCCGACGACCGCCTTCACGAGGAAGGCGAGGGCCAACGACACGACGAACGAGTAGGCCAGCACCGCGAGCGCACCGACGACCTGCCGCCAGAGCTGGTCGACACCACCACCGTAGAACAGGCCGGCAACCGCGGCCGGGGAGCCCGGGTCGGCGAACAGCCCGATGAGCACGGTGCCGACGAGACCGCCGACCAGGTGGATGCCCACGACGTCGAGCGAGTCGTCGTAGCCGAAGCGGAACTTCAGGCCGACCGCCAGCGCGCAGAGCACACCGGCGATGAGGCCGATCGCGATCCCGCCGAGCGGCGACACCGAGGCGCAGGACGGGGTGATGGCCACGAGCCCGGCGACGATCCCGGATGCGGCACCGAGGCTCGTCGGCTTGCCGTCCCGGACCCGCTCCGTGACCAGCCATGCCAGCATCGCGGCGCAGGTGGCGAGGATCGTGTTCATCATCGCGAACCCGGCGGTGCCGTTGGCCCCGAGCGCGGAGCCCGCGTTGAAACCGAACCAGCCGAACCACAGGAGGCCGGCACCCAGCATCACGAGCGTCAGGTTGTGCGGGCGCATCGGCTCCCGCGGCCAGCCGCGGCGCTTGCCGACGACGATCGCGAGCGCAGCGCTGCCGCACCGGCGTTGATGTGGACGGCGGTGCCGCCCGCGAAGTCGAGGGCCGCGAGGTCGTTGGCGATCCAGCCACCGACCACTCCGGACTCGTCGTCGCTGAACGCGAACACCCAGTGCGCGACCGGGAAGTAGACGATCGTCGCCCAGAGACCCGCGAAGAGCAGCCACGGGCCGAACCGCAGGCGGTCGCGACCGCCCCGGAGATCAGCGCCACCGTGATGATGGCGAACGTGGCCTGGAACCCGACGAAGACGAGCGCCGGGATCGTGCCCGACATCGGGAAGGTGGCCGGGTCGGCGCCGTAGTCACCGGCGAACAGGCCACTGAGCCCCGCGTACTCGAACGGGTTGCCCAGCAGCCCGCCGCCCACGTCGTTGCCGAAGGCGATCGAGTAGCCGTACAGCGCCCAGAGGATGCCGATCAGTCCGATGGAGCTGAGGCTCATCATCATCATGTTCAGCACGCTCTTGCTTCGGACCATGCCGCCGTAGAACAGGGCGAGGCCGGGCGTCATCAGCAGCACGAGAGCGGTGCTGGCCAGCATCCAGGCGGTATCGCCGGTATCGAGCACGTCAACTCCTTCCCCAGGTGGTTCGGGGAACTATCGGATCGACGTGTTTCGGACAATCTCACCGGCTGTTTCCGCTCTGTGAACGAGAGGGCGAGCCTTGTTACATCCGTGTGTCAGCTCGCCGGCGGTCGAGCAGGGTGCGTGACGCAACACCACGATCGGTCCGGCCGGAGCCGCAGCGCCCTCGCGGCGGCGGGCGGCACGTTCTCGCAACGATCAAGACGCCGTCGGGTGCGCCGGAGCCGCAGGGCTTCGCCGCCGCGCGCACCGACCACCGGGGAGTGATCACTGGAAGTGGTTGGAGGACGCCGGATATGACGCTCTGGTACACTTCGGGCGATCATGTGGCGAGACGAGGTCTGGATCGATGGGGTTGGTGCTCCAGGCGGCGCCCGGCAAGGCGTGGTGAACGCGGCCTGTTCCCGAACCGGGAGCTAGCGGTCGAGCAGGGCCGCCACGAACGCGTCCGGGTCGAACGGCGCCAGGTCGTCCGGGCCCTCGCCCAGGCCGACGAGCTTCACCGGCACGCCGAGCTCGCGCTGCACCCGGAACACGATGCCGCCCTTCGCAGTGCCGTCCAGCTTCGTGAGCGCGATGCCGGTGACCTTCACGACGTCACCGAACACCCGTGCCTGGGTGAGCCCGTTCTGGCCGGTGGTGGCGTCGAGGACCAGCAGCACCTCGTCCACCTCGGCCTGCCGCTCGACCACCCGCTTGACCTTGCCCAGCTCGTCCATCAGGCCGGTCTTCGTGTGCAGCCGGCCCGCGGTGTCCAGCAGCACGGCGTCGGCGCCCTCCTCGGCGCCCTGCTTGACCGCGTCGAACGCCACGCTCGCGGGATCGGCCCCCTCCGGCCCGCGCACGACGGTGGCACCGGCCCGTTCCCCCCAAGTGGCGAGCTGCTCGGCGGCCGCGGCGCGGAACGTGTCGGCCGCACCGAGCACCACGTGCCGCCCGCCCGCCACCAGCACCCGGGCCAGCTTGCCGGTCGTCGTGGTCTTGCCGGTGCCGTTGACGCCGACCACCAGCACCACGCCGGGACGCCCGTCGTGCGCGAGCGCCCGCACCGAACGGTCCATGTCGGTGCCCAGCGCGTCGGTCAGCACGTCACGCAGCAGCTGCCGGGCCTGGTCAGGGGTGCGCACCGCCCGGCGGGCGAGCTCGGTGCGCAGCGTGTCGACCAGCTCGAGGGTCATCTCCGGGCCGAGGTCGGCCTGCAGCAGGGTGGCCTCGACGTCCTCCCACGACTCCTCGTCGAGCTCACCGGCGCCGAGCAGGCCGAGCAGTCCCTGGCCGAAACCGGAGCGCGAGCGGGCGAGCCTGCCGCGCAGACGTTCCAGCCGCCCCTCGGCGGGCGCGATGTCGGAGGCGCGGTGGGGGCGCGTGGGCGGCGCGGCGGGCGGCGCAGCGGGGGCGCGGCCGGGAGCGGCCCGTCGATGACGGTGG
>MKJV01000115.1 GCA_001942185.1 Pseudonocardia sp. CNS-004
GGCGGCAGGTCGGCGAGCGCCGCCGGCCTGGCGTCGGTGACGGTGACGCGGGCGCCTACCTCGACGAGCGCCGCCGCGGCCGCGAGCCCCGACACCCCGGCCCCGGCCACGAGGACCCGGCGCCGGACAGCTGCTCGGGCCTCATGCCGTCACCTCTCGTGGTCGTCACTCGCATCAAGAAGGCCTCGTACGGAAGGTCGTGAGTGGTAAAGAGTGCTACAGCCCTCGTATCCACTCACGACCCCCCTGGGTCAGCCGCCGCCCGCGGCCGTGAGCCACTCCTGGTAGAACAGGCCCAGGCCGAGGGCGGCGCACATGGCTGCGAGCAGCCAGAACCGGATGATCACCGTGGTCTCGGCCCAGCCCGCCAGCTCGAAGTGGTGGTGGAAGGGCGCCATCCGGAACACGCGGCGGCGCGTGGTGCGGAACACCGCGATCTGCACGGCCACCGACAGCACCTCCACCACGAACACGCCGCCGATCACCACGAGCAGCAGCTCGGTGCGGGTGACGATCGACAGGCCCGCGATCAGCCCGCCGATGGCGAGCGATCCGGTGTCGCCCATGAAGATCCTGGCGGGTGCGGCGTTCCACCAGAGGAAGCCGATGCAGCCACCCATCGCGGCGGCCGCGACGAGCGCGACGTCGAGCGGGTCGCGCACCTGGTAGCAGCCCGCGGCGCTGGCGATCGCGCAGTTGTTGCGGAACTGCCAGAACCCGATGATCGTGTAAGTGGCCAGCACGATCGCGCCGGTGCCGGCCGCGAGCCCGTCGAGGCCGTCGGTGAAGTTCACCGCGTTCGACCAGCCGGCGATGATGAGGTTGGCCAGCAGCACGAACCCGACGGCGCCGAAGGACAGCACCGTGATGTCCCGGACGAAGGAGAGGCTGTCCGAGGCGGGCGCGAGCCCGTCGGCGTTGGCGAACCGCAGCGCGAGGATGCCGAAGATCGTGGCGGTGAGCACCTGGCCCACGGTCTTGGACGTCTTGTTCAGGCCGAGGTTGCGGGCCCGGCGCAGCTTGATGAAGTCGTCGAGGAACCCGACGATGCCCAGCGCGGTGGTGAGGAACAGCACGAGCAGCGCCGACGCCGTGATCGGCTCGCCGGTCAGCACGTGCGAGGCACGTAGCCCAGCCAGATCGCGAGCAGGATCGCGACCCCGCCCATCGTGGGCGTGCCCCGCTTGGCCTGGTGGCTCTGGGGGCCCTCGGCCCGGATCTCCTGCCCGAACCCCTGCCGGGAGAAGAACCGGATCAGGTACGGGGTGAGCAGGATCGAGACCGCGAGTGCGACGCCCGCGGCGATGAAGACACCTCTCACCGCTGCACCGGCCCCTGCGCCTGCAGGAGCCCCTCGGCGACCCGCTCCAGCCCGACCGCGCGCGAGGCCTTCACGAGCACGACGTCACCGGGGCGTGCCTGAGCGCGCAGCAGCTCGAGGGCCGCCCCCACGTCCTCGGTGTGCTCGGCGCCCGGGTAGTCGGTGGTGCCGACGGCGACGAGCCGGTCGACGCGCAGCTCGCGGGCCGCGGCGGCGATCTCGGCGTGTGCGGCGGCGGTGGCGCCGCCCTGCTCGGCCATCCGGCCGAGCACCGCCCAGGTGCGCCGGATGCCCCCGCCGAGCGCGGCGAGCGCACCCAGCGCCGCGCGCATCGACTCGGGGTTGGAGTTGTAGGCGTCGTTGACGACCGTGAGGCCGTCGGCGCGCTCGGTGACCTCCATCCGCCACTTCGACGCGGGCTCGGCGGCGCTCAGGGCCGCGGCGATGCCGTCCGGCGTGCCGCCGAGCTCCAGTGCGACCGCCGCGGCGGCAAGCGCGTTGCCCACGTGGTGCCCGCCGACGAGCCGCAGCGCCACGGGTGCCCGCCCGGCGGGCGTCACCAGCGTGAACCGGGCCCGGGCGCCGTCGAGCCGCACGTCCTCGGCGCGGACGTCCGCGTCGGCGTTCCCGAAGGTCACGACCCGGGCCGTCGTGCGGCCCGCCATCGCAGCCACGAGCGGGTCGGCCGCGTTGAGGACGGCCACCCCGCCGAGCGCAGCGTCAGCGGAGCGAGCATCGACACCGGCGGGCAGCGCCTCCACCAGCTCGCCCTTGGCCTGCGCGATCGCCTCGACCGAGCCGAACTCGCCCAGGTGTGCGCGTCCCACGTTGAGCACCACCCCGATGCGGGGCGGGGCCACCGCGGCCAGCCGGGCGATGTGCCCGGTGCCGCGGGCGGAGAACTCGAGCACCAGGTGCCGGGTGCCGGTGTCGGCGCGCAGGGCCGTCCACGGCAGGCCGAGCTCGTTGTTGAACGACCCGGGCGGCGCGACGGTGGGGCCCAGTGGGGCGAGCGCCGCGGCGATCAGGTCCTTGGTGGAGGTCTTGCCGGAGCTGCCGGTGACACCCACCACCGTGGCCGGCAGCGCCCGCACCGTGTGCCCCGCGAGGGCGGCGAGCGCGGCGAGCACCGCCGCCCCGGCGCCGTCGTGGTCGTGCTCGTCGAGGTAGGTGCCGGCCTGCCGGCTCACCGGCCGGGCGATCACGGCGGGCGCGTCGACCTCGCGCCCGGCGAGCACCCCCGCCGCACCCGCCGCGATCGCGGCGCCGGCGTAGGCGTGGCCGTCGGCCCGCTCGCCCGGCAGCGCGACGAACAGGCCGCCCGGCCCGATCGCGCGCGAATCGAACTCGACGGCGGTCACCCGCTCGTCCCCGGATGCCCGGTGGAGACGTCCACCGGTGACGGCGGCGACATCGGCCAGCCGCATCTCGATCATGCTCTCGTCCTGCTCATCGCTCGCCCTCGCTCGCTCAACGCTCGCCCTCGCAGCGCTCGGCCGGCGCTTCGCGCACGCGCTGTGACACTGATTCGCTCGCACGCTCGCTCAACGCTCGCCCTCGCAGCGCTCGGCCGGCGCTTCGCGCACGCGCTGTGACACTGATTCGCTCGCACGCTCGCTCATCGGGCGTATCCGATCATCCCCGTGCGGTCGGCCCGTCACCGCGTGCCCCGCAGCGCCGCAGCCAGCTCCGCCGCGTCGTCGAAGGGGTGTTTGACGCCCATGACCTCCTGGCCCGTCTCGTGTCCCTTCCCCGCGACCACGACGGCGTCCCCCGCCTTCGCGTAGGCCACGGCGGCGGCGATCGCCGCCCGCCGGTCGCCGATCTCCATCAGGTCCCCGGCGTGCGGCTCGGCCTGCGCCCCCGCGAGCATCTCCGCGCGGATCGCGTCGGGGTCCTCGGTGCGCGGGTTGTCGTCGGTGGCCACCAGCACGTCCGCGCGGGCCGCGGCCGCGGCGCCCATCATCGGGCGCTTGCCGCGGTCGCGGTCGCCGCCGCAGCCGAGCACGACGATCAGCCGTCCGGTCACCTGCGGGCGCAGCGCGTCGAGCAGCGCGGCCACGGCACCCGGCTTGTGGGCGTAGTCGACGACGGCGAGGAACGGCTGCCCCTCCTCGATGCGTTGCATCCGCCCCGGGACGGCCAGGTCCGCGAAGCCGTCGGCGGCCACCGCGGCGGGCACCCCGACCGCGTCGAGGCAGGCGAGCGCGACCACCGCGTTGGCCACGTTGAACGCGCCGGGCAGCTGCAACCGCACCGGCAGCCGCGTGCCGTCCGGGGTGACCGCCGTGAAGGACTGGGTGCCGTCCGTCTCGGTGCGCACGTCACCCCCGCGCCACGCCGCGGGCCCCGTGGTCGACACGGTGACCGCACCCGGCGTACGGGCCGCCAGCCGCTGCCCCCACTCGTCGTCGACGCACACGACCGCGTGCTCGGCCCTGCCGTCGAAGAGCGCGGCCTTCGCCTCGAAGTACTCCTCCATGTCGCGGTGGAAGTCGAGGTGGTCCTGCGACAGGTTCGTGAAGGCGGCCACCGCGAACCGCGTGCCGCCCACGCGGCCCATCGCGAGCGCGTGGCTGGAGACCTCCATCGCGACGTCGGTGACGCCGTCCTCGGCCATCACCGCGAACAGGGCCTGCAGGTCCGGCGCCTCCGGCGTGGTGAGCGCCGAGGGGATCTGGGAGCCGTGGATGCGGGTGCCGATCGTGCCGACCAGCCCGGTGTCGCGGTCGGCCGCCGCGAGCCCGGCCTCGAGCAGGTGGGCCGTGGTCGTCTTGCCGCTGGTGCCCGTCACGCCGAGCACCCGCAGGCGGGCCGTCGGGTCGCCGTGGACGAGTGCGGCCAGTGCGCCGAGCACCTCGCGCGGGCGCGGGTGCACCAGCGTCGGCACGCCCGCGAGCACGGGGCGCCGGGCGCTTCCGGGTCGGCACACGGCGACCGCGCCGCCCGCGAGCGCCACGGCGGCGTAGTCGGCCCGTGCGCACGCGACCCGGGAAGCGCGGCGAACAGGTCGCCGTGGCGTGCGTCGGACGCCCGCAGCGTCACCCCGGTGACGCTCGCCGAGCCCCTGGCCGGCACCTCGATGGCCGCGCCGAGCACACCGAGCTCGACCGGGCGCACCACCCGCGGACGCGGTGGTGCGCCGGCCGGCGCCGGAGGGGCTTCGCGAGCGGGCGACACGTCGCGGAAGGCTACCGGCGGGCTGTCCGGGAGCCGGTCGCGCACCGCCCGCGCGTCACCCGGCCGCGCGCCGGGCGGCCCACCGGAGGCGTCGGTCGGCACGAACGCACACGCGGCGTGATCCGGGCGGGGTCCGCGGGCGCGCCTCGGACCGTACGTCGCGCGCGGGGCGTCACTGGTGGGATCACGGCAGCTGCAGCGTCTGCACCGGGGGCGGCTGGTCGCTCACCGGCAGCCGCTCCCGCTGCGCGAGGTAGGTGGCGATGTCGTGGAACAGCGGCGCCGCGCTGGTGCCCGGGTCGGGAGCGTCGAGCATGATCGCGATCACGTAGCGGGGGTCGTCCGCGGGCAGCATCCCGGCGAAGTTGATCCAGTGCAGCTGCGAGGAGTAGCAACTGCACGCCGGGTCCACCTGCTGCGCGGTGCCGGTCTTCCCGGCCACCGCGTACCCGGGGACGGCTGCCGCGTGGCCCGTGCCGCGCTGGCCCCGCACGTCCTGGGTGACGGCGGTCAGCATCGTCCGCAGGGTCGCGGCGGTCTCGGGAGAGACCACCCGCACCGGCTCCGGGGCGGCGCCGGCACCTGCACGCCGTCCGGGCCCGCCGTGCCCGCGACGATCCGGGGCGGCACCCGCACCCCGTCGTTCGCGACGGTCTGCAGGATCCCGGCCATCTGCAGCGTCGTGACCGTGAGGCCCTGCCCGATCGGCAGGTTGCCGAACGTGGAGCCCGACCACGACGACCGCGGCGGCACCTGGCCCGGTTCCTCGCCGGGCAGCCCGACACCGGTGCGCTGGCCGAGTCCGAAGCGGGCGAGCATGTCGGCGAAGCGCTCCTCACCCACCCGCTGGGCCGTCATGATCGTGCCGACGTTGGACGACTTCGCGAGCACCCCGGTGAGCGTGTACCGCTCGGTGCCGTGGCTCCACGAGTCGCGGATCGTGCGGTCGGCGACGCGGATGCTGCCCGGCACCGTGAGGACGTCGTTCGGGGCGGCCACCCCGTACTCCAGGGCCGCGGCCATCGTGATGACCTTGTTCACCGACCCCGGCTCGAACGTGTACTGGACGGCCGTGTTGCGCAGCTGGTCCGGGTTCGCCGAGGAGAGGTCCCGCGGGTCGAACGTCTGGCCGTTCGCCATCGCGAGCACCTCGGCGGTGTGCGCGTCGAGCACCACGGCCGAGGACGTCGGGTCCGCACCCGTGCGCTGCACGTAGTCCACGAGTGCCTGCTGCACCGTGTACTGCAGGTCGGAGTCGAGGGTGAGCTGCAGGTCCGAACCCTGCACCGCGGCCCGCTCGAACCGGGTGCTGCCCGGGATCACGGCGTTCGAGTCCTCCGCCGTGTCGACGACACGCAGCCCCTCGAAGCCGGCGAGCAGGTTGTCCTGCGAGCTCTCGAGGCCCACCCGGCCGGTGAGCTTGCGCTCGTCGGCGTTCCAGGTGGCGGCGCCGACGACGTTCGCGGCGAGCGTCGCACCGGGGTACTGCCGGTCCTCGCGACGCTCCTCCGCGATCTCGGGGAACCGCTCGCGGAGCATGCGCGCGACGTCGGGCGTGACGAGCCGCGCCAGCACGACGTACCCGCGGTCGCTGGTGATGAGGCGGAGCAGCTCGGCCTGGTCCTGCCCGGTGGCCTGCGCGATCGCGGCCGCCATCTCCGCCGCGTAGCGCTGCGTGTCGGGCCCCCGGGTCTGGGCGATCAACCGCGGGTTGGCGACGAGGGAACGGGCGTCCACGCTGAACGCGAGCGGCTCGCCGGCGCGGTCCAGGATCGCGCCGCGCTCGGCGGGCAGCCGGATGTTCGTCGTCGACTGGCGCTGCGACGCGGCGCGCAGCTCACCCGCCTCGACGGTCTGCACGACCACGAGCTTCAGCGTCGCGATCGCCAGCACCACCACGAGCAGCACCTGGCCGACCCGCAACCTGCGGACGCCGAGCGCCGCCTGGTCCGGTGGACGGCGCGGGGTGGGCGGTCTCGGCGTCGGCGGCCTGCGCGCCGCCGCACCGGTGGGCCGGGGCCGGGGCGGGGCCGCTGGCATCAGCCGGCGTCCGTCCCGCCGCCTGCCGCGCGGACACCCGTGTCCGGCGCGGAGGTGTCACCCTCCGGGTTGCGCTCCGAGCCGCGCTCGGCGCCGTTCTCCGCCACGTCGTTCTCCGCCGTGTCGTCCGGCCCGGTCCTGTCGGGCCCTGCTGTGTCGGGCCCGGCCGATTCCTGCCCCGTCGATTCCTGCCCCGTCGATTCCTGCCCCGTCGATTCCTGCCCGGCCTCCGCGCCGCCTGTCCCGGCGGCGCCCTCCGCCGCGGGAGAGTCGCCTCCTGCGCTGTCCGGGGTGGTGCCCTCCGGCGTGGTGCCCTCCGGCGTGGTCGCCTCGGTGCCGTCGGCAGGCGGCTGCGCACCCGCGGGTGGCGCCGGGGGCGGCGGGGGCACCGCGGCCCGCGGCTGCCCGACGACCTCGACCGTGCCGTCCGGCGCCACGACGAGCCGCGCGGGGTCCCGCACGGGGACCATGCCCAGCTCGCCGGCACGGCGGGCCAGCTCGGGCGCGACGAGAGGACGGCGACGTCCTGCTTCAGCCGCTCGGCCTGCTCGCTGAGCACGCGGGCCTCCGCGGTGGCGTCCTGGAGCCGGTACGAGTCGGCCGCGGCGGCCGTCGAGAGCCACAGCGTCGCCACCAGTCCGACGGCGAGCAGCACCATGATCAGCAGCACGAACTGCGGGCGCCGGCCGGAGCGGCCGCCCGCGCCGGGCGCACCGCGGTCGCTGCGCCGCGCGTCCCGGGCCGCGTAGGCCTTCTGCTGGGCCGACCGCCTGCCGGCCGCCGGATCGGCGGCGGGTGCGACGGGTGCGCCGCCGAGCGCCCGCTGCGCGGGGATGGCCGCGGTGCGAGCACGTACGGCGGTGCGCCCGCGCTCGGTGACCGGAGCACTCATGACACCACCGCCTCCTGATCGACCCTCATGCCGCCTCCCTGATCCGTTCGGCGGCCCGCAGGCGGACCGGCGCCGCCCGCGGGTTGTCGCTGATCTCCTCCGGGCTCGCCTGCTCGGCCCCGCGGGTGAGCAGCCGCAGCTCCGGCCCGTGGCCCGGGAGCTCGACCGGCAGGTCCACCGGTGTACGCGACGACGCCCGCGCCGCCAGCTCCCGCTTGACCATCCGGTCCTCCAGCGAGTGGTAGGCCAGCACGACGATCCGGCCCCCGACGCCGAGCGCGTCCACGGCAGCGGGCAGCGCACCGCGCAGCGCGTCGAGCTCGCCGTTGACCTCGATCCGCAGTGCCTGGAACGTGCGCTTCGCCGGGTGCCCCCCGGTGCGCCGGGACGCCGCGGGTACGACCTCGTACAGCAGCTCGACCAGCTCGCTGCTGCGCAGGAACGGCGCGGTGGCCCGCCTGCGCGCGATCGCGGCCGCGATCCTGCTCGCGAACCGCTCCTCGCCGTACTCGCGCAACACCTTGGCCAGCTGCGGCACCGGGTAGGAGTTGAGGACGTCGGCCGCGGTGGGCCCCGTGGTGGGGTCCATCCGCATGTCGAGTTCCGCGTCGCGCGAGTAGGCGAAGCCCCGCTCGTCGGCGTCGAGCTGCAGGGACGAGACGCCGAGATCGAACAGCACGCCGTCGACGCGGGGAAGCCCCAGCTCCCCGAGCACGTCGGCGATGCGGTCGTACACGGCGTGCACGAGGTGGACCCGGTCGGCGTGGGCGGCGAGCCTGCGCCGCGCCATCCCGAGCGCGTCCGGGTCGCGGTCGAGCCCCACGAGCGTGAGCCGCGGGTGCTCGGCCAGCAGCGCGGCGGCGTGCCCACCGAGGCCGAGTGTGGCGTCGACGAGCACGGCGGGCCGGTCGGCGAGTGCGGGCCGCAACAGTTCGGCGACCCGGGGCAGGGCCACGGGGACGTGCCTGGCCCCAGCTGGCCCGTCCTCGTGGTCGTGCTGCCCCACCGCACACCTCCCTGCCCCGTGTCGCCGCCCCCGCGCCCCCGCGTCGGCTCTACTCCACCCGGTCCGTTCGGGTCGAGTCTCGATTCGGCTCTCGATTCCGGCGATGCCTCCACCCGGCAGACCTGGCACCGGGGAAGGTGCGCCAGGGCTACCGGGTGGGGGCACCGCCGGGTCCTCTCACCCCGCGATGGGCCCCGTGCGTCAGATCAGTCCGGGGAGCACCTCCTCCTGCGCCTTCGCGTAGGTGTCCTCGTTCTGGTCCTGGTACCGCTGCCACGCCTCCGCGTCCCAGATCTCGGCGCGGGTGAACGCGCCGATCACCACGCAGTCCTTCGAGAGCCCCGCGTAGCGGCGCAGCTCGGGGGTGATGGCGATGCGACCCTGGCCGTCGGGGTTCTGCTCGTCGGTGCCGGAGAAGAGGTTGCGCTGGAAGACCCGGGCCGACTCGCTCGTCAGAGGCGCCGACGCCACCTTCTGCGCGAGCTCCGTGAAGGCTTCGCGCGTGAACACGTACAGGCAGTGGTCCTGCCCTTTCGTGATCATCAGCCCGCCTCGCAGCTCGTCGCGGAATTTCGCGGGCAACGTGAGCCGCCCCTTGTCATCCAGCTTCGGGGTGTAGGTGCCGAGGAACACCGGCCCCACCTCCACCTGCGACCCCGTTGCGCCCCAGCGATCACCACATTACCCCACTTCGCCCCACCGTCAACTCCAACCGCCGCTCGTCTCCGCCGGAAAATCGTGGAAACGCCCAGGTCAGTGCCGGTGGGGCAAGGTGGGGGACCACCCGCTCGCGCGACGGCCGGTGAGCACGGACAGTGAGCGTGCACCCCTCCAGACGCCGGAATCACCCTGCTGTTGCTCGCATTCCGGCCTCCGTACGGCGCACGGAGAGTCCGCGGGCGGAAGCGGTGGGGCAGAGTGGGGCGCGGTGTCGTACCCATCGGGGGGGAGGTACGAGCAGCTGTTTGACAGACTGGGCCGGCGTCTCGCCCCACCGGGACGCCGAACGACGACGGAGGAGATCACGTGGCACCGGAGGGACACTCGTGACGGCCACGAGCAGCCGCCCGGGGCTCGACGGCGACACCGGAGCCGGGCTCGGCGACGTGGCGGAGCTGTGCAGCCGGATCGCGGGCAACGTGCAGCGGGTCATCGTCGGCAAGCCCGAGGTGGTGCGCGTCGCCCTCGTCACGCTTCTCGCCGAGGGGCACCTGCTCGTCGAGGACGTGCCGGGCGTCGGCAAGACGTCGCTGGCCAAGGCGCTCGCGCGTTCCATCGACTGCTCCGTGAGCCGCGTGCAGTTCACCCCGGACCTGCTGCCGGGCGACATCACCGGCCTGTCGGTCTACAACCGCCAGACCGCGGAGTTCGAGTTCCGGCCGGGGCCGGTATTCGCCAACATCGTGATCGCCGACGAGATCAACCGCGCCTCCCCCAAGACGCAGTCGGCGCTGCTGGAGTGCATGGCGGAGGACCAGGTCACCGTCGACGGCGCCACATACGCCCTCGCCAGCCCGTTCATGGTCGTCGCCACGCAGAACCCCATCGAGATGGAAGGCACCTACCCGCTCCCCGAGGCACAGCGCGACCGCTTCACCGCGCGGGTCAGCGTCGGCTACCCGGACCTCGCGGCCGAGCTCGCGATGGTCGACGAGCACTCCGCGGCCGAGCCGCTCGATATGCTCCGCCCGGTCACCGACGCCGCCTGCTGCGGGCGGTGATCGACGCGGTCCGCCGGGTCCGCGTCGCACCCGAGGTGCGGCAGTACTGCGTGGAGCTGGTCGGTGCCACCCGCCGGCTCCCGGACGTGCGGCTCGGCGCGTCCCCCCGCGCCACCCTGCAGCTCGTGCGGGCCGCCCGCGCGCAGGCCGCGCTCGCCGGCCGCGGCTTCGTGGTGCCGGACGACGTGCAGGCCGTCGCCGTGCCGGTGCTGGCCCACCGGCTGCTGCTCACCCCCGACGCGCTGGCCGCCCGCCGCCCGGCGGTCGACATCGTCCGCAGCCTGCTCGGCCGCCACCCGGTACCGGCGCCCCGGGGCGGTTGAGGCGTGGGCCCGGGCGGCCGGTTCTCCGGACTCACCACCCGCGGGCGTGTCTGCTCGCGGGAGCGGTGCCACCGCGGTGTGTGCCGTCATCCTCGACGAGCGGGACCTGCTGCGCGTCGGCGTGTTCGTGGCGGTGCTGCCGCTGCTCGCGCTGCTGCTCGCGTCCCGCACCCGCCGCAACGTCCGCGCCGAACGCACCCTCGATCCACCACGGGTGCCCGTGGACTCGCCCGTCGAGGTCGAGCTCCAGCTCGAGGCGGCCCGCTGTTGGGTGCGATGCGGCTCTCCGACGCCACACCCGACGCGGCGGGCCCGCAGGCAGGCGCCCCGCCGCGGTTCACCGTGCACCGGCTCTCCAGCCACGGCACCGCCACGCTGACCTATCCCCTGCGCCCGCTGCTGCGCGGTGTGCACCGGGTCGGCCCGCTCACCGGCACCGCCACCGACCCGCTGGGCCTCGCCGAGTTCGACCAGGAGCTGGCCGGCCCGCAGCGGCTGGTGGTCCTCCCCCGCGTCGTCCCGCTGCGCGGCATGCCCCCGGCGCTCGGCGCGGGTGAGGGCACGGCGGGCGCCGCGCTCAACCACCAGGGCCAGGGCACCACCGACGTGCTGGTCCGGCCCTACCGGCAGGGCGACGAGCTGCGCCGGGTGCACTGGCGCAGCAGCGCCCGCCACGACGACCTGATGGTGCGGCTGGAGGAGCGGCCGTGGCGCGGCGGCATGACGCTGCTGCTGGACCGCCGCGACTGCGCCCACCGCGGGCGCGGCGCCGACTCGAGCCTGGAGTTCGCGGTCGGTCTCACCGCCAGCGTGTGCATGCACCTGTTCACGCACGGCGAGCCCGTCACCCTCGTCACCGAGGACGGCGTGGCTCTCACCCCTCCGGGCTCGGCGTCCGGTCGCGATCAGGTCCTCGACGCGCTCGCCGGCATCCGCCCGTCGGCCCGCAGCGACCTCACCGGGCCGGAGCTCACCGCGGGCACCGAGGTCGTGGCCGTGCTGGGCGCGGTCGCCCCGGACCAGGTCGAGGGCCTGTGCGCCCGCCATCCCTCCGGTGGCCACGCGGTGCTCTGCGACACCGCCACCTGGGACCCCGCCGGTGGCCGCAGCAACGCGGCCCAGACCGCCGCGGCGATGCGGCGCGCCGGCTGGCACGTCGCGGTCGCCACGGCGGCGATGGCCCCGGCCCAGGTGTGGGACCAGCTCGTGGCCGCACCGGCGTTCGCGCAGGCGGGTGGCCGATGACCCGCTCGGCGGCCCCGCCCCGCGGCGTACCCAGGCCTCCCCGCCGCCGGGCCGGACCGGCGCCGGCCGAGTACCCCGCCAGCGCCCGGCCGACGAGCCACCGCTCCCGCCGCACGTGCCGGAGCTTCCCGAGGAACGTCCCGCGGCCCGGGAGCCCGCACCGGCGAAGGACGCCACACCGGCCCGGCGGGTGCCGTGGCTCGCCACGCTCGCCGCCGGGGCCGCGGTGCTGCTCGCGGGTGGGCCGGTCACCGCCGTCGTCCAGGGCAGCTCGTGGATCGGCTACGCGCTCGTCGCCGTCGTCGTGGTGGTCGTCGCGGGGCTGCTGCTGCAGCGCATCGGCGCGGTCGTCACCCTGCTCGGCGAGTGCGCGGCGCTGCTGATCGTCCTCACGGTCTTCTTCGGCGACGGCGCACTGCTCGGCTTCCTCCCCGGCCCCACCGTGTTCGGCCGCTTCGGCGCGCTCGTCGCCGGCGCCGGGCAACAGATCGACACGAGCACGGCGCCGGTCGCGTCCACCCCGGAGATCCTGTTCCTGGTCACCGCGGCGTTCGGGCTGCTCACGGTCGGCGTGTACGCGACGGCCGTGATCGCCAGGGCCCCGGCGGCGGCCGGGGTGCCGCTGCTCGCGGTGTTCGCGGTGCCGGCAGCGCTCGCCGACCAGCTCCTGCCCTGGTGGGCGATGGTGGGGGCCGCGGTGGGCTTCGGCCTGCTGCTGGTGGCCGCGGGCGGGCTGCACCGCCAGTTCACCGGTGGCACGGCCCTCGTGGCGGGCGCCGTGGTCGCGGCGCTCCTCGTCGGCGTGATCACCCCGTTCATCGGCACGGCGGGCCGGTTCGCGGCCGGCGGCGGGAGCGGCGAGGCCGGCTCGATCGGCCTCACCCCGTTCACCGCGCTCCGCGGGCAGCTCGAGCAGCCCGTGCCCACGGAGCTGTTCGAGGTGCGCGGCCTCACCCGCCCCAGTTACCTGCGCGCGCTCACCCTGCGCCAGTACGTCCCGGACCAGGGCTGGCAGGCCACCCGGCCGGCACCCGGCATCCCGCTCCCCGGACCGGTGCAGCAGCAGCCGGACGTGCCCGGCGAGTTCGTCGACGTCGACATCTCCAACCTCGCGTTCCGCGACTACTGGCTCCCCCTCTACGGCGAGCCGATCGACGTCGCCGACCTGCCCGAGACGCAGTGGCTCTACGACACCGCCAGCGGCACCGGCTACACCGGACGCCCCCGCCAGGAGGACAGCTGGCGGCACCGCGCGGTGCTGCCGGCCCCGTCGATGCAGCAGCTGCGCGCCGCCCAGGGCATCGAGGGTGTGGGTCTGGAGTACCTCGACACTACCGGGGTCGACCCGCGTGTCGCCCAGATCGCGCAGGAGGTCATCGGCGACGCCGGGCCGGGATTCGACCGCGTGTTCGCCATCCAGAACTGGTTCGCGGGCCCCGGCTCGCAGTTCACCTACAGCCTGCAGACCGCCCCCGGCTCGGGCGACGACGCGCTCGTCGAGTTCCTGACCACCGGCCGGACGGGCTACTGCGAGCAGTTCGCGTCCGCGATGGCCGTCATGCTGCGCACGGTCGGCGTGCCGGCGCGGGTCGCCATCGGGTTCACGGCGGGCGTCGACGACGGCAGCACGCGCACGATCACCACCGCCGACGCGCACGCGTGGGTGGAGGCGTGGTTCCCGCGGATCGGCTGGACGGCGTTCGACCCCACCCCGCTCACCGACGGCCGCCGGATCGACCCGCCTTACGTGGAGGAGGCCGAGGCCGAGCAGGCGAGCCGGCAGAGCGCCGAGGACGAGGACGTCCCGGCGCCCGAGGAGCAGCCCCTGCCCGGCGACGAGGCGTCCGCGGAGCCCAGCTCGCCGGAACCGCCCCAGCCGGAGTCGGCGTCGCGGTCGGTGGAGCTCCCGAGCATCGACATCCCGATCTGGCCGATCGTCGCGGTGCTGGCAGCGGTGATCGTCATGCTGGTGCCCACCACGATGCGCAGGCGCGACCGCAGGCGGCGGCTCGCCGCGGTGGCGAGCGGTGGCGAGGCCGCGGCCGGTGCGGGCTGGGACGAGCTGCTCGCGGAGTCCACCGACCGTGGCGTCGACACCCCGTCGAGCGACACCGTGCGGGCCACCGCCCGCAGGCTGGTGCGCGAACACCACCTCGAACCGGACGCCCAGCAGGCACTGCGGCAGGTGGTCGGCGCGATCGAGTCGAGCTGGTACGGCGGTGCCCATCCCCGCCCGGGCGAGCTCGACGAGCCGGTGCGGGCCGTGGCGGCGGGGATCGTGGCGAGCAGCCGGCTGAAGCTGCGCGACCGGCTGCTCCCCCGCTCGGTGCTGCGGAAGATGCGGGAACGCCGGGCCCAGCCGCGGGCCGGGCGCACCTCCGAGGCCGTCACCTCGCGCTGACGGCAGTAACACGTAACGGCAACAACACGCGCTCCACACGCCCCGCGGACGTGCCGGCGGGGCATGTGGAGCGCGTGTGTGCGACCTGCGGTTATTCCTGCTCGAAGCGGCGGCGGAAGCGCTCTTCCATCCGGCCGGTGAAGCGGTTCTTGTCGGGCTCGGCGTTCTTCGCCGGTGCGGCCTCGCCGCTCGCGCCCACCGACGTGACGGCGAGTACGGCTCCTCCGAGCATCATGAGGAACCCGACCACGCTCAGCACCGGGAAGCTGCCCAGCCACAGCTGCGGCAGGGCGACACCGACGACGAGCAGCACGAGACCTACGACGAACAGCGCCACGCCCTGGAGGCGACGGCGACGCGTTGGCTTGCGCAACCGTCCACCGCGCACGGTCGACGCGAACTTGGGGTCCTCGGCGTAGAGAGCGCGCTCGATCTGTTCGAGCAGCCGCTGCTCGTGCTCGGAGAGGGGCACGGCTTCACCTCCGGCACTGTTCATCCTGTCGGGTCATATTCCACTGTGCCGGAACGACGCGACGAGCGCCCAGGCTGGGCGTCTGCTGATGAGGATACGAGCCAGAACGCCTGGCGACCACCCGGACTCGTCGAGCGGACGGGTCGATCTTCGGTGATCTGCGGTCGCGGACGGTGACCAGGGCCTCATCGGGCCCCTCGGTTCGACGTCGCCGCAGGTGCGGGGGCCGTTCGGCGATCAGGATCCGCGCCGGGCACTGCGCGTGCCGACTCGGTCACATCAGGTCGGGCGGCCGCAACGCTTCCGTGTCCCGGCTGTGATCACCTCGTGATCAGCCACGCGCGTCTCGACGAACGGTCGGTTCCATGCGCCGAGCGCACGGGACGCCGCTCCAGGGCAGGTCAGGCGCGGCGGGCCATCGCGTGCAGGCGGGCGGCGACGTCGAGCAGCGCGGGCGTGGCGGCGGCGAGGTGCTCCAGCTCCGCGACCTCCCGCGCGGCGCCGGGGCCACCGTCGCGGACGGAGCCGGGGATCCAGCCCTCCAGCGCGCCGTCGCCCTGCAGGACCTCCACGCGCAGGCCGCCCGCGGACTCGAGGAGCGCGCGCAACGTGCCGACATCGAGGCGCCTGCGCAGCGCGTCGCCGGGCCCCAGCCTGCCGTCCGGGTCGGTCAGCAACGCCCGCGCCTCCGCGAGCCTGCCGGCAAGGGTGCGCGCCAGCACCGCGGCGTACCGACTGCTGACGAGCACGGAGATCGCGCCCCCCGCAGCCGCGGCGGTGGCGAGGGCCGATACCGCGGCCGCGGCGTCGTCGACGACCTCCAGCAGGCCGTGGCCGAGAACCAGGTCGGCGCCTCCGGCAGGCGCGACGTCGGCGAGCGCGTCGACATCGCCCTGCACCGGGGTGACGAAGTCGTGCACGCCCGCCTCGCGCGCCCTGCGCTGGAGCGCGGCGAGCGCGTTCGGGCTGTTGTCGACGACCGTGACTGCGCAGCCGAGGCGCGCCAGCGGCACCGCCCAGGCACCGCTCCCCCCACCGACGTCGAGCACCCGGGGGGCGCGGCCCGGCAGGCGGTGGCGCACGCCGGTGATCTCCGCCGCGAGGGCGCGGTGCACCGGCCCACCGTCGACGCCGGTCACCTCGGCAGCCGGTCCACTCACCATGCGAGCCTCACGGCGGCAGCCTAGAGGCTCTCAGCGAGCAGGTCCGGGTCAGGCCGCGGTCGAGCGCCGGCGCGTCAGCGGACGTCATGATCTGTCCGACTCGCGCAGGATCGCCCTCGGCCGGGCACCCGAGACCCTCTCGGACCGATCAAGGCCCGCATGATTCGGTCCGACCGGGGCCACAGCGCCCTCGCGCGGCGGCGGTTGACGTGGTCTCGCAACGATCACGGCCTCGGACGGGTGCACCGACCAGGACGGACGCCCGGCCGCCGGGGCTTGATCACCGGAAGTGTTTCGAGAGCGCCGGATGTGACGCCCTGACGCCACTTCCACCGATCATCTGGCCGTCGATCGTCGGAAGTGGTGGCACAACGACAGATCAGTCGCCCCGGCACCACTTCCGGCGATCACGAACGCGCCCGATCGCCCGCGGCACCGGCCGGGTGCGGCATTGCTCGTCTCCCGCGACCACCCGGCTGCCGATGCGCCGCGACACGGCGTGGTGCCGCGGCCGTCGGGCTCACCTGAACGAGGTAGGTTGACCGCCGTGCTGGTGGTGGCCACATTGAGCTTGAAGGGCGGGGTCGGCAAGACCACCGTCGCGCTCGGGCTGGCCGGCGCCGCCCTCCACCACGAGGTGCGCACGCTCGTGGTGGATCTCGATCCGCAGGCGAACTCGACCATCGCCCTCGATCCGGAGCCGACGTCGGCCACCGTGGCCGACGTGCTGGACGACCCACGCCGTTCCGTGCTGCACGGGGCGATCGCGCGCAGCGGGTGGGGCGATGGGCTGGACGTGCTGGTGGGCGCCGAGCAGACCGAGCGGCACAACCACCCGGACCCAGGCCCCAAGCAGCTGGACCAGCTGCGCAGGGCGCTGCACCGGCTCGTGGACGCCGACGGGCTGCTCGGGGGCGGGCCCGACGACGACTCCGACCCCTACCGGCTGGTGATCATCGACTGCCCGCCGTCGCTGGGGCAGCTCACCCGCAGCGCCCTCGCGGCGGCGCACCGCGCCGTGCTGGTGACCGACCCCACGATGTTCGCCGTGTCGGGCGTGCAGCGCGCCTTCGACGCGGTGCAGACCGAGCGGAAGCGGGGCAACTCCGACCTGCAGCCGCTCGGCGTGCTGATCAACCGCGTGCGCCCGCGCAACACCGAACACGAGTTCCGGATCAGTGAGCTGCGCGAGCTGTTCGGCCCGCTGGTGCTGTCGGGCGTGCTCCCCGACCGCTCGGCGATCCAGCAGGCCCAGGCGCCTGCATGCCCATCCAGCGCTGGGACACGCCGGGTGCGCGCGAGGCGTCGGCGGTGTTCACCCTGCTGCTCGGCCGGGTGCTGCGCAGCGACCGCCGCCGCGAGCCCGGCGACGAGCCGTTGACGGCGCCCCCGGCCACCCGCTGAGCCCGGCCGTCGCCTTCAGCGCACCGGGTTCAGCGCACGGGCACCGATGCCGTGACGATGCCGACGAACTGTTCGGCCTGCCGCAGCAGGTCGTCGGCGTCGCGCTGCCCGACCAGCCGGGCGATGCCCGCCTCGGCCGCCGCGCGGGTGGCGGAGCAGGAGGAGAAGAACGCGGCCCACTCGGCGTACTCCGGCGCCACCTCCGCGAGCAACTCCCAGACGTTGCGGGTGGCCCCGCGCCGGACCTGCGGGCGGGCCCGGACCGCCAGCACCGCCGCACCCGCCCGCAGCGCCGCGAGGTAGGCCGCCGGGTAGCGCAACAGCGGGTCTGCGGACCGGTGGGCCTCGGTGAGGCCGTCGGCGGCCTGGCGCAGCAGGCTCAGTGCGGCCCGCGAGGTGGGCGCCGCCATCGGGCGCACACCTGCCGGGTCGGCGCGCCGCGGAGTGCGCGGCGCGGGGACGCGGGCCGTGGTGGGGGTGGTCGTCGCGGTGATGGTCGTCGCGGCCATGGTCATCGTCTGTTCCTCCAGCTCTCAGTCGGCGACCCGTACGAGGTCCCACACGCCGGGCCCGGCGCGCATGCGCAGCACGAACTCCCTCGCCGGCGCCTCCGGCTCACCCGCGGACCGGGCGACGACCCGCCAGCAGCGGAGCCGGTCGCCGCCGACCGGCATGGGCGACGGGAACGGCCACGGCGACTCCTCGATCCACCGCTCGCGGACGTCGGTGATCAGGTAGCGCGGGCCGCGACGGGTGGGCCTGCGCCGGAACTCGACCGGCTCGCCGTCCTGCCAGCGGACCTGCACCGGTGTGGGCTGGCGCGATCCGAACAGACCGAGCGGGCTCATCGCACGGCCTCGCTGACGCTCGGCCGGCGCTTCGCGCGGGCGCTGTGCTGATGGTTCGCTCGCTGACGCTCACTCACCGCCCGGCCTCGCTGACGCTCGGCCGGCCCATCGGGAAACGACGCAGCGCGCGGGCGCTGTGCTGATGGTTCGCTCGCTGACGCTCGCTCACGGCACACCCTCGCTCACCGGCATACGCTCCTCCCGACCGGCACGGTTCGCCGCACCCGGTGGCGGGGCGCTTCCCCCGCCCCACCCACCGGGGCGTCGAGATCGAACAGATGTTCGACCGATGTCCAGTGAAGCGTGCCGCGACCTCCACGTCAAGTCCGGACATCCGGGTGGACCGCGGGTGTGGGGCCGATGCCCCGGACGTGGTGTGATGGACGGGTGACCAGGGCACCGGCGCGCCAGCTCGTCCGGCTCGGGCCGGACGACCTCGCCGACCGGCTCACCGAGGCGTTGCACGTCTACGTCTCCGCGATGGGCTATCCCCCCAGCACCGCGCGCCACCGGCGCACGTTGTGGCTCGAACACGTCCGCAGACCGGGATGGCGCGCCGTCGGCTGGCTCGACGCGGCGGGCACCCTGGTCGGCATCGCCTACGGCTACGCGGGCGGTCCGGGCCAGTGGTGGTACGAGGAGGTGCGCCGCGGCCTCGCCACCGCGGGCCCGGAGCCGCAGCGCTGGCTGCAGGACTACTTCGAGCTCACCGAGCTGCACGTCCGCCCCGATGCGCAGGGCCACGGGCTCGGCGAGTCGCTGCTGCGGGCGCTGCTCACCGACGTCCCGAACGCGCACGTGCTGCTGTCCACCCCGGAGTACGGCGCCGAGGCCCCCGGCCGCGCGTGGCGCCTCTACCGCAGGGCGGGCTTCCAGGACGTGCTGCGCCACCACCGGTTCACCGGCGACGCGCGCCCGTTCGCCGTGCTCGGCCGCACCCTCCCGCTGCCCCCGTCCCGGTGAGCCGCCCTGGGCCCTGGCCGCCGCGTTCCGCGTCATGATCGATCCGGGCGGCACCACACAGCTGCCGGGTCCGCACTGACGTGCCGCTCGCGGCGATCATCCGGCCGTGAACGGTACGGGCCGCACATGGCTGCTGCCGCAGCGACCGTGGTGTAGCGCTCAGTGCGATCACGCGCCGGTCAGCGCGCTGCAGCGGTCGGCGCGCTCCGGTCGGCGCCGTCGCGCACGAGGCCTCGATCGCCAGGTCGCCGATCATGGCCTCGGGTTGTTCGCCAAAGTCCTCGCTCGGTCGCAAGATCAAGCGTGTCCTGCCCCATGATCGCCCCTTGGGCGCGTTCACATGTCGAATTCGTCCGCTTTCGCGCCGAAACACTGATCATGGCCACGAAGCCGGGTCCGGGGCAGCCCCGACACCCATCCGGCCGGAACAACACACACCCCCGGTCGTGCGGGTGCGGGTATCCGGCGGGGCGGCGGCGGTTTGGCACGATGCACACGTGCCCCCATCCCGCCTCCGGAACCTGGTGCTGCTCGGTCTCCTGCTCGGCGCGCTCGCGCTGACCGGGTGCGCACGGGTGCAGGCCGCGCTCGCGGTGCAGCCCGACGACACCGTCACCGGGCAGATCGTCGTGGCCACCCCCGAGACCGGGCCGGACGACCCGGGCCCGGCGATCACGCTGCCACCCGACCTGGAGTCCGACGTCGACGTGTCGGAGTACCGGCAGGACGGCTACGCGGGATCCGTGGTGCGGTTCGACGGGCTGACGTTCGCCCAGACCGCGCAGCTCACCCAGGCGGTCGGGCCGGTGGGGAGCAAGATCCGGTTCGAGATGCGGAGGGCGGGCAGCCGGGTGCTGGTCGCCGGGGCGGTCGACCTCACGACGGTGTCGGTCGACCGCGCCGACTTCCAGCTCAAGATGAACTTCCCCGGTCAGGTGCTGGAGGCCAACGGCGACGCCGACTCCAGCGAGGTGGCGTGGACGTTCACCCCGGGCGAGGTGGGCGACTTCTCGGCCGTGGTGGCTACCCCGACCCGCAGGCGCCGTCGCCGGTGAACTGGACGCTCGGGCTCGCGGCCATGGTGGCGCTCGCGGCCGCCGCGGTGGTGCTGATGGCGCGCCGCACCCGCAACCCGCCGGTGAACGGCCGCGCCGTGCCGAGCGGCAGCGAGGGGCGCTTCAGATGAGCGCGGGCACGGCGCGGCGTGCGCCGAGGCCCAGCCGTTGCACCAGCTCCACGGTGGCGAGCGACCGGTTCAACGTGTAGAAGTGCAGGCCCCGCACGCCCTCGGCGAGCAGGCGGGCGCACATCTCCGCGGTGACGTCCATGCCCGCCGCGCGGAAGGCCGCCGGGTCGTCGGCGTAGGCTCGAGCCGCTCGACGAGAGCGGGCGGCAGCGGCGCACCGGACAGCTCCGGACCGCGCCGCAGGGTGCGCACGGTGGTGAGCGGCATGACGCCGGGCAGCAGCGGCACGTCGCAGCCCGCCGCGGCCATCCGGTCGCGCAGCCGCAGGAAGCCCTCCGGCTCCAGGAACAGCTGGCTGATGGCGAAGTCGGCGCCCGCCCGGACCTTGGCGACGAGCCGGGCCAGGTCGGCGTCGGGGTCGGGGGAGCGCGGGTGGCCGTACGGGAACGCCGCGACGCCCACGCAGAAGTCGCCGAGCCTGCGCACCAGGCGCACCAGCTCGTCGGCGTAGGTCAGGCCCCGGGGGTGGGCCACCCACTCGCCGAGCGGATCTCCAGGAGGGTCGCCGCGCACCGCGAGGACGTTCGAGATCCCGGCCGCGGCGTACGCGCCGATCACCTGGCGCAGCTCGGCCACCGAGTGCGACACGGCCGTGAGGTGCGCCATCGGAACGAGCGTGGTGTCGGTGGCGATCCGGGCGGTGGTGCGGATCGTGCGGTCCCTGCTGGAACCGCCCGCCCCGTACGTGACCGACACGAACGCCGGGTCCAGCGCTTCGAGACGCCGGATGGCACGCCACAGCTCGACCTCCCCGGCCTCGTCCTTGGGCGGGAAGAACTCCACCGAGAACACGGGCCGGTCGCCGCTGATCCGCTGGGTGACCTTCACGCGCTGGAGCGTAGTCGCTGCTCCCGCGGCGCCCGTTCCGCTCCGGCGCCTCGCGGCGATTGCCGGCTCCGATGACTCGCGGGCCTGTTGACCCGCGGTTACGCTCGCCCCCGTGGCCCGCTCGACAGGACAGCTGCTCCCCCGCCCCCGAGCCGGGGGGTGGTCCCCGTGAGCCGCGCGGGCGCGGTCCAGCACCCGCCGCCAGGGCCCGGCGGCGGCGGGCGGCCCGACGACTCGGGGGTCACCGCCGCCATCGAGACGGCCCTCGGCACGTACCTGCGCAGCCGCACGGCCGATGCCGCCACGATCGACCCGGTGTTCGGGGAAGCCACCGAGGCGCTCGCGGCGTTCGTCCTCGGCGGTGGCAAGCGGATCCGTCCCACGTTCGCGTGGTGGGGGTGGCGCGGCGCGGGCGGTCCGGTCGAGTCGCCCGAGGCGCTGGCAGTGCTGCGGGCGATCAGCGCGCTGGAGCTCATCCAGGCCAGCGCGCTCATCCACGACGACCTGATGGACGCATCGGCCACCCGGCGCGGCCGCCCGACGGTGCACGTCGAGTTCGCCCGCAAGCACGCGGCGGCCCGCTGGCGGGGCCAGCCCGCGCGGTTCGGCGCGGCGGCCGCGATCCTGCTCGGCGACCTCGCGCTGGCGTGGGCCGACGACATGCTGCACGCCGCGGGCCTGTCCCCCGCCGCGCTGCGCCGGGCGGCCCCGGCGTGGCGGGCGATGCGCACCGAGGTGCTCGGCGGGCAGTACCTCGACGTGCTGCACCAGTCCACCGGCGACACGTCGGTGCGGGCGGCGCTGCAGATCGACCGCTACAAGACGGCCGCGTACACCGTGGAGCGGCCGCTGCACCTCGGCGCGTCGATCGCCGACGCGCCGCCGGAGCTGATCAGCGCCTACCGCCGGTTCGGCGCCGACATCGGCGTCGCGTTCCAGCTGCGGGACGACCTGCTCGGCGTGTTCGGCGACCCGGAGGTCACGGGCAAGCCTGCGGGCGACGACCTGCGGGAGGGCAAGCGCACACTGCTCGTGGCGCTCGCGGTGGAACGGGCGGAGCAGCGGGGCGAGCACGACGCGCGGCACGAGATCCTGAACGCCGTGGGCGACCAGTCCCTCGACGCGGCGGGGGTGGAACGCGTGCGCGGGCTGCTCACCGAGCTCGGCGCGGTGCAGGCCGTCGAGCAGCGGATCGCCGCGCTCACCGGCTCAGCCCTCGACGCGTTGTCGGCGGCCGACGTCGCCGAGCCCGCGGCCACCCAGCTGGCCGAGCTCGCGGTGACGGCCACGCGACGACGCAGTTGAGCCGAGTTCCCGGGCGCACCGACCACGTCGTGGTCGTCGGCGCAGGGCTCGCGGGGCTCTCGGCCGCTCTCCACCTGCTCGGCGCGGGCCGGCGCGTCACCGTGCTGGAGCGCGCCGATCACCCGGGCGGCCGGGCGGGGCGGCTCGACCTGCGTTCGCCGCGCGGGACCTACCGCGTGGACACCGGCCCGACCGTGCTCACGATGCCCGGGCTGCTCGCCGAGGCGCTGTCGGCCGTCGGGGAGACGCTCGAGGGCGGCTCGACCTCGTGCCGCTCCACCCGGCCTACCGGGCCCGCTTCGCCGACGGCTCCACCATCGACGTGCACACCGACGCCGAGGCGATGGCGGAGGAGGTACGGGTGACCTGCGGCCCGGCGGCCGCGGCGGGCTACGTGCGGCTGCGGGAGTGGCTCACCCGGCTGTACCAGGTGGAGATCGACCGGTTCATCGGCGCCAACCACGACTCGCCGCTCGGCCTCGTCGGGCCCGATCTCGCCCGGCTCGCGGCGCTCGGCGGCTTCGGCAGGCTCGGTCCGCGCGTCGCCGCGATGCTGCCCGACGAGCGGCTGGCCCGGATCTTCTCGTTCCAGGCGCTGTACGCGGGCGTGGCCCCGCACCGCGCGCTCGGCGCGTACGGCGTGATCGCGTACATGGACACGGTGGCGGGCGTGTTCTTCCCCCGCGGCGGCATGCGGCAGGTCGGGGCAGCGCTGGCCGGCGCCGCGGCGGGCGCCGGGGCCCGGCTGCACTACGGCCGCACCGTCACCGGCCTGGAACGGCAGGGCGGGCGGGTGACCGCCGTCCGGCACGCGGGCCCCGACGGAGCCGACGGCGCACGCCTGGCGTGCGACGCGGTGGTGCTCACGCCGGACCTGCCCGCCGTCCACCGGCTGGTCGGGGGCGCGCCGCGGCGGCCGGTGCCGCTGCGTTGGTCGCCGAGCGCGTCGGTGTGCACGCCGGCCTCGCGCGCAGGCACCCGGGGCTCGCCCACCACACGATCTCGTTCGCCGTCCACCGGCTGGTCGGGGGCGCGCCGCGGCGGCCGGTGCCGCTGCGTTGGTCGCCGAGCGCGTGGTGCTGCACGCCGGCCTCGCGCGCAGGCACCCGGGGCTCGCCCACCACACGATCTCGTTCGGGGCGGCCTGGCGGCGCACGTTCCGGGAGATCCTCGACGAGGGACGGCTGATGAGCGACCCGTCGCTGCTGGTCACCCGCCCCACGGCCACCGACCCCACGCTCGCTCCGTCCGGGTCGGAGCTGCTCTACGTGCTGGCCCCGTGCCCGAACCTGGAGCGCGGCCGGATCGACTGGGCCCGCATCGGCCCCGCGTACCGCGACGAGCTGCTCACCGTCCTCGCCGCGCGGGGGATCGACGTGCAGGCGGACGAGCTGGACGTGGCACGCCTGGTGACCCCGGCCGACTGGGCGGCCTCCGGGCACGCCGCGGGCACCCCGTTCTCGGCCGCCCACACGGTGGCGCAGACCGGCCCGTTCCGCCCCCGCAACCTCGTGCGCGGGCTCGACAACGCCGTACTCGCGGGCTGCGGCACCACCCCCGGCGTGGGCATCCCGCCGGTCCTGATTTCCGGCCGGTTGGCCGCACAGCGCATCACGGGGGCCGCCCACCGGCGGTATCCGGGGGTGCACAGGGTACCCACCGGGGGCTGACACGGGTCGTGCGAGCATGGATCGCGTCATGAAGCCACCATCTCCGGTCGACGGGTCGACGCTCCCCGACACGGCAGCGGATCGCGCAGCCGCGTCGAGCGGCGCGCCCGACCTTCTCGACGCGCCGCCCCCAGCCGGAGCCGCTCCTGCCGTCAGGCGGTCGTGGCGAGATCGGTTCGGGCACCCCGCCCGCGGACCGTTGCTGCTGGGCCTCACGGCCTCGCTGATGCTGGTCGTGGGCGGTTTCGGCGCCGGTGGTGTGCTGGTCCACGACCCGCTGCTCACGAACTCGCCGATCGGCTTCTGGCGTTACGGCCACGGCCGCGAGCTGGCGGGCATGCTGATGTACGGCGGCGTCGGCCTGATGGTGTGGGCGTGGATCCGGCTCGGCCGCGACGTGCTCGCCCGCCGCGCCCGCGGGCGCGCGGTGCTCACCACGGCCGCCGTGTGGACCGCGCCGCTGCTGTTCTCGCCGCCGCTGTTCACCCGCGACGTCTTCAGCTACCTCGCCCAGGGTGCGCTGCCACTGGCCGGGTTCGACCCGTACGCGGTGGGGCCGGAGGCGATGCCGGGGGTCTTCACCGACAACGTCCACTACTTCTGGCAGGACACCCCGGCACCCTACGGCCCGCTGTTCATCCTGATCGCGAAGACCGTCGCCTGGCTCACCGGCGACACGATCATCCTCGGCGTCGTGCTGATGCGGCTGGCGCTGCTGCCGGGTCTGCTGCTGTTCGTGTGGGCGCTGCCCGAGCTCACCCGTCGCCTCGGCGGCCGGGTGCCGGTGGCGCTCTGGGTCGCCGTGGCCAACCCCGTGATGGTGATCCACATGGTCGGCGGGGGCCACAACGACCTGCTCGTCGTCGGCCTGCTCGCCGCGGGGGCGCTGGTCGCGCTGCGCGGTGGCCACATCGCCGCCATCGTGCTCGTCACGGGCGCCATGGCCGTGAAGGCGAGCGCGGCGATCGCGCTGCCGTTCCTCGTGCTCGTGTGGGCCGCACACATGTCGGGCACGCAGCGCGCCCGCATCGTGAAGGCGATCGCCGCGGGCAGCAGCATCTTCGTGGTCGTGTTCGCCGCCTGCACGTTCGCCGCGGGCGTCGGGCTCGGCTGGCTGCCCGCCCTGAGCGCGCCGTCGATGATCGTGAACTGGATGTCGCTGCCCACTGCGGTGGGCCAGTTCACCCACTCGCTGATCAGCATGATCGTCAACGTCCCGATGCAGCCGTTCATCAACGTCGCGCGTGTGCTCGGCGGCATCCTGCTGGTCTACATCGCCGTGCGGCAGTGGTGGGCGGCGCGCGACGGCGGCCCGGACGCCGTGCGGCGGGCCGGCATCGTGCTGCTGGCCACCGCCGTGCTCTCCCCGGCCATGCTGCGTGTACGTCAGCTGGGGCATGGCGTTGCTGGCCGCCACCGCGTGGTCGGTGCGCGGGCTCCAGGTCACCGTGTTCGTGTCGGTGATGCTCACGATCTGCTATTACTCCAACGGCGAGGACGCCCTCTACAACCCGCCGTACCTGTTCGCGTGGGGGCTCATCGCCCTGCTGGCGGCCGTCTCGCTGGTGCACCCCGACCCGCTGCGCCTGCACCGTTGGCGGGGCTCCGGACGGCCGGTCACGCAGCCGCCCGTCCCCGTGACCTCGGCGGCGGGATCGGTCGCCGTCGACGGTGCAGACCGCACGAACTGAGCTCGACGCCGCCGGGATCACGGATCCGGCGCTGCGGGCCGCGTACGCCGCCTGCCGGGCGCTGAACGCCCACCACGGGCGCACCTACTTCCTGGCCACCCGGCTGCTCCCCGCCGCGCGGCGACCGGCTGTGCACGCGCTGTACGGCTTCGCCCGGTACGCCGACGAGATCGTCGACGACCTCGACGACAGCCGTCCCGCCGCCGAGAAGGCAGCCGGCATCGACGACCTGGCCGCCCGGCTGCGGCCCGCGCTCGCCGGGGCGCCGACGGTCCACCCGGTGCTCGCCGCCGTGGCCGACACCGCCCGGCGCTACGACCTCGACCCCGCCCACTTCGCCGACTTCCTCGCGTCGATGCGGATGGACACCACGGTCACGGAGTACGCCACGTTCGAGGACCTCGACGGGTACGTCCACGGCTCGGCCGCCGTCATCGGCCTCCTGATGCTGCCGGTACTGGGCACCACGGTGCCGCGCTCCGAGGCCGAGGGGCCCGCGGCCGCGCTGGGCGTCGCGTTCCAGCTCACGAACTTCCTGCGCGACGTCGGCGAGGACCTCGACCGCGGCCGGGTCTACCTGCCCACCGAGGAGCTGGCGGCGTTCGGCGTCGACCGCGAGCTGCTGGTCCGGTGCCGGCGCACCCGCCGTCCGGACCCCCGGGTACGCCGGGCGCTCGCCCACCTCGTGGCGCACACCCGCGCGGTCTACCGGCGCGCCGAACCGGGCATCGGCATGCTCGAGCCGGTGTCGCGTGCCTGCGTGGCCTGCGCGTTCACCCTCTACCGCGGCATCCTCGACCAGATCGAGGCGGCCGACCACCACGTGCTGCACCGCCGGGTGTCGGTGCCGCGGCGCACGCGCGTCGCGGTGGCTCTGCCGGGCCTGCTCCGCGCCATCGCCGCCCGCTCCTGACCGCGACTCGCGCGCATCGAGGCCGCGACTCGCGGACATGGGGCCCGACACTTGCGCGAGTCGCGGTGTGGGTGCACCCGAGTCGCGGTGTGGGAGCGGGTCAGAAGGCCATGGCCTGAGCTCTGCGCTTGACCTCGCGGTGCCGGCCTGCCCGCAGCGACGCGACCGGGGTGCCCGGCAGCGAGTCGTCCTCGGCGAAGAGCCAGCGCAGGATGTCCGGGTCGGCGTAGCCCCGTCCCTCAGGACGGTGATGGTGCCCGCCAGACCCTTGATCACCGCGCCCTCGTCGTCGAGGAAGTCGGTCGGGACGACGACTTCTCCCTCGCGCCGGAACGAGAGCAGGTGGCCGTCCCGTACGAGCTGGTGTATCCGGGATACCGGCTGGCCCAGCCGCTCCGCCACATCCGCGACCGGAAGGGTGGCGATGTCTGCCGACAGCCCGACAACGTCGTTCACGGGGCGATACGATGCCACAGCCGCGCCGCGTGGGTGAAGGTTCGGGGGCGACGGTACCGTCATCGCGTGAACGCCCCGGCTGCCGCGCTGCTCGACGGGCGCTACCGGGTGGGCAGGCCACTGGCCCGTGGGGGGATGTCCACGGTGTACCAGGGCACCGACACCCGGCTGGACCGCCCGGTCGCGATCAAGGTGATGGACCCCGGCCTGGCGGGCGATCCGGCGTTCCGCGCCCGGTTCGAGCGGGAGGCCCGTTCCGCGGCGCGGATCGACCATCCGTCCGTCGTCGACGTGTACGACCAGGGCGAGGCCGTCACCGGTGCCGGCACCGGGCTCGGCGGGGACGGCCCGCTGCTGTTCCTCGTGATGGAGCTGGTGGAGGGCGGCACGCTGCGCGACGTGCTGCGCGCCCGGGGCCCGCTCGGGGTGCCCGCGGCCTTCGCCGTGCTCGAGCAGGTGCTCGCCGGGCTGGCCGCGGCCCACCGGCTCGGCCTCGTGCACCGCGACGTCAAGCCGGAGAACGTGCTGATCAGCCGCACGGGCGAGGTCAAGGTCGCCGACTTCGGCCTGGTCACCGCGAGCGCCCACGCCGGCGCCAGCACCGCCGGGATGATCATGGGGACGGTCGCGTACCTGTCGCCCGAGCAGGTCGCCACCGGCGACGCCGACGCCCGCAGCGACGTGTACGCGGCCGGCATCGTGCTGTACGAGCTGCTCACCGGAGCACCGCCGTACAGCGGCGACACGGCGATCTCGGTGGCCTACCGGCACGTCAACTCGGACGTGCCGCCTCCGTCGCAGATCGCCGGTGAGGTGCCACCCGAGCTGGACCGGCTCGTGCTGCGCTGCACCCGCCGCGACCCGGCCGCCCGGCCCGCCGATGCGGCGGCGATGCTGGCGGAGCTGCACCAGGTGGCCGTGGCGCTGGAGGTCCCGCGGGTGCCGCCGCCGGTGCCGCCGCCGCGGCCCGTCGAGGAGCAGGACACCGTGCCCGCGGCCCCGCAGCGCATGCCCGCCGGCACGGCGGTCGCCGCGCTCCCCGGCCAGGGGCCGCGCGGCACCCGGGCACTCCCCCGTCCCGACGACGACGGCCCGCCGCCGCACGTGCGGGCCCGCAGGCGCGGCCGCCGCGCCTTCGCCGTGTGGACGGCCATCGTGCTCGTGCTGGCCCTGCTCGTCGGTGTCACGGCGTGGTGGCTGGGCAGCGGGCGCTGGACGGCGATGCCGAGCGTGGTGGGGCTGGAGGTGACGGCCGCCCAGCGGCTGCTCACCGACTCCGGCCTCGTCGGGCGCGTCACGGAGACCTTCGACGACGAGGTCGACGACGGGCTCGTCATCGCCACCGACCCGCCACCGCGGGCGGAGCTGCTGCGCGGCAGCACCGTGCAGGTCACGGTCTCGACCGGGCGCCCGACCGTGCCCGACATCGCGCCGGGCACGTCGGTGGCCGACGCCGAGCGGGCGGTGCGCGAGGCCGGCCTCACCCCGGTGTCCGGCGACACGGACGAGGACGACTCGGTGCCGGAGGGCGCGGTGGTGCGCACCGACCCGGAGGCAGGAGCGGAGCTGCAGGTCGGCGGCGAGGTGGAGATCGTGGTGAGCAGCGGCGAGTCCGACACCGTGGAGGTGCCCTCGGTCGTCGGGAAGGACTTCGACGAGGCCGAGGAGATCCTCGACGAGCTCGATCTCGAGGCCGACGGCCGCAGCGCGCTGCCGTTCATCGGGCGCAAGGACGGCCGGGTCGTCGAGCAGCGGCCGTCGCCCGGCACCGAGGTGGAGCGCGGCAGCACGGTCACCCTCGTCACCGTGTGACGACCGCGCGGGAGGGGCTCACCCCCGCAGCATCTCCGCCACGAGGAACGCCAGCTCCAGCGACTGCTGCGTGTTCAGCCGGGGATCGCAGGCCGTCTCGTACCGGCCGGCCAGGTCGGCGTCGGAGATCTCCTGGCGCCGCCGAGGCACTCGGTGACGTCCTCCCCGGTGACCTCGACGTGGATGCCACCGGGGTGCGTGCCGAGGGCGCGGTGCACCTCGAAGAAGCCCTGCACCTCGTCGACGATCCGGTCGAAGTGGCGGGTCTTGTAGCCGGTGGTGGACTCGTGGGTGTTGCCGTGCATCGGGTCGCACTGCCAGATGACCTTGTGCCCGGACGCCTCGACCTTCTCGACGATCGCCGGCAGCACGTCGCGGACCCGCCCGTTGCCCATCCGGCTGACCAGCGTGAGCCGGCCCGGTGTGCCCTTCGGGTCGAGCCGCTCCACGTACTCGACGGCCAGCTCGGGCGTCGTGCTCGGGCCGATCTTGAGCCCGATCGGGTTGGCCATCAGCTCGGCGAGTGCGATGTGGGCGCCGTCGAGCTGGCGGGTGCGCTCCCCGATCCACAGGAAGTGCGCCGAGAGGTCGTAGAGCCGCGGCTGCGGGTGGGTGGTGTCCAGGCGCAGCATCGCGCGCTCGTAGTCGATCAGCAGCGCCTCGTGGCTGGCGTAGAACTCCACGCTGTGCAGGTTGTGGTCCTCCACGCCGCAGGCCTGCATGAAGTGGACGGCGCGCTCGATCTCGGTGGCGAGGTCCTCGAACCGCTCCCCCGCAGGCGAGGTGCGCACGAAGTCCTTGTTCCAGTCGTGCACCATCGTCAGGTCGGCCATGCCGGTGGCGGTGAGCGCCCGCACCAGGTTCATCGCGCGCCCGCGTTCGCGTACGCGCGGACCATGCGCGACGGGTCGGCACCCGGCCGCCGGGGTGGCCACGAGCGAGTTGACGATGTCGCCGCGGTAGGACGGCAGGCCCAGCGCGTCGATGGGGGCACTGCGCGGCTTGGCGTACTGCCCGGCGATCCGCCCGACCTTCACCACCGGCAGCGACGCGCCGTAGGTCAGCACGATCGCCATCTGCAGCAGCGTGCGGATGGTGGCCCGGATGTGCGGCTCGGTGTTGTCGACGAACGTCTCCGCACAGTCGCCACCCTGCAGCAGGAACGCCTCGCCCCTCGCCACGGCCGCGAGGCGCTCCCGCAGGCGGTCGACCTCCGGCGGCAGCGTCACCGGCGGCACGCTCTCGAGGACGGTGCGGACGTGGGCGACGTGCGCGGCGTCGGGCCACTCGGGCTGCTGCGCCGCCGGGCGGGCCAGCGCATCGTCGAGCCGGGCCCGCAGATCAGAAGGCAGCGGGGGCAGCTCGGGCAGCACCTCGACCGGTGCGTCGACCGTCCAGTTCACGAGACAGGAGCCTAGAACGTGCCGGAAGCGTGGCTCTCACCACCTCGGCGACACCCGTTCAGCCCGATTCCGACCGATCGTGATCGGGAATCTCCGGTGGCATGAACACTCTGCTGTGGATAATCGCCGCGGTCCTCGTCGTCGCCGGTGTGTTCGCGATCCTGCGCAAGCAGCTGGTCTGGGGGATCGTGCTCATCGTCGTGGGCCTGCTCGTCGGCCCCGGCGGCGTCAGCATCTTCACCTGACCGGATCGCCGGTCAACGCGCGGCCACCGCGTCGATCGCGTCCCACCGCCTGCGGTTGAGCCGCGCGTCGGCCAGCGCGTCGTGCGCGTCGGGGGTGGGCGGCGGCAGAGGTGGGCGCCCTGCGTCCTCCCAGCGCTGCCGCAACTCGCGCGTGAACCTCGGGAGGGCGCGCGGCAACGCCGGCATCGCCCCCCACAGCTGGCAGAGCGCCACGTGGTCGTACGCGGCGATCCACGCCCACAGCTCCACGTCGCCGGGCGCCGAGGTGAGGAACTCCAGCAGGTCGGCCCGCAGGCGGGCGCGCGAGCGCCATGCCGGGTCGGCGGGCGAGGGCAGCTTCGGCAGCACGTTGGCCCGCACCCACGGCCCGGCCTTGGTGGGATCGAACTCGGTGGACACCGCGTAGAACTCGCGCCCGTCCTCCCCGACCACGCCGATCGACACCAGGTCGATCGTCGTCCCGTCCTCGATGAACTCGCAGTCGTAGAAGAACCGCATTTCCGTCCCGTTCCGCTGGTCAGCGACCCGTCAGCCACTTCAGGTCCGCACGGCCCGCAGGACCGGGCAGCGCAGCCACCACAGCATCCCCCGTGCGGTCGCCGCCGGGGTCAGGCGCGACGACCGCTGACGAGTGTGCCAACCCGCCCGCCGCCACCGTGACCGGCTCCCCGTTACAGATCAACACGGCCCGGTCCGGCCGGTCAGTCCTCGTCGGGGTCGGCCCCGGACTCGGTGTCGGACCCGGCGTCGGATTCGGGCGCATCCTCGTCGGATTCGGCTGCTTCGCCGGATCGGGTCTCCTCACCGGTCTCCGCGTCGGCGATGGCGGGGCCGGCCGGGGCACCCCCGGGCGGTGGCACCGCGGTGTCGGCGTCCTGCCGGTCCTCCTGCACCCTCCCGGTGGCGGAGGCGGGTGCCTCCGCCGTGGTGGCAGGCGGCTGCGGTGCCGGGGCCCTCGTCGGGCGTGGCCGCTGCGTGGTCCGCGGCGCGCGTTCCCGCGTCGGTTCGGGTTCGGGGGTGGGTTCGGCCTCGGTCGTGGCCGGTGGCGGGGTGGTGGCCTCCACGCTCGGCGGCGCGGTGGCCGTCGGCACCGGCTGCAGCATCGGCGTGGCGGACCTGCGGTCCGCCGTGGGCCCCTGCAGCCACCCCGCGAACGCGGACGTCGCCGCGATCACCACCAGCGCCACGGCGGCGAACGCCGCCCACGGCGCCATGATCCCCGACAGCAGGGGACGCGCGGCCGGCTCCTGCGGGGCCGGCTCCGTCATGGCCGGGATCACCGCGGTGGGCCGGTCGTCCTGCGGGACGACGGCCGTGGCGCCCATGTCGTCGTCGACCGGGCCGGCCGCGGGCCGGGGGCCCGCGTCCCCGGCGTCGGGCTCGCGCTCCTCCGGGCCCCCTGAGCCGAGGAGGACGTCCTCGTGCTCCGGCCCGACGAGCGGGTCGTCTGCCCGGAGTGGGTCGTCCGGCTCGCCCACACCCGACCATTGCGCCACGCGAGCACGGTATTACGCGCGGCTACTCACGCGTACGCCGGTGGTCGATTCGTGGTGTCAGCTGGCGCGCGTGCCGGGCACCCGGCCCGAGCCGCGGCCGTCGTCGGTGGGGATCGGCGGGGTGGGGCCCGCGGCGTCCGGCTCGGCCGCCTTCTGCTCGGCCGACGCCGCGGCCGCCTTCTCCTTGACCGACGCCGCGTACAGGTCGACGTAGGTCTGCCCGGACAGTTCCATCAGTGAGTACATGATCTCGTCGGTCATCGAGCGCTCGATGAACCGGTCGCCCGCCATGCCGGCGTAGCGGGAGAAGTCCAGCGGCGGGCCGATCTTGATGCGCACCTTGCGGGGCCGCCAGATCCGCGATCCGATCGGGTTGACGCGGTCGGTACCGATCATCGCCACCGGGACCACCGTGACGTCGGCCTCGAGGGCCATCCGCGCCACCCCGGTCTTGCCCTTGTAGAGCCGTCCGTCCGGGGACCGGGTGCCCTCGGGGTAGATGCCCAGCAGCTTGCCCTCGCGCAGCAACCGGACGGCGGTGTCCATCGCGGCCTGCGCCGCCGACCCCCCGGACCGGTCGATCGGCACCTGGCCGACACCGGTGAAGAAGATCTTCTTGAACCACCCGAGGAGACCCGGCTGCGTGAAGTACTCGCGCTTGGCGAGGAACGTGATGCGCCGCGGCACCAGCAACGGCAGGAAGAACGAGTCGGCGACGGCGAGGTGATTGCTCGCCAAGATCGCCCCGCCCCGCGCGGGGACGTGCTCGAGGCCCTCGACCGAGGGCCGGAAGAACAGCCGCAGCAACGGGCCGAGGAGCACGAACTTGGACCACCAGTACAGCACCTGGGCGTGCCCCCTCCAGCTCGACGGCGCCAGCCTACGGAGCCGCCCGAGCCGCCGACAACGGGCACGGCCGTGTCGAAGAGGATCGGTGCCGAACTCTTCCCATTTCCCGGTCCTGGCGTGTCAGGATGGAGCTCCCACCGCGTGCGCTCCCCCCGGCCCGCCGGCTCGAGGGCGGCGCACCCGGACCGTGGCAGGCGCACCGAGGGAGGAGGCCGCGTGAACCGCGATCCCGACGAGCGCCCCCAGCCCGACGGCGCGGCGCCCGACGAGTTCGAGTCGATCGTGGCCCTGTGGCGCAACGACGGGGACGTGCCCGAGTGGCCCGACGGTGACGAGCCCGGCGAGGCCACGCAGGCCGGCACCGCGCAGGCCGACGTCGACGTCCCCGCTCCGCAGCCGCCACCGGCACCGCCCCCCATGCCGCCCCGCTCCTACTCGCCCCCGCCGTTGCCCGAGGACGAGCACTTCATCCCGCCCGAGCCCCCGCCACTGCCGCGCCTTGGCCCGCCCGCGCTCGTCGGGCTCGTCCTGATCGCGATCGGGATCGTCCTGGTCGTCGCTCCCGGCTGGCTGGGCATCGCCGACCCGTACGGCCTCCCGCTGGGCCTCGTCGCCTGGCGGCCGGCCTGGGCTGGCTGGTGCTGCGGCTGTGGCCCGACCCGTCCGACCGCAGCGACGACGACGGCGACGACGGCGCGATCGTCTAGGTCGCGTGTGACAAGCGGCGCAGCCGATTGTTGGAGCACGCCACCGGCACCGCCGCGGGTTCTCAGACGTCTTCTCGCGAGGACAGCGCCGACGCTGTGAACTGGCGTCCATGAGGAGGCGATCCCGGAGCGAGAAGGCGTCTGAGGTTCCGCTACCGGCACCGCTACGCAACCACGCCACTTCTAAAATCCCTAGGCGCGGTGGGCCACCTCGCGGGCCAGCTGCGCGGCACCCACCACCGCGGCGGCCTCGCCCAGCTGGGCCGTCCGGATGCGGGCGAGCGGGCGGCGGCCCGCCCCGGTGACCGTGGCGGCGTAGTGCTCGCGCGCCTCGTCGAGGAAGAGCGGCGCCGACACCGACACTCCCCCGCCGATCACCACCAGCTCCGGGTCGAACACGTCGGCCACGATCGCGAGCCCTTCGCCGAGCCAGCGCGCGAGGTCGTCCATCGCCGCGCACGCCACCGGGTCGCCGTCGCGGGCGGCGGCCGCCACGCGCTGGCCGGTGACACGGCCCGGGTCGCCCGCCACGAGCCTGCGCAGCAGCGGTGACCGGCCCGGGTCGCGGGCCAGCAGCTCGACCGCCGTGGTGGCCAGCGCCGTGCCGCTGCAGTAGCGCTCCCAGCACCCGTTCTTGCCGCACGGGCAGGGGCGCCCGTCGGGCACGACCCGCAGGTGCCCCAGCTCCGGCGCCACGCCGAACGCGCCGCGGTAGATCTCGCCGTCGAGCAGCAGGGCCGAGCCTATACCGGTGCCGAGGGCCACGAACACCACCGTTGCCGCCCCCGACGCGGCGCCGAAGTGCCGCTCGGCGAGCGCTGCCGCGTTCGCGTCGTGCTCGACGACGACCGGCAGGCCGATCCGGTCGGCGATCCGGTCGGCGACCGGCGCGTCGCGCCACGACAGGTGCGGGGCGAACCGGACGCCGCGACGGTCCGGCGTGACGAACCCGGCGAGCGCCAGCCCCACGGCACCGATCGGGTGCCGTGCCGCGAGCTCCCCGATCACCCCGGCGAGCGCCGCCTCCAGCGCAGTCTCACTGCGCGGGGTCGGGGTGCGCGCGGTGTCGTGGACGTTGCCTTCGGCGTCGACGACCCCGGCCCGCACGCTCGTCCCGCCGACGTCGACGCCGATGGTCAGGGCCGTCATGGCGTCCGCCGGTGCACGGTGATCCGCTGCACGTGGCGCACGGGAGGCGCGTCGGCCTCATCGGCCGGTGCGGCGGTGGCCGGCCCGCTGTCCTCGAGCGCCGTGCGCAGCACGGCCACCAGCCCGGCCGCGTGCTCGGCCAGCCGCACGGCGAGCTCGGGGCGCTCCCCGCGCAGCGCGGCGATGACGGCGCAGATCGGGCACGAGGCGCAGGCGGCCGGCCCGCCTCCGCTGCCGTCCTGCTCGCTGCCGTCCGGTTCGCTGCCGTCCGGTTCGCTGCGCAGGCGGTCGAGCACCGGGTCGATCCGGTCGAGGGCGACGCGGACGAGCTCCCTGAGGTCGTCCCCGATGCCCGCGTGGCTGCCGCACCCGTCGGCGGCGGTCACCGGAGCCAGACCGCGGGATCGGGCACGAACGCGACGCGCAGGTCGTCTCCGGCGACGTGGGCGTCGGTGACGGTGCAGCGGCGCAGCACCGACGGCAGCGCGATCATCCGGCGGGTGCCGCCCGTGGTGACCGCGAGCTCGTCGTCGAGGCGGACGAGGTCCACCGGCCCGCTCGCCACGCCGGGCAGGCGCAGGACCAGGTCGAACGCCGAGTCGGGCGAGGTACCGCTGCCCGCGGTGCGGTTCACCTGCAGCAGCGGGGCGGCCGGTGCGTCGGCGGGGGCCGCGGGGTCCTCGGCGCCGTAGAGGGCGGCGGCGAGCTCCCGCAGCGCGGGCAGCCCGGTGGGTTCGGCGGAGGTGTGCTCCGCGACGCGCAGCGGCACCGGCAACGCCTCCAGCCCGGCGAGCACGGCCCGCTGCTCGGTGTGCCGCTCGCGCAGCCAGCGCCCCGCGGGCCCGCGCAGCGACGACGGCGCCTCGGGCATGAGGCGATTGGCGACCAGCCCGTCCACCCGCAGCCCGTACAGCGCCAGCGCGGTGAGCGTACGGCGGGTCTCGGCCGCCACCACGCGTTCCGGGGTGAGCACGAGCCGGATCGACGTCGTGTCCTGGTCGGCCAGCAGCCGGTGGAGCCCCTGCAGCTGTCCGGCGAGGCCGTCGAGCGCGGCGACGGCGCGGTCCCACGCCGGCTGCGCGTCCCGGCCCGCGGCGAGACCGCTGATCAGCCCGCGGACCGACCTGCGGTGTGCGGGGAACAGGCGTTCCAGGTACGTCGAGAGCGCCTCGGGCAGGCCGAGCAGCCGCAGCGTCTCCGCGGTGGGCCCGCAGTCGACGACCACGACCTCCCACAGCCCGCTCTCGGCGAGCCTGCGCACCTCGCCGAGCGCGAGCAGATCCTCCACCCCGGGCACGACGGTGAGCTCGTCCGCCACCAGCTCGTCGACCCCGCGCCCGCGAGCAGCGTGCCCAGGTGCTCCTGCAGGCGGGCCCACGCCCCGTCGAGCAGGGTCCGGGTGTCGACGTGGGCGGCGAAGAGGCCCGGGTCCAGCTCGGCGGGCTGGTCGCCCAGCTCGGCCTCGAAGGCGTCGCCGAGCGAGTGCGCGGGGTCGGTGGAGACCGCCAGCACCTTGCGGCCGGAACGCGCGAGGTGGGCGGCGGTGGCCGCGGCGAGGGTGGTCTTGCCGACGCCTCCCTTGCCGGTGAACAGGACGACGCGCACGACGCGGAAGGGTAATCGCGGGATCAGCCCGGGTTCGTCACGGGGCGCTCTCGACCCGCCGCTTCAACCCCTTGAGCGCCGTATCGATGATCACCTTCTCCGCCTTGCGGCGCAGCATCCCGATCATCGGGATGTTCAGGTCGACCGCCAGCGAGTAGGTCACCGTGGTCTCGGTGGGCGTGCCGGAGAGCGTGTAGGAGCCGTTCTGCGCCTTCTGGATCTGGCCTTTCACCAGCGTCCAGCTCACGGAGCGGCCATCGCCTGCCCAGCTGTAGTCGAGGGTGTAGGAGTCCTTGATCGGGCCGGCGTCCATCGTGAACCGCACGCGCTCGGCGCGTCCGTCGCCGCCGCTGCTCAGCACCTCCACGGTCTTCACCTGCGAGGCCCACTCCGGGTAGGCGGGGAAGTCGGCGATCACGGCCATCACGCGGTCCGGTGGCGCGGCGATGGTGATCGAGGAGGTCGTAGCGTCGGCCATGGCGCGCAGGTTACCGGTGTGAGCGCTTCACCAGCGGAGCACGTACGGAGTGCCGGTGGCACGGAGGTGCCCGACGTTGACGCACTCCGTGCGCCCCACCCGCACCCGCTGCGCGAGCGGCTGGTGGACGTGGCCGAAGAACGCGGCACGCGGCCGGTCGCGGTGCACGACGTCCAACAGGTCGGCCGACGACGACTCGGCCCGGCGCGTGACGACGTCGTAGGCGAGCTCGGGAACGGCGGGCGGCACGTGGCTGCACAGCACGTCGACCCGGTCGAGCGCCTTGACCGCCGCCGTGAACTCGGCTGCCCGCAGCAGGTGCGGCGTCCACGGGCCGCTCGTGCGTGGCTCGACGCCGGGCGGCAGCGGCGCGCCGCCGACGAAACCGAACCGCAGGTCGCCGATCTCGAGCACCCGGCCGTCGGCGAGTGTGAGCCCGGGGCGGGCGTAGCGCGCCCACAGACCGGGCACGTCGACGTTGCCGGGGATCGCGTACGTGGGGGCGGTGAGCGCGCCGAAGAGCCGGTCGTACTGCTCCAGCACGGCCTCCTCCAGCACGGCAGGCGCGTCGGGCACCCGCGCCCACGCGTCGCGGATGAACCGGATCAGCGCGTCGCGCCCACCGGCCGTGCGCAGCCGGCCGAACTCGCGGCTCACCTCGGGGCCGAGGACACGCCCGAGTATCCCGCCCTCCGGGTCGCGGTAGTCGACGTAGTCGACGAGGTCGCCGAGCACGAGGAGGGCGTCGGCCCCGTGGCCGGCACGCGCCAGCGCGTCGTACGCGCCGTGCACGTCGGAGACCACGTGCACGCGCATGAGATCCACGCTACCTCGGTGGCGGCTCGCCCGGCTCCCGCCCCGCTTCGAGGCGCGCCTTGCAGGCGAACGCGATGGCCTTCGCCGCGCGCTGGCGGCGGACGACCTCGGCCGCGGCGCGGCGGGGCGGCGCGGGCCGTGGCAGGCCGTCGGGGCCCTCCGGGTCGGCACGCAGGTAGTAGTGCAGCAAGGTGCCGTCCAGCACCGGCTCCAGCCACACCTCCATGCTGCCGACGAGCGCGCCCCGCACCGTCCACCGGATGCCCTGCACGCCGCGGTCGGCCATGACCTGCAGGCGCAGATCGGGCCACAGCTGCGGCCACCGGGACGCCACCGCGAACTCGGCCGCCACCACATCGGGGGGCACCGCGAGGAACGTCTCGTCCACCACATCCACCGACGGCACGGCGCAACCCTAGTGACAGGTCGTGCCGACGCCGCCTACTCCGAGGTAGGTTTCGGGAAACGGAGCCAGTGCGGGCCAGGAGGGTCACGACCGTGCGCGAGTACAGCGTTCCAGCCACCGCCCGCGTCGGTGACGAGGAGAACCTCCTCGACGCGGTCCACGCCAACGCCGCGGGACACGGGTCGGTGGTCGTCTACCGGCGCCAGCTCGCCCCCGGCGAGTGGTCGGACGTCACGTGCGCGCAGTTCGCCGAGGAGGTCGTCGCGGTCGCGCGGGGGCTGGTCGCGGCCGGGGTGGGTCCCGGTGACCGGATCGCGCTGCTGTCGCGCACCCGCTACGAGTGGACCCTGATCGACTACGCGATCCTCGCCGTCGGCGCGGCCACCGTGCCGATCTACGAGACCTCCTCCGCCGAGCAGATCGGCTGGGTGCTGACCGACTCCGGGGCCGTCGCGGCCGTGGTCGAGTCTGGCAGGCACGCGGCGCTCGTCGACGAGGTGCGGTCCCGCACCCCCGACCTGCGGCACGTCTGGCGGATCGATCCGGCCGCCGGTGAGCGGGGCGCCGTGGAGGAGCTCGTCGCGCTCGGCGCCGACATCCCCGCCGACCACGTGCGCGCCCGCAGCGCCGCCGTGCGCGCCGACGACCTCGCCACGCTGATCTACACGTCCGGCACCACGGGCCGTCCCAAGGGCTGCGAGCTCACCCACCGCAACCTCGTGAGCGAGGTCAAGGCCACCGTCAGCCTGCTCCCGGAGCTGCTGACCGACCGCGGCTCGGTGCTGCTGTTCCTGCCGCTCGCACACGTGTTCGGCAAGGTCATCCAGTGTGGCGCGCTGTACACGCGCACCGTCGTCGGGCACACGCCGGACGTGAAGCAGCTGCTGCCCGACCTCGCCTCGTTCCGGCCGACGTTCATCCTCTCGGCACCGCGCGTGTTCGAGAAGGTCTTCAACAGCGCCCGCCAGCGGGCCCACGACAGCGGCAAGGGTCGGATCTTCGACCTGGCCACCGACGCGGCCATCGCGTGGAGCCGCGCCCAGGACACCGGCGGTCCCGGCCTGGCGCTGCGGCTGCGGCACGCGCTGTTCGACCGGCTCGTCTTCGGCAAGCTGCGCGCCGTCGTCGGCGGGAACGTGGTGGCGGCGGTGTCCGGCGCGGCGCCGCTGGGCGAGCGGCTCGGCCACTTCTTCCGCGGCATCGGGCTCCCCGTCCTCGAGGGCTACGGCCTCACCGAGACCACGGCGGGCGTCACGCTCAACGCGCTCGGCGCCCAGCGCATCGGCACCGTCGGGCGGCCGGTGCCCGGCCACTCCGTCCGGATCGCCGACGACGGCGAAGTGCTGGTCAAGGGCCCCATCGTGTTCCGCCGGTACTGGGGCAACGAGGCCGCCACCGCCGACGCGCTCGAGGACGGCTGGTTCCACACCGGCGACATCGGCGAGCTCGACGACGCGGGCTTCCTGCGGATCACCGGCCGGAAGAAGGAGCTGATCGTCACGGCGGGCGGCAAGAACGTCGCACCCGCCGTGCTGGAGGACCGGCTGCGGGCCCACCCGCTGATCAGCCAGTGCATGGTGGTGGCGACGGGCGGCCGTTCATCGGCGTCCTCGTCACGATCGACACCGAGGCGCTGCCCGGGTGGTGCGAGCGTGCGGGCAAACCGGCGGGTTCGAGCGTCGCCGACCTCGTCGACGACGCCGACCTGCGCGCCGAGATCGCCCAGGCCGTCGAGGACGCCAACCAGGCGGTGTCCCGGGCGGAGCAGATCCGCGAGTTCCGCATCCTCGCGGTCGACTTCACCGAGGCGGGCGGCGAGATGACCCCCACGATGAAGGTCAAGCGCGCCGTCGTGGCCAAGACGTTCGCCGCCGACATCGCGAGCATCTACAGCGGGGCGAAGACCCCGGCCTGACCCGCATCCGGGGCGCGACTCACCCGCACCGTGAGCGCGACTCGCGGGCCGGGGTGCGCTTCGCTTCCCGCGAGTCGCGGGCTGGGTGCGCGCGAGTCGCGCTGTGGGTGCACGTGAGTCGGGATCACGGTGCGGCGGGCGATGGCGCCCCCGACAGCAGGGCGCGCAGCCGGGCCACCCGGTCCGGCCAGGTCCACTCCCGCTGCATCCACGCACGCCCGGCGGCACCCATCGCCCCGGCCCGGTCCGGATCGGCGAGCAGGTCGGCCACCGCGGCCCCGACCGACCCGACGTCCCGCCCGTCGACGACGTGGCCCGTGCGGCCCTCCTGGACGGTCTCCGGCGCCCCGCCCGAGCGCCCCGCGACGACCGGGAGCCCCGCCGCCGCGGCCTCCAGCGCCGCGATGCCGAGGCCCTCGACGTCGAGGCCACCGCCGCGCGTCCGGGAAGGCAGCGCGAACACGTCGCCGAGGCGTGGTGCGCCGGCAGTTCGGCCTCCGGCACCGCCCCCGTGAAGATGACGTGCTCGGCGACCTCGCGGTCGCGGGCGATCCGGCGGAGGCGGTCGGCGGCGGGCCCGTCGCCGACGAGGAGCAGCCGTGTCCCCGGCACGCGTTCGCGCAGCCGCGGCAGCGCCCGGACCAGCACGTCCTGGCCCTTGCGCGCGACGAGCCGCGACACGCACACCACGAGCGGCGCGTCCGCGATGCGGTAGCGCCGCCGCAGCTCGGCGCGGGCCGCCGGGTCGGGCCGGAACCGTTCCGCGTCGATTCCCGCGGGGAGCACCTCCAGCGCCGACCGCGGCCCGAACGCGGCCGCGACCCGGGAGCGCGTGTAGCGGGAGATCGTGGTGAGCACATCGGCGTCGGCGCCGATCCGGCGCAGCGCCCGGCGCCCGCCCGGCACCATCGACCAGCCCACCTCGTGCCCGTGCGTGCTGCCGACCACCCGCTCGACGCCCGCCCGCCCGCGCAGGTGCGGCCCCAGCATCGTCGAGCGCGCGGCGGCGCCGAACCACACCGTGCCCGCGCCGTGCTCGCGGACCAGCGCGGCCGCGCGGCGGCCACGGCGGCCCGGGCAGCATGAGCGACGTCGGGTGCCGGTGCACGGGCACCGGTGACGCCGCGTCGAACTCGGCGGCTCCGGGCCACGCCGGCGCGTAGACGGCCAGCTCACCGGGCGGCAGCCGGTCGGCGAACGCCTGCAGGTACGTCTGGATACCGCCGGTGCGGGGCGGGAAGTCGTTGGTCACGAGCAGCGTGCGCGCCACCGCGTGACGCTATCCCCACCTGCTCGATCGGGCGGCGGCCGGTCGGGCGGTCCGGCCGCCGCCCGTTCCCGGGGAGCGGACGAGCGGCGGCTAGAGGCGCCGGGCGCCGGTGATCGGCCGGCTGGAGATGTCCGAGTACTTGACGACGTCGCCGGTCTGCGGAGCGTTGATCATCTTGTTGTCGCCGACGTAGATGCCCACGTGGCTGACCGGCTGGTAGAAGAAGATCAGGTCGCCGGGCCGGAGCTGGTCGCGCGACACCGACTGGCCCACCCGCGCCTGCTGGCTGCTCGACCGCGGCAGCGTGACGCCGACCTGCTTGAACGCCCACGAGGTGAGGCCCGAGCAGTCGAACGAGCCGGGCCCCTCCGCGCCGTACCGGTAGGGCTTGCCGAGCATCTTCATCGCCGCGCGGATCGCCTCGACGCCGACGCCGCTGCCGTTGATCTCGCTCGGGCCGCTCAGGTCGGGCCCGACGCGCGCACGCCGCTGCTGCGGGCTGAGCCGGTCGAGGAGGCGCTGCGCCTCGTCGATCCGCTTCTCGGCGTCGCGCTTGCGGTTCTCGACGTCCTCCTCGGCCCGGGCCGCCTCGTCGGCAGCCGCCTGCGCGCGCGCGATGGCGGCATCGGCGTCGATCCGCTTCTGGGCGGTCTCGTCGACCTTGGTCAGGAGCTGGTCGAGCTTGTCCCGGTAGTCGATGGCGAGGGTCTCGATCGCGGACATCTGGTCGAGGAAGTCCTCGGGGGACTGGCTCTCGAGCAGCGCGTTGAGCTGGTCGAGGTTGCCGCTCTCGAACGCGGTCATCGCCACCGAGTCGATCTCGACCCGGAACTGCTCCTCCTCCAGGACCGCGGTCTCGAGGGCCGCCCTGGTGGGCTCGACGGCGGCCTGCAGCGTCTCGAGCTCGGTCTGGCGCTGTTCGAAGGTGTCCTTGGCGGCGTGCCACTGCTCGGTGAGGGCCTCGGCCTCGTGGTTGACCTGCTCCAGCTGGCGGGCGGCGTCCGCCGCGTTGCCGGGAGGGTCCTGCTGTGCCGTGGCCGGCGAGGCGGCCACGAGCAACGACACGGCCACCATCGCGATCACCGACCCGACGGTGGACGCCGATCTGCCGGCCCGGAAGGGCGTGCGAGGACTCGACGAGGTGCGCCGACGCGACTTCACGCGGACGGATCTCCTCTCGCGACCCCGCGCGTCCGCCCGATCGGATGAGCGGGGAGCACCGATCGGACCATCGCGCGGTGACCTCACGTTGCCATCCGCGGTCGAATGGCTGACGCGCCGCAAGGTCTCGCGGAGATTACGGAGCAACGAGGGAGAGGTCCAACCCGGGGTCGCCCGGCGTGCCGCGCTACAGCGGCATCACCCACATGTACGGAGCGCAGCCAAATACCGCACTAAGCGGACGCGCTGTCACCCTGCGTCACGAACAGCTCCCCCATTGCCGCCGCTCCGCGGCGCTCGGCGCGGCTCGGTGGCCACCAATCGCAATCTCGGCACCAGCCCTTGATCCGCGAGCACGGCGAGCGCTCGGCGCTCCGGTGCGTCGAGCTGCACGATCGGCGCGCCGGACGGCATCTCCGGCGGGCTGTCGACCGCGTGATCCACAGGGGCCGGGGCGCCCAACAGCACACCGATCACGCAGTCGCCACATGCCGCGCCGCGGACGGCGCAACCGTCACAGTCGATGATCATCTCTGCTCCCTGGACGGGGTGGACGGTCGGTCGCCGCCCGATGCGCACGACGTTAGGAGCGACCTCCGACAGTTCCGGCGCTCCTGCGGCCACGGGGCCGGGAACGAGCGCCGGTCGCGGTGCTCCGGCGGGCCGGCTGGACGGGTAGTGCCGAGCTCGGCCAGTGGCTGTAGCGGTCGGAGCCGGGTTGACGGGCCGGCCGGCTCATGATCACCGGAAACGGTGCCGCGACGACCGTTCTGTCGTCCCGCCACCACTGCCGACGATCGACGTGCACATGATCGGCCGAAGTGGTGCCAGAGCGTCAGATCCGGCGCTCTCGAACCACTTCCGGTGATCGCCCCCGGGCCGCCCGGGCCGCCACCCGGCAGGCACACCCGACAAGGTCGTGATCGTTGCGACATCACGCCGCCCGCCGCCCCGAGGGCGCTGTGGCCCCGATCGGAGCGATCATGCGCTCATGATCGGTCCGAGACGACGTCGAGCGCCCCGCCGAGGGCGATTACGCGCTGGTCGGACCGATCGTGTTCCGCCGAGCTCGACCGCGGAGCCGGCGAACGCGGCGGGATCACATCCGACCGCTGATCAATTCGTGCTCGCTAGCGCACGAGGCGCGTGAGCAGCAGGGTGGAGGGGACCGCGTGCGCCCCGCTGCGCCGGACCGACCGGACGACGGCACGGTCGGACGTGGCCACCACCACGGGCCTGCCCTGCGGCTCGGCCGCCACGAGGTCGCGGATCACGTCGTCGGCGAGCACGCCGGGGTCGCTGAACAGCACCCGCACCCCGCGGGAGCCGCGGGGCGGTGCGGTGATCACGCCGGCGCCGTCGAACACGACGGTGATCTCCACCCCGTTGCGTGCGGCGAGGGCGCCGAGCTGCCCGACGAGGCGGGAACGCTGGTCGGCGAGCGGGAGCTCGGGGTAGCCGGTCTTGCTGACGTTGTAGCCGTCGACGACCAGGTGCAGCGACGGCACCGCGAGCAGCGCGTCCAGCTCGGCGGCCGTGCCGACGGCGGAGCCGCCGCGGGCGGCGCGCGCGCGGCCACGAGGTCGCCGGGGCGGGGCCCGCCCCCGCCGAGGGCGAGCTCGCGCCGCAGGCCGCTGAGCGCGCCGCCGAGGGTGTCCATGAGGAGCTCGAGTCGCACCTCGTCGGCCTTGCGCGCCTCCCTGGCCGCCTGCCGGGCGGCGGCCACCTCGGCGGCGGCGCGGTCGGCGCGCCTGCGTTCGGCGTCGGCGCGTTCCCGCTCGCGGTCGCGTTCGGCGACGGCTACGGCGAGGTCTCGTTCCGCGGCGAGCCGCAGGTCCTCGACGGCCTTCTCGGCCGCCGCCTGGGCGTCGCGGGCCGCCCGCAGCGTGGCCCCCTGCTCGGAGACGCGGCGGCGCAGCTGCTGGTACTCGTGGTCGCGCTGCTGCCCGGCGGTGCGGGCCTGCGCCCTGGCCTCGCTGAGCTCGCCGCGCAGCCGTTCGAGCTCGGTGGTGAGCTTGTCCACGCGCGACAGCGCGGCGTCGCGCTCCGCGCGCAGCTCCCCCGCCTCGCCCCGGCGCGCGGCCGCGGCGACGGCCTCCCCCGCGTCCGGGTCGTCGTTCAGCAGCGCCGCGGCGGCGGCCATGAGCGGATCGTCGGCGGCGGTGGTCAGCTCACCGGGGCGCTGGTCCTCCCACCAGGCCACCACCGCGGTGCGGAACGCCGCCGACACCTCGAGCTCCGCCGTGAGCGCCCCACCGCCGAGCTTGGCCCGCTTCGCCGGGGTGAACCGCGCCAACCTGCGCAGCGGCACCGGAACATCCACGGACGGCATCGCGCCGACGGCGGTGGCCGCGATCTCGGCCAGCCGGGAGCGCAGCGCGTCCGGCAGCCGCGACCAGTCGACCTGCCCGGACGACGGCGCACCCGTGGAGGGCGAGCCGGAGGTGCCGTCGGGCCTGGACATCGCACCAGGTTATCTGCGTTCCGCCGGGTTCACCGGTGACGCGGCGGTCACAATCCGTGCGGGCCGGTCGTCACAGACTGTCGGAGGCGCTCGCTACCGTCCGCGCCCGTGCAGGTCCGCTCCCCCCAGCTGACGTTCGACGAGCTCGGCACCCCGCTGCGCGAGGTCACGTTCGTCGTGCTCGACCTCGAGACCACGGGCGTGTCCGCCGGCACCGACTCCATCACCGAGATCGGGGCCGTGAAGGTGTGCGGCGGTGAACGGGTCGGCGAGCTCACCACCCTCGTCGACCCGGCCACCGACCTGGCGCCCGGTGTCGTCGCGCTCACCGGCATCACGTCCCGGATGGTCGCGGGCGCGCCCCGGCTGCCGCAGGTGCTGCCGTCGGTGCTGGAGTTCCTGCGCGGTGCCGTGCTGGTGGCGCACAACGCGCCGTTCGACGCCGGCTTCCTGCGCGCGGCGTGCGAGCGGCACGGGCAGGTGTGGCCGCGCCCGCCGGTGCTGTGCACCGCGCGGCTCGCCCGGGCCGTGCTGCCCCGCGAGGAGGCACCGAGCGTCCGGCTGGGTGCGCTCGCCGAGCTCTTCGACACGGCCACCCGCCCCACCCACCGGGCCCTCGCCGACGCCCGCGCCACCGTCGAGGTGCTGCACCGGCTGCTGGAACGCGTCGGCAACCTGGGCGTGCAGAGCCTCGAGGAGCTGCTCGCGCTCTCCCGCGAGTCCGCTCCGCACCGGCCCACCACCCAGCAACGGCGCAAGCGGGCGCTCGCCGAGAAGGTGCCGTCGGCGCCCGGTGTCTACCTGTTCAAGGGCCCCCGGGACGAGGTGCTCTACGTCGGCACCAGCGGCGACCTGAAGCGCCGGGTCCGCAGCTACTTCACCTCCGGTGAGCGGCGCAGGCGGGTGCGCGACATGGTCGCGATCGCCGAGCGCGTCGACACCGTCGTCTGCGCCCACGCGCTGGAGGCCGCCGTGCGTGAGCTGCGGCTCATCGCGGCACACCGCCCCCGCTACAACCGCCGCTCCACCCGGCCGAACCACACGTGGTGGGTCGTCCCCACCGCCGAGGCGTTCCCGCGGCTGTCGGTGGTCACCACACCCCGCGACGGCGCGCTGGGGCCGTTCCCGTCCCGGCGCGCCGCGGCGGCCGCCGTCGACACCGTGCTCGACGTCGTGCCGCTGCGGCCGTGCACCCAGCGCATCCCGGCGAAGGGAGCGTCGGCCGCCCCGTGCGCGTTGCACGAGATGGGCCGCTGCGCCGCCCCGTGCGCGGGGCTGCAGACACCCGAGGAGTACGCGCCGGCGTCCGCGCGCTCGGCGACCTCGTCGACGGCCGCGGGGACGCGCCACTGCACACCGCGGCGGCCGAGATCGAGCACTCGCGGCCCGGCAGCGTTTCGAGGTCGCGGCGCGCCGGCGCGACCAGCTCGCGACGCTGGTCGTCGGCCTCGGCCGGTCCCAGCGGCTCAGCGCGCTCGCCGCGCTGCCCGAGCTCGTGGCGCCCGGCCCGACGGCAGCCGCGGCTGGGAGATCGCCGTCGTGCGGTACGGGCGGCTCGCCGCGGCGGGTGTCGCCCGCCGCGGTGTCGCCCCGATGCCGGTGATCGACGCGTTGCGGCTCGGCGCCCAGACCGTCCTGCCCGGCCCGGGCCCGTTGCGCGGCGCGCCCGTCGAGGAGGTGCGGCTGCTGCACCGCTGGTTCACCACCGGCGGCACCCGCCTCGTCGCGAGCGAGCCTGCGTGGACCGAACCGGCCCGTGGCGCCGGGGTGTGGAGCGCGTGGGCCGACAGGGCGCGCCCGGTCGACGTGGACAGGCACTAGGCTGAGCGGTGTGATCACCGCGATCGTCCTGGTACACACCGCCGCGGACCGCATCCCCGAGACGGCTCAGACCATCGCCGACATCGACGGGGTGTCGGAGGTCTACTCCTGCGCCGGCGACGTCGACCTGATCGCCGTGGTCAAGGTCGCCGAGCACGAGCAGCTCGCCGACGTGATCGCGGGGCGGCTCAGCAAGGTCGAGGGTGTGCGGCGCACCGACACCCACATCGCCTTCCGCTCCTACTCCCGGGCCGACACCGAGGCCACCTTCTCCGTCGGCCTGGACTGAGACGCCCCCCGCGCCGAACGTCGCCCGGACCCACGAACACTCACGCTGCCCGTCTCAGCTCACGCAACCCGTCCCCGCTCATACGGCCCGTCGAGCGGTAGCGCCGGCCGACACCGGCAGCGCCAACCGACACGGGCAGCGTGAGCTCTCGAGTGCGCCGACCGCGACTCACGCGCACCCCGGCCGCGACTCGCGTGCATCGAGAGCGCGACTCGCGGGATGAGGGGCACCCACCTTCCGCGAGTCGCGCTGTGAGTGCGCGCGAGTCGCGGTCTAACGCTTGTGGGCGGTGGAGACCTCGACCCAGCGGGTCAGGAGGCGGTCGGCCGCACCCGAGTCGATGGCGGCGGCCGCGCGCTCCAGCGCGGCGGGGAAGGCGTCGGCCAGGCGGGCCGGCGGGCCGTCGAACGCGATCAGCGCGCCCGCCGCGTTGAGCAGCACGGCGTCGCGGACCGGGCCGGGGCGGCCGGCGACCAGCGCGCGGAACACCTCGGCGTTGTCGGCCGGGCTGCCGCCGCGGAGGTCTTCGCGGGTGGCGGGCGCGATGCCGAGCGCCGCGGGGTCGACCGTCTCCTGCCGCACCTCGCCGCCGCCGACCACCCATGCCGTGCTGGTGGTCGTGGTGGTGAGCTCGTCGAGCCCGTCGTCCCCGTGCACCACCAGCGCCGATGCGCCGCGCCCCGCGAACACCTCGGCGAGGACGGGCGCCAGGCGCGGGTCGGCGCAGCCGACGAGTGCGGCTCCCGGCTGGGCCGGGTTGGTGAGCGGGCCGAGCACGTTCATGGCGGTGGGGATGCCGAGCTCGCGGCGCACCGGGGCGGTGTGGCGGAAGCTCGGGTGGAACACCGGGGCGAAGCAGAACCCGATGCCCGCCTCGGCGACGCACGCGGCGACGCCGTCGGGCGGGAGGTCGATGGCGACGCCGACGGCCTCGAGCACGTCGGCGGCCCCGCTGGAGGACGACGCTGCGCGGTTGCCGTGCTTGACGACCGGCGCACCGGCTGCCGCCACGACCACGGCGGTCATCGTGGAGATGTTGACCGTGTGCGCCTGGTCGCCACCGGTGCCGACGACGTCGACGGCCGGGCCCGGCACCTCGACGCGCCGGGCGTGGCGCAGCATGGCCTCGGCGAGCCCGGCGATCTCGGCGGCCGTCTCCCCCTTCGACCGGAGGCGACCAGGAACCCGGCGAGCTGGGCGGCCGTCGCTTCGGCGGAGAGCACCTGGTCCATCACCCAGGCGGTGTCCGCGGCGTCGAGGTCCTCGCCGCGGATCAGGCTGCCCAGCAGGCCCCGCCAGGTGTAGCCGCTGTCAGCCACGGACGGCGGGCGCGGCGGAGCGCCGCAGCACGTCGGCCACCGTCTCGGCGGCGGTGAGCGGGTCGAGGGGGTGCACCAGCACCGCGTCGGCCTGCGACCACGTGGCGAGCCAGCGGTCGTCGCGCCTGCGCACCGTGACGATGATCGGCGGGCAGTCGTCGATCTCGTTCTTGAGCTGGCGGGACAGGCCCATGCCACCGGTGGGCTGGGCCTCGCCGTCGAGGATGGCGAGGTCGATCCCACCGGCGTCGGCGGCCTGGAGGACCTCGGCAATGCCGCTCACCTCGTGGAAGCGCACGCGCGGGAGATCGGGTGCCGGACGCCTGCCGATCGCCGTGGTGATGGCCTCCCGGACCTCGGGGCGGTGGCTGAACACCAGCACGGTCAGGGTCTCGTGCTCGACGGGGCTGCTCACGGTGAGGAACTGTAGTGCGACGTGCTCTCCCCGCCCCGTCCCGCCTGCCCCGGGGGTAAAGACGACAGCGTGTAGAAGATGGTCCATACTGCCCGGGTGACGACTGCGGCTCCCACCATCAGCGCGCGCATCCACTCGCTGAACCGCCCGAACCTGGTCAGCGTCGGCACCATCGTGTGGCTGTCCAGCGAGCTGATGTTCTTCGCCGGGCTGTTCGCGATCTACTTCACCGCGCGCGCCCAGAACCCGCCGGATCTGCCGTGGCCGCCGCCGCCGACGCACCTGAACGTGCCGTACGCCCTGGTCGTGACGATCATCCTGGTGGCGTCCTCGTTCACCTGCCAGTTCGGCGTGTTCGCCGCCGAGCGCGGCGACGTGTTCGGGCTGCGCCGCTGGTACCTGCTGACGCTGCTCATGGGCACGGCCTTCGTGGTCGGCCAGGGCTACGAGTACTACCAGCTGGTCCACGAGGGCACCACGCTCTCCTCCGACGCGTACGGCACGGTCTTCTACCTGGCCACCGGCTTCCACGGCCTGCACGTCACCGGTGGGCTCGTCGCGTTCGTCTACCTGCTGATCCGCACCAAGCTCTCCAAGTTCACGCCGCAGCAGGCCACCGCCGCGATCGTCGTGTCGTACTACTGGCACTTCGTGGACGTGGTGTGGATCGGCCTGTTCACCGTCATCTACTTCATCCGCTGATACCGACCGCATTGAGGGCTGGACGACGCCGACGATGACCACCACACCCCCTTCGAGGAAGCCCCGCGGGCCGCGTAGCCGGTTCCGCCGCCGCGTGGCAGGCGCGCTGGCGCTGGGGATCGGCCTGCTCACCGCGGGTGGCCTGTACACCGCCTTCGCGCCGGAGCCTCAGGTCGCCACCGCGCAGGAGGGCGACGCCGCGCTCGTGGCGCAGGGCCAGGAGCTCTACGAGAGCCATTGCATCACCTGTCACGGCTCCAACCTGCAGGGCGTGCAGGACCGCGGGCCGAGCCTCATCGGTGTGGGCGACGCCGCGGCCTACTTCCAGGTGTCGACCGGCCGGATGCCGCTGGCCCGCCAGGAGGCGCAGGCGCTGCGCAAGCCGCCGCTGCCGCAGTTCGACCCGCACACCGAGGAGGGCGCGGCCAACCTCGATGCACTGGGCGCGTTCATCCAGGCCAACGGCGGCGGGCCGACCCGTCCGAACGTGGAGGGTCTGGCCCTGCGCGGCGGCGACCCGGCCCGCGGCGGTGAGCTGTTCCGCCTCAACTGCGCGTCCTGCCACAACTTCACCGGGCGCGGCGGTGCGCTGTCGGCCGGGAAGCTGGCGCCGACGCTGGACCCGGCCACGGAGATGGACGTCTACACGGCGATGCTCACGGGCCCGCAGAACATGCCCAAGTTCTCCGACCGGCAGCTCGCGCCGGAGGAGAAGGAGGACATCATCGCCTACGTCATGTCGGTGACGGACGGGAACAACAACCCGGGCGGCAACCCCCTGGGCGGGGTCGGGCCGGTGTCGGAGGGCCTGGTCGCCTTCATCGTCGGCATCGCCGCAATGGTCGGGTTCGCAATGTGGCTGGGAGCCAAGTCATGACCACGAGCCAGCATCCACCGGCCCCGACCGCGGCCGAGGTCGAGGACATGTCCATGGAGGAGCGCGCGCGGCTCGCCGCCACCCTCGATGACGTCGACGTCGTCCACAACCAGCGCAAGTGGCCGATCCCGGGCACGCGCGCCGAGAAGCGCGCCGAGCGTTCGGTGGCGCTGTGGTTCGCCATCTCGGCGGTGTCCGGGCTGGCGTTCCTCGGCGCGTTCCTGTTCTGGCCCTTCGAGTACGTGGCGCCCGGCGAGCCCGGCTACCAGCTGTACGCGCTGTACACCCCGATCGTCGGGCTCACGTTCGGTCTCTCGGTGCTCGCGATCGGCATCGGCGTCATCGCGTACATCAAGAAGTTCTTCCCGGACGAGGTCTCGGTCCAGCAGCGTCACGACGGCGCCTCCGACGACGTCTCCCGGCTCACCGTCACCGCGCAGCTGGTGAAGGCGGGCCAGGACACCGACATCGCGCGGCGCAAGCTGATCGCCCGCGCGGCGGGCGGCGCCGCGGGCGTGCTCGGCCTCGGGCTGGGCATCGCGGCCGTCGCACCGCTGGTGCGCAACCCGTGGAAGGGCGGCGACGAGGCCGCGCTGTGGGTCACCGGCTGGCGGCCGGTGAACGGTGAGACCGTCTACCTGCGCCGCGACACGGGCGACCCGCACGAGATCTCCCTGGTCCGCCCCGAGGACCAGGACCCCGGCTCGATGGAGACGGTGTTCCCGTTCCGGGAGTCGGAGCGGGACGACGAGGAAGCGCTGATCCACAGCCTCCGCGCGTCGGACAACCCGGTCATGCTGATCCGGCTGCGTCCCGGCACGAACGTCGTGCACCGCGGCGGCCAGGAGAACTTCAACTACGGCGACTACTACGCCTTCTCCAAGATCTGCACGCACCTGGGCTGCCCCACGTCGCTGTACGAGGCGCAGACCAACCGGATCCTCTGCCCGTGCCACCAGACGCAGTTCCTGGCCACCGAGTACGGCCGGCCGATCTTCGGTCCGGGCACCCGACCGCTCCCCCAACTTCCGATTACAGTGAACGACGAGGGCTATCTCGTCGCCACCGGCGATTTCGCCGAGGCCGTCGGCCCGGCCTTCTGGGAGCGGAGGTACAACCCGTGAGTTCGCTCACCACGCCCACCGGCTCGGGCGGCAACGCGAAGGTGATCGGCGCGCTCGACGAGGTGGACCAGCGCTACCACCCCGCGGCCGGGATGCGGAAGCAGTTCAACAAGGTCTTCCCGACGCACTGGTCGTTCATGCTCGGTGAGGTCGCGCTCTACAGCTTCATCGTGCTGCTGCTGTCGGGCACCTACCTGGGACTGTTCTTCGACCCCTCCATGCAGGAGGTCGTCTACGACGGCCCGTTCGACAACCTGCGCGGCATCCACATGTCCCGCGCGTCGAGAGCACCCTGGAGATCTCCTTCGAGGTCCGGGGTGGGCTGTTCGTCCGCCAGGTGCACCACTGGGCGGCGCTGCTGTTCATGGCCGCGATGGTCGTGCACATGTTCCGCACGTACTTCACCGGCGCCTTCCGCAGCCGCGCGAGGCCAACTGGGTGATCGGCGTGCTGCTGCTGTTCCTCGGGTTCTTCGCCGGGTTCACCGGCTACTCCATCCCCGACGACCTGCTGTCCGGCACGGGCCTGCGGATCGCCTCCGGGTTCATGCTGGCGGTCCCGGTGGTCGGCACCTGGAGCCACTGGGCGATCTTCGGTGGCGAGTTCCCCGGCACCGAGATCATCCCGCGGCTCTACATCGTGCACGTGCTGCTCATCCCGGGCATCCTGCTCGCGCTGATCGCGGTGCACGTGGG
>MKJV01000116.1 GCA_001942185.1 Pseudonocardia sp. CNS-004
TGGGCGGCCACCGCAGCCGTCGTGATCGGGTCGCCGAGCGCGTCGACGTCCACCTCGGACGGGATCGCCTCCGCGAACAGCTGCTGCATCGCGGCGGGCGCACGGGGTCCGGGGACCGTCCGGCGTAGCCGGTGGTGTCGGGGTCGGCGTGGTGGGCGGCCACCGCAGCCGTCGTGATCGGGTCGCCGAGCGCGTCGACGTCCACCTCGGACGGGATCGCCTCCGCGAACAGCTGCTGCATCGCGGCGGGCACCGGCTGGTCCGGGACCGTCCGGCCGTAGCCGGTGGTGTCGGGGTCGGCGAGCGGGAGGGGGATGCCGGCGCCCGATCCCGGCAGGGCGCCGCCCGCGGCGTCCTCGACGACCGACGGGCCGAGGACGGCCGTTGCCGCGAACAGGGCGCCTGCCGCGACGGCGGCCTTCCGGACGCTCCGGCGGGGCGGCTCGGGCGGTGGTGGTGTGATGCGGGAGTGGCCGCGCGGCAGCAGCCGCCGGTCGGCGACGTGGGGTCCGCGGCCTTCGCGGCGCAGCAGCGCGGCGACCGACACCGCGCCGGGTGGATCCGCCGGGCGCGGCGGGGGCACGGGCGCCCCGGCGGCGCGGGCGAGCAGCTCGGCGACGGTGATCGTCTCGGCGGTGCTGGGGTGGTGCTGGCGGGCGGACGGTTCCACGGGTCACGTCTTCCGGGTGGCGTTCGGGCATGTCCTGATGGGGAATGCGCCTCGATTAGACCGGCGCCCGATGCCATCCGGCCAGACGCTGTTCGCCCGCTCGTCGCACGTCACCTGAACAGCCGCGAGAGGTCAAGTTCGGCCGTCGAACGCCCGCGACGGACCACCCACCGACGTGGTCGCGTGCCCTTCGTGCTGATCGACGGCGCTGATCAGCCGAACGGACCAACGTGGGAGGCCTCACGGTCCGTGAGTGCTCCACTACTCCTGCGGCAGAGCGTGACCGTGGGTAACGGCGCTCACCCGGACGGCGCTGTCCGGTCGGGCCGCTGCTCGGAGGGTTTCCGGGCCCGGATCGCCGCGAGCCCCGGACGCCCGAACGTGGCGGTGACCCCGTCGCTGAAGGCGACGTGGTCCGGCGGGCGTCGGGCGAGGTCGCCGAGGCCGGTCGCGGCGATCAGCCCGTCGTCCAGCTCGTGCACCTCGGCCCGGCGCAGCGGCCAGGCGACGTGCCAGGTGGGCAGGTGCCACGTGCGCCCGAGGTGTGCGACGTGCAGACCCCAGCGTGCCGTGAGGAAGCGTTCCAGCGGGCCGTCGATCGGAGTGCCGACCGGCGAGACGGTCACCCGGCTGCTCGCGGCGGGCCCCGGTCCGCCGAGCCGGGCGGAGTAGCTGCGCAGTTCCCCGGAACGGCCGAACCGCATGCCGGCCCACCGGTACGGCAGCCCGAACACCGCGCGCGCCGCGGCGACCGCGGGCCGGCTCGCCGCGGCCATGCAGCGGAACACGACGCCGCGCCGCCCGGTGGTGTCCACCGAGTACAGCCGCACGTTGGTCTCGAGGAACGTGCCCCACGGCACCGGTGGGCCGCCCGCGACGGCGGTGCCGACGAGGCGGAACGGGACCAGCCCGACGTAGGTGCGCCCGTCGAACACGTCCGGCGCGACCCCGGCGGGGAACAGGTGCCGGACCTCGTCGGGGTCGACCGCCCAGTGCAGGAACGCCACGTCGAGCCAGCGTTGCGTGAGCAGGTGCGGGCGCGGCATCCGCGGCGGGTCCGCCTGCACGGCGTCGATGGGTGCGTCCACGAGCACATCGTCGCGCAACGTCGGAGTGCACCCGGACGTCCTACTCACATGCGGATCCGGATGGGCGGGAAGCGGAGGGCCGGTGTCGTGGCCGTGCTCGTGGGACTCGCCGGGTGTGCGGGGCCCACGAGCGTCGCGCCGGCCGCTCCGTCCAGCTCTGCAGCGTCGAGCACCGCGGCACCGACCGTCGCGGCGACGGTCGAGCCGGCCGTCCCGGACTCGCTCCTCCTGCCCGACGAGGGCCGCCGAGCCACGACGGCGGAGTTCACCGACTGGACGACGGACCGGACGCTCACGAGGGCCTGGCTGCTCGACCCGTGCCTGCCCACCACCTACCCGACGGACGGGCGGCGCGTGCGGTTCCGCACGGTCAGCCGGGAGGGGCCGGAGGCGTTCGACGCCCGGCAGCTGGGCGTCTACCCGGACGCCGACGTCGCCGCCGAGGTGCTCGCGGGGTTCCGGAGGGTGCTGGACGCCTGCCAGGAGGGGCAGCGGCCCGGCGGCGCGCCGTGGACCTGGGCGACGGCCGACGCCCCCGGCCTCGGCGACGACGGCTTCCTGGCCGCGTCCGTGTTCCGGGCGCCGGGGTACTCGAGCCACGGCGTCCGGGTCGCGGTGACCCGGGTCGGGAGCGCGGTCTTCCTCGCCCATGCCGGTGGGGAGTACAACACCGCGGAGATCGACGACGGGGCGCGGGCGGCCCGCGAGGTGGCGCAGCGGTTCCTGGACTCGCTCTAGGAGTCTCGCGCGTTGAGGGTGCTCCTGGGCGAGGTGCTGCCGAACTCGGCGGGCGGCCGTCGGCGATCAGGACCGGGGTGGCGAGCCGGCTGGTGGCTCGTGATCGTCGGAAGTGGTGCCAGAGGCGTCATATCCGGCGCTCTCGGACCACTTCCGGTGATCACGCCCCCGCTGGCCGGTGGTCGGCGGGCCGGGGAGCGCGGCGGCTCTGGCCGCTGCACCCGAGCGGCGTGATCGTTGCGAGATCACCTCTTCCGCCGCCGTGAGGGCGCTGCGGCGCCAGTCGGACCGATCATGAGCTCATGATCGGTCCGAGGCGGCGTCGAGCGCCCTGCGGAGGGCGATCCCGCGCGAGTCGGACCGATCACTGTGTCCGCGACGACGCTGAGCTCGACCGCGAGCCGACTGTACGCGGCGGGATCGCCGACGACCACGGATCGATACGGGCTCTCCCGTCGTGTCCTCACGCGCTGACCGGGAGTCTCGTCGTGTCCGGGCATCCGGCTCGACGAGGCGTTCGCCGGCTGGGCGGAGTGGGCGCAGACCGTGCCGCCCGCGGAGTCACCCGGCGGCCGCTGACCTCGCGGTCCGTCGCGGTGGTCGAGGACACACGAAATTAAGTTGTAGAGGCCAACTAACTGCGTATATTTGTTGGTAGCAACCAACTGGAGGCTTCCGTGATCACCGCGGCTACCGCAGACGACCTGCTGGAGCTGCTGCGCACCATCATGCGGGCCGGCCGGACGACGCGCATCGGTCCTGACGCGGAGGACATGCCGGGCTGGAAGTTCGCCGTCCTCGGCCTGCTCGCCAGGGAGGGGGAGCAGCGCCTCGGGCAGGTCGCGGCCCACCTCGAGGTCGACCCGTCGGTGGCGAGCCGGCAGGTGGCCGCGCTGGAACAGCTCGGCCTCGTCACCCGCCGCCCCGACCCCGCCGACGGCCGTGCACAGCTGCTCGCGATCTCGCCGGCCGGGCTCGACGCCCGCGAGGGGTACCTCGCGCAGCGGGCCCGGTGGGTGGCGGAGGCCCTCGACGGGTGGGACGACGCCGAGGTCGCCCACCTGGTGACGCGCATGGACCGGTTGGTTACCGATCTGCACTGCGCGCTGGCCGCCCAGCACCGGCGGCAGACGCGGGTGGCAGCGCCGACCGCGTCCTGACGACATACGACTTTCTAAAGGTGCCCGAGCGGAGACCCGAGCATCGGCCCGAGGAGAAGGATTGACCACCACAGCTGAGGAGACGCCGCCCGCCGGGGACGCCGTCGCGGGACAGGCGGCTGCCGAGGACAGCGGCCGGATGTCGCGCAGGCAGGTCCTGGAGGCGCTCTCCGGGATGCTGCTCGCGATGTTCACGGCCTTCCTGTCGTCGACGATCGTGTCGAACGCCCTGCCGACGATCATCACGGACCTGCACGGCACGCAGAGCCAGTACACCTGGGTGGTCACCGCCACCCTGCTCGCCTCCACGGCCACCACGCCGATCTGGGGCAAGCTCGCCGACCTGTTCAGCAAGAAGCTGCTGGTGCAGCTGTCGATCACGATCTTCACGGTCGGTTCGATCCTCGCCGGGTTCTCGCAGTCGGTCGAAACGCTGATCGGCTGGCGGGTCCTGCAGGGCCTCGGCCTCGGCGGCCTGCAGGCGCTGATCATGATCGTGATGGCGGCGATGATCAGCCCCCGCGAGCGCGGCCGCTACACCGGGCTGATCTCGACGGTCATGTCGGTCGCGCCCGTTGCCGGCCCGCTGATCGGCGGCCTCATCGTCGACACCGAATGGCTGGGCTGGCGCTGGTGCTTCTGGGTCGGCGCCCCGCTCGCCGTGGTCGCGCTCGTGGTCGTGCAGCGCACGCTCAACCTGCCGGTCGTCAAGCGCAAGGTCAGCATCGACTACCTGGGCGCCGCGCTCGTCGCGGCCGGCGTGTCGGCGCTGCTGATCTGGGTGACCCTCGCAGGCAACACGTTCGCGTGGGGCTCCACCGAGTCCCTCGCACTCGCGGGCCTCGGCGCCGTGCTGATCGCGGCGTTCCTCGTGGTGGAGTCGCGGGCCAAGGAGCCGATCATCCCGCTGCGCCTGTTCCGGGACCGCACCACCACCCTGTCGATCCTCGCCAGCATCGCGGTCGGTGTGGCGATGTTCGGTGGCGCCGTGTTCCTCGGCCAGTACTTCCAGATCGCGCGCGGGTTCTCGCCGACGACCGCGGGCCTGCTCACGCTGCCGATGATCGTCGGATCGATGATCTCGTCGACCGGCTCGGGCGCGCTCATCACGCGCTACGGCAAGTGGAAGATCTACCTGGTCATCGGCGCGGTCTTCATGCTCGCCGCGTTCGGCCTGCTGTCGACGATCGACCACAGCACGGACCTCGTGCTGGTCGGGACCTACATCTTCCTGCTCGGCATGGGCATGGGCATGGCGATGCAGAACCTCGTGCTCGCCGTGCAGAACTCGGTGTCCGCCGCCGACCTCGGCGCCGCGAGTTCGGCCGTCACGTTCTTCCGCTCCATGGGCGGCACGGCCGGCGTGTCGGTGCTGGGCGCCGTGCTCGCGTCCCGGGTCGCCGAGCTGACGACCGCGGGGCTCGCCACCGCAGGTCAGACCGCTCCGGCGGGCGGCGCCGCCATCGGCAACCTGAACGAGCTGCCGACGGCCATCGCCGACATCGTCCGCGCGGCCTACGGCGACGCCACCGCGCAGGTCTTCATGATCGCCGGGCTCCTCGCGATCATCACCTTCGTCGCCGTGCTGGCCATCCGGGAGATCCCGCTGCGCACCGAGACCGGCATGGAGCGGGAGCGGATCGAGGCGCAGACCGGCGCCGACGGCGAGCGGGTGAACGGCGCCCCGTACGACCGCGACGGTGACCGGACCGCGGAGGGGGAGGGCAGGCACGCCGCTCTCGCCGACCAGACGCCCGCCACCGAGCGGCCGTCCCCGGCATCACACGTCCCCGGGGTCCACGGCGCCGTGTCCCGCGGCGACGGGGCGGTGCCCGACGGGGCCGTCGTCACCGTCACCGACCAGAACGGCCGGTAGGAGGGCGGCGCCACCACCGGCTGCGACGGGGGCTACCGGGTGCCGCTGCCCGCGGGCGGCACGTAAGTGTGCTCGAGCTGGCCTCGGAAGGCGCCACACCGCGCTGACGCGATGCCCCGATGACGGTTGTCGTCGGACGGGGAGATCCCTCCCGCGAGGTTCACCCGATCGCCCCGAGCGTCACCCGGCCCACGGCGTGTGTGAAGTCCGTATGAGCTGGTCGCGCCGGTCCGTGGCGTAGGGCCGCAGGCCGATCACGAATCCGGGTGAAGCCGTGCACTGCCGCCCGCAGAAGGGCACACTCGTGGTCATCGACGAGTACATGCATGGCGGGGTGGAGTGGCTCCCGGCGGCGGCGTGGACGAGAGTTCGCCGGGGGGCGGATGCTGCCGATCGGCCGCCGGGGAGCACGCGTTCCGCCGGGCACGAACCCATGGGGGGAACTGAAGCGTGAGATCCGTTCGGAAGGCCTCGACCGGGGCGTTGGTCAGGCGGTTGTCGACGCTCGCGGCGGCGCTGGCCGTCGGGGCGGCGTCGCTCCTGCTCACCGGGGCCACCGCCGCCGGGGCCGACGAGCCGGCCCCGCCGCCCCCGCTGAACGGCCTCATCGACCCGGACCGGCTGGAGTCGGTCCAGCAGTCGATCGTGGGGCTCGTGATCCTCTGGGAGGAGCCGCAGGACCCGTTCGCGTTCGCGCCCGACCCTGCTGCGCCCACCGATGAGATGCCGATCATGACGATCTGCACCGGCTGGTTCGACAGCCCGACCACGATCGTCACGGCGGGCCACTGCGTCGACCCCGCCGAGGGCAGGCGGGCGCTCGACAGCCGCACCGGCCCGGCGATCGACCCCACCACCGGTGCGCCCGCGGCCGCCCAGCCGACGCGCCCGGAGCCCAACCGCACGGTGTGGGCGTTCCAGCCGCGTGAGCTGCCGGGGGCCGTCATCACGGCGCCCGTCATCGTCCGGGTCGACAGCTTCCGCCCCGCCGACGAGGGCGACACGGCCAAGCTCGAGATGTACGGGCTGCCCCCGGCCGCACCGTTGCCCATCGCGCCCGAGGCGCCGCAGCTCGGCGAGACCGTGACGTCGATCGGGTTCCCCGGGCTGAACATCGACGAGACCGACGGCGTCGACGTCGAGGGCTGATGAGCGGCGGCAAGACGCCTGCCGAGGTGCCTGCAGGACTCCCGGCTGCAGCCGGTGAACACCAGCGGCACGATCACCGCCCGCCAGTTCCGGCAGGGGGTCTCGGTCTACCAGGTCAACGCCGACCTCGCGGAGGGCATCTCCGGCGGGCCCACGATCAACTCGCGCGGTGAGGTGCTGGGCATCAACAGCCAGATGACGGTGCCGTTCCTCGGGCAGAACTTCAACGTCATCACCGACACCGGGATGCTGCGGGACTTCCTGGGTCAGGGCGGGGCCCCTGCGGTCGCTCCGCCGGGTGAGCCCAGCCAGGTCGCGATCGAGAACACCGCGAGTGGCACCGGGCAGGCGGCGCCGTGGACGGTGGCGATCGCGCTGGTCGGCGGTGCGATCGTCGGCGCGATCCTGATGTGGCTCTTCGCGCGCCCGCGCAGGACCCCGACCACGTCCGGCCCCACGGGGGAGCCCGAGTAGGGCGATCACCCGAACGGAGCAGTTGCGCCACCCTTCATTGAGCTTAGGCTGCCCTTGGTTGGATGCCGAGACGTGAGGAGTGAGCCCGGGTGGCGACGAATCCCTTCGACGATGAGGACGGCGAGTTCGTAGCGCTGGTCAACGACGAGAAGCAGTACTCGTTGTGGCCGACCTTCGCGGCCGTGCCCGAGGGGTGGTCGGTCGTGCACGGCCCCGGGGCCCGCGCCGACGTGCTCGCGTTCATCGAGTCGGCCTGGACCGACCTGCGCCCCGCGAGCCTGGTGGCGCGGATGGAGGCGGGCTGACCGCACGGGCCCACCGTCCGTGGATCGCCGCTCCTGGACCGATGCCACCAGGCCACCGCCCACGGCGGTGCCCGGCTGCCGCGCCCTGTCGAGCCGGGGTGCGGCAGCCATGACCTGTCGAGTCGACCGGGAGCGCGAACCGTCGTGACGATCATGAATCGGAACGGGGTCCGCATCGCCTACGACGACTCGCCGGGGGACGGCCCGCTCGTCGTGCTGGTGATGGGCACCGGCAGCCCCGGGCGGGTCTGGCACGCCCACCAGGTGCCGGCGTTGCGCGCCGCGGGACACCGCGTCGTCACGCTGGACAACCGGGGTGCCGGGGCGAGCGACGACGCGCGGAGGGCTTCACGATCGACGACATGGTCGGCGACGTCGCGGCCCTGCTCGAGCACCTGGACGCCGGGCCCGCCGCGGTGATCGGCACGTCGTTGGGTGCGCGGATCGCGGTCGAGCTCGCGCTGGCCCGGCCCGACCTCGTCACGCGGGTCGCCGCGCTCGCCGCCCACGCCCGCCTCGACCCGGTGCAGCGCGCGTTCACGGCCGGTGAGATCGCGCTCGCCGACCAGAAGATCGTGTTGCCGCCCGACTACCACGCCGCGGTGGTGGCGAACCAGTGCCTCTCGCCCGCCACCCTGCGCGAGGAGCAGGACGCCCAGGACTGGCTCGACCTGCTCTCCTACGGCGGCACGGCGATCGGCCCCGGCCACCGCGCGCAGCTCGCCGTGTCGGCGGCCCTGACCGACCGCACCGAGGCGTACCGCGACGTCACCGTGCCGCTGCTCGTCGTCGCGTTCGCCGACGACGCCGCCATCCCGCCGCGCCTGTCCCGCGAGGTGGCCGACGTCATGCCGGGGGCCCGCTACGTGGAGATCCCCCTCGCAGGCCACTACGGCTACCTGGAGCGCCCGGACGAGGTCAACCGGGTGCTGCTCGACTTCCTGGCGGCCCGCGCCGGCTGATGTCGGCTGGTGCAGGGCGGTGCGGCAGCGTCATGATCGACCCAGTGCGGATCACGATCTCCATCGACGAGCGCTTGTGGGTCGAGGTGCGCCGGTTCGCCGCAGCGCGGCGGCAGACCCTCGGCCAGGTCGTCGAGGACAGCGTCCGGGCGAACCTGTTGCGATGGGATCGAGAGAATCGTGAGCCGTTCGAGCTGCGGACCTTTCACGCCGGCGACTTCCAGGCAGGCATAGATCTCGACGACGACTCGGCGGTGCTCGAGCTGATGGATGGGCGCCCCTGATCTGGGGCTGTGCTACCAGCGTCCCCGCTGATTGGGGATCCGCACCGCGAGCGCGACGGCGACGGCCATCGTCACCGCGAGGCCGAGGAAGGCGGCGGCGTTGGCGGTGGCCGGGTCGGGCGCGACAGAGGTCACGGCCGTGACCACGGAGACCGCGACGATCGCCCCGGCCTGGCGGAACAGCACCCGCAGGCCCGACACGGCCGCGGCGTGCTCCGGCACGAGGTGCATCCCGGCGTTGGCCGAGGACGGGGCGGCGAGGCCCATGCCCAGGCCCATCACCGCGGCGCCGAGGGAGAGCCACAGCTGCGGGCCGCTGTGGATCGGGGGCAGCGAGATGAGCACCAGGCCACGGTGATCGCGGCCATCCCGGTGAGCAGCAGCGGCCGGTGGCCCAGCCTGCGCAGCAGGCCGACGGCGAGCGCCGACAGGGCGATCATGAAGACGGCCCGGACCGTGAGCAGGCCGCCCGCGGCGATGGGGGCCATGTCGTAGCGGATCTGCGCGTAGTGCGGCAGCAGCGCGGAGAACCCGATCACGGCGGCACCGAACAGCACGTTCATGACGTTCATCAGGCCGAGCCGCTGCCCGGTGAGCAGCCGGGGCGGGATGATCGGGTCGGGGTGGCGGTGCAGGTGGCGCAGCAGGAACCGGCCGGCCACCAGCGATACGGCCGCGGCGGCGGCCACCGAGGCCGGCCCGGTCCAGCCCTCGCCGAACGACCCGATCCGGGTGATCGCCACCATCCCGGACAGCAGGAGCACGGTGAGCCACGCGATCCCGGCGATGTCGACGCGGGCCACTGCCGTGCGCGGCGTCTCCCGGATCAGCGCCCGGCCCGCGCAGACCAACACGATCCCGACCGGCACGTTCAGGAAGAAGATCTCCCGCCACGACGCGAACGTGAGGATGAGCCCGCCCGCGATCGGGCCGAGGACCGCGCCGATCGGGAAGGCCGTGCTGAACAGCGCGATCGCACGGTCGCGGTCGGCGCCGAACTCGGCCGAGACGATCGCGGTGGCCACCGGCAGCAGCACGCCGCCCGACAGCCCCTGCAGGAACCGGCCGATGATCAGCTCCACCGTGCCGGAGGAGAGCCCGCAGAGCACGGACATCACCGTGAAGGCGGCGACGGCGAGCAGGTACACGCGCCGCGCGCCGAACCGGTCACCCATCGGCCCGGCGAACGGCAGGACGAGGATCTGCCCGACCGAGTAGATCGTGATCGTCCAGCCGATCCACGCGAGGCTCGCCCCGAGGTCGCTCTGCATCGCCGAGAGCGCCGTCGCCACCGACGTCTGGTCGATCGCGTGCATCAGCATGGCGAGGACGACCGTGGCGAACACGGACCAGCGGACGAGGGCCCGGCGGGGAGCGGTTTCGACCGTCACGCCCCGAGCCTCCTCCGCTAGTTGCTTTTCGGCAAGCAATTCAACCACGGGTGGTGACGGCACCGCATCGCCCGTCCTGGTTTCATGGGCAGATGCAGGGCACAGAGGCTGCCGCCGGCTTCGACACCGATGCCGCCACGCGGCTGCGGCGGGTGATCAGCAAGCTGGCCCGGTCCATGAACGAGTCGGCGTCGAGCGAGGAGCTCACCCCCACCCAGGCATCGGTGCTCGGCGTGGTCGTCGCGCGCGGCCCGATCCGCATCTCCGCGGTGGCCGAGCTGGAGGGCGTCAACCCCACGATGCTCTCGCGCGTCATGGGCGTGCTGGAGCAGAAGGGGCTGATCGAACGCTCCTCGGCCACGTCGGACCAGCGCGGTGTGGTGGCCGAGGCCACCGTCGAGGGACGCGAGAAGAGCAAGCGGATCCTCGAACGCCGCACCGCGATCCTGCTCACGGTCGTCGAGCTGCTCCCCGAGGAGACCGCCACCGCGCTCGTGGCCGCCCTGCCGGCGTTGGAGGAGCTGACCGCAGCGTTCGCCGAGCGCAGGCCCACCTTCGCCCAGGGCGGCTGACGCGCGCCTCGGCCGTGATCGTTGCGAGGTGCGCCCTGCGGCCCTGGGCAGGGCGATCCGGCACATCTCGGACGGATCATGCGCGGTTGATCGTTGCGAGCTCCGACTCAGGGCCCTGGCCCGGGCGATCGCGCGCATCTCACATGGATCACATCGATCGTGGGCGGTTCCTTCGCCGGGGCGGCGGGGTCTACCTGTCATGGTCTTCCACGTGATGCCCGACTCCCGGGATTTCGCCGCGCACACCGAGCCGTTCCGCCGCGAGCTGCTGGCGCACTGCTACCGGATGCTCGGGTCGCTGCACGACGCCGAGGACGTCGTGCAGGAGACCTACCTGCGGGCGTGGCGGGCCTACGGCGGGTTCGAGGGCCGCTCGTCGGTGCGCACCTGGCTGCACCGCATCGCCACCAACGCCTGCCTCACCGCCCTGGAGCGCCGCGGCCGCCGGGTGCTGCCGTCCGGCCTCACCGGACCGGCCGCCGACCCGTCCGCGCCGCCGGTTCCGGCCGGGCCGGAGCTCGACTGGCTGCAGCCGATCCCCGACTCGCTGATCACGGCGGACCCCGAGGACCCGGCCGCCGTGGTCGTTGCCCGGGAGGGCCTGCGGCTCGCGCTCGTCGCGAGCCTGCAGTTGCTGCCCGCCCGGCAGCGGGCGGTGCTGCTGCTGCGTGACGTGCTGGCGTTCCCGGCCGCCGACGTCGCCGCCGTGCTCGAGATGAGCGTCCCGGCCGTCAAGAGCGCTCTGCAGCGCGCCCGCGCCCGGATGGAGGAGGCGGCACCCAGCGACGATTCCGTCGTCGAACCGGACGAGCCGCAGGCCCGCGCGCTGCTCGACCGCTACATCGCGGCTTTCGAGAACGCCGACGCCGCCGCGTTCGAAGAGGTGCTTCGGGAGGACGCCGCGCTGGAGGTGACCGGCTCCCGCACCTGGTTCTCCGGGCTGGCGACCTGCCTGCCGTACCTCACGAGCCCGCCGGTCCTCGGCTCACCGGGGGACTGGCGGATGGTGCCGACCCGCGCCAACGGCCAGCCGGCCGCGGTGGCGTACCGGCGTGGCGCCTCCGGCCTCCACGAGCCGTTCGGCGTCGCGGTGCTGACCGTCACGACGGGCGGGATCGGCCGCATCGTGGTGTTCGCCGATCCCGCCCTCGTCACCGCCTTCCCTCAGCCGGCCGGGGGCCAGAAATAGAGCTTCTCCGGGTGGATCCGCACGATCACCCGCTCCGCGTCGGGCTCGGGAGGCGGCGTCGCCCCGTCCATGTACCGCTGGTACATCTCGTGGAGCAGCGCCTTGTCCGGATCGTCGGTGATGTCGACGTGACCGCGGATCTCCACGTACCGGCCCGACCGTGCGAGCACCAGCAGGCTCACGCGCGGGTCGCGTTCCATGTTGCGGGTCTTCAACCGCCCGCGGATCGTGCTGAACACGACGGTCTCCTCCGCAGGCTTCACGAAGATCACGGACGACTGGGGTCTCCCGTCGCGGTTCGTCGTGGAGAGGATCGCGGTGTGCGGCGCGTCGAGCAGATCGCGGGCCGTACCGAGCTCAGGTGTCATGCAGAGGTAGACCCGGCTCGCCCGGCGGAGGAATCGGCCCCGGCCACGAGGACAGGTGATCGTTGCGAGGTGCGCCCCGCTGCCCTGGGCAGGGCGATCGGGTGCGTCTCGGATCGATCATGGGGCGTCGATCGTTGCGAGCTCCGGCTCAGCGCCCTGGCCCGGGCGATCGCACGCGTCTCACATGGATCAACCAGGCAGGCGCGGGTAGGCCCGTGATCAGCTCGGCCGGTCGAACTCGCGCAGCCGCACGGCCGCAAGGAACTCCGTCCAACACGACGCGGTGTGGTGGTGTGGGGGCAGCGCCCGGTTCTTCGTGTCCCGCACGGCCACCTCGCCGGGCAGGAGTGCCACCTCGACGCAGTTCTCGCCGTTGCCGCCGCTGAAGCTGCTCGTGAACCAGCGGAGCTCGTCGTCGCGCACGGCCTTCTCCTTCGGACGGGCTCATCTTCCGGCCAGCCGATTGATCAGCGCCAGCGACTCGGCCGGGTCGAGGGCGTCGGACAGCACGCACTCGAACGAGACCCTAGCCCGAGCGACGTCTGCGTCCTTGTCGAGTATCAGCGCGCCGATCGTGTGTTCGATGTGGGCCATGTCCGGTTCGCCCAGCTCACCGAAGCTGAGGATCGTGAAGCTGGACGCCAGGCCGGCGTGCGCCCCGACCTCGCTCGGCAGCACCCTCAGGGTCACGGTGTCGAGCTCGGCGAACGCGGCGATCAGTTCGAGCTGCCCGTGCAGGACCTCCGGGCCGCCCACCGGTCGGTGCAACGCCGATTCGTCGACCACCGTCACGAGCTGGAGCGGGTTGTCGACCGAGCTCAACCGTTGTTGGCGGTACAAGCGAGCCGCGACCTCGTTGTCCAACTCCTCGTCGGTGCGCCGCACCGGCACCGCGCGCATCAGGGCCCGGGCGTAGTCGGCGGTTTGCAGCAGGCCAGGCACGTACCCGAGGGTGAAGACCTGAACCCGCCGGGCCTCCGTCTCGAAGGCGATGTAGCTGTTGTTGCCCAGCCCGTAGGCCCGCCACCACCCGGGCTGCTGTGCCTCCCTGGCGAGTTCCAGCAGCTCGTGCCACCGCGCCCCGCCCACGTCGTAGACGTCGAGCATGCTCTTCACCCAGTGCACGTCGATGCCGACCTGGGCGTTCTCGATCCGGCTGAGCTTGCTCACCGAGAAGTCCAGCTTCGGTGCCGCGTGCTCCAGGGTGAGGCCGGACTGCTCGCGCAGCAGCTTCAGCTGCCTGGCCAGCACCCGCCGCCGGATCATCGATCCCTCGTGCCGCGTCACGTGACCCCCCGCTCCGATCCGATCACGGATCGTGGCACAGGGGATCCCCGGAGTGGGATTCCCGCATCCGCTGTTCCCGCGCCTTCAGGGCGAGCACGGCCGCGGCCGAGACGAGGGTGCCGGCGGCGATCGCGAGGACGTAGCCGAGCGGGTTGCCGACCAGCGGGAGCACGAAGATCCCGCCGTGCGGAGTGGCCGCCGCGACGCCGAACGCGGCCGACAGGCCGCCGGTCACGGCCGAGCCGGCCAGGAGCGACGGCAGCACCCGCAGCGGGTCCGCCGCGGCGAACGGGATGGCGCCCTCCGTCACGTACACGGCGCCGAGGAGCCAGGCGGCCCGCCCGCTCTCCTGCTCGGCGGGGGTGAACCAGCTGCGGCGCAGGGTGGTCGCGAGCGCCATGGCGAGCGGCGGGGTCATGCCGGCGGCCATCACAGCGGCCATGATCGCGGGGGCCGCGGGTGCGCCCGTGGCCAGTCCGGCGACGGCGAACGTGTAGGCGGTCTTGTTGATCGGCCCGCCCAGGTCGGCGGCGACCATCAGCCCGAGCGTCGCGCCGGCCAGTACGAGGCTGCCGGTCGACAGGTTGCCGAGCGCGTTGGTCAGCGCGGAGGTCAGGGCGGCGAGCGGTGCGCCCACGACGAGCCACATGACTGCGCCGGTGATCAGGGTGCCGACCAGCGGCAGGACCAGCACGGGATGCAGGCCCGCGACGGCGCGGGGTGGGCGCAGGCGGGCGAGTCGTTCGACGACGGCGCTGCGAGCACCCCGGCCACGAGCCCGCCGAGGAAACCGGCCCCGGTCTGGGCGGCGACGGTGCCGCCGACGAAGCCGGGCACGAGCGCCGGGCGATCGGCGATGGCGTGAGCGACGTACCCGCCGACCACGGGCACGAGCAGCCCGAAGGTGAGCGTGCCGAGCTGGTGCAGCAGCGCGGCCCAGCCGGTGCGGGCGAGCCAGTCGAAGCCCTCGGTGACCGGGGGCGCGGCGCCGATCGCCGGGCCGCCGAGCGCGTAGCCGAGTGCGAGCAGCACACCGCCGGTGACGACGAACGGGATCGCGTAGCTCACGCCCTGCACGAGCTTGCCGTGGATCGTGGCGAATGTCGGGAAGGAGGTGGGGTGGGCCAGGGTGGGAGCGTTCATCTCGGACCTCGGATCAGGTGGCTGGGAGTGTGCTGAAGGGCCCCGGCCGTAGCGAGCGGCGGCCAGGTGGCCGCATCGCAAGGCGAAGGAGGAGGCCGATACCGGGTCGTATTGGCGACGACGACAACGCAGCGAGGTGGCCGCCTGGGCGTCGCGCAGTAGGTCGGGTCCTTCAGTGCGCTCCTAGGGCTTCGAGCCCCGGGTACGGGCGCCGGTCCGCGGCGGGGCCGCTCAGCTGGGTGTGGAGCACGCCGAGCCGGGCGGTGTGCCGCGCGACGGCGGTGCGGACGGCGGTGAGCGCGCGCTCGCCGCTGCCGAATGCGGGTACGGCCAGCGCCGCGGCCACGGCGGCCAGCGCCGCGACCGCCGCGAAGGCGACGGGCATCCCGACCGCCTCGGCCACGATCCCGAGCAGCGGCGGGCCGCCGAGCAGCCCGGTGTAGCCGACCGTCGAGGCGAGTGCGACCCCGCCGGCGCCGGCACGGGCACCGGCCCGCGCGATGGCGATCGGGAAGACGTTGGCCAGGCCGAGCCCGATCAGCACGAAGCCGGCGAGCACGGTCCCGACGTCCGGCACGGTCGCCACCACCAGGGCGCCTGCGGTGGCGAGCAGCGCCCCGCCGGTCACCACCCGGGAGGGCCCGAGGGCGTGGACGAGGCCGTTGCCGGCCAACCGGCCGCAGGCCATCGCGAGCGAGAAGCCCGCGTATCCGGCTGCGGCGAGTGCGGGCGTCGCGCCGATCTCCTGCAGGTGCAGGGCGCCCCAGTCGGTGACCGCGCCCTCCCCGAACGCCGTGCAGCCCGCGATGACTCCCAGCACCACGACGATGCCGCGGGCGGTGCCGCGCGGTGCCGGGTCGTCGCGGTCCCGGGCGTGCCCGCGTCGGCGGCGAGCAGGACGGGGGCCACGGCTGCGGTCGTGAGCGCACCGATCGCGGCGACGACGAGCAGGTGCACGGCGGGGAGCGGCCGCGGCGACGGCCCGCCCGCCGCGCCCCGGCGAGCCCGCCGAAGCTGAACCCGGCGTGCAGGGACGGCAGCACGGGACGCCGCAGTGCGGCTTCGACCTGCACGCCGATGGCATTGGCGGCGACGTTCAGCGTTCCCGTGGCGGCGCCGAACACCAGCAGCGCGGCCGCGAGCCCGGGGAGCGACCCGGTGAGGCCGGGGAGCGTGAGCGCGGCGCAGGTGGCGATCGCGGCGGCGACCCCGGCGAGCCCGGGGCCGAGCCGCGCGCACAGGGCACCGGTGAGTTGCATGCTGGCGAGCGCGCCGAGCGAGACGCACAGCAGGGCGAGGCCCAGGGCCGTCGGCCCCGCGCGACGTTCGTCGCGACGTCGGGGATGCGCGAGGCCCAGGAGCCGAACACGGCTCCGTCCACGGCGAACAGCACGGTCGCGGCGATGCGGTGCCGCAGTACGGGGGAAGCCGCCTGCCTCCGGCGACGGGTCGGTCGCAGGCGTGCGGGATCCAGGGGGAAAGGCATATCGGGTTCCGGTTCCACGAGATCGTCGGCTTGCGGGCACTGGCGCTGCGACGGCGGGCACCGGTCTCCAGCATCCCGGGACCCGTGATCAGAATCGATCCAGACGGCGGTGAGACCGCTCACGGCGCTCGTCGGCCCGGAACGGTCGTACCCCCGGGGCATGCTGGCGCCATGGTCACGGTCGACTCCGTGCGGCGGCTTGCCCGGTCACTGCCCCGCACCACCGAACACCTCATCCACGATCGGGTGAAGTTCCGCGTCGGACAGATCGTCTACATCGCGTTCTCGAGGGACGAGACGGTCATGGGCTTCGCGTTCCCGAAGGACGAACGGGATGCGCTCATCGCATCCGACCCCGCGAAGTTCCACCTGCCGACGCTGTCCGACCAGCGGTTCAACTGGGTCCACGCCTGGACGGCCGCGCTCGGCGAGGACGAGATGCACGAGCTGGTGGTGGAGGCGTGGCGGATGGTCGTGCCGAAGAGCGTGGCCGCGGCCCACCTCGGCGAGGGGCGCTAGATGAGCGGTGCCGCACTCGGCCGGTTTCGTGTAGGCAATCGGGGACGGAGTGCTGGGCCGGCCGGTGGCTCGTGATCGCCGGGAATGGTGGCGGGGCGACTGATCTGTCGTCCTGCCACCGCTGTTGATGATCGACGTGCACGTGATCGGCGGGAGTGGTGTCAGGGCGCTAGATCTGGCGCCCTGACACCACTTCTGGTGATCGCGCCCCCGGTTGGCAGCCCGGTGGCGGGCCGGGAAGCGTTGCCGGCTTGGCCGGCGTACCCGGCAACGCTGGTCGTGGCGCGCCTTGATCGTTGCGAGATAACGCCGTTCGCCGCCGCGAGGGCGTTGTGGCGAATTTCGGGCCGATCATGCGGTCGTGATCGGTCCGAGATGGCGTTGAGGGCCCGGCCGAGGGCGATCCCGCGCCGGTCGGATTGATCATGGCGTGCGGTGACGCGTCCCCCGTCACCTGATCCTTGATCGCCGCGACCGTGACATGGCCGCAGATGTGCGGCTCATGTCACGGATCCGCTGATCACGACCCCTTTTGGGTGGCCTGACCTGCGCGGCGCCACGCGGCGGCACGCAGGAGCCGCAGGCCGTTCAGCGCGACCACGACCGTGGAGCCCTCGTGGCCCGCCACGCCGAGCGGGAGGGGGAGGGTGCCCACGAGGTCCCATGTGACGAGGACGGCGATCACCGTGGCCGCGATCGCGATGTTCGCCAGCACCACCCGGCGGGCGCGGCGGGAGAGCCCGAGCAGGTTGGGCAGGGTGGCGATGTCGTCGCGCACCACCACCGCGTCGGCCGTCTCGACGGCCAGTGCGATGCCGCGGCCGCCCAGCGCCACCCCGGTGTCCGCCGTGGCCAGGGCGGGCGCGTCGTTCACGCCGTCGCCCACGAGCAGCACCCGGTGCCCGGCCGCCTGCAGCTCGCGCACCGCGGCGGCCTTCGCGTCGGGGAGGAGACCGGACCGCACATCGGTGATCCCGACGGCGTCGGCCACCCGGGCCGCGGCGCCCGCGTGGTCGCCGGTGAGCAGCACCGGCGGGCGGCCGGTCAGCTCCGCGAGGCGCGCGACCGTCGCGGCCGCGTCCGGCCGGAGCCGGTCGCTGATCGCGAGGAGGCCCACCGGGCTGCCGTCGGCGATCACGGCGACGACCGTGCTGCCGTCCGCCTCCAGCCGGGTGACCGGGGCTTCCGGGATGCCGTCGAGCGCGGCGGGGGAGCCCACGACTACGGCCGTCCCCTCCACGGTGGCGCGGACCCCGCGCCCCGGCAGCGCCGTGAACCCGGTGGCGTCGGCGACGGGGAGACCGCGTTCCCGGGCGGCGCGCACGACCGCGGCGGCGAGCGGGTGCTCGCTGGGGCGCTCGGCGGCCGCGGCCAGCGCGAGCACGGCGTCCTCGTCGAGCACCGCGCCGTCGTGCCCGGCGAGCGGTGTCACCGACTCCAGGTGCGGGCGCCCCTCGGTGAGGGTGCCGGTCTTGTCGAACGCCACCACGGTGGTGCGCCCGAGCGCCTCCATCGCCACCGCCGACTTGACCAGGACGCCGCGCCGCCCACCGTTGGCGATTGCGGCGAGCAGCGGCGGCATCGTCGCGAGCACGATCGCACACGGCGATGCGACGATCATGAACGTCATCGCGCGCAGGAGGGTCGGCTCGAACGCCGCGCCGAGGGCGAGGGGCACCGCCACCAGCGCCAGTGCGCCCACCACCACCGCCATCGAGTAGCGCTGCTCGATGCGCTCGACGAACAGCTGGGTACGGGCCTTGGTGGCCGAGGCCTCCTCCACCATCGCCGCGATCCGCGCGACCACCGACTCCGCCGCCACCCGCGCGACGCCGACGCGCAGGCGCCCGTGCCGTTCACGGTGCCGGCGAACACGTCGTCGCCGGGGCCCTTCGGGGCCGGCAGCCCTTCGCCGGTGATGGAGGCCTGGTCCACCTCGCTGATGCCGGAGAGCACGACCCCGTCGGCGCCCACGCGCTCGCCGGGCCGGACGAGCACGACGTCGCCGAGGGCGAGGTCGGCCACCGGGACGCTCTCCTCGGTGCCGTCGTCGCGCTGGCGGGAGGCGTGCTCGGGGGCGAGGTCGAGCAGCCCCCGTACCGACTCCTCGGTGCGCCGGGTGACGACGGCCTCGACCGCCCCGGACGTCGCGAAGATGACGATCAGCAGCGCGCCGTCGAACACCTGCCCGATCGCAGCGGCCGCGATCGCGGCCACGACCATCAGGAGGTCGACGTCGAGGGTCCGCTCGCGCAGCGCGCGCAGCCCGGCCAGCGCCGGTTCCCACCCCCCGGCCGCGTAGCAGGCGAGGTACAGCGCCCACCAGACCGGAGCGGGCGTGCCGGCGAGCTGCGCCGCGCCGCCTGCCACGAAGAGCGCCAGCGATGCGGCCGCCCAGCGCACCTCAGGCATCGCGTGGATCCGTGCGCCGCGGCGGGCGGCGGGCGGGGCGAGGCGTTCCAGGGTGACCACGGCGTGGAACACTACCTGCGCATATGCGAAGGTACAAAGACAGTCACGTGGTTGTGCGTAGCGCTACCCTCGGCACGTGCACGGCACGCTGCCCGACTTCGACATGCCCGGCGACGACGACGCCCGGGCCGCTGCGGAGCGCTTCCGGCTGCTCGCCGATCCCACCCGGGTGAAGATCCTCTGGGCGCTCGCGCAGGGGGAGACGTCGGTGGCCTGCCTCGCCGAGCTCGTCGGTGCCACGCCCACGGCGGTGAGCCAGCACCTGTCGAAGCTGCGGCTCGCCGGCCTCGTCCGGGGGCGCCGCGACGGCACGTTCGTGCACTACACGGCCGTCGACGCCGACGTCTCCGCGCTGCTCGCCGCGGCACTCGGGACGCGCACCGCGCCCCGCTGACACCCGGTGATCGTTCCGAAGCCCGGCCGGCCCGCCCTCGGAAGGGCGCTCAGGGGTAGATCGGATCGATCGATCGTTCCGACTGTCTCGCTTCCGCCCCGCGCAGGGCGCCGGGAGCGATCTCGGAACGATCAGGCTGCATGCCGCGCCACAGCAGGTCGGTGAGCGCCTCGGCCTCGCCGCGCCAGTCGCCACGGGGGTCGAGGAAGAACAGCCCGCCCAGGCCGCGCAGCACGGTCTCCGCGGCGATGTCCGGGCGGACGGTCCCGGCCTGGACGTTGGCGGCGATCAGCGTGGACATCGCGTCGACCATGGCCTCGTAGGCCTTTCCCGCGACGTCCTCGTGGGGCTTCGTGGCGGCGTGCAGCGCCTCGGCGAGGCCGCGTTTGGTCATCATGTAGCGAGCCAGGTGGTCGGTGGCCCACGCGTGGAAGGCGTCCTGCGGGGACTGCTCGCGCAGCAGGACGGGCACCACGTCGACGAGGTGCTCCACCTCGCGCGCGTACACGGCCAGTACGAGGGCGTCGCGGGTGGGGAAGTGCCGGTAGACGGTGCCGACACCCACGCCCGCCGCCTTGGCGATGGTGTTGAACGCGAGCTCGCCCGACGCGGTGAGCGACGCCGCGGCGGCAGCGAGTATCCGCTCGTGGTTGCGGCGGGTGTCCGCGCGCCTCGGGCTCACGGCTCCCGTCGTCATGTTCCACCTCCCGGTCCGAGCGACCTAGCGGATAGATATCCGCTAGAGTTGTCAGGACCGGATAGTCATCCGGTTCCATCCTACGGACTGACGAGCCACCACACACCCGATGCCGTGTGACCGCCCTTGGCGGGCGGTCACACGGGGAAGAGATCCCGTGGACATCTCACTCGAAGTGAATGGCAGGACCGAGAAACTCGATCTCGGACCGGGCGTCACGTTGCTCGACGCGCTGCGCGAGCGACTGGACGTGACCGGCCCCAAGAAGGGATGTGACCGCGGCCAGTGCGGCGCGTGCACGGTGCACGTGGGCGGGCGCCCCGTGCTGTCGTGCCTGACGCTGGCCGCCACCGTGCGCGAGCCGGTGACCACCGTGGACGGGCTCGCCACCGACGACGAGCTGCACCCCGTGCAGCAGGCGTTCGTCGACCAGGACGCGCTCCAGTGCGGCTTCTGCACCTCCGGGCAGATCATGTCCGCCGTCGCCGCCGTGGAGCAGGACGTCGACGACGTCAGGGAGTTCATGTCCGGCAACATCTGCCGCTGCTCGGCGTACCCGAACATCGTGGCGGCGATCGAGCAGGCGGCGAACGAACAGGCGAGGCGGGCCGATGCGAACGTTTGAGCTGACCGCCCCGGCCACCGTCCCCGACGCGCTGGCCGGGCCGGGAACGTACCTGGCGGGCGGCACCACCCTCGTCGACCTGATGAAGCTCGACGTCGTGACCCCGCAGCACGTCGTGGACATCAACGCGCTGCCGCTGCGCGGCATCGACCCGAGCGACGGGCTGCGGCTGGGCGCGCTGGAGCGGATGAGCGACGTCGCACGGCACCCCGGCGTGTACCCGGTGATCTCCCGCGCACTGCTGCAGAGCGCCTCCCAGCAGCTGCGCAACATGGCCAGCATCGGCGGCAACCTGCTGCAGCGCACCCGTTGCACGTACTTCCGCGACGTGACGATGCCGTGCAACCGGCGGGATCCGGGCAGCGGCTGCCCGGCCCGCGACGGCGCCAACCGGATGCACGCGGTGCTGGGCACGAGCGACGCGTGCGTGGCGACGCACGCGAGCGACCTGGCCGTCGCGCTCGTCGCGCTCGACGCGCAGGTCACGCTCGCGAGCGCGGACGGCACCCGCACGGTGGCGCTGGCCGACTTCTACCGCCTGCCCGGGGACACCCCGCAGGTCGAGAACGACCTGCGGCCCGGTGAGCTGATCACCGAGGTCGTCGTGCCCCGGCTGGACTGGGCGGCCAACTCCACCTACGTCAAGGTGCGGGACCGGCAGTCCTACGAGTTCGCGCTCTGCTCGGCGGCCGTCGCGCTGGACGTGCAGGACGGGCGCATCGTCGACGCGCGGGTGGCCGTCGGCGGGGTCGCGACCGTGCCGTGGCGGCTGACCGCCGTGGAGGACGCGCTGCGCGGCGCGCCGGTCACCCAGGAGGCCTTCGAGGCGGCCGCCGCCGTCGCGGGGGACGGCGCCGTGCCGCTGTCCGCGAACGGTTTCAAGATCCCGCTGCTGCGCCGGACCGTCGTCCGTGCGCTGCGAGAACTGACCGAGGGGAGCCGGGCATGACACCCACCCGGATCGAGGCACCGCTCAAGGTCACCGGCCGGGCGCGGTACGGGTCGGACCACAACCTCCCGGGCATGCTGCACGGCTACCTGGTGACGAGCACGATCGCGAGCGGGGAGATCGTCGCGATGGACGTGACCGCCGCCAAGGGCGCGCCCGGCGTGGTGGCCGTCTACTCGCCGTTCGACCCGCTGACGCTGCGCACGCCGAGCAACGCGATGCTGGGCCCCACCTGGGTGCCGATGCAGGACCGGGACGTCACCTACCACGGCCAGCCGATCGGGTTCGTCGTCGCCGAGACGTTCGAGCAGGCCCGGGACGCGGCCCGGCTCGTGGAGGTGACCTACGACGAGCGGCCGGCCCGCACGTCGCTCCAGGACAGCCTCGACGTGGCCGTGGAGGCGCCGCCGGGAATGGACGGGACGTCGTCGACCTACGTCGTCCTCGCCGAGGGCGTGGAGTCGATCGACGACGCGTTCGCGGAGAGCCCGGTGGTCGCCGGCGGGACCTATTACACGGCCCCCCAGAACCACGCGGCGATGGAGCCGCACTCCGCGGTGGCGCACTGGGACGCCGACGGCCTCACGGTCTACAGCGGCAACCAGGCAGCCTCGTTCCAGCAGGGCGAACTGGCGAGCGCGCTGGACGTGGACCCGTCCACCGTGCACACGGTGAACCCGTTCGTCGGCGGTGCGTTCGGGGGGAAGGGCCGCACGTCGCGCCCGCGTTCCTCGCCGCGGCGGCGTCCCGGGTGCTCGGCAGGCCGGTCAAGGCGGCGCTGAGCCGGGAACAGGTCTTCACCGCCACCGCGAACCGCCCGGACACCTTGCAGGAGGTCACGCTCGGCGCCGACCGGGACGGCACGCTGCTCGCGGTGCGCCACGACTCCTGGTGCAGCGCGGCGACGGATCTGTCGTTCGTGGAGCCGACGTCGACGACGTCCAAGGAGACCTACCGCACCCCCAACCTGGCCATCAGCCAGAAGGTGGTGCCCCTGAACGTTCCGCGGACCACGTTCATGCGTGCGCCGGGCGAGGCGCCCGGGTCGTTCGCGCTGGAGAGCGCGATGGACGAGCTCGCCGTCGCGCTGAACATGGACCCGATCGAGCTGCGGTTGCGCAACGGCTCGCTCGGGCCCGTCGGCAGCGACCTGCAGTGGTCGAGCAAGTACCTCGACGACTGCTACCAGGTCGGCGCCGCGCGTTTCGGCTGGTCGGGTCGCACGCCCACCGGGCGGGAGGACGGCGACTGGCTGGTCGGCATGGGCACGGCCACGGCGATGTTCCCGGCGCTCCAGTTCCCGGCCAGCACCGAGATCACGCTGCGGGCCGACGACACGGCCGTGGTGTCGGTCGGCGGTGCCGACCCCGGCACCGGCCTGCTGACCGTGATGGCGCTGCTCGGCGCCGAGTCGCTGGACATCACGCCGGAGCGGATCACGCCGCGGCTGGGCCTGTCCGCGTACCCGCCCGGCGGCCTGTCCGGGGGTCGACCGCCACCGTCAGCGTGGGGTCGGCGATCGTGGTCGCCGCCTCGGCGGTGCTCACGGAACTGCAGGCGCTCGCGAGCGCACCGGGCGCGCCGTTCGAGGGACAGGACGTGACGTACGCCGACGGCCGCGTGCTCGGCGGCGGCCGGTCGATGACGTTCGGGGAGCTGCTGGGCGCGCTCGGCCGTGAGTCGGTCTCGGCCACCGGCTCGGCCGGGCCGGGGGAGGAGCTGACCAAGCACTCGTTCAGCTCGTTCGGCGCCCAGTTCTGCGAGGTCAGGGTGCACCGGTGGACGCGGGAGGTGCGGGTGTCGCGCATGCTCGGCGTGTTCGACGCCGGCCGCATCGTGAACGACCAGGCCGCACGCAGCCAGCTGATGGGCGGCATGATCTGGGGCGTCTCGGCGGCGCTGCACGAGGGGCTGGAGATCGAGGGCAACGGGCGGCTCGCCAACGGCGACCTCGCCGGCTACCTGGTGCCGGTCAACGCCGACATCCCCGAGATCGACGTGCACTTCGTGCAGCACCCGGACACGCTGCACAACCCGATCGGTGCCCGGGGCGTGGGCGAGATCGGCGTCGTGGGCATGGCCGCGGCCGTCGCCAACGCCGTGTACAACGCCACCGGCATCCGGGTCCGGCACACCCCGATCACGATCGAGGACCTGCTGGACGTCGGCTGACCCCGGTTCCGGGTGCCCATGGCTCCGGCCGTGGGCACCCGGATCAGGGGCCCTGGACGGCTTCCCGCACAGCGGGTGCGATCTCGCGTGCCCACGTCGCACGCGCCTTCTCCGCTTCCTCGATCGAGTCGGCGACCGGGAAGAACACGAAACCACCTGCGCCGTACTCGTTCACGGCGATCGTCAGCTCCTCGACCCACTGCCGCACCGACCCGCCGATCCAGTTTCCGTCGGCACTCCGGGTCGTGAGCGCGGCGCCCCGCGGATCGCGCAGCGACGCCTCCACCAACTCGTCGAGCGACGTGCCCGTCGCGCTGCCCGCCCCCGCGTTCGCGGTGGCCAGCGGGGCGTCCGTGATCCGGCCGAAGAGGTTGTAGATGGTCGCGATCTCGGCGGGATCCCGTCCGGCATCGACCGCCGACTCGTCGATCACCTGCCGCGACGTGGCCACGAGCGTGCTCCGCCAGTCCTGCGCGGCGGCGGGCAGCCACGCGTCGGCGAGCCTGCCCGTGACGGCGAGCGACTTCGGGCCGATCGAACCGCTCCAGAACGGGGGTGTCGGGGCGTCCGAGGGGGGCAGGTCGGCGACCCGGTAGAACTCGCCGTCGAACGTCACCGGCTCGCCGCCCCCGGTGAGCAGCCTGACGAGCGTGATCGACTCCTCGAGGAGCCGCACGGCCTCGCCGGGCGTCCGGCGCTCCACCCCGAGCTTCACGATCTCGTCCCAGAACACGCCCGCACCGACGCCGAGCACGAAGCGCCCACCCGACAGGTCCGACAACCCGGCGGCCATCTTGGCGAGCATGGGGGCGGGCCGGCACGGCAGGTTCGTCACGGTGGACACGCCGGTCACCCGCGTCGTCGCGCCGAGCACGAACCCGAGCGTCGCGTAGGCGTCGAACTGCGCGGGCGAGTACGGGTGGTCGGTCATGGTGACGACGTCCAGCCCGTCCCGATCGGCGTTGCGGGCCTGCGCGAGCAGGTGGCCCGCGTCGCGGAAGCCGACCGACGCCCCGTTGAACCCGGTGTCGAGCCCGATGCCGAATACCGTCATGGTCGCGCGCCTCACTGTCGGAGCGGTCACTGGACTACAAGATCCAATGTCCTCGTCGTGGGGGAGGATCGCACCGTGACCGACGCCTCGAAGGCATGCCCGGCCACATCGGCGGGTGGCGGCTGGGAATGACGGATCACACGGCCGCGAGAGGGCCTCGGGCGTAGAGTCATTGTCAATGCTAACCAATGATGCGGAGGGCTCCCGCTACAAGTGGGTGGCGCTCTCCAATACGACCATCGGCGTGCTGATCGTCACGATCAACATGTCGATCCTGTTGATCGCGCTGCCCGACATCTTCCGGGGCATCGGCATCGACCCGCTCGCGCCGGGCAACATCGGCTACCTGCTCTGGCTGATCATGGGCTACCTCGTGGTGACGGCCGTGCTCGTGGTCAGCTTCGGGCGTCTCGGGGACATCTTCGGCCGCACGCGGATGTACAACCTCGGCTTCGCGGTGTTCACCGTGTTTTCGGTGCTGCTCGCGGCCGTGTGGATGCAGGGCGACGCCGCGGCGCTCTGGCTGATCATCATGCGGATCCTGCAAGGCGTCGGCGGGGCGCTGCTCCTCGCCAACTCCACGGCGATCCTCACCGACGCGTTCCCAGCGCACCAGCGCGGGCTCGCGCTCGGCATCAACCAGGTCGCCGGCATCGCGGGATCATTCATCGGGCTCATCGTGGGCGGAGTCCTGGCCCCGCTGAACTGGCGACTGATCTTCCTGGTCTCGGTGCCCGTCGGGGTCTTCGGGACGGTCTGGGCGTACCTCAAGCTGCGCGAGAGCGGCTCCCGTTCGCCGGCCCGGCTGGACTGGTGGGGCAACATCACGTTCGCCGTCGGGCTCGTCGCGGTGCTCGTCGGCATCACGTACGGCATCCAGCCCTACGGGGACCAGGCCATGGGCTGGGGCAACCCGATGGTTCTCGCCTGCATCATCGGCGGGGTCGCCGTGCTCGCCGCGTTCGCCCGGATCGAGACCCGCGTGCCCGAGCCGATGTTCCACCTGTCGCTGTTCCGGCTGCGAGCGTTCACCGCGGGCAACATCGCGAGCCTGCTCGCCGCGCTGGGCCGGGGCGGACTGCAGTTCATCCTGATCATCTGGCTGCAGGGGATCTGGCTGCCCGAGCACGGGTACGACTTCGAGCAGACGCCGCTGTGGGCCGGGATCTACATGGTGCCGCTGACCATCGGGTTCCTGATCGCGGGCCCGGTGTCGGGGATGCTCTCCGACCGGTTCGCGCCCGCCCGTTCTCCACCGGCGGCATGGTGCTCGCCGCGGCCAGCTTCGCCCTGATGGGCCTGCTGCCGGTCGATTTCGACTACCGGGCGTTCGCCGCACTGCTCGCGCTGAACGGCCTGGCGATGGGCCTGTTCAGCTCACCCAACCGCGCCGCGATCATGAACAGCCTGCCGCCCGGCCAGCGCGGCGTCGGCGCCGGCATGACCTCGACATTCCAGAACTCGGCGACGGTGCTGTCCATCGGCGTCTTCTTCTCGATGCTCATCCTGGGGCTCGCGAGCACCCTGCCGGGTACCCTCTACCAGGGCCTCGTCGCCAACGGCGTGCCCGCCGACGCTGCCACGCGCGTGGCGAACCTGCCGCCCGTCGGGTCGCTGTTCGCCGCGCTCCTCGGCGACAACCCGATCCAGAACCTGCTCGGCCCCGACGTCCTCGCGACGCTGACCCCGCAGCAGGCGGAGTTCCTCACCGGGCGCACGTTCTTCCCGGAGCTGATCTCCGGCCCGTTCGCCTCCGGCCTCGCGCTCGCGCTCGGCTTCGCCGCGGGCGCGTGCCTCGTCGCCGCGCTCGCGTCGGCCCTGCGCGGGCGGATCTACCACCACAGCGAGCCGGACCAGCCCGAGTCGCTGCCGGCCGGCGCGCAGGTCTGAGCCATCCCGCGGATCGCACCGCTGGTCGGCTGACCCAGGTGCGACGACCCACTGAGTACGTTCGGGCCGACGTGGGGCACCAGGCGGCGTTACGGCGTCGACTCGGCCCACTCGCAGAGGAGCGTCCGGCGGCCATGCCCGGCGCCCGGCCCGCGGTTCGTGCCTCGTCGGCAGCACGCAGCTCGGCCAGTGCGGGAACCGCTGCCCGGCCTCGTCCCGCCGGTTGCCGAACAGGTGTCCCTCGCGAGGCCGCTCGGCTCGGGTCAGCGCTTCCGCCCGACGCCGCCGAAGTCGTCGACGTCTCGGATCTCGCCGAGGTGGATCGGGCCGGGCCGCCAGCGGGACACCGACACCACGCCGGGATCGACGAGCTCCAACCCGTCGAAGAAGCGCGCGATCGTCGCCGGCGTGCGGTTCACACGCGGGTTCTCGCCGCTCTCGTTCCACTGCCGGATCATCTCGTCCATGGCCTCGCCGTGGATGACGTTGGTGTCGTCGCAGGCCACGAGGTAGCTGCCCGGGGGCAGCGCGTCCATGAGCTGCCGCACGATGGCGTACGCCTCGTTGTCGTCGGTGATGTGGGCGAGGATCCCGAGCAGCATCAGCGCGACGGGCCGGGTGAAGTCGAGGGTGTCCGCCGCGGTGTGCAGGATCGTGTCGGGTCCACGCAGGTCGGCGTCGATGTAGGCGGTGGCGCTGCGGGGTGCCGACCAGGAGCGCGCGGGCGTGCGCGAGCACCATCGGATCGTGGTCGACGTAGACGATGCGTGACTCGGGTGCCACCGACTGGGCGACCTCGTGGGTGTTGTTGGCGGTGGGCAGGCCGGTTCCGACGTCGAGGAACTGGCGTATCCCGGCCTCCCGGGTCAGATACGTCACCGTGCGCACGAGGAACTGCCGTTGGCGCGGGCGATCTCCGCGATGTGCGGGTTCATCGCGCGGATCTGGTCGCCGACCTCGCGGTCGACGGCGTAGTTGTCCTTGCCGCCCGTCCAGTAGTTCCACACTCGGGCCGACTGGGGCACCGTGCTGTCGACCGGCAATCCGCCGGATGAGCCGTCCGTCACCCCATCGACTGTAGTGCGACCGAGATCCGCGCCGTCGCGGTCAACCGCACGTCGTGCGGTAGGGCCGTCGGGAGAGCTGGACGGCGGTGGGTGCACCAGCCGGGTCGCCGCGCACGAGCGTCAGGTCGCAGCACCAGCCCGGCCTCCGGGTCCGTCATCGCGACCGAGAGGGTTGCGCGACGCACGAAGAGGCCCTCCGAGCCTCGTTTCCGCAGCTCGGAGGGCCTGTTGTGGATCGTGCTCAGTCGAGGTAGTCGCGCACTCTCGTTGCCTGTGCGCTGTGCTGAACTGCGAATATGCAGCTCGATGGCGAGCGCTGTGCGAAGAACTCTCCTTCAGTGAGATTGATCGGTCCTACTGTGCGCCTCACGAGTCGGCTGCGGGCTCGGTACCCGCTGCACGTCTTCGAGCCGTGGTCATGCTGTGCACGCGGTGATCGTCCGGAGCGCGGCCGGCCGGGGGCCGAATGCCGAGGTCACCTTGGCCGAGTACGCACTCGCGGTGCTCCACAATGCTCTGGGCAACTACCCGGCAGCGCGGGACGCGGCGTCGTGGGCGTGCGAGTCCGATGAGCTGAAGAACACCAGCCTCGCCCTGCTCGAGCTGGTCGAGGCGGCCGCCCGTGCGGGCCAGCCGCAGCACGCCGTCGACGCGATGGACCAGCTCGGTTCGCGAGCGCAGGCCAGCGGTAGCCAGTGGGCGCTGGGGCTGGTGGCTCGTTCACGGGCGCTGGCCACGGTCGGGCCGGCCGCCGAGAAGCACTACCGCGAGGCGATCGAGCGGCGCGGCCACAGCCGGATGGCGGTCTACCTCGCCCGTACGCACCTCGTGTACGGCGAGTGGCTGCGCCGTGAGCGCCGACGCCAGGCCGCCCGCCACCAGCTCCGCACCGCCCACGACATGCTCTCCGCGATGGGCGCGGAGGCGTTCGCCGCGCGCGCGGCCCGGGAGCTGCGCGCCACGGGGGAGCGGCCCCGGAGCCGGTCCGCGCAGCCGTCGGACGCGCTCGCCGCGCAGGAGTTGCAGATCGCGCGGCTGCTGGCCACCGGGGCGACGTCCCGCGAGGTCGGCGCCCAGCTGTTCCTGAGCCCGTGCACGATCGAGGCGCACCTGCGCAGCGTCTTCCGCAAGCTGGACATCACCTCTCGTCGACAGCTGCGGGACCTGGCGCTCCCCTGACCGGTCCACGGGAGCGGTGCGCCGGCACCGGGCCGGCCACCGCCCGCATCCCTGCCGTCACGGCACGGCTGCCGTTCCGCCACCCAAGGGTGCAGGATCAGCGAGGACGGGAAGCGCTGGTCGGCCTCGGGTCTCGGCGCCCAGGTCGAGCACGGGGTGGCTGTCGACCCCGATCTGCTCGCCGGTGTCGAGGTCGACCCGGACCAGGCGGGTGCGGTCCGAGCCGGGACGAACCGATCCACTACCCCGCCCCGTCCGGGGTGGGTACGCGGCGCAGGACGCCGAAGGGGTGGTCGAGACCGGAGAACCGGCCGATGAGGAGGGCGTGCCTGCGTTCCAGTCGTCAGTAGGTGCGTGCCGGGGCGGTGTCGAGGTCGAGGTCATGGAGATCGGCTACGTCGGGACGACGCGCGTTGAGCTGGACGAGCACCGTCCCGGGCCGGTCCGCGGAGAGTTGGTCCTGAACACCCGCCCCCCGGATCGGCGTCAGATCGACCCCCGCCTCCCCGAGGCGGGTCGAGTCGACCCGGTGCAGATGGTGGTTCTCGTCGCCGTCGGTGTCCTGCATGTAGAACAGGTACCGGGAGTCGGCGGCCCAGAAGGAGTTCTCGACGCTGCGGCGGTCGTCTGAGGTCACGCGCCGGGCCGCCGGGTCGTTCGGGGCGTCCGTGTCCGGGGTGTCGCGTCGTGGACACCTCCGATTCCAGACCGTGACGCCGCGTCCGGATCACGCCCGACCGCGCGGTTCGCGCCATGCGAACTGGCTCGGGAAGCGGGGCACCGGGTGTCGCGGTACGTGGCTTCTACCGACGCGAAGGTGCCGTTGGCGCCACGAGTCTGTGGCGAGAGGTGTCGAACGGATCCACATCGGGAGTGCTCGAGACACGCACGAGGAATTCCCGGGCAGCGGTGCGTTCCTCCACGCGGACATGGTTCGCACCACGAAGTTCAGGCGGACAGCGAGGAAGCACCCTGTGAACATCTCCGACGGGACAGCTGAACGGAAGGTTCGACCATGACCACGCAAAGACAGCGAGTTGCCATCATCACCGGCGCCGGCAGCGCACGCGGAATCGGGTTCGCGGCAGCCCGTCTTCTCGGCGCCGGCGGAAGCCGTGTGGTGATCACATCAACGACGGACCGCATCTTCGAGCGGGTCACGGAGCTGCGCGCCGCCGGTATCCGAGCGGAAGGGGTGGTCGCCGACCTCACTGACCGGGCCGATGTGGACGCCGTCGTCGCGTGCGCGTCGGATTCGTTCGGCGGCGTGGACATCCTCGTCAACAACGCCGGGATGACTTCGGTGTCCGACTCGTACGCTTCGGGCGCGGTCGACGGACTGTCCCTCGAGGACTGGCATGCCTCACTCGATCGAAACCTGACCACGTCGTTCCTGATGATCCGCGCGGTGGCGGGCCTCATGCGAGCGGCCGGCTACGGCCGCATCGTCAACGTGTCATCGGTGTCGGGGCCCGTCGCCGCTTACGCCGGCGACGTTGCCTACCACGCGGCGAAGGCCGCCGTTGTCGGACTGACGCGCGCGACGGCGATCGACATGGCTGCGGCGGGCATCACGGTGAACGCCGTCGCTCCGGGGTGGATCGACACTTCCTCCGCCTCCGATTACGAGCGGGCGATGGGCGCGGCCACACCCGTCGGCCGCTCCGGCACCGCAGACGAAGTCGCGTACGCGATCGCGTTCCTCGCTGGTGAAGGCGCGTCGTACATCACGGGTCAGCTCATCACGGTCGACGGAGCGAACTCCATCAGCGAAGAGCGCGGGCGTCGAGAACCCCAGCGAAGCCGCCGCTTCGCTGAGGAGAGGCTGCGGCGCGACCGGCTTCTCTTTCGACAGCGCGAGCTCGACAGCTACCCCGACAAAATCCACCGGGTGAGCTGCAGCTTGATCAAGACAGCACCCGACCAAGTGTCACGAGTCCCAGCTGCTTCGCTTCGGACGATGCTCGCGCAAGCGATGTTCACCGATGTGAGGCGGTCGCGATGCTGCCCTGCCTGCACCGGCGGCTGCGGACTCGGCCTCCCTCGATGTGCCCACCTGGTGGCGCGGACGCGGCCGCCGAGGTCGTCGATCGCGCTTCGATTCTGACGGGCAGCATCCCGAAGCCAGTCACGGCCGTCGCCGCCGACGAGTCGCGGAGCCTCGCGACGGCGCCGCCGGCTCCGGAGCAGGCGCCGACATCTCCTCGGCGTCGAAGACCGACATGATGACCGTCGCGGTGCTGGTGAAACCGATGGCGAGGGCGAGAAGGAGAGAAGGGACGAAGTCGGCCCGCGACGGGACCCAACCGCCGAGGAGCCACGGCAGGACAGCCAGTGCCACGACCGCGAGCGAGGTGAGGATCTCGTTCGCGGTCAGAGCGGAGGACTTCCTCGTCGCGCCCCATCTCACGATTCGACGGGTCGTGTCGACGGTGGCGGCCACGAGGACCGCTGCGAACACGAAGAACGCGACAACCGCCCAGACGGGCTCCGCACCGACCAAGGCGAGAGCGACGATCAGGGGCAGGCTGTAGGCGATGAGCACCCACCGTGTGCCGGCCCGCATGTACTGGTCCGGCGTGCTGCCTGCGGCGCCGCGGGATCGGTGCAGCGCCGAGTCGAGGTAGAAGAACACCGCCACGATGAACGTGCCGACGAGGGTCGCTGCGATGCCCGCGATGGCGAGCAGGAACTCGTCGGTCACCTCACGCACCGTCGTCACACTCCTTGCTCACGCGCACCCGCTGGCACGCCGGCGGCATCGGGTTGAAACCATGAAGATTCAGCCGAGAAGTTCAGCCGCGTCTTCGTGGGCGCCGTGCACCGAGGTCGAAACTCGTCCACGGTCACAGGCCCGCCCATAAGAATCCAGGTGTTCGCAACGAGGCCCTCCGGTGCGGCACTCCGCCTGCCTCGACGAGGGGCGCCTTCGCCGCTCGCGGGAGAAGCGCGTCAGCCGACGTGTGCGAACAGTCCGCGGTGCGGCTCTCGACCGAGAACCGCACCGCGGACGAGGAGTCGAGGCTATCGCCCGGTCTTGCGTCGGAACGGTCGCCAGGTCATGGCGCGAGTGTCCGGGTCATCGATCACCCCGGCTTCAACCGGTGGATCGCCTGGGGTTGCGGATGACCCTGAGCCACCGTCCTTGCCGACGATCAGGTCGCCTTCCCAGTGTCCGGGCACGGCCCGGTCGTTGGCCTCGGCGGGCCGCTGCGAGATCATGACCTTGTCGGGGATATGGCGTTCCCGGCGTTGACCGGGCAGCCGCTCGCCGAGATCCCAGTAGCGGTGCCGTCGGTGACCGGGAGTTCCTCTGCGCGGGCGAGCTCGTCGCCGGTGTCGGCTGAACGGCTCCGTCCGCGGTGGCTTCGAACCAGACCGGCCGGGGCTGCGCGGGCTGAGGTGACCCGGCCACGGTCAGGAAACCGTGCAGCGGCCGGGCGAGGAACTCGAGGTCCTCCGTGGTCATTGTGTCGGTATCCACAAATGCTCCTTCGTCGTGGGACGGGGGCACGGCGTCGACCGAACGGTGACTGCGCGTCGGTTCGGTTACCGACGTCCGGAGTCAGACCGCGGCGGCCGACATTCCCGGATGAGCGACCGCTCGCACGCGTATTGTGTCCCTGCCCGCTCGGCAAGGGCCGTATTCATCGCTGCGAAGCCTGCCTCAGTGGTGCGCAGCAAGCGGCGCAGTATCGGCACGATCAGCCCGGAGAAGCGCTCGGATTGGGTGAATCGGGTCGATTCAGTGGTGAGAGCGTCGAGTTCGAAGGTGTGCGCGCCGTCGAAGATTCCCGGAATGAGTAACCGGCCGAGCCACGCGAGTCGCCGCTCGGGCACGACGGCAGTGACAGTCGGGGCGAAGCGCTGCTGCTTCGCACCGGGAGGAGCAATCGTCACATCCAGTCGCGAACCAGGCTCCAGGCTGCCGTCGAGTTTTGGTATGAAGGTGTTCCATTCCGAGTACGCGGCGGTGTCGGTGAGGATCGCCCACACCCGATTAGCTGGCGCGTCGATGTCAATGGTGTGGCTGACGATAGGCATGGTCGTCCTCTCGTGGTGCGACCGGAGGAAGGGTCAGTGGCCAGATAGCCCGTGTGACAATGGCATCCTCCTTCAGCAGGTTGGCCCGCGGCGCGTCGATCCAGTGCATTTCGGAGCGCGGGATGTGCTCGGGAGCCGAGTGCCGTGCTCTGGCGGAGGATCTGGTCGTGGCGTCCCCAGTGCAGCCGCACCGGGATCGTGATGCCTCCGAGGGAGGACTCCCGCTGTGCCGGTCGGCGCCGGTGGTGCTCCGGCGTGGCACTCGACCTCGGCACTGCCTCGTCTGTGTGGATGTCGGTGCGCCGCGTCGCCGGTGTCTGGACCGACTCCTACCCACGGGGTGTCTCGGTCCATCGGACCTCCCTTCCGCCACATTCGGCGGATCTGCTCGCCTCCGGCTCTCAGGAGCTTCCGGTTCTTGGCTCGACGGGGTCTCCTTCGTCCGTGGTCAGGTCTCTCCGATGATCTGCGTGCCTCGGCGCACCTCGGCGGGATCTTCGTCACGGATTTGCTCGATGAACGCAGCGTCGTCGCGTTCGATGCTCTCGGCCTCGTCCAGTACCCGCGACATGCTGCTTGCGGGGATGATCACCGCGCCGGAGGAGTCGGCGTATGCGTAGTCGCCGGGGCTGACCAACACCCCGCCGAGCTCGACCGAGACGTTGGCCGCGAAGGGCATGACGGTGTCGCCGCCCCAGCGGGTGGCCTCGCCTGCGCACCAGGTGGCGAAGTCGTAGCTGGCGAGCTCGGCGAAGTCACGCAGCCGCCCGGCGGTCAACACCCCGGCCAGGCCGTGATTGTGTAGCCGGGACAGCTTGGTGCCTCCGCCGTGCGAGACGTCCGGGTAGCCGCCGGCCGACAGCACCAGCACCGCACCGGGCGGGGAATCAACCAGTGCCTGGTAAAATAGCGGCCCGAATCCCCATGCCGACTCGGGCAGATCGTCGCGGTAGGGCGCGAAGGCGACGGTGATCACCGGCCCGAACAGCACCCGTGTGGGATCCGGGCTGACCAGTGGTCCCAGATGCGACCGGTGCCGGTGACAGCGCCCCATCGCATCGACCAGCGAGGCGCAGCCCAACTTGCGGACCCGCGCGGCCACTTCATCCTCCATTGCTGTCACTCCGTTATCCTCGATGTCGGCTCCTGACGGGGAGACTCCCGCCGATCGGGGCGCGGCCAGCGCGACCGAGTTCGACGCCTACAGCGGATTCCGTCCGCCATGGCCGCGGTGTGGACCGGCTGGTTGCAGCCGGGATCGGTGAGCTCGCGACCAGCGGTGGGGTTCCGCGTCAGCCGGTGCGACTTCTCCTTCTTCGTGGGCAACCGGGTGCGTTCATTCCGAAACATGTGCGAACTCGTGGGATATCCGTGCAGAAGCAGGAGCATTGGAGCATCAACCGGGCCGGCTTCGCGGTAGAAGACCTCAAGATCATCAATAGCTGCAGTGCGATGGTGTGCCGTTGGCATCGTCGATTCCTTTAAATCTTGCTCCCTGGACGCGAGGGGCGGGTGTGAGTGTTTCCGCGCGCCGACGTGTTGAGGAGCCGGTTTCTCGAGTGCTCGAGAGAAGGAGCGCGATTGGCCAAGCTGGTCCCAACCACCGCCCAGTTCCCGTCCGGAAGCGCTACCGGCCGGTCAAGGACGGCAGTCACTTCGGCTTCGACCAGGATGCCGTCCTCGAAGAGGACGTCGACGCCGATCGCCGCGAGCGGAGGTCGTGGGAGGTCGAACTCGCGCGAGGCCTGCTCGATGCCGGCGCTGAAGTCGTCGTACATGCTTCGCTCCCACTTCGCGATGTACCACGTGAAGCGGACGACGTCATGGAACGTTGCCCCCGCCGCCGCCAGTCCCTTCGCGACAGTGCGGTAGACCTGGGCAACTTGACCTGCGAGGTCCTTCGCAACCAACTCTCCGTTCTCGTCCCAGGCGACCTGACCTGCGAGGTGGACCTGGTGTTCCCGGTCCCGAGCGCGACGTGGTGGTAGAGCGGGATCGTCACGTGACCTCGGGATTGAGCAGTCGTACGGCCATCTGCCGTCTCCTCGTCTCAGGTGGATGCCGGGGGCGTCGAGCGGTTCAGGTCGCGCTGGCGAGGAACGTGCGCAGCGCGTTGCCGACCTCGTCGGCGTGGGTCCACAGCAGCCCGTGCGGAGCGCCGTCGATCTCCACGTACCGCGCCTCGGGCAGGGCCCGGCGGAAGCGGTGGGCCGTGGCCTCGATGGGGAGGATCCGGTCGGCGGTGCCGTGCAGGATCAGGGCCGGCAAGCCGGCGGCCCGGACGGCCTCGACGTCGGCGCGGAAGTCCTCGATCCACGAGGGGACGACGGCGTGGGCGGCCATGGGGGCGCTGGAGATGGCGACGTTCCAGCTGGCGGTGACCGCCTCCTGGCTGATGCGGTGGCCGAGGTTCTCGTCGAGGTTGTAGAAGTTGGAGAAGAACTGCTCGAACCAGGCGTAGCGGTCTCCCTTCGCCGCGGCCTCGATGCCGTCGAAGACCTCCTGCGGCACGCCCTCGGGGTTGTCGTCGCGGGCGACGAGGAAGGGCTCCAGCGCAGCGAGGAAGGCGAGTTTCGCGACCCGCTGGTGGCCGTACCGGGAGACGTAGCGGGCGAGCTCGCCGGTGCCCATCGAGAACCCGACGAGGACGACGTCGGACAGGTCGAGGGCCTCCATGAGGGCGTTGAGGTCGGCTGCGAACGTGTCGTAGTCGTAGCCGGTGCCGACCTTGGACGAGCGGCCGAAGCCGCGGCGGTCGTAGGTGATGACGCGGTGGCCTGCGGCGAGCAGTTCGCGCGTCTGGCGCTCCCAGCTGTGGCCGTTGAGCGGGTAGCCGTGGATGAGCAGGACGGGCCGGCCGGTGCCCTGGTCCTCGTAGTAGAGCTCGATCGGGGTGCTGTTCTCGTTCCCGACGGTGACGTATCCCATGATTTTCCTTTCCGAGGGTTATCTGCCTGTTACTGCCCGACGAGCCGGCGTCCCGCGATGCGGTCGCCTCGGCGATGGTGGCGTTGCCGGCCGTCGAGTCCGGGTCGTCGGGGCCGGTGTAGGCGGCGAGGAGCAGCGGCGCGCGGTCCAGGGCAGGACGATTCCGACGTCGTTGCGCTCGCCCTGTTCTCCGGTCCCGGTCTTGTCGTCGACCACCCACCCGCGGGCCCGGCGCGGATGGTGGCGTCGCCGGTCGTGTTTGCGACGAGCCAGGCGGGCCGGCCGCGGCCGGCGGGCTGGAGGGCATCGCCGAGAATCACCGACCGGATGCTCCCGACGATGGCGGCGTCGTAGAGGTCGGCAACGGTCATGCCGGTCGCCACGTTCTGTGTCGTCACCGGGGCGTGCTCGAGCAGCGCCTCGGGGCGGTAGCGGACGAGCCGGTCGAGCAGCGCGGGCTCGGTGGTGCGGTCCAGCACGGCGGCGGTGAGGGGCAGCGTCGCGGTCGAGGCCATCAGGAATCGCTCCCCGCCCCGGTGCGACACGGTCGCGCCAGAACCGGTGTCGAGAGCGTGCACGCCGGGCCGGCCGCCGGAGCGGCCTTCGAGCGCGGCGAGGTCCGGATCGTCCGGCGGGGCGGCGGACGGTGGTGTCACGGACGCGGGAGCGGGCGAAGTCGTGGGCGTCGCGGCGACCCCGCAACCCGTCAAGGCTGCGCCCCGGGTCGCGGTGAGCACACTGCGTCGGGTGGTAGGTCGCTGCTCCAGAACCTTCCGGGGGTGCTCGACGGGCACTGCGGTGATCAGACTGGAGTGCACATCGTGCCGTTGCGGCCCGGGCAACACGCGCGGCGTGGCGGCCGTGACCCGATCTCTGGCGGACGTGACACCGACCTGCGGAGTCCGCACTGGGTCGGGATGCGAGCAGAGCAGGAGCCCGACCCGGCGCAGGACGTCGGACTGCGCGGGGTTGTAGAGGTCGCGCACGGCCTCGTCGAGGGTCCGGGCCGCGGAGACGCTGAGGCCGGTGGTCGCACTCTGCAAGCGGGGGAGCATCACGCGCAGGGTCCGGCTCCGGGGCAGCAGCCTTGTCGCGAGAGCGTGGCGGGTGGCGTCGTCGGCGTCGGCGGGGAGCTGGTCGAACGCGGCCGCTGCCGGGCTCGGTGGGAGGTCACGCAGCGTGTCGATGAAGTCGATGACCACCGCGAGGTCGAGCACCCTGCTCAGCACGATCAGTAGGGCGCGGTCAGCGACGGAGAGGTCAGCGTCCCGGATCCTCGCGGCGAGAGCGGGTGGGAGGTCGGTGGGTGCCGAGCGCGGAGGATCTGGCGGATCTCGACGCGAGCGCGCTGCAAGCGATCCAGGTCCTGGGCGAGATGGCTGTCCAGGGTGCGGAGTGCTTCCCGGGGATGCCGATCCGCGTCGCCCAGTTCGGCGATCTGCGGCAGGGTGAACCCGAGATCGGCGAGACGCTTGATCCGCAGAACCCGGGCGAGGTGCGCGACGCCGTACTGCTTGTAGCCGTTGGCGCGGCGCCGCGGCTCCTCCAGGAGGCCGACGTCGTGGTAGTGCCGCACCGCTCGCACGGTGGTGCCGGCGAGGTCGGCGAGTTCGCGGGTACTCCAGGCCACGACTGTTCCTTCCGTGTGTCGTCGGCACGGTCAGGGGTGCGTGAGCCGGCGCCGGCGGTCGGCCTCCGACAACCCGCCCCACACGCCGTGCAGCTCCCGGTGGACCAGGGCGTACACCGCGCACGGCCGGCGGACCGGGCAGGCGGCGCAGATCGCCTTCGCGACCCGCTCGCGGCGGTGCTGTTGCGGGAGGCGCTCGTCGTCGGCGGGGAAGAACATCGCGGTGTCGACCCCCGCGCACAGGGCCTGCCGGCGCCACGACGGCAGGAGCTCCGGGGTGATCCGCCAGTCGGCGTACCGCCCGGCCCGGCCCGTACGCACGACGATGTTGGTGGGCTCGCTGCTGCTCATGGCGGTCGCTCTCTCTCCGGTCGCTCTGCTGGTCGGGTCGCTCTGCTGTCGGGTCTCAGACTCCCGAGGACGGCGCCCTGGCCGCGTCGGTGGAAGTCCCTGATCCCGTCACCGAGCACGGCACAGGGAGGCGGGCCTCCCGAAGACCGGGTCTTCCTCGCGGGGTTCGCATCGGTAAGAATCACCTAATCGACACCGTGCCGACGCCCAAGAAGGACCCGACGATGCTGGTCGGCCGGCTCGTCGAGCAGGAGGCGGTCGAACGTCTTCTCGCCCGGACCCAGGCGGGCGAGAGCGGCGTACTGGTGGTGCGCGGCGAGGCCGGTATCGGCAAGACCGCCGTGCTGCAGCACGTCCGGGCGTCGGCCGTCGCGGCCGGGTTCCGGGTCGAGGACGTGGTCGGGGCGGAGGCCGAGGCGGAGTTCGCGTTCGCGGGCCTGCATCAGTTGTGTGCGCCGTTGCTGGGGCGGGCGGCGGAGCTGCCCGGGCCGCAGCAGGCGGCTCTCGGGGTGGCGTTCGGGATGCGCGAGGGTGTCGTGCCGGACCGGTTCCTGGTGGGGTTGGCGGTGTTGAGCCTGCTGGCCGAGGTGGCCGAGGACGGGCCGTTGCTGTGCGTGGTGGACGACGCGCAGTGGCTGGACCAGGAGTCCGCGCAGGTGCTGGCGTTCGTGGCGCGGCGGGTGGCAGCCGAGCGGATCGTGCTGTTGTTCGCGCTGCGCGACCCCGGTGGGACCGCCATCGAGGCGTTCGCCGGTTTACCGGAGCTGCGCCTGGAGGGGCTGGGCGATTCCGACGCCCGGACGCTGCTGGCAACCGCGGTCCGCGCACCGCTGCACGACACGGTGCGCGACCGGATCGTGGCCGAGGCGCGCGGCAATCCGCTGGCGCTGTTGGAGCTACCCCGGGTTGCGCCTGCGCTGCAGCTCGCGGGCGGCTACGAGCTGCCCGACGTGGTGAGCGTTCCGCACCGGGTCGAGGACGGTTTCCGGCGCCGCGCGGGCGGCCTGCCGCCGGACACGCAGCTGCTGCTGGTGGTGGCCGCGGCCGAGCCGACCGGTGATGCGGTGCTGCTGTGGCGCGCGGCCGCGGAGCTGGGGATCGCCCCCGAGGCGGCCGCGCCCGCGGAGGCCGCCAGGCTGCTGGAGCTCGACACCCGGGTGCGGTTCTGGCACCCGCTGGTGCGCTCGGCGGTCTACCGGGCGGCGACACCGCCCGACCAGCGCCGGGCGCACGGCGCGCTGGCCGCCGTCACCGACCCGCAGGTCGACCCCGACCGGCGCGCCTGGCACCGCGCGCAGGCGGTGGTGGGCACCGACGAGGAGGCCGCCGCGGACCTGGAGCGTTCGGCCGGACGGGCCCGCGCCCGCGGCGGACTGGCCGCCGCGGCGGCGTTCCTCCAGCGCGCGGCCGAGCTGACCCCCGAGCCGGCCGTCCGGGCGGGGCGGGCCCTTCAGGCTGCGCACGCCAAGCACGACGCCGGTGCGTCCGAGGCCGCGCGCGAGCTGCTGAGGGTCGCGGCGACGGGGCCGCTGGGCGCCGTGGCGCAGGCCCGCCTCGAGCTGCTGCGCGCCCAGATCGCGTTCCACCTGGCGAGAGGCGGCGAGGGGCCGCGGATGCTGCTGGACGCCGCCAGGAGCCTCGCCCCGCTGGACTCGGCGCTGTCCCGCGATACCTACCTGGAAGCGCTCGATGCGGCGCTCGTCACCGGCGGCCTCGGCCCCCGCGGCGGCGTGCGATCGGTGGCCGAAGCCGCCCGGGCCGCGCCCGCACCACCGGAATCACCGAGGCCGGCGGACCTGTTGCTCGACGGGCTGGTGACCGCGTTCACGCAGGGCTACGCGGCAGGCGTGCCCGGGCTGCGGCGCGCGTTGGACGCCTTCGCCCGCCACGAGCAAGACGCTCATGCCGAGAACGACAGCGACGACCGCCGCTGGCTCTGGCTGGCCGGCCGAACCGCGATGGCGGTCTTCGACGACGAGATGGTCCACGTGCTGGCCGCTCGTCACGTCCGGCTGGCCCGTGAGGCCGGCGCTCTGGCCACGCTCCCCGCCGCGCTCCTCGTCCAGTCCGTCATGCTGGTGCTCGCGGGTGAGTTCTCCCGGGCCGCCGAGCAGACCGCGATCGCGGCCGCGACCAGAACCGTGCCCCTGCTGCACGGCCAGCTCATCCTGGCTGCCTGGCGCGGCCGCCCGGAGGAGACCACAGAGATCCACGCGACCATGGTCCGGGAAGCTGCCGGACGTGGGCGCGGCACCGAGGACTCCCTGGCGCAGTACGCCATGGCGGTGCTGCACAACGGGCTGGGCGACTACCCAGCGGCTCTGGCCGCTGCGACGCGGGCTTTCGAGTCCGCCGAGCTGACCCACAGCAACCTGGCCCACTCCGAACTCATCGAAGCGGCATGCCGTACCGGGCAGCCGGAGCGCGCGGCCGATGCGCTGGACCAGCTCAGCTCACGGGCGCTGGCCAGCGGCACCCCGTGGGGGCTCGGGCTGGCCGCGCGCTCACAGGCATTGGCCAGCACCGGCCCGGCCGCCGAGGAGCACTACCGCGAGGCGATCGAGCGGCTTCGAGAATGCCGGATGGCCACCCAGCTGGCCCGCGCTCATCTCGTCTACGGCGAGTGGCTACGCCGCCAGGGCCGCCGCCAGGCGCCCGCCAGCAGCTCCGCACCGCCCACCAGCTGCTGTCGGACATGGGCGCGGAAGCGTTCGCCGCGCGCGCCGCCCGCGAACTACGCGCCACCGGCGAGCACGCACGCAGCCGATCCGCCCAGCCATCGGATGCGCTCACCGCGCAGGAGCAGACGATCGCCCGGCTGGTGGCCACCGGGGCGACCTCCCGCGAGGTCGGCGCCCAGCTGTTCCTCAGCCCGCGCACCATCGAGGCCCACCTGCGCAGCACCTTCCGCAAGTTGGGCATCACCTCCCGCCGACAGCTCCGGGACCTGCAGCTCCCCTGACCGCGCGGGAGCAGGCGGTCCCGCCGTCGGCGGCGTACGGACACGGCGAGCCGGTACGGTTACAGCGGCAGGGAGCGGCGCCCCGAGAGGACCGGACGATGCTGGTGGGCCGGCGCGTCGAGGTCGGGGCGGTCGAACGTCTGCTCACCCGAGCTCGGGACGGGCACAGCGGGGTGCTGGTGGTGCGCGGAGAGGCCGGTATCGGTAAGACCGCCGTGTTGGAGCACGCTCGTGGGTCGGCCGTCGCGGCCGGGTTCCGGGTCGAGGACGTGGTCGGGGCGGAGGCCGAGGCGGAGTTCGCGTTCGCGGGCCTGCATCAGTTGTGTGCGCCGTTGCTGGGGCGGGCGGCGGAGCTGCCCGGGCCGCAGCAGGCGGCTCTCGGGGTGGCGTTCGGGATGCGCGAGGGTGTCGTGCCGGACCGGTTCCTGGTGGGGTTGGCGGTGTTGAGCCTGCTGGCCGAGGTGGCCGAGGACGGGCCGTTGCTGTGCGTGGTGGACGACGCGCAGTGGCTGGACCAGGAGTCCGCGCAGGTGCTGGCGTTCGTGGCGCGGCGGGTGGCAGCCGAGCGGATCGTGCTGGTGGTGGGGTCGCGCGACGCGGGCGACGGCGCCGCCCATCTGTTCGTCGGGTTGCCGAGATGCGTCTGGGTGGACTCGGCGACAGCGACGCGCGGGCGCTGCTGGCCACCGTCGTCCGCACGCCGCTGGACGACGTCGTGCGCGACCGGATCCTCGCCGAGGCGCGCGGCAACCCCCTGGCGCTGCTGGAACTGCCCCGGGGTGCCCGGCCCACGGAGCTGGCGGGCGGGTTCGACGTGCCGGACGTGGGCGTGCCGCGGCGGATCGAGGAGAGCTTCGCGCAGCGCTCGGGCAGCCTACCGCCCGATGCGCAGTCGCTGCTGCTGGTCGCCGCCGCCGAGCCGACCGGCGACGCAGTGCTCCTGTGGCGCGCGGCCACGCACCTGGGGATCACCCGAGACGTGGCCTCGCTCGCGGAAGCCGCCGGGCTGCTGACCGTCGACGCCCGGGTGCGGTTCCGGCATCCGCTCGTGCGCTCGGCCGTGTACCGGGCCGCCACACGACCGGACCTCCGCCGCGTGCACGCCGCGCTGGCCGCAGCGACCGATGCGCAGACCGATCCCGACTGGCGGGCCTGGCACCGCGGGCGGGCGGTGCTGGGCACCGACGAGGAGGTCGCTGCGGAGCTGGAGCGATCAGCCGGCCGGGCGCGCGCCCGCGGCGGGTTGGCCGCCGCAGCCGCGTTCCTGCAGCAAGCGGCCGCGTTGACTCCTGATCCTGCTCACCGTGCCGGTCGGGCGCTCGAGGCCGCGCACGCCAAGCACGATGCCGGTGCTTTCGAGACCGCTGTGGAGCTGCTGACGGTCGCCGCGGCCGGGCCACTGGACGCCCTGCAAGGCGCCGGCTCGAGCTGCTGCGCGCTCAGATCGCGTTCAACCGGACGCGCGGCAGCGAGGTGCCGGGGATGCTGCTGGACGCGGCCAAGACGCTCGCCCCGCTCGACGCCGTGCTGTCGCGCGAGACCTACCTGCATGCCTTCGACACGGCCCTCATCACCGGCGCCTCGGCGACGGCCGCGGTATGGCGGAGGTGGCCGAGGCCGCCCGGGCCGCACCCGAGCCCCCCGGCCCGCCGGGGCCTGCCGACGTGCTGTTCGACGGGCTGGTGACGATCTACACGCAGGGATTCGCAGCCGGCGCGCCCGAGGTCCGCCGCGCGCTCGAGGCCTTCTGCGCCGACGATCCCTCGGCCGAGGCCGCGGGCGACGGCGGCATCCGCCGCTGGCTGTGGCTGGCCAGCCGTACCGCGCTGACGTTGTTCGACGACGAGCTGCTCCACGTGCTGGCCCACCGGAATGTTCGGCTCGCGCGCGAGGCCGGCGCGCTGGCCACGCTCCCCGCCGCGCTGCTGTTCCTGTCGGCCGAAGCGGTGCTCGCCGGCGAGCTGGCCCAGGCCACCGAGCTGATCGCCGAGGAGACCGCCATCAACCGGGTGACCGGGGGTGTGTCGCTGCGCTTCGGTCGGCTGGTGCTGGCCGCCTGGCAGGGGCGCGAGGCCGAGACCGCCGAGATCCACGCCGCCGCCGTCCAGGAGGCCACCGCCCGTGGCAACCGTGCCGAGGTCGCACTGGCGCAGCTGTCGTGGGCGGTGCTCCACAACGGGCTGGGCAACTACGCGACAGCGCTCGACGCCGCGGAGGGGGCGTGCGAGTCCCTCGACCCACCGCACGTCAACCCGGCCCTCCCCGAGCTCGTCGAGGCTGCCTCCCGTGCCGAGCAGCCCGAGCGCGCGGCCGCGGGGCTGGTGGAGCTGGACGTGCGGGCCCGCGCTAGCGGCACCGGGTGGGCGCTCGGGCTGGCGGCGCGCTCGCGGGCGCTGGTCAGCGCCGGGCCCACCGCGGAGGAGCACTACCGGGAGGCGATCGAGCTGCTGCGAGGCTGCCGGATGCGCGTCTACCTGGCCCGGACGCACCTCGTCTACGGCGAGTGGTTGCGTCGCGAGGGCCGTCGTCTGGCTGCTCGCGAGCAGCTGCGTACTGCGCACGGGATGTTGTCGGAGATGGGTGTGGGGGCGTTCGCTGCGCGTGCCGCGCGCGAGCTGCGGGCCACCGGTGAGCGTCCGCGCAGCCGGTCTGCGCGGCCGTCGGATGCGCTGACCGCGCAGGAGTTGCAGATCGCGCGGCTGGTGGCCACGGGGGCGACGTCTCGGGAGGTGGGTGCGCAGCTGTTCCTGAGTCCGCGCACGATCGAGGCGCATCTGCGCAGCATCTTCCGCAAGCTGGGCATTACCTCCCGCCGGCAGCTGCGGGACCTGCAGCTCCCCTGACCGGACCCAGGGTCACAGGACGTCCCCCGTGGTACCGGTGGCGAGCACCCCCGCGGTCAGGCGCAGTTTGATCGTCGCCATGACCACGAGGACGATCGCTCCGGCGAGCAGCAGGTAGGCCACGGGTCAGGCCTCTGCCGTGGTGCGTCCGCCCAGGTGGCGGGCGAGGAACCGCTCCAGGGTGCGGTAGAGCTCGATGTTGCTGTCCGGGTTGATGAACCAGTGGCCCTCCCGTTCGTTGAGCAGGTACTCGACCTCGGCGCCGCGGGCCCGCAGCGCCTCGACGACCCGGTCGGAGTTGCTGCGGTGCACCCGCAGGTCGTTCGCGCCGTGGATGAGCAGCACCGGGGCGGTGATGTCGTCGACCCGGGTGATCGGGGACCGGGCGAGCATGTCGGCCTCCTGCTCGGGGATGTCCGGGTCGCCCATGTAGCGGACGTAGCTGTTCACGAGCATGCGCCGGGCGAACGGGACGATGCGTGCGCTGAGGTCGACCAGGTCGGACATGCCGGTGTAGCTGATCGCGGCGGCGAACCGGTGCGGGGTGAAGGCGGCCCCGACGAGTGCCGCATAGCCGCCGTAGGAGCTGCCGTAGATCGCGACCCGGTCGCGGTCGGTGTAGCCCTGTGCGATGGCCCAGTCCAGGGCGTCGATGACGTCGTCGTGCATGCGGCCGGCGAACTGGCCGATCGCGGCTTGGGTGTGGGCCTTGCCGTAGCCGGTGGAGCCGCGGAAGTCGACCTGCAGCACGGCGTAGCCGCGGTTGGCCAGCAGCTGCACCTCCGGGTCGTAGCCCCAGCTGTCGCGGTACCAGGGGCCGCCGTGCAGCAGCACGACGGTCGGCAGGTCGCGAGCTCCGTCCCGATCGGCAGGGTCAGGTGACACTGTAGGTCGAGGCCGTCGCGGGCGGTGATGGTGATGGGGGTGACCGGGGCCAGCCGGGCCGGGTCCAGGTGCGGGTAGGGGCGGAACAGCCGGCGCGCGGTGCCGGCGGTGTGGTCGTAGGACCAGGTGACGCGGGGGTCGCGGTCGTGGGTGAAGTCGACGACCCAGCGCATGCCGGTGGTGTCGCAGGAGACGTGGGCGAGGTCGCCGTCGGACAGCTCGGCCAGCCGGGGGAGGACCTCGGCGAAGCGCGGGTCGAGGGCGTGGATCTCCTGACGGGCACCGAGATACCGCGCGCCGAGCAGCTCTCCGTCGCCGGGGTGCACGATCAGCGAGGACGGGAAGCGCTGGTCGGCCTCGGGCCGCGGGGTGTCGAGGTCGAACACCGGGTGGCTGTCGACCCCGATCTGCTCGCCGGTGTCGAGGTCGACCCGGACCAGGCGGGTGCGGTCCGAGCCGCGCGCCGACCCGATCCACAGTCCCGCTCCGTCCGGGGTCGGGACGGAGGGGGAGACGCCGAAGGGATGGTCGAGCCCGGAGAACCGGCTGATCAGGTGGGGCTCACCCGCGTTCCAGTCGGACAGCAGGTGCGTGCCGTCCTCGGTGATGCCGAAGGTGAGGATGCGTCCGGTCGGCGTGTACACCCAGCCGACGACGTCGCCGGGGTTTGCGGCGAGCAGGCTCAGCCGGCCGCTGTCGAGGTCGAGCTCGTGCAGGTCGATCAGCTCGGGGCTGCGCCCGTTGAGCTCGACGATCACCGTTCCGGGATCCGGGGTGAGCTGGGTTCGGGTCACGCGCACACCGTCGATCGGGGTGAGGTCGGCCGCGGGCAGTTCGGGGCGGGCCGGGTCGACCCGGTACAGGTGGGCGTTCTCGTCGCCGTCGTTGTCTTGGAGGAACAGCAGGAACCGGGAGTCGGCCGACCAGAAGAACGTCTCGATGCTGCGGCGGTCGTCGGAGGTCACACGCCGGGCCGCCGGGTCGTCCGGGGCGTCCGTGTCGGGCCAGTCGCCGTCCAGGTCGCGGACGAACACGTTGAGCCGGCTCTGCCCGACACCCTCGGGCCATGGGGCGAGGTAGGCGACGCGCCTGCCGTCCGGGGAGATCTGGGCACGGCTGCGGGCAGGTGGGCCGAAGAACTCCTCGACGGTGATCAGCGCGGGTAGGGCCGTCACGGGGCACCTCCAGGTGTCGTGTCGTGGACACCTCCGATTCCAGACCGTGACGTTGCGTCCTACTCAAGGCCGATCGCCCGACCGTGTGCCGGTCCTCGCACAGTGCCGCACACCGGTCCGTGAACCGCGGTGTCGCCCTACGTGGCTTCTACCGACGCGAAGGTGCCGTCGGCGCCAGGAGGCTGAGGCGAGAGGTGTCGAACGGATCGGCATCGAGAGTGATGGAGGCCCCGCCTGCTCTGTCCGCCGCCCCGCCACCCTTCGAAAGGAATGACATGACCGCCTCGGACACGCAGCCGAGACTCATCGAGGTCGAGGAGTTCTTCGCCGACCCGGGGTTCATCGTGCCCACCATCTCCCCGGACGGCACCCGTATCGCCTACCTCGCCCCGCACCGCGGGCGGCGCAACGTCTGGGTCCGCGGCGTGGACCAGACCGACGACGACGCCGTCCCGGTCACCTCCGACACCCGCCGCGGCATCACCACCTACCACTGGACCGACGACCCGCGGTGGCTGCTCTACCAGCAGGACACCGACGGCAACGAGGACTGGCACCTGTACCGCGTCGACCTCGACGACCCGGCCGCCCCGGCCCTCGACCTCACCCCGATGGGGCCCGGGTCGCGGGTCTTCGCCGTCGAGCCTCTGCCCGCGATGCCCGGCACCGTTCTGGTCTGGATGAACCCGCGCGGCGGCACCATCGACGTCTTCCGCGTCGACGTCGCTCCGGCGAGGTCGTGCTCCACCACGAGGAGGCCGATCCGTTGGCCGCCACGCTGCTCGACCGCCGGGGGGAGCCGTGCGTTCCGGGTGGCGACCGAGGAGGACGGGACGATCGTCGTCTCCGGGATCGACCGCATCACCGGAGCCGTCCGACCGCTGCGGCGGATGGGCGGGGCCGAGTACCCGCTGGGCGTTCAGCCGCAGCTGGTCACCCCGCGCGGCGACGGCCTGCTGGTCGGTTCCTTCTCCGGTGGCGATGACCTGCGGCTGGTCCGCATCGACCGCGAGACCGGCGAGGAGACCGTCGTCGCGGGCGTGCCGGACCGGAGCCTGGACAACTTCGGCATCCTGGCCCCCGGGGTGCTGCCGCCCGCGGTGTACACCCACCGCGGCACGGGGGAGCCGATCGCCGCCCGGTTCGTCGCCGACCGCCCGCTCATCGAGGTGCTGGACCCGGAGTTCGCGCCGGTGTACGCCGAGCTGGCGGCGCTGTCCGACGGGGTGCTCGGCACGCTGTCCTCCGACGTGTCCGGTCGACGGTGGATCGCCACGTTCCTCCACGACCGCGAGCCGGGTGTGACCTGGTTCTACGACCACGCCACCGGCGAGAAGCGTCGCCTGTTCCAGCCTTTCCCGGACCTGGACGCCGCCGACCTGGCCCCGATGGTGCCGGTGCGCTTCCCCGCCCGGGACGGGCTCGAGCTGCCCGGCTACCTCACCCTGCCGAACGGTGGGGCGCCGCGGAACCTGCCGATGGTGCTGCTGGTGCACGGCGGCCCGTGGTCCCAGGACCTCTGGGGCTACAACCCGGAGGTGCAGCTGCTGGCCAACCGGGGCTACGCGGTGCTGCAGGTCAACTTCCGCGGCTCCACCGGGTACGGGCGCCGCCATCTGACCGCGGCCGTCGGCGAGTTCGGTCGGGCCATGCAGGACGACCTCGTCGACGCCGTCGAGTGGGCGGTCGCGCAGGGCTACGCCGATCCCGCCCGGGTCGGCATCTTCGGTGTCTCCTACGGCGGGTACGCCGCGCTGGTGGGGATCACCGGCACCCCGGACCTGTTCGCTGCCGCGGTCGACTACGTGGGTGTTTCCGACCTGGTCACCGCCGTGCGGGCCCTGCCGCCGTTCACCCGTCGCTACAACGCCAACAGCTGGTACCGCTACGTCGGTGACCCGGACGTGCCCGAGCAGGAGGCCGACATGCGCGCTCGCTCGCCGATCACCCTGGTCGACCGCATCCGGACCCCGCTGCTGGTCGCCCAGGGCGCCAACGACGTCCGCGTGCCGCAGGAGCAGTCCGACCGCATCGTCGCGTCGTTGCGCGAGCGCGGCGTCCCGGTGGAGTACCTGCTCGCCGAGGACGAGGGCCACGGCTTCGAGAACGAGGAGAATCGGCTCCGGTTGTACCGGGCCGTCGAACGCCATCTCGCCCGGCACCTGGGCGGGCGACGCGGCACCACGTCCGACGTGGACGCGGCATGAACCCGGCCGAGGAGCCCGACTTCTCCGGGCTGCGCGCGACGTACATCAACTGCACCCTCAACCGCTCCCCCGGCCGCAGCCACACCCAGGGCGTGATCGACCGCAGCGTCGCGATCATGGAGGCGAACGGGGTCACCGTGGACCAGTTCCGCGCCGTCGACCACGACATCGCCACCGGCGTCCGCCCGGACATGACCGAGCACGGGTGGGACACCGACGAGTGGCCCGCGCTGCTGACCCGGGTGCTGGCCGCCGACATCCTGGTCATCGGCGGGCCGATCTGGCTCGGCGACAACAGCTCGGTGACCCGCCGGGTGATCGAGCGGCTCTACGGGTACTCCGGGGTGCTCAACTCCCGCGGCCAGTACGCCTACTACGGGCGGGTCGGCGGCTGCCTGCTCACCGGCAACGAGGACGGGCTCAAGCACTGCGCGATGAGCATCCTGTTCAGCCTGCAGCACATCGGGTTCACGGTGCCGCCCCAGTCCGACGCGGGCTGGCTCGGTGAGGTCGGGCCCGGCCCCTCCTACCTCGACGAGGGCTCCGGCGGCCCGGACAACGACTTCACCAACCGCAACGTCGCGTTCATGACCTACAACCTGCTCCACCTCGCGTCGATGATCCGGCGCGCCGGTGGGTTCCCGGCCTACGGCAACCAGCGCACGGCCTGGGACGCCGGCACCCACCCCGACCACGCCAACCCGGAGTACCGATGAGCAGCGCTGAGACGACCGACTCCGCGACGGGCTGGCCGAGCCTGCGGGTCTCGGACTGGACCCCCACCCGCGACACCCTGCACATGTGGACCCAGATCGTGGGCAAGATCCGCATGGCGCACG
>MKJV01000117.1 GCA_001942185.1 Pseudonocardia sp. CNS-004
GCTGGGCGTACCGGCCCCGGCCCGCGGTGCGCGCCGCGGCGGTGGCGGCGCGGCCGGCCGCCGCCGCCAGCGCCCTCGCAGCGGGGCGAGCGTCGTCGTGGGTCGAGCAGGCCGGCCCAGACGAGTCCCAGACGGCCGCGACCACGGCGTCGTCGGCGGGCGCCTGCTCGCCCGCGTCGAGCAGTGTGCGGGCGGTGCGGTCGGCGAGCTCGCGGAAGAACAGCGCCCCGCCGCCGACGGGTGGGGCGTCGAGTTCGGGCAGGCCCAGCGCGGTGAGGAGCGCCCGGTGCAGTGGGGTGGTGACGGTGTCGGCCTCGGGCTCCGGCAGCAGCAGGTCGGCGACGTCGGCGGGGGCCACGGCGAGCCACCCGTCGGAACCGCCCAGCGGGCCGCAGCCCGCCCAGGTGACCTCGCCCGCAGCGGTGAGCTCGTCGAGCAGCGCGGGCGTGTAGCCGGGCAGCCGGGCGGGGAGGACGAGCGACTCCAGCGCGCTCGCCGGCAGCGGCGCCCCGGCGAGCTGCTCGACCACCCCGAGCACGTCCTCCGCGCCGGGTGCCCGCCGCATCCGGGCGCGCCGCTCTCCACCGGGGGCGGCCTGGACGCCCTGCCACGCGGGCAGGAACCGGCCGAGCGCCTGCTGCTCCACCGGCTCGACCTCGGCCCGCAGCCGGGCGAGGGAGGCCCGGCGCAGCCTGCGCAGCACCTCGCGTCGCAGTACTCCACCGGATCGGCGGTGTGGGTGCCGGCGGGCTGCAGGGCGAGCGGGCGCAGCTCGCCGCGGACGAGACGTCCGGAGCCGACGAGCCGGTCGAGCACTCCCGCCACCACCGCGACACCGAGCCCGAACCGGCCCGCGCACTCGACTGCGGCGAACGGGCCGTGGGTGCGGGCGTAGCGCAGCACGAGATCGCCGAGCGGATCGGCCACCGGCTCGGTGAACGTCTCGGGCACCCCGACGGGGAGCGCGGCACCGAGGGCGTCGCGCACCCGGCCGGCGTCCTCGATGGCGATGAAGCGCTCCTCGCCCGCGATGCGCACCCGGATGACCCGCCGCGCGGCCTCCAGCTCGTGCAGCCACTCCTCGCGCACGCCACGGGCCGCCGCGTCGGCGACGCGAGGTCGCCGAGGAACCGCAGCAGGTCGGCGGCGCCCTCGGCGTCGCGGGCGTGCCGGTCGGGGGCGAGCCGCTGCAGCTGCGCCTCGACCTCGGCCACCACCTCCGGTTCGAGGAGCTCCCGGATGGCCTCCGAGCCGAGCAGCTCGGCCAGCAGCGTGGAGTCGAGTGACAGCGCCGCGGCCCGGCGCTCGGCGAGCGGCGCGTCGGACTCGTAGAGGAACATCCCGACGTAGCCGAAGAGCAGGCTGCGCGCAAACGGCGACGGCGACTGGGTGGTCATCTCGATCACCCGCACCTTGCGCGCCTGCACCTCGGACATCAGCTCCCGCAGGCCCGGCAGGTCGTAGACGTCCTGCACGCACTCGCGCATCGCTTCCAGGGTGACCGGGAACTGCTCGTAGCGCCCGGCCACGGTGAGCAGCTGCGACGCCCGCTGCCGCTGCTGCCACAGCGGGGTGCGCCGCCGCGGGTCGCGGCGGGGGAGCAACAGCGCCCGGGCTGCGCACTCCCGGAACCGGGACGCGTAGAGCGACGAGCCGCCCAGCTCGGCGACGACGACCTGCTCCACCTCGGCCGGGTCGAGCAGCACGTCCTCGGCGGTGGGCATGACCTCGGCGCCGGAGTCGTCGACGGCGTCGGGCAGCCGCAGCACGATGCCGTCGTCGCCGGCGGAGGCGTGGACCTCCACCCCTCGCCGCTCCCGCATCCGGGCCGCGATCGCGAGCGCCCACGGCCCGTTGACCTTGGACCCGAACGGCGAGTGCACGACGAGGCGCCAGTCGCCCAGCTCGTCGCGGAAGCGCTCGACGAGCAGTGTGCGGTCGCTGGGCACGTGCCGGGTGGCCTCGCGCTGTTCGTGCAGGTAGGCGACCAGGTTGTCGATCGCCCACTCGTCGAGCCCGGCTGCCGCGGCCCGCTCGCGCGCGGCCTCGGTGGACAGACCCGCCATCTCGCGCACGAAGGCCCCGACCGCGCGCCCCAGCTCCAGGGGACGCCCGACCTGCTCGCCCTTCCAGAACGGCATCCGCGCGGGCTGCCCCGGCGCGGGGGTGACGATCACCCGGTCGTGCGTGATGTCCTGGACCGTCCAGCTCGACGTGCCGAGCAGGAACGTGTCGCCCACCCGGGACTCGTAGACCATCTCCTCGTCGAGCTCGCCCACCCGCGAACCGCGGCCGTCGGCCCCGCCGGGTGTCATGACCGTGAACAGGCCGCGGTCGGGGATGGTGCCGCCGGAGGTGACGGCGAGGCGCTGCGCGCCGGGGCGGCCCTGCAGCGTGTCGGTGACCCGGTCCCACGTGATGCGGGCGCGCAGCTCCCCGAACTCCTCCGACGGGTAGCGCCCGGCCAGCATGTCGAGCACCGAGTGCAGCGCCGACTCCGGCAGCGCCGCGAACGGCGCCGCCCGCCGCACCACCCGGGCGAGGTCGTCGAGCTGCCATGCCTCCAGGGCCGTCATCGCGACGACGTGCTGGGCGAGCACGTCGAGGGGGTTGCGGGGGTAGCGCATCGACTCGATGGCGCCCGCCGTCATCCGCTCGGCGACGACCGCGCAGGACACGAGGTCGCCCCGGTACTTCGGGAACACCACGCCCCGGGAGATCGCGCCGACCTGGTGGCCCGCGCGCCCGACCCGCTGCAGCCCGGACGCCACGCTCGGCGGCGCCTCCACCTGCACCACCAGGTCGACAGCGCCCATGTCGATGCCCAGCTCCAGGCTGGAGGTGGCCACCACGCACGGCAGCCGACCGCTCTTGAGCTCCTCCTCCACGAGGGTGCGCTGCTCGCGCGACATCGACCCGTGGTGGGCCTTCGCCACGGTGGGCGGCGCGCCGCCACCGATCCCGGACTGCCCGATCGCCTCGGCCGGGAAGGCCCCGCCGTCGAGGTCGACGGCCTCCTCGGCCTCCTCGGCCGCCAGCTCGTTGAGGCGCGCCGTGAGCCGCTCGGCCAGCCGCCGCGAGTTGGAGAACACGATCGTGGACCGGTGGTCGCGCACCAGCTCCAGCAGCCGCCGCTCCACCGCGGGCCAGATCGACGGCCGCTGCGCGGTGCCCGCAGCGGACCCGACGACCTCCTCGTCGGAGCTGCCCACCGCGGGCTGCTCGTCGAGCGCGGCGAGGTCGGGCACCGGCACCTGGACGGCCACCTCGATCGTCTTCGGGATCGGCGGCTGGATGACCTCGACCGGGCGGGCACCCGCCAGGAACGTGGACACCTCGTCGACGGGCCGTACCGTGGCCGACAGCCCGATCCGCTGCGGGGGCTCCGGCAGCAGCTCCTCGAGCCGTTCGAGCGACAGCGCGAGGTGGGCGCCGCGCTTGGTGCCCGCCACGGCGTGCACCTCGTCGACGATCACCGTCTCCACACCGCGCAGCGACTCCCGCGCCGCCGACGTGAGCAGCAGGAACAACGACTCGGGCGTGGTGACGAGCACGTCGGGCGGGGTGCGGGCGAACTGGCGGCGCTCGTCGGCCGGGGTGTCGCCGGTGCGCATGCCCACCGTGATGTCGGGGACCGGCAGGCCCAGCCGGGTGGACGCCTGCCGGATGCCGGCGAGCGGCGACCGCAGGTTGCGCTGGACGTCGACGGCGAGGGCCTTGAGCGGCGAGACGTAGAGCACCCGGCAGCGGTGGGCCGCGTCGGCCGGCGGGCCGGACGCGAGCCGGTCGAGCGCCCACAGGAACGCGGCGAGCGTCTTGCCCGACCCGGTGGGCGCGACGACCAGCGCGTGCCGCCCCGCCTGCGCGGCCGCCCACGCCCCCTCCTGCGCGGGGGTGGGCGCGACGAACGCCCCGCGGAACCACTCACGGGTGGCCGGGGAGAAGAGGTCGAGCGCGCTCACGGTCCCCATGATGCGCCCCGGGTCCGACAATCCCGGCGAGTCACCGTACGAGCGGCACCTGTCGAGCGGCGGCCGAGCCCACGTCGACGTCCGGGATGATCGCCGCCAATGGTGCGAGAGCGACAGATCTGTCGTGGCCAGACCACTCCGGGCGATCTTGCACGAGCTGATCACCAGAAGTGGTGCGAGGACGACAGAGCTGTCGCCGAGACACCATTTCCGGCGATCAGCGAGGGTCGACCAGGCTCGAGCCCACCCGTCGGACGAGCGGCACCCTCGTGCGACCTAGTGGACGAGCGTGCCGTTCGTACGGTCCGGCGCGGGCCGCGGATCCCGCAGCGCGAGCGCCACGCCCACCGCGCACAGCGCCACCCCGGGCAGGGCGAGCGGGCCGGGTACCTCGCCGAACATGGCGAAGGCCCACAGCATGGTGGTGGGTGGGGTGAGGTAGAGCAGCGTGCTCACCCGCAGGGCGCCGCTGCGGCGCAGCACCACGAGGTAGGCGCCGTAGCCGCCGAACGACGACAGCACCACCACCCAGGCGACGGCCCACCAGAAGCGCGGGTCGGCGGGCGGCTGCAGGTGCCCGCCCGCCCCCGCCGCCGCGACGAAGACGCCGGCCGCGACGACCGTCTGGGCCGTGAGGGCCTGCAGCGGCGACTCGGCAGGCCGCCACGTCCGTTCCAGGAGCGTGCCCGCGCTGAGTGCGGCCATGCCGCCGATCGGGAGCAGGAACGCCCACCACGGGGCGTTGCCCGGGCCGATGTCGCCCGCGACGACGAGTGCGACCCCGAGCAGGCCGAGCACCAGCCCGACGCGCCCGCGCGGCCCGATCCGTTCGCCGAGCACCGGCCCCGCCGCGACGGCCACCAGCAGCGGCTGGACCGAGGCGATCAGGGCCGTGGTCCCGGCGGGTGCGCCGAGCGCGACGCCCGTCACGACCCCGCCCAGGTACAGGCACTGGCAGAGCAGCCCCAGCACGCCCTGGCGCAGCAGTGCCCGCGGGCCCAGCCGGGTGCCCAGCACAACGGCGAGGCCGCCCAGCAGCGCGGCCGCCACGATGTAGCGCCAGGCCAGCAGCGTGTCGGCGGGTGCGTAGCGGGTGCCGAGCTCGCGCCGACGAACCCGGAACTCCACATCACGACGAGTGCCGTGCCCGCCGCGGCGTCCGTGCGTCGATCCATGCGGCGAGGTAACCATACCGGTGGGTATACTCGCAGTGGATGAACACCGAATTCGACGTCGCACCGCTCACACCCGCCGGTGAGCGGCTCCTCGCGGCGGCAGCAGACCTCTTCTACCGGCGGGGGATCCGGGCCGTCGGGGTCGACCTGATCGCCGAGGTCGCCGGCACCACGAAGAAGACCCTCTACGACCGGTTCGGCAGCAAGGACGCGCTGGTCGCGCTGTACCTGCGGCGGCGGGCGGCGCGGTGGCAGTCGTTCGCCAGGGGGTACGTCGAGCGGGTGCCCCCGGGTCCGGCCCGGGCACTCGCCGTCTTCGACGCCCTCGCCGAGTGGCTCGCCGAACAGGACCGGGGCTGCGCGTTCGTCAACGCCAACGCGGAGATCGGCGGCACCGGCCATCCCGGCGAGGCGGTCATCCGTGCGGAGAAGGCGGCGACGCGTGCGCTGTTCAGGGAGCTGGTGGAGGGCGACGAGGACCTCGGTGCCCAGCTGCACCTGCTCTACGAAGGGGCGAACGTCGCCGTGACGGCGGGCGGGCAGGCCGACGGGATCGAGCAGGCGCGCCGCGCCGCCGCGCGCCTACTGCGCGGCTGACAGCGCCTCCACGAGCTCGGCGAGCCGGGGAGCGGCCCCGCTGCCCTGCCGGTAGGTGCACGCGATCCCGACCGCGGCCACACCGCCCGCTGCGACGACCGCGCGGACGGCATCGGTCACCGCCGCGAGCGGCGGCCCACCGGGCGCCCCGAACAGCAGGCCCGGGAGGTCGTCGGGGTTCGTCACGTCGACGTCGACGTGCAGGTAGACCGGCTTCCCGACGTCGCCCACCCGGTCGACCGGCACCCGTCGGATCTCCGACCGGGCGAGGTACTGCGCCTCCGGGGGGTCGAGGTCCCTGGCGTCGACGAGCACGACGTCGCGCTCGGGTACCGGACGCAGCCCGAGCCGTTCCGGTGCGGTGCGGTCCGACCCGCCCACGAGCTGGCGCAGTGGGAACCCGCCGAGGTACCCCGACGACGACGTCTGCGGGGTCTGCACGTCCCCGTGGGCGTCGAACCAGACGACGTGCGGGTCGTGGCCTGCGCGTTGCAGTCCGGCGACGACGCCGAGCGAGGTCGTGCAGTCGCCGGAGACCACGACGGGGACCCGGCCTGTGCCGGCCTGCTCCGCGACCTCGTCGGCGACCTCCTCGTAGAGCGCCGCCATGCGCTCCCAGGGTGTGCCGGGCGGGAGGTCCGGGGCGATCGTGTGGTCGGCGGCGAGCGGGAGCTCCAGGCCGGGCAGGTGCTCGTCGAGGTGGAACGGGACGGCGATCACGGTCACGGGACGAGTCTGGTCCCGCGATTGACATGCAGCCAATCGGCTGCCTAGCGTGAAAGGCAGTCGAACGGCTGCATGAACGACCGGGACGGACGGTATGGACGAGGTCTTCAAGGCGCTGGCCGACCCGAACCGGCGCAGGCTGCTCGACAGCCTGAACGCCCGCAACGGCCAGCGGCTGAACGAGCTGTGCGCGGGCCTGGACATGGCCCGGCAGTCGGTCAGCAAGCACCTCGCGGTGCTCGAGGACGCGAATCTCGTGACCACCGTCCGGCGCGGCCGGGAGAAGTGGCACTACCTCAACGCGGTGCCGATCCACGCGATCGCCGACCGCTGGATCAACCGGTACGACCGTCGGCGCGTGGCAGCGCTCGCCGACCTCAAACACGCATTGGAGGCCCCGATGGGGGAGCCCGCGTTCGTCTACACGACATTCATCGACACCACGCCGGAGAAGCTCTGGCAGGCGCTCACGGAACCGGCGTTCACCCGCCGGTACTGGGGCATCGCGTTCGAGACCGACTGGCGGCCGGGCTCGGCCATGGTCTGGGAGCAGGACGGCAGGCGCGTCGTCGATCCCGAGCAGGTCGTGCTGGAGTCCGAGCCGCACCGCAGGCTCGCCTACACCTGGCACACGCCCACGCCCGAGTGGGCCGCCGTCAACGGCATCGACGACGACGTCCGCGCCACGCTCGCCGCCGAGAGCCGGTCGAAGGTGACGTTCGAGATCGAGCCGTTCGGCGAGACGGTGAAGCTCACCGTCGTCCACGACGACTTCCCCGCCGGCAGCACGATGCGCGCGATGGTCAGCAGCGGCTGGCCGCACCTGCTGTCGGATCTCAAGACCCTGGTGGAGACCGGCCGCACGATGCCGGCGGTGCCGGCCGAGGCGTGGGGGAGCTGACATGGCGACCGTCGAGGTGTCCACGCTGATCCGTCGACCGCCCGAGGAGGTGTTCGCCGCATTCGTCGACCCCGCGATCACCACCCGTTTCTGGTTCACCGGTAGCAGCGGTGCGCTCGCGCCCGGCGCCACGGTGCGGTGGGAGTGGGAAATGTACGGCGTCTCGGACACCGTGCTGGTCAAGGAGTTCGATCATCCGGACCGGCTCGTGCTGGGTTGGGGCAGCGGATCGACGGCGGCCGGTGACGAGCACCGAACCACGGAGTTCCGGTTCCAGCAGCGGGACGAAGGGACCGTCGTGACGGTCACGGAGACCGGGTTCGCCGGTTCCGCGGACGAGGCGCTCGCCTACGTCGGCGGTGCCACCGGCGGCTACACGACGGCGCTGTGCGCGGCGAAGGCGCTGCTCGAGCACGGGATCGAACTCGGCGCCGTCCGGGACAAGTTCCCGGGATGCGTGGGTGTGATGCATCCGTGTGATCGGGCCGTACAGATGGCGTAGCGACCGAACTCGTCAATGCCGGAACACTGCTCGATTCGTATGAACCGAGCCCGAATGGACGCATCCAGCGGATCGCGATCGCGGTTCGACGGTTTCTCGCCGGCGACATCCGAGAATCATCTTCGTGAACGACACGCGCATTTCGCGGGCCCCGCCTGGCGGGGCCCGCCGATGTTCTGTGGCAATCTCGCCGTGCTCTTTCGTTCAGCCATGCGCTCGAGGCGAGGAGTCGGCACATGATCCACCGCTCACCGATCCGGCCGGTCCTGGTGATATCGACGGTCCTCGTCGCGATGAGTTTCGCGGTCGCGATGACGAATCCGGACCCCCGTGCGCGCAACGAGCTCGCACGGTGGCTCGACGTGCTCGGGGAGAACAGCCTGCCGACGTGGTGGAGCACCGCGTTGCTGCTCACGGTGGCGCTCGTGTTCGCGGTGACCGGCGGGGCGGCCCGCGTCGGCGGGGTGGCCGGCGCGGGTGCCTGGCTCACGGGTGCGGTGATCGTCGGGGCGTTCTCCCTGACCGAGCTCAGCGGGGTGCACCGCAGGCTCGGCGGGGTCGGCAGGCTCGTGCTCGGGGAGGGCGCGCTCACCCGCAGCTGGTTCGCGATGGCCGCGGTGCTCGTGCCGGCGCTCGCCGCGGTGCTGGTCGTGCTGGCGGCGCGGGTGGGTGCCCCGTCGAGCCGCCTGCTCGTGGGCGGTGGAGTGCTGGTCATGGTGTGCGCGGTCGGCGGCGAGCTCGTCGCCGCGCTGCTGGGCGGGCGCACCGGGCCCGCACCCGCGCCGGTGCTGGTCGCGCACCTCGGAGAGCTGGGCGAGAACGTCGGGGCGGCCCTGATGCTGGCCGCGGCCCTGCGCGTGCTGACCCCGTCCGGGCCCGGCAACGCGCTGCAGGTGCGCCACCGCGCCGCGATCCGCAGCGGCGAGGGCGTACCGGTGGGCCTGGCGGCCTGGTGGTGGCTGCTCGGCGGGGTCAGCGTCGCGCTGGCGTTGCTGAGCCTCGGTTTCGTGCTCGCCGACCCCGCGCAACCGGTGCTGCGCGACGTGCGCCTGTTCACGGACATGCTCGTCGAGCACAACCTGCCCACCTGGTGGAGCGTGGCGCTGCTCGCCGCCGCAGCACTCGTCCACCTCGCCACGGCACTGGCGGCGCGGGCCGCCGGTGCGCCCGAGGCCCGGTACTGGCTGGTCACCGCGGCCGTCCTCGCCGTCCTCTCGCTCGACGACCAGAGCCAGCTGCACGAGCGCTCCGAGCAGCTGGGCCGCCTGCTGGTCGCGGAGACCGGCGGTTTCCCGTTCTACTGGCTGATCCCGGGGACCGTCGCGGGCGTCGGCGTCGCCGCCGCGGTGGTGGCGCTCGCCGTCCGGGTGCGCGCCCGGGCCCGCCTGCTGCTCGCCGGGGGCATCGCGCTCATGCTCGCCACCGGGCTCGGCCTCGAGGTCGTCCAGGGCCTGTTCATGGCCGCGGGGAACGAGGGTCTCGGCTTCGTGATCGCCTACCACGTCGAGGAGCTCGGTGAGGACGTCGGGGTGATCCTGCTGATCGCGGCGGCGGCCACCATGACCCGGGTGACGTGCGACGGCCGCCTGGTGCTGACCTACGGCCGCCGGTCCGCGCCACTCCCGGTGCCCGCCCCCCTCGGATAGCGGGAATCGGACGCCGGCATGCGCCGTCCGATCACCGCCAGATCCGGCGTCGCCCCGGCCGCAGGCTCGGCGGCGTGGATCTGAACCTCAACGACAAGGTCGCCCTCGTCACCGGCGGCAGCAAGGGAATCGGCCTCGCGACGGCCCGCACGCTGCGCGCCGAGGGTGCCCGCGTGGTCGTGGCGTCCCGCAAGAGCAGCGCCGAACTCGACGCGCTCGCCGGGCCCGGCCTCGTGCACGTACCCGCCGACCTCACCGACCCCGCCGCGCCCGCCGCCGTCGTCGCGCACACCGTCGACGTCTTCGGTCGCCTCGACATCCTCGTCAACAACGCCGGCGGACCGCCGCCGGGCGTGTCCCTGCCCCGCTTCTCGTTCCTGCCGCTGACGGACGCCGACTGGCGGGACATGTTCGAGTTCAACCTGTTCTCGGCGGTCCGGGCGATCCGGGCGGCGATCCCGGTGATGCTGGAACGCGGAGCAGGGGCGATCGTGAACGTGTCGTCGGCCGTCGCCCGCCAGCCGGGGGCGATCAACGCCGACTACGCCGCGGCGAAGGCGGCCATGACCAACCTCACGAAGGCCCTGTCGGAGGAGTTCGCGCCGCGCGGGGTGCGGGTGAACACCGTGTCCCCCGGCCCGGTCCGCACACCGTGGTGGACCGACGACGGCGGTGCCGCGGACGTCATGGCAGCCGCGTTCGGCGCCGACCGCGACGACGTGCTGGAACGGGTGGCGCCGGAAGCCATGGCGCTGGGAACGGGGCGGCTGCTCGAGCCGCAGGAGGTCGCCGATGTGATCGCGCTCCTCGCCTCCCCGCGCTCGGCGAGCACCACGGGCGCGGACGTGATCGTGGACGGGGGCTTCCACAAGGCCGTGTAGCCCTGATCGGCAACGGGGTGGCGTCGCCCGCCCGCGGACATCAGGATCGGGCCGTGCCCGTCGACAGCGCCGTCCAGCGCCGGATCCTGCTCGTGCTCGCCGCCGCCCAGATGCTGGGCGGGGTCGGGGTGTCCGGGGCGATCGCCGTCAGCTCGCTGCTGGCCAGCAGGCTGTCCGGGTCGGAGGCGGTGGGCGGGCTCGCGCAGACCGGCATCGTGATCGGCGCGGCCGTGGCGTCGTTCGTCGTGGCCCGGGTCGCCGCCCGGTCGGGCCGGCGCCCCGCGCTGAGCCTCGGCTACGGCGTGGCGGCGCTCGGCGGTGCGGGCGCGGTGCTGGCCGTCGCGGTGGGCAGCGCGCCCGTGCTGCTGGCCGCGCTCGTGCTGGTCGGGGCGGCCACCGCGGCGGGCCTGGCCGCCCGGTTCGCCGCCACCGACCTCGCGCGCCCGGACCGCAGGGCCGGCGCCCTTTCCATGATCGTGTGGGCGACCACGGTCGGCGCCGTCGCGGGCCCGAACCTCGCCGCCCCGGTCCAGGCGGCGGCCGGGAACGCCGGGCTGGAGCCGGCCACCGGTCCCTTCCTGCTGTGCACCGGCGCGTTCGCGCTCGCCGCCATCGGTACCTGGGCGGGCCTGCGGCCGGATCCCCTGCTGCTCGCCCGCGGTGCCGAGGGGGCGGCCGCGGGCCCGCCACCGGACGCGGCAGAGGTGCGGGCCGCTCTGCGGACCTCGCCTGCCGCGCTGCTGGGGCTCGGCGCGATCGTGATGGGCCATCTGCTGATGGTCGGCCTGATGTCCATGACGCCCGTGCACATGGACCACGGCGGCGCCACGCTCGCCGTCGTCGGCCTGGTGATCAGCCTGCACGTTGCCGGGATGTACGCGCTGAGCCCGATCTTCGGCTGGCTGGCCGACCACATCGGGCGCCGCCGGTGCTCGTGCTCGCCGCGGTGTTCCTGCTCGCGTCCGGGGTCCTGTGCGCGCTGGCCGGGCCGCACGACACCCCTCTGCTCACGGCCGGTCTTGTGCTGCTGGGGCTCGGCTGGTCGGGAGGGCTGGTGGCCGGCTCGGCGCTGCTCACCGACTCGGTGCCGGTACGGGTCCGCGCCGGCGTCCAGGGATTCGCCGACGTCGCGATGAACGTGAGCGGGGCCGTCGGTGGCATCGCGGCCGGGCTCGTGTTCGCCGGCACCTCGTACGCGGCGCTCGGCGTGGTGGCCGTGGTGCTCGCGGTGCCGTACCTGGTGGCGGCCGGCTCGGCCGGGCTGCGGGCCCGCCCGGCCACCTGAGCCCCCGCCGTCAGCGGCGGCGGTTGAACCACCACCACCGCAGCATCACGACCAGCGCCGCCAGCAGCCCGAAGAGGATCACCAGCCGGCCCACCGGCGACGAGAGGCCGGTGGGGTCCTGGGCGAGAACGGACATCACGGTCACAACGGTACCGGCCGGACGCCGCAGGCAGGGCCGCCGCTGGTGAAGGGCGAGCGGGCGCCGCTGCTCCGCCGAGCCGTGATCGTCGGCCTGGTGCGGTGGCGGCCGGATGTGGCCGGGCGCGCACCGATCTGATGATCATTGCCTGGGCGTCGAGGGGCCGAGCCTTTGATCGTCGGCCTGGTGCGGTGGCGGCCGGATGCGGCCGGGAGGGCGCCGAGCTGATGATCACCTGCCGGGCGGGCCGTCCCACGAGGGCGGGGCCGTTCCGTACGCCGGGGCAGGGGCGGGCCAGGTCAGAGGTCGGCCGTCGACCGTGCCGGGCGGGGGCGCGAGCGTCAGACGGCCGTCGGGCGCGTCGAGGTCGACCAGGTCCGGCGCCGGGTCCGCGTCGGGGACGTCCACCGGCGTCCCGCGGGGGAGGGACTGCAGCCACGCAGCGGTGCCCGCCAGCGCTAACCGGACGTGGTGGCTGCCTCCGGCACGGCGCTGCCGGGCGAGCGCGAGGAGGGCGCCCGCCGCTGCGAGGTAGCCGGTGGCGTGGTCGAGCACCTGCGCCGGCAGCGCGCCGGGGGTGCCGTCGGCACCCTCGACGTCGGCGATCCCGCACGCCGCCTGCACGATGCTGTCGAACCCGCGCCGGTGCGCCCACGGGCCCTCGTGGCCCCACGCCGACAGCGTGACGACCACCAGACCGGGATGCCGCCGCGCCAGCTCCTCGGGGGCGAGCCCGAACCGGTCGAGCGCGCCCGGGCGGTACCCGGTGACCACGACGTCGGCACCGGCCAGGAGCTCCTCGAGGGCCGGCCCGCGCGCCGAGAGGTCGAGCAGCGCGCTGCGCTTGCCGGGCAGCGTGTCGTACGCCTGAAGCGGGATCTCCGGCCGGTCGGGCGGGTCCAGGCGCAGGACGTCCGCGCCGTGCGCCGCGAGCGTGCGCGTCGCGACCGGCCCGGCGATCACGCGGGTCAGGTCGAGCACCCGCGGCCTGCGCGCCGGGGCGTCCCCCAGTACCCGCCGCTCGACGAGCGGCGGCGGCGGGCCCGACGCGGCCCGCCACGCCGCCTCCGTGCGCACCGCCGCCCCGACGCCACCGGCGGCGTGCAGCGCGTCCTCCAGGTCGGACCCGCTGCGCCGCGCGATCGCCGCCGGCACGTCCGCCTCGTCGCAGCCCAGCACCTGCAGGGCCGCCGCGCGTCGCACGGGTAGTTGGCGTGCAGCCGCAGCCAGCCGTCCGACGTGCGGTGGAACACGGGTAGTTGGCGTGCAGCCGCAGCCAGCCGTCCGACGTGCGGTGGAACGCCGACAACCGGTCGAACGGGCTGCCGACCCGCCGCCCGTCGAGCCGGACGTGGCGCTCGCTGCGCAGGGCCACCGCGAGCGCGCCGGTGTCGACCGCGACCGGCACACCGGTGCCCGCGGTGGCGGCCAGCAGGCTCGCCCCCACCGCGGCGACGCCCACGTCGGTGAGGGGGAACGCCGAGCGCAGCACCGCGGGCGGGCCGCCGACCGTGATGCGGCCGAGCTCGCCGGGAGCCCCTCCGAGCGACGCCCACACGTCGGGCAGCAGATCCGGCACACCCGAAGCGTGCCACTACCGTTGCACGGGTGCGACTGACCTACTTCCGGGAGTTGATGGAGTCCGAGTTCGGCGTGGCCCGCGCCGGCGCCGTGGCCCGCGACCACGTGTTCGCCGAGCTCGGCGGCCGCACCGTCGAGGAAGCGCTCGAGGCCGGGATCGATGCGCGCGAGGTGTGGCTCGCCGTCTGCAACGCCTACGACGTGCCACCCGCGCGCCGCTGACGCCGGTCAGGCCGGCGGAGGCTGAAGACGCCGAACAGGTTGCCGGACCGGTCGAGCAGGTGCGCGAATACCAGCCCGGTCCCCGCGGTGACGGGCTGGTCGACGACCTTGCCGCCGAGCTGTTCCGCCCGGGCGCACGCGGCCGCGACGTCCTGGACGAGTACGAAGAACGTGGCGTGGTTCGCCGCGCCGCCGCCGGTGTGTGCGATGCCACCCACCGGCTGGTCGCGCCGGCGTAGCTGACGATGTCGTAGCCGTCCAGATCCGGATCCTGGGCGACGCTCCAGCCGAACAGGCCGCCGTAGAACTCCTGTGCGGCCTTCGGCTCGTCCGTGCCGATCTGGAACCAGGCGACGGTGTTGGGGGCGGGGGCGCTGGTGTTGTTCGTCATGGCATCACCGTCCACCGGCTTCGCGACAACCCCCTGTCGGTGTTTCAGACCAGGTGCAGGGCCCGGACGACGATGTCGTCCGGGAGGTCGGTCTTCAGTTCCTCGAAGCTGCGGTGCGGGGCCGTGTCGTCGAGCAGGACGGCGCTGCGGATCCGGTCGGTGCGGAACACCCGGCCCTCCCCGCGCAGTCGGCACCAGCCGAGGAAGTACCAGCCGTTGCTCCCGGCGGTGAACGCGACGGGTTCCACATCGCGCTCGGTGATCGCGCCCGCGCGGTCGACGTACCCGATCCGCACCACGCGGCGCGCGGCCACGGCCTCCTCCAGCACCGCGGGCACCGAGGCCGGGACGTCCGGTTCGGCGGGGTCCAGGAACCGGATGCGGTCGGCCAGCTCACGGGCGGCGGCTCCGTCGACGGCCGACATCGCCGAGAGGATCTTGTGGAGGGCCGTGCGCGCGGCACGACCGTACGGCGAGCCCTCGCCCTGGCTGAGCGTGATGGCGACCGCGACCGCCTCGGCCGGGGTGAAGTTGAGCGGCGGCAGGGTGCGGCTCTTGTCGAGGGTGTAGCCGCCGGTGCGCCCGACGTCGGCGTAGATCGGCACACCGGCCTGCTGGAGGGCCGAGATGTCCCGCTCGACGGTGCGTGCGCTGACCTCGAAGCGGGTGGCCAGCTCACGGGCGCTGACGCGGCGGGGCGCGCATGCCCGCAGGTGCTCGACCAGTGCGTAGAGGCGGTCGGTGCGGTTCACGGTGCGACGGTAGGACCCCACACCGACAGCCAGGAGGGTCGTGAACAAGTACGGCGGTGTGATCGATCCATCCGTCCGTTCGGCGGTGATCAAGCGACCGCATGGTCGGTGTTCGACTCGTACGGGTGTTGTCCCGGAACCCGACGACGCGCGAGCCCGAGAAGATCGAGACACGACGCTGTCCATCGGGAACGGTGCTGCAGCACGGGCGGACGACCAGACAGGTGATGCCGAGCTCGGCCTGTGGCCGCGGGCGATCAGGGCCGGGGTGACGGGCCGGTCGCCCGCCGGGCGGTCGGCACGACGCCGGCGCGATGATCACGCCGACTCGGCTCGTTCGGTAGTCCGTGATCGCCGGAAATGGTGCCGCGGCGACTGTTCTGTCGTTGTGCTGCCACTGTTGGCGATCGACGTGCGGGTGATCGGCGGTGGTGGTGGCAGGGCGTCGTATCCGGCGCTCTCGAACCACTCCCGGCGCTCACGCTCTGGTTGGTCGGTGGCCGGCGGGCTGGGAAGCGCTGCGGTCCTGGTCGGCGACTCTTGATCGTTGCGAGATCACGTCTCTCGCCGCCGCGAGGGCGCTGTGACGCCAGTCGGAACGATCACGCGGTCGTGATCGGTCGGAGATGGCGTGGAGCGCCCCGCCGGGGGCGATACCGCGCCAGTCGGAACGATCATGGCGTTCCACGACATGCCGAGCTCGACCGCGAGCCGGCCGAACGCGGCGTGACGCTGCTGTGCCACGGCGAGCGGCAGCATCGCGAACGAACCGAATGCGGTGATGGCGGTGTCGTCGGGACCGCCCCGGCGTCGATGACGAGGTCACGCCGTGGGCTGCGCGAAGGCCGGAACAGCCGGGAACCCCCCGGGCCACCGCCGGGCGCGGCATCGTAACCGCCCGGCGTGTCATGTCGTCGATCGAACAGGTGTTCGCTACGATTCCATTCACATCGCGGTGCGACTGTCCACAGATCGTCACCGCCCGCGCAGATCGTCGGTGGTGCCCCCTACCGTCGACGCCGACGACAGACCCGTCCGAGCACTGAGGTGGAGACCCGGCGATGAGCACACCAGACCGCGAGAAGGCGCTGCAGCTCGCTCTCGCGCAGATCGAGAAGAACCACGGCAAGGGCTCGGTGATGCGCCTCGGCGACGACACCCGGCCGCCGATCGGAGTGATCCCCACCGGGTCGATCGCGCTCGACCTCGCACTCGGGGTGGGCGGTCTGCCCCGCGGCCGCGTCGTGGAGATCTACGGCCCGGAGTCCAGCGGTAAGACCACCGTCGCGCTGCACTCGGTGGCCAGCGCGCAGGCGGCGGGCGGTGTCGCGGCGTTCATCGACGCCGAGCACGCGCTCGACCCCGAGTACGCCAAGGCGCTCGGCGTCGACACCGACGCCTGCTGGTCTCGCAGCCCGACACCGGTGAGCAGGCCCTCGAGATCGCCGACATGCTCATCCGCTCGGGCGCGCTCGACATCATCGTCATCGACTCGGTCGCGGCGCTCGTCCCGCGCGCGGAGATCGAGGGCGAGATGGGCGACAACCACGTGGGCCTGCAGGCCCGGCTGATGAGCCAGGCGCTGCGCAAGATCACCGGTGCGCTCAGCAACTCCGGCACCACGGCGATCTTCATCAACCAGCTGCGCGAGAAGATCGGCGTGATGTTCGGTTCGCCCGAGACCACCACGGGTGGGAAGGCGCTGAAGTTCTACTCCTCGGTCCGGCTCGACGTCCGGCGCATCGAGACGCTCAAGGACGGCTCCGACATGGTCGCAACCGCACACGCGTCAAGGTCGTGAAGAACAAGGTCGCGCCGCCGTTCAAGCAGGCCGAGTTCGACATCCTCTACGGCGTCGGCATCAGCCGCGAGGGGTCGCTGATCGACGTGGGCGTGGAGCAGGCACTCATCCGCAAGTCCGGTGCCTGGTACACCTACGAGGGCGACCAGCTCGGGCAGGGCAAGGAGAACGCCCGCAAGTTCCTGCGCGACAACCCCGACGTCGCCAACGAGATCGAGAAGCGAATCAAGGAGAAGCTCGGGATCGGTGCCCAGGTCGACGCCGAGGCCGAGCCGCTGCCCGCCCCCGTCGACTTCTGAGCATGGCCGAAGGGCCCGGCCCGGCGGCCGACCGGGTGGCCCGGCTCGACGGGATCGCCGGGGGAGAGGGGAGCGCGAGCGCGCCGGTCGCGCGGTTCGGTGACCTGCTCGCGGCCGAGGCGACCCCGGAGCGGGTGGACGGCAGCCCGGTCCCGGTCGGGCCCGCCGATCTGTCCGAGCTCGCAGGCGGGGGACGCGCTCCCGCGGCTCCGGTCGCCGACTTCGCCGCCGGCCCACCCGTCGACGACGAGTCGCCGGCCGGTGGGCCGCACGAGCGGCAGGGTCACGAGCGGCAGAGCGTGGATGCCGGCGCGGACGGCCTGATCGCGCTGTTCGACAGCCCGGCGCTCGAGGCCGACCGCGACGATGTCGCCGTGGTCGAGCTCGGCCCCGGCGCCTGAACCGGAGCGCCGCACGCCGTGGCAGACGGCGGACGGGTGGTGGCGCCGAGCGGGGCGGAACCCGCCGGGCGGACGGCGCGCCGGGCCGCGAACCGGAGCGGAACGGCGGTCGCGGGGCCGGGGAGAGCCGGGGTGCACGCGGCCGGCGCCGCATCTCGCCGGCCGACCCGCCCGGCCGGTCCGACCACGAGCTCGGCCGGGACGCTGCCGCGGATGCCGGCGGGCAGGCAGACGCCCCGGTGGCCGAGGCCGACGAGCCGCGGCGGCGCCCGCGCGGCCGGCGCGGCCGCGGCCCGGCGGAGCTCGACCCCGACGCCGACCCCGTGGCCGTCGCGCGCGAGGTGTGCCTGCGGCTGCTCACCGACCGCGCCCGCACCCGCCAGGAGCTGGCTCAGGCGTTGCGCCGCAAGGGTGTGCCGGACGAGGCGGCCCACTCGGTACTGGAGCGGTTCGACGAGGTCGGACTGATCGACGATGCCGCGTTCGCCGGGCAGTGGGTGCGTTCGCGCCACTCCCACCGCGGTCTCGCCCGCCGGGCGATCGCCATGGAGCTGCGGCGCAAGGGCGTGAGCGACGAGGACGCGGGGGAGGCGCTTGCCGAGGTCGACTCCGAGTCCGAGGAACGCCGGGCGCGGGAGCTCGTGGACCGCAAGCTGCGCTCGCTCCCCGTGGACACCACGGAGAAGCGGGCCGTCGCGGGCCGCAGGCTGGTCGCATGCTCGCCCGCAAGGGCTACGGCGCCGGCGTCGCCTACCGCGTGGTGAAGGAGGCCCTCGCCGAGCGTGGCGCCGAGATCGACGAGTTGGGCGACGGCGAGATCCCCGACGACTGAACAGCCGGTGGCGCTATTCGTCGACGGTCCACCGGTTACCTCCCGGGAGGCGTCACTCGGTGGGCGGTCGCAGCACCTGCACGTCGCCGGTGAACCCGTCGCCCGCCGACAGCACCGCGAGGAACGACAGCAGGGTGGCGCGGAACGCGCGCATGGCGTGGGTGGGGGTGAGGTCGGCCCTCCGGGCGAGCGCGACGGTGCGGAAGAGCGGCGGTGTGAGCACGGTGCGCCGCAGCCGGGGTCGGCCGGCGAACACGAGGTCGGGCACCACCGCGACCCCGGTACCGGCCTCGACCATCCGCAGCACCGCGTCCATCTCCCCGCCCTCCACCGCGAACCGGGGCTCCACGCCCGCGTCGGTGAACGCCTGGAGGGTGGTCTCGCGGACGTCGTAGCCGCGGCGCGGCACCACGAGCGACCGTCGGCCGAGCTCGCGCACGCTCATCGAGCCGCGCGTGGCCGGGGACCGCTCCGACGTGGGGGAGGCGACCGAGAGGCGTTCCCGCAGCACCGGCGTCGTGTGCAGGGCCGGGTCGACACCGGTCGTCGGCACGATCACCAGCGCCACGTCCAGCTCGCCGCGGGCGAGCGAGCGCACGAGCGGCTGGGACCCGTCCTCGGCCAGTTCGAGGTGGATGTCGGGGTGCTGCTCGTGGAACACGCGCAGCACGTCGCGAGCACGCCGATGCACAGCGACGGCGTGGCGCCGACGCGGATGCGGCCGCTGCGCAGCCCGACGAGCTCCGCGACGGCCGTGCGGGCGCTCTCGCGTCGGCGAGCATCCGCCGTGCGAGCGGGAGCAGCGCCTCGCCCGCCGGGGTGAGCACCGGCCCGTCACGGGCGCCGCGGTCCACCAGTTCGGCACCGAGATCGGCCTCCAGGGCCTTGAGCTGCCGCGACAACGTGGCTGCGCCACGCCGACGGATTCCGCCGCTCGCGTGAAGCTGCGCACGTCGGCCACGGCGAGGAAGTACGCGAGCTGCGTGAACGTCACGCTCATAGCCTACGGACATCGCGGCAGCGCATTCGATGCATTGGACGGCAGCGCGCTGCGCTAACGACGCTGTGCGCATGGTGACCGTGGAAGGGCGCCCCGCCACGGGCGCGGGCCGTGCACCGCGCCGCACGTCGATGCAGCTCAAGTTCGTGATGGCGGCCACGGGCGCGATCATGCTTCTCTACCTGGTGGCCCACATGGTGGGCAACCTCAAGATCTTCCTCGGGGCGGAGGCGATCGACACCTACGCGGCATGGCTGCGCGAGGTCGGCGAGCCCGCGTTGCCGTACGGGACGGTGCTCTGGCTCGTGCGGGTGGTGCTCGCGGTGTCGGTGGTCGCCCACATCGTGTCGGCGACGATCCTGGCGCGGCGGGCCCGCCGCGCCGCCCGGTGCGCTACGCCCACCGCGCGCCCGTGAAGGGCAGCTACGCGGCCCGCACGATGCGCTGGGGTGGCGTGATCATCGCGTTGTTCGTGGTCTACCACCTGCTCGACCTCACGACCGGCACCCTCAACCCACACGGCGTGCACGGCGAGGTGCACGCGAACGTCGCGGCCGACTTCGCCCCGGATCGCTGGTACGTCACGCTCGTCTACACCCTCGCCGTGGTGGCCGTCGGTTTCCACGTCCGGCACGGCGTGTGGAGCGCCTGCAGACGTTCGGCCGGTCCGGGGCACCACCCAGCGGACGCTCCAGGGGGTCGCGCTCGGGGTGGCGGTGGTGCTGGTGGCCGGTTTCCTCTCCGTCCCGTTCGCCGTGCTGACCGGATTGGTGGCGTGACATGGCTTCTTACAGCGACTACATCGTCGGAGCTCCGCTCGTCGACACCGCGGCCCCGGACGGCCCCATCGAGACCCGGTGGGAGCGCCGCCGGTTCGGCGTGAAGCTGGTCAACCCGGCCAACAAGCGCAAGATGAAGGTCATCGTCGTGGGCACCGGCCTGGCGGGCGGTTCGGCCGCGGCCACGCTCGCCGAGCTGGGCTACCAGGTCAGCTCGTTCTGCTACCAGGACAGCCCGCGCCGGGCGCACTCGATCGCCGCGCAGGGCGGCATCAACGCCGCGAAGAACTACCGCGGCGACGGCGACAGCATCCACCGGCTGTTCTACGACACGGTCAAGGGTGGCGACTTCCGCTCGCGGGAGTCGAACGTGCACCGCCTCGCCGAGATCAGCGTGCAGATCATCGACCAGTGCGTGGCGCAGGGCGTGCCGTTCGCCCGCGAGTACGGCGGCCTGCTGGACACCCGCTCGTTCGGCGGCGCGCAGGTCTCCCGCACCTTCTACGCCCGCGGCCAGACCGGCCAGCAGCTGCTGCTGGGCGCCTACCAAGCCCTCGAACGCCAGATCGACGCCGGCGGCGTCACGATGTACTCGCGCCACGAGATGCTCGAGCTGATCGTCGTGGACGGGCGGGCCCGCGGGATCGTCGCCCGCGACCTCGTGACGGGGGAGACGCGCAGCCACCTCGCCGACGCCGTGGTGCTCGCGTCCGGTGGCTACGGCAACGTCTTCTACCTGTCCACCAACGCCAAGGGCTGCAACGTCACGGCGAGCTGGCGCGCGCACCGCAAGGGCGCGCTGTTCGCCAACCCCTGCTACACGCAGATCCACCCGACGTGCATCCCGGTGAGCGGCGACCACCAGAGCAAGCTCACGCTGATGAGCGAGTCGCTGCGCAACGACGGCCGCGTCTGGGTGCCGCAGAAGGCCGGGGACTCCCGTGCCCCGCGCGACATCCCGGAGGCCGAGCGCGACTACTTCCTGGAACGCCAGTACCCGGCGTTCGGCAACCTGGTGCCCCGCGACATCGCCAGCCGCGCCGCCAAGAACGTGTGCGACGCGGGCCGCGGCGTGGGCCCCACCGGCCTGGGCGTCTACCTGGACTTCGCCGACGCGATCGGACGGCTGGGCCGGCCGGCCGTCGCGGCGAAGTACGGGAACCTGTTCCAGATGTACCAGCGCATCACCGGCGAGGACCCGTACGAGGTGCCGATGCGCATCTTCCCGGCCGTCCACTACACGATGGGCGGGTTGTGGGTCGACTACGACCTGCAGAGCAGCATCCCGGGCCTGTTCGTCGTCGGCGAGGCGAACTTCTCCGACCACGGCGCCAACCGGCTCGGCGCGTCCGCGCTGATGCAGGGCCTCGCCGACGGCTACTTCGTGCTCCCGAACACGATCGGCGACTACCTCGCCCGCGGCGTCGAGCCGGTGGCCGCCGACGCGCCCGAGGTGCGCGAGGCCGAGGCCGCCGTCGCCGGCCGGGTCGAGAAGCTGCTCTCGATCGACGGCGACCGCACCGTCGACTCCTTCCACCGCGAGCTCGGCCACCTGATGTGGGACCACTGCGGCATGGAGCGCACCGCGGAGGGTCTGCACAAGGCGCTCGAACGCATCCCCGAGCTGCGGCGCGAGTTCTGGCAGAGCGTCAAGGTGCCCGGTTCGGCTGCCACGCTCAACCAGTCCCTCGAGAAGGCCGGTCGCGTCGCCGACTTCCTCGAGCTCGGCGAGCTCATGTGCCTCGACGCCCTGCACCGCGAGGAGAGCTGCGGCGGGCACTTCCGCGCCGAGTCCCAGACCGAGGACCACGAGGCCGCCCGCAAGGACGACGAGTTCTCCTACGTCGCGGCCTGGGAGTTCACCGGTCAGGGCAGCGCCCCGGTCCTGCACAAGGAGGACCTGCACTTCGAGTACGTCACCCCGAGCCAGCGGAGCTACAAGTGAGACTGAACCTCAGGATCTGGCGCCAGGACAGCGCGGAGGACGAGGGGCGCCTCGTCGCCTACCGCGTCGACGACGCCGACGAGGACATGTCGTTCCTCGAGCTCATGGACGTCCTCAACGAGAAGCTGATCCTCGACGGCGAGGATCCGGTGGCGTTCGACCACGACTGCGCGAGGGCATCTGCGGCGCGTGCAGCATGGTGATCAACGGCGAGCCGCACGGCCCGCAGAAGGCCACCACCACCTGCCAGCTGCACCTGCGGCACTTCAGCGACGGCGAGACGATCACCGTGGAGCCGTTCCGCGCGGCGGCGTTCGGCGTGGTCAAGGACCTGGTCGTGGACCGGGGAGCGTTCGACCGGATCATCGCCGCAGGGGGGTACGTCTCCGCGCCCACCGGTGCGGCCCCCGAGGCGCACGCCACGCCCGTGCCGAAGCGCAACGCCGACCGCGCGTTCACCGCGGCAGCCTGCATCGGCTGCGGGGCCTGCGTGGCCGCCTGCCCGAACGGGAGCGCGTCGCTGTTCCTCGGTGCGAAGATCACCCACCTCGGCGAGCTGCCGCAGGGCCAGCCCGAGCGGTCCGACCGGGTGATCCGCATGGTGAAGACCCACGACGCCGAGGGCTTCGGCGGGTGCACCAACACCGGCGAGTGCGCGGTGGCGTGCCCGAAGGAGATCCCGCTCGACGTGATCTCCCAGCTGAACCGGGACTACCTGGCCGCGGTGACCCACCGCCGCTGAGCGGTGCGGGCAACGCCTCTTGGTGGCGGCCCGCCTGCGGCTGTCGCCGATCACGGGCAGATGGCGGTTGGTCGATGGGCGGGGAGCGCGCGATCACCGGGTCGTGACCGGGTCGACCTCGTTCTTCACGGCGGGCGAACCGTGGGCGCGGCTCAGGCCGGTCAGCCAGGCGAGGTGGCCGCCGAGGGCGGCGCGTCCGGGGGCGGTGAGCCGGAACCAGGTGCGCGGACGGCGCCCGATCGAGCCCTTGCGGACCTCGAGGTAGCCGGCGTCCTCGAGCGTGCGGCTGTGCTTGGAGATCGCCGAGTCGCTCACGGCGAGGGCGTCGCGGGCGGTGGCGAAGTCGACCCATTCGGCACCCTGCAGGAACGCGCACAACGCCAGCCGCGGGCCGGTCTCCAGCAGCGGGTCCCGGGCCGGGGACGGGGTGTCCCCTCCGGCTCCGGGACTGTGCCGGCTCACGGCGTGACCCGACCGGCTTCGATGTCGGCGCGCATGGCCGAGCGGGTCGCCACCTGGGAGAGGAACACAGCGACGGCGACCGGGGCGAGCAGGTAGAGCGCGACGTCGCGGTGGGCGTGCTCGACGAGCTGGTGGATCCCGGCGAACCCGCCGACGGCGACGGCGATCCCGACGAGCCAGATCCTGCGGGCGGTCGGGTAGGCGCTGATCCGGCGGGGCAGGTACACCCCGGAGGAGCGCCGCCGGACCACCGAGTAGACCGCCGAGCCAACGCCCACTGCGGCGATCACCCACGACAGGTACGCCCAGTCGTCGGAGGGCAGGTACGACATCCAGATCGGCATCCCGGCGAAGGCCACGAGGGCGAGCCCGTAGACCGCCCAGTAGGAGCGGGGGAACAGGGCGTGCGCGGCGAGGCTGCGCCGCGCGTCCGCGACCTGGGCGAGTTCGGGTGTATCGGGCACGGGACCTCCTTGCGACGTCTACTTTCCAGATAGAAAGCGTAGGTGTGTTGGAAAGTAGATGTCAATCGCCGCGACAGCGTCGATCCGGATCAGGGTCAGCTGCCCGCGGCGAGCGGGCCACCCGCCCGTCGGGCGTGCGCGGTGAGCCGGGCCGGCGCGCGTCGAGCACGGCGTGGCCGGCACGGTCGCCGGGTCATCCCGCCGGGTCGGCCCAGTATTCGCGCAGCGCGTCGAGGTCGGCACGGTCGTTGCCGGTGGGCTGGTGAGCGCGATGTCGCCGGCGCAGCCGCACGAATCCTGGTCGAAGTAGAGCCGGGGCTGCCCCTCGCCGTCGACGAAGCGCACCCGCACCCCCTCACCGCGCGCGTTCTGGCCGGGCGGGATCCCGGCTCGGGTCGCCTCCCCGCTCGCGCCGTAGCGCCAGCGCACCGACAGTACGGTGCCCGGCTCGGCGTCCCGGCCCGTGACGAGATCGCGGCGCTGGTCGCGCATCACGTCGGGTGAGGTGAACCGGGAGAACAGGGCGGTGCGGCCGTCGCCGAGGTCGCAGGAGACGGTCTCGGCCGCGCCCGCGGCCGGCGCCCGGGCCGCGCACGAGACGTCGGACCCGGCCAGGAACGGCACGGCGAGGCTGCGCAGCTCCTCGTCCTGGAACACGCTGCGCGGGTCGGTGGGCGGCGCGGGCGGTTCCGCCGTGGGCGCAGGCGTCGGGGCGGCGTCCGTGGCGGCATCCGTGGGATCCGCCGCGGGGCCGGCCGGGGGAGTGGCCAGCTCCGGCGGAGCCGCGACGGAGCCGAGCGGCGGGGCCGGGCCGGACCCCCGCGCCAGCGCCAGGGTGCCGACGACCGACGCGACGACCGTGCCGGCGACGAGCAGCGCGACGACCAGGACGGCCAGTGCGGGCGGCCGGGAGCCGATCGAGGTCAGGCCGAGCCGGGTGGCGAGCCTCGCGCCACCGCTCGGGTCGCGCTCGTCCACCCGGCGGTTCACGCCGGGCAGCCTAACCCCTCCCACGTGAGTCGCGTCACGATGAGAACGCACCGTGACAGCCCGCTACGCCGTGCCCGCCGAAGAGCCGTAGGCTCCGCGAGATCCAGACGTCCCGACGCCGAGGCCTGGAGCGGACGGCGTCGTACCGCACAGAACAAGGAAACTGACGTGTCATCCACCACAGACGCGTCCGCCGGCCGGGCGCAGATCGCGGCGCGGACGCTTCGCACGGACCGGTGGTGGTTGCCACCGCTGGCCACCTTCGCCGGTCTCACCGCATGGGTGCTGTATGCCACCGTGCGTTCGTTCTTGCAGAGCAACTACTTCGTGGCGGAGTACAACTACCTCACGCCGTTCTACTCGCCGTGCGTCTCGTTCGGCTGCGACCCGCACGCCTCGCACTTCGGGCAGTTCCTCCCCCGACGTCTGGTTCCTGCCCTACGCCGCGGTCTCGCTGCCGTTCCTGCTGCTCTTCCGGCTCACCTGCTACTACTACCGGAAGGCCTACTACCGCGCGTTCTGGCTCTCGCCGCCGGCGTGCGCCGTGGCCGAGCCGCACGCGAGCTACAGCGGCGAGACCCGCTTCCCGCTGATCATGCAGAACCTGCACCGGTACTTCTTCTACATCGCCGCGATCATCTCGCTGATCAACACCTACGACGCGTTGTACGCGTTCGGGAAGGCCGACGGCAGCTTCGGGCTGGGCCTGGGCAACGTGATCCTGCTGGTGAACGTCGTGTTCCTGTGGGCGTACACGATCTCGTGCCACTCGTGCCGGAGCATCATCGGCGGCAGGCTCAACCACTTCTCGAAGCACCCGCTGCGCTACAAGCTGTGGGTGCAGGTCTCGAAGCTCAACGGCAAGCACATGCAGCTGGCGTGGATCACGCTCGGGACGCTGGCGTTCACCGATTTCTACATCATGGCCGTGGCGGCGGGCTGGATCCCCGACCTGCGGATCATCAACTGAGGGTGGTGGCAGATGACTGAAGAGATCGAGCGCTACGAATTCGACGTCGTCGTCATCGGCGCCGGGGGTGCCGGGCTGCGGGCCGCCATCGAGGCGCGGGCGCAGGGCAAGCGCACCGCCATCATCTCGAAGTCGCTCTTCGGCAAGGCACACACGGTGATGGCAGAGGGTGGGTGCGCCGCCGCGATGGGGAACGTCAACCCCAACGACAACTGGCAGGTGCACTACCGCGACACGATGCGTGGCGGGAAGTTCCTCAACAACTGGCGGATGGCCGAGCTGCACGCCAAGGAGGCTCCGGACCGCGTCTGGGAGCTGGAGACCTACGGTGCGCTCTTCGACCGCACCGCGGAAGGCAAGATCAGCCAGCGCAACTTCGGCGGGCACACCTACCCGCGGCTGGCCCACGTCGGTGACCGCACCGGCCTGGAGATGATCCGCACGCTGCAGCAGAAGGTCGTGTCGCTGCAGCAGGAGGACTACGCCGAGACCGGCGACTACGAGGCCAACATCCGGGTCTTCCACGAGACCACGATCACCGAGATCTTCAAGGACGGCGGCCGCATCGCGGGGTGCTTCGGCTACTACCGCAAGACCGGCGGGTTCGTGCGCTTCGACGCCCCGGCGATCGTCCTGGCCACCGGCGGGGTCGGGAAGAGCTACCAGGTCACCTCGAACTCGTGGGAGTACACCGGCGACGGCCACGCGCTCGCGCTGCGCGCGGGCGCCACGCTGATCAACATGGAGTTCCTGCAGTTCCACCCGACGGGCATGGTCTGGCCGCCGTCGGTGAAGGGGATCCTGGTCACGGAGTCGGTGCGCGGCGACGGCGGGGGTGCTGCGCAACTCCGAGGGCGAGCGGTTCATGTTCAACTACGTCCCGGACGTGTTCCGCGAGCAGTACGCGGAGACGGAGGAGGAGGGCGACCGCTGGTACACCGACGCGACAACAACCGGCGTCCGCCGGAGCTGCTTCCGCGTGACGAGGTCGCGCGCGCGATCAACTCCGAGGTCAAGGCCGGGCGCGGGAGCCCGCACGGCGGGGTGTTCCTCGACATCGCCTCCCGGCTCTCGCCCGAGGAGATCCAGAAGCGGCTGCCGTCGATGTACCACCAGTTCAAGGAGCTGGCCGACGTCGACATCACGAAGGAGCCGATGGAGGTCGGCCCCACCTGCCACTACGTGATGGGTGGCGTCGAGGTCGACCCGGACAGCGCGATGTCGAAGGTGCCGGGCCTGTTCGCCGCGGGCGAGGTCGCGGGCGGGATGCACGGCTCCAACCGGCTGGGCGGCAACTCGCTGTCCGACCTCATCGTGTTCGGGCGCCGGGCCGGGCTCGGGCGTCCGAGTACGTCGACTCGCTCGCCGGCGTGCGCCCGGCGGTGCTGATCGACGAGGTCACGAAGGCGCAAGAGCGTGCGCTGCTCCCGTACTCCAGCGCCACCGAGGGCGGGGAGAACCCGTTCGTCGTGCAGCTCGAGCTCCAGAAGACGATGAACGAGCTCGTCGGCATCATCCGCAAGTCCGAGGAGATGGAGCAGGCGCTCAAGGCGCTGCAGGAGATCGCCACGAAGGCGCGGACGGTCACCGTCGAGGGCGGCCGGGCCTTCAACCCGGGCTGGCACCTGGCGCTGGACCTGCGCAACATGCTGCTGGTCTCGCTCTGCGTGGCGAAGGCCGCGCTGGAGCGGCAGGAGAGCCGTGGCGGGCACACCCGCGACGACTTCCCCGTCATGGACTCCGACTGGCGCCACCAGCTGCTCGTGCTGTCGGCCAACGGCGAGGACGACGTCCACCTCGTGCGCCAGGAGCAGGTGCCGATGCGGCCCGAGCTGCTGGACCTTTTCGAACTGGACGAGCTGAAGAAGTACTACACCGGCGAGGAGCTGGGCGGACACCGAGCCGGGGAGGCTGCCAAGTGAGTTACGACGCGCATTTCCGCGTGTGGCGGGGGGATGACGAGAAGGGCGAGCTCGTCGACTACCCGGTGGCGGTGAACGAGGGCGAGGTCGTCCTCGACATCATCCACCGGCTCCAGCAGACGCAGGCCCAGGACCTCGCCGTCCGCTGGAACTGCAAGGCCGGCAAGTGCGGCTCGTGCAGCGTGGAGATCAACGGGAAGCCGCGGCTGGCCTGCATGACCCGGATGTCCACCTTCACCGAGGAGGAGGTCATCACGGTCACCCCGCTGCGCACGTTCCCCGTGATCCGGGACCTCGTCACCGACGTGTCGTTCAACTACACGAAGGCCCGCGAGATCCCCAGTTTCGCGCCACCGCCGGACGTGGAGCCCGGCGACTACCGGATGCAGCAGGTCGACGTGGAGCGGAGCCAGGAGTTCCGCAAGTGCATCGAGTGCTTCCTGTGCCAGAACACCTGTCACGTGGTGCGCGACCACGAGGAGAACAAGGAGAACTTCGCCGGCCCGCGCTACCTGATGCGCGTCGCGGAGCTCGACATGCACCCCCTCGACGCCGCCGACCGCAAGGAGGCGGCGCAGGAGGAGCACGGCCTCGGCTACTGCAACATCACCAAGTGCTGCACCGAGGTCTGCCCCGAGCACATCAAGATCACCGACAACGCGCTCATCCCGCTCAAGGAGCGCGTCGTGGACCGCAAGTACGACCCGGTGGTCTGGCTGGGCAAGAAGATCTTCAAGCGCGCGGGCGCCTGACCGGCGCGGACCGCGACCGGATCGCTCTGATGGCCGGTCGCCGGTCACGCCCCGCCGCCGAGGATCACCCGGATGGCAACGCTCCGTGGTGCCTTGATCGCGTCACGTCACTGATCCTCGCTCGTTGTCCCGGACGGCGCCGCACGGGCGCGGAGGACGGGAGTGACGACGACGATGAGGGCGGCAACGGCACCAGGGTCGGCACCCCCGGCGGGAACACCGATCCGCACGAGGCGGATCGCACCGTCGGGGCCCGGGTCGACCTTTCCGTCCCGGACGTGCTCGGCGGGCTCCGCTGGTACGCCAGCACGAGGTTCACCGGGCCCCGCACGGCCCGGCAGTTCTTCATCGCCCCGCGCGGTGAGCACCGCGTGATCCCGACGCACGTGCTTCCCGGCGCCCGGGAGCGGCGGGTGCCCCTGCGCGGGGCGGACGCGGTGCTGTTCGAGGCCGCCGACCGGTCCGACGCCGCGCTCGTGCTCGTGGGGCCACCACGAGGCCACCACCTGGTTCGGCGGCCCCGCTCCCGCCGACGCGGGCATCGCCGCGCTGCTGGAGACGTTCCGGTTCGCCGACGACCCCGCGGGCGCCACCCTGACCCCGGCCTCCGACCTGCTGCTGCGTCAGTCCGGGGTGTCGCTGATCGGCCGCGGCGACCGCGCGACGCTCGTGGCCCGGCGGGCGGTCGACGCGCTGCCGACCCTTCCCGACTGGGCGGGGCTGCGGCTGCGGTCGGTGAGCTGTGGCGTGCCGACCGCCTGCTCGACGACGGAGCATCGGCGCTGGTCCGCGGCACCATCCACGAGTGGCGCTTCGTGCTCGCGGGGGCGAGCGCCGCCATGGACGTCGTCCTGCACGGCCCGGAGTCGGGGCGCCCGGCGCTCGGGCTGGCCGACGACCAGGTCCTCGCCGCCCTCTCGGCGCTCGACGCCAGATGGGTGGACTGAGGCATGTCCGTACCGCTTGCCGTGGCGCTGCTCGCGCTGCTCGTCGCGTTGTTCGCGCTGGTGGCACTCGTCGCCGTCTACGCGCGGGTGCGCGCCTCGAGGTCTCCCGCGAGATCGGCCTCTCCGGCTACGCCGCGGTCGTCGGCCGGGCGGCGCCGCCGTCGGTCCGTCCGCGCGCAGGGGAACGGGCAGGCGTGGTGGCGGTGCTCGACGCCGACTGCGCGCTCTGCCACGTCGTATGGGCCGCACTCGCCGGTCGCGCGGGCGCCGCGGTGCGCGTCGTCGCGCTCGTCGACCACACGGACGGTTTCGACACGTACCCCGACGCGGAGCTGATCGCCGACCCGGCCGCCCGTGCCGAGGTGTTCGAGGGCTACGCACCCACCGTGCTGCGGCTGGATGCCGCGGGCACGGTGGTCGAGCGCACCTTCGTCGACGCCGAGACGGACCTGTCGGACCTGTCCGGCCCGTTCCGGAGCCCGGCGATGAGCGAGCCTGCGAGCGAATCATGAACCTCGACGACATCCCGCGCACCTCGACGCCGCCCCCGGACGCGCGGCCGAGCGCCGTGGTGGCGGCGCTGCGGGCGATCCGGCCGTCCCGGCGGGCCGTGCTGCGCGGCCTCGTGATCGGCGCCGCGGCGGCCGCGCTCGTGCCGCTCGACTGGTACCTGGAGCGCCGCACGGCCGCGGCGGAACCGGGGTCGGCGAACCGGGCCGAGCACCGCGGCTGCGCCCCCACGAGCTACGACGCGAACCCCAACAACTGGCCGTTCGAAGGCCCCGCCGTCTGCTACGGCGGCTGGCGGCGCGGCAGCTACCCCTGCAGCGGCGGGTACCACCGCGAGGGCTACTTCGAAGTGGACGGCGAGGAGATGGACAGCACCCGGCTCGCCACGGAGTGCGAGGGCCGCAACGCGTGGCGGTGGAAGGGCTACCGCTGCTCCGACGCGATCACCGACGTCGTGTTCGCGAGCGGCGACACCTACACCGGGATCACGATCGCGGCCTGCCGGCTGCCCGAATCCGGCTCGCTGCTGGGCGGGTGAGCCGGTGACGACCCGCCCGCTCCTGCATCCGGTCGCCCCGGCAGCGGCGCTGGCCCTGGCCGCCCCGGCGGTCGCCGTGGGCGCCGGGCAGGCCGCCGGGCCGGTCCTCCTGCTCGTCGCGGGCATCGCGGCCGGTTTCGCCAACTCCGGGAGCACTTGAAGCCACAACTCGGCGTTCCTGCTGAGCGCGTCGGTCTGGCGCGACGAACCGGTGGTCCGGTACTTCGGTGCCGGCCTGCTGCTGGGTGCCGTGCTGGTGGCGTTCGCCGCCGGTGCGGTGGGGGCACTGCCCCAGGCACTGGTGCCCGCGGAGGTGCGGCACGCGGCGTTCGCGCTGGTCGCGGTGCCGGTGCTGCTGCGGGAGATCGGGCTCGTCCGGTTCCCCGTCCCGCAGAACGCGCGGCTCGTGCCGGAGGACGTCCAGCACCTGCGCCGCTGGGGCGCGCTGCAGTTCGGATTCGAGATGGGAACCGGGATGCGCACGTACTCGCCGTCGGCGCTGCCGCACCTCGTGCTCGCCGCGGCGCTGCTCGTCGTCCCGCTCCCGGCCGCGTTCGCCCTCGCCGCGGGGTTCGCGCTGGGCAGGCTCGCGATGCCGCTCCTGTCGAACGCGTGGAGCGACGACGGCTCGTGGACGGCCGTGTGGGCGCGCACGGAGCCCGTCGTGCGGCCGTTGCTGGCCCTGACCTGCGTCGGGTCGCTCGCGGCTGCGATGCTCGGGCCGTGATGGCAGCCTTCCCGACCACCTCGGTCGTCGCCGTCGTGGTCGTGGCCGACGTGGCCTGCCCCAGCTGCTCGCAGATCGCCCGGGAACTGCCCGACCTGCTCCGGGTGCCCGTCACGGTGCGTTCCTGCCACGATCCCCGGCTGACCACGCAGTACCCCACCCTGCCCGCCACCGTGCCGGCCTGCCGGCGCCCGCGCTCGGCACCGTCCGCCCGGACGGGTCGGTGCGCTGGTGGCCCGGCCTGACCGGGGCGATCGGCGTGCTGCCGGTCGTGCGCCCGCGGGCGCTGCGCGAGGCTCTCGCAGTCCTGTGGACGGCGTTCCGCACGGCTCGACGCTGATCGACCGGCCCCACCGGCCCGCCGGGCGCGGGCTACCGGCGGGTTGTGGATAACTCACCGGTCGCACCTCCGACCTCCGCTTCCACCTCGCTAACCTCGTCCCATGGGATCGATGGAGGAGCTCGAAGGGCGCGTCAGCGCCCTCGAAGGCCAGATGCGTTCCGTCCGGCAGGACGCCGCCGCCGCGCGCGTGCTGGCCGGCGGTGCCGACCGCGACGTCGCCGCGCTCACCACGCGGATGGACGCGCAGACCCGGCTCATGCAGGCGTTGCGCGAGACACAGGTGGAGGACCATGCCGCGATCTTCGAGCTGAAGGGGGACGTCGGTGCTCTGAAGGGCGGTGTCCACGGCCTCGAGCAGGGACAGGGCAACCTCGAGCAGGGACAGGCCAACCTCGAGCAGAGACAGGCCAACCTCGAGCAGGGGCAGGCGAACCTCGCGCGCGGGCAGGAGATCATCATCGACCTGCTGCGGCGGCGGAACGGGGGAAGCGGGCCCGCGTCAGCCGGGTGAGCGGGCCACGCCGCCGTCAGCCGAGCGACCGACGCAACTCCTCCAGCTTCTCCTTCGCCTTCGCCGCGCGCTCGGCCTCCTGCTCCTCGACGCTGCGGCCCGCGGCGGTGCCTTCCGCCAGCTCCGCGGCGCCGAGTGACGTGGCGTAGCGCCCCTCGATCTTGTCCCGCACGTAGTCCAGGCTGGGCACCCCGTGCTCGTCGTAGTCGGGCGCGGGCGGCGCCGGTGGGGTGGGGTCCGGCACGGTCTCGGCATCGATCGGTTCCGGCGTCCGCTCGTTCGACGGGTCGGTCACGGCGGCTCCTCTCGCTCGACGTCCGGCGCGTCCACGCTACCCGCACGTGCCGGATACCGTGGTGCCGTGACGATCTCCGAGCGCCCGTACGGGTCGTGGCCGACGCCCATCACATCCGAGCTGGTCACCGCCGCGGCGGTGCGGCTGGGCGAGGTGTCGGTGGACGGTGCCGACGTGGTGTGGGCCGAGGGGCGGCCCTCCGAGGGGGGCCGCACGCAGCTGGTGCGCCGCACCCCCGACGGTGCCACCGTCGAGCTGCTCCCGGAGGCCGGAACGCGCGCACGGCGGTGCACGAGTACGGCGGCGCGGCGTGGTGGGTCCGTGACGGCGTCGTCTGGTTCGCCGACTGGGCCGACCAGCGGCTGTACCGGCTCGCACCCGGCGGGGCGCCGGAGCCGATCACGCCGGAGCCCGCTGCGCCGCGGGCCGACCGTTACGCCGACGGCGACGTCGCCCCGGACGGCGCCACCGTCGTCTGCGTGCGGGAGCGGCACACCGGGGCCACGGCGGCCGACGTGCGCAACGAGGTGGTCCGGCTCGCCGCCGACGGCCCGTCGGAACCGGAGGTGCTCGTGAGCGGCCCGGACTTCGTGGCCGCGCCCCGGCTGAGCCCCGACGGGCAGCTGCTGGCGTGGCTGCAGTGGAACCACCCGTCGATGCCGTGGGACGACACGCAGCTCATCGTGCGGGACCTGGAGTCCGGCGAGGAGACGGTGGTGGCCGGCGGGCCGGGGGAGTCGGTGCTGGAGCCGCGTTTCGAACCGGACGGGTCGTTGCTGTTCCTGTCCGACCGCACGGACTGGTGGAACGTCTACCGCTGGACGCCCGGCGCCGACATCGTGCCGGTCGTCCGCATCGACGCCGAGATCGGCGTCCCGTCATGGGTGTTCGGGTCGGCCCGCTACGTGCGGCTCGACGACGGCAGGGTCGTGTACGCCCGCTGGCGCGACGGCCGGGACGGGTTGGCCGTCCGGGAGACCGACGGCTCGCTCGTCGACCTGGACGTGCCGTTCTCGGCGGTCGCCGCCGTGCGCGCGGCCGGGCCGGACGCGGTCGTCGTGGTGGCGGGCACCCCCACCGCCGAGCCCGGTGTCCACCGGGTCGAGGTCGGCACCTCGGCGGTCGAGACGCTGCGGGCGCCGCGTGACCTCGGCCTGGATCCGGGCTTGATCGCGCAGCCGGAGCACATCACGTTCGACTCGGTGGACGGGGCGGGTGCGCCGCGGCGCGCCCACGCGCAGTTCTACCCGCCGGCCTCGCTGGACTTCCGCGGCCCGGAGGGCGAGCTCCCGCCGCTGCTGGTGCAGATCCACGGCGGGCCCACCGCGTCGGCGACCCCGGTGCTGAGCGTCGGCGTGCAGTACTGGACGAGCCGCGGCTTCGCGGTCGTCGACGTGGACTACGGCGGTTCCACGGGTTACGGGCGCGCCTACCGCCATGAGCTGCTGGGGGAGTGGGGCGTGATCGACGTGGCCGACTGTCTCGCGGCGGCCCGCAGCCTCGCCGCGCAGGGCCGCGTCGACGGCGCCCGGTTGTGCATCCGCGGCGGCTCGGCGGGCGGGTTCACCACGCTGGCGGCCCTCGCCCGCGACGACACCCCGTTCGCGGCGGGTGCCGACCACTTCGGGGTGGCCGACCTGGAGGCGCTCGCCGCCGACACCCACAAGTTCGAGAGCCGCTACCTCGACCGCCTCGTCGGCCCGTACCCGCAGGCCCGCGACGTCTACGTGGAGCGTTCCCCGATCCACCACGTGGAGCGCTTCACCCGCCCGCTGATCGTGCTGCAGGGCGCCGAGGACGAGGTCGTGCCGCCGAACCAGAGCGAGATGATCGTCGACGCGCTGCGCGCCCGCGGCACCCCGGTGGCCTACCTGCTGTTCGAGGGCGAGCAGCACGGCTTCCGGCGGTCGGAGAACATCCGCCGGGCCCTGGACGCGGAGCTGAGCTTCTACGGCCAGGTGCTGGGGTTCGAGTTGCCGCCCGAGGAGGGCATCGAACCGGTGGCGATCGAGAACCTGAGTTAGCGGCGCGCCCTAGTTCCCGGCGTTGGCGCGGCCGGCCTCGACGAGATCGGGCGGAGCCGCGGCGGCCGGCACCTTGCGGGCTCGCGAGAGCCGCCGTTCCACGTACTCGGCCAGCTTCCCGAGCGAGTAATTGATGAGGATGAAGATGACGGCGACGACGAAGTACATCTGCAGCGGGTTCTTCGTCGTCTGCACGATGATCTGGGATTCGCGCAGCAGCTCGGGGTAGCTGATGATGAAGCCGAGCGCGGTGTCCTTGAGGATCACGACGAGCTGGCTGATCAGCGCCGGGAGCATCGTGCGGAACGCCTGGGGGAGCAGGATGAGCCGCAGGCCCTGCCACCGGGTGAGACCGATCGCGGAGGCCGCCTCGGCCTGGCCGCGCGGCAACGAGTTGACCCCGGCGCGGATGATCTCGGCGATGATCACCATGTTGTACAGCGTCAGGCCGATCACGAGGTAGAACAGCGTGTTCACCTCGCGGCCCGCGCCCGGCAGCTCCACCCCGATCTCGGGGAGCACCCGCGCGGCGAAGAAGATCAGGACGACGACCGGGAGGCCGCGCAGGAGCTCGACCACCCCCACGACCAGCCAGCGGTACCAGGGGGCGCTCACCAGGCGGGTGACCGCGATCAAGGTGCCGAGCACCAGCGATGCGACGACCGCGAGCGAGGCCGCCGACAGGGTGTTGCGCAGGCCGAGCCCGATGAGCAGGGACCACACCTGCGGCATCGCCTCGTCGGTCGGGTCGAACAGCGGCCCCCACTTCTCGGCCGTGAACTGGCCCTGCGCCGCCAGCCGCTGGACGACGACCACTGCGATCGCCAGCAACCCGACCGCGGCCACGATCGTGCCGATCATCGTGCGGCGCCGGGCCCGCGGCCCGGGCACGTCGTAGAGCGCACTCATCGCACGACCTCGCCGACGCTCGGCCGATCCATCGGGGACCGACGCAGCGCACGGACGCTGTGTCGACGATTCGTTCGCTGACGCTCGCTCATCGGGCGATCGCCACCTTCCGCTCCAGGTAACCGAGCAACAGGCCGGCCGGGATCGTCAGCACGAGGTAGCCCAGCGCCACCCCGATCAGCACGGGAATGGCGGCCTCGCCCAACGAGCCCGTGAGCTGGACGCCCACGGAGTACAGGTCCCCGCCCACGCCGACGGCGCCGACGATCGCCGAATTCTTGATCATTGCGATGAACACGTTCCCCAGTGGTGGCACGACCGTGCGGAAGGCCTGGGGGAGCACGACCTCGCCGAGCGTCTGACCGAACGTCAGCCCGATCGCGCGAGCCGCCTCGGCCTGGCCGGTGGAGACCGAGTTGATGCCGCTGCGCAGCGCCTCGCACACGAACGCGGACGTGTAGAGCGCGAGCCCGGTGACCCCGAACCAGAAGAACGGAGCGTTGATCGCGATCTCCGGAAGCCCGAACGCGATCATGAACAGGACCACGGAGAGCGGGGTGTTGCGCACCGCGGTCACCCACCCGGCGCCGACCGCGCGCAGCGGCGGGACCGGGGAGACCCGGAACCCGGCCATGATCGTGCCGAGCACGAGCGCCCCGATGCCGGAGTACAGCGAGATCTGCAGGGTGGTCAGCACACCCCGCCAGTAGAGCCCGAGGTTCTCCACGAGCACATCCACCGCGGCCCGCTCCTCTCCGGTTCGTCAGGTGGTCGGCATGTGTCGGGGTGCCGACCGGACGGCCCGGGCGGCACCCCGACAGATGTGGCGTCGATCAGGCGCAGGGAGCGAGCTCCGGCAGGCTGGGAGTGGTCACCTCGGCGATCTGGCCGGCGGTCGACTCCCAGGCCGTGGCGTAGGCGCGTCGGACTGGGCCTCCTGCAGCGACTGGTTGATGAACTCGCAGAACGCGACGTCACCCTTCGTGATGCCGATGCCGTACGGCTCCTGCGTGAAGGTGTCGCCGGCGAGCTTGAAGCCGCCTTCGGAGTCGGCGATGAAGCCGAGCAGGATGACGTTGTCGGTGGTGACGGCGTCCACCTGGTTGGTCCGCAGCGCGTCGGCGCACTTGGAGTACACGTCGAAGAGCGTCAGCTGGCTCTGGTCGATGTACTTCAGGATCTCCTGCGACGGTGTCGAGCCGGACACCGAGCAGACCCGGGTGCCGGCGGCGCGCAGCGAGTCCGGGCCGGTCACGGTCGTGTCGTCGCTGCGGACCATCAGCGCCTGCCCGGCCTCGTAGTACGGCCCGGCGAAGGTGACCCGCTCCTTGCGGGTGTCGTTGATGGTGTACGTGGCCACCACCATGTCGACGCGGTCCTGCTCGATGACCTCCTCGCGGGTGGCGGACGGCGTCTCGACCCACTCGATGCTGTCCTCGGCGATGCCGAGCTTCGACGCGATGATCTTCCCGATCTCGACGTCGAAGCCGGCGGGCTTGCCGTCGAGGCCCTGCAGGCCGAACCCGGGCTGGTCGAACTTGGTTCCGATCGTGATGGAACCCTGCCCGGCCAGCGTTGCCATCGTCGAGCCTTCCGGGAACGCGGGGGCCGCGCCCGCGTCCGCGCCACCGGCGGGGGTGGATTCGCCGCCACCGCCACATGCGGCCAGGGTGAGTGCCGCCACCGCGCTGACGGCGGTGACGGTGAGCCGGCGGAATCGCATGAACACTCCTGGAGTCGTCTGAGTTCAGTGGGTGAGGATCTTGCCAAGGAAGTCCTTGGCGCGATCGGTTCGGGGGCTGGTGAAGAACTCCTCGGGGACGGCGTCCTCGACGATCTCGCCGTCGGCCATGAACACCACACGGTTGGCCGCGCGCCGGGCGAAGCCCATCTCGTGCGTGACCACGAGCATCGTCATGCCCTCCTTGGCGAGGGTGACCATCACGTCGAGGACCTCCTGCACCATCTCGGGGTCCAGGGCCGACGTGGGCTCGTCGAACAGCATCACCTTGGGCTTCATCGCGAGTGCCCGGGCGATGGCGGCGCGCTGCTGCTGGCCACCCGAGAGCTGGGCCGGGTACTTGTCGCGCTGGTTGGTGATGCCGACGCGTTCGAGCAGCGCCAGCCCCGCCTTCTCGGCGTCGCCCTTCGAGTTCCTGCGCACCTTCACCGGGCCCAACGTGACGTTCTCGAGGATCGTCTTGTGCGCGAACAGGTTGAAGCTCTGGAACACCATGCCGACGTCGGCGCGCAGCCCGGCGAGGGCCTTGCCCTCCGCGGGCAGCGCCTTCCCGTCGACCTCGATGGTGCCGCTGTCGATCGGTTCGAGCCGGTTGATCGTGCGGCACAGCGTGGACTTGCCGGATCCGGACGGGCCGAGCACCACGACGACCTGGCCCGCCGCGACCTCCAGGTTGATGTCACGCAGGACGTGCAGGTCGCCGAAGTGCTTGTCGACGGACGCCATCCTGATCATGGGGGTGTCGGTCACGATGTCGCCTCCGCGGGAAGATGTACGACGGCGATCATGCAGGGCCTCCGGGCATGGCGGGACGCTAGGGCGATTCGGACACCACAGTCCAGCACCTTGAGCAACCCATAGGGTTGCGCTCCTATAACGCTCTGGGGCTCGGGGAGGGGTGGCATCGTGCACATCCTGCTGGTGGAGGATGACGACCGCATCGCGGCGGCGTTGCGTCCCGCGCTGCACCGCCACGGGATGCGCACCACGAGGTTGGCCGTCGGCCGGGGCGCAGAGGACCACGTCGCGGACGTCGACATCGTGCTGCTCGACCTCGGCCTCCCCGACGTCGACGGGGTGGACGTGTGCCGGGCGATCCGCGCGGTGAGCGACGTGCCGGTGATCGTGGTGTCGGCCCGGGGCGAGGTCGACGACCGCATCCTCGGCCTGCACTCCGGCGCCGACGACTACCTCGTGAAGCCCTACGACATCGGGGAGCTCGTGGCCCGGGTGCACGCGGCGTACCGGCGTCGTCGGCTCGCGACGCCCACCGGACCCGAGGACGTCGTGGAGATCGACGGCGTCCGTGTCGACCTCCACAAGCACACGGTCACGGTCGACGGGAAGCCGATCAACCTGACCCGCAAGGAGTTCCAGGTGCTCGCGCTGCTCGCCACCGCGGGCGGCGCCGTGTGCACCCGCAGCAGGATCGTCGCGGAGGTGTGGGGCCGGTCGTGGGCGGGTGCCAACCGCACGCTCGACGTCCACGTGGCCACGTTGCGCACGAAGCTCGGCAAGCCCGACTCGGTGCAGACCGTCCGCGGTGTGGGGTACCGGCTCGCCAACCCGGCCGCCGATTCCGATCCGGCGGACTGATGGCCGCGCGGCTATTGGTGATCGTGCTGTTCCTGGTGGGGCTGCTCGCCGCCGGGCTCGGCGTGCCGCTCGCGTTGTCGTACGCGCAGGCGCGGCAGCTCGCGATGTTCACCGACCGGCTGACGGACACGATCTTCTACGCCTCCGTGGCGGAGCGGCCGATCACGGAGGCCGACACGACCGGGCTGGCCACCGAGCTCGAACGCTACGACGAGGTCTACGGGGTGGCCGTCCTCGTGCTCGACGAGGACGGCAGGCTCGTGGCCACCTCGCGGCAGCCGCCGCCCGTCCTCGACGCCGCTGCGCAGGAGCGGGTGCAGCTCGCGCTCGCCAACCGCCGCTCCGACGTCTACCCGCTGCTCCTGCCGTGGGACGAGCGCCCGCTGGTGCTGGCCGAGCCGGTGCTGGTGGACACGGAGGTGCGTGGGGTGGCCGTCACCATCTCACCGACCGACGCACTGCGCGCCGAGGAACTGCGGGTGTGGTCGCTGGTCGTGGCGGCAGGTCTGGCCGCGCTGGCGATGGGCGTCGTGGTCGCCCTGCCGATCGTCCGGTGGATCCTGCGCCCGGTGCGCCGCCTCGACGAGGGCACGGGCCGGGTGGCCACCGCGGTGCTGGGCGGGGCCGACCCGGAACCCATGGCCGACGGGTCGGGGCCCCCGGAGCTGCGCAGGTTGTCGGCCTCGTTCGACCGGATGGCCGCGACGGTGGCACAGGCCTACGGCGCGCAGCGGGCGTTCGTCGCCGACGCGAGCCACCAGCTGCGCAACCCGCTCACGGCGTTGCGGCTGCGGCTGTCCAACCTCGAGGGGCACGTCGACGAGGTGGCGGCCGAGGACCACGCCGCGGCGCTGGAGGAGGCCGAGCGGCTGTCGATGCTGCTCGACGGCCTGCTGGCGTTGGCGAGGGCCGAGCGCACCGCACCGCCGGTCGTCTCCGACGTCGACTCGGGCGTGGAGGACCGGCTCGACGCGTGGCGCCCGCTCGCCGAGCACATGGGCCTGCAGCTGGTCCGTGGCGGTGCGGGTGGCCTGCACGTACTGGCGCCGGAGGGGGCGATCGAGACCGTGCTCGACGCGGTGCTGGACAACGCGGTCAAGTTCAGCCCGCGCGGCAGCGCCGTCGCCGTGCGGACCGCGTCCGTGGACGGCCGGGTGGAGATCACGGTGCGGGACGGAGGCCCGGGGATGGCGCCCGAGGAGCTCGAGCGCGCCACCGGCCGGTTCTGGCGCAGCCCCGGCCAGAGCAACACCGAAGGGTCGGGGCTGGGGCTCGCGATCGCCGCGCGCACGCTCGAGGTGGCGGGCGGCGAGCTCGTGCTCGAGCTGCCGGACGGCGGTGGGTTGCAGGTGGTGGCGAGGTTCCCGCAGCCCCCTGAGGACGGCGACGAGGATCCCGTACCGCAACTGGGTCCTACGACGACCGGGCCGCAGTGACGGCGCCTTCCTGCAGCCGCCGGCGGGGGAGCACCGCACGCAACAGCAGGTGTGCGAGCAGCCCGAGCGGCGCGAGCAGGATCGTCAGCACCAGCACCGGGGCGACGACGAGCGGGTGGATGCCGCGCTCCCGGCTGTCGAGGAAGATGAAGCGGCCCACGAACAGGTCGAACGCGATGAAGTGGGCCCAGCCCGCCGCCGCACCGACCGGCGTCGCGAGCAGCCCGGCGACGCCTGCGAGCTCCGGTGACGCGACCGCGGCGAACACCGTGGAGAACTGCGGCAGCACCAGCGCGGCGTAGACGAGCATCGGCGGCACCACGATCAGCGGCGAGCCGATGACCCGGCGCGTGACCGACCAGCCGGGGGCGAGGATCATCAGCGCCCAGAACGGCGCCGCGAGCGGGAACGTGAGCGTGAACAGCAGCTGGGCGTCCATGGCTACCTCAGACGGTGGTCGGGGCGGGCGGGAGCGGCGTGCGGCCGGTCGCCGAGCGCAGCACGGCGGCGAGCGCGACACCCGTGCCCACCACGACAGCGGCGAGCGCCGCGAGCGTGAGCCCGTCGGGCGCGAGCAGCGGCTGTGCTCGCAGCGCCTGCCAGGTGACGAGCACGACGACGCCGGCGTATCCCGCGGCCACGACCCGGGCGATCCGCACGCGTGCGGTCTCGTCGAGCCGGTGCGGGGCCGCCGCCGTGAGCCCGGCGGCGAGCAGCGGTAGCAGCTGCAGTGCGTGCATGCCGATGAAGTGCCCGACCCGCAGGTCGCCGCCGATCGTGCTCCAGCCGACGAACGGCAGGCCCGGCCCGCCGTCCACCACTCCGACGGCGTGAGCGCCCCCCACCGGCATCAGGAACCCGACGGCCATCCCGAGCACACCGATGAACAGGCCCAGCCGGACGGCCGATGTCGTCACGGGGTCCGTGGCCGGCCCGCGCAGGAAGCGCAGCGCCACGGCCAGCGTCGCGAGCCAGACGAGGGTGATCGTCGCGCCCATGACCGCGAAGAGCACCGCGTCGAAGACGGTGTCGTCGTTGAAGTGGCTGCGCACTCCGCGGGCGGCCTGCCCGACGATGATCAGCTGCTCGACCCCGAGCGCGACGGCGATGCCCCAGCCGTGCGCCGGAATGCCCGTCCTGGCAGCCGGGACAGCATCCACGCCAGTGTCGCTGCGTACAGCATGATCGACAGGGAGAACTTGAGCGGTTTGACCCAGAGCGGGGCGCCGAGCAGCACCCGTGGGTCGGCGACGACGAGCACCGCCGTCAGCACGGAGAGTGCGGCCATCGCGACCGCCAACCAGTAGAGGCCGGGATGTCCACGCCGGGCGTCCGCGAGAACTCTGCTCATCTCCGCTCCTATCTGACAGTGTTAGCCTGTGCGAGCAGTGCCAAGTATCAGGATCTGTCCTAACAGTGTCAAGGAGAACTGTCGGTGTCAGTCGAAGGTTCGGTTCGGGAACGGCGACGGGCCGAGACCGTGCAGGAGATCAAGGCCGCCGCACTGCAGCAGCTGGCCGAGGGGGGTCCGGGCGGGCTGTCGCTGCGCGGTGTCGCGCGGGCGGTCGGGATGACGGTGCAGTCGCTCTACCACTACTTCGACAGCCGCGACGAGCTGCTCACCGCGCTGGTGGTCGACGGCCACCGGGCGCTGGCCGACGCCGTGACCGCCGCGGCCGACGACAGCCGCGGGCGTCCGCAGGCCGAGCGGCTGTTCGCCGCCTCCAACGCCTACCGACGCTGGGCCCTGGCGAACCGCCCGGCGTTCCTGCTGCTCTACGGCACCCCGGTGCCCGGGTACGAGCCGCCGTCGCGGGAGGAGGTGATCGGCGCGGCCGTGGGGCTTGCCGAGCCGTTCATCGAGGTCGTGTTCGACGGGTGGAGCGCCGAGCAGCTCGCCGGGGTGCCACTGCAGCCGGGCGCCGAGCGGCTCACCGAGATCGAGTCGGACTCGGTGCCGCTGCCGGCGGGGGCGTTGGCGCTGTTCTACGAGCTGCGCTCCCAGATGCACGGGCTCGTGATGCTCGAGCTGGTCGGGCACCTGAACCCGATGAACGACCACGGCGAGGACCTGTTCCGCGGCATGATCAACCGTACGGCGGGGGAGCTGGTGGCGTTGCGCGCGCAGTGCTGACCTCCGCGCTCGGTCACCGCTCGATCACGGGTCCTTCTCGGACCGGAAGAACTGCTGCGCCCCTGGGTGCAGCGGCACCGGCTGGGTGCCGATCGCGGCCCGCGGATCGATCGTGAGCGCTGCCGGGCTCACCGCGGCCAGCTGTTCCTGGGCGCTGAACAGGCCGTCGACCAGCGCTTCCGCCACGTCGTCCGGCATGTCCGCCCCGACGCGAGGAAGTTGCGCACGAGCAGCGTGGTGATCGGGTCGGGGATGCCGTAGCTCTGGGCGGGCACCGTGCCCGCCGCGTACACCGGGTACGCCGCCCGCACCGGCGTGATCAGGTCCTCCAGGTTCAGCAGCCGGATGGGCAGCGCCCGGGCGAGGGTGCTGACGCCCCGCGTGGGCAGGCCGCCGACCCAGAAGAACGCGTCGATCGTGCCGCCCGCCATGGCCTCGACCGACTCGTTGATCCCGAGCTGCAGTGCCTCGAAGTCCGCCACGGACAGCCCCGCAACGGCCAGCAGGCGTTCGGCGATGACCCGCACCCCCGAGTCCGGCGCGCCGACCGACACGCGGGCGCCGCGGAGATCTGCGATCGTCGTGGTCGCCGACGAGGCAGGCACCACGACGTGCACGACGTCGTCGTAGATCCGGGCGAGCGCGCGGGGCGCGCGCCTGGTCGGCACGGGTCCTCCCGAGCAGCTCGGCGGCCGTGTCGACCTGGGTGAACACCACGTCGCCGTGCGGGCGGCGAGCCGGTCGAGGTTGTCCACCGAACCCGCCGTGGACAGCACGGCCGGGCGCGCGTCGAGATCGAGCTGCGTCTGCCAGGCATCCGCCAGCGCGTTGCCCAGGTTGTAGTACACGCCCTGGGTGCCACCGGTCGCGATCGTGAGCCGGACCCCGGCGAAGCGCGAGGAGCAACCCGGCAGCGCGGCGAGGCCGAGCGCGGCGGTGCCCGACAGCAGGCCACGCAGGACCGTGCGGCGCTCCACCATGCCGGCATCCTGCCGTGCCCGGCCGGTGCGGTCGAACGGGCGGCCACGGCCTACGCTCGACTCGTGACCCGCAGCTACACCATCCGCACCTACGGGTGTCAGATGAACGTGCACGACTCGGAGCGGATGGCCGGACTGCTCGAGGCGGCGGGCTACGAGCGGTCGGCCACCGACGAGGCCGACGTCGTCGTGTTCAACACCTGCGCCGTGCGGGAGAACGCCGACAACCGGCTGTACGGCAACCTCGGCCACCTCCGTCCGGTCAAGGACGGGCGCCCCGGCATGCAGATCGCCGTGGGCGGCTGCCTCGCGCAGAAGGACCGCGACACGATCGTGCGCAAGGCCCCGTGGGTCGACGTCGTGTTCGGCACCCACAACGTGCACGCGCTGCCCGTGCTGCTGGAGCGGGCCCGGCACAACGAGGCCGCCCAGGTGGAGATCGCCGAGTCGCTCGAGGTGTTCCCCTCCACGCTGCCCGCGCGCCGGGAGTCCGCGTACGCCGGCTGGGTGTCGATCTCCGTCGGGTGCAACAACACGTGCACCTTCTGCATCGTCCCGTCGCTGCGGGGCAAGGAGAAGGACCGCCGTCCCGGCGAGATCCTCGCCGAGGTGCAGGCGCTCGCGGCCGACGGCGTGCTCGAGGTGACGCTGCTCGGGCAGAACGTCAACTCCTACGGCGTCGAGTTCGGCGACCGCGGCGCGTTCGCGAAGCTCCTGCGCGCCTGCGGCGACGTCGACGGGCTGGAGCGGGTCCGCTTCACCTCGCCGCACCCGCGGGACTTCACCTCCGACGTGATCGCCGCGATGGCCGAGACCCCGAACGTCTGCCCGCAGCTGCACATGCCGCTGCAGTCCGGCTCCGACGACGTGTTGCGCCGCATGCGCCGCTCGTACCGCTCCGGGCGGTTCCTCGGGATCCTCGACGAGGTGCGCGCGGCGCTGCCCGACGCGGCGATCTCCACCGACATCATCGTCGGCTTCCCCGGCGAGACCGAGGAGGACTTCGCGGCCACGCTCGACGTCGTCGAGAAGGCGCGGTTCGCCCAGGCGTTCACGTTCCAGTACTCGCCGCGCCCCGGCACCCCCGCGGCCGACCTGCCCGACCAGCTGCCCAAGGCCGTCGTGCAGGAGCGCTACGAGCGGCTCGTCGCGCTGCAGGAGGAGATCTCCTGGCAGCAGAACCGCGCCGTCGAGGGCCGGGTCGTCGAGGTGCTGGTCTCCACGGGGGAGGGGCGCAAGGACGGCGCCACCCGCCGGATGAGCGGCCGGGCCCGCGACGGGCGGCTCGTGCACTTCGCCCCCGGTGAGCGGCCCATCCGGCCCGGTGACGTCGTCGAGGTCACGATCGGCTACGGCGCGCCGCACCACCTGGTGGCCGACGGTCCGGTGCTGTCCCACCGGCGTACGCGGGCGGGCGACGCCCACGAGTCCGGCACCCGTCCCGGTGGCGCCGCCACCGGGCTCGGCCTGCCGGGCTTCGGCGCGCCTCCTACCCAGCCCGCGGCGGCCGTGCCCGCCTGCGGGGCGCAGGCGTGACCGGCGAAGGAGACGAACCCGAGGTGCCCGAGGAACTCGCCGCGCTCGACGCCGAGCTGCGCCGCGCACAACGGCGCGCGGAACACCGCATCGACCCCGGGGCCGCCCCCGCGCTCGTCGTCTCCGTGGCGATGCTCGTCCTGATCGGCGCGTTGATGCTGCCGTGGACCGGCCCGGTGCAGGGCTGGGAGGTGCTCGCGGGCATCGCACCGCTCGGGCTGCTCCCGCCGCTGTTCGCCGGGACTTCGCTCGGGTTCGGCCTGGTCTGCTCCGCGCTCGCCTCTCGACCCGCTGGTTCGGCCTGGCCTGGCTGGCGGCGGTCGGCTGCGGGTTCTCGGTGGTCACCGGGGTGTGGGCGATCTGGTCGCGGCAGGTGGCGGTGCCCCACGGCGGCACCGGTGCGGGCATCGGCCTGGTGCTGGCCGTGGTCGCGGTGCTGGTGCTCGCCGCGAGCTGGGTGCGCATCGCCACCCACCGCTGATTGCCGGATTGGTGCGCGGGCGGCTGCATGCGGTCGGTGGTGCACTCAGGTGGTGATCAGCGGCTCCCGTGGCAGGCCCGAGCCGCGACCCGTGGAGGTGATCATCGATCCGGTGCGTGGGCGGCCGGATGTGGCCGGGGAGGCGCCAGCGCGACGATCATGCTCGGCGGCGCCCGGGAGCGACGGCCATGATCGTCGCCTCGGCCCCGTAGCGGTCACATGTGACCGCGCCGGCACCTACCGGGTGATCATGCTGTGGCTGCTGCCGTGAGGAGCGCGGCGCGTATCTGTGCGAGGACGTAGCCGGGTCGGTTGGTCAGGTCGTGCCAGGTGAAGCGCAGGACGGTCCAGCCGGCTCGGACGAGCGCGTTCCCCTTGTGGCGATCGGCCCGGAAGCGCTGCACGTCGGTGTGCCAGGCCCAGCTGTCGATCTCGACCGCGAGCCGGATGTCGGGGAAGGCGATGTCGATCTTCCACTGCTCGAAGGGCGCACCCGCAGTCCAGCCGGTGATCCCGGCGTCGCGCAGGAGCTTGATCAGGATCCGTTCCGCCGCCGAGTCGGCGCGGTCGGCCGCGGCGGTGAGGAGCGCAGCGACGCGAGCGAAGCCACGAGCGCCCATGTTGCGGCAGTAGGCCAGGTACACCTCGCGGAACGGGACGTACTTCTGGAGCGCACGGTCCAGGAACACCGAGCCGTCCGGCACCTCGATGGCGGTCTCCAACGCCGTCAGCGCCCGGCTCGTGAGGCGCAGCCCGTGGACGCGGGTCACGTCGGCAGGGTCCAGATCGCGACGCGAACGGTGACGCCCGGATAGCCACGGATGCCGAGGTGGCGCGGCACGGTGACCACCACCTCGGCCGGTGCCGCGTCCACCATCCCGTACCACCACGCTGCGGCCGGCCCGGACACCGCGGCGGCCTCCCCGGCCCACAGCCCGGCCGCGCGGACGCGGGCACGGTCCCCGTACCGATGTCCGCCGGCCAGGTACACCCGGGGCGCCACCCGGTTCCAGCCGTCGTCCCGGGCACGTCTTCGCAGCGTTCTGCCCGCGAGCCCGTGCTGCTCGGCCTGCGTGCAGGTGACCAGGCCGTCCTGGAGCTGGAGGAGGACGAGCAGCGTGGGGTGTGTGGTCATACCCGCAGCGTTGCGCGCGGGCCGGCTCCCTGTGGCCGAATCGCGGAAAGACGCCGCCATGATCATCGGAAGATTGCATGGGAGGCCGAATGCGGCCGGGGGCGCGCCGGGCCGGTGATCTCCAGGTGCAGGGCACGCGTGATCGACCGGTCGGTGCACGGGCGGCCGCATCCGGCCGGTGGCGCACCGAGGTGGTGATCACGGGCAGCCGGGCCGGGCCCGAGCCGGCAGCCCCACGGCATGATCGGCGATCCGGTGCGTGGGCGGCCAGATGTGGCCGCCCACGCACCGAACGGGTGATCATCGGGTCAGCGGTGCTGGACCGCCTGCTCCGCCGTGGCCAGCCACTCGCGCACTGGTCGGCCTGGCTCTCGGCCTGCTGGGCGCGGCGGGCGTCGCCCGCGGCCCGCGCCTTCTCGGCCTGGGCCTCGAACTGGGCCACCCGCTCGCGGAACTGGGCCACGCGCGCCTCGGCCTCCGGGTCGGTGCGGCGCCACTGGAGGTCGGCCGCCTCGCGCACCCTCTCCTCCACGGCGCGCAGGCGCGCCTCGAGCGGGCGGATCTCGTCACGCGGGACCTTGCCGATCTCCTCCCACCGCTCCTGGATGGAGCGCAGGGCCGCGCGTGCGGCGGTCGGATCCGAGGTGTCTATCTTCTCGGCCTCCGTGAGGAGGGCCTTCTTGGCGTCGGCGTTGGCCGCGAACTCGGCGTCGCGCTCCGCGAACGTGCCGGACCGCCGGGCGAAGAAGGCGTCCTGGGCGGTGCGGAAGCGCTGCCACAGCGCGTCGTCGGCGTCCTTCTGCGCGCGCCCGGTGGCCTTCCACTCGGCCATCAGGTCGCGGAAGCGGGCCGCCGTCGGCCCCCAGTCCTCCGAGTCGGACAGCGCCTCCGCCTCGAGCGTCAGCTCCTCCTTGCGCGCTTGGCCGCCGCACGCTGGCGGTCGAGGTCGGCGAAGTGGGAGCCGCGGCGCCGGTTGAACGCCTCGCGCGCTTGGAGAACCGCTTCCACAGCAGCTCGTCGGTCTTGCGGTCGATACCCCGGATGGTGCGCCACTCGTCGAGGATCGACTTGAACCGGTCGCCCGCCTGCTTCCACTGCGTGGCCTCGGCGGCGAGCGTCTCGGCCTCGGCGGCGAGCTCCTCCTTGCGCGCGACGGCAGCGTTGCGCTGCGCGTCCCGCGCAGAACGGGCCGCGCCCACGGCGGCCTCGGCCTCGGCCACCAGCTCGTCGAGGCGGGTGCGCAGACCCACCAGATCGCCGACGACGGTGGCCTCGTCGAGGCGTCGCGGATGGTCTTCGCGCTGCTCAACGTGTGCTTGGGGTCGGCGCCGCCCGCCGCGAGGCGGGTGGCGAGCAGCTCCACCTCGGTGAGGACGTCGTCGAACCGGCGGGCGAAGTGGGCGAGGCCCTCCTCCGGTGCGCCCGCCTGCCACGAGCCGACGACCCGTTCGCCGTCGGCGGTGCGGACGTAGATGGTGCCCTCGGCGTCCACCCGGCCCCAGCGGCCGGGGTCGCTGCTCGCCTGGGCGACGCTGACGTGCGGCACCGGCTCGACGGCCGGTGCAAGCACCGGCTCGGGACGGCTCGCGGGTGGTGGCGGGGCGGGCCGGCGGCGCCGGGCGGCGGCGGCGGCGCGGGGC
>MKJV01000118.1 GCA_001942185.1 Pseudonocardia sp. CNS-004
CGATGGCGCTGACCGAGCGGGTGCTGCTGTTCCACGACCGCGTGCCGCACGGTGGGCCGGGTGCTCGACGCGGCGGCCACGCTCGTCTCGCGGGCGGCACGTGGGGGCCCTGCTGCACGTGCTGAGGCTGTTCGGGTGGTCGCCCGCCGAAGGTGATCGGCGTGGTCGGCGGGGGCGATGGCGCTGACCGAGCGGGTGCTGCTGTTCCACGACCGCGTGCCGCACGGCCCCGCACACCCGCAGTTCCTCGACGCGGGGCTCGGCTGGATCCCGGCGTGCATCCTGCTGCCGCACGCCCGCAGGCGGCTGCGCACCGACGACCCGGCCCGGATGGCCGAGCTGGCCCGCCACGACCGCGTGCCGCACGGCCCCGCACACCCGCAGTTCCTCCGACGCGGGGCTCGGCTGGATCCCGGCGTGGCATCCTGCTGCCGCACGCCGCAGGCGGCTGCGCACCGACGACCCGGCCCGGATGGCCGAGCTGGCCCGCCGCGCGTCTCCTGCCCGGTGCGTGGTGCTCGACGACGGCGTGCGGCTCGACCTCGGCGAGGCCAGGGTGCTGCCGCCCGGAGCGCGGGTGGTCGGGCCGGACGGCCGGATCGAGGAGCTCACGTGACCCGCCTCGCCGTCAACCGCCTCAAGGAGCGCAGGCCCGATGCGGCCGCGGTCGACCGCTTCCTCGCCCGGCACGAGGTCCCGATCGTCGAGGGCGACCGGTGCACGTTCCTGTGGCGCGGCGATGCCGACGAGGTCTTCCTCGTGCAGCGGATCGTCGGGCTGCCGGAACGGCTGCCGCTGCGCAGGCTGTGGGGCACCGACCTGTGGTACCTGGTGCTGGAGCTGCCTGCCGGGTCGCGGATCAACTACCAGGTGGAGGTCCGCCGCGGGGAGCACGTCGAGCGCGGCAACGACCCGCTCAACCCGAAGCTGTCCTACAGCCCTGTCGGCACGTCGTCGGTGTGCTTCGCCCACGGGTACACCACCCCCGACTGGACCGAACCGGACCCGGAGGCCCGCCCCGGCGAGCTGACCGAGCTGGTGGTGCAGAGCAGCGCGCTGCGCCGCGACTGCCGGGTCACGCTGTACCTGCCGGCGCGGTTCCGCCACACGGCCGCCTACCCGCTGCTGGTCGTGCACGACGGCGGCGACTTCCTGCAGTACGCGGCCGCGAAGACGGTGCTGGACAACCTCATCCACCGGCTCGACGTCGCCGAGACCGTCGTCGCGTTCGTGCACCCCCACGACCGCCTCACCGAGTACTCCAACTCGGCCGCCCACGCGCGGTTCCTCACCCGCGAGCTGGTGCCCCGGCTGGAGGCGGAACTGCCGCTCGTGGGGCAGCGGTCCGGGCGCTGCCTGCTCGGCTCGAGCTTCGGCGCGGTCGCCTCGCTCGCCACGGCATACCGGTCGCCGGACGTCTACGGCTCGCTCGTGCTGATGTCCGGCTCGTTCGTCTTCACCGACATCGGGGCCGCCGACCACGGCGGCGGTCCCGTCTTCGACCCCGTCGTGCGGTTCGTGAACCGCTACCGGGAGCGTCCCCGGCGCGTCGCCGACCGGCTGTTCGTCAGCTGCGGCGTGTACGAGCCGCTGATCACCGCCAACCGCTCCATCGTGCACACCTTCGAGGCGACGGGCATGACCGTGCGGTTCGTGGAGACCCGCGACGGCCACAACTGGGAGAACTGGCGCGACGGCCTGCGCGACGCGCTGTCGTGGGTGTACCCGGGGCAGCAGCTGCTCGTCTACGAATAGCGCCCCGTGAGTGGATACGAGTGCTCCAGCACTCGTATCCACTCACGAGGGGGTGGCCCGTTCCCAGGTGTGCACCGGCTCGTTCCCGTGCATGTTCTCGAGGTAGCGGCGCAGCATCTCGTGCAGTGCCGCGATCCGGTCGCCGCCGAGCGCGCGCACGGTGTCGACCTGCCAGGAGGCGCCGTTCGTGCCGGCCACGCAGCGGGCCTCGATGATCCCCAGCAGCCGGTCGCGCACCTCCGGGTCGACACCCCAGCTGCTCAGGCCCTCGTGGGCCATCGGCAGGAGCCTGCGCAGCACGAGCTCCGCGGCCGACACCGGGCCCAGACCCGGCCAGTAGAGGGTGGCGTCGAGGCCGTCGCGGGCGCGCTGTGGAAGTTCTCCTCCGCGGCGGAGAACGACATCCGCGACCACACCGGCCGCTCGTGGTCGACGAGCGCGCGCACCAGGCCGTAGTAGAAGGCCGCGTCCGCCATGGCGTCCACGACGGTCGGGCCCGCGGGCAGCACCCGGTTCTCGACGCGCAGGTGCGGCCGCCCGTCGACAACGGCGTAGATCGGGCGGTTCCACCGGTAGACCGTGCCGTTGTGCAGGGACAGCTCGTCGAGCGTCGGCACCTCGCCGCGACCGAGCTGCTCGCCGGGATCGGTGTCCTCGCAGATCGGCAGCAGCGCGGGGAAGTAGCGGGTGTTCTCCTCGAACAGGTCGAACACCGACGTGATCCAGCGCTCGCCGAACCACACCCGCGGCCGCACCCCCTGTTCCTTCAGCTCCTCGGGTCGCGTGTCGGTGGCCTGCTCGAACAGCGGGACCCGGGTCTCGCGCCACAGCTCGGTGCCGAACAGGTACGGCGAGTTCGCGGCGAGCGCGAGCTGCACGCCCGCGATCGCCTGCGCCGCGTTCCAGTACTGCGCGAACTCCGCGGGGCTCACCTGCAGGTGCAGCTGGAAACTCGTGCACGCCGACTCGGGTGTGATCGAGTCGCGTAGGTGCTCAGGCGCTCGACGCCCTGGATGGACAGCGCCATGTCCTCGCCGCGCGCGGCGAAGATCTGGTCGTTGAGCAGGGCGTAGCGCGGGTTCGCGCTCATCGACTCGATGCTCACGTGCCGCGGCATGAGCGTGGGCAGGATCCCGATCATCACCAGGTGCGCGTCGCCGGACCGGGCGCGCTCGTCGGCGGCGTTGAGGCTCGCCCGCACGGTCTCCTCGAACGACACCAGCCCGGTGCCGCCGATCTCGCGCGGCGGCACGTTGATCTCGATGTTGAACTGGCCCATCTCGGTCTGGAAGGCCTTGTCGGCCACCAGGTTCAGCACCTTCTCGTTGACGTTCGCAGGCTCGCCGCGCGCGTCGACGAGGTTGAGCTCGATCTCCATCCCGGTCAACGGCCGCTCGAAGTCGAACTGCGACTCCCGCAGCATCCGCGCCAGCGCGTCGAGGCATCCGCGGGTCTTGTCGCGGAACCGGTGCCGGTCCTCCCGGCTGAACACCCTGTGCTCGACGTCTCGCCCCACCGGAAGCCACCTCCGTCGGACCTGCGGGAACCCCATCGTCGGCCCACCCGGGGCCCGACGTCCATCGATCCGCGGGGAGTTGCGCCGTCTAGGCTCGCCCGGGCTGATCGAGAGGAGCTTCATGGGTACGACCGAGGCCGGCAGCGTGAGCGGCTGGTGGCGCGATGCGGTGGTCTACCAGGTCTACATCCGCAGTTTCGCCGACGGTGACGGCGACGGGCTGGGCGACATCGCCGGCATCCGCTCCCGCCTGGGCCATCTGCGCGACCTCGGCGTGGACGCACTGTGGATCAACCCGTGGTACCCGTCACCGATGGCCGACGGCGGGTACGACGTGGCCGACTACCGCGCCATCGAGCCGGCGTTCGGCACCGCGGACGACGCGGCGGTGTTGATCGAGGACGCCCACGCCCACGGGCTGCGGGTGATCCTGGACATCGTCCCCAACCACACGTCGGACCGGCACGCCTGGTTCCGGGAGGCGCTCGCGAGCCCGCCCGGCTCGCCCGAACGCGCCCGGTACTGGTTCCGGCCCGGCCGCGGTCCCGGCGGGGCCGAGCCGCCGAACGACTGGCGCAGCCTGTTCGGCGGTCCGGCCTGGACGCGGGTGGACGGCGAGGGTGACGGCTCGGGCGAGTGGTACCTGCACCTGTTCGACTCCGCGCAGCCGGACCTCAACTGGGACAACGCGGCGGTGCGGGCGGAGTTCGAGGACGTGCTGCGCTTCTGGTTCGACCGCGGCGTGGACGGCTTCCGCATCGACGTGGCGAACGGCCTGGTCAAGCAGCCCGACCTGCCCGACCTCGGCCCGCACGACGACGAGGCGGTGCTGCTGCCCGCCGACCGCCCGAACCACCCGCACTGGGACCGCGACGGCGTGCACGAGATCTACCGGGGGTGGCGGCGCGTTGCCGACTCCTACCCGGACCCGCCGGTCTTCGTCGCCGAGGCGTGGGTGCGCTCACCCGAGCGGCTGGCCCGCTACCTGCGTCCCGACGAGCTGCACACGGCGTTCAACTTCGACTACCTGCGCGCCCCGTGGGACGCCGACGCGCTGCACAAGGTGATCGACGAGTCCCTCTCCACCGCTGCCGCGGTCGGTGCCCCCGCGACGTGGGTGCTGTCCAACCACGACGTCGTCCGGCACGTCTCCCGGCTGGGCCGCCCGCTCACCCCGGGCGCCTACTCCCGGGCCGACCTGCCGCCCGTGGAGACGTTCGACCGCGAGCTGGGCACGCGCCGGGCACGCGCGGCCGCCCTGCTGATGCTGGCCCTGCCCGGGAGCGCGTACATCTACCAGGGCGACGAGCTCGGCCTGTGGGAGGTCGAGGACCTGCCCGACGAGGCCCGCCAGGACCCGACGTGGGAACGATCGGGCCACACCGACCCGGGCCGCGACGGGTGCCGGGTGCCGATCCCGTGGTCCGGCACGGCGTCCCCGTTCGGGTTCGGGCCCGACGGCACGGTGCCGTGGCTGCCGCAGCCCGCCGACTTCGCCGCCGTCACGGCCGAAGCGCAGGACGGCGATCCGGCCTCGATGCTCACCCTCTACCGCAGCGCGCTGCGGCTGCGCCGGGAGCTGCCGGGTCTCGGCGGGGGCGATCTCACGTGGCTGCCGGCCGGTCCGGGCGTGCTGGCGTTCTCCCGGGGCGAGGGCGTCGCCTGCGTCGTGAACCTCTCGGCCGCGCCCGCCCCGCTCCCGGAGGGACCCGCGTGCTGCTGGCCACCGACACGCTCACCGACGACGGCATGCTGCCCGCGGACTCGGCGGCCTGGACGACCACGCGGTAGCCGCCGGGAACGGTGGCGGCGCGGCAGCCCGGCCAGCCGCCCCGCCGGACCGATCATGCGGTCTTGATCGGTCCGACCGGGGCCACAGCGCCCTTGCGGCGGCGGGCGGGGAGATGTCGCAACGATCATGACGTTGTCGGGGGCGCCGGCCGGGACGGCAGGGCTTTCCCTGTCGCGCCGGCCGCCCGGGGCGTGATCGTCGGAAGTGGTGGCGAGGCGACAGATCTGTCGTCCGGGCACCATTGCCGGCGATCACGAGCCACCGGCGCCGAGGCCGCCACCACCGGCGAGGCGATCTTCGGCTCGTCACCCCGGCCCTGATCGCCTACGGCCACCGGCCGAGCTCGGCGTCACCCGGCTACGCGATCAGTGACGGGCGTGGCCTGCCCTGGCCGGCGAGGGCGGAGTCGTCCTCCCACAGCATCCAGGGCCGGTCGCCCGCCCGGTAGGCGGCGTCGAGGGCGTGCCGTTCCTTGACGGTGTCGGCGGGCTGCCAGAAACCGCGGTGGCGGTAGGCCGACATGCGCCCGGCCCGGGCCAGCGGCCGGCAGGCGTCCATGATCAGGTCACCGTCCGGGGGCAGGTGGTCGAAGATCTCCGGGCGGAACACGAAGTAGCCGCCGTTCTCCCACAGCGGCATCTCCTGCAACGTGGTGATCCCGGCGACCGGTCGTCGTCACCGATGTCCACGCAGTGGAACGCCGACTGCGGCGGCACCGCCAGCAACGCGCCCACCGCATCCGTGCGCCGGAACCTGTCGATCATCGAGTTCAACGGCAGGTCGGTGAGCACATCGGCGTAGTTGGCCAGGAACATCTCCTCACCCGCCACGTGCCGGCGCACCCGGCGCAGCCGCTCCCCGATCGGGGAGTCCAGCCCGGTGTGCACGAACGTGATCGTCCAATCCGAGATGTCGCTGCCCAGCAGGTGCACGTCGCCGTCGCGCAGCACGAAGTCGTTGGACGCCGTCTCGGAGTAGGTGAGGAAGAAGTCCTTGATGTGGTGCGCCCCGTAGCCCAGGCACAACACGAAGTCGGTGTGGCCGAAATGCGCGTAGTAGCGCATCACGTGCCAGATCAGCGGTCGCGGTCCCACCGGGTGCATCGGCTTGGGCAGGTCGGAACCCCCCTCGCGCATCCGCATCCCGTACCCACCGCAGAACAGCACGACCTTCATCCGTCGATCCCCCACACAAAACCCGTCGTCGTGATGGGGCCCCCGTAGCCCCGTCGATCACCCCATAGTGCCTTCGGACGAGGTCGTGAGCATTGCTATCTTCTTTCGGGTCGGCCGTGGCCGCACGCCGATCAGCAGCCCGGTGATGACGAGCGCCGTCCCCGCCCACACCGCAGGCCCCGGCACCGGTGCGCCGAGCAGCACGCCGACCGCGGCCGCCGCCACGGGCGCCACCCCGGTCAACAGCCCCGCCAGTGCGGTACCGAGCCGCCCCACCGCGGAGTACCAGAGGACGAACGCGATCGCGGTGAGGACGACCGCCAGGTACGCGATCGCGGCGACGTGGGGCGCGCGCAGCGTCGTCGCCGCGGCAGTGCCCTCCGTGGCGGCGGCGAGCACGGCGAGTTGGGCCGTAGCGATCCAGCAGGTGTGCACCGACACGCCCCACGGCCCGTGCCGGCCCAGGACCGGCACCGCGAGCAGCGTGAAACCCACCTCGCACACCAGCACGGTCGCCGCCCAGCCCAGCCCGGCGGGGTCGGTGCGGCCGCCGCTCTGCACCAGTACGGCGCCCGCCGTGACCACCACCGCGGCGAGCAGGACGCCCCGCGCGGGCCGTCCACCCTCCAGCAGGGGGCCGACCAGCGCGAGCACCACCGGCACGCACGCCACCGCCACCCCGAGCGCCGCGGGCTCGGCGTGCTCCGAGCCGCGCACCAGCGCGACGTTGAACAGCACCAGCCCGACCGCCGCCACCCCGAGCAGACACAGCCACTCGGCTCCGCGCGGCATCCGGATCGGCACGCGGACGGCGCGCGCCAGCGCGAGGAGCAGGAGCGAGGCCGCCGCGTAGCGGATCGCCTGCACGGTGAACAGGGGAGCATCGGCCAGCACGCCGGACACGGCGACGCTGCCCCCGACGCTCGCCATGGCCACGGTGCCCATGGCCAGGGCGCCGCTCCTGCTGTCGGCTCGGATCGTCATGGCTTCAGCATCGGCGAGAACGGTCCTTCACCGAGGACCATTCGCCCCCGACGCTGTGGGTCCAATCGACCCGCGTCAGTCCCTCCTCAGGGCCTGCTGGGCAGGTTCTCGGCCGCGACCGTGGCGACCTCGGTCCCCAGCGCGCAGGGGTCCGGGGCCCGGACCGGATCGTCGACCTTCACGATCAGCAGCTCGTCCAACGGGGACTCGCCCGGCGGCGTGTAGGAGCGGTGCACGATCGTCAGGTCGCACCCGAGGCCGTCCTGGTCCGGCCGGGCGGCGGCATCGCGCCCCGCGATCCGCACCCGCCGTCCGGCCTCCGGGGTGAGACCGGAGTCGCGGTCGTACGAGACCACGATCGAGACCCCGGTGGCCACGTTCTCCCAGTCGCAGTACCAGCCGGCGAAACCGGGATCGGGATCGACGGTCTCCAGGCCCGGCACCTTGGCGACGGTGGCGCGGTCGAGCAGCCCGCACGCGTCGACCGTGGCCAGCGACTGGGCGTCGAACGGGGCCGGGCGGCGGGCCACCGGGCCGCGGGCGAGCGTCGCCACCGCGGCGTCGGTGGCGACATCGGCCACGGCACACGGGTCCGGAGCCGGGCCCAGCAGGAGCTGGCCGGAGACGCGGACGTCGTTGCCGTCCGTCAGCCGCAGCGTGCGGACGCACTCGCCGTTCGCCGGGTCGCCGCGCACGATCACCAGGCCGTCGCGTTCCTCGGGCACACCCGGCGGTGGCACCGCGCTGGCCGCGGCGAACTGCAGCCGGGCCACCGCGCGGTCCGGGCCGGACTCGATGTAGACGTCACAGCGTTCGAACCCCCCGCCGTCGGTCTCCAGGATCGCCTTGCCGAACTGCTTGAACAGCTCCGGGTCGAGCAACGCGCACGGGTCGGCCGTGGCCGGGTCGCCGAGCGTGGGAGCGGGCCCGGACGCGACCACGCTCGCCGCCTGCTGCGGCCACACGACCAGCCCGACCGCCGCCACCACGACCAGGGCGGCGACGGCCGCGACGACGATCCACAGACCCCGGCGCCTCCCGACGCGCCCACCGCCGGTGCCGTGCGCCACCTCCGTGAGCTGCCGGGCGGCCTCCGCCGCCGTGGGCCGCTCGCGCGGCCTGCTCTCCAGCATGCGCATCAGCACCGCGCCGAGCGGCCCCGCCCGGCGCGGCGGGTCGACGACCCCCTTCATCGCCGCCGCACGGGTCTGGCCGAGGTCGCCGTCACCCCACGGGGGACGTCCCTCCACCGCCGCGTAGAGCGTGGCCCCGAGCGAGAAGACGTCGGCCTGCGGGCCGCCCTCCAGCCCGTTGGCCACCTCGGGGGCCGTGTAGGGGCCAGCCCTGCGCCCTGCGGGTTGCCGGCCCCGGCCGTGGGGAGCCCGAAGCCGGTGAGCGTGACGTGGTCGCCCGCGCCGACGAGGACGCTGCGCGGCGTCACGGCGCGGTGCACCACGCCCAGTGCGGGCGAGTGCGCGAAGGCCAGCGCCCCGGCCACCTGCGCACCGATCCCGGCGGCCCGGTGCGGGGTCAGCGGCCCGGCCGCCATGAGCTCGGCGAGGCTGGGCGCCGCCACGAACTTCGAGACCAGCCACGGCTCGCCGTCGTGCTCCACCGGCGGGTACACCGAGGCGATGTTCGGGTGGTCCAGCAGCGACGCGATGCCGGCCTCCGCGCGCAGCCGGCCGCGGGCGCGATCCCGCTCGACCGGCGGCAGGTGCGACAGCCGCACCCGGTGCAGCGTGACCGGGGTGTTCGAGGCCTGCTCGGTGGCACGCCACACCTCGCCCGCGCCGCCGGTGCCGACCTCCGCGTCGAGGCGGTATCGCCCGGCGATCAGGTCACCACGCTCCACGGTATCCCCCCAGCACTCACTCGATAGGGTGAACGATAGGGGACGCGGCGCGGCTGCCCGCGCCCGGCGTCGTTCCCCCGACGTCCACACCCGGTGGAACGAGCGGGGCGCACCGAACGATGCGCTCCGGCACCCGAGTGGGGTGCGCTGCAGCGGCCGCGCGGCTACGCCGTGCCGAACGCGAAGACCATCCGGGAGCGGTACTCCTCGCCGGGGCGCAGCACCGCCGACGGGTAGTCGGGGTGGTTCGGCGCGTCCGGGAAGGCCTGCGCCTCCAGGCAGAAGGCGTCGGTCTGGCGGGCCGTGCTGCGTCGTGGAGCACCTGCGTGCCGTTCAGCATGTTGGCCGAATAGAACTGCACGCCCGGCTGGTCGGTGCGCAGTTCCAGGGTGCGCCCGCTGCGGGGCTCCACCACGCGGGCGGCGGCCCGCAGCTCGCCCGGCGTGCCGTCGACCACGTAGTTGTGGTCGTGGCCCCGCACCGCGACGAGCTGCGGGTGGCCGTCCCGGATGCGAGCACCCAGGCGGGCCGGGGAGCGGAAGTCCAGGGGAGTGCCGTCCACCGGGACCGGCGGGCCCGTGGGCAGCGACCGGCCGTCCACCGGCAGGAAGTGGCTCGCGTGCAGCTGCACCTCGTGGTCCTCGGCGCTGCCGCCGCCGGCGAGGTTCCAGTACGTGTGGTTGGTCAGGTTCACGACCGTCGGCTCGTCCGTGGTGGCGGTGTGCTCGATGGAGAGCTCCGCGCCGTCCACGCGGTAGGTGACGGCCGCCGCGAGGGTGCCGGGGAATCCGTTGTCCCCGTCGGGGCTGGTGTGCCGCAGCATCACCGACGAGCCGTCCGGCCCGTCGGTCGACCACTCGTAGGAGTCGAACCCGTCCGGCCCGCCGTGCAGGACGTTCTCCCCTTCGTTCGGCCGGATCCGGTACTCGGTGCCGTCGAGGGTGAACCGGGCGCCCGCGATCCGGTTGGCGTAGCGGCCCACGCAGGCCCCGAGGTACCCCGGGGCGCTGCGGTAGGCGTCGACGTCGGCGAGGGCGAGGGTGGTCTCGCCCCACGTCCCGTCCCGGTCCGGCGCGCGGACCGAGACGATCCGCGCGCCGTAGGTGATCACGCCGACCTCGAGTGCGCTGCTGCGCAGCCACATGACGTCCATAGTCATTTTCTACAGGGCACCTGTGCTACAAGGCTCCCGCGAGGCGGTAGTACGCCTGGTTCCACCGCAGCTCCTGCTGGAACCGGCGCACCTGCGTGTCGGCGTCGATCACGACGAGCTCGGTGCGGGCGAACTCGGCGAGGTCGGCGACCTCCTCCGTGGACAGCGCGGTGGAGAGCACCGTGTGGTGCGGGCCGCCCGCCATGATCCACGTCTCGGCGGACGTCCCCAGGTCGGGCCGCGGCTCCCACACCGCGCGCGCGACGGGCAGGTTCGGCAGCGGCTCGTCGGCCGGCACGACGTCGATCTCGTTGAGGACGAGCCGGAACCGGTCGCCCATGTCGGACATGCCCACGACGAACCCTTCGCCGGGCGCGGTGTCGAACACCATGCGCACCGGGTCCTCGCGGTTGCCGATGCCGAGCGGGTGGATCTCCACCCGCGGGGTGGCGGCCGCGATCGTCGGGCACACCTCGAGCATGTGCGCGCCGAGCACCTTCGGCGTGCCCGGGCCCAGGTGGTAGGTGTAGTCCTCCATGAACGAGGTGCCGCCGGGCAGCCCGTCGGCGGCGACCTTCAGCGTGCGCAGCAGCGTGGCGGTCTTCCAGTCGCCCTCGCCCGCGAACCCGTAGCCCTCGGCCATCAGCCGCTGCACGGCCAGGCCCGGCAGCTGGCGCAGCGCGCCGAGGTCCTCGAAGTTGGTGGTGAACGCCTTCGCGCCGGCCTTGTCGAGCAGCGCGCGCAGGCCCAGCTCGATCCGGGCGCCGTAGCGCAACGACTCGTGGCGCTCCCCGCCGCGGCGCAGCTCCGGCACCACCTCGTAGCGTTCCTCGTACTCGGCGACGAGCCGGTCGACCTCGGCGTCGAGGCTCGCGTGCACGGCGTCGGCGAGGTCGGTGACCGCGTAGCCGTTGACGGTGACGCCCCAGCGCCACTGCGCCTCGGTGCGGTCCCCTTCGGTGACGGCGACGTCGCGCATCGTGTCGCCGAAGCGGGCGAGCTTCAGCGTGCGGACCTCGGCCCAGCCGCGCGCCGCCCGCGTCCAGGCCGCGACCTTGCGCTGCACGCCCGCGTCCGAGACGTGTCCGGCGACGATCTTGCGGATCACCCCGAGCCGCGCCTGGATGTACCCGAACTCCCGGTCGCCGTGGGCGGCCTGGTTCAGGTTCATGAAGTCCATGTCGATGCTCGACCACGGCAGCGCCTGGTTGGCCTGCGTGTGCAGGTGCAGCAGCGGCTTCTGCAACGCGTCGAGACCGTGGATCCACATCCGGGCGGGCGAGAACGTGTGCATCCACGCGATCACGCCGATGCACTCCGGGTCGGCGTTGGCCGCCAGCATCGTGGCGTGGATGCCCTCGGAGGTGGTGAGCACCGGCTTCCAGGCGAGGTCGACGGGCAGTGCCGCGCCCAGCTCCTTGGCGATCTCCTGCGACTGCTGCGCGACCTGCTGCAGCGTCTCCTCGCCGTAGAGGCCCTGGCTGCCTGTCAGGAACCACACCTGCTCGGTCACTTGGAGCCCCCCTGCTGGCCGTAGACGTTCTGGTAGCGGTCGTAGAGCGCGTCGACGTCGTCCTGCGGGATCGGCACGAGCGGCCCCATCTGCCGGGCGATGAACGTCGAGCGGGCGACGTCCTCGCACATCACGGCCGCCTTGACGGCTGCTTTCGCGTCCGGCCCGATCGAGAACACCCCGTGGTTCTTCATGATCACCGCGCGGGAGCGGTGGCCCGTGAGGGTGTCCACGATCCCGCGGCCGATGGCGTCGTCGCCGATGCGGGCGAACGGGCCGAGCGGGATCGGGCCGCCGAACTCGTCGGCCATCGCCGTGAGCACGCACGGGATCGGCTCGCCGAGCGCCGCCCATGCGCTCGCGTAGTTCGAGTGCGTGTGCACGACGCCGCCCACCTCGGGCATGTGCCGGTAGACGTGCGCGTGCGCCTCGGTGTCGCTGGAGGGGGAGTAGTCACCCTCGACGAGGCGGCCGTGCAGGTCGCAGACCACCATCCGGTCGGCGGACAGGTCGTCGTAGGACACCCCGCTCGGCTTGATCACCATCAGGTCGTGGCCGGGGACCCGCGCGGAGACGTTGCCCGCCGTCCACACGACGAGCTCGTAGCGCACCAGCTCGGCGTGCAGGGCGGCGACGCGCTCGCGCAGCTCGTCGACGGCCGCCTTCGCGCTCTCGGGGATCACGGAAGTCACTTGCCCGTCACCGCCGCCCGTCGGATCGCGCGCAACCGGTGCAGAACATCGTTCTCTCCTCGTCCGAAGTAGTCGTGCAGGCGCCGGTACTCGGCGTAGAGCGCGTCGTAGGCGCGGGCGCGCTCGGGGTCGGGGGTGTAGGCGCCACGGTTCGCGCCACCCATGGCGGCGGCACCGGCGCGGACGTCCGGGTAGGCGCCTGCCGCGACGGCGGCGTGGATGGCGGCGCCGAGGGCGGGGCCCTGCTCGGAGACGATCGTCGAGAGCGGCATGTCGCAGACGTCGGCGTAGAGCTGCATGAGGAACTTGTTCTTCAGCAGCCCGCCGGCCACCACCAGCTCCCGCACCGGCACCCCGGCCTGCTCGAACGACTCGATGATCGTGCGGGTGCCGAACGCTGTGGCCTCCAGCAGGCGCGGTAGGTGTGCTCGGGGCGGGTGGCGAGCGTCTGGCCGACGACCACGCCGGACAGCTCGTGGTCGACGAGCACCGAGCGGTTGCCGGAGTGCCAGTCCAGGGCGACGAGCCCGTGCTCGCCGACCTCCTGCTCGGCCGCGAGCTCGGTGAGCAGCTCGTGCACGTCGATGCCCCGCTCGGCGGCCCGCTGGTGGTACTCCGGCGGCACCGACGTCTCGACGAACCAGCCGAAGATGTCGCCGACCCCGCTCTGGCCCGCCTCGTATCCCCACATGCCGGTCACGACGCCACCGTCGACCACCCCGCACATGCCGGGCACCTCGCCGAGCCGGTCGGACACCATCACGTGGCAGGTGGACGTACCCATGATCGCGACCATCTGGCCGGGGTCGAGGGCCTGCGCGGCGGGCACCGTGGCGTGCGCGTCCAGGTTGCCGACGGCGACCGCGATGCCCTCCGGCAGCCCGGTCCAGGCGGCAGCCTCGGCCGTCAGCCGCCGGCGCGGTCGCCGAGCTGGGCGATCGGGTGCTCCAGCTTGTCGGTGACGAAGCCGGCGAACTCGGGGTTCAGCGCGGCGAGGTACTCCGGGTCGGGGTGGCGTCCGTCCTGGTAGATGCCCTTGTAGCCGACGACGCACGCGTTGCGGACGTAGGTGCCGCACAGCCGCCAGATGATCCAGTCGGCGGCCTCGACCCAGCGCTCGGTGCGCGCGTAGACCTCCGGGTCCTCCTCCAGCAGTTGCAGCGCCTTCGCGAACTCCCACTCGCTGGAGATCCGGCCGCCGTAGCGGGCGAGCCAGCTCTCCCCGCGCTCGCGGGCGACCTCGTTGATCCGGTCGGCCTGCCCCTGGGCGGCGTGGTGCTTCCACAGCTTCGGGTAGGCGTGCGGGCGGTCGGCCAGCTCGGGCAGCGCGCACAGCGGCGTGCCGTCGGTGAGGGTGGGCAGTACCGTCGAGGCTGTGAAGTCGGTGGCGATGCCGATCACGTCGCGGGGGTCGACACCCGCCGCGGCCACGGCCTTCGGCACGGCGACCGTGAGCACCTCGATCCAGTCGTCGGGCATCTGCAGCGCCCAGTCCGGCGGCAGTGTCGCGCCGGTGGCGGGCAGGGTGTGGTCGACGACGCCGTGGCGGTAGGGGTGCACGGCGCTCGCCAGCTCCGCCCCGTCCGACACACGGACGACGACGGCCCGCCCCGAGAGCGTGCCGAAGTCGATGCCGACGGTGACGGCACCCGGTGGGGTGTGCGGACTGGCCACGGCTCTCTCCCGTCGAACGGCGTTGTTAGCGCTAACAATCGAGGGCGGAGGGGAGGGTTGTCAAGACGCTCGCCGAACTCCTCTGACATCACTGGTGGGGGGGTGCTCACGCTTGGGCGTTCCTGCTGGTCCCGGCCCTTCGGCCGCGCGTGGGGCACGCCGGGCCGGGCTCGATGGGCGTCGCGCAGGGTGTGGGCGGAGTGGGCCGCTGGTGGCGCCGCGCATCGGCGAGGGCCAGGCCGGGTGGGGCCGCTGGTGGCGCCGCGCATCGTGCGGGGCCGCCTCTCACGCGTCAAGGGCGCCTTCGGCGTCGCTTCGCGACCGCTGCGCGGCCCTTGCCCGTGAGCCTCTGCGGCCCCTCCCGCGAACGCACCCATCCGATGATCACGCCCCCGGCCGGCCGGTCGGGGGCGGATCGGCTCAGCTGGCGCCGATCAAGGGCTGAGGGTGGCTGCGGGAGATCGTTCGACCGCCATCTCCCCTTGATCGGCCAGGCGGGCGGGCCCTCGGGGCGCGGCGCCACCCAGCGGCCGGTGCCACGGGCATGATCACGCGGTCGGCGCGAGAACGGTCGAAACCGACCGGGAACGTGCCCAACCGACGATCATGCAGTCCGCCGGGCCGATCCTGCGGGAGCGTCAGGCGGGGCCCGTGCTGCGGCGCAGGACCAGGTCCGTCGGGACCAGGTCGAGGTTCTCCTCCGTCGGGAAGTTCGCGGCCTCGTCGGGGCGGATGATGTCCAGGAGCAGGCGGACGGCGCGGCGGCCTGCCTCGGGGAAGTGCTGGCGCACGGTCGTGAGCGGCGGGCGGAAGAACTCGGCCTCCGGCACGTCGTCGAACCCGACGACGCTGATGTCGCCCGGCACCCGGCGGCCCGCCTCGTCGATGGCGCGCAGGGCGCCGAGTGCCATGTGGTCGTTCGCGGCGAAGACGGCCGTCGGCGCCGGGGCGGAGGCGAGGAGGCGCTGCATCGCCGCGTAGCCGGAGCGGGCGCTCCAGTCGCCCGCCTCCGGTGTGGTCACCGGCGCGCCGGCCTCGGTGAGGGCGGAGTGCCAGCCGTCGACGCGCCAGCGGGCGTCGAGCCAGTCGGCCGGGCCCGCCAGGTGGTGAACGGTGCGGTGCCCCAGCTCCAGCAGGTGGCGGGTGGCGCGGGCCGCGCCGCCGCGCTGGTCGATACCGATGGCGGGCACCGACGGGGCCTCGCTGCCCCGCCCGCCGCCGAGCAGGCCGCCGACGAACACGGTGGGCACCGGCCGCAGCTTCGCGGTGAGGACCTCCACGGCGTCGAGCTGGGCCGCGAGCGCCACGACCCCTTCGACGGACTGGTCCTGCAGCCGGGAGAGCGCCCGCTCGACGGCCTCGGAGCTGATCCGCTCCACCACGGCGATGCTCACGCCCATGCCGACGGTGCTGGCCGCCTGCTCGATGCTGTAGAGCGTGCTGACCGGCCCGTAGAGCACGGTGTCGAACGTGATCACACCCAGTGCGCCGGAGCGGCGGGTGGCGAGCGCCCGCGCGACGGAGTTGCGGCGGTAGCCCAGCTCCTCCATCGCGGCGAGCACCCGGGCGCGGGTGGGCTCGCTGACGTGCGGAGATCCGTTGACGACGCGGGAAACGGTCTGGTGGGACACGCCGGCCAGCCGCGCGACGTCGGTCATCACGGGTGCGGGAGCAAGGGGTTCCACCATGGTGCACATGCTCGCACGTGCGGTCCGTGCGGAAGCCGACCCGAGATGACAGGCTGCGAGGTATGCCTGACGAGCAATGGTTCTACTGCCTCAAGCACCGCGCCGTGGAGCCGCCGGAGGGCTGCCGCGCGGCCGACCGGCTCGGGCCCTACCCGGACCGGGAGACGGCCGCGCGTGCGCTGGAGATCGCCAAGGAGCGCACGGAGGCGGCCGACGAGGCCGATCAGGAGTGGGCCGACAAGGGCTCGGACCGCGACCCCGACCGCTGAGATCGCGGCACGGCGCTCAGACCGGGTAGGGGATCGTCTGCGGCCCCTCGGGCAGCACGCAGACCCGGGCGTCGGGCCGGCGGCGCCCAGCGCCTGCTCCACGGTGGCGGCGATGTCGGCGGTCTGCTCGAGGTGGGCGGACGCGAGGGCGCCGTCCGACAGGTACGACGTGTGCATCACCACGCGGGCGAGGCTCTGCACCTTCGCCTGCACCTGCACCTGCCACTGGTCGGGCACGGTGTGGGGCCGGGCCTCGATCGCGTCGAGCAGTGCCCGCGGCGACGCCGCGGACTCCAGCACCTCGCGGTACGACCCGTGGTCGGGGAACCCGTCGCGGCACTCGGCCGCGCACACGATCGTGCCGCCCTCGCGCACCACGGTGGCGCCCGCCGACATGCCCTTCACCGACTGGTAGAGGTTCTGGTCGAGGGGGAAGCCCGCATTGGTCGTCACGACCACGTCGAACCGGCCGTCGACGGGGCGCATCGCGAGCCGCCTCGCCGCCTCCCGCGCGGTGGCGTGCATGGCGAAGAGCTCACCGCCGAACGCCTCGACGATCTGCTGCTCGCGGTTGAGCACGACGTCGAGCGCGAAGTCGACCCGGCCGACGGCGCCGACGACGGCGCGGATGTCGTCGTGCACCGGGTTGCCCTCGCACACCGCCCACGTGGCCTGCGGGTGCCCGATCCGGCGGGCGTCGTGCAGGGTGAGCACGGTGTCCAGCCCGGCGAGCCCGGGGGCCACGAGCTTGGGCCCGCCGCTGAAGCCGGCGAAGAAGTGCGGCTCGACGAACCCCGTGGTGATCCGCAGGTCGGCCTCCACCCAGTGCCGGTCGAGCCACACCGGGACGCCGTTGCCGTGGGTTCCGAGGTGCACGAGCGACGACGCGTCGCGGGCGTCGTGGTTCACCACGCGCACGGTGTCGACGACCTCGTCGCCGAGCATCGCCCGCAGCTCGGCCTCGGTGTTGCCGCGGTGCGTGCCGGTCGCGACGAGGATCGTCACGTCGTCGAGGTCCACGATCCCGTCCAGCTCCTCGAGCACCGCGGGGATCATGAGGTGGCGGGGCTGGGCGCGGGTGCCGTCGCACATCGAGATCGCGACGGTCTGGCCGCGGCGGGCGAGCTCGCGCAGCGGCGGCCCGGCGACGGGCTCGCGCAGTGCGGTGCGCAGCACCCCGCGCTGGTCGGCGGCGCCCGCCACGTAGACGGGCTCCACGACCGTGGTGCGTGCGGCCGGCAGGTCCACCGCCAGCCCGGCCTCGCCGTACGCGAGCTGCACACGTGTGGACCCGGTCATCGGTTCGCCTCCTGCGCGAGTGCCCGCAGCAGCGGGATCGCCTCGATCTTCTCCTGGGTGAGCTCGGACCAGCGGATGCCCTCGGCCGGTCGCGGTCCGCGCCGCTCCCGGCAGTCGATCACGCGGTCCGGGGTGACGACGAGGTCCACCGGGGCGTCGTGTGCCGCGGTCGGGACCGTGCCCGCGGGGCGGACCTGCAGCTCGTGCACGGTGGTGACCACCAGTGTGGCGGGGCCGACGAGCCCGGCCGCGGTGGCGAGCGCGAACTCCAGGTCGGCGAAGCCACCGCCCTTGCCCAGCCGGGCGCCGTCCTCCCCGACGGCCACGCAGCCGCTCACGACGAGGTCGACCGGCTCCAGGTCGGCGACGGCGACGCGGCGCGCCGACCGTGTGGCACCGGCGATGGAGGCGGCGCGCCGGGGCGGGTCCGCGAGGTGTCCCGGGTCGAGCAGGAAGAAGGGCTCGGGTTCGGCGAGGCGCGGCACCGCCATGTAGACGGTCTTGCCGTCCTCCAGCGCCCGCTGGCGCACCGGTAGCTGCGCGGAGTCCGGGTTGGCCTTCACCGTGGCGGCGTCCCGCCAGGCGTCGGTCTGCGCCAGCAGCCGCGCCGCGGCCTCGGCGCCGGTGAAGTTGGAGATGCGGTTGCGGGCGCCGGGAACCGCGCCACCCGCTCCTGCGACAACGCCGTCCACACCTCGTCGCGCAGCGCCGCCTTCGACGCGAGCAGCTCCGGGTCGCCGCCCGCGTCGTGGTCGTGACGCCGGGACGCGCGGGGTCGGCCGCTCACGAGCCCGCGAGGCGTCTGCGGTCGCCCTGCGCGCGCAGCCGCGCGAGCACCGGCAACCCCAGCCGGGGCAGGCGCCCGCGATCCGCATCCCCGCGGAGCGGTGGCCGGGGACCGACGCACGATGCGCGCCCGTCGAGCAGCGCGACGGCCGCGTCGGCCACCGCGGTCGGGGTGAGCAGCGACCGCTGCGAGAACAGGATCGCCGTGTCGGGGCTCGCCTGCTCGTCGCGCACGAGCGCGGTGTCGGCGGCGTCCGGGCACAGCGCGTGGGCGCGGACGGGCACCCGTGCCATGTCCAGCTCGCCCTGCAGGCTGGTGGTGAAGCTCAGCACGGCCGCCTTCGTGGCGGCGTAGACCGCGAGCCCGGGCACCGGGCCGTGCGCGGACATCGACGCGATGTTGAGCAGGTGCCCGCCGTGCTCCCGCATCACGCCGACGGCCGCGCGCGAGCCGTGCACGACACCCAGCAGGTTGACCTCCACCTGCAGCGTGACGTCCTGCTCCTGCTGCTCCCACACGCGCCCGGCCCGCAGCACACCCGCGTTGTTGACCCACACCCCGACGGGCCCGAGCGCCGAGGCCGCCGCGGCGACGCGGGCGTGGTCGGCGGGCAGCCGCGCGTCCGCCGCCACCGCCGTGACGCCCAGCTCGGCGGCGGTGGCGGTGACCGCGTCGGCGTCGACGTCGGTGATCAGGACCCGGTGGCCGCGGCCGACGAGGCGACGGGCGATCTCGCGGCCGAAGCCGCGGGCGGCGCCGGTGACGACGGCGACGGAGTCGTGTGCGGTGGTCACGGCTGACACCCTGCCACCGCCGGAGGTCCCCAGCGCTTGCGACCCACGGCTGGAGTCGTTCTGACGTGCGATCCGTGCGCGCTAAGGCAGCAGGACGATCTTGCCGCGGGTGCGCCGCAGCATCAGCTGCCGGTACGCGGTGCGGACCTCCGTCAGCGGGTAGGTCGCCGCGATGGGGACCTCCAAGTCGCCGGCCGCCACGAGCTCGGCCAGCTCGCCGAGGACCTCGACGTTCGCGGACCCGGTCATCCCCTCGCCCTTGACCCCGGTCCGCGCCGCCCCCGCGAAGTCGATGATCGTGTTGATGCGGTCCTTCGTGGTGCCGAGCTCGAGGGCGAGGTCGATGTAGCCGTTGCCGAACGTGTCGACGAACGCGTCGACGCCGCCGGGCGCGGCGGCCCGGATGCGGTCGGCGACACCGTCGCCGTAGGTCAGTGCGACGACACCGTGGTCGGTCAGCCACCGGTGGTTGGCCTCGCTCGCCAGGCCGATCACCGTGGCCCCGGACCGGCGCGCGAGCTGCACGGCCAGCGAGCCGACCCCGCCCGCCGCGCCGGCGACGACCACCGTGTCGCCCGGGCCCGCGCCGACCGCGTTCACCGCGGCGTGGGCGGTGGTCCCGGCGACGAACAGGGCACCAGCCGCCTCCCACGGCACGCCCCGCTCCCGGCGCACCAGGTGTGCGGCGGGCACGACGACCAGCTCGGCGTGGCTGGCGCGGGTGTCCACCCAGCCGATCACCTCGTCGCCCACCGACCAGCCGGACACGTCGGCGCCGACCTCCTCGATCCGCCCGGCGAGGTCGGTGCCCTCGCCGGAGGGGAAGGCCGCGGGCCACTGCTGCGCGAAGACGCCGATGCGGATCGCGTTCTCGCCGGGGTTGATCCCGGCCGCCGCGACGCGGACCAGCACCTCGCCGGGCCCCGGCTGCGGTCGTGGCACGTCCCGGACCTCGAGCACATCGATGTCGCCGTACTCGTCGAACTGCACTGCCAGTGGCATGGCGCCGCTCCTACTCGTGATGTGGACAGCTCTCATACAACCGGGCAGAGGTGCGCTGATCCATGCTGGATCCGCGCGAGGAGATATGAGAACGTCTCATCTCGTGGACGTTCTCACCGACATGCTGCGCCGTTCCCGTGCGCGGGGGGCCGCGTTCTCGCTCTCGACCGCGCGCGGCGAGTGGGGAGTGCAGTTCCCGGAGGCGGCCCAGCTCGCCATCCACGGGATCCTCGGCGGGGAGGCGTTCGCGTGGACCGAACGGCCCGGCGAAGCCCGCCGCGTGCTCGCCGGCGACGTCGTCCTGATCCGGGGGCCGTCGCCCCACCACATGGGCCACTCGCCGGCCGGTGCCGTCGAACCGTTCGGCGACATGCTGGCGTGTGCCGCGCCGTCCGGGGGCGCGGTCCGGCTGGAGATCGGTGCGGACGCCGGCGAGCCGACCACGTTCTTCTGCGGCGCCTACCGCTTCGAGGGCGAGCTGTGCGCAGGCCTGCTCGCGGGCCTGCCCACCCTCACCGTCGTGCGGTCGCGCGCCGGGTCCAGCCTGCGGTCCACGCTCGACGTCTTCGTGGGCGAGCTCCCGCGCGACGGTCCCGGCCAGCTGGCGCTGCTGGACAGCCTGCTCGACGTGATCCTCGTGCAGGCGCTGCGGGAACAGCTCGCGGCCGACCTGGACGCTGCGCCCGGCTGGTTCCGCGGCATGGCCGACCCGGGCGTCGGGGCGGCGCTGCGCGCCGTCCACACCGATCCGCGCCGCGACTGGACGGTCGCCGGCATGGCGGCGGAGGCGTCGCTGTCCCGGGCCACCTTCGCGCGGCGGTTCACCGGGCTGCTGGGCCTCTCGCCGCTGGCCTACGTGACCGACTGGCGGATGGCGCTGGCGCGCGAACAGCTGCGGGCGGGCGACGCGAGCCTCGCCGCCGTCGCCCACTCGCTGGGCTACGCGTCGGAGTTCTCGTTCGCCGCCGCCTTCAAGCGCCACCACGGCGTGGCGCCGGGCCGCTGGCGGGTGGGAGCGAGATCGGCCTGACGCCGGTGGGAGCGGCTCAGGCGAGCCGGGACGCCGCCACCGTGAGCCAGTGGTCCACGTCGGCGGGGCCGTGGTTGCGGATGGCCCAGTCCACCTGACGCAGGCCCATGTGGGCCCAGTACGCGCGCAGGGTGGCCTCGTCGAGGACGTCGTCGATGTGGTTGTCCAGCCACCGGGCCGCGGCCGAGCGGGCCGAGCGGTCCCGCGCGTCGACGCCGGGGACCGCGAGGTCGAAGCGCAGGGTGACCAGCGCGAACCGGTGGTCGCCCCGGCCCGTCCCGTCCCAGTCGACGACGCCGGTCACGGCGCCGGTGCGGTCGACCAGCACGTTGCCGGGGTGGAAGTCGGTGTGCACGAGGTCCTCGCCCGCCATCCGGTGCGGTGACGCGGCGCCGGTGCGGCGGACCACGTCGAGCAGGCGGCGGGTGCGGTCGTCGTACTGCGCGAGCGGCTGGTGCAGGCAGAAGCCGGCCCCGCTGCGCAGCAGGTGCAGCTCGACGGCCGGGACGTCCGGACGTCCGCGCAGCAGCCCGGCGCCGCGTCCGGCGATCGTGACGAGGTGCTGCACGAGCGCCAGGTCCACGCGGGACGGCGGCTCACCGGGGAGACGCTCCTGCACGACGGCGACCGCGTCGGCAGCCGGGTGACCAGCTCGTAGCGGGGGGCCGGGATCCCGGCCCCCCGGGCGATACCGAGCAGCTCCGCGGTCTGCTCGACCTGCGCCCACGCCTCGTCGGACGCGTCGCCGGCGCGGGTGAGCACGCCGTGGCGCCCGTCGGGCCACCGCACCAGAGCGGCACCGACCTGCCCGCCGGGCAACGGGCCGACCAGGTCCAGATCGGCACCGGTGGCGGAGCGCAGCCGGGCGAGCAGGTCGGGGGCGTCGAGTTCGGGGACCGGGGGAGCGGGGTCGGGCACAACCGGCCACCTTATCGGCGCCCGGGCTTGCGGCAGCTCAGAATTCCGTGCCGTGCTGGGGCGCGCGTTCGCCGCGGAACGCGGTGGCGAGGCGGCGCACCACGGCCGGCTCGGCCGCCAGCAGCCCGGCCCTGGCGAGCGACCCGGCGTCCGCACCGCCGAACAGCAGCGAGCCCAGGGCCGTCACCTCGATCGTCGCGACCGGTGCGGCACCGGCGGCGGGGGTGCATTCAGCGCCGTCGGGGCCGCCGCGCAGGCGGAAGCGGCCGCCCCGGTCGAGGAACGGGTCCCGCACGTCGAGGACGACGTCGAGCTCGGTGCCGTAGCGGCGGGCCGACAACACCGCGGGCACGTCGAGCACCCGGGCCCACATGCCGTCGTACTGGCCGACGGTGCGCACCTGCCGGGGGTCGGCGAGCAGGAACTGCACCGGCTCGGCGGGGGTGAGGGAACGGGCGAGGACGGTCTCGACGAGGTCGAGGGCGAGCAGGGTGCGCCAGAGCGCGGTGTACGCCTCGTCGGTGGCCGTGGCCATGTCGACGACGCGGCAGGTCTGCGCGCCGCGGTCGATGCGGTAGGAGACGTAGCCGTCGGGGTGCGCGAGGTGGAACAGCGCGGTGGCCCCGCCGCGCTGCCACTCGTGGTCGGCGAGCAGGACGTCCCACCACGCGTCGTCGCGCGACAGCGCGCCCGGGGTCTGCGCCGCCCACCGCCGGTGGAGCTCCGGAGCGATCCGGCGCAGCTCGGCCGTCCCGACCTGGCGCACGCCGCCGGTGTCCGGCACGTCCCGGCGCAGCACGGCCCGCCGCCGCGTGACCTCGGCCTCGCGGTGCTCGGTGGCGACCCCGTAGCCGAACCGGCCGTAGATGGCGCCCTCGCTGGCGGTGAGCAGCGAGACGGGGAGGCCGTCCGCGACGAACGCCCGGTGCTGCTCGGCCATGAGCGCCCGCAGGATGCCGCGGCGGCGGTGGGTGACCGCCACGGACACCCAGGTCACGCCGGCGGCAGGGAGCGCCGCGCCGCCCGGGAGCGTCACGTCGAACGGGTAGGAGCCGGTGATGCCGACGATCTCCCCCGCGTCCACCGCGACGAGGAACCGGTCGGGATCGAACAGCCGCCGGATCTCCTCGAGGTGCTCGTCGGAGTAGTGCTGGCCGAAGGCGCGCCCGTCGGCCTCCGCGAGGGCCGGGAGATCGGCGGGGGTGGCCCGCCGGAGGGTGATCGACGGGGGCAGGAGGGTCGGCGCGTCGTTGTGCGGCACGAGTGCGCAGTGTGCTCCCGGCGGCGCCGCGCGTCGACCCGATTCGATCAGGCCGATTCGATCAGGTCCGGATCAGGTGCGGCCGGTGAGCACGTCGGCGTAGAGGCGGTGCAGCCGCCGCGCCCAGCCCGCCGCGTCGTACTCGGCCAGGAACCGGGCCCGCGCCGCGGCGGCCATCCGCCTGCGCCGCGCGCCGTCCTCGGCGAGCCCGACGAGCGCGTCGACGAGCGCGGGTGCGCCGAGCGGCACGAGGACGCCGGTGTCCGGGGTGACGATCTCCGGGACGCCGCCGACGCGGGTGGCGACCGCGGGCACGCCCGCGGCCATGGCCCGCAGCAGGGCGGTGGGTGCCGCGCCGGACCGCGCGGTGTGCACCACGATGTCGGCGGCGGCGAGCAGGCCCGCCGGGTCCTGGTGGCGGTGCACGAAGCGGACCCGCGCGCGAGGTCGTCGTGGCTGTCGACCCGCGACTCCAGCCACGGCCGCAGCGGGCCGTCGCCGGCAAGCGCGACCGCGAGCGGCACCCCGTCGGGCAGCGCCGCGACGGCGTCGAGCAGCAGCTCGTGGCCCTCCCCGCGGCGCATCGGTGCGCTGCTGAGCAGTAGCACCTCGTGGTCGGCGAGCTCGAGGGCGGCTCGGCGGGCCCGGCGCACGGCCTCGTCCGGCACGCCGGGGTCGGCCACGCCGTTGGGCACGACGACGAGGTTGCGCCCGGTGCCGGTGAGCCCGCGGTACCACTCCAGCTGCACCTGCGAAATCGCGATGGTGCGCGCCATGAAGCGCTGCCGGGCGAGGATGCGGGCGGTGCGCCGGAGCCGGTCGCCGCGATCGGCGGGCAGGTTCTCGATGTGGTGGAGCGTGGAGACGGCGGGGATCCGGTTGCGCACGGCCGCCGCGGCGCCCACGACGTCCGCGGTCGGCAGGTGGGTGTGCACCAGCTGCGCACCGTGGGCGCGCAGCTGCGCCGCGGTGCGCGGTACGGACCTCGGGTCGAGGCGGGCCAGACCGAGCTCGACGACCGGGACGCCGTGGCGGCGCAACGCGCTCACCCTGGTGGTGTCGGACGTGGCGGCGAGCGCGACGACGACGATCTCCATGCCGGCGTCGGCCGCGGCGCCGCCAGGTCGACGAGGCCGACCTCCGGGGCCTGCGGGTGCAGGGTCGGGACGAGGTGCGCGATCTTCACGCGGCGCTCCCGAGCGGTCGACGGCTGCGGACGGTGACCGGGCGAACGCTACCCGAACGGGGTCACCCGATCGCGGCGGCGGCCCGGAAGGCCGCGAGCGCGGGCTCCATCGTCTGCGCCGGGACCTCCGACACGCGCAGGGCCCCGATCGGCACGCTCGTGGTGATCAGATCGTCGGGGAAGAGATCGATCCGGCTCACCGACGGTGTGGCCAGGCCGTGCAGGGTGGCGCCGGGGGCGAAGGGGTCGAGGGTGGTGGCGAGCGGGCCGCCCGTCCACACCGGTACCCCGCCGAGCGTGCCCGCGCTGACGACGTGGGTGTGCCCGGCCAGCACCAGCCGCACGTCCGTGCCCGCGACGGCGTCGGCGAGCTCGGCGCGGCGCAGGAGGGGGATCGCCGCGGCGAGGGGCGCGGCGCTGGGCAGCGGCGGGTGGTGCAGTGCCAGCACCGTGCCCGCGGGTGCGGGGTCGGCGAGCTCGGCGCGCAGCCACTCCAGCTGCTCGGGCGTCAGCCCGCCGTGGGCGTGGCCGGGGACGGTGCTGTCCAGCACGACGATCCGCAGGTCGCCGACGCGCGTGACGTGGTCGAGCGGTGCGGCGGACGGCGGCGTACCCAGCAGGTGTCGGCGCAGCGCGGCGCGCTCGTCGTGGTTGCCGGCGGCGTACACGAGCGGGGCGCCGACGCGGGCCGCCACCGGTTCGACGATCGCGCGCAGGCGGTCGTACTGGGCCGGTCGGCCGTGTTCGGTGAGGTCGCCGGTGAGGACGAGTGCTGCGGGCCGGATCGCGGCGTCCTCGACGGCCTGCAGGGCCTGTTGCAGGACGGCCGCGGTGTCGACGCCGCTCGGGTGTTCCTCGTCCGCGGCCACGATGTGCAGGTCGGTGAGCTGGACGAGCGTGCAGGTGGGAGAGGAGTGCGTCACATCGGTCATCGTGCCGCAGCAGATGCTTAGCAAAGCTATCTATACTCGGCGACCGTGACCGCTGAGATCAGCCCGTTCCGGCAGCCGAAGGCCGTGTGGGCCGTCGCCTTCGCCTGCGTCATCTCGTTCATGGGCATCGGCCTGGTCGACCCGATCCTGCCGGCGCTCGCCACGCAGCTGCAGGCCAGCCACACGCAGGTGGAGCTGCTGTTCACCAGCTACCTCGTCGTCACGGCCGTCGCGATGCTGGTCACCGGTGCGGTCTCGAGCCGCATCGGCGCGAAGCGCACGCTGATCGCGGGCCTCGTGCTCATCGTGGTGTTCGCGGCCGCGGCGGGCGCCGCCGACAGCATCGGCGGGATCGTCGGCTTCCGCGCCGGATGGGGCCTGGGCAACGCCCTGTTCATCGCGACATCGCTCGCCGTGATCGTCGGGTCCGCGAGCGGCGGGTTCGCCGGCGCGATCGTGCTCTACGAGACCGCGCTGGGCGTCGGCATCGCCACCGGGCCGCTGCTGGGCGGCCTGCTGGGCGACATCAGTTGGCGGGGCCCGTTCCTCGGCGTGTCGGTCCTCATGCTGATCGCGCTGGTGGCGACCGTCGTGTTCCTCCCGGCGACCCCGACGCCGCAGCGCCGATCGTCCGTGCGCGAGCCGCTCGCCGCGCTGCGCCACCGCAGCCTGCGCAACACGAGCCTGACCGGCCTGCTCTACAACTGGGGCTTCTTCACGTTGCTGGGCTACGCACCGTTCCTGATGGGCCTCGAGGCACTTCAGCTGGGCGCCGTGTTCTTCGCCTGGGGCATCCTCGTGGCGATCTTCGCGGTGTTCGGTGCGCCGTGGCTGGAACGGCACTTCGGCACCGCCCGCACCCTCACCGCGTGCCTCGTCCTCGTGGCCGTCGTACTGGCCGTGATCGGCGCGTTCCCCGGCGCCCGGTGGGTGGTGATCGTGTCGGTGATCGTGTCGGGCGCGTTCGTCGGGCTCAACAACACCCTCGTCACCACCGCGGTCATGAGCATCTCGCCGGTGCCGCGCCCCGTGGCGTCGGCGACGTACGGGTTCGTGCGGTTCATCGGCGGCGGGCTCGCCCCGTTCGCGGCCGGCCTGCTCGCCGAGCACCTGAGCGTGCACGTGCCGTTCCTGCTGGGCGCCGTCGTCGTGCTGGCGGGTGCGCTGCTGCTGCAGACGGTGCGCACCGAGCTGGACGGCGCCACCGACTCGACCGAGGAGGCGGAGGAGGCCGTCGCCGAGGTGCCCGCGCTGGAGGAGGAGGCGGTCATCGCCCAGGAGGCAATTGCCCGGGAGGCCGCCGCCCGCGACCGCTGACCGGCGGCGCGGTGCGCGGGTCGAGCGGCCAGGCGTGCTTGGGGTAGCGGCCGCGCAGCTCCGCCCGCACCTGGGGGTAACCCGTCGTCCAGAACGTCTCCAGGTCTGCGGTGACGGCGGTGGGCCTGCCGGCCGGTGACAGCAGGTGCAGCAGCAGGGGCAGCTTCCCGCCCGCCACGGCGGGCGCGCCGGTCCAGCCGAACACCTCCTGCACCTGCACCGCGAGCACCGGCCGCTCGCCGGCGTAGTCGACGGCGATCCGCGACCCCGACGGCACGGTGACCCGCTCGGGCGCCAGCTCGTCCAGGGCCGCCGCCTCGCGCCAGTCCAGCAGGCCGCGCAGGATCTGCGCCGCATCGACGCGGGCCAGGTCGGCGCGGCCCCTGGCCGAGGTCAGGGGGCCGGCCCACCACCGGTCCGGGTCGGCCAGCAGCGCGTCGTCGGAGACGTCCGGCCACGGCGGGCCCAGCACGCGGTGCAGCGTGGCGATCCGGTCCCGCAGCCGCCGCGCCCCGTCCGACCAGCGCAGCAGGCCCAGGCCCTCGGTCGCCAGACCGTCGAGCAGAGCGGCGTGCAGCGCGGCCGGCGGGGGATCGGCGATGCGGCGCTCGTCGAGCACGATCGCGCCCGCCGCCGCACGTGGCGCGCCACCACCCCGGCCGGATCGCCGCGCACCCAGGCCACCTCGTCGGCCTCCGTCACGAGCGCGGGCGCCGCGCGCAGTGCGAGGTCCCGGTCGGCCGCGGCGGCCAGGCGCACCCGGCCGTGGTCGGCACCGGGCGTGCGGTCGGCGACGGCAACGGCGAGCCACTCCTCGTCGGCGAGCGCGGTGCCCGGCGGCAGCTCCACGGCCGTGCCACCGGCCATCAGGTAGCGCGGGGAGCCGGGGGAGCGGCGGCGGGCGAGCCGCTCCGGATGGGCGAGCGCAGTGACGATCGGGGCAGCGAGCCCGGGATCGCGTGCGTCGCCGCGGTCTCGCCGCCGGTGTCGCCGCCGGTGTCGCCGCCGAGTGACGATCGGGGCAGCGAGCCCGGGATCGCGTGCGTCGCCGCCGGTGTCGCCGCCGGTGTCGCCGCCGGTGTCGCCGCCGACGAGCCGCCGCAGGCGGCGCACCTCGGCCCGCCACCGTCCGGTCCCCGGCGCCGCCCCCGACCGCAGCCCGCGCAGCTGACCCTCGACCTCGACGCCCGCAGCCAGCGTGTCGTCGTCGAGCAGGGCCACCACCTCCGCGGCGGCCCGCGCCCCGACGGCACCCGCCCCGTCGAGCAGGGCCCTGGCCAGGCGGGGGTGCAGACCGAGCTCGGCCATGCGGCGGCCCCGGTCCGTGACACCGGCGTCGGTGAGCGCACCCAGCGCGCGCAGGACGGCGTGCCCGGCGCGCAGCGGACCCTCGGGAGGCGCGTCCCACCAGCGCAGGCCCGCGCCGTCCGGGGTACCCCAGCAGGCGAGGTCGAGCGCGAGCCGGGTGAGGTCGGCGGTGCGGATCTCCGGCTCCGGTTCCGGGGCCAGCAGCTCGCCCTCCGGCCAGCAGCGCAGCACCCGCCCCGGGCCCTCGCGCCCCGCACGCCCCGCCCGCTGTGCGGCCACCGCCGCCGACACGCGGATCGTGACGAGCCCGGCGAGCCCGCGGCGGTGGTCGGTGCGCGGCACCCTGGCCAGACCGGCGTCGACCACGGCGCGCACCCCGGGCACCGTGAGGCTCGACTCCGCGACCGCGGTGGCGAGCACCACCCGGCGCGGGTTCCCCGGCCCGGTGCCCGTTCGCGCAGCGCCCGGTCCTGCTCGGACGACGGCAGCCGCCCGTGCAGCGGGATCACCTCCGCGTCGAGGTCGTGCAGCGCGGACGCGGTGCGCCGGATCTCCGCCACGCCCGGCAGGAACGCGAGCACGTCGCCGTCGCCCTCGCCGAGCGCGGCCCGCACGGCGCGGGCGACGCAGGCCTCGATCCGCTCACCGCGCACCGGTGGCACGTGCCGCACCGCCACCGGGAACGTGCGTGCCGCGACGTCCAGCACCGGTGCCGGGCGGGCGCCGCCGAGGAGGTCGGCGAGCTCCTGGTGCGCAGCGTCGCCGACGTCGCGAGCAGCCGCAGGTCCGGCCGCAACCCGTCGCGGGCGTCGAGCAGCAGCGCGAGCAGCAGGTCGGCGTCCAGGTGCCGCTCGTGGCACTCGTCGAGCACCACCGCGGCGGTGCCGGGCAGCTCGGGGTCGGCGACGAGGCGGCGCAGCAGGAGCCCGGACGTCACCACCTCGATGCGGGTGGCGGCGGACGTGCGCCGGTCGCCGCGGACGGCGTAGCCGACGCGCCCACCGACCTCCTCACCCGCCAGCGCCGCCATCCGCGCGGCGGCGGCGCGGGCCGCGAGCCGCCGCGGCTCCGCGACGACGACCTTCCCCGGAAGGTCCGCCGCGAGCGCCAGCGGCACGAGGGTGGTCTTGCCGGTGCCGGGCGGTGCCACCAGCACCGCCGAGCCGGCCGAGCCGAGCGCGGCGGTGATCTCGGGAAGCGCCGCGCGAACGGGCAGGTCGGGCAGCTCGGGGATCATCGCCACCCAGTCTGCCCGCCGACGATCCGACGACTTCACACACCGTGCGCCCACTTCACACAGCGCCGGCCTTGTGTGAAGGGCCTACTCGGTGTGTGAAGTCGCGCTCAGCTGCGCGTCCAGCTCCTCCAGGCGGGCCTTGGCGCGCGCCGTGCGGGACGCCGCCACGCCCACGGCGCGGGCCGAGGACTTCGCCGCGGTCTCCGCGTCGCGGGCCGCCGCCGTGGCCGTGCGCTCCTCCTCGCGGGCCGCGTCGAGCTCGGCCATGAGGTCGGCCACCCGGCGGCGGGCGTCGTCGCGGGCGGTGGCGGCCTCGTCCCGCGTGGCCTCGTCGGTGTCCTGCGTGGCCCGTGCCGCCGCCTCCTCGTCCTCCGCCGCCGCGAGCGCATCGGCACGCCGGTCGCGCTCCGCGTGCAACGCCTCGATGCGAGACCGTTCGGTGGGCCCGGTGTCGGTGGTGGGCTCGGCCGGTGGCTCCGGCCGTTCGGGGCGGGGCGACGGCATCGGCACGGCGTCCGGGGCGGCCTCCGGCCCGAAACCCGTGTAGCTCAGCGTGCGGGTGAGCCGCCGGACCGAACCTGCTCGGCGATCTCCGGCCGGGCCATCGCGGGCGTCGAGGACCGAACCTGCTCGGCGATCTCCGGCCGGGCCATCGCGGGCGTCGAGGATGTGGCAGGTCGCGCAGCACGCTCTCGGCAGCCGGGTCGCCCGCCTCCTGCGCCAGGCGCCCGGCCTCGCGGGCCATGGCGGCCACGAGCTGGTGGCGTTTGCTCGACAGCTGCCGCAGCGCCGCGCCGTCGAGGGTGCGCTGCGCGTCGGCGAGCCCGGCGGCGAGGCCCAGCAGGCCTTCGAGCTGTGCGGCGCGGTGGCGGGCGAGCAGGTTCGCCAGCCATGCGGCCTTGGTGGGCCTGCGCAGCCTGCCGATGGCCTTCGCCAGCTCGCGGTCGCCGCGTTCCCTCGCCGCCGCGACGGCGGCGTCGCGGGCGCCGACGAACTCGTCGGGCGGCACGCCGTACAGCGCGTCGGCGGCCTCGTCGAGCCCGGCCTCGGGTTCGAGACCGGCCTCGTTGTCGGCGGCCTCGTTCTCGGCGGAGTGGTCCGGCACACATCAGAGCCTAATGTGGCGCGACTCCCGGCCCGAAGATCCGCGTGATTGCGCGAGCAACAGCTACCGTGGAGTGAGCACGGCTGGCGGAACCCCCGGCCGCTCCCGTGCCCCCGGCGGCCGCCTCCCCACCCCTCGAGAGGCGCCGCGGCCCCACCCGATCGGGCATGCCGGGCGTGCGCGGGGCCGCCGATCCGGGCAGGCTGCCCGGGTGGCCCCGCCCACCTCGCCGCCCATCTCGTTGCCGCCACCCGTGTCGCCGATGCTGGCGAGTGCGGGGGACCCGCCTGCGGGTGCCGGATGGGCGTTCGAGTTCAAGTGGGACGGGGTGCGGGCCGTCACGGCGGTGGCGGGAGGGCGCGTCCGCGCGCAGAGCAGGCTCGGCAACGAGATCACGGCGGCCTACCCGGAGCTCACCGGGCTCACCGAGCTGCTCGACGGGCGCCCGGTGCTGCTCGACGGCGAGGTCGTCGCGCTGGACGATGCGGGCCGCCCCGACTTCGGGACGCTGCAGCACCGGATGCACGTCCGCACGCCCGACCCGGATCTCGTCGCCCGCATCCCGGTCTCCTACGTGGTGTTCGACCTGCTGCACCTGGACGGTGTCGCCCTGCTCCGCGAGCCCTACGACCGGCGGCGTGAGCTGCTCGAAGGGCTGGGGCTCGCGGGGCCCCGGGTGCGCGTGCCCCCCGCGCGCCCGGGGTGAGTGGTGCGCAGCTGCTGGACGTCGCGCGGGCCCACGGCCTGGAGGGGGTGGTGGGCAAGCGTCGCACGTCGCGCTACGAGCCCGGGCGCGTTCCCCGTCGTGGGTCAAGACGGCGTTGCTGCACACCCAGGAGGTGGTGATCGGGGGCTGGACGGCGGGGGAGGGGCGGCGCGCGCAGACGATCGGCGCGCTGTTGCTCGGCGCCTACGACGACGCGGGGTCGCTGCGCTACCTCGGGCACGTCGGCACCGGTTTCACCGACGCGGCGCTGCGCTCCCTGCTGGGTGAGCTGCAGGGCCGGGGGCAGGCGGAGAGCCCGTTCGACGAGCAGGTCCCGCCGCTGGAGGCTCGCAAGGCCCGCTGGGTGCGCCCCGAGCTGGTCGGGGAGGTCGTCTACCGGGTGCGCACCAAGGAAGGCCGCCTGCGCCACGCCGCGTGGCGCGGCCTGCGCGCCGACAAGTCGCCCGGTGACGCGACGATCTGATCGTCGATCCCACGCGACCGGGTGATCCACAGATGGGTTACTCGATCTCACGAGCCGCAGTTGCGTGATTACCGTTCGACAGCGTCCGCTCCCGCACCACTCACGCGAACCCCGCGCGAGTCCGGCCGATGGGAACTCCGTGATGACGCCCTGCCACTCCCTCCTCGCCGCCGCGCTCATCGCTGCGCTCTCGACCGCGGCCTCGCCGGTGCTGTCGACCGATACGGCTCCACGAGCGGTGCACGCCGGGGCGGCCGCCGTGCCCGCCGAGCTGCTCGATCTCAGCAACTGGAAGCTCACGCTCCCCACCGGCGAGGAAGGTGGCCCGCAGGAGCTGCTCGCGGGCGCCCTCTCCGGGTTCTCGAACGAGTTCTTCAAGCTCAACGACTCGCGGGACGGCGTGCTCTTCACGGCGAAGGTCGGCGGCGCCACCACGCAGAACAGCCACTACCCGCGCTCGGAGCTGCGGGAGATGCAGGGTGGCGAGAAGGCGTCGTGGTCGAACCCCGGCGGCACGCACACGCTCGAGGTCCGCGAGGCGATCGTCGCGACTCCGCCCGTCAAACCGGAGGTCGTCGCGGCCCAGATCCACGACGGTGAGGACGACGTCCTGCAGATCCGGCTGGAGGGCGAGCGGCTGTCGGTCCAGTCGGACGACGGGCAGACCGAGACCGTCCTCGATCCCGCCTACAAGCTCGGCACCCCCTTCGACGTGAAGATCGTGGCCGTGGACGGCCGGATCGACGTCTTCCACAACGGGGAGAAGAAGGCCGAGCTGGCCAAGAGCGGCACCGGCTGGTACTTCAAGGTCGGCGCCTACGTGCAGTCGAGCGTCGAGAAGGGGGACGCGGAGGGCACCCCGGGCGCGGTGGCCGTGTACTCGCTGAAGGTGACCCACACCGGCTGACGGGCGCTACGGGCGGGGGAGCGGCTGCGTCATGATCTTCTCGAAGTGCTCCTCGATGTCGTCGACCCACCGGCGGATGAGCGTGCACACCTGCTGACGTTCCTCGGCGGGCCAGTCGGCCACCGCGTCGCGCATCCACCGCTTGACCACCGCGTGGTAGCGGTCGATCATGTCGACCCCCTCCGCGGTGAGCGTGATCCGGGCGACCCGGCGGTCCTGGGGGTCGACCGTCTTCTGGATCAGGCCGCGGGCGACGAGCCGCTGGACCTGCCGGGTGGCGTGCGGGCCCTCGACCTGCATCGCCTCGGCGAGCTCCTTGAGGCTGAGCGGCTCCTCCGCCTTGCGGACGAGCCCCAGGACCTGCAGCCCGATCCGGTCGGGAGGGATGCCGGCCTCGAGGCAGGCGCGCTCGTACACCCGGGTGTGTCGCAGCATGCGGTTCAGCCGGCTGATCGACGAGGTGGTGTCCAGCAGGTCGTCGCCCTGGTCCTGCACAACAATCTCCCTTGACTGTTACCTAACGTAGGTAGGTAGTCTACGACAGTTCATTACCTACCCAAGTTACTTGTTCGAAAGGTCGACATGGCACAGGCACTACCAGTGGCCGACGCCGACACCGGAGCGGAACGCTCCACCTCGCAGGGCTGGTCCGTCGTGGCCGTGGCCGCCTTCGGTTCGGCCGTCACCGTGATGCAGCAGAGCTCGGTGCTGCCGCTGCTGCCTCGCCTGCAGACCGAGCTGAACGCCGACGTCACGGCCGTGAGCTGGACGTTCACGATCAGCATGCTCGTCGGTGCCGTCGCCACGCCGCTGTTCAGCCGGCTGGGCGACATGTACGGACGGCGGCGGATCCTGCTGGTCTCGTTCCTGCTGCTGCTGGCCGGATCGCTGATCGCGGGCGCGGCGACGTCGTTGCCCGCGCTGCTGGCAGGACGGGTGGTACAGGGCTTCTCGGTCGCGGTGATCCCGCTGTCGATCGGGGTCGTGCGCGGCGCCTTGCCGCCCGAACGGATGGCCACCGGCATCGGCACGATCAGTGCGACGATCGGGATCGGCAGCGGCGTCGGCCTGGTGCTCTCCGGCGTGGTCGCGCAGTACACCACCGGGTTCCGGGCGGTGTTCTGGGTGATCGCGGCGCTCGCGGTCGTGGCGCTCGTGCTCGGTGCGCTCTTCCTGCGGGACCCGACACCGCCGCAGGGCGGGCGCCCCGACATCCCCGGCGCGATCCTGCTGGCGGGCGGCCTCGTCACGTTGCTGCTCGGTGTCACCGAGGGCCGCAGCTGGGGCTGGACCTCCGCCGCGATCCTGGGGCTGTTCGCCGCCTCGGCCGCGCTCTTCACCGTCTGGGTGATCGTCGAACGCCGGACCGCCGAGCCGCTCGTGGACATCGCGCTGCTCACCCACCGCGGCACGATCGGTGCCAGCGTCGCCTCCCTGCTGCTCGGGTTCGCGATGTTCGGCGGGTTCTCGCTCGCACCCCAGTTCGTGCAGGCACCGGTGGGGGCCGGGTACGGGTTCGGGGCCTCGGCCCTGGAGGCCGGTCTGTACCTGCTGCCGGCATCGCTGCTGATGATGATCGTGTCGCCGGCGTCCGGTGAGCTGATCCGGCGGATCTCCGCGCCGTACGTCGTCGCGATCGGTGCCCTGCTCACCGCGGTGTCGGAGTTCTGGCTGGTGCTGTCCCACACCCGCGTCACCGATGTGCTGACGTCGATGACGCTGCTCGGGGTGGGCATCGGGCTCGCCTACTCGGCGCTCGCGACGATGGCGATCGAGCACGTCGAGCCGGCGCGGACCGGGGTCGCCAGCGGGGTCAACAGCCTGGTCCGGATGCTCGGCGCGTGCATCGCGGGCGCCGTGGCCGCCGCCGTGCTCGCCGCGACCGTGCAGCCGGGGGCGTCGCTGCCCTCGGCGTCGGGTTACGAGCTGGGATTCGGCATCGCGGCGTCTGGTGCGCTGCTCGCGGCGGTGTTCGCCCTCGCATTCGGGCTGCTCAACCGCCGCGCCTCGATGAACCGCAGGTGAACAGCGCGATCGCCGGTCTTCGGAGTGCGACGAGCGGGCCACCGGCGGTGCCTGCGCGCCGGGCGACGTTTGCTTCTTCGGGATGTGGTGGAACCTGACGGGCATGGAGCTTTCGCGCCGGGCCGCCCCCGGCCGTATCGAGTTCGTGCACCGCAGCTGGCCGGCCGACCCGGAACAGCTCGCGGTGATCCGACGGGAGCTCTCCAGCTGGCTCGCCCCGCTCGCACTCACCGAGGTGGAGGTCGCCGACGTCGTGCTCGCCGTCGACGAGGCGGCCGCGAACGTCGTGCGCCACGCCTACGGCTCCGACGAGGCCGGGGTCGTCGAGCTCACCCTGTGGACCGAGGACGCGACCCGTACCGAGAACCCGACCGAGAACGCCACGCTGTGCATCGAGGTGGTCGACCACGGCAGCTGCGCCCGCCCACCGACCGGCCCGCCGTGGGCGGGCGGGGGATCCCGCTGATGAGCCACATGTCCGAGTCGGTGCTCATCCACTTCGACGACCGCGGCAGCCGCGTGCTCCTGCGCCACCGCATCCCCGGCGGCGACGACGGGGAACGCGAGGAGGGCTGAGCGGCCCGGGTGGGTACCCGGGTGGCATGAGGATGCGGCAGCACCGGCCTCGCCGCACGCGGGCCGACTACGAGCGGGGCCTTCCCGACTACCACGACCCCACCGCGGGCTTCGGCGGCGCGGCCCCGACCTACAGCGCGCTGACGCTGCGGGCGGTGCTCGCGGCCTTCGGTCTCGTCTTCGCCGTGGGCGCGGCGTGGATCGGCTTCGCGAACGCGTTCCCGCTGCTCGGGTGGTCGATGGTGGCGCTCGCCGTCATCGCCCTCGTCGACCTGGTGTGGGTGCTGTACCGCAAGTGGCGCGGCGAGCCCGGCTGACCACCCCCAACGGCATGGTGGGGTCAGCCCACGACGGCGGCGGCCTCGGCGCGCAGCCGGTCCCACAGTTGGTCGACGTGCTCGGGGGCGGTGGTCACCGAGCCGATCGCCACCCGGATCACGTAGCGCCCGCCCGCCACGGTGTGGGTGAGGAACGCGGCGCCGGAGGCGTGACGCGGGTGAGCACGTCGCGGGTCGCGGCGTCGTCGGCGTCCGGCCCGGCGCCCGTGACCACGCGGAGGCAGACCAGCGCGAGCGACGGCTCGGCGCCCAGTTCGAACATCGGGTCGGCCCGCACCCGGTCGGCGAGCTTCGCGGCGAGCGCGACGTGCTCGCGGATGTGTGACCGCAGGCCCGACAGTCCGGTGCCGTGCACCACCGCCCAGAGCTTGAGCGCGCGGAACCGGCGCCCGAGCGGCACCTGCCAGTCCCGGTAGTCGACCACCGCACCGGACTCGGTGGCGGCGTTGCGCAGGTACTCCGGGGTGATCGACAGCGCGGCCGGGAGCGCGGCGCCGTCGCGCACCCACAGCAACGACGCGTCGAACGCGGTGAGCAGCCACTTGTGCGCGTCCGCGCTGAGGGAGTCGGCGAGCTCGACACCGTCGAGCACGTGGCGCAGCTCGGGGCAGAGCGCCGCCACGCCGGCCCACGCGGCGTCGACGTGCACCCACGCGCCGTGGACGCGCGCGGCCTCGGCAACGGCGCGCACCGGGTCGACCGCGCCGGTGCCGGTGGTGCCGACGGTCGGGCAGACGAGCACCGGGCGCAGCCGTCCGCGACGTCGGCGGCCAGCGCCGCGGCGAGCGCGTCCGCGGACATCGCGAGCGAATCCGGCGCGCAGTCGACGGGGCGCAACGCACGGGCGCCGAGCCCCGCGACGCGGGCACCTTGGCCAGCGACGAGTGCGTCTCGGCCGTGACGTAGACGCGTTCGGCGCCGGTCACCCCGGTCTCGCGCCACCGGGGATCCGCCCGGTGCAGTGCGGCGAGCAGCGCGACCAGCGCCCCGGACGAGGCCGAGTCCTGGATGCATCCGCCCCCGCCGCCTGCGAACGTGAGGCCGTCGTCGAGGCCGAGCGCGTCGGCGAACGCGTCCATCAGGACCTGCTCGACCTCGGTGGCGGCGGGCGAGGTGGACCACAGCATCCCCTGCGCTCCCAACGCGCCCGAGAGCATGTCGCCGAGGAGGGAGTGCAGGGAGGCGTTCGCCGGGAAGTAGCCGAAGAACCGCGGGTGCTGCCAGTGGGTGCTCGCCGGCACCACCACGCGGTCGACGGTGTCGAGCAGCGCGTCGAGCGGCGCGGGGGACTCGGGCAGCGTCGAAGGCAGGCGGGCACGCACCCAGCCCGGCTCCACCCGGGTCTGCACGGGCAGCGCGTCGAGGCTCGCGCGGTGGTCGGCGATCCAGTCGACGACGGCGTGGCCGAGCCTGCGGAACTCATCGGGATCGAGATCGGCGGTCACGTAGGCACGCTAACGAGTGGTGGGGCTCACGCCCAGTGGGGCAGCGGGCGGTGCGGTCGGGGGCGCATGGTGCATCGGTGACGACCGACACCGGCACCGCCGCCGAGCGATCCCGGCTGCGGCTGCTGCAGCTCGCCGCCCTCACCAGTTCCTGCGATCGTTTCGCGCTCCCGCCGATGCTCGTCGTCATCGGCATCGACCTCGGTGAGCCGCTCGTGGCCGTGGTCGCCGTGGCGAGCGCGTACTTCCTCGCCTACGGGCTGATGCAGCCGGTGTGGGGGCTGGTGAGCGACCGGATCGGCCGCGTCCGGGTCATGCGGGTGTCGCTGCTGGGTGCCGCGGTGGCGGGGGCGGTGTCGGCGGTCGCCCCGAACCTGCTGGTCCTCGGGCTGTCCCGGACGGTGGCGGCCGGGTGCGTTGCCGCACTGATCCCGGCCACGCTCGTGTACGTGGGTGACATGTGGGAGGCGCAGGTGCGCCAGCGCCCGCTCGCGGAGGTGCTCACCGCATCGTCGGGGGGCATCGCGCTGGCGACGGCCGGGGCGGGCGTGCTCGCCGAGCTGGTCGGCTGGCGCACGGTGCCCGCGCTCACCGGCATCGCCGCCGCGGCGCTGTGGGTGGCGCTGCGCCGGTTGCCGGAACCCGACCGCGGGCCGGCGAACAGCAGCCCGCTGCGGTCGATCACCACCGTGCTGCGCCACCGGTGGGCTCTCGTGGTGCTCCTCGTGGTGCTCGTCGAGGGCGCCGTGGTGCTGGGCGTGATCACCTACCTGCGCCCGCGGTGCAGGCGCTCGGGTCCTCGGCGGCGGTCGGTGGGCTGGTGGCGGCGTCGTTCGGCGTGGGCGCACTGCTGCTCTCGCGGCTCGTGCGGGTCCTCGTCGGGCGGCTGTCGGCCACCGGGCTCGCGACGGTCGGCGCGGTGATGCTCGCCGCCGGGTGGGCCCTGCCGTCGGTGACGGTGTCGATCGCCACCGTCACGGCCGCCGGAGTGCTCCTGGGCGGGTCGTGGGCGTTCCTGCACACGACGCTGCAGAGCTGGTCGACGGAGGTCGTGCCCGGGGAGCGGGCGACGATGGTGGCCCTGTTCGCGGCACTGCTGTTCCTCGGGGCGGCGATCGGCAGTGCCGTGCTCGCCCCGCTCGCCGACGCCGGGGCCTTCGACGTGGTGTTCCGCGTGGCCCTCGTGGCGGCTGTGCCCCTCGCGGTGGCCGCCGTGCTCGCCCGTCGCCGCTACGGCGACGGTGCGGATTCATCGGCGCGGTAGGAGCGGAGGACGGGGTGCGGGATCACCCGGTGCCTGGGTGTCGCACCCCGCCCGGCGCGGGGATGTCGTGGAGTTGATGGCACACATCGTGGCCAATCCGACGCTCGGCTGTGACGTCATCCGGTGCGACGGCGCAATCCGGATGGCTGTCCGTCGACTCAGTGTGCCTTGTGGTAGGCCTCGAGCACGTTGGACGGGATCCGGCCGCGCTCGGAGATCTTCATGCCCTGCGCCTGGGCCCATTCCCGAATGGCCTGGTTCTGCTCGCGGTCGGTGCTGGGCCGGGCCGTGGCCACGGCGCCACCCGAACGGCGGCGTCCACCCGTGCGACGAGCTGCGGAAATGAAGGGCGCGAGGGCGTCGCGCAGTTTGGCGCTATTGGTCGAGGAGAGGTCGATCTCGTAGGACCTGCCGTCCATCGCGAACTCGACCTGCTCGTCGGCGGTGCTGCCGTCCAGGTCGTCGACCAGGGTGACGGTCGTCTGCTTGGCCACGGGATGCTGCCTTTCGGAACTGCTCCGGATGCGCCGGGCAACCCGCTGGAGCGGGATCCCGGCGCTGGAGAACGGTGGACACGAATTTCGGGGCCGATGATAAAGGAGGGCGGCGCGCATTGTCGATCCGGGGCCGATCCGTGGAGTGTCCGGCCCGGAATGGATCGTGTCGCCGGGAAAGGGGAGCCTCCGGACGAGCCCGCCGCCGGTGGCCGCTTCACGGCGATCTCACCGGGCCGGGCCGGAACCCTGGGCGGGGTCGAGATCGGGGCCGCTGGAAGAACTGTCGGTCGGTAATGGAGTGGGCGGTTCGCGACGGTGCGCGGGCGCTGCGGGGAACCGCATGCCCGTCCGGGGCCGTGTTCGGTGTTACCGCGCGGCGGCGGAACGGGAGATAGTGGGCGCGTGGATCTGTCGTTCGAACCACTCACCCCGGTGTCGTTCCTGGATCGGGCCGCGGCCGCGCACGGTGATCGGATCGCCGTGGTCGACGGGCAGCGCCGGTTCACCTACACCCAGCTGCACGAGCGGTGCCGCCGCCTCGCCGGTGCGCTCGCCCCGCTCGCGGGTGGGCGGCCGGTGGCGGTGCTGGCGCCGAACACCCACGTGCTGCTCGAGTCGCACTTCGGCGTGCCGTGGGCGGGGGTGGCGCTGGTGGCGATCAACACCCGGCTCGCGGCCGCGGAGGTCGCGCACATCCTGGAGCACTCCCGGGCCGCCGTCCTCGTCCACGACCCGGCGTTCGACGCGCTCGTCACGGAGGCCGTGTCCGGGCTCGCCGACCCGCCGGTGCGCGTGCGGGTGGGGGAGCGGTACGAGGAGCTGCTGGCCGGGGCCACTCCGATGGCGCACACCCCGGCCGACGAACGGACCCTGCTCTCGATCAACTACACGTCCGGGACGACCGGGCTGCCCAAGGGCGTGATGTACCACCACCGCGGCCTACCTGCAGGCGCTCGCGATGGCCGCCCACACCGGGCTCTCGCCGTCGGCGGTGCACCTGTGGACGCTGCCGATGTTCCACTGCAATGGCTGGTGCTTCCCGTGGGCGGTCACGGCGGCCGGCGGCACGCACGTGTGCCTGCCGAAGGTGGAGCCCGAGCAGGTGTGGCGGCTCATCCGGGAGGAGGGCGTCACCCACCTGGAGGGTGCGCCGACCGTGCTCTCGATGATCGCCTACGCCGGGACGGCGGCCCCGCTGGAGCGCCCGGTGCGCGTGGCCACCGGTGGGCCCCGCCCACGCCGGCGATCCTGCGCCGGATGGGCGAGCTCGGCTTCGACGTCACGCACCTCTACGGGCTCACCGAGACGTTCGGCCCGGTGATGATCTGCGACTGGCGCCCGGAGTGGAACGACCTCGACCCCGCCGAACAGGCGCGGCGCAAGGCCCGCCAGGGGGTGGGCAACATGATCTCGTGCCGGGCCCGGGTCGTGGGGCCCGACGGCGCGGACGTCCCGGCCGACGGCGCGACGATCGGCGAGATCGCGCTGCGCGGCAACAACCTGATGCTGGGCTACCTGCGCGACCCGGAGGCGACGGCCGCGGCGGTCCCGGACGGCTGGTTCCGCACCGGCGACCTGGGCGTGCTGCACCCCGACGGATACGTGGAGCTGCGCGACCGCAGCAAGGACGTGATCATCTCCGGTGGCGAGAACATCGCGAGCGTCGAGGTGGAGCAGGCGCTCGCCGACCACCCCGCCGTGCTGGAGGTCGCCGTGGTGGCCGCACCCGACGAGCGGTGGGGCGAGGTCCCCGTCGCCTACGTCACCCTGCACGACGGCGCGAGCGCCACCGCCGAGGAGTTGCGCGAGCACGTGCGTGCCCGGCTGGCGCGGTTCAAGGCGCCGAAGGAGGTGGTCTTCGGGCCGCTGCCGAAGACCTCGACCGGCAAGGTCCAGAAGTACGTGCTGCGCCGGATGGCGGGTCAGCGCACGGCGGGGGCCAGCGGGTAGGTGTTGTCCGGGTCGCCCTGCCCGCGCCCGACCGCAGCAGGTCGAACACGTTCCACACCGGGCTCATGAGGTCCATGCCGCGTGCCGTGCCGTCGGGGAAGTCGGCCGGCGTCGTGGTGACGTGCCGGATCCGGCCGTCGGTGTCCTTCTCGTGCGTGCTGAACGCGGGGAAGAGCGCGCCCCGCGACCCCGCGACGCCCAGGTCGTCGAGGAACGACGTGCCGGCGCACGAGACCAGCCGTACCCGCCGCCACCCCCGGCCACGGGCCCACGCCCGCAGCACGGGCAGCGGCGCGGGCGCCATGACGGCGAAACCGGCGCGGCGGGTGAGGTGGCGCTCCACCCCGTCGAGTCCGTCGACGAACATCGAGCACGCCGCGCAGGCCGACGTGTCATCGGGGTGCAGCATGAGGTGGTAGAGCACCAGGTCGTCGTGGCCGGCGAAGAGCTCCGAGAGCCGCACCGGGCGCTGCGGGCCGTCGAGAGCGAGGTCCTCCGGTCCCTCGACGAACGTGAGGTCGGGCAGCGGCGCGCCCGGCGGGAGCGCCCGCCGCTGCGCGGCGACCGCCTCGATCCGGTCGCGCAGGTCGGCCTCGGCCGCCGCCAGCTCCGTGCGTGCCCGGCGGTAGTCCTCCGACGCGGTGTCCGGCCACAGGCGGGGCGCCTCGCCCTCCACGTGCAGCGTGATGCTCTTGAGCTCGGCCCACCAGGGTGTCGTTGTCACGTCTTCTCCTCGTCGAGGGCCCGCTGGAGTGCGGCGAGCCGGTTGTCCCAGAAGCCGGCGACGAACGCGTGCAGCTCCGCGAGTGCGTCGGGCCGGGCCCGGTAGAAGCGCCGGGTGCCCTCCCGGCGCTCGGCGACCAGCCCCGCGCCACGCAGCACTTTCAGGTGCTGCGACACGGTGGGCCGCGCGACGTCGGGGAACCGGCTCGCGATGGCCCCCGCGGTGAGCTCCTCGTCGCGCACGAGCCGCAGGATCTCGCGCCTGCGGGGCTCGACGAGTGCGTTCAGGACGCTTGCACGCCCACAAATGTAGGCCATTACCTACGTAAGTGGCAACCGACGTTACGACCCGTGGCCGGACCCGGCAAATGGGTGGGATCATGCGTCCGGCAGAGTGAAGGGGTGGCTGTCGTCTCCCCGTCCACCGCCGCTCTGGTGTTCCGCGTCGTCGCGATCGCCGAAGCGTGCTCGTGGGCCGGCCTGCTCATCGGGATGTTCTTCAAGTACGTCGTGGTGTTCGACGACCTCGGCGTCAAGGTGTTCGGCCCGATCCACGGCGCGCTGTTCGTCGCCTACGTGATCGTCACGCTCGTCGTCGCCCGCACCTTCGGCTGGCGGCTCCCGACCACGCTGGTCGCGCTGGTCGCGAGCATCCCGCCGCTCGCCACGCTGTGGTTCGAGCGCGCGCGAGACGGCACGGCCTCCTCACCGAGCCCGTGGGCGTCGCCTAGTGGCACGGCCCGTGGTGCCGGGTCCGCGGGGGCGGGCCGTTCCCACGCGCGGCCGGCCCCACCCTCCGGGCCGGGGCGGGGACGGCCGCCCGGGCCGATGGCCCCCGCCGGGCCGGGGAGATCGCGGGCCCCGCTGAAGTAGCTGTCGACACCGGGAACGCCGGCCACCCTGATCGCACTCCACGCGCGGCCGGCCGGCCCCGCCACGACGGCGCCTGTGCAGTGCGCGCGCCGCCGGGAAGCCCAGTGTCTCGTCGGTACCGGCACGCAGGTCGGCGGCGAGCTCAGCCGCCGAGCATCAGCCCGACCAGGTCCCGCCTGCTGCGCACGCCGAGTTTGCCGAACACGTGCTTGAGGTGGTCCTGCACGGTGTGTGGCGAGATGTGCAGTGCGGCGCAGATCGCCCGCGTCGACGACCCCCGCAGGACCAGCCGGGCCACCTCCGCCTCGCGCCGGGAGAGGCCGAACGCGGCGGCCCGCTGATGGGCGTCCCGCCGTCCGGCCGCACCCTCGTGATCGACGGCATCAACATCTTCCGGATCGAGGACGGCCGCATCGTGGAGCGCTGGGGCCGGCTCGACGAGCTGGGCCTGCTGCGTCAGCTCGGCGTCGTGCCCGGCTGAGCGGGGCCGACCGCAGCGGTGAGGGCGCGGTCGAGGTCGGCCACCAGGTCCCGCGGATCCTCCAGCCCCACCGAGAACCGCAGGTGGCCGTACCGGCGGAACTCCTCCGGGTAGAACCGGGCCCGCTCGTCGTCGCCCGCCACGTGCACGATCAGCGACTCGTCGTGCCCCAGCGACACCGCCGAGGTGATCACCCGCAGCGCCGCGACGAACCGGTTCTGGGCGTCCGGGTCGCCGTCGACGGCGAACGCGAGCATCCCGCCGAACCCGCCGTCCAGCGTCCGGGCCGCGAGGTCGTGCTGCGGGTGCGACGCGAGACCGGGGTAGGCGACGTACGCCACGCGCGGGTCCTGCTCGAGGAACTCGGCCACCGCCTGCGCGTTCGCGCAGTGGGCACGCATCCGCATCGGCAGCGTCACCGAGCCGCGCATGATCAGCCACGCGTTGAACGGGCTGATCGCCCCGCCGACGTTCACCATCGCCTCGCCGCGCACGGTCTCCACCAGTGCCGTCCCGGCATCGCCCCCGCCGATCACGGCGCCGCCCATCGCGTCGCCGTGGCCGTTGACGTACTTGGTGAGCGAGTGCACGACCACGTCGCGCCCAGCCCCAGCGGGCGCTGCAGCACGGGGGTGGCGAACGTGGCGTCCACCGACAGCAGCGCGCCCGCGTCATGGGCGATCGCGGCGACGGCGGCGACATCGGTGATCCGGGTGGTGGGGTTGGCGGGCGTCTCGACGTGCACCAGGCGGGTCCCGGGCCGGATCGCGGCGGCCACGGCGTCCGCGTCGGAGGAGTCGACGAGGGTGGCCGTGATCCCGTACTTCTCGGGGAGCAGCTCGGTGAGCAGCCGGTACGTGCCGACGTAGGTGTTGTCGGAGCAGACGACGTGATCGCCCGATCGCAGCGCGGCGAAGAAGAGGGCGTGGATCGCGGCCATCCCGCTGGCGAGCGCCACCGCTGCGGCCCCGCCCTCGAGCGCGGCGAGCTTCTCCTCCAGCCACTGCTGGTTGGCGCCGCCGTTGCGGGTGTAGAGCGGCGTGCCGGTGCCCGACCAGGAGATCTCCGACGGGTCGTCGGGCAGGGCGTAGGAGTTGGCCATCACCAGTGGGCGCCGGATCGCCCCGCTCCCGGCGTCGACGGCGTTGCCGGCGTGCACGGCGAGGGTGGCCAGGTGCGGAGAGATGCTCACCGTCCCTTCGTACCTTTCGGCGTGGTCGACAGCGCCACCGGCTCACGATCGTTCCGACATCGGCGCCCGCGCCCTCGGCGGGGCGTCGAGCCCGATCTCGGACCGATCACGGCCCGTTGATCGTTCCGAGGTCTGGCTGCCCGCCCGCTGCGGGGCGACAAGGCGACGCTCGGATGGATCTTCGGGGCGAGTGAGCCCCCGGCTACTGCGCCGACCCGAGCGCTCGGTAGGCCGGGCGCAGCAGTTCGGCGACCTGCTCGCCGCGAACCTCGATCGGGAACGGTGGCACCTGGTCGAGCAGCGCGTCGGGCGGGGTACGCGGCCCGGCGAGCTGCTCGGGCAGCTCGCCCGCCGCCCAGAAGCGGTCCATGACCTCGGCGAGGTCCTCCCCGTGTGCGGGTGCCGGCGCCGCGGAGCGCCGGGCGCGCAGCTCCTCCAGCAGCGCGTCGCGGTGGCGCCCGCGCAGCGCGAGGATCTGGAACGGGTCGGCGTCGAACCGCTCGGCGAGCACGTAGCAGACGGCGGCGAGGTGCTTGCACGGCACGGCGAAGTCGGGGCAGCTGCAGTCCATCGCGAGGTCGCGCGCGTGGCCGGGAAGAGCGAGAGCCCCACCGCCTCGAAGACGCGCTCGATGTCGCGGGGCATCTCCCCGTTGAGCAGGGCAGCCGCGTACGAGGCGTCGTCGGCGAGCGCCTGCGCCACCGCCGCCCACTCGGCCTTGCCGAACGCGGGCACACCCACCCGGACCTGGTAGGGCTGCGGGCGCGAGCCCTGGACCTCGGCGACGGCGCCGCCCACGTCGACATCGAGGGAGACGATCTGCCCGGCGCGGGCGTAGCTGCGGCCCCGGGACAGCCGCCCGCCCACGCCGAGCGACTCGAGCACGGACAGGAAGCGCTGCGACCACCACGTGCGCGCCACCTGGCCACGGCTGCTGTGGATCTGGATGCCGCCCTCGACCTTGCGCGGGCGGGATGGCTCGGCGTCACGCCACCAGAACGGGTCCGGGTCAGGCATCGTCGGCCGCCTCCTCCAGCGCTTCCCCGCCGAGGGTGAACAGCTCCCGCAGCGACTCGGTGGACAGCTCCGTGAGCCACCCCTCCCCGTCGCCGACGACCATGGACGAGAGCGCCTTCTTCTTCGTGATCAGCTCGTCGATGCGCTCCTCGACGGTGCCGGGGCACACGAACTTGCGGACCTGCACATTGCGGCGCTGCCCGATGCGGAACGCGCGGTCGGTGGCCTGGTTCTCGACGGCCGGGTTCCACCACCGGTCGAGGTGGATCACGTGGTTGGCGGCCGTGAGCGTGAGGCCGGTGCCGCCCGCCTTGAGCGACAGCAGCATGATCGGCGGCCCGTCACCGGCCTGGAACCGCGTGACCATCTCGTCGCGCCGCTTCTTCGGCGTACCGCCGTGCAGGAACGCGACGTCGGTGTCGAAGCGCGCCGACAGGTGCGGGACGAGCAGGTGGCCGAACTCGGTGAACTGGGTGAAGCACAGCACGCGGTCGCCCTCGTCCAGGATCTCGGCGAGGATCTCCTCCAGCCGGATGATCTTGCCGGAGCGGCGGCCGACGGGGGAGCCGTCGTGCAGCAGCTGCGCGGGGTGGTTGCAGACCTGCTTGAGCTTGGCCATGGCCGCGAGGACGTTGCCGCGGCGCTCGATGCCCTCCGAGTCCTCGATCTTCTCCAGCATGTCGTCGACGACGGTGCGGTAGAGCGAGGCCTGCTCGCGGGTGAGCCGGTAGTGCTGGGTGACCTCGATCTTGTCGGGCAGGTCGTCGATGATCGTGGGGTCGGTCTTCACCCGGCGCAGCAGGTACGGCCGGGTGACGCGGCGCAGCAGCGCGGCGGCGTCCTTGTTGCCGTGGCGCTCCACCGGGATCGCGTAGCGCGTGCGGAAGGCCTCGGCCGACCCGAGCAGGCCGGGATTGAGCACATCCATGATCGACCACAGCTCGGAAAGGCGGTTCTCGACCGGGGTGCCGGTGAGCGCCACGCGGTGCTCGGCGTCGAACCGGCGCACGGCCCGCGCGTGGGTGGCCCGGCTGTTCTTCACCGCCTGGGCCTCGTCGAGCACGAGCCGCCGCCACGACACCTGGGCGAGGTCGTCGCCGTCGCGGGCGGCGGTGGCGTAGGTGGTGACCACGAGGTCGGCCTCGGCGACCGCGGCGGAGAGCTCCCCGCCGTGGGCGCGGCCGCTGCCGTGGTGGGCGAGCACCCGCAGGTCGGGGGCGAACCGCGCGGCCTCCCGCTGCCACGTGCCGACCAGCGACATCGGGCAGACCAGCAGGGTGGGCGCGCGCCGCTCCCGCTCCCGCTCGTAGGCCTCGAGCGCGAGCATCTGGACGGTCTTGCCCAGCCCCATGTCGTCGGCGAGGCAGGCGCCGAGGCCGAGCGTGGACAGGAACGCGAGCCACGACACGCCGCGCTGCTGGTAGGGGCGCAGCTGCGCCCGGAAGCTCTGCGGCGGCTCGACCGGGGTGAGCGTCTGCTCGGCCGTGCCGGCGAGCAGCTCGCCGATCCACCCGTCGGCCCGGATGTCGGTGACGGGCAGTGGCACCTCGTCGTCGTCCCAGTCGTCGGGGTGACGCTGGGCGAGCGCGAGGACCTCCGCCGCGGTGGGGGCGTCGCCGCCGGGACGGCGCTTCGCGCGCCGCAGGAACTCCAGGCCCGTGCGCAGGCGCTCGGCGTCGACGCTCACCCACCGCCCGCGCAGCCGCACCAGCGGCGCCTTGGTGGCCACGAGCTCGCCGATCTCCTCCTCGGACAGCTCCTCGTCGCCGACGGCGACCGACCACCGGAACTCCGCGAGCTGCTCGCGGCCCAGGCCGCTGCGGGTGAGGACGCGGTCGGCCGGGGTGCTGCGCGCGGACAGTGTGAGCCCCACCCGGCGGGCGCCGTCCCAGCCGCGGGGCAGCTGCACCCCGAACCCGGCCTCGACGAGCAGCGGGGCGCGCGTGGTGAGGAACTCGTGGGCGTCGTCGACGGTGAGGTCGAGACGGTCGGGCCGGGCCTGCCGCAATGCCCTGGCCAGCGCCGGGTAGACCAGCGCTGCCCGGCCCAGCTCGGCGAGCAGCACGTCCTGCGGGTCGGTGAACAGCCGTTCCGCCCCACCCGCCCACACGTGCTCCGCCGGGACGAGCAGGCTCGGGTCGGCCGCCGACTGCAGGAGGAACTCCAGTACCCAGCGGGTGCCCTCACCGGTCTGGTCGAGCGGGTCGGGCCCGGCATCGGACGGGTCGTGCAGCGTGCTGATCTCGGAGAGCCGGAAGCTCGCCCGCCCCTCGCCGGTGGTGTCGGTGCCCGCGGAGTCCCATGCGGCGGCCGCGTCCTCGAGCGCGGACAGCTCCGGGATGGGGACGGCCTCGTCGATGCGGCCGTCGGCGGTGAGGAGGGCGGCGAGCCACGCCTCGGCGGCCGGCAGCGTGCGGGGGCCGCGGCCGCGGCGCGGCGGCAGGAGCGTGACGGGTTGCGGGCTGCGGGCCAGCCGGTCGCGCACCGCGCGTCGGGAGCGCCTCAGCGCGTCGGCGAGCAGCGTGGGCGGATCGGGCCCGGCGTCCGGTGCGACCGCCTCCGCCGCCCGACCGGCGGCAGCGCGCCGACCAGCGGCGGGCC
>MKJV01000119.1 GCA_001942185.1 Pseudonocardia sp. CNS-004
TGCGCCGCGGTCGGGCGGGCGGCCGGGTCGCGGTGCAGGCACGCGGCCACCAGCTCGCGCAGCGGCCCCGTCAGACCGCCGAGCCGCGGCTCGGAGGTGGTCGGCGAGCTGCGCCGCGGTCGGGCGGGCGGCCGGGTCGCGGTGCAGGCACGCGGCCACCAGCTCGCGCAGCGGCCCCGTCAGACCGCCGAGCCGCGGCTCGGAGGTGAGGATCCGGCGCAGGAGCGTGACCGGGCTGCCCTCGCCGAACGGGCCCGTGCCGGTGGCGGCGAACACGAGCACCGACCCGAGCGAGAACAGGTCCGACGCGGTGCTGAGCTCGGCGCCGTGTGCCTGCTCGGGGGACATGAACGCCGGAGTGCCCACCGCCATGCCGGTGTGGGTCATGCGGGTGCCGTCCAGCGCCCGGGAGATCCCGAAGTCGATCATCTTCGGCCGGTCGGGCGAGAGCAGGATGTTGGCGGGCTTCACATCCCGGTGCACCAGGCCCGCGTCGTGCACGGCTCCGAGCGCGCGGGCCAGGTGCGCGGCGAGCGCGGCCACCGCGTGCGGCGCGAGCGGGCCGGCCGCGGCGATCGCCTCGCCCAGCGGCACGCCCGGGACGTACTCGGTGGCGAGCCACGGCGTGTCGGCGTCCGGGTCGGCGTCGACGACGGCCGCGGTCCACGGGCTGCGAACCCGGCGCCGGACTCGACCTCCCGCCGGAACCGGGCCCGGAACTGCTCGTCGGGGGCGAGACCGGGGTGCACCACCTTCACCGCGACGAGCCCGGACGGGCCCGCGGCGAGGTAGACCTGACCCATCCCACCCGCGCCGAGGGCGCCGAGCACCTCGTACGGGCCGATGCGGCCGGGATCGGTGGCCTGCGGGGCGCGCACGCCGGGGGTGGAGTGGATGCTCGCATCGATCGACATGTCGGGTTCCTTCACTCCGCGCGGATCGCCGAGATCCGGCCGTCGAAGTGCGCGGTGAAGGCGACCCGGTCGGCCGCGGTGATCACCTGCACCGGGGAGACGTCGGCGGCGGGCCCGAAGCCCCACTGCCGCGTCCCGGTCGCCACCTCGAACGCGTAGATGCGGCCCTGGTCGTCCCCGGTGTAGACGAGGCCGCCGGTCGAGTCGCGGAAGGCGAACGCGCGACCGTGGCCGTGCCGCCGCCGTTCGTCCGGTCCGGGAGCGACCAGCGGTGCGCCCCGTCCGTGATCTCGAACGCGTGCAGCTGCTCGTCGCGGCCGCGCACGATCACGGCGTCGTCGACGACCACCGGCCGGTCCGGCTCGGCCCCGATCAGGTCGCCGCGCCCGACCGCGTCCGCCACCGCACGGCGCCGGTGGGGGTGTCCAGCGCGACCACCTCGCTCACGTTGACCGTGAGGAAGGCGATCCCGTGCGCCACCCCCAGCTCGCTGGCGTTCCCGCCGTCCGGCCGGTGCTGCCAGACCAGCTCGCCGGTGGCGGCGCGCAGCGCGTCGACGCCGTTGCCGTTGCTGATCAGCACGTGGTCGCCGTCGATCTCCGGGGAGGCGGCGAAGTTGCCGTCGACGACGTGGGTCCAGCGCGTGTCGCCGGTGGCCGGGTCGATGGAGAACAGGTTCGGCCCGTGGGCGAAGTAGGCGACGCCCGGCCCGGCCATCACGTCGATCCCGGCGAGGGACCGGTAGCCCTCCGTCAGGTCGGACACGAGACGCCAGCGTTGCGTCCCGGTGGCCGCGTCGAGCGCGATGGCGGCACCGTTGGTGGCGGCGTAGACGGTGCCGTCGGCGATCGCGAGCCGCACCCGGGACGGGTCGAACCCGACCCCGCCGGGTGGCGCCGTGTACTCCCAGAGCCGTCGCCCGGTCGTCGCGTCGAGCGCGACCACGCCGCCCTGGCCGCCTGCGACGACGGTGCGGCCGTCGGTGAGGAGCGCGCTGGTCGTGGGCGGGCCGTCGGCGGTCCAGGACACGGTCGCGCCGCGGGTGTCGCGGACGGCGGGGCCGGGTGCCGTGGGCAGGGCCTGCACCTCGGGCCGCACGACCGGCTGCGGCACCGGCAGCAGCGACCGGGCGAGGCCGAACGCCCCGCCCACGGCCGCGAGGCCGAGCAGGCCGGCCCCACCGGCCAGCAGCGCGCGCCTGCCGACCGGGCGCGGCCGCCCGTCCGACGGACGGTCCCGGCCGGCGGCGAGCAGGGCCGCGACGTCCGGGGGCGGCGGGAGCATCGCGGCCACCGCGGTCGGCAGCCACGACCCGTGGTGCGGCGTGGGCAGCGGGCCGAAGAGCGCGGTCAGGTCGAGGGCCGTCGGGCGGTCGGCAGGCCGCTTGGCGAGGCAGGCCTCCACCGGGCCCCGCAGCGGGCCGGGGAGCCCGCGCAGGTCGGCCGGGTCGTCGACGATGCGCCGCAGCAGGACGAGCGGGTGCGCGTCACCGAACGGGCCGTGGCCCAGCGCGGCGTACGCCAGCACGGCGCCGAGGGAGAACACGTCCGACGCCGGCCCGGTCTCGCGGCCGTCGGCCTGCTCGGGGGACATGAACGCGGGCGTGCCGACGAGCCCGCCCGTGGTGCTGAGCTGCGTGGCGTCGGCGGCGCGGGAGATCCCCATGTCGATCAGCCGGGGGCCGTCCGCGGCGAGCAGCACGTTCGGCGGTTTGACGTCGCGGTGGACGAGGCCCGACCCGTGGAGCGCGGCGAGCGCGGTGGCCAGCCCGGCGGCGAGGACGTGCAGGGTCGGGGGCGGGAGCGGGCCGGCCGTCCCGACGGCGTGGTCCAGGCTCGGCCCGGGGACGTACTCGCTGGCCAGCCAGGGGAGCGGGGCGTCCGGGTCGGCGGCGACGACGGCAGCGGTCCCGGGCCCACCGGCCCGCATGCCGATCGTGACCTCGCGGCGGAACCGGGCCCGGAACCCGGGGTCGGAGGCGAACGTCCGGTGGATCACCTTGACGGCGACGAGCTCCCCGTACCGGCCGGCGCCGAGGTAGACCTGGCCCATCCCGCCGGACCCGAGCCGCCCCAGGATGCGGAACGGCCCTACCTGGTAGGGGTCCTCGGCTCGCAAGCGCAACACGGTCGTCCTCCTGGCTCGATCTCGTCGAGCAGGACGACCGGCCGCGCGCGGGTGCGGTTGGGGTCGGGACCCGGGTTACTTCCGGCGCCACCAACGGGAGCGGCCGGGTGCGGGTGCGGCCGGTGCGGGCGGCGGCGCAGGCCGGGCGTCGCGCCAGCCCCGCACGATCTCCTCGGCGTCGGCCCGCCTCACCGGCACGGCCGGCCCGGACGGCGCACGCACCCACTCCGCGATCCGCCGGTTCAGATCGGCGACCGTGGCGCGCACGGCCTCCTCGGTGGGCAGGTCGCGCACGGTCTCCGGGAGCCGCTCCGTCTCCCTGCGCAGCTGCAGCGGGGTGGGCAGGAGCGCCTCCGACGGCACCCCCTCACGCTCGACCCAGCGCCGGACCCACCAGTTCTCGTCGTCGGCGGAGTCGAGCCCGGGCAGCGGCTTGCCCTTCCCGGGCAGGTCGGCGAAGTCGCCCCGCTCCTCGGCCATGCGGATCTGCTGGTCGATCACGGACTCGTAGCGCGCCCAGTAGGCCTCGTTCGCCATCGCGCCTCCCCCCGGGTGGACGAACGGCACTCTCGTCCGATCCTATGGGACCGGAGTGCCGTTCGTGCAGGTCGGTGCGGCGCCGATGACCACCGTGGCGTCCAGATCCGCGTCCTGGACCAGCCGCGGCACCAGGCCTGCCGACCTCATCGCCGCGGCCGTGTGCTCGGCCTGGCGCTCGCTCGTCTCGATCAGGAGGTGACCGCCGGGGGCCAGCCAGCGTGGGGCAGCCGCGGCGATCCGGCGCTGGACCTCGAGCCCGTCGGGGCCGCCGTCGAGCGCGACGAGCGGCTCGTGCAGGCGGGCCTCCGGAGGCATGAGACCGACCGAGTCCGTGGGCACGTAGGGGGCGTTGGCGACGAGCACGTCCACGCGGCCGAGCAGCGTCGAGGGCAGCGGGGCATCGAGGTCACCCTCGTACACCCGCCCGCCCGCCGCCTCGACGTTGCGGCGGGCGCAACGCACCGCCGCGGGCTCCACGTCGGCGACGTGCAGCTCGACGCCGGGGACGGCGGCCGCCACCGCGACGCCGACCGCGCCCGTGCCGCAGCACAGCTCGACGACGACGAGCGGCGCGGCCGCCGCGGCGGCCTCCCGGGCGAGGAGCTCGGTGCGCCTGCGGGGGACGAAGACGCCCGCGTCGACGGCGATGCGCAGGCCCGCGAACTCCGCCCAGCCCAGGACGTGTTCGAGCGGGAGCCCGGCGACGCGGCGCGCGACCATGTCGGCGAGCTCGGCGGGGGAGCGCGCGTTGTCGACGAGGAGCCGGGCCTCGTCCTCGGCGAAGACGCAGCCCGCGGCCCGGAGCCGCGCGACGACGTCGGGGGCGGGCGCGGGGTGGTGGTCACGGGTGCTTCCGGGGGACGACGATGCCGCGGACGGTACGGTCTGCGGATGCTCGCCCGCGCCTGGGGTATCGCGCGCTCGCTGGTGATCTACCACGGGCAGCCCGCCAAGCACCGCCGTGCGGTGCGCCTGTACGGGCAGTTCCTCGGGCCGGGCGACCTCGCCTTCGACATCGGCGCCCACGTCGGCGGCCGGGTGCGCACCTGGAGGCGGCTGGGTGCGCGCGTGGTGGCCGTCGAGCCGCAGCCCGACTGCCTGCGTGTCCTGCGGCTGTTGTTCGGCCGTGACCGCGGGGTGACGATCGAGCCCCGTGCCGTCGGCGCGCGGCCCGGGCGGGCGCGGCTCGGGGTGTCGACGGCGACGCCCACGGTGTCGTCGATGTCGCAGGACTGGCGGGAGTCGGTGGCCGCCGACCGCAGCTTCGCCAGGGTCCGGTGGGACCGCTCCGTCGACGTCGAGGTCACCACGCTCGACGAGCTGATCGCCACGCACGGTGTGCCCGCCTTCTGCAAGATCGACGTCGAGGGCTTCGAGTCCGACGTGCTCGCCGGGCTGTCGCGGCCGCTGCCCGCGCTGTCGTTCGAGTACCTGCCGCCCACCCACGACCGGGCGGTCGCCGTGCTGAACCGCGTTCAGGAGCTCGGCGCGTACCGCTACAACTACTCGCCCGTGGAGACGATGCGGTTCCTCTCCGACCGCTGGCTGGATGCGGCGGAGCTGACCGCTCTCCTCGACCGCGTCCGACCACTCGGGCGCTCGGGCGACGTCTACGCCCGCCTGGCGTAGCCCACTGGACACCCCCCGTTCGGGGTATGGTTCTCGACTCGGCCCGCATCTCGACGTCGAGTGGAGCTCCCCGAGGATGGTGACGATCACGCCGGTGCGAGCCGGCAGTGTCTGCGTGCTGACCGTCAGCGGGGAGGTCGACCTCACCTCGGGCCCCCGCCTGCGCGCGGCGCTCGACGATGTCCTCGACGATCCCGGCGCTCCGCCCCCGACGGGTGTCGTGGTCGACCTGACGGGCGTGAGCTTCCTCGGGTCGGCCGGTCTCGCCGTGCTCGTCGACGCGCACGAGCGGGCGAGCCAGCGCGGGATCCGGCTGAAGATCGTGATCGACGGTGGGGGCTCGGCGGTGGCCAGGGCCTTCCAGGCCGCCGCCATCCACGAACACCTCGACCTGCGTCACAGCGTCGGCGAGGCGCTCCGCGACGGCTGAGCAGGCGCTGGGGCGGCGCGGGAGGTGGCGAAGCCGCTGTAGGGACGGCGCGCGAGCCGTGCGGCGCTCGTCGTGATGGCCCAGTCTCCTGCTCCGCAGAGAGCAGATGTGGATCGACCTGATCTTGTCGTCGGCGCTGCCGTATGTTGTCACCGGTTTGCGTTGATCGGTGATCGTCGGGGAGATCATCACGGCCTTCGCAGGCCTTCCGCAATCCGATCGTGACCCAATGCCAACAGCTTCCGCGCCGACCGCACCTATTGTGCGGCTGGCAGCAAAGGACTGATCCATGCGACGACCGGCAAGACGCCTACGTACTTCGCTCGCCGCCATCGCCCTGGCGGCCACACTCGCCGGATGCGGTGCATTCGGCGACGCCCCACCGGCCCAGAACGGCGGTGGTGAATCCAGCCCCGAGGGGCTCACGACGATCCGAGTGGGCCTGCCGACCGGCGTCACCAGTTTCGCGAACTCCGACATCGCCGTCGCGACCGAGAAGGGCTTCCTCGCCGAGGCGGGCCTCGCCGTCGAGACGCAGAACCTGCGTTCCGGCGTCTCCGTGGTGCAGGGCGTGGTCGGCGGCGCACTGGAGATCGGTGGCGCCAGCATCGAGCCCGTCGTGAACGCGGCGGCGGGCGGTGGCGACACGGTGATCATCGGCGCCTACACCGACAAGCTGACCGTCGCCGCGGTGGCACCCGCCGAGGTGGCGACCGCGGCCGACCTGCGCGGCCGGCAGGTGGGCGTGCAGGAGGTCGGCGCCTTCCGCGAGGTGATGACCCGCCTCGTCCTCGAGTCGGTGGGCCTCACCCCGAACGACGTCCAGTACATCCCGGTGGACGCGCAGTCGTACAACGCCGCGCTGGTGGACGGGCGGATCCAGAACGCGATCCTGCAGACCGAGCAGGCCGTGGCGGTCCAGCGCGAGCAGCCGGGCATGCACGTGATCGCCAAGATGGACGAGGTCGTGCCCGAGTACCACTACGGCACCTACTTCGTGTCGCGCTCGTGGCTCGAGGCCAACCGTGATGTCGCGGTCCGGTTCATGACGGCACTGACCCGCGCCCACCGGTTCATGTACGAGAACAAGGACGAGACCGTCGCGATCGTCGCCAAGACCACCGAGTACGACGAGTCGGTGATCGCGGAGGCGTACGACCGCCTGCTGGGCGAGCAGGGCGTCTTCCCGGTCAACACCGGCTCGACAAGGCCCGCATCAAGGCCACGATGCGGCGGATGGAGGCGCTCGGGATCCTCGAGAACCAGGCGCCCGAGTACGACCGGCTCGTCGACGCCGGCCCCGTGATCGACGCCGTCGACTCGCTGGGCGTGCAGACCGGGGACGCGCGCTGGCGCTAGGGACGCGCCGGCCGCACGACGACAGCGGGTTCGTCACCGGCGGGTTCGTCGCGGTGCTCGCCACCTTGGACACCAAGGCGGGTGAGGCGTACTTCCTCCGCGACGTGCTCGCCGATCTCGGGCTCCGCAGCCGGATCATCGACATCGGGCTGCGGGCCACCGAGCTCGCCGACCCGGAGCGCGACGTCGCCGCCGACGCCGTGGCGCACGCCGCCGGCGCGTCGCTCACCGATCTGCGTGAGCACGCCCGGCGGGACCGGGCGATGGCGGAGATGGCCACGGGCGCCGGGCTGCTGTTGCGGGCCTGGCACGGGGCCGGGCACCTCAGCGGTGTGCTCGCCGTCGGCGGCAGCCAGGGCACGGCGGCGGCGGCCGCGGCGATGCGGCCGCTGCCGTACGGGGTGCCCAAGATGATCGTGTCCACCGTCGCCTCCGGGAACGTCCGCGGCTACGTCGGCGACAGCGACGTCACGATGATGTTCTCGGTCGCGGACCTGCTCGGCGGCCCCAACGCGGTCACCGCGCCCGTCCTGCGCGGGGCGGCGGCCGCGGTCGCCGGGATGATCGCGACGGGAGGGGCGGCACCGGTCGGGGGCACCCGCCCGCTCGTCGCGGCCACCGCGTTCGGCAACACCCACGCCGCGGTCACCGCCGGGATCGAGCGGCTGCGGGTGGCAGGTGTCGACACGGTGGCGTTCCACGCGTCGGGCGCCTGCGGGTCGGCGATGGAGCGGCTCGTCACCGAGGGTGTGTTCGCGGGCGTGCTCGACCTCACCACCCACGAGCTGCTGGGCGAGATCGAGCCGTCCGACATCTACGCCCCGGTCCGCCCGGGCCGGCTCACCGCCGCGGGGGAGCGGGGCATCCCGCAGGTACTGGTACCCGGTGGCTGCGAGTACTTCTGCTTCGGCGCCGAGGAGACGATCCCGCCCCACCTGCGGGACCGGCCGCTGCACCACCACAACCCGCACAACACGACGTCCGGGCCGGGGCGGGCGAGCTGGACCTGCTCGGAGCCCTGTTCGCCGAACGCGCGAACGCCGCCACCGGACCCACCACGGTGCTGGTCCCGATGAAGGTTGGTCACAGATCGGCTCGCCCGGCGGCATCCTGCATGATCCTGTGGCGAACGCCGCGCTCGTCGCCCGGCTGCGGGACGACCTCGCCCCGCGGGTCGACTACCGCGAGCTGGACCTGTCCATCAACGACCCGCGGTTCGCGGTGGAGGCCGCCGAGGCCCTGCTACGGCACCTGCCCATCCCGGTGACCGCAGCGACCACAACCGCAGGACAAGAGGAGTGACATGACCGCCGACATCCAGACGGCCCCCACCGCCACTCGCCCGATCCCGGACTCCATGCGCGCCGCCGTGCTCTTCGGGCCGAACGACATCCGGGTGGTCGACCGCCCGGTGCCGCGGCCCGGACCGCACCAGGTGCTCGTCGAGGTCGCGATGTGCGGCACCTGCGGCACCGACCTGAAGATCGTCGACGGCCACTTCCCGCAGACGCCGCCGTTCGGCGAGTTCACCCCGGGTCACGAGTGGGCGGGCACGGTCGTGGGCCTCGGCGAGTCCGTCGACGAGTTCGCCGTGGGCGACCGCGTGGCCATCGAGGTGCACGCGGGCTGCGGGCGCTGCGACAACTGCATCATCGGCAAGTACACGGCCTGCCTGAACTACGCCAAGCCCGGCAAGGGGCAGCGCGCCAGCGGCATCACCGTCGACGGCGGGTTCGCCCAGTACGCCGTGCACGACGTCAAGGCGCTCTACAAGATGCCGGACAACATCTCGTTCGCCGACGCCGTGCTCGTGACCACGGCGGGCACCGGCCTCTACGGCATCGACGTGGCCGGCGGGTACATGGCGGGCCAGGACGTCGTGGTCGTCGGGCCCGGCCCGATCGGGCTGATGACCGTGCAGCTGTGCCGGCAGCTGGCCGCCCGCAGCGTCACGCTCGTCGGCACCAGGGCGTCGCGGCTCGAGCTCGGCGAGCGGCTGGGCGCCACCGAGATCGTCAACGCGCGGGAGACCGACCCGGTGGCGCGCGTGCGCGAGCTGACCGGCGGCGACGGCGCCGACTGGGTGATCGAGACCTCCGGTGGCCCCGGCGTGCCCGACCAGTGCATCGCGATGACCAAGCGCGCCGGGAAGATCGTCTTCGTGGCGTTCTACCCGGGCCCGGTCACGCTCGACCTCTCCGCCGCCGTGCGCAGCGACATCTCGATGTTCACCTCGCGCGGCGAGGGCGGCAACAACGTCAAGCGCGCGATGGCGATGGCGCCTCCGGCGGGCTGCGCGGCGAGGAGCTGGTCACCCACCGGTTCCCGCTGGAGGACATCGCCGAGGCGTTCCGCGTGGTGCGCGAGCGCGACGGCGACCCGATGAAGGTCGTCATCGTGCCCTGAGGCCACAATTGGGCGCTTCGCGGTGGGGGGAGCGGCGATGTCGAGGACCAAGGGTGCGGTCAGCATCAGGGACGTGGCGGCGGCGGCGGGCGTGTCCGTCGCCACCGTGTCGCGCGTGCTCAGCCCGGCCTCGGCCGCCGTCCCGATGCGCAAGGAGACGCGAGGCAAGGTCGAACGGGCCATCGAGGAGCTCGGCTACCGGCCCAACGACCTCGCGCGCGCCCTGCTCCAGAACCGCACCGCCGCGATCGGCCTCGTCGTCCCCGACATCTCCAACCCCTACTACCCGCCGCTGGTGCGCGGGGTGGAGGACGTGGCGTCGAGCCACGGGTACCGAGTGGTGCTCTGCAACACCGACCGCGACCCCGACAAGCTCACGGGCTACCTGGACACGCTGATCAAGACGCGGGTCGACGGCATCGTCGTGGCAGGCGGCGGGTGGACCGACGCGCCCGACCGCACGGCGGTGCTCGGCACCTACCGCACCGGGTTGGTGGCCGTCGGGAGGCACCTCACCGCGCACCCGTCGGTGCGGATCGACAACGTGGCGGCCAGCCGGTCGGCGGCCGGGCACCTGATCGGCCTCGGGCACCGCAGGCTGACGTTCCTCGGCGGGCCGGAGTCGTCCACCACGGTGCAGGACCGCGCCCAGGGCTTCCGGGACGCGCTGACCGCCTCCGCGCTCGACGGTCTCGCCCCGGCCGTCCGGTTCGGCAGCTTCACCGAGGAGAGCGGCTACGCGCTGGCGCGGGATGTCCTGGGGTCGTCCCGGCCGCCCACCGCGCTGCTCTGCGCCAACGACCGGATCGCGCTGGGCGCCTACGCCGCGGCCGCCGACACGGCCCACCGGATCCCGGGCGACGTGTCCGTCGTCGGGTTCGACGACACCCCGATCGCCCGCTACGTCCGGCCCACCCTCACCACGGTGTCGATCCCGACGTACGAGATGGGGAGCGCGGCGGTGCGGCTGCTGCTGGCCCAGCTGGCGGGGGAGGACGCGCCCGCGGTCGAGACCATGCCGACCCGACTGGTGCTGCGCGACAGCTCCGCGGCTCCCGCCGCCGGCCGAGCCCATGACGTACTCTCGCTGACCAGCTCATCGTCGAGCGAACGGGAGGTCCGATGCGCGTCGCGGTGGCGGGCGGCGGGCCGGGTGGCCTGTTCCTGGCTGCGTTGATCCGGAAGCTGGACCCGTCCATCGGGGTCACCGTGTTCGAGCGCAACCGCGCCGACGACACGTTCGGTTTCGGCGTGGTGTTCTCCGACCGCACGCTCGCCGGGATCGTCGAGGCCGACCCGCTGCTGCGCGAGGCCCTCGACTCCCACGGCCGGCACTGGGACACCATCGAGGTGCGGCTCAAGGGGGAGCGGATCCGCTGCGGCGGCAACGGCATGGCCGCGATCGTGCGGCGCACGCTGCTGCGGCTGCTGCAGGAACGTGCCCGCGGGCTGGGCGCGACCTGCGGTTCTCCACCGAGGTCACGCTCCCAGACCTCGGCGGCTCAGGCCTCGACGGGTACGACCTCGTCGTCGCGGCCGACGGCACCGGGTCGGGGCTGCGCACCGCGCTCGAGCCCGCGTTCGGCTCGACGGTCGACACCGCGACGGCCAAGTTCATCTGGTTCGGCACCGACCACCTGTTCGACGGGCTCACCTTCGTCCACGAGCGCGGCCCGCACGGTGTGTTCGCCGTGCACGGCTACCCGATTACCACAACAGCGGCCGGCGCCGCCCTCTCGACCTTCATCGTCGAGACCGACGAGGCCACCTGGCGCGCCGCAGGACTCGACGAGTTCGACGTGACGGTCCCGCCAGGACCGAGCGACGAGAAGACCCGCGCGTACCTGGAGGAGGTGTTCGCCGAGCAGATCGAGGGCCGCAAGCTGCTGGTCAACAACTCCCGGTGGGGCAACTTCCGCACCCGCCGCACCGCCCGCTGGGCCACCCTCGACCCGCGCCCGGTGGCGCTGCTCGGCGACGCCGCCCACACCGCCCACTTCTCGGTCGGGTCGGGCACCAAGATGGCGATGGAGGACGCCGTCGCGCTCGCGCAGGCGCTCACCTCCCACCCCGGGGACCTGCCCGCCGCGCTCACCGCGTACGAGGCCGCCGCCCGGCCGTCGGTCGACGCGGTCCAGGGCGCGGCGCGGCCGTCGCTGTCGTGGTGGGAGCACTTCGGGCGCTACCACGACGCGTTCGAGCCTGGCAGTTCGCCTACCACTTCCTGTCCCGCAGCATCACCGACGCCCGTCTCGCCCGCCGCGACCCCGGTTTCGTCGCCGCCACCCACCGCGCGTGGGTGGCGCGCCACGGCGCGGAGCCGCTCGACACCCCGCTGACCGCCGGTGGCACGACGTTCCCCGGGCGGCTGCTGACCGAGGTCCCGCAGGCGGCGGTGCGGGTGCAGGCCCCGGCGGACGAGTCCGGGCTGCCGGCCGTCCTGGCCCGGGTCCGGGAGGTGGTCGCGCGTGGGGCGGAGGTGGTCGCGGTCCACGACGGCGCGGCGTTCACCCGCATCCTGGTCTGCGAGGAGATCCGTCTGGTGCACGGCCGCACGGCGGTGCTGGTCGACGGGGACGCCGACCCGCTGACGACGGTTCTGTCCGGCCGGGCGGACGCGGTGGTGGACGGGGGTATCCGTGGCGGTCGTTGACGGGGTGGTGCCGTGGCCGGAGGAGTGTGCGCGGCGGTACGTCGCGGCGGGCTACTGGCAGAGCCGGGCGTCGGTGAGCTGCTGCGCGAGGCGGGGGAGCGGGCGCCGGGCGCGGTCGCACTCGTCGACGGCGAGCTCCGGCTCACCCACGCCGAGCTGGCCGGGCGCGCCGAGGCGATGGCCGCCCGGCTGGTCGGTCTGGGGCTCGTGCCGGGCGACCGGATCGTGGTGCAGCTGCCCAACGGCTGGGAGTTCGTCGTCCTCACGCTGGGCTGCCTGCGCGCGGGGATCGTGCCGATCATGGCTCTGCCGGCCCACCGGCGCACGGAGCTCACCCACCTCGCCGGGCACGCGGAGGCGGCCGCGATCGCGGTGCCGGACCGGCTGCGCGACTTCGACCACCAGTCGCTCGCCGCGCAGCTCGTCGCCGAGGTGCCCGCGCTGCGCCACGTGCTCGTGGCGGGCGACGAGATCGCGGACGGTCACCACGACCTGCGTGCGCTCGGCGCGCCCGGGCCCGCGTGGTCGGGCCCGCAGCCGGGCGGCCGGGACGTCGCGGTGTTCCTGCTGTCCGGCGGCACCACCGGGCTGCCGAAGCTGATCGCCCGCACCCACGACGACTACGCCTACAACGCGCTGGCCAGCGCCCGGCTGTGCGGGTTGGACCCCGACACGGTGTACCTGGTGAGCCTGCCCGCCGGCCACAACTTCCCGCTGGCCTGCCCCGGCATCCTCGGCACGCTGCTCTCCGGTGGCCGGGTCGTGATGCTGCCCTCGCCGGAGCCGGCACGGGCGTTCGCGACGATCGCGGCGGAGGGCGTCACGCACACCGCCGTGGTGCCCGCCGTGGCCGGTCGCTGGCTGGAGCACGCCGCCGAGCACGGGCCGCCCACCCCGCTGCAGGTGCTGCAGGTGGGCGGCGCACGGCTGGCCGACGAGCTGGCCCGCCGGGTCCGTCCGGTGCTCGGCGCCACCCTGCAGCAGGTGTTCGGGATGGCCGAGGGCCTGCTCAACTACACCCGCCTCGACGACCCCGACGAGATCATCTGCACCACTCAGGGGCGCCCGCTGAGCCCGGACGACGAGGTGCGGCTGGTCGACGAGCTCGACGAGGACGTGCCCGACGGCGAGCCCGGCTCCCTGCTCACCCGCGGCCCGTACACCCCGCGCGGCTACTTCCGCGCCACTGAGCAGAACGCCCGCGCGTTCACCGCCGACGGCTGGTACCGCTCCGGCGACATCTGCCGCCGCACCCCCGACGGCAACCTCGTCGTCGAGGGCCGCGACAAGGACATGATCAACCGCGGTGGGGAGAAGATCTCCGCCGAGGAGGTGGAGAACCTCGTCTACCGGCTCCCCGGCGTCAGCCAGGTGGCGGCGGTCGCGATGCCGGACGCCGTGCTGGGGGAGCGGGTCTGCGTCGTCGTCGTCCCCCGCCCCGGCGCCACGGTCACGCTCGACGCGATCCGGGACGCGATGGACGCCGCGGGCGTCGCGCGGTTCAAGCTGCCCGAGCACCTGGAACTGGTGGACGAGCTGCCGACCACGAAGGTCGGCAAGATCGACAAGAAGGCGTTGAGAATGTACTTGCGGGCGGACGTGGCGGCGCGCCGCGCGCTCTAGCAACGACCGTTCGTCGGCAGTGGTGGCAACACGACAGATCGGTCGTCCCGGCACCATTTCCGGCGATCACGAGCCACTGCCGGCGTCCGTCCGGGAGCTGACCGACGGGCTCACCGCGCGGACCCTGGTCAGGCGGGGTTGTCGCCCGCCCCGCCCGATCTGCAGTCGTGGGCCTCGTCGTAGCCGTAGTCGCCCCCAGGGTCGGGCTGCGGCGGCGGGCTGCTGTCGTGGTGCTGCTCGTGCGGCACCTCGAAATCCAGGCCCGGCTCGTGGACCAGGTCGTACTCGTAGTCGCCGTACGGCTCGGGCGGTGTTCGTGCCATCGGCCGCTCCCTCGTCCGTGCAGGACCGAGGATGAGCCGAGCGGCCCGAATGCACAAGCGCGCGTGACTCCCCAAGACGGCCTCGAAGGTGCAGCCTTCACGATGAGGCGAGCCGGAGGAGCGAGAGATGCGTGCCATCCCGCACCAGGATCGGTCGGAGGTCATCGAGCGCGTGCGCCAGTACGCGTCGCGGCGGATGGGCGGCGACGCCAGGTTGTTCCTGCCGCTCGTCGACCGGTACTACGAGCGGGTCGCGGGTGAGGACCTCGCCGCCCGCGCCGTCCCCGACCTGTTCGGCACGGCGCTCGCCCACCTGCGCCTGGCGCGCCGCCGCCGGCCGGGCGAGCTCGAGGTGGCGGTGTTCTCGCCGACGTTCGACGAGGACGGTTTCGCGTGCCCGCACACCGTCGTGCAGGTCGTGGTCGACGACATGCCGTTCGTCCCGGAGTCGCTCGAGACCGAGCTGGCCAGGCACGGGCTCGGCGTGCACCTGGCGGTGCACCCGGTCTTCGAGGTGGTGCGCGGCGCGGGCGGCGAGCTGCTCGCGGTGCTCGGCCGGGACGAGCGGGGCACGGCAGGGACCGTCCGGGAGTCGTTCCACCACATCGAGATCGACCGGCAGGCCGACCCGGCCGTGCTCGACCGGCTCCGGCGCGACGTCCGCCGGGTGCTCGGCGACGTGCGGGCGGTGCACGAGGACCAGGCCGCGATGCGGGACCGGGCCGTCTCGATCGCGCAGGGTCTCCCGGCCGAGGCGTCGGTCGTCGACCCGGAGGACCGGGCGGAGTCGGCGGAGTTCCTGCGGTGGCTCGCCGCCGACCACTTCACGTTCCTGGGATACCGCGAGTACGAGCTGGTCGGCGCGCCCGGCGAGGAGGTGCTGCGGGCGGTCGACGGGTCCGGCCTCGGCATCCTGCGCACCTCCCGGCGGAGCGCCACGGCCCATCCGGTCTCGGCGCTGCCGCCCGACGTGCGGCGCAAGATCCAGGAACCGGTCCTGCTCAACATCACGAGGCCAACTCGCGTGCGACCGTCCAGCGCGGGAGCCACCTCGACTACGTCGGGGTCAAACGGTTCGACGAGAACGGGAGGGCGGTCGGTGAGCGTCGCTTCCTCGGGCTCTACCCGAGGAGCGTGGCGAAGGCCGCGCTCCCCGAGATCCCGATCGTGCGGCAGAAGGTGCGTGCGCTGCTCGACCGCGCCGCCGATCCGCGGCGCAGCCACGAGGCGCAGGTCCTGGTCGACATCCTCGAGGGCTACCCGCGCGACGAGATCCTGCAGTCCACCACCGACGAGCTCTACGGCGACGCATGGCGATCCTCGAGCTGCAGCACCGGCAGCGGCTGCGGTTGCGGGTGCGCCGGGACGGCTTCGGGAGGTTCTTCTCCTGCTTCGTCGACCTGCCGCTCGGGCGGCTCGACGAGGCGGCGCGGGTGTGCATCCGCGACACCCTGATGAACACGTTCCACGGGGTGCACGCCGAGGAGTCGGCGCTCGTGACGGACAGCGCGGTGGCGCGACTGCACTACGTGATCCACGTCGAGCCCGCCGCGGTGCCCGACCTGGATGCCTCGCTGATCGAGGCCCGGCTCGCCGCGGCGTTGCGCACGTGGACCGACGACCTCGCGGACGCGCTCGTCGAGGAGTTCGGGGAGGAACGGGGGGTGCTGCTGTTCGGCCGCTACGCGGGCGCGTTGCCCCCGGGCTACCAGGACGACCACACGCCGCGGACGGCGGTCGGCGACATCCGCCGGATCGAGTCGCTGCTGGCCGGGGACCCGCCGGACGGCCTCGCGATGCACCTGTACTCCGTGCTCGACAGCATCGAGCCGGTGCCGCGGCTGAAGCTCTACCGGCACGGCGAGCCGCTGATGCTCTCCGACGTCGTGCCGATGCTGGAGAACATGGGCACGCGGGTCGTCGACGAGCGGCCCTACGAGATCCGGCCTGCGGACGCCCAGCCGGTGTGGATCTACGACCTCGGGCTGCGGTACGAGGACGCGGGCGGGTTCGACGTGGCCGCCGTGCGGGACCGGTTCGAGGAGGCCATCGCGGCGGTGTGGCGCGGCGAGGTCGAGAACGACCGGTTCAACCGGCTCGTGCTCCGGGCCGGACTGCGCGCGCCGGACGCCGTCGTCCTCCGCGCGTACGTCAGGTACCTGCGGCAGGTCGGCACGCCGTTCAGCCGCGACGTCATGGCCAGGACGCTCGCGGACAACCCGGACGTCGCGGGGCTGCTCGTCGAGCTGTTCGCCATCCGGTTCGATCCCGACCTCGACGGGCTCGAGGATCGTGGCCTCGCGGCGAAGCAGGTCGTCGCCGAGATCGAACGGCGCATCGACCTCGTGGCGCGGTTGAACGAGGACCGCGTGCTGCGCAGCCTCCTGAACCTGGTGACCGCGACGCTGCGGACGAACTTCTTCACCGACGGGGCCACCTCCCTCGCCGTCAAGCTCGACCCGCGGGCCGTCCCGGACCTGCCGGCGCCGAGGCCGGCGTTCGAGACCTTCGTGTACTCGCCGCGGGCCGAGGGCGTGTACCTGCGTGGCGGGCCCATCGCCAGGGGAGGGCTGCGTTGGTCGGACCGGCCCGAGGACTTCCGGACGGAGATCCTCGGACTGGTCGGGGCCCGGACGGTCGGGAACGCCGTCGCCGTGCCCGCCGGTGCGACGGGTGCGTTCGTCGGGAAGGGGCAGGCCGGCGTCACCGAGTGCTACCGGACGTTCGTCCGGGGTCTCCTCGACGTCACCGACAACGTCGTCGACGGCCGGGTGGTGGCGCCGCCCCGCGTCGTCCGGCACGACGGCGACGACCCGTACCTCGTCGTGGCCGCGGGGGAGGGAACCGAGGCCTGCACCGGCATCGCCAACGCGGCATCCCACGAGTGCGGCTTCTGGCTCGGCGACGCGTTCGCCTGCGGCGGGTCCCCCGGCTTCGACCAGACCGCGATGGGCATCGTCGCGCGCGGCGCGTGGGTCTCGGTGCGGCGGCACTTCCGAGCGCTCGGCGTCGACGTGCAGAACGAGGACGTCACCGCCGTCGGGATCGGGGGTGTGCGCGATCCCGTCCTCGGCACCGGGATGTTGCTGTCGCGCCGCATCAGGCTGGTCGCCGCGTTCGACGAGCGGCACATCCTCGTCGATCCGGACCCCGACCCGGAGCGCGGCCACGACGAACGCGCTCGGCTGCTGCGGACCGCCGGTTCGTCGTGGTCGGACTTCGACCGGTCGGTCATCTCCCCGGGGGGCGGCGTGTTCCCCAGGACGGCGGGGCAGGTGCCGCTGTCGGAGCAGATGCGCCGGGCCCTCGACGTCGACGCCGACTCGCTGTCCCCGGACGAGCTCGTCCGGGCGATCCTCGAAGCCCCGGTGGACCTGCTCTGGAACGGTGGCGCCGGCACGTACGTCAAGGCGTCGACCGAATCGAACGCCGACGTCGGCGACAAGCGGAACGTGGCCGTCCGGGTCGACGCCACCCGGCTGCGGTGCCGGGTGGTCGGCGAGGGCAGCTGGCTCGGGTTCACCCCGCGCGGCCGCACCGAGTTCGCGCTGCTCGGCGGCCAGATCAACGCCGACGTCGTCGACGCGTCGGCCGGCGTGAACTGCGCGGACCGCGAGGTCAACATCAAGATCCTGCTCGACGGCGCGGTGCGCGACGGCGACCTCACGCGCAAGCAGCGCGACGAGCTGCTCGCGGCGGTCGCCGACGACGTCGCGGCCCAGGTGCTGGCCGACAGCGACGGCCTGACCCGCGCCGTCCACCTCGACTCGGCGCAGGCCCCCGCGATGCGCGACGTCCACGCCCGGTACCTCGACGCCCTGGAGCGTGCGGGCCGCATCGACCGCACGGGCGAGCAGCTGCCCGGCACGGACGAGCTCATGGCCCGGGCCGAGATCGACGGTGGGCTCCAGCTGCCGGAGTTCGCGCTCCTCCTGGCCCACAGCAAGATCGAGCTCCACGACGAGCTGCTCGGTTCCGACGTGCCGGAGGACCCGTTCCTCTGCGGGGAGCTCGCGCGGTACTTCCCCGCGGCGCTGCGAGACCGCTACCCGCGCCGGATCCGGCAGCACCCGCTGCGGCGGGAGATCATCGCGACCCGCGTGGCGAACGGCGTCGTCGACCGGGCCGGCATGACGTTCGTGTCGCGCCTGGTGGAGGAGACGGGCCTCTCGGCACCCGACGTGGTACGTGCGCACACTGCGGCCCGGGAGATCTTCGGGCTGAACGCGCTGTGGGCCGGGCTCGAAGCGCTCGACGGCGTCATCACCACGCGCACCCAGATCTCGCTCTTCCTCGAGCTGCGCAGCTCGCCGAGCGGGCCACCCGGTGGGTGCTGCGCAACCGCGAGCAACCGCTCGACATCGCCGAGACCGCCGAGCACTTCCGGCCCGGGGTCCAGGAGCTCACGCCGCTGATCCCGCAGCTCGTCGGCGAGGACCGGCGCAGCGCACTGGACCGGACCGTCCGCGCCCACGTGGACGAGGGCGTTCCCGAGGAGCTGGCGCGGGCGGTCCGGACGTCGCCCGACCTCATCTCGGCGCTCGACATCAGTTCCGTGTCCCGTTCGACCGGGCGTCCGGTCGGGGAGGTGGCGGCGGTCCACCTCGCGCTGGAGGAACACCTGCGGCTCGGCTGGCTGCGCGCCCGGATCCTCGACCTGCCGCGCGACGAGCGCTGGCCTGCGCTCGCCAGGGCGGCGCTGCGGGATGATCTACACGTCATCCACTCGGCGATCACGGCGGAGGTCGTGCGCTCCGGCTGGTCGGGCGGCGACGGCCGGGAGCAGGTACGGGACTGGATCGCGACCACCGACACCGCCGCGATGCGCTGCCTGCGGCTGCTCGACGAGATCGCCGCGAGCGGCCGGTCGAACCTCGCCACCGTCTCGGTGGCGCTGCGGGAGATCCGGACGCTGGTGCGGGGTAGTGGCGGTTAACGCAGGACCTCGACGGTGCCCGCGGTCGCGTCCAGGCGGAGCCGGTCGCCCGTCGCGATCACCGTGGTCGGGTCGTGGTCGAGGTCGGTCAGCGCGGGGACCCGCGTCACCACCGCGCCCAGCGCCGCCTTCGTCGTCGTGACGGTGAAGATCATCCGATGGGGGCGGTGCCGAGCAGGCGGGTGGTCTGGAAGAAGCCCGACCAGCCCGAGGAGCCCTTCGCGCCCGGGAACACCAGGATCTTGCCGGTGAAGCACACGCCGCACAGCTCGTGGCGGCGCTCGATGATCGTGCCGGTGGCCGGGTCGATCCCGCCCCAGCCGGAGATCGTCTCGTGGGAGACCAGCGCCTCGCCCTCGACGACGCCGGGCACCACCGTGCGCCCGTGCAGGAGAGTCACAGCACGCCCTTCCACGCCCGGTGACGGCGGCATCGACGCACTCGTCGGTGGTGCCGAACCAGGCCTCGATGCCGAGGATCGCGGGCAGGTAGTGCGCCTGCTTGGCCGAGTCGGTGGCGAAGACCTTGGTGCCGGGTGGGGCCGAGCGCGACATCGCGGGGCAGGAGTCGGCGAGCACCTTCCCGCCCGCCGCCTCGATGACGGCGGTGTAGCCGCTGCGGTCCGCGGTGTCCTTGAGCGCCCGCGGCGCCATGATCCACAGTTGGGTGCCGGAGTGCAGGCGGCGGCCCTCCAGCGCGCGGGCGGCCGCCCGGATCTGGTCGAGCGAGGCGTGCGGGCAGCCCAGCAGCACGAAGTCGACGTCGGTGCTGCTGCCCTGGTCGTTGAGGGTCTCGTAGACGCGCCTGCGTTCGGCAGGGCCGTAGCCCACCGCCTCCGGCACGGGCCCGCCGAACGCCGTCTCGACGTCCGGGGCCTCCGGCGTGACGCCGGGGACGTGGTACAGCTCCACCCCGCCCGACGAGGCCGCGGCCGCGCCGAAGTGCTTGAGCTGGGCGAGGTCCGGCCGGGCCAGCTCGCCGACCACCACCGGGCGCGCCTCCTGCACGAGCTCGCCGACGAAGTAGCCGAACATGCCCCAGTCGCGGAACCCGGCCACCGGCATGTCGGCGCGCACCAGGTGCGTGCCGCGCCGGTGCTCGTCGTGGTGGTTGCCCCAGCACGGGATCCGCCCGGTGAGGCTCGCCGCGCCGGTCGACGCCGTGCCCTCGCAGTTCGTGCGGGCCCCGAGCACGGAGTTCGCGTACACGACGGCGGACGACTCCATCCAGGCGATGTGCTCGCCGCGCGTCGGCAGGTTTCCCACCTGGTAGGGCGTGCAGGTGGCGAGGATGTGCACGCCGCGCCTGCCGTAGAACGCCTCGGCGTCGGACTGCAGCTCGACGAACTGCTCCGGGTAGGGCGCGATGCCGACCGAGTCCGGCCCGAACCCCTGCTGCAGCTGGCAGGTGGGCACCTTCATGTCCGGGATCGGCAGGGCCTCGTCGGCGTCGAGGTTGATGACGGAGAACGCCTTCTCCCAGCCGCCCTCGGCCACCAGCTTCGCCTTCGCGGGCGAGGGCTGGGTGGTGGTGCCGGCGACGTTGCGCACGTCGCAGAGCCGCTCGGCATCGAGGGCCTCGCCATAGCGGATCAGCAGGTCCATCGCGGCGGCGACGGCCGGGCCCTCGGCCCCGTCGCGCATGGCCCGGTCGTCGTCGGTGAGCTCCACGGCGCTCAGCCCTCGACGTTCTCGGCCACGCGCTCGGCCAGCGCGCCGAGGTCGACGTCGTGCACGCTGTCCTTGCCGACGAGGTCGAGCACGTGCGCGGCGGCGAACCCCTCGGCGGCGCACGGCCCCATCACCCGCACGCTCGACAGCGCCGCCGCGTCGCCGTCGATGCATCGGCCCGCGACGAGCACGTTGTGCACGTCCGGCGGCGTCATCGAGCGCAGCGGCACGTAGTGCACGTGGTCGGGCCCGAACGTCTCCCACACGTAGCCCTGCGGGGTGTCGTGCAGCTCGATCGGCCACGCCGTGCGGGCCACCGCGTCGGGGAACCGGGTGCCGGCCCGCACCTCGTCGACGGTGAGCTGGTGGACGGCGGCGACCCAGCGGGTCTGGCGGCGTCCGGGGAAGCCGTAGCTGCGCACCCGGGACCTGCCGAACGCCTCCGGGAACTCCGCGCGCAGCAGCGCCACGGCGCGGTCGGCCTGCTCCTTGCCGCGGATCTGCGCGTCGGCGGCCGCGATCGGGTCGAGCGGGGCCTCGATGTGGGTCATGTTGAGCACCGCCGTGCCCCGGTCGGGGAAGAAGAACGCGAGACCGTCCTGGCGGTGCAGCCCGAACGCCTCGGCCTTCGCCCCGATCCGCGCGGCCAGCTCCTCGGCGTCCGGGCGCCTGCCCTCGTCGACGTGCTCGACGACGAGCTGCTGGCTGCCGTAGATCTCCCGCTCGGGCAGCCGGCATGCCAAGCCGGCCTCCCAGGCCAGCGCCGCGTCACCGCTGGCGTCGACGAAGCCGGTGGCGGTGACGTCGATGCTGCCGTACCGGGTGGCGAACCGGACGGCGTCGATCCGGTCGGTCGAGCGGGTCACACCGACGATCACGCGCCGGTGATCGCCTGGATCCCGTGTGCGGCCACGGTCTGCTCGACCCACCGCCCGAGGCGCACCTCTCGTAGCCGACGGTGGTGGTGTGGCCGCGCCGGTGGAACAGGTCGCCGGTGGCCCCGAGGTCGGCGAACATGGCGTCGAACAGGCCGTGGGTGAGCCTGCGGTGTTGCGGCGCGTTGCCGAAGACGCCGCAGAACAACCCGATCAGCGAGTTGACCATCTGCCCGCCGAGCACGGGGAGCGCGTCGACGAGCACGACCGACCGCCCCAGCCGGGCCGACTCGACGGCGGCGGACAGGCCGGCGATCCCGGCGCGACGACGCACACGTCGGCGGTGACCTCGTGCGTCACGCCCGCCCGGGGGCGCGTGACGGTGCGGACCGGGAGGTCGGTGAGCGGGTGCGGCATGCGCCACAACGTAGGAAACGGCGGCGGGCCCGCGGAAATAGCGAATCCGTCTGCACGCCATCGTTCGGACAGATAACCGCCGGTCAGAGCCGTGACGCCGCGGCGATCACCGTCTCGCGCAGCCACTGGTGGGCGGGGTCGCCGTCGCGGTCGGCGTGCCACCAGAAGCGCTCCACGATCGGCTCCGGATCGCCGGGGCAGGGCAGCACCCGCAGCCCGAGCCGGTCGGCCACCTGCCGGGCGAGCCGCTCCTGCAGCAGGGCGACCCGGTTCGTGCCGGCGACGAGGTGGGGCACCGCCTGGTAGCTCTCGACCCGCACCCGGATCTCCGGCCGGATGCCGAACAGCCGCAGCTGCCGGCTCATCGGGGCGCCCGACGGGTTGCCGCGGTCGGGTTGGAACGGTGCCACCCATGGCAGCGCGGCGAGCTCCTCGACGGTGATCCCGTCGCCGACGTCGGGGTTGGCGGCGTCGGCGATGCAGACCCAGCGGTCGGTGAACAGCTCGACCGACCGCACGGACGCCAGCTCGAACCGGTCCACCGGCGGCGAGACCATCCCGTCGATCAGGGTGATCGTCTCGGCGAAGTCGAGGGCGAACGCCTCCCGCGCCAGCCGCACGTGCAGGTCGACACCGGGCGCCTGCGCCCCGATCGCCGTGGACAGGTGCCTGCCGAGCACAGCGATCGTGTAGTCGGCCATGAGGAGCGTGAACTCCCGCCGCGACGTGCTCGGGTCGAACCGGGTGCCGGTGGCGAACAGCCGCTCGGCCCCGGCACAGACCGTCTCGACCTGCTCGGCCAGCTGCATGGCCAGCGGCGAGAGCCGGTAGCCCGAGCGCGCCCGGACCAGCAGCTCGTCGTCGAAGTGCCGGCGCAGCCGCGACAACGCGGCGCTCGCCGCGGGCTGGGACACCCCGATCCGCGCCGCCGCCCGCGTCACGTTGCGCTCGCGCAGCAGCTCGCGCAACGCGACCAGCAGGTTCAGGTCGAGGTTCGCGAGATGCGCTGCCGGGTGCCGGGTGCGACCGGTCAAAAGCCCACCAGCCGCTCGACGACTCCGCTGGTCTTCCGGCCGGCCGGCCCGGTGGTCTGCTCGGACATCCGATCAGACTCCCACGATTCCCGCCGGCATCGTGGGTGCTCCGTTCGGGGGCTCGCGCACCAACCGGTCGCCCGGGATCGTGGGGAGCCCCCGTGACCGAGGAGGATGGCTATGGCTCCGTGGGTGCAGCAGGCCTTCCGTCGCAAGTCGGTGGACGCGATGGCGGCGGACTCCGGTCTCGACGGCCACGGCGGGGGTCAGCTCGCCCGTTCGATCGGGCTGTTCCCGCTCACGATGATCGGCGTGGGCGCGACGATCGGGACGGGCATCTTCTTCGTCCTGACCGAGGCGGTCCCGGTCGCCGGGCCGGCGGTGGTCTGGTCGTTCGTGATCGCCGGGGTCGTCGCGGGTCTGACGGCGGTCTGCTACGCGGAGCTGGCCGGCGCCGTCCCGGTGTCGGGGTCGTCGTACTCCTACGCCTACGCGACACTCGGTGAGGTCGTCGCCATGGGGGTGGCGGCGTGCCTGCTGCTCGAGTACGGCGTGTCGTCCGCGGCGGTCGCGGTCGGCTGGTCGCAGTACCTCAACCAGTTCCTGGGCAACGTGTTCGGCTTCCAGATACCCGACCTGCTGTCCCAGTCGCCGGAGGGCGGCGGCCTGCTCAACCTGCCCGCCGTCGTGCTCGTGGCGCTGTGCGCGTTCCTGCTCGTCCGGGGTGCGAGCGAGTCGGCGACGGTCAACGCGATCATGGTCGTCATCAAGGTCGCCGTGCTGGTGATGTTCGTCGTCATCGGCGCCACGGGCTGGAACTCCGACAACTTCGCCGACTTCGCGCCGTTCGGGATCACCGGCATCACGGGGGCCGCGGGCATCATCTTCTTCGCCTACATCGGTCTCGACGCCGTGTCGACCGCGGGGGAGGAGGTCCGCGACCCCCGCCGGACGATGCCGTTGGCGATCATCCTGGCGCTGCTCATCGTGACGACGGTCTACGTGGCCGTCGCCGTGGTCGCGGTCGCCGCGCAGCCGCAGGCCGCGTTCGAGGGCCAGGAGGCCGGGCTCGCGGCGATCCTGGAGAACGTGGTCGGCGCCAGCTGGCCGGGCACCGTGCTCGCGGCCGGCGCCATCATCTCGATCTTCAGCGTCACCCTCGTGACGATCTACGGCCAGACCCGCATCCTGTTCGCGATCGGCCGCGACGGGATGCTGCCGCGGTTCTTCCAGCAGGTGAACGCCCGCACCAGGACGCCGGTGAACAACACGGTCGTCGTCGCGGTCGCGGTCGCGCTGCTGGCCGGCCTCCTCCCGATCAACTTCCTCGCGGAGATGACGAGCATCGGCACCCTCGTGGCCTTCCTGGTCGTCTCCGTCGGTGTGATCATCCTGCGGCGCACGGCACCCGACCTGCCTCGAGGGTTCCGGGTGCCCGGCTACCCGGTCACGCCGGTCCTGTCCGTGCTCGGATGCCTCTGGATCATCACCAACCTGAGACCGGTCACGATCGCGGTCTTCGGGATCTGGGTGGCGGTCGTGCTCGTCTGGTACTTCACCTACGGGATCCGGCACTCCCGGTTGCGCACCGGCGACGTCTCCGGGGACGTGTCATGACGCTGCTGGTCGGGCTGCCGCGCGACGAGCGCGCGCAAGCGGCCGTGCACCTCGGTGTCCTGCTGGCCCGCTCGCTCGACGAGGACCTGCTCGTGTGCACGGTCGTGCCGCCGCCGTGGCCGCCGGGGATGGGCCGGATCGACGCCGAGTACCAGGAGTACCTCGACCGCAGCGCCACGGAGGCGATCGAGCGGGCCCGGGCACTCGTGCCGCCCGACCGGGCCGCCGCGTTCGTCGTCACCCGGGCGCGGTCGACGTCGGCGGGCCTCCTCGACGTCGCGCGGGAGCACGACGCCCGGCTGCTGGTGCTCGGCTCGTCGACGGCGGGGGTGCTCGGCCGGGTGGCGTTCGGCAGCGTGGCGGACCGGCTGTTGCACACCTCGCCGGTGCCGGTGGCCCTGGGCCCGCGCGGGTTCCGCTGCCGGCCCGCGACATCCGTGCGGCGGGTGACGGCCGCGTTCGGCGCCACGGACGGGGCGGACGAGCTCGTCATAGCGGTCGCGGGCGTGGCCGCACGGGCGGGGGCGGCGCTGCGCGTCGCGTCGTTCGCGGTGCGCCCACGCACCCCGCTGACCGCGGGTGCGGCTCCCGGGCCGAGGACGCCGTGGCGCGGGAGTGGGCCGCAGGCGTCGAGCGCGCCCAGCGCGCGGTGGTGGAGCAGGTCGAGAAGCTGCCGCGGCGCCCGCCGTCGGTCGAGGTGGCGGTGGGGCACGGCGGCGACTGGGCGGAGGCGATCGAGGACATCGGCTGGGGCGACGGGGACCTCCTCGCCGTCGGGTCGAGCACGACGGGGCCGCTCGGGAACGTGTTCATCGGCTCCCGCTCGTCGCGGATCGTCCGGCACTCGCCGGTACCGGTGGTCGTCGTTCCCCGCGATGCGGCCCGGGCGCTCGCGGAACGGGCGGGGCGTAGGTTGAACGCATGACGATCATCGCTGGTGACCGCATCCCCGACGCCGAGCTGCGCACGATGACCCCGGACGGCCCCACCGTCGTGAAGAGCGCCGACGTGCTCGGCACCGGCAAGGTCGTGCTCTTCGCCGTGCCCGGCGCGTTCACCCCGGGCTGCTCCAACGTCCACCTGCCCGGCTTCGTCGAGCGGGCGGGCGAGCTCAAGGCCAAGGGCATCACCACGATCGCGTGCGTCGCGGTCAACGACCCGTTCGTGATGGACGCGTGGGGCAAGGCCCACGGTGTCGGCGACGACATCCTGATGCTCTCCGATGGCAACGGCGACTTCACCGCCGCCATGGGCCTGGAGCTCGACGGCAGCGGGTTCGGGCTCGGGAAGCGCTCGAAGCGGTACGCCGCGATCGTCGAGGACGGCGTGCTGACCAGCATCGACGTCGACGAGAAGGGGATCGACCTCTCGACCTGCTCGAACGTGCTGCTGAAGCTCTGACCGCCCCCGCCCCGCCGCCCGGAGCTCAGATCCCGAACGCCTGACGCAGCTGCGACGCGTGCCGCCGGGAGACCGGCACGGTCTCGCGGGTGCGGGCGTCGGTGGCGAGGAACAGCGCACCCTTGAAGCCCTGTTCGACCTCCCGCACCCGGGCGACGTTCACCAGGAAGCGGCGGTGGACGCGGAGGAAACCCTTGTCCTCGAGCTGCTGTTCGAGGCGGTCGAGGCCACGGGTCGCGGCGGCCATGCGCCCCTGGTCGGTGGTGAGCCAGACCGTGTTGTGGGCCGCCTCGGCGTAGCGGATCTCGCGGGGGTCGAGCAGCACCCAGCGCTCGTCGCGCAGCGCGACGACCCGGCTCGGCATCGGCCCCGGCGTGGCGGTGGCGGGCATGAGGTAGCCGGCCGGCTGGTCGCAGCCGGTGGAGCTGCCTACCTGCCCGAACGCGAGCAGCATGCCGATCAGCTGGGTGCCGGCGAACGCGGGGCGGACCACCACCGGGACCGCCTGGTCGAGGAACGGGACGTAGACCTGCGTCGAGCCCGTCCACTCCGGGTCCTTCGCGGCCCGCTGCGCCGCGCGCCGCACCAGTATCGGCAGCGCGGGGAGCTGGGGAGTGGGGCGGTGCGGCGGCGCGTAGGCGGGCTGGTCGGCAGGCGTGCCCGTGAGCGCCGCGGCCTCGCCGTTGGCGAGCACGACGTTCCCGGCCAGGTCGACGGCGGCGAGCGGGGTGTCGGGCGCGACGCGCAGGTCGGCGAGCGCGGCCGCGAGGAGCGCACCGCTGTGGTGCGCGCGTTTGCGCAGCTTGGCCTCGGTGGCCGCCGCCACCTTCCCCAGCCACGGCAGCACGTCGCCCGACGGTGTCGTCTTCCAGCAGGAGATGTCGAGCACGGCGAGCGGTTCCTGGGTGACGACGTCGCGGACCGCGACGCCGGCGCACGTCCACTCGTGGAACCCGCGGCACCAGTGCTCCGGCCCGCGTACCAGCACCGGGCGGTGGCTCTCCAGCGCCGTGCCCATGCCGTTGGTGCCGCTCGCCCACTCCGACCACGTCGACCACGGTGCGAGGTTGCTGTCGGCCGCCAGGTTCAGGATGCGCCTGCTGCCCCAGGTGCCCAGGATCCGGCCGGTGCCGTCGGCCACGGTGACGACGCCGTCGAGGCCGTCCACCTCCCGGGCCGCCGATGCGGCCATGCCGCCGAGTTCGGCGTACACGACGTCGTGGTCGAGCGAGTGGGCGCCCACGTCCGCCGCGGACGGGGCCCGGTCGAGCTGCGGGTCGACCTCGTACTCCTCGCGGCACCGATACCAGGACATGAGGATCTCGGGCCGCACGCCCTCCACGGACTCCGCCCCCGGCGGCGAAGCGCTCCCACGCTGCACTGGTCGTCCGGAGGTCGTCGTCGAGGAGCGCCGCGCCGCTCGTTGCGGGTGACGCGCCGCTCGTTCCGCCCTGTGCGCCGTTCATCCCAACTCCCTAGGGGTGACGGCATCGAGCGATCCAGGATCGAGATCACCAGGCGCGCACCGAATGAACGCAACGAGAAAGCGCCACCCGAATGCCAGCCGCCACATCGAGGCGTCACCCAGGCTAACGATCGAGTGGCGGTGGTCCTAGGGGCTGAACGCGGGACACGACGGCCACGACTGGAGGTAGGGGTACATGCGGGCGCTCGTGTACCGGAAGCCCTTCGACGTCGCCGTCGAGGAGGTCCCGGACCCGCGGATCGAGCACCCCGACGACGCGATCGTGCGGGTCACCTCCACCTGCATCGGGGGCCCTGACCTGCACGTCTACGAGGGTCGGACCGCAGCGGACCCGGGGGTCGTGCTCGGCCACGAGAACGTGGGGATGGTCGAGGACCTGGGCAGCGGGGTCACCGGTCTGGGGCACGGCGACCGTGTCGTGATGCCGTTCACCACGGCCTGCGGGTTCTGCAGGAACTGCGTGTCCGGTCGCACCGGGGTCTGCCTGACCACGAACCCGCAAGGCCTCCCTCTCGGCATGTGCGGAAACTACGCGATGGGGTCCTGTCCAGGAGGACAGGCCGAGTACGTGCGCGTGCCGTACGCGGACTTCAACTGCATGCGCTGCCGGCGGGAATCGATCACGAGTCGGACTACGCGCTCCTCGCCGACGTGTTCCCCACGGGGTACCACGGGTGCGAGCTCGCGGGCGCTCGGTGGGGGAGACGGTCGCGGTGTTCGGCGCCGGACCCGTCGGCCTGATGGCGGCCTACTCCGCGCTGCTGCGCGGGGCGGCCCGGGTTTCGTCTCGACCGGGTACCCGCGCTGCTCACCGCCGCCCGGGAGATCGGGGCGATCCCGGTCGACACGGCCCACGGCGACCCGGTCCAGCAGATCAGGGACCAGACCGGCGGGGAGGGCGCCGACCGCGGGATCGACGCGGTCGGCCACCACCTCGCAGGCGGCGTCGAGCGCCTGCCGGAGCCCGCCCCCGCCATGGAACAGGCGCTGAACCAGCTCGTGCAGGTCGTGCGCCCCGGCGGGTCGCTCGCGGTCGTGGGCCTGTGCGCGCCACCGGGCCCGCGACGGCTGCCGCTCGCCCTGGACACGCTGCACGAGAAGGGCATGCGGCTGGGCACCGGGCAGACGAACGTGAAGCGCTACAACCGGCAGCTGCGTGACCTGATCACGCAGGGGCCGCGCCAGACCCGGGTTCGTCGTGTCCCACGAGCTACCGCTGCACGAGGCACAGAGCGTCTACGAGCGGTTCGAGGAGCGGACGGGCGGCTTCACGAAGGTCATTCTCAAGCCCGGGCTCACATGAAGTGTTGGTGAGTGTGCCGACAAGAAGTTCCCACGAGGAGGTGGAGCCGGTGACAAGTACGGCGCAGGAGCGTTCCGCCCTGCTGAGCAAGGTCGGTTTGGACAGTCAGAACAAGGCGGCCCTCGGTCGTCTGCTGGCGAGCGGCAACATCGCGCAGGCGACCGAGCGCGAGGACGGCCGGATGCAGGCCACCGTCAGGATCAATCCGGATGAGCTGTGCTGGGACCCGTCGATCCTGGTCCTGCCCCACGGCGGAGACGTCGATCTGGAGCTCATCAACGACGACCTGAACACGCATTGCGCGTTGCTGCCCAGCAACGGCGATCGGAAGTTCATCTGGCTGGTGAACCACTCCCGGGGACGGGCGTCGCTCAACCTCGACGGTCCGGGCTGTTACTGGTTCAGCTCACCCACGGGCAACGACGAGGGTCGCGGGCTCACCGGGGCCATCGTGGTGCTCGGGGAAGTACCGCCCGAGGCCCGCCTCGACCGACCCGCCCAGCCACGGCCGTAGAGGAGGAGATGTCATGACGACTGCGGACTACGTCGACGCGGGCGAAGCCATCGACCAAGCGCTACTGAGCATGAGCGGGAAGCTCGGCGGCGCTCCGCCCGTTGCGGCCGGCGTCAACTACGAGCGCATCCTCGATGCGCGCTCGGAACCCCACAACTGGCTCACCTACTACGGGGCCTACGACGCAGCGGTTCAGCCCGCTGGACCAGATCAACACGGAGAACGTCAAGCGCATCGGGCCTGCCTGGCTCTTCCAGGCGGGCACGAGCGGCATGATCGCGGGTGCGTCGACCTACGCGTTCGAGGCCTCCCCGATCGTGGTGGACGGGGTCATGTTCGTCTCCGGCTGGGACGGCTGGTGCTGGGCGCTCGACGCGAAGACCGGCCAGGAGATGTGGCGGTACAAGCACGCGATTCCCTACGACGTGTCGCTGTGCTGCGGGAACGTGAACCGTGGTGTCGCCGTGGGCCACGGCAAGGTCTTCATGGTCACCGCGAACGCGCACCTCCTGGCGCTCGACGCCACCACCGGCAAGCGCGTCTGGGACAAGACCTACGGCGACGTGCGGGCCGGGGAGAGCGGCACGATCGCGCCGCTGCTGGTGAAGGACATGGTCATCATCGGCAGCTCCGGCGGGGAGTTCGGGTCGCGCGGCCACCTGGACGCCTTCGACGCCGAGAGCGGGGAGCACCGGTGGCGCTGCTACACGGTGCCGAAGCCCGGTGAGCCCGGTTCGGAGACCTGGCCGTCCGACGGGGAGGCCTGGGCGCGGGGCGGTGCGACCCGTGGATCACGGGCACGTTCGACGCCGAGACGAACCTGATCTACATCGGCACCGGCAACCCGGCACCCGACTTCGACGGGGGCGTCCGCGAGGGCGACAACCTCTACACCGACAGCATCGTCGCGGTGGATGTCGACACGGGCCAGATCCGCTGGCACTACCAGTGCACCCCGCACGACCTGTGGGACTACGACTCCACCATGGAGAACATCCTGTTCGAGTCGGGCGGCCGCAAGCTGCTCGGGCACTTCGACAAGAACGGGTACTTCTTCGTCGTGGACCGCACGAACGGCGAGCTGGTGAGCGTCACGCCCTTCGTGGACCGGATCGACTGGGGTGCGATCACCCGGGACGGCCAGGTGACGCCCAGGAAGTACCCGGACAAGGAAGGGGAGCCGGTCCACTTCTTCCCCGGGCCGGCGGGCGCAAGGAATGGACGCACGCGGCCTACAGCCCGCGCACCGAGCTGTTCTACGTGCCGGTCCAGGACGTCGGGGCGACGGCCACCCGGCGGCGCCGGGAGTTCAAGGAGAGCATCCCGTACTGGGGCGCGGGCGTCAGGTGGATGCCGAGGACATGGCGGGGTCCATCAGCGCGTTCGATGCGAACGGCGAGGAGAAGTGGCGCTGGCGCAACGACATTCCGATGTGCTCGTCGGTGCTGGCCACGGCAGGCGACCTGGTGTTCGCCGGCGAACCGTCGGGTGAGTTCATCGCGCTCGACGCCCGCACCGGTGAGCAGCTGTGGCAGTTCCAGTGCGGCAGCGGCCACCACGGCAGCCCGATGACCTACATGGTCGACGGCCGGCAGTACATCGCTGTGCCGGTCGGGTGGGGCGGCTGGATCGAGGGCTTCCTCCCCGGCATGTTGGGGGCGGGCCACGGCAGCGCCCTCATGGTCTTCGCCCTTCCGGAGGAGTAGACCGAGATGTCCAGCCGCCGGAGCACGACGACGGAAAGGAGGTGACATCCGTGGAACTCGTCGAGTGGGAGTCCCCCGAGTTCGAAGAGATCGCGTGCGCGCCCGAGGTGACGATGTACGTCGCCCGCATGGACGACTGAGGTCGAGGAGGGGGACGACGGCGGCGCCGGCGTCCCCTTCCTGGGAAAGGACGCCACGAGGATGTGGATTCGCGTGCTGGGGTCGGCGGCGGGGGGCGGGTTCCCGCAGTGGAACTGCCGCTGTCCGTGCTGCCGGGCCGCCCGCGAGGGCTCCCGGCCGTGCCGGCCCCGCACGCAGTCGTCGGTGGCGGTGAGCGCCGACCGGCACACCTGGTACCTGCTGAACGCCTCCCCCGACGTCCGGACGCAGATCGAGGCGTTCCCCGCGCTCCATCCGCGCGCCGGCCGGGCCACCCCGCTCGGCGCGGTGCTGCTCACCGACGCCGAGCTCGACCACACGCTCGGCCTGCTCCTGCTGCGGGAGGGGCGGGGTGTCGACGTGCACGCCACCGAGGCGGCACGGGCCACGCTCACCGACGGCACGGCGCTGCTGCGCACGCTCGAGGCCTACTGCCCGGTGCGCTGGCACCAGGTCGTCCCGGACGCCGACGTCCCGCTCGGTGACGGGCTGTCGTATCGGGCGTTCGACGTGCCGACGACGAAGCGTGCGCGGTTCGGGTCCGGCACCGAGAAGGGACGCGTGGTCGGCTACCGGCTGACCGACGACCGCACCGGCCGCTGCGCCGTCTACCTGCCGGGTGTGCAGGCCCTCTCGCCGGTGCGCGACCACCTGCACGACTGCGCGTGCCTGCTCGTCGACGGCACCTGCTGGAGCGACGACGAGATGGCCCGGCTCGGTATGGCGGGCAAGACGTCGCGCGAGATGGGGCACGTGCCCATCGACGGGCCAGGGGGGAGCCTCGAACAGCTGGCCCCGCTGCCGATCGCACGCAAGATCTACATCCACGTCAACAACACGAACCCGATCCTGCTCGACGACTCGCCGGAACGGCGCGCCGTCGAGCTGCACGGCATGGAGGTCGCCGTGGACGGAATGGAGCTGCAGGTATGACGGCGGTCCTGTCCGACAGCGACGCATTCGTGGCGACGCTGCGCGCCCAGTCGCAGCGCTACCACTCACTGCACCCGTTCCACCGCCGCATGAACGAGGGCCAGCTCCGCCGTGAGCAGGTGCGGGGCTGGGTGGCGAACCGCTTCGCCTACCAGGCGATCATCCCCCGCAAGGACGGCGCCATCCTGTCCAACTGCCCCCACCCCGACGTGCGCCGCCGCTGGATCCGGCGCATCGTCGACCACGACGGCTCGATCGAGGGCGAAGGCGGGATCGAGGCGTGGCTGCGGCTCGGCGAGGCGGTGGGGCTCCCGCGTGCCGAGGTGGCCGACGAGCGGCACGTCGTGCCGGGCGTCCGGTTCGCCGTGGACGCGTACATGACGTTCGCGCGCACCCGGCCGTGGGTCGAGGCGGTCGCCTCGTCACTGACCGAGCTGTTCGCACCGGACCTCATGGCCGAGCGCCTCGCCGCGTTCGAGCGGCACTACACGTGGATCGACCCGGCCGGGCTCGCCTACTTCCGGGCCCGCCTCACCCAGGCGCCGCGCGACTCCGAGCACGCCCTCGAGGTGGTCACGCGGTACTGCCGGACGCCCGCCGAGCAGGAGGCTGCCGTGGCGGCGCTGGCGTCAAGAACGACGTCCTCTGGAGCATGCTCGATGCCATCGACTCGGCCTACCCCGACCGTTGAGGTCACCGACCGCCCGGTGCTCGCCCGGCACGTGCGGCTGTCGTTCGACCCGGCACGGGGCAGGCACGTGCTGCTGTCGCCGGAGACGGCGTCCGTCCTCAACCCGACGGGGGCGGTGATCCTCGATCTCTGCGACGGCGAGCGCACCGTGGCCGGGATCGTGACCGAGCTGCGGCGGACGTACGAGCAGGTCCCGGAGGAGGAGGTGCGGCGGTTCCTCGGGCGGCTCGTCGCCAGGAGGTGCCTGGAGGTCCGCCGTGGATAGACCGTTCGGGCTGCTCGCCGAGCTCACCTACGCGTGCCCGCTGCACTGCGCGTACTGCTCCAACCCGCTCGACCTCGGCGGCTACCGCGACGAGCTGACCACGCAGGAGTGGCTGCGGGTGCTGGACGAGGCGCGGGAGCTGGGCGTGCTGCAGCTGCACCTGTCCGGGGGCGAGCCGCTGCAGCGCCGCGACCTCGTCGAGATCGTGCGCCGGGCGGGCGAGCTGGACATGTACACCAACCTCGTCACGAGCGCGCTCGGCCTCTCGGACCGCCGTGCCGAGGAGCTGCGCGAGGCCGGGCTCGACCACGTCCAGATCAGCATCCAGGCCGACGAGCGGGAGCTGTCCGACCAGGTCGCGGGCACGCGGTCGTTCGACCGCAAGCTCGCGGCGGCCCGGCTGGTGAAGAAACTGGGCTGGCCGCTCACGCTCAACGCCGTGCTGCACCGCGACACGATCGACCGGATCACGGGGATCGTCGACCTGGCCAGGGAGCTGGGCGCCGACCGGCTGGAGCTGGCCAACACGCAGTACTACGGCTGGGGCCTGCTGAACCGCGACCGGCTGCTGCCGAGCCGGGCCCAGCTCGACCGCGCCGAGGCCGTGGTGCGCGCGGCCCGCGACGAGCCCGGCGACATGGAGATCTTCTACATCATCCCGGACTACTACAGCCGCTACCCGAAACCCTGCATGGGCGGCTGGGCCCACCACCAGCTCACCGTGGCGCCCAACGGGGACGTGCTGCCCTGCCCGACCGCGCAGTCCCTCCCACTGCCGAAGGCCAGCATCCGCGAACACGCCCTCGCCTGGATCTGGGACGAGTCACCCCTGTTCCAGAGCTTCCGGGGCACCGACTGGATGCCCGACCCGTGCCGCAGCTGCGAGCGCCGCGAGATCGACTTCGGCGGCTGCCGCTGCCAGGCGTTCCAGCTCACCGGCGACGCCGCCCGCACCGACCCGGTCTGCCACCTCTCCCCGGACCACGAGATCGTGGCGGCGGCGGTCCGAGCCGCGAACGAGGAAGCGCCCCGGGAGCAGGCCCTCACCCCGCGCCCCCACCCGAGGGACACCGCAAGTCGCTGACCTGTACGAACGTCCGCAGGGCGATCCGGCCCTCAGCCGACCGTCAGGAGCGCCAGCGGGATGGGGACGGCGAAGAGCACGAGCAGCACCGCGTGCGTGACCCGGTGGTCGTACAGGATCGCGACGAACTCGCGGATCATGGCGCTCGGCCAGTAGTAGCCCGCCGTCGGCGCGCCGACGGCCTGGGCGGGCAGTCCCGCGCGGCGGGCGAGCATCGAGCCGGCCGCGTTCGGCAGGGTCCTGCTCGTGCCCTGACGCGCGGCGTCTTGCGCCCGATGGCTACCGTCGCCTGGGTGGACGTCACCTCCGCCCCACGGGTTCTGGTCATCGGGGTCGACCCGCACCGGGTGCCCGGCCCCTGGGATCCCACGCCCGTCGTCGACGCGATCGCGGCCGGCCTGGTGCGGTTCGCCGAGGCCGGTGTGGGTGTCGAGACCTGCATGTTCGGGCTCGACGGCAGCGACGACGTCGAGGCGGTCGTGACCGAGGCGCTCGGCCGCCTGCCGTGGGAGGTGGTGGTCGTCGGCGGTGGCGTCCGCAAACCCGATGAGCTCCTCGAGCTGTTCGAACGCATCGTCAACCTCGTGCGCCGGCATGCCCCCGGCGCCGCGATCGCCTTCAACAGCGGCCCCGGCGACACGTTCGATGCCGCCGCTCGGTGGCTGGCCGACCGGTAGGCGCTCACGGCGCGTTGCCGCACATCGCCAGCCGATAGAGGGCCTGCCGCGCTTCTCCTGAAGCGACGAAGGCCCGGCCCCCGTCCGAGGACGGAGTGCCGGGCCTTGTCGTACCGTCGCGACGATCTACACGTCGTAGTACAGGGCGAACTCGTAGGGGTGCGGGCGCAGCCGCAGCGGGTCGATCTCGTTCTCCCGCTTGTAGTCGATCCAGGTCTCGATCAGGTCGGAGGTGAAGACGCCACCCTCGAGCAGGTAGTCGTGGTCGGCCTCCAGCCGGTCGATGACCGCGCCGAGGCTGCCCGGCACCTGCGGGATGTCCTTGGCCTCCTCGGGCGGCAGCTCGTAGAGGTCCTTGTCGATCGGGGCCGGCGGCTCGATCTTGTTCTTGATCCCGTCGAGGCCGGCCATCATCATCGCCGAGAAGGCGAGGTAGGGGTTGCCGGACGAGTCGGGGCAGCGGAACTCGATGCGCTTGGCCTTCGGGCTCGAGCCCGACAGCGGGATGCGGATGCAGGCCGAGCGGTTGCGGGCCGAGTAGACGAGGTTGACCGGGGCCTCGAAGCCGGGCACCAGGCGGTGGTAGGAGTTCACCGTCGGGTTGGTGAAGGCCAGCAGGCTCGGGGCGTGGTGCAGCAGGCCGCCCACGTAGTAGCGGGCCATGTCGGACAGGCCGCCGTAGCCGGACTCGTCGTGGAAGAGCGGCTGGCCGTCCTTCCAGAGCGACTGGTGGACGTGCATGCCCGAGCCGTTGTCGCCGAACAGCGGCTTCGGCATGAAGGTGGCGGTCTTGCCGGCCTGCCACGCCGTGTTCTTCACCAGGTACTTGAAGAGCATGATGTCGTCGGCGGCGTGGAGCAGGGTGTTGAACTTGTAGTTGATCTCGGCCTGCCCGGCCGTGCCGACCTCGTGGTGCTCACGCTCCACGGTGAAGCCGCTGGCGATCATGTTGCTGACGATGTCGGCGCGCAGGTCGGCGTAGTGGTCCACCGGCGGCACCGGGAAGTAGCCGCCCTTGTAGTTGACCTTGTAGCCGAGGTTGCCACCCGGCTCGTCGCGCCCGGTGTTCCACCAGCCTCTGCGGAGTCGATGTGGTGGTAGGACTCCTGCGGGTTGGAGGCGAAGCGGATCGAGTCGAAGACGTAGAACTCGGCCTCGGGCGCCATGAACGCGGTGTCGGCCACGCCGGACGCGCGCAGGTACTCCTCGGCCTTGCGGGCCACGTTGCGCGGGTCGCGGCTGTAGGGCTCGCCCGTGATCGGGTCGTGCACGAAGAAGTTGATGTTCAACGTCTTGTGCTTGCGGAACGGGTCGAGCCGGGCCGTGGCGGCGTCGGCGAAGAGCGCCATGTCGGACTCGTTGATGGCCTGGAAGCCACGCACCGAGGAGCCGTCGAACGCGGCGCCGTTCTCGAGCAGGTCACCGGCGGTGGACGCGGGGACGGTGAGGTGCTGCATCACTCCGGGGAGGTCGCAGAACCTGATGTCGACGTACTCGACACCCTCGTCCGAGATGTACTTCAGGACCTCTTCGGAGTTGCTGAACACCCACTGACTCCTTCGTGCGACACGTGGTCGGGTCGAGACTGCTGCCCTCGTCGGCGGCGAACCTATGGCGGCCGTGTTGCCCAGCGGTCACCCGGTCGTTTCACAGAAGTTAACGGACCGGCCGAGCGGCAGGTCCTCGTCACAGCGCGCACGCATACGCTAGACCGCATGGCCCGCTGGATCGAGTCCTGGCTGCCCGGCGCATCCCCGGCGGCGGACGTGTCGTACCCGGGTGAGCGGCTCGGTCTGCCCGCCTCCGGCGTCAGCTCGGTGGCCGGGCTGGGACGCCGGGCCGCCGCGCTGGCGATCGACTGGCTGCTGGGCTACGGGATCGCGGCGTTGCTCGCCGGGCCCGGCGCACTCGCCGACCCGAACCTCGGCTGGTACGTGCTCGGGGTGTGGTACCTGCTCACGGCCGTGCCGGTCGCCGTGTTCGGCGCGAGCGCGGGGATGACCGCGCTCGGGATCCGGGTGGCCTCGCTCGACTCCTCCGCGGTGATCGGGGTGCCGCGGGCGCTGCTGCGCACGGCCCTGATCGCGCTCGTCCTGCCGCCGCTGGCCCGGGACGAGGACGGCCGCGGCTGGCACGACCGCGCCACCCGCACGGTCGTGGTCCGCAGCCGGGCTTGACCCTCCCCGTGGAGGAGACCGGAACGTCGGGTCCATGCACACCGACACCACCGCCCCGGAGCTCGTCGACCTGCCGGTGACCGAGACCTACCTGACCGACCCGAGCACGGCGGAGCCGGATGAACTGGTGACGCGGGTGGCGGTAGCGCTCAGCGCCGAGGGGTGAACGAGCGGGGCCGGGCTCAGCGGCGGCGACCGTGCGCTGCACGCTGCGCATCTCGGTCGGCGGGAGAGCCGTCTCTTGACACGTGGCTTAGATACCTATTGGCTAGGCCACTGAGCCTGCAGGCCACGCCGGATCGCAGTCATCGTCGACTTCCCGAGGACCACACATGACACCTGAGCTGGTCTCGATCATCGCGCTCGTCGCGCTGTTCGTCGTCGGCACACTGTTGCCGATCAACATGGGCGTGCTGGGCTTCATCGCCGCCTGGCTCGTCGGGATGTACTCCCTCGGCCTCACCGAGAAGGAGATCATCGGCGGGATCAGCGGTGACCTCGTGCTCACCCTGGTCGGCGTCACCTACCTGTTCGCCATCGCCCGCAACAACGGCACGGTGGACCTGATCGTGCGGGCCGCGGTGCGCGCGGTCGGCGGCCGCACCGCGCTGATCCCGTGGGTGATGTTCGCGCTCACCGCCGTGCTCACGGCCATCGGCGCCGCCAGCCCCGCGGCCTGCGCCATCGTCGGCCCGATCGCACTCGGCTTCGCGGGCCGCTACCGCATCAGCCCGCTGATGATGGGCATGCTCGTCGTGCACGGTGCGCAGGCGGGCGGATTCTCCCCGATCAGCATCTACGGGGTGATCACGAACTCGGTGATGGCCGAGAACGGCCTGCCGGTCGACGAGATGACCGTCTTCCTCACGAGCCTGCTGGTCAACACGGCCATCGCCGTCGTGCTGTTCCTCGCCCTCGGCGGCCGACGGCTGGTGTCGCAGCGCATCGTCGGCGACGCCCCGGACGGCGACGGCCCGGACGACCCGGTCCTGTCGGGTGGGACACCCGGCGGCGGCACCGCGACCGCGACCCGCACCGGCACGACCGGTACCGCCGTCGCCCCTCAGCGCCTCGCGGACCAGGTCGTCACGCTCGTCGCGTTCGCGCTCGTCGCGGTCGTCGCGCTCGCGTTCGAACGCAACATCGGGTTCACGGCGATCACCGCGGCCGCCGTGCTGACCGCGCTGTTCCCGAAGGAGCAGAAGGGTGCGATCAAGCAGGTCGCGTGGCCCACCGTGCTGCTGGTCGCGGGGGTCAGCACCTTCGCGGCGGTGCTGAGCGAAGCGGGGGCCCCGAGGCGGTCGGCACCTGGGCGGCCGGGTTGGGCACGATCCTGATCGGCGCGCTGGTGCTCTGCTACGTCGGCGGGGTGACCTCGGCGTTCGCCTCGTCGACGGCGCTACTGCCGATCATCGTCCCGATCGCGATCCCGCTGATCGCCTCCGGCGGGGTCGCCGCGTCGCCGTGGTCGCGGCCCTCGCGGTGTCCTCCACGATCGTCGACGTCAGCCCGTTCTCGACCAACGGGGCGATCATGGTGGCGAACCGGCCGGACAGCATCGGCGAGGAGGCCTTCTACAAGCAGGTCCTGCGCTACAGCGTGCTCGTGGTGGTGCTCGGACCGCTGCTCGTCTGGGGCGCGGTCGTGGTGCCGGGTGGTCTCGGATGACGCAGGCGGACCGCTCTGCGGGGCCGCTCGCCGGGACGCTCGTCGTCGACCTGTCCCGCGCGCTGGCAGGCCCGCACGCCACCATGATGTTCGGGGACCTGGGCGCCCGGGTCGTCAAGGTCGAGGCACCCGGCACGGGTGACGACACCCGTGGATGGGGGCCGCCGTTCGTGCACGGGGAGTCGACGTACTTCCTGTCCGCCAACCGCAACAAGGAGTCGATCGCCCTCGACCTGAGGACCGACGCCGACCGGCGCGTCCTGCTCGACCTCGTCGGCCGCGCGACGTGCTGGTCGAGAACTTCCGCACCGGTGTGCTCGACCGCCTCGGTCTGGGTTTCGACGTCCTCCACGAGGTGAACCCGGGCCTCGTGATCCTGTCCATCACCGGTTTCGGTCACGACGGCCCGGACGGCGGGCGTGCCGGGTACGACCAGATCGCGCAGGGGGAGGCGGGCCTGATGTCGCTGACCGGGTCCGGGCCGGACGACCCGCAGAAGGTCGGCACCCCGATCGCGGACCTGCTGGCCGGCATGTACGGCGCCTACGGCGTGCTCGCCGCGCTCCTGGAACGCGCGCGCACCGGCGCGGGCACGGTCGTGCGCACGTCGCTGCTGGCCGCCGTGGTCGGGGTGCACGGGTTCCAGTCGACGCGCTGGACGGTCGCGGGCGAGCTCGGTGCGGCCCAGGGCAACCACCACGCCGCCATCGCCCCGTACGGGCTGTTCCGCTGCGCGGATGGCTCCGTCCAGATCGCGGTCGGGAGCGAAGGGCTGTGGCAGCGGTTCTGCGGGGGGTTCGGCCTGGATGCCGCCACGCCCGGCCTGGGGACGAACGGGGAGCGCGTCGCCAACCGCGACCGGCTCGTCGAGCTGATCGAGAAGATCTTCGCCGGGTGGACGGCCACCGACCTGCTCGCCCGGCTCGACGAGCTCGGCGTGCCTGCCGGGAAGCTGCGGACCCTCGACGAGGTCTACGCCTGGGACCAGACCCGCAGCCAGGGACTGCTCGTCGAGGTCGACCACGAGACGCTCGGCACGCTCCGGCTGGCCGGCCCACCGCTGCGGTTCTTCGACGGCCGGGGGACCGAGGTCACCCGGCGGGTGCACACCGCGCCGCCGACGCTCGACGGTGACGGGTCCGCCGTGCGGTCCTGGCTCTCCGGGGACGCGCGGTGAACGCGCGGGCGCTGCTCGACCTCGTCCTCGACGACGGGTCCTTCGTCGGCTGGGACAGCCCGATCGACCTCGACGGGCACGACGCGGTCTACGCAGGCCAGCTCGAGCGGCGCGGGAGCGGTCCGGAGCGGACGAGGCGGTGCTCACCGGCGCCGGCACGATCCAGGGGCACGACGTCGCCGTCGTCGTCGGCGAGTTCGCGTTCCTCGGCGGGTCGATCGGGCGCGCCGCCGCCCGGCGCATCGTCGCCGCCGTCACGCGCGCCACCCGGGAGCGCCTTCCCCTGCTGGTGAGCACCGCCTCCAGCGGCACGCGGATGCAGGAGGGGGCGCCCGCCTTCGTGCAGATGGTCGGGATCGCCAAGGCCGTGGTGGCGCACAAGGCCGCAGGCCTGCCCTACCTCGTGCACCTGCGCAACCCGACGTTCGGTGGCGTGTTCGCGTCGTGGGGCTCGCTCGGGCACGTCACCGTGGCGGAGCCGGGAGCCCGGATCGGGTTCCTCGGACCGAGGGTGGCCGAGGCGCTCACCGGCTCACCCTTCCCGGCGGACGTCCAGGTGGCCGAGCACCTCGTCGACTCCGGCGTCATCGACGGTGTGGTGCGGACGCAGGACCTCGCGGACGTCGCCGCACGAGTGCTGCGGCTGGTGCGGCCCCGGGCGATCCACGCCGCCGCGCGCCGGTCGGTGGCCGCGCCCGTGCCACCCGGGGGCGGCTCACCGTGGGACTCGGTGCTGCTCACCCGGCGTCCCGACCGGCCGGGGCTGCGCGAGCTGCTCGCGCTCGGCGCCGACGACGTCGTGCCGCTCAGCGGCACCGGTGAGGGGGAACGCGACGCCGGGCTGCGGCTCGCCCTCACCTCGTTCGACGGGATCCCGTGCGTCCTCGTGGGGCAGGACCGCCACCACCAGGACGCGCGACGGCCCCTGGGCCCGGCGGGCCTGCGGGCGGCCCGTCGCGGGATGCGCCTCGCCGGGGAGCTCGGCCTCCCGCTCGTCACGGTCGTCGACACGCCCGGGGCCGAACTCTCCCCGCAGGCGGAGGAGGGGGCCCTCGCCGGTGAGATCGCCCGCTGCGTCGCCGACATGTCGAGTCTGACGGTGCCGACCGTGGCGCTGCTGCTGGGGCAGGGCGGTGGTGGTGGGGCGCTCGCGCTCCTGTCCGCGGGCCGGGTCGTCGCCGCGGAACACGCGTGGCTGTCCCCGCTGCCCCCCGAGGGCGCCAGCGCGATCGTGCACCACGACACCGCCCACGCGCCGGAGCTCGTGGCGCACCAGCGGGTGAGCGCCCGCGACCTGCACACCGACGGCTTCGTGCACGTCGTGGTGCCCGAACGGCCTGCGGCGCACGAGGACCCCCGTGGGTTCGTGCGCGCCGTGGTGAGCGCCTGCGCGGCGGCGATCCGCGAGCTCGCCGACCCGGGGCCGGCGCGGCTCACCGGCTGAGCGCGGTGCCCGGACCGGTGCCGCGACCGGCCTTCAGCGGCGGCGGACCGTGCGCTGCACGCTGCGCATCTTGGCGCCGGCGGGCATCGGGCCCTTCGGCATCGCCGCGGCGCGGGAGCCGAGGGCGGCCAGGCGCGCCTCCATCGACTCCATCTCCTGGCGGTTGATGTTGCGCGGCAGCTTCATGAGGTGGCGCTGCAGCTTGGCCAGCGGGACCTGGCCCTCCTCGTTGCCCACGACGACGTCGTAGATCGGCATCGTGCCGGCGACGCGGGCCGTGCGCTTCTTCTCCTGCGCGAGCAGGCTCTTGACGCGGTGCGGGGCGCCCTCGGCGACGAGGATGATCCCGGGCCGGCCGATGACCCGGTGGACGGCGTCGAGGTGGGTGGTGCCCGCGACGCCGGTGTGACCCGCCACTGGCCGCGCAGGTTGTCCAGCGCCCAGCCCGCGGCGCCCGGTTGCCCGTCGGCCTTGCCGTAGACGTTGCGCTGGACGCGTCTGCCGAAGATGCTCACGGCCGCCAGCAGGCCGACGGCGATGCCGAGCGGCAGCAGGATCCAGTGCAGGTCGAAGAACCATCCGACCACGAAGAAGACCGCCACGGACAGCAGCAGGACGCCCACCATGATGGGCAGCAGCGCCTTGTCCTCGCGGCGCTGCAGCTGGAACGCCTGCCAGATCTGCTTGTAGCGCGCCCTGGACGCCGCGCGCCGCGCGCGCTGGCTGCCTGCTTCGCTTCCTTGTCGGGCTTCCCACCGGCCATGTGACGAGGATACGGGTAAGCCGCGCGGCTATCGTGCCAGGAGGGAGCTGGCTTCCTGGGCCGCCGGGCCTTCCGCCGCCAGGTGGGCGAGGTCGGGGGAGAGGTCCTCGCCACGATGGGCCACGGTCTGGGCGTAGAGCCGACCCGCGCGGTAGGACGAGCGCACCAGCGGACCTGCCATGACGCCGGCGAAACCGATCTCCTCGGCGGCGCGGGAGTGCTCGACGAACTCCTCCGGCTTGACCCACCGCTCCACCGGGTGGTGGCGGGCCGACGGGCGCAGGTACTGCGTGATCGTGATGATCTCGCAACCGGCCTCGTGCAGGTCGTGCAGCGCGGCCGTGACCTCCTCGGGGGTCTCGCCCATGCCCAGGATCAGGTTGGACTTGGTGACCAGACCGTCGGCGCGGGCCTTCGTGATGACCTCGAGCGAGCGGTCGTAGCGGAACGCGGGCCGGATCCGCTTGAAGATCCGCGGCACCGTCTCCAGGTTGTGGGCGAGCACCTCGGGGCGGGAGCCGAACACCTCGGCGAGCTGGTCGTCGCGGGCGTTGAAGTCGGGGATCAGCAGCTCGACGCCGGTGCCCGGGTTGAGCTTGTGGATCTGGCGCACGGTCTCGGCGTAGAGCCAGGCCCCGCCGTCCTCGAGGTCGTCGCGGCCACGCCGGTGACCGTGGAGTAGCGCAGGCCCATCGTGCGCACCGACTCGGCGACGCGCCGCGGCTCGTCACGGTCGAGCTCGGCCGGCTTGCCGGTGTCGATCTGGCAGAAGTCGCATCGCCGGGTGCACTGCTCGCCACCGATGAGGAACGTGGCCTCCCGGTCCTCCCAGCACTCGTAGATGTTGGGACAGCCCGCCTCCTCGCACACCGTGTGCAGCCCGCCGGAGCGCACGAGCGACTTGAGCTCGGTGTACTGGGGGCCGGTGCGGGCCTTGGTGCGGATCCACGGCGGCTTGCGCTCGATGGGGGTCTCGCTGTTGCGGACCTCCAGGCGCAGGAGCTTGCGACCCTCGGGTGCGATCGTCACGGCCCAGGTTACGCCCCGCCGACCCGCCATCCGGAGGTTGCACGAACGCTGCACGCAGGACAGGTCTAGGTTCGAACCGTGGACCTGCGGATCTTCACCGAGCCCCAGCAGGGGGCCAGTTACGACGACCAGCTGCGTGTCGCCACCACCGCCGAGGCGGCGGGGTACGACGCGTTCTTCCGCTCCGACCACTTCCTCAAGATGGGCGACGTCCCCGGCGAGCCGGGGCCCACCGACTCCTGGCTGACGATCGCGGGCCTGGCACGCGAGACGTCCCGGATCCGGCTGGGCACGCTCGTGAACTCGGCCACGTTCCGGCTCCCCGGCACCCTCGCGATCGCCGTGGCCCAGGCGGACCAGATGTCCGGCGGGCGCGTCGAGCTGGGGTTGGGGGCCGGCTGGTTCGAGGCGGAGCACGCCGCCTACGGCATCCCGTTCCCCGGCCTCAAGGAGCGGTTCGACCGGCTCGAGGAGCAACTGGAGATCGTCACCGGGCTGTGGGGCACGCCGGGCGGTGAGCGCTACTCGTTCGCCGGCGAGCACTACACCGTCACCGACTCGCCCGCGCTTCCGAAGCCGGTGCAGCAGCCCCACCCGCCGGTGATCGTCGGCGGCCACGGCCCGAAGCGCACGCCCGCGCTCGCGGCCCGGTTCGCCACCGAGTTCAACGTGGGCTTCTCGCCGGTGGAGGTCACCGCCGCGCAGTTCGAGCGGGTCGACGCGGCCTGCCGGGCGATCGGGCGCGACCCGTCCGACATCGTGCGCTCGGTGGCCCAGGTCATCGCGGTGGGCCGGGACGACGCCGAGGTGGCGCGTCGCGCGGAGACGATCGGGCGCGAGGTCGACGAGCTGCGCGCGAACGGGCTCGCCGGCACCACGTCCGAGATCGTCGACACGCTGGGGCAGTGGCGGGAGAAGACCGGCATCACCCGCATCTACCTGCAGCTGCTCGACCTGTCCGACCTCGACCAGGTGGAGCTCATCGCGGCCCAGGTGGCCCCGCAGCTCTAGTGGCGCCTACCGGAGCTGGCCCGCCACGTCGGCCGCCGCTGTGAGCAGCACCAGCACCGGTACCACCGCGCGCGCGTTCACCCGGTAGGAGCCGCGGCCGTCCTGCTCGACGAGGCCGCTGTGGGTGAGCGAGCGCAGGTGGTGGTACAGCTGCCCGGTGGAGGCGAGGCCCGCCGTCTCCTGCAGCGCGGCGGTGCCGCACGGCCCGCCGGAGAGCAGGCTGCGGACGATGCGCGCACGGGCGGGGTGGCCGAGGGCGGCCAGCACGGCCACCCGCGGCTCGTCGTCCAGGCCGAGCGCGGTGCCGGCGTCGAGGGCGATCTCCCAGGTGACGTCGCCGTGCAGGTGCACCTCGCCGGCGTAGCGGACGGCTCCGGCGGCGCTGTCGGGCGTAGGGGGTGTGGGGTGGGCGGGTTCGCCGGCCTCCAGCGCGGCCACGCGCCGCTCCAGGTCGGCGAGCCGGTCCGCCACGTCGGTCATGTGATCAGGATGCCATTCTCACCTGTTCTCCGTAATTCCGGATTCGAGGAACAGCAGCGGCTGATCAGCGCAGGGCGGGGTGCAGCCGCAGGTCCAGCCCGGCAGGCGCGTCGGAACGCGGCACGGCGTGCTCGGTGACCGGCACGACGCCGTCGAGCACGGCCCGGACCGCTTCCGCGGTGGCGTCGAGGACCTCCGCGACCGGCACCGGCCTGCCCAGCTCCGCCGCGAGCGACGTGACCCCGGCATCCGTGATTCCACACGGCACGATCCGGTCGTACGCGGCCAGGTCGGGCTCGCAGTTGATGGCGAACCCGTGCAGCGTGACCCCGCCCTGCACGCGCACGCCGATCGCCGCGATCTTCCGCTCGGGGTGCCGGTCGTCGGCCGGCAGCCAGACGCCGCTGCGCCCGTCCACGCGCCCGGCCGTCGAGACGCCGGCGTCGTGCACCACGCGGATGAGGGCCTCCTCCAGCCTGCGCACGAAGTCGACGACGTCGAGCGGCTCCGCCAGCCCGACGATCGGGTAGCCGACGAGCTGGCCAGGGCCGTGCCAGGTGATCCGACCGCCGCGGTCGACGTCGACGACGGGGGTGCCGTCGGTGGGCCGGTCCTCGGGCTGCGTCCGCTTGCCCGCGGTGTAGACCGACGGGTGTTCCAGCAGCATCAGCACGTCGGGGCCGGTGCCATCGCGACGGGCGTCGGCGTTGGCGCGCTGGACGTCCCACGCGGCGCGGTAGTCGACGGTGCCGAGGCGGTCGATCCGCAGGGGTTCGGCGCTGCGGCGGCAGGAGCGGGTGACCATGCCCGTCACGCTACGCCCGCCGCGCAACGGCCCGGCACGGGTCACGGCCGCTCGACCGCCGCCTGGAGCGCGTCCCGGATCGTCGGGTGCCGGAAGGGGTAGGAGTGCTCCCGCAGCACGGCCGGCACGACCAGCGGCCCGGTGAGCACGAGCTCCTCGGCGAGCTGGCCCAGCGCCGCGCGCAGCACCGCGGCGGGTACGACGAACGGTGCCGGGCGGTGCAACACCTCGGCGAGCGCCGCGGTGAACTCGGCGTTCGTCGCCGGTGTCGGGCCCGCGAGGTTCACCGGGCCGGCAACCCGGTCGTGCTCCAGCAGGAACCGGATCGCCCCGACCTCGTCGTCGAGGGAGATCCAGGGGAACGCCTGCCGGCCCGTGCCGATCCGGGCGCCGAGCATCAGCGAGAACAGCGGCCGCAGCCGCCCGAGGAGACCACCGTGCGGCGCCAGCACGCCTGCGGTGCGCATCAGGACCACGCGGCTGCCCGCCTCGGCGGCGGGGGCGGTGGCGCCCTCCCAGTCGCGGCACACCTCGGCCAGGAACCCGTTGCCCGACGGCGCCGTCTCGTCCACGGGTGTCGTACCGGTGTCGCCGTAGAAGTGCACGCCGGACGCGCTCAGCAGGACCGGCACGCGGTGCTGCGCCACCGCCGCCGCGAGCACCTCGGTCGGCACGTTGCGGCTGTCGCGCAGCAGCTGCTTGCGCGCCCCGCTCCACGGCCGGTCCCCGATGCCGGCGCCACCCAGGTTCACCACGGCGTCGACGCGTCGAACGTCCCGTCGTCGATGCGACCGGCCGGCGGATCCCAGCCGCGCTCGTCCGGGGCCGCGGGGGCCCGCCGCACGAGCCGCAGGACGTCGTGGCCCGCGTGCCGGAGGTCGGCGACGAGGGCGGTACCGATCAGGCCGGACGATCCGGCGACGACGACACGCACGCCGGAGATCTTGGCGGAACCCGTCGCGCCTCGCGACCGGGGGTGGCGGACCGTGAGTGGATACGAGTGCTCCAGCACTCGTATCCACTCACGACCAGGTGTCAGAGACCCAGGTCGGCCTCGAAGGCGCCTTCCTCCAGGCGGGCCTTGATCGCGCTCACGAACCGGCCGGCGTCGGCGCCGTCGACGATCCGGTGGTCGTAGGTGAGCGGCAGGTAGCAGACCGAGCGGATGGCGATGAGATCGTCACCCTCGGGGCCGGTGACGACCGTGGGCTGCTTGGTGATCTTGCCCGTGCCGAGGATGGCGACCTGCGGCTGGTTGATGATCGGGGTGTCGAAGAGGGCGCCCGCGCTGCCGATGTTGGTGATCGTGAAGGTGCCACCGGACAGCTCGTCGGGGCCGATCTTGTTGTCGCGCGTGCGCTGCGCGACGTCGGCGATCTTGCGCGCGATCCCCGCGATGTTGAGGTCCTCGGCGTTCTTGATCACCGGCACGACCAGCCCGCGGGGGGTGTCCACCGCGACGGCCAGGTGCACGGCCCCGTGGTAGGTGACCTCCTTGGTCTCCTCGTTGACCGACGAGTTGATCTGCGGGAACGCCTTGAGCGCCTCGACAGTGGCCTTCGCGAAGAACGGCAGGAACGTCAGCTTGACGCCCTCGCGCCGCTCGAACTCGCCCTTGGCGCGGGCCCGCAGCGCGGCGATCCGCGTGACGTCGACCTCCTGCACCGTGGTGAGCTGCGCGGAGACCCGCAGCGAATCGGTCATGCGCTGGGCGATGACCTGCCGCAGCCGCGACATCTTCACCGTGGTGCCCGGCTCGGGGGCGTTCGCCGCGG
>MKJV01000120.1 GCA_001942185.1 Pseudonocardia sp. CNS-004
ACGGTTTCGATGTGGCTGGCGGTGCCGCACAGGGCGACGTTCAGCAGAACGCGCTCGGCGGCTTCGGGGTCGGCGACGCGGGTGTGGCGCCATTTCGGGTCGCCGGCGGCGATGGCGGCGCCGATCTGGGTGAGGGTGGCGGTGTCGGAGCCGGTGACCCGGCTGATCGCCCGCACCTTCGAGTACGACACCTTGCCCGCGCCGAACGCCTCACGGATCCTCGGCAACTGCTGCAGGGCGTGCGCGACCCGGACCCGTTCGGCCGCCGTGCGCAGGCTCATCCCCGCCCGCCACGACAACCAGTGGGCACACGAGCGGATCCCGTCCCCGGCCCACCCCTTGCGATCATCGAACTCGGCCAAGAGCTGGAGGAAGCGGCATTCCGCGGCGGCGATGTGCCCGGCCAGGGTCAACAGTTCCGATTCGAGGTCATCGGTGCTCATGCGCTGCAACAGACCCGCCACGGAGCCGGGCAACTCATGAGTCGGCGATCCAGACGGTGACCCGGGTGACGGCGTGGGCGGCGATGTGGGCGCCGATGTGGACGACGACCCGGGCAACCGGGTGGGCGCAGATGTGGGCAGCGCGGTGGGCTTCGGGGTGGGTCGGGAAATCACGGCGGCAGGCATGAGAGCCTCCTGACTGCGGGCTGGTGTTCGCATTCAGGATGGCAGTGGGGTCTGACAGTTTTGGGGCGTTTCGTGCGTTCCGCGGAACGCGGAACCCGGTGATCCACAGTTTCCTCGTGGTGGATGTCGAGGGGTGGTGGATCGGGACCACCGGATAGTGGCGTGGGCACCCGGCAGTGACGGTCTCGTCGACATACGGCGGGCCCCCATGTCGGGGACGGCCGTCAACGCCACCCCGGTGTTCGGTAGTGATCGCAACCCAGCTACACCGGTACGCAAGGCGAGGATGCGGAGGGGCGACTGCACCCGAGACCCCCAGCGCGGAGGTCGGGGCCGGGGCTACGAGGGTGACCAAGCGCGCCCACGAGAGCCGAGCTACGAGGCAGCGCCACCCCCGGGAACAGTGCCACTGCGTTCAGCGGAACGCGGGTCACGGTCTTCTCTCGCGGGGTAATGGATCGGGACCACCGGCCAGGCCGCCGCGTTCCGATGCTCCTGTGGAAGCGGCAGGTTCGCCGGTGATCGGCGTTTCCGCTGATCACGCCCCGCCTCCCAGAGTCGGCGCGTTCCGCGGAACGTCCCCGAACCGGACCACGGGCGACCAGGACACGAAAGGTATGCGCGGGCTCCCACACCGAGCAGCGCACCAGCGCACCCGACGCGACCCCCAGGTGCGGCTGACCCCCGATGATCAGTCGCGCAGCACACCACGGCGCTCACCCGCGACCACGGAGTGCGACTCACGCGGATCATGGACCCGGGGATCGGTCGCAGGTGCGGGAGGCGTTGTCGAAATTCGGCAACCAGGACACCGATTCGGATATTTCGTCGGAACCGGTGTCGATCGAAGTGGAGTCCGAGAATGCTCGACCCGTCGACATTCGTCGGGGTGGAATCGGCAACTGGTGGTCCGCCGCGGGAGCTCGTAGGCTGCCGGGCATGTCGCGGGTCAATGACGTGGGCGGCCAGTCCGGCTTCGGGTCGGTGCCCGTCGAGCAGGACGAGCCCCCGTTCCACGCCGACTGGGAGGCGCGGGTGTACGCGCTGAACGTCGCGATGCTGCGTGAGGGGGTCTACAACCTCGACCAGTTCCGCGACGCGATCGAGCGGATGCCGCCCGCGGAGTACCTCGCGGCGTCCTACTACGAGCGGTGGCTGCACGCCGTGGAGACGCTCACGGCGGCGCGCCGTGGGTGAGCCGCGGTTCGCGGTCGGCGACCGCGTGCGCACCAGCACGGTCGACCCGCCCCACCACACCCGGCTGCCGCGTTACGCGCGTGGCCAGGTCGGTGAGGTCGTGGACGTGCAGGGGACGTGGCCGCTTGCCGACGACCGTGCGCGGGGGTTCGACGACCCGCGGGTGGAGGCGGTGTACACGGTCCGGTTCCCGGCCGCGGACCTGTGGGGGCCGCCGGGCGGGCACTGGGTGCAGGTCGAGCTGTGGGAGTCCTACCTGGAGGGTGCGGGATGAGCGGGCGGCATTCGAGCTCCGAGATCGCGGTGCGGGTCCGCAGGCTGGAGGAGCAGCTGATCGACGCCGGGCTCACCAGCGACGACCAGCTCGACGCGATCATCGCGCGCGTCGGGTCGGGCACGCCTGCCAACGCGCCCGGGTGGTGGCGCGGGCGTGGGCCGACGCGGCGTTCCGGGAGCGGCTGCTCGCCGACGGGAACCGGGGGCTGGAGGAGCTGGGCCTGTCGATGAGCGGTGGCCCGCAGCCGCAGCGGTTCACCGTGGTGGCCAACACCCCCACCCGGCACAACGTGCTCGTGTGCACGCTGTGCTCGTGCTACCCGATCGGCTGCTCGGGCCCTCGCCGTCCTGGTACAAGAGCGAGGCGTACCGGCGCGTGTGGTGCGGGAGCCGCGGGCGGTGCTGGCCGAGTTCGGGCTGGAGCTGCCGGATGACGTCGACATCGTCGTGCACGACACGAGCGCGGAGAGCCGGCACATGGTGCTGCCGATGCGGCCGGAGGGCACGTCCGGGCTGGGGGAGGACGAGCTCGCGAACCTGGTCACGCGGGAAGGGCTGATCGGCACCGCCGCGCTCTGACCGCAAGACCATCACGCGTAACTGCGCCGTAACCGCCAGGTAGCGGTCACGGCCCTACAGTCTGGCCATTCTCGACGACATCGACCCCTTCATCGGGACCGCCGCGACCGGCCTTCCGCCGGCGAGCGGTCTCGCCGCCACGTGGTGGTGGCCGAAACCGCAGGTCGGCAACACCCACCCGGGTGCGACCTCACCGCTGGGAATGGTCTCGGCCTGCGCCTACTCGGGCGCCTATCCCACGGGGTACGGGCGTTACGGCAAGAACACCGAGGGCGTGCCGGAGGAGATGTTCGAGACGCTGCAGGCGTCGGGGTTCACGCATTTCCAGCAGTCGGGCACCGGCGCGATCCGCAAGTACTACAACTACGTGCGGGTCACGCCGATGGTGCAGCCCCTCGACGACCTCGGCGAGGCCTGGGCGCTGCACGACGAGACGGCCACGGCCGGGTACTACGCCACCACCCTCGACACCGGTATCCGCTGCGAGATCACGGTGGGCGAGAAGGTGGCCGTCCACCGGTACACGTTCCCGGAGAGCCGCAGCGCCCGGGTGGTGGTGGACCTGTCCTGCGGCGGGCTCGCGATCGACCTCGGCAGCACGGTGCCGCTGCGGGCCCACGTGGAGAGCCTCGGGTACGGGCGGGCGCAGGGCACGGTGGTGCTGGAGGGGGTGCCGCTGTCGGTGCACGTGGAGGTGCCGGGGTCCGGCTGGCGGCAGATGCTGTGGCACGACCGGCGGCTGATCGAGGGCGGCACCCGGCTCGACTTCGACCGCATCCGCCAGACCACCCTGCGCCGTTCGGGCTGCTGTTCATGGGGCCGGCGCGGGCCGGCAGGTCGTCGAGGTGCGGCTGGGGTTCTCGCTGCGTGGCTGCGACCAGGCGCGCGAGAACCTGGAGCGCGAGTGCAACGGGCCGGAGCCGGCGTTCGACGCGATCCTCGCGCGCACCGAGGCGCGCTGGGCCGACCACGTCGGCCGCGTCAGGTGGACGGTGGCACCCCGGCCCGCCGGCAGGTGCTGGCCACCGCGCTCTACCACTCGCTGATCAAGCCGTGCTTCGGTGACGACGAGAGCCCGTTCTGGCCGTCGTCGGGGCCGTTCGCGTTCGACATCTGCACGATGTGGGACCTCTACAAGACCCAGGTGCCGCTGCTCATGGCCATTGCGCCGGACCGGGCGGCGGACCTCCTCGAGTCGCTGATCCGCGTCTGCGAGGAGGAGGGCAACTTCCCGATCGGCTACCGGATGGCCCGCGGCGCGGACCGGTTCTTCCGGCAGGCCAGCGCTCTCGCCCACCCCGCCCTGGCCGACGCGCACGCGCTCGGCATGCCACTGGACTGGAGCTGGGCACTCGTCCACATGGCCGACGACCTGCGCCGCCTCTACGGGGAGGACTTCTTCGAGCACGGCATCGTGCACCCGATCTCGCACACGCTCGACCTCGCCCACGGCCACCACTGCACGGCCGCGGTGGCGCGGGCGTTGGGCGACAAGCGCCTCGCCGACGAGCTCCAGGAGCGCAGCCGCTGGTGGGTCAACGCGTTCGACCTGGCCACCGGCCTGCTGCGCGACTCGGAGTTCTACGAGGGCGGGAAGTGGAACTACTCGTTCCGGCTGGTGCACGACATGCGGGCGCGGATCGCGCTGGCGGGCGGCGACGCGGCGTTCGTCGGGATGCTCGACGACTTCTTCGGGTTCGGGGCGGCGCCGGTGACCCAGCCGGGGCAGCGGCCGAGCCCCGCGGAGATGGCCGCGGGTTTCGCGCTCAACCGGTTCGAGGGGCTCAACAACGAGCCCGACATGGAAGCGCCGTGGGCCTACCACTACGCCGGGCGCCCCGACCGTACGGCCGAGATCGTCCACGCGGCGCTGACGTGGCAGTTCGGTACGGGCCCCGGTGGCCTGCCGGGCAACGACGACTCCGGCGGGCTCAGCTCCTGGTACGTGTGGGCGTCGCTGGGGCTGTTCCCGATCGCGGGGCAGAGCCTGTTCCTGGTGAACGCGCCCGCGTTCCCCCGCGCCGCCGTGGCGGTGTCGGGCGGCGAGTTCGTGATCGAGACGAGCGGGCACCGCGAGGTGCCCGTCGGGGCGGACGGCATCGAGGAGACGCCGCCCGTGCAGTACGTCCGGTCGGCGCGGCTGAACGGGCGACCGATGGAGACGACCCATCTCAGCGCGCAGGACCTGCATGCGGGTGGCGTGCTGCAACTCGAGCTGGGGCCGGAGCCGTCCCCGTGGGGGCGGGCGGCGCGGCCGCCGTCTCTGTCCGACTGATTCGAGTCCGACTGATTCGACCGCGAGAGGTGGCCGATCATGAACGAACGCCGGCTGGTGATCGTCGTCCGGGCGGATCCGGTGATCTGCGGGCACGCCGGGGAGGCCCGCAACCTGGCGGAGGTGGCGCTGCACCGCGGCTTCACCGACGTGCGGATCCTCAGTTGGCCGATCCCCGCGCTGCAGGCCGCGGGACTGCCGCTGAAGCCCCTGGACCGCCTGCAGCCCTACTCGGACGGCATCACGGTGGAGCGCCCCGAGCCGGTGGGCGACTACCGGGTGCCGGACGGCCGGTACCTCGCCGGGCTCACCGGGCGGCTGGTGGAGCTGCTCGCCGAGCCGGTGCCGACGACCTGCCTGTCGATGTACCTCTCGCCGCACGCGAACGTCGTGGTCGACGCGGTGACGGTCGCGCGCACGGCCGGCTTCCCGGCCGACGTGCACACGATGGCGAAGGCGGTGGGCTCGGACGTCACCAACGTGATCCGGTCCTGCCTGGGCGAGGGCCGGTTCGGCGCCGCGGCCGGGGTGCTGGCCACCTACCTCGCGCACGACGAGGTGCTGGCGGTCTCCGAGTACACGCGCGAGGAGATCGTCCGTGCCGCGGACACCGTCGACGCGCAGTGCGGCACCCGTTTCGGGTGGGCGTGCCGCGACCGGGTGCGCGTCAGCTACCCGCCGATCGACACCTCCGCCTACCTGGACCTCGACCCCGCCGCGGTCGACGCCGCCCTCGCCCGCCGCGGGCTCGAGCGCGACGGCTACGTGCTCTTCCTGTCGCGGGTGACCCGGGCCAAGGGCGTCCACGACCTCGTGGCGGCCTATGCCGGATCGCGCGCCCGCGACCGGGTCAGGCTCGTCGTCGCGGGCACCGGGCCGGCGTTGTCCGAGGTCAGGACGCTGGCCGGGGACGACGACCGGATCGTGTTCCTCACCGACGTCGACGACGCCGAGAAGCCGCTGCTGATGCGGGGCTGCGCGGCGTTCGCGCTGCCCACCAAACCCGAGCCCGAGTTCGTCGAGACGTTCGGGATCGCCCTCACCGAGAAGCTGCTCGCGGGCGGCGGCCCGGTGATCACCACGTTGACCGGCGGCACCGGCGAGGCCGTGGGCGACACGGCGGTGATCGTGGCGGCCGGTGACGTGGGGGAGCTGCGGGCCGCCCTGGACCGCGTCGTGCTGGAGATGCCCGACCCGGAGCGGCGGGGCATGGAGTTGCGCGGCCGCGACCACGCCATGGCCTTCGACCGCGCGCGCGTCTTCGATGACCTCTTTCCCCCAGCCGGTACGTGACGCTCGTCGAAGGGGCCGTCGCGAACGCCGGGTGAGAGGGTGAGGCTCGGCGGTCACCGCCGGGTCGTCGGCTCCCACGTCTCGTGCACGTCGAGGTTGAGGAACGTCGGCGGCGCGTCGCAGAGCTTCGCGAGGCGCGCGGCGAACTCGCCGGTCTCCGGTCGCTTCGAGTTCTCCATCGCGGCTTCGTACGAGTCGAACTCGACGATGTTCAGGTAGACGCCGGGGCGGTCGCGGTCAGCGGTGATCGTGGCCCGCAGCGGGCTGGACGAGCGGCCGTCGTCGAGGCGAGCGCGGATCTCCTTCCCGAGTGCCTCGATCTCGTCGAAGCGCGACGTCTGCATCTCGATGATCTGGATGAAACCGCCCATGACTCGCTCCTCGGGTGCGGTCGGAGGGCGGCCGAACGTACGCCCCGGCCGGACCACCGGTCAGCGACCGAACGGGTGGACTACCGCAGGTCAGGGGGTGGCGACGCGACGCGTCCGTCAGTCGACGGCCGGCACCGGGATCCAGTCCAGGTACTTGCCGGTCCGGTCGTCGCCGGAGGAACGCCCGCGCACCCGGCGGTGGATCCACGGCAGCACGTGCTCCCGGTAGTAGCGCGCCTCGGCGATCAGGCGACGGGCCGCGGGCGGGCCCGCGCTCGCCGCCATGGCCGCCGGGCCCTCGCCCAGCGCTGCGAGCACGATCTCGGCCACCCGCTGGTGGCCGGTGCCGTTCAGGTGCAGCCGGTCGGCCGACCAGTACTCGGAGCGGCGGATCTCGATGTCGTGGAAGACGTCGACGAGCTGCACGCCGTGCGCGGCGGCGAGCCCCGCGACCCCCGCGGTGAGCGCCGCCGCGCGCTGGTGGATCCGCCGCCCGAACGGGAGCCGCTCGGACGGGTCGCACCCGACAGCAGCACGAGCCGCACGCCCGCGTCCGCGCAGCGGCGGACCGCCCGCTCGGTGAGGGCCACCAGGCGGGCGACGTCGGCGCCCGGCCGCAGCATGTCGTTGCCGCCGCCGTTGAGCGTGATCAGCGTGGGGGCGGGGGAGAGGGCCAGCGCCGCCTCCAGCTGCTCCTCGACGATCGGTGCCAGGAGGCGGCCCCGGACGGCGAGGTTCGCGTACCGCACGTCGTCGTGGGCGGCTGCGAGCCCCGCAGCCACCCGGTCGGCCCACCCCCGCACCGCCCCGTCCGGGAGCTCGTCACCGACGCCCTCGGTGAAGCTGTCCCCGATCGCCGCGTACCGCACCGCACCTCCACACGTGACATCCGTCCGGTGACAACACCGCCGCCAGTTGACCACGATGGCCCGATGGATCTCGAGTTCGGTCTCTTCGACTGGGTCGATGCGGTTGCGGGTGCGTCCGTGGCCGAGGTCTACGACGCCCGGCTGCGCATCCTCGCCGAGGCCGACACCGGCGCTTCGCCACCTACCACCTGGCCGAACACCACGCACGCCGCTGGGGTTGGCGCCGTCGCCCGCGGTGTTCGTCGCGCCCGCGACCCGGGTCACCAGCCGCATCCGGCTCGCACCCACCACGTTCGTCGTGCCGCTGTACGAGCCGCTGCGGCTGGCCGAGGAGATCGCCATGCTCGACCAGCTCAGCCACGGGCGGCTCGACGTCGGGGTGGGGCGGGGCTCGTCGCCGTACGAGATCGCGATGTACGGGCTGGATCCGCAGGACTCCGCCGGGAGGTTCGCATCGGCGCTCCCGGCCGTCCTGGAGGCGCTCGAGACGGGCCGGTTCCGGCGGCCCGGCACGGACGAGGTCGTCGAGCTGTCCGTTGCGGTGCAGCAGCGGCCCCACCCGCCGCTGTGGTACCCGACGTCCAACCCCGCCTCGATCCCGCGCCTCGGCGACCAGGGCTACAACGTGCTGTTCGGGTTCGGGTTCGCCGCTCCGCCGTTGGACGTCGTCCGGGAGCAGAGCCGCACGTTCTTCGCCCGGTTCCGCGCGTCCGAGGCCCGCGGCGAGGCGCGCTGCAGCCTGCCCGGCCGGCCGCCGCGCTTCGGGGTGATGCGGCACGTGTTCGTGGCGCCGACCGACGACGAGGCGGTCACGGTCGCGAAGGCCGCGTTCGCCGACCACTACGCGAGCTTCGCCCACCTGTGGCGGGCCCACGGCGACGACCGGTTCACCACGGTGCCTGCGGTCGAGGAGCTGGTGGCGGAGGGCAAGGCGTTCATCGGCTCACCGGAGACGGTGGCCGCCCAGGTCGCCGAGGCGGTGACGGTCGGCGAGCTGAACTACGTCGCAGGGGCCTTCGCCTGGGGATCGCTCGATGTCGAGGCGGTGCTCGGATCGCTGCGGCTGTTCCGGGACGAGGTCGTCCCGGCCGTGCTCAGGTGAGTTCAGTCCTCGTGCACCACGACGCCGCGGATCAGCCTGCCGTCCTCCAGGTCCTGGTAGCCCTGGTTGATCTCGTCGAGGGCGTAGCGGCGGGTGATCAGCTCGTCGAGCTTCAGCGCGCCCGCCCGGTACATGTCGAGCAGCCGCGGGATGTCCAGCAGCGGGTTGCACATCCCGAAGACGTGACCCTGGATCCGCCGCTGGTAGCCGACGAGCATCCCGTTGGCCGCGAGCTGCACCTGGACGTCGGTGCTGCGCCCGACCGACGTGACGGTGACCTGCGCGCCCTTGCCGACGATCGCCGCCGCCTGCGACACGACCTCGGAGCTCAGCACGCCGACGGTGCAGATGGCGTGGTCGGCGAGCTGGCCGCGGGTCATGTCGATGACGGCCTCGTGGGCCGCGGCGGCGTCGGCGAAGGTGTGGGTCGCGCCGAACTCCACCGCCTTCTCACGCTTGAACGCCACCGGGTCGACCGCCACGATGTTCCGCGCTCCGGCGTGCCGCGCACCCTGCACGGCGTTCGCCCCGACGCTGCCGACACCGAAGATCACGACCGTGTCGCCCGCCCGGACCCCGGCCGCGTACACCGACGTGCCCCATCCGGTCGGCACGCCGCAGCCGGTGAGCGCGGCGACCTCGAACGGGATGTCGTCGTCGATCCGCACGCACGAGGCCTGCGAGACGACCGCACGCTGCGAGAACGTGCCGAGCATGCAGAAGCCGCCGAGGTCCTCGCCCCACTCGTCGTGGAACCGGAACGTGCCGTCGGCGAGCATCCCGGTGACCATCTGGGCGCCCTGGTCGCACAGGTTCTGCCGGCCGGACGAGCAGTAGCGGCAGGTCCCGCAGGCCGGGATGAACGAGCACACCACGTGGTCACCGGGCCGCACCCGCGTCACGTCCGGCCCGACGGCCTCCACGACACCGGCGCCTCGTGCCCGCCGACGATCGGCAGCCGGCACTGCGAGTCGCCGGTGCGCAGGTGCTCGTCGGAGTGGCACATCCCCGAGGCCACGAACCTGATGCGGACCTCGCCCGAGCGGGGCTCGTCGAGCTCGAGATCCACCAGCTCCCACGGCTTGCCGGGCTCCCGGATGATCGCTGCCTTCGTGCGCATCGCACTCCCGTCGTCGCTGACCGGGCGAACTCCCTCGCAGCGACGCTAGAGAGCACGCGCGACCGGAGCGATCGACGCATGGCGGCGCGCACTTACGTCAAGCGTCGCGGGTGGCGCCGGTGGCCCCGGCGTCAGTAGGCGCGGCCGAGCAGGACGGTGTGGCGGGCCGGCAATCCCGTGACCAGGCACGTCGGCGCGGGCGGTTCGGCGTCGACGATGCAGCGGATGGTGGCGCCGGTGCCCTCGCCGAGCGCCTTCTCCGACTCCTCGGTGCCGGACCAGGCCGCGAGGAACAGCCCGCCGTCGCCGACGCGGCGCGTGAACTCGTCCATGTCGGTGACGGGGTGGGTGTGCTCCTCGCGGAAGGCGCGCGACCGCGCGAGCAGCGCCGCCTGGATCTCGTCGAGGAGCCCGGTGGCGGCCCGGGCCGCGCCGTCCAGCGGGACACCGACCTTGCCGCGGGTGTCGCGGCGGACCAGGGTGGCCGTGCCCGCGGCAAGCTCCCGGGCACCCAGCTCGATCCGGACCGGCACGCCCTTCAGCTCCCACTCGACGGACCTGCGGCCGAACGAGGTGTGGGTGCGGGCGTCGACGTGCGCGCGGACGCCCGCGGAGCGCAGCTCCGCCTCGAGCCGGCCGGCCGCCGCGGCGACCTCGCCCTCGTCGCCCAGCTGCACGACCACCACCTGGTGCGGCGCGATGGTGGGGGGCAGGCACAGCCCGTGGTCGTCGCCGTGGACCATGATCACCCCACCGATCATCCTGGTGGACGTGCCCCAGGACGTGGTGGCGGCGTGCCGGCGCTCACCGCTCGCGTCGAGGTAGTGGATGTCGAAGGCGCGGGCGAAGTTGTGGCCCATGTCGTGGCTGGTGCCCATCTGCAGCGCCTTGCCGTCACGCATCAGCGCCTCGCAGGTGAACGTGTGGTCCGCGCCCGCGAACCGTTCCCCAGGCGACTTCTCGCCCACCGCGACCGAGATCGCGAGCGACTCCTGCATGAACCGCCGGTAGACCTCCAGCATGCGCCGGGTCTCCTCGGCCGCGTCCTCGAGCGTGGCGTGGACCGTGTGGCCCTCCTGCCAGAGGAACTCGGTGGTGCGCAGGAACAGCCGGGGCCGCAGCTCCCAGCGGACCACGTTGTTCCACAGGTTGACCATCAACGGGAGGTCGCGGTGGGACTGGACCCACCGGGAGAAGTAGTGGTTGATGACCGTCTCGGAGGTGGGACGGACCACCAGCGGCTCGGTCAGCTCCTGCCCGCCACCGTGGGTGACGACGGCGAGCTCCGGGGAGAAGCCCTCGACGTGCTGCTTCTCCTTCTCCAGGTAGCTCATCGGGATGAGCATCGGGAACGCGACGTTCTGGGCCCCGGTCGCCTTGATCCGCCGATCCATGTCGGCCTGCATGAGCTCCCAGATCGCATATCCCCACGGTCGGATCACCATGCTCCCCCGCGCCGGACCGTTCTCGGCCAGTTCGGCGCGAGCAACGATGTCCTGGTACCAGGCGGGGAAGTTCTCCGCCTGCGGGGTGAGTACGGCCTTGGCCACGGTGCTGCCTTCGGGATCGGGAAACTGACAGCCCGACGGTAGCCGCGGGAGCAATTGCTTATTTCCCGCCATAATGGCCGGGATGACACTGGAGATCGAACACCGCGGCTCGGAGTCGCCCTACGTCGAGAGCGTGTGGCGCAGCCGCAGCGACGACGTCGCGCTGATGACGTCCGTGGCCACCCCGCGGTGGAGCCTGGTCTTCTGGGAGCAGGCCGGGCGGGCGTTCGCTGCCGTCCAGGGTCCGGGATCGCGGGCCGCGCAGGCGCCGGTGCCCGAGGACGCGACGTTCTTCGGGATCGACTTCGCGCTCGGCACGACGATGCCCCGCCTCCCGACCGGTCGGCTCGTCGACGGGCACGCCGAGCTCCCCGACGTCACGCGCGGGTCCTTCTGGCTGGACGGCTCCGCGTGGCACCGGCCCGGCTGGGACGACGGCTGGGACGACGCGGAGGCTCTCGTCGAGCGGCTCGTGCGCGCGGGTGTGCTGGTGCGCGACCCGCTCGTCGCCGACGTCGTGCGCGGGCACGAGCCCGACGTGTCTCCCCGCACCGTCCAGCGGCGTTTCCTCGCGGTCACCGGGTTCACCAGGGGCGCGGTGTGCCGGATCGACCGGGCCCGCAACGCCGCGGTCCTGCTGCGGCAGGGTGTGCCCGCGATCGAGGTGGTGCACCGGCTCGGGTACTTCGACCAGCCGCACCTGGCCCATTCGCTCACCCGCTTCGTCGGGCGCACGGCGACGTCGCTGCAGGCCGGTGACCGGGAGGGTCCGTTGTCGCTGCTGTACAAGACCGGGGACGCATCGCACCTCTAGCGTCCCGGTCCGGAAAGATCCGGAACAGAGGGGGGCGCGAGGTGCGCAAGCTGGTGGTCGGGACGTTCGTGACGCTGGACGGCGTGATGCAGGCGCCGGGGGCGCCGAACGAGGACGAGGAGGGCGGGTTCGCCCACGGCGGCTGGACGGTGCCGCTGTTCGACGACGAGCTGGGGCAGCGCATGGTCGAGCTGACCGGCCGCTCCGAGGCGCTCCTGCTGGGGCGCAAGACCTACGAGGAGTTCGCGGCCAGCTGGCCGCTGGTCGGCGACGACGACCCGATCGCCGCCAAGCTCAACGGCATGCCCAAGTACGTCGCCTCGCACACGCTGACACGCGCGGAGTGGGCCAACACCACCATCCTGTCCGGGGACGTCGCGGAGGAGGTCGCGAAGCTGAAGGAGGGCTCCGGCGGCGAGATCCACGTGTCGGGGAGCAGCGATCTCATCCAGACCCTCCTGCGCCACGACCTCGTCGACGAGTTCGTGCTGCTCGTGTTCCCGGTGGTCGTCGGGCCCGGCAAACGGCTGTTCGGGGAGGGCACGCTGCCGCGCGGCATGGAGCTCGTGGAGACGACGACCACGGGCACGGGCGTGACGATCAGCACCTTCCGGCGGCGCGGCCCGCTCGAGGTCGGCGCGTCGGGCCGGAGCAGGAGTAGCGGCCGCCGTCTCGGGTCCGGTCAGTTCGGGCGGCGCGTCGGCCGCAGCTCGGGGCGGGGGCGGGGGATCTCGCGGAGGCGGTCGCCGGTGTCGGGGGAGATGCTGCGCAGGATCAGCGATGCGGGGTCGCGGGGTTCCGGGCTGGGCCGCCGGTACGCCAGGAAGTCGCGGATGCCCTCGACGAGCCCGGCGACGTCCTGTGCCGGGCGTACGACGAGCCGCAGGAACTGGTTGCTCATGCCCAGCTTGTTGCCGCACTCGCGCACGAGGATGCCGTGCCGGGAGAGCAGGTGGTCGCGCAGCTCGCTGCCGTCGATGCCGTCGGCGAGCTTCACCAGCAGGAAGTTGGCCTGTGACGAGAAGACGCTGAGCTCGGGCATCCGCGCGAGCTCCACGCCCATCGCGAAGCGGTCGCGCCGCAGCAGCCGCAGGCTCTCCCGGTACTCCGCCAGGTGCTCGTCGAGCATGAACACCACCGCCTCGGCCAGGGCGTTGAGGTTCCACTTCGGGAGCGCGCGGCGCATCCTGGCGGCCAGCCCCGGGTTGGCGACGAGGTAGCCGAAACGGATCCCGTGCAGGCCGAAGTTCTTGCCGAGGCTCTTGAGCACGACGACGTTGGGCCGCAGCGCCGCCTCCGCCGCCACCGACGGGGCGTGCTCGGCATCGACGAAGTCGATGAAGGACTCGTCGATCACCACCAGGTCGAGGTCGGACAGCTCGTCGACGAAACGGAGGACCTCCCGGCTCGGGAGGTACCCGCCGTCGGGGTTGTTCGGGTTGCACAGCACAGCGGCGCGCGACCCGCGGGACCGGATGAACGCGACGTACCGGTCGACGTCCAGCTCGAACGCGTCGCTCTCCAGCAGCGGGAGCATGTCGACCCGCTTGCCGGTCTCCAGGGGCTGGTCGGTCCACCGGCCGAACGTGGGGACCGGGACGGCGATGCTCTCGGTCACCCACAGGTGGTCCATCCACGTGATCAGCTCGGTGGATCCGTTGGACATGGCGATCGTGGCGGGGTTGAGCCGGAGCACCCGAGCGAGCTGCCCGGCGATCGTGTCGGCGTCGCTCGGGTAGAACTTCAGGATGCTCTCCAGCCTCCCGGCCAGCTGCTCGAACATGCGCGGCGTCGGGAAGTAGGGGTTGCACGGGATGCAGAAGTCGAGCACCTGCTCGCTGCCCTCGCCGCCGCGTCTGGCCAGCTCGAAGTACGACGGGCTGTGGGCGGTCTGCTGGAACAGCCGTTCGTCTGCGCCCCGTCGTTCGTCTGCGCGTCTTCCGTCTGCGCTGTGTCGCACGATCGCGTCCCCCTCGGGTCGTCGTAGCGGTCGCGGGTCACAGGCACGCACGTGCCGGGACGTGACGCGGTTCATGTGATCGGGTACGGGTGGGGGGAGCGGTTGGCCGGTGCGCCGAGCGCCCCTCTTGTCTCAGGCTGGATTGTCTGACAGCCTGACGATATGATCGCGCAGGAAGTGCTGGCCGTCCGGTACGGCACGCGCATCGCCACGAAGGCGGACAGCTACCTCAACTTCCACCTGTACGGCGAGCCGGACGAGTCCTTCGAGATGGACTACTACTTCTGGCTCGTGCGCGGCGCGGGCCGCACCGTGCTGGTCGACTGCGGGTTCGGCGAGGAGCCGGGTACCCGCCGCGGCCGCGCGACGCTCGTCGACCCCGTCGCGGCACTGGCGGGCCTCGGGGTCGACGCGGCCGCCGTCGACCAGCTCGTCGTCAGCCACGCGCACTACGACCACATCGGCAACCTGCACCGGTTCCCCAACGCGGAGATCGTGATCGCGCGCCGCGAGTACGAGTTCTGGACAGGGCCCTACGCCGGGCGGTTCCAGCTCGCCCACGCCACCGAGCCCGCCGAGCTGGCCTGCCTCGCCGATGCGGGAGCGCGCGGCCGGTTGCGGTTCGTGGACGACTCCCTCGACCTGGCGCCGGGCATCGAACTGGTGGTGGTCGGCGGGCACACGCCGGGCCAGATGGTGGCCAAGGTGGGCCCCGTGGTGCTGGCCGCCGACGCCGTGCACTTCTACGAGGAGCTGGAGCGCGACCGCCCCTTCGTCGTCGTGGCCGATCTCCCCGACATGTACCGGGGGTTCGACGTGGTGCGCGAGATGTGCGAGGACGCCGGCACCGCGCTGGTGGCGGGCCACGACGCCGACGTGCGGCGCCGGTTCCCGGACCGGGTGGACGGGCTGCCGGATGGCCTCGACGAGCACGTCGTCCGGCTGAGCGGTAAGGAGATCGCATGACAGGGTCGTCGACCACAGGGGAACGGGCCGTCGGCTTCGTCGGCCTGGGCAACATGGGCGGGCGGATGGCCAGGCGGCTGGTCGACGCCGGGATCGTGGTGGTCGGGTTCGACCCGCGCCCGGACGCGGCCCGGGCGGGTGCGGGGCGGCGCCCGGCGGCGAGCCCGCCGAGGTGGCCCGCCAGGCGCAGGTGGTGCTGATGTCGCTGCCGGACAGCCACGTCGTGGAACCGGTCGTGCGGGGCCCGGACGGGGTGCTCGCCGGTGCCCGGCCGGGTGCCACGGTCGTCGACCTCTCGACGGCCTCGCCCGCGTCGACGGTCGCGCTGCACGCCGAGGCCGCGGCCGCGGGCGCCGCTACCTCGACGCCGGCATCTCCGGCGGCGCCGCGGCGGCCGAGAAGGGCACGCTCACGATCATGGCGGGCGGGGACGCCGCGGCGCTCGAGGAGATCGCCTGGGTGCTCGCGCCGATCGCCGCCCACGTCCACCACATGGGAGCTCCGGGCGCAGGCCACACCGCCAAGCTGCTCAACAACTTCCTCAACGGGGTCACCCTCGCCGCCACCGCCGAGGTCATGGTGGCGGGCAAGAAGGCGGGCCTCGACCTCGGACGGCTCCTGGACGTGATCAACTCCAGCAGCGGCGTGAGCTTCGCGAGCCTCAACCGGTTCCCGCACATCGTCCGCGGCGACTACCTCGAGGGCGGGCTGACCGGACGGCTGATGACCAAGGACATCGCACTCTACGTCGACCTCGTGGGCAGGCTCGGCGTGCCGAGCCTCAACGCGGCCGGGCCTCTAGCAAGCTTCGGGCTGGCCGAGAACCTGGGCTACGGCGACCAGATCAGCAACCGGGTCGTGGACGCCATCGGCGACGTGGCGGGCGGCGTCCGCGTGCACGACACGACGGAGGGATGAGGCAGCAGTGCAGATCGTCCGCGGGCGGGCCCCGAGACCACCCCGACCCAGAATCGCAGCGAGACCTTCACCGGTACGGTGTGGGGCGACCCGGTGCTGCCCACCACACCCGAGGGCAACACGATCAACTCGGTCACGTTCACGCCCGGGGCGCGCACCTACTGGCACCACCACACCCGCGGCCAGATCCTCGTGGTCACCGCGGGCCGCGGCTGGGTCTGCCCGTACGGTGAGGAGCCACAGGAGATCCGCGCCGGTGACGTCGTGTGGGTGCCGCCGGGTGAGCGGCACTGGCACGGCGGTACCACCGACACGATCATGACGCACCTCGCCGTGTCGCTCGGGCCGACGGTGTGGCTCCACGAGGTGAGCGAGGACGAGTACCGGGGGGTTTCGGAGTGACGGACGAGCGCTACGAGGAGGGCCTGGCGGTCCGCAAGGCCGTGCTGGGCGAGGCGCACGTCGAGCGGTCCCTCGCCGCGGTGAGCGACTTCTCCCGCCCGGTGCAGGAGTTCGTCACCCGTGCCTGCTGGGGCGACATCTGGGCCGGCCGGGCCTGGACCGGCGCACCCGCAGCCTGCTCAACCTGGTGATGCTCACGGCGCTGGGTCGCAACCACGAGCTGGGTGTGCACGTCCGGGGCGCGATCACGAACGGGGCCACCGAGCAGGAGGTCCAGGAGTCGCTGCTGCAGGCGGCCATCTACTGCGGGGTGCCGGCCGCGTTGGAGTCGTTCCGGGTGGCCGAGCGCGTGCTCGGGGAGATCGCCGCGGAGAACGGTGATGGCTGAACCGACCTGGTCGGCCGACCAGGTCGGCCGGGTCGCCGCACCGCTGCGCGAGCAGGTCGTCACGCTGGTGCGCGACGCGATCCTCGGCTTCCGGCTCAAGCCCGGCCAGCGGCTCGTCGAGCGCGAGCTGGTGGAGCAGCTGGGCATCTCCCGGCCGACGGTGCGGGAGGTGCTGCGCCAGCTCGCCGTCGAGGGCCTGGTCACCGTGGTGCCGCAGCGCGGCGCGGTCGTCACGGCGCTGTCCCGCGATGACGCCGCCGACCTCTACGAGATGCGCGCCTCCCTCGAGGCGCTCGCCGTGCGGCGGTTCGTGCAGCGCGCCACCCCCGAGCACGTGGCGGAGCTGCGCGCGGCCGTCGACGAGATCGAACGCACGGCGCGTGCCGCGGAACCCCAGGACCAGCTGCAGGCCAAGGACCACTTCTACGACGTGCTCTTCCGCGGCTGCGGCAGCCCGCCCCTGCAGCAGACCGTCGCGGGCCTGCAGGCGCGCGTGCGCCTGCTGCGGGCCACGTCGCTGTCCGAGCCCGGGCGCCCCCAGGAGGCCGCGGCCGAGCTGCGCGCCGTCGTCGACGCCGTCGAGGCGGGCGACGCCGAGGCCGCCGCCACCGCCTGCGCCCGCCACGTCGACAACGCCGCGCGCACCGCGCTCAGCCGGCTGCGCGACCCGGAGGAGACCCCGTGAGCACCGGGGCCGGGCGGCCCGGCTGAGCGGGGCGTTTCAGCTCTCGATCTCGACGATCTGCGCGCCGTCGGCGGCCTTCTGCACCGACTCGCACCCCTTCAGCGCCGACGCCTTCGTCTCGTAGGCCTCGCCGGTGGCGACGACCTGGCCGTTGGACGCCTTCAGCCGGAACCGGAACTTGCCGGCCTTGTCCTTGTACACCTCGAACTTGCCCGCCATGGTGACCCCTTCACTCTGCGTGACCTTCGCGACGCGGAAGGTAGCGGAGGCGGCCTGCCGGCCCCGGCGACGCGCCGGACCCGGACGGGGGACGAACCGGCTCAGCCCTCGACGACCGTGGCGGCGACCCTGCGGACCTCCTCGGCGGGCGGTGTGCCGTCGGCGCCGGCGAACAGCAGATGGGTGCTGCCGATGAGGGTGAGGGACAGGATGTCGACGTCGGCGCCGGATGGGACGCGGCCGAGGTCGCGTTCCGCGGCGAGGTAGGCCGCGACCGCGGTGGCGGCCTGGGCGAGCAGGGGGATGCCGGGAAGGCCTGCGGCGCGCAGCCGGGCGCGCAGGCCGTCGCGGAAGGTCACGAGGCCGACGATCGCCACCGCGACCGGCCCGAACACCTCGGTCAGGGCGGCGGCGAGGTTGTCGGTGACGGTGCCCGTGCCTGCGCGGTCGTGGAGCGGGAGGTGATCGAGCCGGGCGATGCGATCGAGGACCAGCTCGGCGAGGAACGCGTCGAAGTCGGTGAAGTGCCGGTGCAGCACTCCTTTGGCGCAGCCCGCCTCGTCGGTGACGGCCCGGCTGGTCAGCGCGTTCGGCCCGCCGCGGAGCAGGACCCGCTCCGCGGCCGCGAAGAGCTGCTCGCGCGGGTCGCGCAGGGCTACCCCGGTCGGCATGCCGCCTCCTTCTCGATCGACGAGTGGGCGCGTGCCCACTAGAGTGGGCACATGCCCACTCTACCGTCCGAACCCCATCAGGCCCGCGAGATCGCGGAGTCGTTCGGAGCCGACCCCGAACGCTACGACCGAGCCCGCCCGCGGTACCCGCAGGCCCTGGTCGAGCGCATCCTCGCGGGAAGCCCGGGCCGTCGGGTCGTGGACGTCGGCTGCGGCACCGGCATCGCGGCCCGCCAGTTCCGGGCCGCGGGCGCGTGGTGCTGGGGGTCGAGCCGGACCCGCGGATGGCGGGCAGGGCGCGCAGGCCCGATCTCGACGTCGAGGTGTCGACGTTCGAGGAGTGGACCCGGCCGGTCGCATGTTCGACGCCGTCGTCGCCGGGATGGCGTGGCACTGGGTCGACCCCGTCGCGGGCGCGGCCAAGGCGGCGCAGGTGCTGTGCCCCGGCGGACGGCTCGCCCTGTTCTGGTACGTCTTCGAGCCCCCGGCCGACCTGCGGGAGGCGTTCACCGCGGCCTATCGCGCGGCGCTGCCCGGTTCGCCGTTCGCCGCGGCGCCGCTGCCCGGCCTGGACGCCTACTCGGCGTTCTTCACGAAGGCCACCGACGGGCTGCGCGAGGCCGGCGGCTTCGGCGACCCGCAGCGGTGGCGGTTCGACTGGGACCAGCACTACACGCGCGACGAGTGGCTGGACGTGGTGCCCACCTCCGGGGGCCACAGCCGACTCCCACCCGCCGAGCTGGATGCGCTCCTGGGTGGCATCGGGGCCGCCGTCGACGCGGTGGGTGGCAGCTTCACGATGCACTACACCGCGGTGGTGGTCACCGCGGTGCGCGAGCTCACGCCAGGCTGAACCGTTCCGCGTGCACCTGGCGGCGGGGCACGCCGAGCGTGCGCAGGCTGCGCACGACGGCGTCGGTCATCGCGGGCGGGCCGCACACGTAGACGTCGCGGTCGGCGATGTCCGGCACCAGCGCGGCGAGGTCGCCTGGCGCGAACGGGGTGAAGGGCGGGTCGCCCACGCCGGTCCGCCCGGCCAGGACGTGCAGCCGGGCGCCGCGTTCGTCGGCCAGCCACCGCAGCTCGGACAGCAGCACGGCGTCGGCGGCGCTGTGCACGCGGTAGAGGACGACGGTCGGGCCCGTCGACTCCTCCAGCAGCGCGCGGATCGGTGTGATCCCGACGCCGCCCGCGACGAGGAGGGTGGCGTCCCGGGCGCGGTGCATGGCGGTGAATGCGCCGTAGGGGCCTTCGAGGAACGCGCGGCTGCCCACCGGGAGCTGCCGCAGTCCGGCGCTCGTCGCGCCGACGGCCTTGGCGGTGAGCCGCAGCGTGCGGCCGTCCGGCGCGGCCGAGAGCGAGAACGGGTTGGCCTGCCACCAGCCGTTGTGCGCCGGGAAGCGCCAGATGAAGAACTGGCCCGCACGGGGGTCGAGGCGCTGCAGGTCGCGCCCGGTGACGTAGACGGAGACGACGTCGTCGGACTCCGGGACGACGGCGATCACCCGGAACCGGTGGCGGATGTTGCGCCGGACCGCACGACGATGCGGCCCGCGAGGAACGCGAGCAGGACCAGCGCCCACACGGTCCACCAGTACGCGCGGGCCGCGGGGGAGGAGGCGAACGTCGTGCCTTCGAGGCCCTGGTGGAGGAGGGCGAGCAGGACGGCGAGGTAGAGGGCGATGTGGATCGCGTGCCAGGTCTCGTACTGCATCCGTCTGCGTGCGCGGCGCAGCGAGAGCGCCGCCACGGCGACGATGATCGCCGCGGCGCACATCCCGAGCAGTGAGGCCACCACCCCGGCGAGGCTCAGGAACGTCGCGAGCAGGGGCATCGAGTAGAGCACCGCGTAGCCGGTGACCACGAGCGTCGCGTGCGTGAGCACGGTCCAGGCCAGGGTGAACCCGACCCACCGGTGCCAGACGGTGAGCCGGTCCATGCCGATGCGCCGGTCCAGCCACGGCAGCCGCGCCATCAGCACCAGCTGCAACATCATGATCGAGGCGGCGTGCAGCGCGAAGAACTTGGCGACGGTCAGCACCGTGTTCTTGCCGGTGCCCGCGGTGGCGAAGAGCACCTCCACCACCGCGAGGTGGGCCAGGAAACCGGCGCCCAGCACCACCTGCGCCACCACCGCGGGTGCCCAGCCCGTGTGCCTCACCGACACCGGTCCTCCCGTTCCTGCGGCGCGACGGCCGAACTCACCGCGGATGTCGCTCCGCCGGGGCCGGCGTTGCGCGATCGCGCCATGATCCGTCACACGGGGTCGCCGGGGGAGGTCTCGAGGAGCCAGCGGCCCACGTCCCGCAGGCGTTCCAGGACGTCGAGGGAGGCGTCGAGCTGCGTTCCGGGGCCCAGCACGACGACGTCGCGCACCAGTTGGTCCAGGGAGTCGGCGCCCAGCAGCACCGAGCAGGAGGTGTCGTCGATCGGGCGGATCCGGGCCGGGATCGACATCGGCAGCCGGGCCCGCACGTCGTCCGCGGGCGCCGGGACGGTCGCGCGCGCCGTGTAGCGGTACGGCGTCGACGTGATCGTCTGCCGCACGTGCTCGGCCGGGTCGCCCGACGGCAGCTCGCGGGGGGCGAAACGCAGGCGCACCGACTCCGGGCCGTCGATGCGATCCACCCGGAACGTCCGCCAGTCGCCCGCGCCGGTGTCGAAGGCGAGCAGGTACCAGAGGCCGTAGGTGGCCACCACGTGGTGTGGCTCGACACGGCGGTCGGTGGCGGTGCCGTCGCGGCGGCGGTAGACGAACCGCACGATCTCGCGGTCGCGCACGGCAGCCGCCAGCACCGCGAGCGTGCCGGTGTCGATCCGTGCGCTCCGGTGGTCGGGCACCGCCACCACCGACGCGCCGACGGCGTCGATCCGGTGGCGCAGCCGGACCGGCATCACCTGCGTGAGCTTGGCGAGCGCGCGGCCCGCCGTCTCACCGTCGCCGGTCGTGCCGAGGAGGCTCGTGGCGATCACGACGGCCTCGTCGTCGTCGAGCAGCGGCGGCAGGTCCTCACCGGACGCGAGCCGATAGCCGCCCGCCGTGCCGGTGGTGCCCTCGACGGGATAGCCGAGCTCGCGCAGCCTGCCGACGTCACGGCGGACCGTCCGGTCGGTCACGCCGAGCCGCTCGGCCAGTTCGGTGCCCGCCCACTCGCGTCTGCCCTGCAGGAGGCCGAGCAGGCGCAGCAGCCGCGCCGGGGTGGAGAGCGTCACAGCCGTCACCATCAGGTGGTGGCGGGCTCCTCCGCGCCGGACACCCGGGTGGCCGTGCGGGTGAGGTGGACCCGCATGAGCTCGGTGGCGCGCTCCGCGTCGCGGGCGGCGAGGGCGTCGACCAGGGCGCGATGCTCCTCGACGCCGCCGCGTCCGTGGGTCGGCTCGGTGGAGCGGGCCTCCTGGAGCGAGCGGATCATCGGGTCGTGGAGCGACTCGGCGAGCAGTGCGATCGCCCGGTTGTGGGTGCAGAAGGCGAGCCGGCTGTGCCACTCGGCCGACAGCGTGAGCGGGTAGTCGTCCGCCTCGAGGGCAGCATCGCTGCGGTCGCAGATCTCGTACAGCGCCGCGATGTCCTCCTCGGTGGCTCGCTCGCACGCGAGCGGCACGAGACCCAGCTCGAAGACCATGCGTGCCTCGGTGACCTCGAGGGCCGACAGGCTCGACAGGGAGAGCAGGTCGGCGATGCCCTCGCCGACCATGCGGCTGCTCGGGGCGGTGACGAACGCGCCGCCGCGGGCGCCCACGCGGATGTCGACGAGACCGTTGGCCTCCAGCACGCGGAGGGCTTCACGGACGGTGACACGGCTGACGCCGAACCGTTCGCACAGCTCGCGCTCGCTCGGGAGCCGGTCACCCGCTGTGAGCTGTCCGGAGCGAATCAGGAGACGGATCTGGTCGACGATGACCTCGGAAATGCGGCCGACGCTGACCCTGCTGAGCAGGTCACCCTTGTTCGGCGGCGCAGAGATCGCCGCAGTGGGGGAGGAGGGTCCCGGCGTCGTCACTCACGCAGTGTATGCCCTCACGGACAGTGGACGACGCCGGTACAGGCCGACGCGACCGTCACGGTCCGTGGTGCTGGTGCGGCTCAGGCCGCGAGGAGTTGGGTGCCGGCGGCGAACATGTCGTCCAGCTTCACCGGGCGCGAGAGGATCTTCTGGTCCACGGCCGTGCGGACCAACAGTTCGAGCATCTCCCGGTTCGGCTCGATGCCGTAGGGCAGCGGGTCGGCGCCGGTCATGTCGAGCACCTGCCGGTACATCCGGTCCTTCGCGGTGGGGGCGGTGATCCCGCCGTTGTCCAGCCGCTCGACGTAGAGCCGTTTGGCGTGCGCGAACGCGTCGAAGAGCTCGCCTGCGAGGTCCGGACGCCGCCGGAGCACGTCGTCGCGCACGACGACGAGGTGGTTGATCGGGTACAGGCCGCGCTCGCGCAGGGCGGTGAGGGCGGCGGCCGTGGCGTCGGGGATCAGCGGCACGACGTCCGGGGCGTCCATGGTCGCACCGAGCACCGCGGCGATCTTCCCGCCGCGCAGCATGTCCTCCAGGCTGCGCGGGGGCTTGACCGGCACGACGTTGGCCGGGTGCCGGTACTGCGGGACGTGCTCGTCGCCCGCCAGCACCCACGTGATCTTGTCGAGGTCCACGCCGTACTCGTCGCGCAGGATCGCGCGGGCCCACACGCCGGTCGTGATCGTGTAGCCGCGGTCGACCCCGACCCGACGCCCCTCGAGGTCCTTCGGGTGCCGGATGTCGCTTCCCGTGGCGACCTGGATCACACCGTGGTGCAGCCCGCGGGCCAGGAAGACCGGCAGCGCCGTGAACTCGACGCCGTGCTCCTTGGCCACGAGGTAGGTGGTCAGTGCCATCTGGCTGACGTCGTAGGCCAGCTCGCGCACCATTCGGCGGAACGCCGAGACGAGGACCGGAACCTCCTCGAACTCGAAGCGGAACCCGTGGGGAGTCACCTCCCCGCTCTTCAGCGCCTCGCTGGCCCCCTGTGTGCGGGTGACGGTCCGCAGCACGGGCCCGGGTTCCTGCATCTCGATCCCCTCGTGGTTGCTCGCCGACACCTTAATGGTATTACCAATAGACCTTCAAACTCGAGACAGTGTCGACGGCCGGTCGATGCGCTCGGGATCCGCGGCGCCGCCGTCAGAATGTACGCGAGGCCACCCTGCACCGCTGCAGTGATCGTCGGTGATCATCGTGACCGGCACGATACGGGTACCGCCCGGCCCGGCCTGGCCGTGGGGCCAGGTGGCTGGACTCGGAGCGTCCCGATTGGCTTCGGCAAAGGTATGACGGTCGTGCCAAACTACCAGCCGTGCCGTGGATCACCGCATCGTCGCGCAGCCGGCCGGGCGACGCCGCTCCATGCTGACCGATGCCCTCAGCGGCCTCGCCCAGGTGTTCCAACCCGCGCCGCTGGCCCTGATGCTGCTCGGGGTGGCCATCGGCTTCGTTGTGGGCATCCTCCCGGGGCTGGGCGGGGCCGTGACGCTGGCCCTGATGCTGCCCTTCACCTACGACATGCAGCCGGTGGAGGCGTTCGCGTTCCTCCTCGGCATGTGGGTCGTCACCTCGACGACGGGTGACATCACCTCGGTGCTCTTCGGGGTGCCGGGGGAGGCCACCTCGGCCGCCACGGTGCTCGACGGGCACCCCATGACGAAGCGGGGCGAGGGCGGGCGGGCGCTCGGGGCGGTGCTCCTGTCCTCCGCGCTCGGCGCGGTCTTCGGCGCGCTGGTGCTCGCGCTCTCCATCCCGGTCATCCGACCTCTCGTGATGCTGTTCGGCCCGCCCGAGTTCTTCGCCCTCACCGTGCTCGGGCTGACGTTCGTCGTCGTGCTGTCGGGGACGCGGCTGCTCAAGGGCTTCGTCATGGCCGCTCTCGGGCTGCTCGTGGCGCTCGTCGGCCTGGACCCGCAGGAGGGCGTACCGCGCTACACCTTCGACCTGCTCTACCTCTGGGACGGGATCGGCATCGTCCCGCTCGTGGTGGGCCTCTTCGGCGGCGCCGAGGTGCTGCAGATCCTGCTCAGCAGGAGCAGCATCGCGCGCACCGACGACGCGGCCGCCCCGATCACCGGCGTGGGCGAAGGGCTGCGCGACGTGCTCCGGCACTGGCCGCTCGTGATCCGCTCCAGCGCGATCGGCACGGGCGTCGGTGTCGTACCCGGCCTCGGGGGCACGGTCGCCCAGTTCATGGCCTACGGCGCCGCGCAGCAGAGCTCGAAGACGCCGGAGATGTTCGGCAAGGGCTCCATCGAGGGCGTCATCGCGGCGGGCGCGGTGAACAACGCGAAGGACAGCGGCTCGCTGATCCCGACGATCGGCTTCGGCATCCCCGGTGGTGCCGGGAGCGCCGTGCTGCTGTCGGCCTTCCTGATCGTGGGCCTGAACCCCGGCCAGGAGATGCTGACGACGTCCTGGACGTCACGTTCTCGATGATCTGGGTCACGGTGCTGGCCAACGCCGTCGCGGTCGTGGTGGCGTTCCTGGTCCTCAAGCCGCTCACCAGGCTCACGTTCGTCTCCGGCCCCCTCCTCGTGCCGTTCCTGCTGCTCGTGCTCGCGCTGGGCGCGTACACGTCGAGCAACTCCTTCGCCGACATCTTCGTGATGATCGGGGCCGCCGCGGTGGGTGTCGCCTGCATCCGGTACGACTGGCCGCGTGTGCCGTTCCTGCTGGCGGTCGTGCTCGGGGCGCTCGCCGAGCGCTACCTGTTCCTGTCCCATTCGCTGTTCGGGTGGACGTGGCTGACCCGGCCGGTCGTCCTGGTGATCGGGACGGCGATCGGCCTCGCGATGCTGGCGCCGACGATCCGGAGGTTCCGCAACCGGAGGGCGAACCCGCCGCGGACGCGGACCGACGAGCGGGGAGGCGGCTTGACCGCGCGTGCGTCCGCCGGGTCGGCGGACGCGGACGGTGCTGCCGCGCGCAGGCGCCCGTCGCCGGAGGCGGTGGCCGACGTCGTCGCGTCGGCGCTGCTGCTGGCGCTCTTCGCGTGGGCCTTCGTCGCGGCGGGCGAGTGGTCCTACCGTGCGGCGCTGTTCCCGCGCCTCGTCACCGCGGCGGGCATCGTGCTGACCGCCCTCCACCTGGCGCAGGTCCTGCTGCGGATCCGGCGCCAGGTGCCGCCCGGCGCTGATGACGAGCCGGACGGCGATCCGCACGACGTGGAGTACGTGTTCCGGACCGCGGGCCCGCGCCGGTGGGCGGCGGCCCTCGGCTGGGTGGCCGCGTTCTTCGCGCTGCTCCACGCCGTGGGCCTGTACCCCACGGCGGCGATCTTCCCGCTGTTGTACCTCCGGTTCGCCGGAGGACGCACGTGGATCTTCAGCGCGATCTACGCCATTGTGAGTGCGGTCGTGCTGTACGTCTCCTTCGAACTGGCGCTCGGTGTTCCCACGCCGACCGGCCTTCTTCTGGACTGATCGCAGGCTTCTCGAATAGAACAGGGAGTTTCTCGATGGGTGACCGGTCGTCCCGGCGGCGGGGCTTCGCGGCGGTGGTGGCGTCGGTTGTCGGGGCGGGAGTGCTGGCCGGTTGTTCCGGCGGTTCCGCATCCTCTGCCGACGTGCTGCCCGCCTGCTCCTCGCTCGACGGGCAGACCGTGTCGCTCGTGGTGCCCTACGAGCCGGGCGGTGGCTACGACTCGTACGCGCGGCTGCTCGCCCCGTACCTCGAGGGGGAGACCGGCGCCACGGTCGCCGTGCAGAACCAGCCCGGCGCCGGTGGCCTGCTCGCGCTGAACAACCTGCTCACCGAGAGCCCCGACGGCACCACCATCGCGATCATGAATGGGGTGGGCGCGGGCGGGTCGTCGCTCGCCGGGGCCGACGGTGCGCAGTTCGGCCTGGCCGACTTCACCTACATCGGCCGGGTCGTGAGCGAGCCGCCGTTGATCGTCACGAGCGCCAGCGGGCCGTATCAGACGTTCGACGCCGTGCGGGCCGCGCAGGGCTTCCGCTGGGGCTCCACCGGGCCCGGTGCGGAGGACTACGTCACCGCCTCGCTCCTCAACGCCGTGTTCGGCGTCGACGCGCAGATCGTGACCGGGTTCCCCGCTCCGGCGAGACGGAGCTCGCGATCCTGCAGGGCTCCGTCGACGGCATGTCCGGCAACCCCGGTAGCCGCCGCCAGGCGGTCGAGGAGGGCACGCAGACGCCCGTCCTGCGCATGGGCGAAGAGGCACCGTCGTGGCTGCGCACCGAGGTGCCGTGGGTCCGGGACGTGCCGATGACCGACGAGCAGCGTGCCCTGGTCGACGCCCACCTGGCGTTGATCGAGATCGGTCGCCCGCTGGTCGGGCCCCCCGGGATGGAGGAGGGGGCCAAGAGTTGCTGGCGGGAGGCGATGGCCGCCGTCATGGCCAATCCCGACCTGCTGGCAGCGGCCCAGCAGCAGGAGCGTGAGCTCGCGTTCCTCGGCGGTGAGGAGCTCGACGGTCTCGTGGAGCGGATCGTGACCGCGCCCCCGCAGTACCGTGAACTGCTGGCGGGCATGTATTAAGGTGCAATTGTCAGTCCAATGGGGAGGAGGCTGGCATGTCGTACCACAGCAACAAGAACCGCACGTTCGTCCGCGGTGTCCAGGGTGACTACGGCCTGTCTTCGGAGCTCGAACGGCTGCGGGCGATGCCCCGCGTCCGGAAGGCGAACGAGATCAAGTTCGTCGACGGGCCGCAGGCCTACAGCCGCCACTACGTGGAGCCGAAGGACGGCATCACCCAAACCTTCCACCTCCACCTGGAGGAGTACGGCCCCGGCGGGAAGTCGCAGAAGCACGGCCACGTCAACGAGGCCGCGTTCTACATCCTCGACGGCCACGGCTACGAGATCCACGACGGCGAGCGCTACGACTGGGAGGCCGGCGACGTCGCGATCGTGCACAACAACTGCGTGCACCAGCACTTCAACGCCGACCCCGAGCGCCCCGCCCGCGCGCTGGTCATCAAGACCAAGCCCATGTACATGTTCATGAACATGCTCTTCCAGAAGCAGGTGGAACCCCGCGAGACCGAGCCCGCGCCCGGTGGCGTCGGGTTCGAGGTCCGCGAGGAGGAAGAGGACTTCAACCACCTCCCGGAGGCTACTGATGGCGTGGTCGGAGACGGCCGCGTGGGTGGCGGGCACCGAGAACGCGCCGCTCTACGCCAACCTCCTGCAGGACGCCGCCGACGCGCCCCGGCGCAACGCGGGTCGCCGCAAGATCCTCAAGCCGGCCGACATGCCGTGGGAGATGTCGCGCCAGGGGCTGCTCAAGCACCTGATCAACGAGGACATGAACACGCGCATGGAGACGGTCGACGCCTACATGCAGATCATCCCGGCCGGCAGCCGCTCCGGTAGGCACCGCCACCTCGCCGAGGAATGCCTCTACGTCGTCGAGGGCCGCGGCTACGACCTCCACCAGGACTGCGACGTCGAGATCACCGACACCTACCACTGGAAGCCCCAGGACGAGGTCAAGCGGTTCGACTGGGAGGCGGGCGACGTGATCTACGTGCCGCCGAACACGATCCACCAGCACTTCAACGCCGACCCGCACCGCCCGGCCCGGCTGATCTCCGCGATCAACCGGATCTTCAAGCACTCGGGCCTCAACGACCTGGAGCAGATCGAGGACGCGCCGGAGTACGACCCGTCGGTCGTGCTCGACGCGGAGAAGGTCCGCGAGTACCTGCGCAGCACCTGAGCTGCCGGTCACACGCCCGTGCGGCGGCGTCTGACCGTCACACACCGACTTCGGCGATGGCACAGCAACTACAGTTCGTGTGCGAGCGCCGAAGTTCTTGTGCGAGGGGCAGTTCGTCCATTCCACCGCGAGGCGAACTCCGGGCATGGATGCTCCCCACGTGGAAACTCCGCGCCTCGTCGTACGACGGGAGCTGATCGCCGCCGGCTGGACCGACCATGCCGCCCGCTTCCGCGACATGGCCGACACCCACGACCACACCCGCATTACCCTGAAGGACGCCACATGAGCCCGTCCCTGAACGAACGTGACCGCATCCGCGCAGGCATCCACCGTCTCCTCAACGACCAGGCCCAGCACTCCAACGCTGCCCAGCAACCCACCAACGTCGTCGCCTTCCGGCCTCGCCCTGTCGAGGAGAACCGATGACAGGCTCACTTATCGGAAGTCAACGGCCGAGCGGTGACTGATGCCAGGACCACGGGGTATGACATGAGGTCTGACTATGGCTACGATTCGACAACGGGGCGTTTCTATGATGCGTGAGCCGCGACTCGACTTGCAGTGGCTGTTGGACGATAACGACCGGAGCGGGGACTCTCCAGTCTTGCTGGATCAATTGGAGCGCGCCACTCCCGAAGAAGCCGAGCGAGCTGGCGGTGTTGGCCGCGAGGGCTGCGGATGGCTCCGCCATTGCTACGCATCTGTACGCGACCGGGCTGGTGACGGTCGGACGGGTCGACGAGGCCATCCCGGTGCTGCGCGAGGCCATCGCGAGAGCGCCGGAACGGGTGGAGTTCCGCTTGAATCTCGCGGTCGCCTACGTCCGAGTCGGCGCGGTTGATCTCGCCGCAGCGACGCTGGACGCGGCGATCGCAGCAGCCGAGGACAGGCAGCTGCGACTCGCCGATACCGACCGCCATCAGATACGTGTGGCCGTTCAGCGCAGGCGAGATGAGCTCACCGCCTGGATCGCCTGGCGGGATGAGGACTATCGGATGCTGCGGTTGCGTGCCGACATGCTCAGGGAACGGATCGGGCTTGGCGAGGCGACGACCGCCGACCGGGTGCAGTTGGCGAACGCGTTGCTGACGCTACGCAAAGCCGCCGACATCGAGGACACGTTGGCCGAGGCTACCGGCGTTCTGGAAGCCGCCTACGCGATCGAGCCCGGGAACGTGGGCGTGCTGGAAAGGCTCCTCTATGTGTACGGGGTGACGCACGACGAGCGTTTCGATGAAGTGCTGCGGCGGCTGGAGCAGGCCGACCCAAACTCGCGAGTACTGCGCGAGTTCACGAGGAGCGGCCGTGACGCGGACGATGTAGAGCTGGCCGCGACGTTGCGGACGAGGATCACCGAGCTCTTTGAGACCGCTGTGGACCTGGAGCAAAGGCCGGAGGCGGACGCCGCGATGGTCGGGCTGCGGGAGATGCTGAAGTCGTTCCCGGCCAATCGTGAGTATCTCGGCATGCTGATGTTCGCCGAGCACATTCATGGCGAATCCGTGCGGGCGTCGGCGATTGCCGAGAAGTTGGAAGCGACCCTGGACCTGACTCACTCTGAGCATTTCAACATGGCCCAGGTCTTCTGGTCTCATGACCAGCCACGCGGAGAGCGACACCTGTTGGCCGCCTACGACAAGGCTGCCGACGATGGCGAGCGCCGTGACGTCGATGAGCTTCGTGCACTTCTGCCAGAGTGGCGGCGCTGACGTGGCCGAGTCACGGGAGGCTGCGCTGCTCCGCGTTCTGCTGTCGGCGCGCAGCCTTGACGAACTGGAGCCGTTGATCCGTACGGCGATGCCCTTCGACGCGCGCGGCCTGCTTCAGGACCTCTCCGCACGCGAGCAGGCTGCACTCATCGCCGGGCGCACAGCGGAGACGGCCTATGTGGCTTACCTGCGGCCGTTGATCGAAGAGGTGCTGAGCGACTACCGGCTGATTCCTTCTGATGACGTGTCGATCGACGGGTTTGAACCCTGGCTCGATCACGCTCTGGCGCTGCCCTCGCTGTTCAGCATGTTCCTCGAGGCCAGGCGATGTCGGAGTGTGTTGGGCGACGATGCGTTTGGTCGAGCACGAGGAGCGATCCTGGGAACTGGTTGGCAACCGGCGACGGACCAGCATGTTGCCGCTCTGGTGGCGGTCGCCTTTGCGGTGGGCGGCTCCTGGGATCGCGTGATCGCGAGACTGTTCTGGGCGATCAGGTGCGGCAGGACGGGTCGTCCTGATCGCGCATGGCGTCACGTTCGTAAGGCACGTGCTGAGTTGGAGTCAGTAGTCGATGACATTGGCGACGATGAACGACAGTTCGCCTACTTCCTGCTCGGGGGCTCTGCGCAAGCTTGCGGGCAGTTGGACCTGGCGATCGACGCCTACCAGACGGCCTTGGCTGGCGAACCGGAGATGCCCAATCCGGCCACCCTGATAGCGCTGGCGACCTGCCTCGCTGACACGGGACGTGGCGAGGAGGCCACGACCGTGTTGAGCGAGATTGATTTCGCTGCTTCAGCTCCAGAGCCCGAGGTGGGTCTCCATATGCGTGCAGTAAATCTGCGCGCTGAGTTACATGAGGAGAGCGAAGAGTGCGATCTGGCGCTGAGCGATCACGAGACTGTGGTTGCGATGGCCCAGCATCTCGGCGACCGGCGTAGCGAGTTCCGCGCCCGCGTATCGGTCGCGCGTCTGCTGAGCCAGGCGGGGCGCCATCGCGACGCGGTTCACGCGGCGGGCAACAACCTAGTCCAGGCCAGAACGTGGTCCGATCATCTGTCGCTAGCGTCCGCCCACAACAACCTCGGTGCCGCCCTTCTCGCCAAGGGGGACAAAGCTGCGGCTCGCGAACAGTACCGGGCGGCTCTCGAATGCCGCACCGGCACGGACGGCCCGACTTTCAGTGAGGCGGTCACCTACTTCGGGCTCGGGGACACTGAACCGGACGATGAAGAAGGGGCGAATCTGTTCCACCGCGTCGGCTTCATGCACGCGGAACACGCGACCGACACGCTCACCGCCCTCACCCACTACCTCCCCAGGGTGCGGCGACCGGACAACACGCTCCCGGGGGACGTCTGTCGAGGCTTGCTGCAGCCCGCGTTGGGGCGCGCCATCAGAGAGGGGAACTGGCCTGCGTACACCCTGCTGACGGATCTATTCGCCGACCATCTCGCTGCGACTGGTCAGTGTGACGTCGCGATCGGCGTCCGGCGTGAGGTGCTGGGGAACTGGGAGTCGAGGGGGTCGGCGCAGGCCGGCATGATCGAGTGCCGGACCAAGCTCGCCGAGCTGCTGGTTGCTGCGCCGGAGAGCCGTCAGGAGGCTTTCGACCTGCTGTGGAAATCTAGGACCCTGATTCTTGAGAAGGTCGGACAGGCGCTCGTCGAGCAGCGACACAGCGAGATCCTGGGAGCGCACATCCGGGTCTACGACTTGCTCATTCAGCTCTTGGTGCACACCGACACGCGGCTGGAGCTGCCTGATGCTCGATGTCGTGACGAGCTCGCGTTCGACCTCCATGAAGAGGCCAAGTCCCGGAGCTTCCTCATCGGGATGTCACGACATTCCACCCACACCGGCGAACCGCTTCCGACCGATCTTCTGGAGCGTGAAGCGAGCTGATCCTTGCCGAACGTCGGCTTCAACGGTCGCAATGGACGGCTGGAGCGCGCAGACGTGGCGAGCGTCTCGCCCGGCTGGCCGAAGTACGCGCCGAGCTGTCGGCAATCTGGGAACGGCTGCGGCCCCTGGCCCCTGAGTACGTGCGGGTGAGGCAGGCGCTCCCGACCGATCTGCATCAAGTCAGAGAGCTGCTAGGCCAACATGCGCCGAACGGTGGCATGGCCCTGGTCTCGTACTTCGTCGGCCGGGACGAAACTACCTGCTTCATCTTGCGATCTGACGACGAAGAACTGCGGGTCTGCCGCGTTTCGCTGACGGAGGCGAAGTTGGGCGCCGTGGCAGAGCGGTTGCGTGTGACCTTCAACGGTGACCCTGAGTCCTTTCCGCCGGTTGCGCCCCTGCGCGGAAGACATCCGCATCGCCGCAGCATCGCGTTTCTGGACGACATCGGACCGGAGCTGCTGTCGTTCACAGCGCATACCGCGGGCCTGCCCCTCGTCTATCTCGCGCCCCACGGCCCTGTTCACCTGCTTCCGCTGCACGCGATGCCCGTTGCCGACCAGACCCGCCTGGTCGAGGTCGCGGCCACCGTCTACTGCCCCAGCCTGAGTTCACTGCCTGCTGTCCTGGCCCGGCGCCAGAGCGACGACGCGCAGCAAGGCGAAGCCTTTGTCGCCGGCGTCGCCGCGCGCGAGGACCTCGTCCCGGAGAACTTCGAACGCGACCAGGACCTCCTGACCGTCGAGGGTCGACCGCCGCGCTCTGTTGTCGGCATCGATGCCACGCCCAGCGCGGTGCTTGCCGGAATCGCCAACGCCCGGATCGCGCATCTGACCTGCCACGGCTCCGTCGATCGCTCGGCGCCGCTGGAATCCGGTCTGCTCCTCGCTCATGACGGCGTCCGGCCGAGTAATGAACCCCGCCGATCTGGGCTTGAACAGCGACGTGGCCATGTCCTGTCCGTGGGCGAGCTGGCGGACATCGAGACGTCGCTGCGCTTGCTGGTGCTGCGTGCGTGCTCGGCGGGCAGCCTCGCACGCGAGAACAGTGGCGACGAGTTCAGCGGCCTGGTACGCACTTTCCTCCAGAGTGGCGTATCGGCAGTCATCGCACCTACCTGGAACGTCGACCAGGAGAGCTCTCGGTGGTTCCTCGCAGAGCTCTACGACGGGTGGCGCGTGCATCCCACGATGCCACTGTGGTTACTGTTCCATCGGACACAGCTGCGGATGCTTCGCGGTGAGGCCGATCCTTGGACGACCCACCCTTATCACTGGGCACCCTTTGTACTGGTAGGAGATTGGCGATGACAGCTACCCCTGTTGGCGAGCTCGATGACCGGGCCGTTCTGCTTTCGATCCAGTACCTTGCGGAGGATCTCCGTTCCGAGTTCCCAGAGGTGGTCCGGACTCCGACCGAAGCCCGACTGGTCTTGTCCTCGCTGCTGGCGCAGTCTGGAATCGCTGACGTGGATCCGGAGCAAGTGCTGCCGACCGAGGATGACGCACTGCCTGCCGCGCGGCGGCGCTCGAAGGGGCGAATGCGGATCCGGACACTCACAACCGTGTCGAGCAGCTCTTGTCCGACCCTCCGCAGTACGAGCAGATGGGCGTCGAGTCTGCGTTGGGGGCCGCGGCCGTTCTTGCGTTCTTGATCTCGTGGCTGCAAACAAAGATCGAGTTCCGGATCCACCGCAAGGACAGCAAGACGGAGGTCGAGTTCTCGATCAGCCGGGAGCCCGCAGACAACCGAGTCCTTCGCGACTTCGCCAACGTCTTTCGCGGAATCCTTGGAATCTCAACCTCGTCGATTCCGATCGATGCGGGGCAGTCCGACGATGAACAGGATGCGATCGCTGGTCGTGTGGAGGAGTGAGCCTTTGCCAACCTGATCACGCGTTGGCGATCATGAGGGTCTGAACTGCGGCGATCAGTGTGGCGGAGGCGCTGGGCCTGGAGCGGATCTTGCGACGACGCTCGGGACACGCCTCATGCCCTGCACCCGTTGAGCCCTGCGCCGCACCATCCCGCTTGCAGAACCCCGCCGCTCGTCCTGCTCGGTCATCACGTCCCGCCACGTAGCCCGAGAACCGCCCCAACTTCTCCATCGGCTCCCGGACGCAGGCGAACCGGACACCCCACGTCCAGGCACAGCACTCTCACAGGCCGGCACAGCTCACCCACACCTGCACGCAGGATCCGTCGATGGCGCCAGGTCTTCTGCATCCACCGGACCTCCGCGGAGAGCGGGTGCCGCAGTCAATCGGACAACTCGCTTGTCCGTATGTGCCCTGTTGTGCGCCGCCACGTGTTCCAAGCCGTCCAGGGCGATTCGGTGCGCGGAGTAGTCGCCCCGGCCCTGCGCGTAGCGCAGCGTCAGCTTCGGGAACACGCGCTTCATCGTGGGGCCCAAGAGGCGAACAGTTCCCGGAAGTAGGTACCGTGCCGGTCCGCCACCCGGTCACTGACCGATCTGGTCATCGCCCGCGCAACCATGCGTCGAGGAGTGGCAGTACGGCCCGCATGTCGGTTCCGTCGACTGCGACGTGGGCAGCTGTGCGAGCCTCCGGGGTGGCGTTGAAAGCGATGGCCAGTCCGACCTCGGAGAAGGGCGGCACGTCCGAGCGTCCGTCGCCAACGGCGACGCAACGCCTTGGATCCACGCCCAGCTCGTCGGCCATGTTCAGCGCGAAGTCGCACTTGCTCAGCTCGTCGAACTGTTCAGTTACCTCGCCGGAGTAGCAGCCGTCGACCAGCTCCAGACGCGGTCCGCAAGAACGCTCGAAATCGAATCGGTCGCACAGATGGATACCCACGACGTCCCATGCCAACGTGGCCAGCACGGGCACCAACCCACTCCGTCGGCACCACAGAACCGCTTCCGCGATGCCATCCACCAGCGGTAGCGACTCCAGCAGACCACGCACCTCCGCGGGCGTCCGTGATGCCCAGCCACGCGCTTCTCGGACGGCGGCCTCGTGGCTGCTCAGGCGACCGGCGCCGTAGCCGGCCTGCACCTCTTGAATGACCTCGGCGTGGCCGAGGAACTCCGCCAGGTGCTTCCCGCTGCTGGTCGACGTCAGCGTCCCGTCCACATCAAAGAAGACTCACCACACCAAGTAATGGACGCGTCACGAGAATACTGGACGGTGCCCCCGGGGCCGGTGGCGCTGGTTGGTCGCCCACTATTTGCGCTGGTGAGACTCGCTACACGGTTGTGTTACAAAATTCACCCTTGCTGCAGCTGCTGTGCGAGCACCGAAGTTGGTGTGTGAGCGGGCGGAGGGCCGGGCGGCGAGCGTCCCTGCGGTGCTGCCGCTCTGGCCGAGGGCTAGCCGGAGCGCCAGTTCTTCAGGCTGTCCAGGGCGACGGCCACGATGATCACCGCGCCCTTGATGATCAGCTGCGTGAAGAACGGCACGTTCATCAGGACCAGGCCGTTGCTGAGGACACCGATGATGAGCGCCCCCACGAACGTGCCGTGGATCCGGCCCCGCCCGCCGAACAGCGAGGTGCCGCCGAGGACGACCGCGGCGATCGCGCCGACTCGTAGCCCTCGCCCGCCCGGGGCTGGCCGGACTCGACGCGGGCGGCGAACATGACCCCGGCGAGGCCCGCCGTGAGCCCGGCGAGCAGGTAGACCTTGAGCAACACCCGCCGGACCTTGATCCCGGCCAGGCGCGCGGCCTCGACGTTGCCGCCGACGGCGTAGATGTGGCGGCCGAACGTGGTGCGTTCGAGGATGAACCACACCGCGAGGTAGGTGAGCACCATGACCACCACCGGTGAGGGGATCGCGGCGATGTTGCCGTTGCCCAGGAGGCGGAAGCCCAGCTCGCCCTCGGCGATCAGCGGTTGCCCGTCGGTGAGCGCGTACGCGGTGCCGCGCAGGTAGGTGAGCGCCCCGAGCGTCACGATGAACGCGGGCAGCGCCAGGTAGGCCACGAGGAGGCCGTTGAGCATCCCGGCGGCCGCGCCGACCAGGATCCCGCCGACCACGGCGACGAGGGAGGGGCGCCCGCGTTCCAGAGCAGCACGGACGTCACGCCCGCGACACCGATGACGGACCCGACCGACAGGTCGATGCCGCCGGTGAGGATCACCAGCGTCATGCCCGCGGCGAGCACCGCGTTGATCGATACGGCGCGGGCGACGTTGAAGCCGTTGGACAGGCTCAGGAAGTTGGGGGCGATCACCGCCATCAGCGCGACCATCACCAGCAGCACGAGGAGGATGCCGTAGCGGTCCCACACCTGGCCGAAGCTGCGCCGGGGGTGACCGGCGGGCTCGAGTGCGGACGTGTCCGCCGGGGCGGTCCGGGTCATCGCGGGATGCCTCCGTTCGGGTCGCTCGCGGCGACGCCCGTCGCGTGCAGCATGACGGTCTCCTCGGTGGCGTCCGACCGGTCGAGCTCGGCGACGATCCGGCCGCCGCGCACGACGAGCACGCGGTCGCTGATGCCGAGGGCCTCTGGCAGGTCGGAGGAGACCACGAGCACGGCGACGCCGCGGCCGACCTGCTCGTTGATGAGCCGGTAGATCTCGTACTTGGCGCCGATGTCGACACCGCGGGTGGGCTCGTCGAGGATCAGCACCCGCGGGCCGACGGTGAGCCAGCGGCCGAGCACCACCTTCTGCTGGTTGCCGCCGGACAGGTGGCCCACGTCCTGCGAGGCCGCGGTGCGGATGTGCAGGGTGTCCATCTGCCGCCTGGCCACCTCGCCGATGGCGCCCCGGCGCAGCACGCCGAACCGGGACAGCGTGCCGAGCGCAGCGGCCACCAGGTTGTCGCGGATGGACATCTGCGGGAAGAGCGCCTGCTCCTTGCGGCTCTCGGGGAGCAGCCCGATGCCGTCGCGGATGCTGGTGGCGGGGGAGCGGTTGTTGTCGAGCGGCTTGCCGTCGAGCTCGACGGTGCCGCCCCGGGCGCGATCGGCGCCGTAGATCATCCGGGCGATCTCGGTGCGACCCGCGCCGATCAGGCCGACCATCCCGACCACCTCGCCCGCGCGCAGCTCCAGGTCGACCGGGCCGATCCCGGCGCCGTCGGTGAGGCCGCGCACCCGGAGCACGACGTCGCCGGGCGTGCGGTCGTCGTGGACGTAGAGCTCCTCGACGTTGCGGCCGATCATCTGGGTGACCACCCGCTCCGGGGTGATCTCGGCCTTCTCGCTGGTGCCGACCGAGCGGCCGTCGCGGAACACCGTGACCCGGTCGGCGAGCTCCCAGACCTCCTCCATCCGGTGGCTGATGTAGACCAGCCCCATCCCGGCGGACCGCATCTCGTCGATCAGCGCGAAGAGCTGGCGCGCCTCCCGGTCCGACAGCGCGGCGGTGGGTTCGTCGAGCACCAGGATCCGGGCGTCCTCCGCGAGGGCGCGGGCGATCTCGACCATCTGCTGGCGGCCGACGGACAGCCGGCGCATGGGTAGCCGCGGGTCGACGTCGGCGCGGACCCTGGCCAGCTTCTCCTCGGCCTCGCGCAGCACCCGCCTGCGGTCGAGGCGCCCCAGCGGTGCGCGGCTCGGCGCCGAGCGCCAGGTTCTCCGCGACCGTCATGTCGGGGACGGTGTTGAGCTCCTGGTGGATGATCGCGATGCCGAGCGCCGCCGCCTCGATCGGGGACGAGACGGTGACCTGCTCGCCGTCGATGCGGATCGTGCCGGCGTCCGGGGCGTGGACGCCGGCGAGCACCTTCATCAGCGTCGACTTGCCCGCGCCGTTCTCGCCCATGAGGGCGTGGACCTCGCCGGCGCGCAGGTCGAAGTCGACGCCTCGCAGAGCGGGGGCACCACCGAACGACTTGGTGATGCCCTCCACCGCCACCAGCGGGGCGACCGGAGCGGACACCGGGGCTACTGCCAGCCCTTGTACTGCGCCAGGTTCTCGCGCGTGATCATCTCGGTGGGGACGAGCACGGACTGCTCCTCGAGCGGCTCGCCCGCGAACAGCTTCTGGGCCATCTCCAGCGCGATCGCACCCTGGGTGTTGGGGTCCTGGGCGGCCGTGGCCTCGAACATCGAGTCGGGCTTCTCCAGTTCCGCGACGGCCTCGGGGGACGCGTCGACGCCGACGATGACCAGGTCGCTGATGCCGGCCTGCTGGGCGGCGAGCGTGGCACCCAGCGCCGTGGGGTCGTTGATCCCGAAGACGCCCTTCACGTCCGGGTGCGCCGTGAGCAGGTCGGTGGCGATCGTGAGCGCCTCGGCGCGCCCGTTGTCGCCGCTCTGCTCGGCGACGATGTTGATCTGCGGGTAGTTCTGCTGCAGTGCCTGCTTGCAGCCGGTGACGCGGTCCTGCACCGACGAGATCGGCGTTCCGTTGATCAGCAGGATGTCGCCCGCGCCGCCGATCTGGTCGGCGAGGTAGGTGCAGGCCAGGTTGCCCGCCGCGGTGTTGTCCAGGGTGACCTGCGCGTCGGCGCCCCGCGCCGCGACGTCGATCGCCACCACCTTGATCCCGGCTTCCTTGGCGCGGTCGACGGCGGGCCCGATGCCTTCGGAGTCGACCGCGTTGATCAGGAGCACGTCGATCTGCTGCTGGATGAACGCGTCGATCTGCTCGTTCTGGGCCCCGAGGTCCTGTCGCCCGTCCTGCACGTTGACCGTGGCGCCGATCTTCTCCGCCCCGGCCTCGACCCCGTTCGCCATCGACTGGAAGAACGGGTTGGACAGGTCCTGGACCATCAGGCCGATCGTCTTGACCTCGGCGCCGGGGCCGCCGCGTTCGGTGCTGACCGGATCACCCTCGCTGCAGGCGGTGGCCAGGGTGCACGCCAGCACCACACCGCTCGCCACCAGCAGCCGCTGTCGCAGCCCCATCGCTCACACCTCCAGATCGCACCGTTGCGGGACGCGATGTTAACGCACACATCAGATAACTTCGACAGCCCGGAGCACCGCCGCGACCGAGCGGTCGACGTCGGCTTCGGTCGTGGCCGCGTTCGACACGGCGATGCGCATGTAGCGGCGGCCGCGCCAGGTCGTGCCGCCCATCCAGCACGTGCCGTCGCGCTGCACGGCCCCGAGCACGGCGTCGGTGCGATCGTCGATGCCGAAGCCGACGAGGACCTGGTTGAGCACGACCTCGTTCGCGATCTCCAGCCCGCCCGCCGCGAGACCATCGGCGAACCGGCCCGCCAGCCGGCAGCAGCGCTCGACCAGTTCCGCCACCCCGTCCGCGCCGAGCTCGCGCAGCGCTGCCCAGACGGTGAACCCGCGGGCCCGGCGCGACGACTCCGGCACGAGGTCGCCCGGCATGGGGACCGGGCCGCCGGACCCCGTGAGGTAGCTCGCCGAGTAGTTCATCGCCGCGACCTGCACGTCCGGGTGGGCGCAGATCGCGAACCCGCAGTCGTACGGGACGTTGAGCCACTTGTGGCCGTCGACGGCCCACGAGTCGGCGCCCTCCGCGCCGTCGACGAGGTGGGCGCGGCCCGGCGCGGCGGCCGCCCACAGCCCGAACGCGCCGTCGACGTGCACCCACGCTCCGTGCTCCCGCCCGATCGGGACCGCCGCGCGCAGGTCGTCGCACGCCCCGGTGTTCACGTTGCCCGCCTGCAGGCACAGGACCGTCGGACCGGCCGGGCCCGCGGCGAGCACGCGGGACAGCTCGCCCACGTCGATGGCGCCGTTCGGGCCTGCGGCCACCTCCTCGACGGCGGCGGAGCCGAGGCCGAGCAGGCGCAGGGACCGGTCGATGGTGGCGTGGCGCTCCGCGCCGGCGACGACCCGCACCCGCGGCGCGCCGTGCAGGCCGTCGCGCTCGACGTCCCACCCCGCGGTGCGCAGCACGTGGTGGCGGGCGGCGGCCAGCCCCACGGTGTTGGCGGCCTGGCCCCCGGTCACGAACCCGACGGTCGCCGTGTCCGGCAGGCCGAGCAGCGCGAGCAGCCACCGGCTCGCGACGCGCTCGGCCGCCACCCCGGCGGGGGAGAGCGCGTTGTTGAACGGGGCCTGGTCCCACCCGACGGCGATCATGTCCGCAGCGGTGGCGGCGGGCAGCGCGCCGCCGACGACGAACCCGAAGTAGCGCGGTCCGGCCGTGCTCATCAGCCCGCCGTCGGCCGCCGCGACCAGCTCCTCGACGACCCGTTCCGGCGGGGTGCCCGTGCGGGGCAGCGGCCCGCCGAACCGCTCCAGCAGCGCGTCGAGGTCCGCGGGCGCCCGCACCGGCCGGCCCGGGAGCGATTCCCGGTAGTCCGACGCCACCGTCGCGGCCCGCTGCAGGAGCGATCTGAGATCCATCGCCGGATCGTACGAACGGCGGGCCGTCCCATAAGTTGGCCGGTGTGGAGCAGGTGGATGCGATCGTCGTCGGGGCGGGGATCAACGGGATGGCTGCCGCCGCGCAGCTCGCGGGGGCCGGGTGGTCGGTCGCGCTCGTCGACCGGCACCCGCGGATCGGCGGGTTCGTCGCGGGCGAGGAGCGCACCGTGGCGGGCTACCGGCACGACACGTACTCCTCGTGGCACCCGCTGTTCGTCACCGGCCCCGTGTACGCGCAGCTGGGCACCGACCTGCACCGGCACGGCCTGGAGTACGCCAACTCCCACGGTCCGGTCGCGGCGTCGGTGTCCGACGGCGGGGACGTGTCGATCGCCCACCGGGACGTCGAGCAGACGGTGGCGGGTTTCGCGGACCGGCCGACCGGGACGCTACCGCGCGGCCATCGGCAGGTTCGGGGCGCACGCCGCGCACATCGGCGGGCTCCTGGGCAGCGAGCTGCGTTCGCCCGGCGTGCTCGGCCCGCTGTGGGGGCTCGCCCGCGACGGGGGCCGCCGCGAGCTGGCGGCCTACGCGCGGGAGGTCGCCGCCAGTGGGCGGGCGTGGCTGCGCACCCACTTCCGCGGACCCGAGGTGGACCACATCTGGGCGCCGTGGCTGCTGCACGCGGGCCTCGCGCCCGACAGCGCATCCGGCGGGGTGATGCTGCCGGTCCTCGCCGCCACGCTGCACGCGGCGGGCCTGCCCGTCGTGGTCGGCGGGGCGGGGAACTTCGTGACCGCGTGGGAGCGGCTGCTGGCCGAGCGGGGCGTCACCGTGCACACCGACCGGCGGGTCGAGCGGGTGGTGCTGCGGGACGGCGTGGCCGCGGGGGTCGCGGGCGACGGGTGGAGCATCGCCGCCGAACGGGCGGTGCTGGCGTCGGTGGCACCGGCCGCGCTGTACGGGTCGCTGTTGCCGCCCGGCACCGTGCCGGCCGCGGTGGCCGACGAGGCGGCGCGCTTCCGGCCGGGGCGGGCGGCGATGCAGGTGCACGTCGCGCTGTCCGGGCCCGTGCCGTGGCGCGACCCGGCCCTGGCCGGCGTGCCGCTCGTGCACCTCTCGGACGGCTCGGCCTCCACGGCGATCGCCTGCGCGGAGGCCGAGGCGGGGCTGCTGCCCCGCCGCCCGACCGTGGTGGTCGGCCAGCAGCACGTCCTCGACCCGACGCGGGTGCCGGCCGGCGCCGCCGCGCTGTGGCTCCAGCTGCAGGAGCTGCCGTTCGCGCCCGTCGGCGACGCGGCGGGTGAGCTGGACGTCGCGCGCGGGTGGGACGCAGGGCTCGCCCGCGGGTACGCCGACCGCGTGCTCGACCGGGTGGCGGCGCACGCGCCGGGGCTGCGCGACCTGGTGGTCGGGACGGACGTGATCACCCCTGCCGACCTCGCCGCGTACAACCCGAACGCGATCGCGGGCGACCCGTACGGCGGCTCGGCCGAGCTGGACCAGAACTTCCTCTGGCGGTCCAACCACACGACGCCGGTGCCCCGGCTGTGGCACATCGGTGCGTCCACGCACCCGGGGCCCGGGCTGGGCGGGGCGTCCGGCCACCTCGTGGCCCGTCGCCTGCTCACACCGACGATGCCCGAGCGACTGCGCCGGATGATCCCCGCCCGGCCGCGGTAGTCGAGATCCACGACGGAGGACGGCCGGGTCCGCGGCCGCACCGTCGGGGCATGCCCGGTGCCGGGGAGAGGGGACGAGGCGATCACCTGGGACCGATCCGCGGTTGACCTGCCGGGCGCCCCGGGTACCCCGGGCCCATGGCTACGTGTGAGGTGTGCGGGAACGACTACGACATGGCGTTCGAGGTGCGGGCACAGGGCGTGGCCCACGTGTTCGACAGCTTCGAGTGCGCGATCCACGCCATGGCCCCGGTGTGCGAGCACTGCGGGTGCAAGATCGTCGGCCACGGCGTGCAGGCGGGCGGCCGGTTCTTCTGCTGTGCCCACTGCGCGAACTCCGCGGTCTCGGGCGCCGGTCTGCGTGATCGGGTCGACGCGACGGTGTGATCGCGTGATCCCGGCCCGGTGATCATCGGCCGGTGGGCGCGGTCGCCGGCTCCTGGTCCTCGGCCGGTTCGGCGCTGCGGCTGGAGTGCGACCGTTCGCCGGTCGGGGCTCGGCGCGCAGACGTTCCCAGCCCGGGAGCGGGGCCGGTCGACCGGCTCACCCACCGCGGCCGCTGAGGTCGCGCCGCCCGTAGAGTGCCCCTCCGTGATTGCGGACGGGGGCGCTCTGCGGGCGGTGGACGAGGGAGTCACCCGCCGGCTCAAGGCGCTCGCCTGCACCGCCCCGCTGCACGACCTGGACGCCCGCAAGAGCCGGCTCGACTGGGTGGACGCCACGCGCTACCAGATGGCCGAGATCGCCCTGCAGGCCATCGACCAGGTCACCCTGGCCATGGACTTCGACCACGGCGCCGACCAGGCGCTGGTGGTGAAGCGGCTGCGGCCGTTCGTCGCGGCGCAGGTGCCCGCCGCGCCCCGGGGAGCACGAGCGCGTCGCGCAGTGGGTCATCGAGAACCTGATCAACATCGGCAGCCTCGACCGCGGGTTCCAGGTCGACTACGGCACGTTCGACGACGAGGGCCGCTACGTGCGGCGCCGTTTCGACTTCAAGCTGCTGGTCGAGGTGGCGGCCCCGGACGGCGAGGTCTACCTGCGCGCCTCCGACGAGGCGATCAACGTGCTGGTCGGCGCGCTGGACACCGACGTCGAGTCGGCGCAGGTCGCGGCCGAGGTGAAGCTGGAGAACCTGATCAGCCGCGGCCGGCTGGGCGACGCGCGCCTCGCCGCCGAGCAGGCGCGCTACCGCACCGTGCAGTACGCGGAGGCGCTGCGCCAGAAGCTCGACGCCACCCGCCGCGACGTCCGGTCGGTCGACTGGCTCACCGGGGTGCCCGAGCTGCTCGACGAGGCCCTCACCCACATCGAGTCGCGCTACCGCGCCGAGACCGCGATCCTCGCGAACATCGCCGACGCCCGCGACGAGGCCACCGAGCCCGGGCGCCGCAGGCAGGCCGCGGAGCTGGTCGACGTGGTGGGCGACTGCATCCAGCGGCACACGCAGCTGCAGGCGCGGTTGCAGGAGGCGGGCGCGACGTTCCGCGCCGAGCAGGACCGCCAGCAGTTCAGCGGGCGGCCGAAGCGGGCGGCGATCGACGTGTTCGGCCAGCTCCTGCGCCCGTGCCTGGCCTTGGACACCGCCACCGCCACCGGGCCGACGTCGGCGTTCTTCGGCGCGGGCGCCGGTGTGCGGGTGCCCAGCGTGCCGAGCCTCATCGGGCTGGTGGAGACGTTGCTGACCCCGCCCGTCGAGCGCGACCCGCTGGGCGAGCCGGTGGTGGAGCCCGATCTCGCACCCGCCACCGTCGAGCGGTTCGGTGAGCGCGTGTGGCGCGACGCCGACGCGCTGCTGCCCGCGCGGGGCCGCGCCCGGCGGCTCTCGGAGCTGCTCGCCGAGGCGCGGGAGCTCGATCCCGAGCTGCCCACGCTGGTCGCGCTGCGCGTCGTGCACGCGGTCGGCTCGAGCGTCGGCACCGCGCGAGGCCAGGGCGACCCGACCGTCCTGCTCGCGTTCGACGACGGCACGGTGCTGCGCGACCCGGAGTTCGGGGGCGCCGACCTGCTGGTGACCTCGGCGGGCGTGCTGGCGGGGGAGCCGGGGACCGAGGAGGTGGCGTGACGCGCGAGATACAGCCGCAGGACGTCGAGTCCGCGGCGCGGCTGGTCGCGCACGGGATGCGCCCCAAGGCGCTGCCCTCCCGCGACGCGGGGTACGCCGAGCTGGTACGCCGCTACCGCGACGACGACCCGTTCGCCGACACGGTGCAGCGCGTCGCGGCCGGGCTCGGGCTCGTGGTGCTCGCGGTGGGCCCGCAGTCCGGGATCGTGCTCGCTGCGGTCGAGGAGTCGGTGTTCGAGATCCGGATGGACGAGTACGCGCGGCGCACGGTGCTGCAGAACCGGCAGACCGACAAGATGCTTCACGGTCTCGCGCACCTCGCCGCCGCCGCGCTGGCGTTCCCCCGCCCCGACGATCTCGGCGACGACAGCTATGTGGGGCGGGTGTCGGTCGACCAGGTCGACGGTGCGGTCCGGGAGGCGTGCCGCGTGCTGGAGGAGCGCACGTCGGGAGCCGAGGCAGACCCGCTGTCGGACGCCCCGCAGCTGGAGGCCGCGTGGCGCGCGTGGCTGCGCAAGCCGGAGGCCACGGCCACGAAGGACGGGCGGGCCGGGGAGGCCACCACCCGCGGGATCGTGGGGAAGGCCCTGCGGTTCCTGGCCGACCAGGGCTTCCTCGTCGCCGTCGGCACCGAGGGTGCCTATCGCACCACCCCCCGCTACCAGGTGCAGGTGCGCGAGCTCGCCGCGCAGCGCGCGTTCGACGAGCTGCTGCAGCTCGGCGTGCTCCCGGTCGCGACGGCGGGCGGCGCGCTGCGCGCCCCGAACGGACTCGAGGCCCCCGATGTATGAGCTCGCCCGCGTCCGCCTGTTCTCCGTGGGGCCGCCAGGGGCGCGGTACCAGGACGTCACGCTCGACCTGCGCGGTGTGGGCCCCGCGGTGCGGGCGGCGCAGCAGGCCGACCTGTTCGCGCCCGACGACCTGGAGCGGGTGCCGCGCCGCCCGTCGCCCGCGTCGGTGCTGTTCCTGGAGAACGGCGGCGGCAAGTCGGTGCTGCTCAAGCTGGTGTTCTCGGTGCTCCTGCCGGGGCGGCGGCAGGTCGTGGGCACGACGAGCACCACCGTGCTGGAGAAGTTCGTGCTCGGCGAGGACGTCGCGCACGTCGTGCTGGAGTGGATGCACACCCGCACCGGGCAGCTGCTCGTCACCGGCAAGGTGTCCGAGTGGCGGGGGCACGTCACGTCGCTCGACCCGGAGAAGCTCGGCGCCGCCTGGTACTCCTTCCGGCCCGCCCCCGGCTTCGGCCTCGACGACCTGCCCTTCACCGTGGACGGCCGCCGCGTCACGACCACGGGGTTCAAGGACCGCCTGGCCGCGCGGCACCGCGAGCTGCCCGTGCTGGACCTGGTGTGGGAGACCGGGCCGCGGGACTGGACGCGCCACCTCGCCGACACCGGGCTCGACCCGGAGCTCTTCCGCTACCAGCGGGCCATGAACGCGGGTGAGGGCGAGGCCGCGGAGCGTTCGCGTTCCCCACCGACGAGGCGTTCGTCGACTTCCTGCTGCGCGCCGTGCTCGACACCGAGGAGCCGCAGAACCTCGCCGACCTCGTCTCCGGCTACGCCACGCGGCTCGCGCAGCGGGCCGACCTCGAGCAGGAGCGCGACTTCGTCGACGGCACGCTCGCCCGGCTCGGCCCGCTGACCGAGGCCGAGCGCGCGGCCACGGCCGCCCGCCGCGACGAGGCCACCGCACAGGACGCGCCCGTGCGCTCGCCGCGGCGCTCGTCGCCCGCCGCGGCGCCGAGGACGAGCGGCTGGCCCTGGCGGCCGAGCGCGCGGCCACGGCCGCCCGCCGCGACGAGGCCACCGCACAGGACGATCGCCCGTGCGCTCGCCGCGGCGCTCGTCGCCCGCCGCGGCGCCGAGGACGAGCGGCTGGCCCTGGCGGCGCAGGCGCACGAGGCCGCACAGGACCGGGTGCGGGCCGCCGAGCAGCGGGAACGTGGGCTGCAGGAGATCGTCACCGAGCTGCGCCGTCGCGTGGCCGGGCTGGAGCTGGCCGCCGCGCAGGAGGCGGAGACGGCCGCTCGAGGGGCCCACACCGAGGCCGAGCGGCACGTGGCGGCCTGGCAGGCCGTCGAGCCGGTGCTGCGGCACCGGGTGGCGGAGGCCGAGGCTCGGCGGCTGCGGCGCGTGGTGGACGCCGAGCAGGAGCGGGCCCGCCCGGCGCTGCGGGCCCGCCAGGACGCGGCAGGAGCACTCGCCGCGGGGCTGCGCGCGATGGCGCGCGAGGCCGATGCGGCGGCCACGGCCGCGGAGGAGACGGCCGCTGCGGCGGACGAGCGGGCCGATGCGGCGCGCGCGGCCGAGCTGGCCGAGGTCGGCACCGCCGCCACCCACCGGGCCGTCGCCGACCAGGCGCGGGGTGAGCTGGCCCGGATCGAGCGGCGCACCGCCGTCGCCGTGACCGGGGGCCACCTCGCCGACGGCGCCGACGTGGCTGTCGCAGCCGCGGCCGCCGAGGAGGAGGCCGACGCCGCACAGGTGGCGGTGTCCGCGCTGCACACCGAGCTCACCGGGCTGCGGCACTCCCGCCGGGCCGCCGACGAGCGCCGCGGCACCGCCCGTCGTGCCGACGACGCGGCCCGCGCCGCGGCCGAGCGCGCCGAGTCGGCACTGGCCGAGGCGCTCGCCGCCCGGGACGCCCTCGCCGGAGAGCCACGCCTCGCCGAGCTGCTCGGCGTGGAGGAGATCCGGCCGGACACCGACGCGTCCACGCTCGAGGAACGCCTCGTCGCGGCGCTCGCCGCCGGGGACCGGCAGCGCACCGAGCTGCTCGCCGCGCAGGACCGCGACTCGCGGGCCCTGCGCGCACTCGGCGAGGGTGGGCTGCTGCCCGAGCCCGCCGAGATCGAGCAGGTGCTCGGGGTGCTCGAGGCCGCCGGGATCACGGCCTACTCCGGCTGGCGCTACCTGGCGACGCTGCCGGAGCGCCACCGCGCGCCCGTCGTCGAGCGGCTGCCGCACCTCGTCTCGGGCGTGCTGCTCAACAACCCCGAGGACGCCCCGCGGGCGCGTGTCGAGCTGGAACGGGCCCGGCTCCTGCCCTGCGCGGCCGTGGCCGTGGGGGCCACCGGCGCGATCGGCGACGCCGCCTCGTCCACCACGGCGGCGCCCGGCGTCGACTTCGTGGTGCCGCCGAACCCCGCGATGGTGGACGAGGCGGCGGCCGAGCAGATCCGCGCGGAGCTGGAGGGGGAGACCCGGGAGCGGTCCGGGGCGCTGGAGGCCCTCGGTGCGGCGCTCGACGCCGACCGCGCCCTGCTCGCCCGGCTGCGCGGCTGGCGCGAGCAGCACCCGCCGGGGGAGCGCGACGTGCTCGCCGATGCCGCCGCCGCGGCCCGCTCGGCCGTCGCTCGAGCTGCCGGAGAGGCGGAGCTGGCCGACGCCGAGGTCGCCCTGCTCGCGGTGCGCGGCTGCGCGAGCAGCACCGCCGGGGGAGCGCGACGTGCTCGCCGATGCCGCCGCCGCGGCCCGCTCGGCCGTCGCTCGAGCTGCCGGAGAGGCGGAGCTGGCCGACGCCGAGGTC
>MKJV01000121.1 GCA_001942185.1 Pseudonocardia sp. CNS-004
CAGGCGCAGCGGCAGCGGCTCGCCGCGACGCTCCGGCGGGCGACGCCCGGCGCGCCGAGGTCCGGATCGGCGGTGAGGGCGAACGCCCGGCCCGCGACGCCGCGCCACGCCGTGCGCAGGCGCAGCGGCAGCGGCTCGCCGCGACGCTCCGGCGGGCGACGCCCGGCGCGCCGAGGTCCGGATCGGCGGTGAGGGCGAACGCCCGGCCCGCGACGACGTGCACGAGCGCGGAGCGGTCGTCCGGCGCGTTGAGGGTGCCCGTGACCAGCCCGCGCTGCTCGAGCGTGTCGAGCAGGAGGTCGTGCGCCGCCGGCCCGTGGGGGCGCGGGGCCGTGGCGAGCGCGAGCCCGCGCAGCGACCGCAGGGCGACCGGGCCCGCCGTCGCCGCGGCCGGGTGGCCGGCGGGCAGGAGCAGGGCGGTGTCGAGCCGGTGGACGGGGCCGCTCTGCAGGCTGCCCAGGAGGGCGGGGTGCACGACCACGGCGAGGTCGAGCCGGCCCGCCGCGAGCGCGTCGAGGAGCTCGGTGGAGGACGCCGTGACGATGTCGGGTGGGTCGCTGCACGCGGTGGCGATCGCGGCGACCGTCCGGATCGGGAGCTGCGGCACGGTGCCGATCCGGACGGGGGTCGCGCCGTGTGCGCTCGCCGCGCGGCGCAGGTCCTGCGCGTCCTCCAACAGCGCCCGGGCCCGGGGGAGCAGGTCGCGCCCCGCTGCGTTGAGCCGGGCGCCGCGGGAGCTGCGGTCGATCAGGACCACGCCGAGTGAGCGTTCCAGCCGCTGCAGTCCCTGCGACAGCGGGGGCTGCGCCATCCCGAGCCTCGCCGCGGCGTGCCCGAAGTGCTCCTCCTCGGCGATCGCGACGAAGAACTCCAGGTGCCGGAGGAGATCCACGGGGCGGACCGTAGCAGCGGCCATAGCCGATCCATATCGCGGTCGGCGTGTCGGCATATTTGCGGTATCGGTGTGCGGTTGCTTGCCTGGCGCCCGTGATCGAGACGCGCATGATCGAGACGAAGCCGAGCCGCCGTTCCCTGCTGATGTCGGCGCTCCTGATCCCGCTGGCCGGATGCGGCGCGCCGGCGGCCGCGCCGACCGTTCCCGTCGCCCCACCCACTCCCACGCCTGCGCCGCGCACCGACCGCCTGCCCGAGCTGGAGCAGCGCTTCGACGCCCGGCTGGGCGTCTACGCGCTGGACACCGGCAGCGGCCGGGAGCTGGCCCACCGCGCCGACGAGCGGTTCGCGATGTGCTCGGTGTTCAAGGCGCTCGCCGCGGCGGCGGTGCTGCAGCGCACGCCGCCCGAGTACCTGGAGAAGCGCGTGCACTTCACCGAGGCGGACTTCGCCGAACCCTCGCCGGTCGCCGAGCGCCATCTCGCCGACGGCATGACGGTGGGGGAGCTCTGCGATGCCGCCGTCCGCTACAGCGACAACACCGCGGGCAACCTCCTGCTGGCCGACGTCGGTGGCCCGCCCGGGATCACCGCGTTCGCCCGGTCGCTCGGCGACGAGGTCACCCGGCTCGACCGCACCGAACCGGAGCTGAACACGGCGGTCCCCGGCGACGAGCGCGACACCACCACCCGCGGCGATCGCGGGGAGCTTCCGGGCGTTGGTGCTCGGCGACCACCTGGACCCGGCCGACCGGGCCCGGCTCACCGACTGGCTGGTCGGCAACACGACCGGCGACGAGCGCATCCGGGCCGGAATGCCCGCCGGCTGGCGGGTGGGGGACAAGACCGGAACGGGCGGCTACGGCACCGCGAACGACGTGGCGGTGGTGTGGCCGCCCGGGGCGGCGCCGATCGTCGTCGCGGTGCTGACCTCCCGCGCGACCGAGGACGCGACGCGCGACAACGCCCTGCTCGCCGAGGCGGCCGCGGTGGTCGCGCAGGAGCTCGGGTGAACCGGCCCCCGAGTCAGTGCCTCTCGCGCTCGCAGAGCGACACGAGCATGAAGACGATGGTGCACACGGCGATGAAGCCGATGAGATCGAGCCAGGTCATGAGGAGCACATCCCGCGGCCGCTGATCGGTTCGGAGCACCGCGGTGCACGGGCGGCTCCGCGCGGCCATGATGTGAAATCGCTCACCGGCCGCGGTTGGTTACGGCGCCGGGGGCGGCCTGCGCCGTGCGGGCCCGCCACCAGCTCCACGCGGTGACGCAGATCGCGAGCCAGGCGCCACCCACGAGCCACCCGGCGAGCACGTCGCTGAACCAGTGGACGCCCAGGTAGACGCGGGTGAGTCCGACCGCGCCCACCCAGAGCGCCGCGGCGGCCAGCAGCCTGGCCCTGGCGACGGGTGGGCGTGCCGGCCAGGCCAGCACCACGAGCGTGCCGATCACGACGATCGCCGTGGTGGCGTGCCCGGACGGCAGCGACTCGCTCACCGCGTGCACCAGCCGCCCGTCCTCCGGGGGCCGGGGGCGGTCCAGCAGCTCCTTCAGGCCCCGGAAGGCGAGCTGGGCGCCCGTCATCGCGCCGACGACGAACACGGCGTCGGCGCGCCGGTGGGCGAGCCAGAGCCGGACGCCGGTGACGAGGGCGACCACCGCCATCGCGAGCGTGCTACCCAGGTGGGTGACGACGACGGCGGCCGCCGTGAGCAGGTCGGTGCGGGACTCGGTCCAGCCGACGAGCAGCGGGGCGTCCAGCTCGGCCGGGCCGACGCCGGTGTCTGCGGCCCACAGCCCGGCGAGCGCGGTGAGCCCGAGGACGACGGCGACCACGGCCCCGAGGCCCGGAGCGGGACGCGGGCGCGAGCGGTCCTCGTAGCCCCGCGGGCCGGTCGTCGGTGTGCCTCGGTCGAACCATCCCGTCCCCGTGCGTCAGGCGGGGCGCCCCCGCATCTCCCGGTACCGGCGCACCAGCGCCGCCGTGGAGGCGTCGAGCCCGGTGGTGTCGGCCTTCTCGGCGGCCAGCACCGGCGCGAGCTGCTTGGCGAGCACCTTGCCCAGCTCCACACCCCACTGATCGAACGAGTCGATGCCCCAGATCGTGCCCTCGACGAATGTGACGTGCTCGTAGAAGGCGATGAGCTGGCCGAGGGTGGAGGGGGTCAGCTTCGCCGCGAGGATCGTGGAGGAGGGCCGGTTGCCCGGCATCACCTTGTGCGGCACGACGTCGGCCGGCGTGCCCTCGGCGGCGATCTCCTCGGCGGTCTTGCCGAACGCGAGTGCCTGGCTCTGGGCGAACAGGTTCGACATGAACAGGTCGTGCATGTCGCCGTCCGTGCCGTCCACGTCGATCTCGTGGTTGGGCTCGGCGAACCCGATGAAGTCGGCGGGCACGAGCCGGGTGCCTGGTGCAGGAGCTGGTAGAAGGCGTGCTGGCCGTTGGTGCCCGGTTCGCCCCAGAAGATCTCCCCGGTGACGGTGGCGACCGGGGTTCCGTCGCCGCCGACGGACTTGCCGTTGCTCTCCATCGTGAGCTGCTGCAGGTAGGCCGGGAGGCGATGCAGGTACTGGCTGTAGGGCAGCACTGCGTGGGTCTCGGCGCCGAAGAAGTTGACGTACCAGACGTTCAGCAGGCCCTGGATCGCCGGCAGGTTCTCCTCGAGCGGGGCCGTGCGGAAGTGCGAGTCCATGGCGTACATGCCGGCGAGGAACTCGGCGAACTGCTCCTTGCCGATCGCGACCATGAGCGAGAGCCCGATCGCGGAGTCGACGGAGTAGCGCCCGCCGACCCAGTCCCAGAAGCCGAACATGTTGGCCTCGTCGATGCCGAACGCGCCGACCTCCGACGCGTTCGTCGACACGGCCACGAAGTGCTTGGCCACGGCCGACTCGTCGCCGCCGAGCCCGTCGACCAGCCAGCGGCGCGCCACCTTGGCGTTGGTCAGCGTCTCCAGCGTCGTGAAGGTCTTCGACGAGACGATGAACAGGGTGGTGGCCGGGTCGAGGTCGCGGGTGGCCTCGGCGATGTCGGTGGGGTCGATGTTGGAGACGAACCGCATCGTGAACGAGCGGTCGGCGTAGGCGCGCAGCGCCTCGTAGGCCATCACCGGGCCGAGATCCGACCCGCCGATCCCGATGTTGACGACGGCGCGGATCCGCTCGCCGGTGTGCCCGGTCCACGCCCCGGACCGGACGGCGTCGGTGAACTCGCCCATCCGCCCGAGTACGGCATGCACGTCGGTGGGCACGTCCTGGCCGTCGACGGCCAGCGCCGTGGCCCGCGGGGCGCGCAGCGCCGTGTGCAGGACCGCGCGGTCCTCGCTGGTGTTGATGTGCGCACCGGCGAACATCGCCTCGGTGCGCTCGGGCAGCCCGGCGGCGCGGGCGAGCGCCGTGAGCAGCGGCAGCGTGTCCCGGGTGATGCGGTGCTTGGAGTAGTCGAGGACGAGGTCGGCCCCGGTGGCGGTGAGGGCGTCGGCGCGGTCGGGGTCGTCGGCGAACAGCTGCCGCAGGGTCTCGCCGGAGACGGCGGCGTGGTGGTCGGCGACGGCCGTCCACTCGGGGGTCCTGGTGATGTCGGTCGTGGACACGGGGGCCATAGTGCCGCTTGCTCAGGAAGCGGCGGCGGTCGGGACGGGCGGGTGTCACCCGTTCGCTCCCAGAGCGCGATCCCGCCGAGCAGCCCGGAGATGTTCGGCACGATCGTCCGGTTCGGGCCGATCGTGTCGGGGTCGAGCTTCTTGGCGTTGCCGCCGCCGATGTAGAGGTGGTCGGGCAGCACCATCGCCTCGAACGCGTCCAGCGCCTCGAGCACACGCTTCCGCCACGCCTCCTTGCCGATCTTGTGACGTTCGTTGTCGCCGCAGGCGACCTCGATGGACGTGCCGCCGAAGGTGCCGTGCGAGAGCTCCATGTGCGGCAGCAGCCTCCCGTCGAAGAACACCGCGCACCCGATGCCGGTGCCAGGGTGATCACCAGCTCCATCCCGCGGCCGGAGATCACGGCACAGCCCTGGACGTCGGCGTCGTTGGCCACCCGGGTGGGCCTGGCGAACCGCCCGGCGAGCGCGGTCTCCAGCTCGAAGCCGGTCCACATGGCGACCAGCTCCGGGTCCGGCGGCAGCCCCGGCCCGCGCCGGGAGAACGCGGGCACCTCCCGGACCGGCCGCCCGGATGGCGCCGGGGAACCCGACGGACACGCGGTCGTGGTCCGGCTGGGTCGCCACGAGCGCGGTGAGCTCCTCCAGCAGGACCGGAGGGGTGCACGGGTAGGGCGTCTCGCGGCGGGTGCGCTCCGAGGCCATCTCGCCGTCGGGTGTCAACACGATCGCCTTGAGCCCGGACCCGCCGATGTCGATCGCCAGCGTGCGCGGTCCGTCGATGCGTGCGTTCTCGTCGTGCTCCACGCCGGGGGACGGTAATCCGCCGGTCGTGGCGGCGCACCTCCCCACGGTCGCTCGGACTGTCGCGGGGGCGTCCTATTGTGGCGCGGGTGCGGTGGAGCGTGGACCGGGTGCTCGCCGTCGCGCCCGATCCCCCGTCCGCCGCCGCGGGACGCACGCAGGCGGCGGCCGCCAGGTGGGCCGACCTGGGCGCGTCCGACGCGGCCGTGTGGGGTGCCTGCCGGGGCAGCGGCGCACACCCCTACCTGACCTGCGTCGAGCCGGCCGAGCCCGCGTTCCGGTGCTCGTGCCCGAGCCGCAAGCTCCCCTGCAAGCACGCCCTCGGCCTGCTCTTCCTCTGGGCCGGCGGCGGGGTTCCGGCGGGCGAGGAGCCCGAGTGGGTCCGGGGGTGGCTCGCCGAGCGCGCGCAGCGGGCCCGCCGTCGTGCCGAGCGTCCGGAGGCGCCACGGGATCCGGACGCGCCGCGCGACGGGCCGATCAGCGCACCGAGCGGATCGCCGCGGGGGCCGCGGAGCTGCGGGAATGGCTGGCCGACCGGGTCCGCGGCGGCCTGGCGGGCGTGGACGTCGAGGAGCTCCACGGCGTCGCCGCCCGCATGGTCGACGCGCAGGCGCCCGGCCTGGCGAGCGGGCTGCGGCGCGCGGCGGGTCTGATCGGGCGGGGGCGCGACTGGCCGGGCCGCCTGCTCGCGGAGCTCGCGCTGCTGCACGTGCTCGCCGGGGCGGGCGCCCGGCTCCCTACGCTGCCCGACGACCTCGCCGCCACCGTCCGGTCGCGGCTGGGTTTTCCCACCGACACGGCCGGCGTGCTCGCCGGCGGGGAGCGGGTGGCCGACGAGTGGCTGGTCACGGCCGTCACGGACGAGGTCACCGAGCGCCTCACCACGCGGCGCACCTGGCTGCGCGGGCAGGCGACCGGCCGTCCGGCCCTCGTGCTGGCGTTCGCCCCGCCCGGCCAGCCGTTGCCCCGCCCGTTCCCCGCGGGCCACACCGTCCGCGGCAAGCTGGCGTTCTACCCCGGCGCCGCGCCGCTGCGGGCGCTGGCCGCCGACGTGGACGAGCCGGTCCGGGCGGGCCGGCCCGACGGCGACCCGGTGAACGCGGCGCTGCGCTCCGTCGCCCACGCGGTGGCCGCCGACCCGTGGCTGGAGCGCTGGCCCCTGCTCCTCGCCGACGTCGTCCCCGTGGTCGACGGCGCGGGCTGGGCGCTCGCCGACCGGGAGGGTGCGGCGCTGCCGCTGGCCGAGCGCGTGGACCCGTGGCCGCTGCTCGCGGTGTCGGCGGGTGCCCCCGTCACCGTCGCCTGCGAGTGGAGCACCGCTGGGCTGCGGCCGCTGACGTGCTGGGACGGCGACCGGGTGGTGCGACTGTGAACCCGTGGGACGAGCTGGTCAGCGCCGCCCTGCTCGGCACCCGGCGGCGGCGGGCCGATCCGGCCGGGCTGCCGGCCGCCGTGCGCCCATTGGTGTCCGGAGAGCCCGAGGAGGCGCTGCTGACGGCCGCCGCGGTGCTCGCCACCTACCGGCGCGCCGGGCACGTGCCGGCCCGGCCGGACGCGCGGCTTCCGGTGGCCGCGCGCGACGAGCGCCCGCTCGTCCCGGCCACGGCGCGGCGCCGGCTGCTGCGGATCCCCGCCGACCTGCTGGGCGAGTGGCTGCAGGCGGTGCACGCGAAGGGCATGCGGGTGCCGCCGGAGCACCTGCCCGCGCTGGCCGAGGCGCGCGCACCAGGCCTGCGCTGCGCCCGCCGCTCGCGGCCGTCGCGGCCCGGCCGGGAGCTGGCTGGGGGGAGCGCAACCCCGAGTGGTCGTTCCTCGTCGCGACGCGGGAGGACCGGGTCTGGGAGTACGGCGGCCCGCTGCAGCGCCGGGTGTGGCTCCGCCACGCGCTCGCCACCGATCCGGACGCCGCCCGCACCGCCCTGACGTCGACCTGGTCGCGCGAACCGGCGGGCGACCGCGCCGACTTCGTCGCCGTCCTCGGCGAGCACCTCCTCCCCGACGACGAACCGTTCCTGGAGACGGCCCTGGACGACCGGGCGGGGCAGGTGCGGGAGACAGCAGCGCAGCTGCTGGCCCGGTTGCCCGGCTCGCGCCTCGCGCAGCGGATGCGGGAGCGGGCGGGCCGGTGCGTCCGGCCGGACGGCGAGCGATGGGTGGTCGGCCTGCCCGACCCGGCCGACGCCGCCCTGCTGCGCGACACGGGCGGCACCCGGCACCCCGGGGAGCTGCTGCGCCGGATCGTCGGCGCCACCCCGCTCGACCACTGGGCGCCCCACGGCACGCCCGAGCAGGTGCTCGCGCGTCCCGTCACCGGCTGCGACCCCGGCGTGCTGCGCGGCGGCTGGACCCTCGCCGCCGGGCGGCAGCGCGACGCCGCGTGGGGTGCCGCCGTGCTCACCGCGGCCGACGCCGCGAGCATCGACGGCACCGTCACCGAGATGGTGCGCCTGCTGCCCGCCGCGCTGCACCGGCCCGCCGTCGGGGTGCTCGCCGCGAAGCTCAGCCCCCAGGCGATGGCCTCCGCGGTCACGCTGCTGCCGCAGCCCTGGTCGCCGGAGCTGGGCACCGCCGTGCTCGACTGGCTCGCCGCCCATCCCGGCAACCGGGGCCTCGGTGGTGCCGCCCGCGCCGCCGGCCGCACCGTCCCCACCGGCTGCCTGCGCCACCTGATCGCCACCGCGCCCCTCCCGGTCGGCGCGGCCCCCTGGTGGCGGGAGCTGGCCACCACCCTGACCTTCCGCCGCGAGATGCACAAGGAGCTGGACCGATGACCGACTCGATCGCGGCAGTACTGCGGCCGCACGCCGAGCAGGACCACGCCGACGAGCTCGCCACGCTCGCCGCGGTGGACGACCGGCCGCGCCCGCCGTCGTGGCGGCTCTCGCCGTGGGCGGTGGTCACCTACCTGCTCGGCGGCACGCTCCCGGACGGCACCGAGATCACGCCGAAGTACGTCGGCCCGCGGCGGCTCGTCGAGGTCGCCGTGGCCACCCTCGCCACCGACCGCGCGCTGCTGCTGCTCGGCGTGCCCGGAACCGCGAAGACGTGGGTGTCCGAGCACCTGGCGGCCGCGATCAGCGGCGACTCCACGCTGCTCGTGCAGGGCACCGCGGGCACCGCGGAGGAGGCCGTCCGCTACGGCTGGAACTACGCCCGCCTGATCGCGGAAGGCCCGAGCCCGGCCGCGCTCGTGGAGAGCCCGGTGCTGCGCGCCATGCGCGACGGCAAGATCGTCCGGCTCGAGGAGCTCACCCGCATCGCCGCCGACGTGCAGGACTCGCTGATCACGATCCTCTCCGAGAAGACGATGCCGGTGCCCGAGCTGGGCACCGAGGTGCAGGCCCGGCCCGGGTTCAACCTCATCGCCACCGCCAACAACCGCGACCGCGGCGTCAACGAGCTCTCCAGCGCGCTGCGCCGCCGGTTCAACACCGTCGTGCTGCCGCTGCCGGACACGGCCGACGCCGAGGTGGAGATCGTCGCCCGCCGGGTGGCGCAGCTGGGTGCCTCCCTCGAGCTGCCCTCGGACGTCGCCGCGCTCGCCGAGATCCGCCGCGTGGTCACGGTGTTCCGGGAGCTGCGCTCGGGACGCACCGAGGACGGGCGCACCGCGGTCAGGTCGCCGTCGGGCACGCTGTCCACGGCCGAGGCCATCAGCGTGCTCACCGGCGGCCTCGCCCTCGCCGCCCACTTCGGCGACGGCGTGCTGCGGGCACCGGACGTGGCCGCGGGGATCCTCGGCGCCGTCGTCAAGGACCCGGTCGCCGACCGCGCCGTGTGGGTCGAGTACCTGGAGACGGTGGTGCGCGAGCGCGAGGGGTGGGCCGACTTCTACCGGGCGGGCCTGGAGGTCACCGGGTGAGCGAGACCCGGGTGTACGGGATCCGCCACCACGGCCCCGGCTCGGCACGGGCCCTCGCCGCGGAGCTGGCGGCGTTCCGACCGGACGTCGTGCTGATCGAGGGGCCGCCGGAGGCCGACGCCGTCGTCCGGATGGCCGCCGACCCCGGCCTGGAGCCACCGGTCGCGCTGCTCGCCTACGCCGCCGACGACGTCGCCCGGGCCGCGTTCTGGCCGTTCGCGGTGTTCAGCCCCGAATGGCAGGCCATCCGCCACGCCGTGGAGGCCGGGGTACCGGTGCGGTTCTGCGACCTGCCCGCCGCCCACCAGTTCGCCCTCGGCGGCCGGCCCGGCGGCTCCGGCGACCCATTGGCCCGCCTCGCCGCCGTCGCCGGCTACGACGACCCCGAGCGCTGGTGGGACGACATGATCGAGCACCGGCGCGGCGGGGAACCGGCGTTCGACGTGATCGCCGACGCGATGGGTGCGCTGCGCGCCGACGAACCGGTGGAGGAGCACGACGCGCGGCGCGAGGCCTACATGCGCACCGTGCTGCGCCGCACCCGCAAGGACGGATTCGAGAGGATCGCGGTGGTGTGCGGCGCGTGGCACGTGCCCGCGCTGGCCGACCCGCTGCCGCCCGCGTCCCGCGACCAGGCCGTCCTGCGCGGGCTGCCGAAGCGGAAGACGGCGTGCGCCTGGGTGCCGTGGACCCACGGGCGGCTCGCGACGTCCAGCGGCTACGGCGCGGGCGTGACCTCGCCCGGCTGGTACCACCACCTCTCACCACCGACCGGGACGTCACCGCGCGGTGGCTCACCGCCGTGGCGGGCGTGCTGCGTGCCGAGGACCTGCCCGTCTCCACCGCGCACGTCATCGAGGCGGTGCGCCTCGCCGACACGCTCGCCGCGCTGCGCGACCGGGTGTCCGCGGGGCTCGCCGAGGTCACCGAGGCCACGCTCGCCGTGCTGTGCGGGGGCAACGAGGTGCAGCTCGACCTCGTCACGCGGCGGCTGGTCGTGGGGGAGCGGATGGGCTCCGTCCCCGACGACGCCCCGCTCACCCCCCTCGCGGCCGACCTCGCCGCCACCGCGCGGCGGCTGCGTCTCAAGCGCGACTCGCGGCCCCGCGAGCTCGACCTCGACCTGCGCAACCCCGGCGACCTGGAGCGCTCCCGGCTGCTGCACCGGCTGCGCGTGATCGGGATTCGTGGGACGGCCCGCCGCGAGCACCCGCCGCAGCACCGGCACCTTCCGGCGACCTGGAGCGCTCCCGGCTGCTGCACCGGCTGCGCGTGATCGGGATTTCGTGGGGACGGCCCGCCGCGAGCACCCGCCGCAGCACCGGCACCTTCCGCGAGACCTGGGAGCTCGCCTGGCAGCCGGAGTTCGAGGTCGACCTCGTTGCGGCAGGAGTGCACGGCACCACCGTCGCCGGTGCCGCGGCGGCGCGCCTGCGGGCCGCCGTCGCCGGCGCACCCGCGCTCGCCGACGTCACCGCCGCGGTGGAGCGCTGCCTGCTGGCCGACCTGCCCGACGCCCTCCCGGACGCGCTCGCCGCCCTCGACGCACGGGCGGCGGGCGACGCGGACGTCGCGCACCTCATGGCGGCCTTCCCGGCGCTCGCCCGCGCCACCCGCTACGGCGACGTGCGCGGCACCGACACCAGCGCGCTGCGCACCGTCGCCGAGCGGGTGCTGGCGCGGATCTGCGCCGGCCTGCCGCCCGCGGCGCACGGTATCGACGACGACGAGGCGGCGAGGCTGTCCGGGCTGGTCGACGGCGTGCACGACGTCACGGGTCTGCTCGGTGAGGCGGCCACCGGCCGCTGGCTCTCCGCGCTCGAACGGCTCGCGGAGCGGCCCGCGCTTCCGCCGCTGCTCGCCGGCCGGCTGGCGCGGCTGCTCGCCGACACCGACCGGATGGCCGCGGACGAGGTCGAGCGGCGGCTGGCCCGCGCGCTCACCCCCGGCACACCCGCCCTGCACGCGGGCGCGTACCTCGAGGGCTTCTTCGCAGGTGGCGCGCTGCTGCTGGTGCACGACGACCGGCTGCTGCGGGTGGTCGACCGCTGGCTCGCCGAGGTGGCGGCCGCGCAGTTCGACGAGATGCTGCCCCTGCTGCGGCGCACGTTCGGCGCGTTCGCCGACCCGGAGCGCCGCGCGATCGGGGAGCGGGCCGCCGCGCTCGGCCAAGCCGTCCCTGCTGGGCGCGTCCCTGCCGTGCGCGTCGCCGACGGGATCGACGAGGAGCGGGCCGAGCTGGTGCTCCCGGTGTTCGCACGGCTGCTGGGGGTGGACGCATGAACGACGACGAGCGGCTGCGGCGGTGGCGCATGGTGCTGGGCGCCGGCCCGGACGACACCGCGGACGGCACCGGTGCCGGGCTGGGCCCCGACGACCGCCGCGTCGACGCCGCCCTCGCCGCCCTCTACGACGCCGGGGGCGGCGAGGGGAACGGGCCGCGCACGGGCGGGCTCGGCGGTTCCGCACCGCAGGTGGCGCGCTGGCTGGGTGACATCAGGCAGTACTTCCCGACGTCGGTGGTGCAGGTGATGCAGCGCGACGCCGTGGAGCGGCTGGGCCTCACCCGGATGCTGCTGGAACCGGAGCTGCTCGCCGCCGTCGAGCCGGACGTGCACCTGGTCGGCACGCTGCTGTCGCTCAAGGGCGTGCTGCCGGAGCAGACGAAGGAGACCGCGCGGCAGGTCGTGCGCACCGTCGTGGGCGAGCTGGAGCGCCGCGTCGCCGACCGCACGCGCGCCGCCGTCACGGGAGCGCTGGACCGCTCCGCCCGCACCCGCCGCCCGCGCCCCGCCGACATCGATCTGGCCCGCACCGTCCGGGCCAACTTGGCGCACTACTCCCCGGACCTGCGCACGATCGTGCCGGAGCGGCTGATCGGGCACGGGCGCAAGCGCCGCAGCGTGCAGCGCGACGTGATCCTCGCCGTCGACCAGTCCGGCTCGATGGCCGAGTCGGTGGTGTACGCGGGCCTGTTCGGCGCCGTGCTGGCGTCGATGCCGGCGCTGCGCACCCGGTTCGTCGCCTTCGACACGGCGGTCGCCGACCTCACCGACTCCCTCGGTGACCCCGTCGACCTCCTCTTCGGCACCCAGCTCGGCGGCGGCACCGACATCAACCGGGCGGTCGCCTACTGCCAGTCGCTGGTCACGCGGCCCACCGAGACGTTGCTGGTGCTGATCAGCGACCTGTACGAGGGCGGCGCCCGCGCCGAGCTGCTGCGCCGGGTCGCCGCGCTCGTCGGGGCCGGGGTGCAGGTGGTGACGCTGCTCGCCCTGTCCGACAGCGGCGCCCCGGCCTACGACCACGACAACGCCGCCGCGCTCGCCGCGCTGGGCGTGCCGGCGTTCGCCTGCACCCCGGAGCTGTTCCCCGACCTGATGGGGGCCGCGATCCGCGGTGACGACCTGTCGCGCTGGGCCGCCACCGCGCTCGCGTGATCTCAGCGAACCACCGCGTTCGAGGTGGTGGCGGCCGGCCGCCTGCCCGGCATGCCGAGCGCGACGAGCATGCCGATGATCGCGAATGCGGCGACGACGGTCATCGCCCCGGTGAACCCCGCGCTGAACTCCGCGGCCGACGCGTAGCCACCGACACCGGAGAAGACGGCGACGGCCACCGCCACACCGAACACCCCGCCGAGGATCCGCAGCATCATGAACGCGCCGGAGGCCTGGCCGATCTCGTGTGGTTGCACCGCGCCGACCACCGCCTTCTGCGCCGCGGGCATCGCCATGGTCAGCCCCACCCCGCCGACGACCAGCGCCGGCAGCAGCTCGACGTAGACGGTGTCGGTGTCGGCGACCGCGGCGATCCAGCCCGCGGCGATGCTCTGCAGCAGCAGGCCGATGACCACGAACGTCCGCTCGCCGTACCGGTCGGCCAACCGCCCGGCGATCGGCGCGCACACCATCAGCGTCGCGGTCCACGGCATGAGCCGCAGACCGGCACCGAGCGGGCCCTCCCCGAGCGCGGTCTGGAAGTACTGCGCGAGGAAGAACAGCGTCCCGTACAGGGAGGCGAACACGGAGAAGTTCGCGGGGTTCGCCGTGGCGAACGCTCTCAGCCGGAAGAACCGCATCGGCAGCATCGGTGCCCTCGCGCGTCGTTCCCAGAGCACGAAGGCGATCACCAGCACGACCCCGAGCACCAGCGCCGCCAGTACCTCCGCGCTGCTCCACCCCGCCACGTTCCCGCGGACGAGGCCCCAGACGATGCCGAACGCGCCGAGCGTCACGAGCACGACCCCGCCCAGGTCGAACCGGGTGTCGGGTCCGAAGCTCTCCTCGACCCGCCGCATCGTGAAGCCGATCGCGGCCAGGCCGATCGGCACGTTCAGCCAGAAGATCCACTGCCAGGTCAGCCCCTCGGCGATCACGCCACCGATGAAGGGGCCGCTGAAGGTGGCCAGACCGGTGATCCCCAGGTACAGGCCCATCGCCCGGCCGCGCTGTTGTGGTGGGAACAGGGCGCTGATCAGCGTGAGCGACAGCGGCAGCACCATCGCGGCACCCACGCCCTGCAGCGCCCTCGACACGACGAGAACACCGACGGTGGGGGACAGCGCGCAGGCCGCCGACGCGATGGTGAACACCGCGAGCCCGACGCAGAACATCCGGCGACGGCCGAACCGGTCGCCCAGCGCCGCGCCGGTCAGCAGCAGCACCGCGAACGTCAGGTTGTACGCGTTGACGGTCCACTCCAGCGACTCGACCGATGCCGCCAGGTCCTGCCGGATCGTGCTCAGGGCCGTGGTCACGACCAGGCTGTCCAGCGCCATCATGAACGACGCGAGTGCGGCGAGGCCCAGGCCCCACGCCTGCTTGGAGGTCATGGGGTCACGCCTGCCCGTCCGCCCGGCGCAGCGAGCGGGGAAGCCCGAACGTCGCCAGGAGCGAGTTGTCCAGGAACCGCGTCACCGCGGCGACCCGGTCGCCGGACAGGGTCAGCACGATCACGCCGTGCGCGTGCAGGATCGGGGTCCGCGGGTCGTGCTGGTAGCAGCCGAACGCCGGTTGGCCGTTGGCCCGCGTCGGGACCAGCACGTACCGCTTCCCGTGGCGGAGCGCGACGGTCGCCAGGAAGTTCCGGATGGCGTCGAGGCCCTGGTACTCCAGGGGCAGCGGCGGCATGGTCAGCCACGCGTCGTCGGTCAGCAGGGCCACGACCGCGTCGACGTCGCCCGCCTCGAACGCCCGGACGAAGTCGGTCACGATCCGGCGCTCCTGTGCTGAGCTCGGCAGCGGAGCGCCGTGGCCGCCGGGGCCCGGCATCCCGCGCCGTGCCCGTTTCAGCGCATTGGTCACCGCGTCCTCGGTGGTGTCGAGCATCCGCGCCACCTCAGCGGCCCGGAACCCCAGGACGTCCCGCAGGACCAGCACCACCCGCTGCCTCGGCGGCAGTTCCTGCAGCGCCGCCAGGAACGCCAGCGACACCGACTCCCTCAGCTCGTAGCGCGCCTCCGGTCCGGGTGCGTCGTCGGTGATCTCGTCGAGCAGGACGTCGGGGTAGGGCTCCAGCCAGCTCGGTTCCGCTCGCCTGCGCGACGGCTCGGGCAACGGGACCTCCGGTCGGTAGCCCGCGTACCCGGGCGGACGGCGCGCGGCCCGCAGGGCGTTGAGACAGCGGTTGGTGGCGATCCGGTACAGCCAGGTCCGCGGGGACGCGCGCTCCTCGTAGCCGCCGATGCCCCGCCACGCGGCCAGCAATGTCTCCTGCAGCAGGTCCTCGGCGTCCTGCACCGAGCCGAGGATGCGGTAGCAGTGGACCTGGAGCTCACGCCGGTACGGCTCGACGAGCGCGCGGAACGCCTCACCGTCTCCCTCGCGCGCCAGCGCGAGCAGGTCCGCTGCCCCGGGCATGGGTGGCTCGATCCCTCGTGTGACTCTCACGTGTGGATGGACACCGCCACTTCCGGAAAGTGGTCGGTCCACGCCAAGTCTCCCGGCACGGCATTACGGTCGGACCATGCGCGCACTGGTGCTTGCCGATTTCTGGAACCTCACCGTGGACGACGTGCCCGAGCCGGACCCGGGACCCGGTGACGTGCTGATCGAGGTGGTGGCCACCGGGATCTGCGGCTCCGACATCCACGGCTACACCGGCGAGAACGGCAGGCGGGTGCGCGGGCAGGTGATGGGGCACGAGACGGTGGGCAGGGTGCTCGCGATCGGCGCGGAGGCGGGCGGTGAGCTCGCCGTCGGCGACGCCGTTGCCGTGAACCCGGTGCTGTGGTGCGGAACGTGCCGCCAGTGCGCGGTGGGGCGCGAGCAGGCCTGCCCGGACAAGCTGGTGATCGGGGTGACGCCGCAGCTGCGGTCGGCGTTCGCCGAGCGGATGGCCGTGCCCGCCCGCAACGCCGTGAAGCTGCCGGCCGGGATGCCGATCGAGCACGGCGCGCTCGTCGAGCCGCTCGCCGTGGGCTACCACGCGCTGGCCCGTGGCGGGTGCCGCGAGGGCGACACCGTGCTGGTCCTCGGCGGCGGGCCGATCGGGCAGGCGTGCGTGCTCGCGGCGCAGCGGCTGGGCGCGCAACGGGTGGTGGTCTCCGAGCCGGCGCCGCAGCGGCGCGAGCTCACCGCGCGGCTGGGCGCCGCGGTCGTCGACCCGGCCGCCACCGACGACTTCGCGGCGTCCGTGCACGCCGCCCTGGACGGCGAGCCGACGCTCGTCGTCGACGCCGTGGGCACCTCGCACACCCTGGCCGCCGCGTTTGCGTGCGCACCGATCGGCACCACGGTCGTGCTGGTGGGGATGGGCGTGCCGGCGCTCGACGTGGCCGCCTACGAGATCTCCACGAAGGAGCGCTCGGTGGTCGGCAGCTTCTGCTACAGCGCCGCCGAGTTCCGCGACACCGCGCTGTGGGCCGCCACCGTGCCGGACGCGTTGGAGGCGCTGGTCGAGGGCCGCACCGATCTCGACGGCGGGCCGGGGGCGTTCGAGGCGCTGGCCCGGGGCACGGACCCGGCCAGCAAGGTGCTCGTCTTCCCCTAGGGCGCATGAACTGCGTATCCGCACTTCTTGCGGATCCGCAGTTTCTGCGGCACGATGTCGGCATGGGAGAGTCCGAGATCGACGCGGCGGGTGTGGCGGCCGTCCGGACGTGCCTGGACGCCGCTGCCGGGCTGCCGCCCGCCGAGGCGCTGCCGCACCTGCGCGAGGCGGCGGACCGGCTGGCCGAGCTGCTCGACGAGACGATGGCCGCGGCCGTGCTCAGCGGGCAGGTCTCCCTCCGGGCCGCGGGTGCGCGGGCGGGGCTGACGGAGAACGCCGTCGGCCCGCGCTTGGCGCGTACCCGCAGCCTCGGCGCGTACGCCGACGAGCGGGGCCGCGTCACGGCGGCGGCGCTGCAACGGGCGCGCTACGACCACGAGTCCGGCACCCCGCGGCCGGCACCGCAGACCACGGCGATGCGGTTCAAACCGCGTCGCCCCACGTGAGGGGAGTCCCGGGATGACGCGTTCCGACCTGACCCACATCTACTTCCTGCTCGACCGCAGCGGGTCGATGCAGTCGATCAAGTCCGACACCGAGGGCGGCTTCGCCGCGTTCGTCGAGGAGCAGCGCAAGGAACCGGGCGACTGCCGGGTGACGCTCGCCCGGTTCGACCACGAGTACGACGTCGTCTACTCGCGCGTCCCGGTGTCCGACGTGCCGCCGCTGGACCTGCAGCCCCGCGGCCGCACCGCGCTGCTGGACGCGATGGGCCGGCTCGTCACCGATGCGGGCGCCGAGCTGGGTGCGCTGCCCGAGGACGAGCGGCCGGGTACCGTGATCGTCGCGGTGATGACCGACGGCCACGAGAACGCCAGCCGGGAGTGGACCCACTCGGCGATCAAGTCGCTGGTGGAGCAGCAGACCTCGGTGTACGCGTGGCAGTTCCTCTACATGGGCGCCGACCAGGACGCGATCGAGGTCGGCACCAGCCTCGGCGTCGCCGCGGGCAGCGCGGTCACCTACAGCCGCGGCCGGTCGCGGGACGTGCTCGCCAGCGCCTCCCGCAAGGTCAGCAAGCTGCGCGGCGCCCGGAGCGCGAACCGCGCCGCCGTGCTGGAGGACTACACCGACGAGGAGCGCTCCCGGCTCGGGGAGTGAACCGGGTGTAGGACTTCGGGTGTGAAGATCGTCGGATACGAGCTGTTCCCCGTCGCCCCCCGCTGGCTGTTCCTGCGCCTCGACACCGACGAGGGCGTCAGCGGGTGGGGCGAGCCCATCGTGGAGGGCCGCGCGGCCACCACGGCGCGCGCGGTCGAGGAGTCGATGGACTACCTCGTCGGCCGCGACGCCACCCGCATCGAGGACCACTGGCAGGTGCTCTCGAAGGGCGGCTTCTACCGCGGCGGCCCCGTCATCAACTCGGCGGTCTCGGGCATCGACCAGGCACTGTGGGACATCGCGGGCCGCGCGCTCGGCGTGCCGGTGCACCAGCTGCTCGGCGGCGCCGTGCGCGACCGCGCCCGCGTGTACGGCTGGGTGCACGGCAGCGAGCCCGCCGAGCTGGCCGACGCCGCACGCGCCCAGGTCGAGAAGGGCCTCACGGCCGTGAAGATGACCCCGTCGGAACTGCTCGCCCCGCTCGACACCCCGGCCGCCATGCAGCACGTCATCGACCGGGTCACGGCCGTGCGGGACGCCGTCGGCCCGCACGTCGACGTCGCCATCGACTGCCACGGCCGCTTCTCCACGGCCATGTCGCGCCGGCTCCTGCCGCTGCTGGAGCCGCTGCAACCGCTGTTCGTCGAGGAGCCGGTGCTGCCCGAGCACACCCGCGACCTGGGCGCCGTCGCGGCGGCCACGACCATCCCGGTCGCACCGGGGAACGCCTCTACTCCCGGTGGGACTTCCGCCCGGCGTTCGAGGCGGGCATCGCCGTCGCCCAGCCCGACGTGAGCCACGCAGGCGGCATCTCCGAGACCCGCCGCATCGCCGCCATGGCCGAGACCCACGACGTCCTGCTCGCCCCGCACTGCCCACTCGGCCCGATCGCGCTCGCCGCCTGCCTGCAGGTCGACTTCGCCGCCCCGAACTTCCTGATCCAGGAGCAGTCGCTCGGCATCGGCTACGGAGACGACGCCGGCCTGCTCGGCTACCTCGTCGACGCGAGCCCGTTCACGTTCGTCGACGGCAGCATCGACCGCCCCACCGCCCCCGGCCTGGGCATCGAGGTGGACGAGGCCGAGGTCCGCCGGGCAGCCGAACGCGGCCACGACTGGCGCACGCCGTTGTGGCGCCACGCAGACGGCTCGCTCGCGGCCTGGTAGGGGCGGCGCTCCGCTCGGGGTGGGTCCGGGGCATGATCACGGCCTTGGTGCACGGGCGGCCATATACGGCCGGGAGTGCACCGAGCCGCTGATCACGTCCCGGTGGAGCGGGCTTGATCAGCGGCTCGGTGCGGCAGTGGCCGTATCCGGCCCTCACCGCACCCGTCTGTTGATCACAGGCTCGCGGCTCGGCACGGCGGGTCAGTGCTGCAGCGCGGAGCGCTCCCAGCTGCCGTCGGCGTCCAGCTGGAGCAGCTCGTCGTGGAACCGGCGCAGCGAGCTGCGGTGCCCGACGCTGACGATGACCATGTCCGGCAGCTCGGAGCGCAGCAGCTCGTACAGGCTCTGCTCCAGGCCCTCGTCCAGGGCGGACGTGGCCTCGTCGAGGAACACGACCTTGGGTGCCACCACCAGGATCCGCGCGAACCCGAGGCGCTGCTGCTCGCCGGGGGACAGCCGCCGCGCCCAGTCGTCCACGTCGTCGAGCTGGTCGGCCAACTGCGGGAGCTGCACCTTGCGCAGCAGCTCCGCCGCCCGGGCGTCGTCCATGTCCGCCGCGGGCCCGGGGTAGGCGAGCGCGTCGCGCAGCGTTCCCAGCGGCAGGTACGGCTGCTGGGGCAGGAACAGCGACCCGTCGTCGACCGGGCGGCGCACCGACCCGCTCGCGTACGGCCACAGCTGCGCCAGGCTGCGCAGCAGCGTCGTCTTGCCGCCACCGGACGGCCCGGTGACCAGCAGCGACGTGCCGGCAGTGACGTCGAGGTCCAGGTCGTCGACGAGCACCCGCTCGTCGGGGCGGCGCACGGTGAGATCGCGGATCTGCAGGTCGTCACCGTCCTCGACGGTGCCTTCGGCAGGTCGCGGGCGGCGCTGTTGGCGTCCATCAGGCCGGTGAGGCGGTCGAGGACTGCGCGGTAGCTCGCGAAGTCGTCGTAGGCGTTGCGGAAGAACGACAAGGCGTCGTGAACCTCGCCGAAGGCAGCGCCGGTCTGCTGGACGTCGCCGAGCGTGATCTGGCCGGAGAAGAACCGCGGTGCCTGGACGATCAAGGAGAACGGGTTCGCAAGCTGAGTGACCGAGGCGTTGAAGCCCACGAACTTGAGGCTCCGGAACAGGATGGCCCACATGTTCTCGACGACGTCACCGAAGCGAGTGCCCAGTACCCCACGCTCCACCCGCTCACCGCGCTGGAACGCGACGTTCTCCGAGTACTCGCGCAGCCGCACGAGTGCGTAGCGGAAGGATGCGTTGAACCGCTCCTGGAGGAAGTTCAGCATGATCAGCGGGCGCCCGATCCGGAACGCGATCCACGAAGCGATGATCACGAAAATGTAGGTGAGGAAGGTCATCGCCCGTGGAACTTCGACGCCGAGCAGGGTCAGCGGCCCGGAGAGCTCCCACAGGATGATGGTGAACGACACCAGGGACACGAGCGCGCTGACCGCCCCCACTCCGAGGGCGATCGAAACTTCCGGGAAGGAGCGGATGTCCTCCTGGATGCGCTGGTCCGGGTTGTCGACAGCGCCCTTGGTGTACCGACCCTTGTAGTAGGCGCGTCCGTCGAGCCAGTCGTCGATCATCCGGTCGGTGAGCCACACCCGCCAGCGGATGATGAGTGCCTGCTGAACGTAGAGCTCGAACAGCGCGCGGCGACCCAGGTCGTGGCGATGACGGCGAAGATGGCGATGTGCTGCCAGAAGGACGCGGCATCCATCTCCTGCATCGCCGTGTAGAGCCCGTTGAAGTAGTAGGACTGCAGCACCACGAGCCGGACTGATGCGATCGCCAGCAGCAGCACGAGAAGCACGCTGAGCAGCGGTCGCCACCCCGCACCGCCACGAGGGGAGAAGTAGGGGAAGGCGAGTCGGCGGAACTGCCTGCCCCACACCGTGTACCGCGAGAGCAAGGCGATCAGCGCCGCACAGCCGATGGCGCTCGCCACGAAGACGCCGACGATCCAGATCAGGCTCGTGAGCCACTCGGTCGACCAGTCCACTGCACTGCTCACGGGGCCTCCCCGCTCCTCGATCCTCCGGCGGGATCATCAAGCCGCGGAGCCTATAGGCAGCTGTCACGAGTGGTTGCGAGCACCGGGACAGCAGGCCGTTACGCACTTTGAGTAACAGCTTGATCACGTTGAGCGGTACCTTGCGCGGGGTGACCGGCCGTGCACGTGCAGTTGCACGTTCGGCCGTTACCGGGGGTTCAGTTCGTCGATGGGAGCCGTTCGGCCGCCGCGGGAGTAGGCCAACAGGGCGTGTCTGCACGTACGCGTCGGGTTAACTGCGATCACTCCACGAGGCAAGTCGATCACAGACCGTATGGAGGTACATGTTGAACCGCCCGCTTCCCCTCCCAGCTCGTGACTGGGCCCTCCTGCTCGCCCGGGTCCTCATCGGGGTCGCATGTTCGCCCACGGCTACCAGAAGTTGGTGATCAACGGGATCGGCCGCACCACCGACGGCTCGAGAACCTGAGCATCCCGCTCGCGATCGTGTCGGCGTCGTTCGTCACGGTGGTCGAGTTCGCCGGCAGTGCGCTGCTGATCCTGGGGTTGCTCACCCCGCTGATGTGCTCGTTGCAGCTCGTCATCATGGTCGGTGCCGCGGTGTTCGTGCACGGCGCCAACGGCATCTTCATCTCCAACGGCGGCTGGGAGCTCGTCGGCGTCATCGGCGCCGGTCTCATCGCCATCGGCGCGGTCGGCCCCGGCCGCTACAGCATCGACCACCTCGTGCGCGGTCGGCAGGCACAGCACCGCCGCGAGGTCGAACGGTTCCACGCGCCGCAGCCGATGCTGGCGCAGCAGGTGGCAATGCACCGCCGCTGAACTTCAGTGGGGTCGCCTCTCCCCGGTAGGCGGCCCCACGATCCACCTCCCCCCGACGGTGCGACGATGATCCGCGTGTTGCGCCATGTCACGGCCACGCGGTACGTCACGCCGCTACGCGAGGGCGGGTCGTTGCCCGGCCTGATGGAGGCCGACGACCTCGGCACCTACGTCGTCAAGTACACCGGTGCCGGCCAGGGCCGGAAGGTGCTCGTCGCGGAGATCGTCACCGGCGAGCTCGCGCGCGGGCTGGGCCTTCCCGTGCCGGAGCTGGTCACCGTCCACCTCGACCCGGCGCTCGGCGTCGCCGAGCCCGACCAGGAAGTACAGGAGCTGCTTCGCGGGAGCCCCGGGCTCAACCTCGGGATCGACTTCCTCCCCGGCGCGCTCGACCTGGACCCGAGGGCATTCCGGATCGACCCCGGTTTCGCCGGCCGCGTGCTGTGGTTCGACGCGCTCGTCGGCAACGTCGACCGGTCGTGGCGCAACACCAACATGCTCTTCTGGCACGGCAGCCCCTACCTGATCGACCACGGCGCCACCCTCACGTTCCAGCACTCCTGGCCGGGAGCCGAGGCCTGGGTGCGGCGCCCTTCGACGCCGCCGACCACGTGCTGCTCGGCTGCTCCCCGGATCTCGACGCCGCCGACGCCGCGCTGGCCCCGCAGGGCACCCCGCCAGGTACTGGCGGCCGCGGTCGACGCCGTCCCCGACGAGTGGCTCGCAGGCGAGCCGGACTTCACCGCCGTCTCCGAGGTGCGCGCCGCGTTCGTGCGGCAGCTGCTGGCCCGCCGGGACGCGCGGGACGCGTGGCTGCCGGGCGTCCGGGCCGCGGCCGCGGAGCGCGCCGCCGCGGGCGACCCGCCTGCGACCCGCGGACCCGGCACCCCGTTCTGGGTGGGGCGATGACCGCGCGGCACCCGTTCGAGTACGCGCTGCTGCGCGTCGTGCCGCGCATCGAGCGCGGAGAGGCCTTCAACGCGGGCGTGGTCCTCTACAGTCGCCCGCTGGACTTCCTCGGTGCCCGCGTCCACCTGGACGTCCAGCGCCTGTACGCCCTGGACCCGGCCGCCGACGCGGCCGTGATCGCTGCCGCGCTCGAGGCCGTGCGCCACCACTGCGCGCACGAGCGCGTCGAGGCCCGCCACGCCGCGCCCGCGGGCCAGGAGGACCGCGGCCGCCGCTTCCGCAGGCTGACGGCGCCGCGCAGCACGGTCGTCCAGGCGGGCCCCGTGCACACCGGTCTCACCGCCGACCCGGAGGCGGAACTGGACCACCTGCTCGCCACCCTGGTTCTCCCGGTGCGGGAGTAGGCGGTAGGGATGAGGGCATGACCGACGCCGTTCCGCCCGGGCCACTGACCGACTGGCTGCGCCGCGAGGTACCGCGGGTGGCGGTCGGGCGCGGGCCGGTCGTGGTCGCGCAGGTCTCCGGCGGCCACTCCAACCTCACCTACGAGGTCACCGACGCCGCGGGTGACCGGTTCGCGCTGCGCCGCCCTCCCACCGGGATGGTGCTGGCCACCGCACACGACATGGGCCGCGAGTGGCGGTTCATCAGCGCGCTCGCGCCCACCGCGGTTCCGGTGCCCCCGCCGGTCGCGTTCTGCGCCGACCCGGACGTGATCGGCGCCGAGTTCTACCTCACCGAGTTCGTCGACGGCGACGTGCTGGGCGACGAGGAATCCGGGCACCGGCCCGCGCCCGCGGCCCGCCGGACGGTCGGCCTGCACACCGTCGACGTGCTGGCCGACCTGCACGCCGTCGACCCAAACACCGTCGGGCTCGCCGACCTGCGCCGCCCGGGCCGATACCTGGAGCGTCAGCTGCGCCGCTGGCACCGGCAGGTGCACGAGTCGGCGGTGCCCGACCTGTCCGCCGTCGACGCCGCACACGCCCGGCTGGTGGAGCGGGCCGCCGACCTCCCGCCGTCGGAGCCGTGCATCGCCCACGGCGACTTCCGGCCGGGCAACCTCGCGTTCGGCCCCGACGGGCACGTGCGCGCCGTGTTCGACTGGGAGCTCGCCGCCATCGGCGATCCCCTCGCCGACCTGGGCTGGCTGCTCGCGTCCTGGGGCCGCCCCGGGGACGACGTGCCGCCGACCATCCCTGGTCCCAGCCTCGTCGAGGGCTACCCCGAGCGCGCCGATCTCGTCGCCCGCTACGCGGCCCGCTCCGGCCGCGACCTCACCGCTCTGCAGGAGGAGCTGGGCGTCTACGTCGCGTTCGCCCGCTGGCGCTCCGCCTGCATCGGCGCCGGCGTCTACTCGCGCTACGCGGGCGGCGTCATGGGCGGGCAGGCCGAGGCCGACGGCGGCGCCGCTCGCCTCGCGTCCCTGCAGCGGCAGGCCGAGGCCGCCCTCGCCGCGCTCGGCGGCTGACCGGCGCCGGCTGCCCGCATCCACGCCGCGACTCGCCTGCACTCACAACGCGACTCGCGTGCACGGAAACCCCGACTCGCGGGAAAGGGGCTTCGCCCCTGTGCGCGAGTCGCGGTACGAGTGCGCGCGAGTCGCGGTCTGCGTGCGCGCGAGTCGGGGTCTCGGTGTGTGCGAGTCGGGGTCGGGGGCGTGGCTCAGGCGCCGACCGTGGCGGGGGAGAGGCGCACCGGCATCCTCGCGTAGCCGCGCAGGACGCGCGTCGGGCGGCGGTGCGGCGGGCCGGAGAGGGCGAGGTCGGGGAACCGGTCGAAGAGCGCCCGCAGCCCGACCTCACCCTCCATCCGCGCGAGGGCGGCGCCGAGGCAGAAGTGCGCTCCGCTGGAGAAGGCGAGGTGGTCGCCCGCGTTCTCGCGGGTGACGTCGAACCGGTCGGGATCGGGGAAGACGGCCGGGTCGCGGTTGGCGCCGCCGAGGAGCACGACGATGACCTGGTCGGTGCGGAACCGCTCGCCCGCCACCTCGGTGTCGCGGTGCGCCACGCGGCCCGTGCGCTGGACGGGGGAGTCGAAGCGCAGCACCTCCTCGACCGCGCGGGGCCAGCGCTGCGGGTCGGCGCGCAGGAGCGCGAGCTGCTCGGGGTGGGCGGTGAGGAGGCCGACGCCGTTGCCGATCAGGTTCACCGTGGTCTCGAACCCGGCGGCGAGCAGCAGCATGGCGATGCTGGTGAGCTCGTCCTCGCTGAGCCGCTCGCCGTCGTCGTGGGCGTGCACGAGCGCGGAGAGGATGTTGTCGCCGGGGTGGCGGCGCAGGTGGGTGAAGTGGCCCCGCATCCACTCCTGCAGCGCTTCGATGTCGCGCTCGGAGCGGCGGAACTGCGCGTAGGTCAGCCCCGCGTCCAGGGAGAGCGCCGCGCCCTCGCCCAGTGCAGGAACTGCCGCCGCATCTCCACCGGGGCCCCGAGCATCTCGGCGATGACGGTGGCGGGCAGCAGGCTCGCGTAGTCCTCGATGAGGTCGGCGGTGGAACCGGTGCGGGCGCCCTTCGCGGTCATCCCGTCGATCAGCTTGGTGGCGATCTCCTCGGTGCGCGACCGCAGCGCGGCCACCGCCTTGGCGCTGAACGCCCTGGTCACCAGCTTGCGGTAGCGGGTGTGATCCGGCGGGTCGGTGGCCAGCATGGACGGCGGCTCCACCGGACCGAGCGGTCCACGACCCCCGACCGCCACCGCGTAGCGCAGTGCGGCGGGTGCGCGCCCGCTCGGGCCGCCGACGACGCCGAAGTCGGGGCTGCGCAGGATCGCGGTGCAGAGGTCGTGGTGCGCGGTGTTGAGCACGACGCTGTTGTCGACGACGCGTCCCGTCGCGCGGATCGTCGCGTAGTGCGGGAACGGGTCGGCCACGAAGTCGGCGTCGAGCATGAGGCGCGCGGTGATGTCGCCCTCGTCCCTGCGCTTCGCCAGCGCCCTCCGCACGAGCCCGTGCCGCAACCCCCACCGCACCGCCCGTCGACCTTCGGCCACCGCGCCCATCGCGACCTCCCCGATCTCGCCCGAAGCCGAAGTTACCGCCGGTAAGTCACTCCTGGCCACCCTCTTCGGAGATCGTCGGGTACGACTGTGGGGTGACCGACCCCCGACTCCTGGCCGTCAGCGACCTGCACGTGCGCTACCCGGACAACCGTGCTGTCGTCGAGTCCCTGCGTCCGACCTGCGACGACGACTGGTTGATCGTGGCGGGCGACGTCGCGGAGCAGGTCGGGGACGTCACGTGGGCGCTCGGTTTGCTGCGTGAGCGGTTCGCGCGCGTGCTGTGGGTGCCCGGCAACCACGAGCTGTGGACGCGCACCAAGGACCCGGTGGACCTGCGCGGCGTGCCCCGCTACCTGGAGCTCGTCCGGGCCTGCCGCGAGCTGGGCGTGCTGACGCCCGAGGATCCGTTCCCGGTGTGGGACGGCCCCGGCGGCCCGGCCACCGTGGCGCCGCTCTTCGCGTTCTACGACTACTCGTTCCTCCCCGCGGGCACCACGACCAGCGAGGAGGGGCTGGCCGCGGCGTACTCCGCGGGCGTGGTGTGCACCGACGAGCACCTGCTGTACCCGGACCCGTACCCGGACCGGGCGGCCTGGTGCGCCGCCCGGATCGAGGAGTCCGAACGCAGGCTCGACGCGTGCGACCCGGACCTGCCGACCGTGCTGGTCAACCACTGGCCGCTCACCCGCCACCCGACCGACGTGCTGCGCCACCCCGAGTTCGCGCTCTGGTGCGGCACGACGCGCACGGCCGAGTGCACGTGCGCTACCGGGCCACCGCCGTCGTGTACGGCCACCTGCACATCCCGCGCGTGACGTGGGAGGACGGCGTGCGGTTCGTCGAGGCGTCGCTCGGCTACCCGCGCGAGTGGCAGCCCCGTGACGCGCGCAACGGCACGGTCGTCACGGAGCTGCTGCCCCGCCAGGTCCTGCCCGCACCCTGAGGGTCAGCGGCCGCCGTAGCGGCGGCGGAACTTCTCGACCTGACCCGCCGAGTCGAGCACGCGCTGCGCCCCGGTCCAGAACGGGTGGGAGTAGGACGTGATGTCCACCCGGATCAGCGGGTAGGTGTTGCCGTCCTCCCAGTCGATCGTGTCGGTCGACGTCGCCGTGGAACGCGTGAGGAAGGCCTGGCCCGTCGAGCGGTCCTGGTAGACGACGGGCCCGTAGGCGGGGTGGATGTCGCGGCGCATGGCGGCCTCCTGCATCGGGTGGGATTAGAGAACACCACCCTAAACGACAATGATTGTCGTTATGTTCCAGTGCGGCGGGCCGCGTAGCCCGGCGTCCACGGGCGGGTGAGCGGCACGCCCTTCACCCAGCGGCTCAACCATCGTTGCTGCTCACGGGCTATGCGACCGTCTTGCGGGACCGCCGACGGCGCACCGGCCGCCGCCGAGCGACTGCGCGCTCGTCGGCTGGAACGGCGGGGAGTGCGTGTTGAAGGATCGGGCGCCGTGACACGCTCCCCACTGACCCGCTTCCTGGCCGGACCCGTCCTGTTCATGGCCATGATCGGCACCGTCGCCTGTGGCGGTGCGGCACCGGCCGAACCCCCGGCGCCGGAACCGGCCGCGTCGGCGGCACCCGAGGGGCACGGCGGTCACGGGGGTCATGGCGGCCACGGGTCGCCGGACGTCCCCGCGCCCGTCCTGTACGCCGTGCAGACCGGTCCGCTCGGGATCGTCCTGACCGACGGCTCCGGCCACCTGATCTACCGCTCCGACGCCGACCGCGCCGACCCGCCCACGTCCGCGTGCACGGATGCGTGTGCGCAGACCTGGATCCCGGTCACGTCCCCGCCCGACCAGGAGCTCGACCTCGCGGGCGTCAAGCCGGAGCTGGTCGGGCGGCTGCAGCGCCCGGACGGCAGCTCCCAGCTCACGCTCGCGGGCTGGCCGCTCTACCGCTACCGCGACGACGACGGCTCGCTCGCCACCGCCGGGCAGAACGGCGCCGACGGCACCTGGTTCGTGGTCACGCCGAAGGGGGAGAAGGTGGCCCCGGCCTGAGGTCGTCGAGGAGGAACTCCAGCAGGGTGGCGGTCAGCTCGGCGGGCCGGTCCTCGTGCACGAGGTGGCCTGCGCCGGGGATCACCTGGAGGTGCGCGCCCGGGATGCGCGCGGCGAGCTCCCGCCCGCGCCCGACCGGAACCCAGGTGTCGTCCTCACCCCAGACGACGGTGACCGGGATGCCGATCCTCGAGTACCGGTCCTGCATCGCGTCGGTGTAGCCCCGGTCGTGCCGCCGAGCGGCGAGCTGGCGGTAGAAGGCGGCCTGCCCATCGCCGACCCACGGCGCGACGAGCGCCGCGAGCGTGGCCGGGTGCAGGCCCGGGCTGCTGGCCGAGCCGACGTACTCGCGCAGGAGGGCCTCGTGCGCCGCGGGCGGGAGGCGGGCGAACACGTCCGCGTGCTCGCCGACGAGCGCGGAGAACTCGCTTCCCCACGGTGGCAGCGAGACGGCGTCGACGAGGGCCATCTTCCGGTACCGCACCCCGTCCACCAGGTGGGCGCCGAGCGCGATGGCGCCGCCGGAGTCGTGGGCGATCACGATCGGGTCGGTCAGCTCCCACCTGCGCAGCAGCTCGGCGAAGACGCCCGCTTCGGCGGCCAGCGAGACGTCCTGGCCCTCGAACGTCTCCGACTCGCCGTAGCCGGGCATGTCCCAGACGTACACGCGATGCCGGCGCGCCAGCGCGCGTGCCACCCCGCGCCACACGTAGGACGAGAACGGTGTGCCGTGCAGGAGGACCACCGCAGGCGCGTCCGGAGGGCCCGACCGGTTCCAGCGGACCTGCCCGGAAGCGCTCGGGTGGGTGTGCGGGAGTTCCCAGGGGATCGGTTCCACCGGATCAGGCTCGCATCGAACGGCGATCGCCGCCCGGCCGTGCGCCTGCGGCGTGGTGGATCCTCGGGCCGGCGTCAGTCGGCGACGAAGGCGACGGCGCGTGCGGGTGCGGCGCTGGTGCCCGGGAGCTTGATGGGGAAGAAGCCCACGGTGAAGCCGGTCAGCGGGAGTGCCCTGAGGTTCGTCAGCTGCTGGACGATGAACGCCTCCTTGTCCCGGATGGCGAAGTGGCCGTCCCAGATCTGGGCGGGGTCACCGGTCTCCTCGAACGCGTTCTTCATGACGGGAAAGGGGCGGTCCCAGGCGAGGGCGTCGGTGCCGAGAACGGTGGCGCCGCGCGAGGTGAGGAAGCGGGTGCTGTCGCCGGTCATGCCCGGGTAGAAGTAGAACTCGCGATCGGCCGGGGTGTAGCGCTCCTGACCGGTGCGGATGAGCACGGCGTCCCCAGCTCGATCTCGCGGCCGGTGGCCTCGATCGCCGCCTCGAGGCCCTCGACGGGGATGGCCTCGCCGGGCCGCACCGAGTCGCGGACGTCGAGCACCATGCCGGGGCGGTACAGCTCGTCGAGGCCGATGTCGCTGATGGTGCGGGCGGGCCTGCCCTCGATCAGGCGGCCGCTGTGCAGGGGCGCGTCGACGTGGGTGCCGCAGTGGGTATTCATCTCGGTGAGCAGGTCCTCGCCCCAGCCCTCGCCGTCGGGGAGGTCGTCGGGACTGCAGCCGAAGATGGCCGTCATGCGGTCGCGCCCGCCGTCCTCGGGGCGCAGGTAGGTGATCTTCGGCGCCAGCACGGCCTCCAGGGCGCGGAAGGACTCGTGCACGAGGGCGCGGTTCTGCGGGTCCAGCGTGCGGGTGAGGTCGACCAGGGTGGGCACGGGTTCCTCCTCGTGGGGTCAGGTGCGGGTGCGGAGCGGGACGAACGCGGGTGCGGCCGGACGGCCTGGCGGGTCTCGCCGAGGCCCTCGCCGCGCAGGGACACGACGTCGCCGGGCTGCAGCCAGCCGGTGAAGGTGGCCATGTCCCCGGTGTCGACGTGCTCGAGCAGGCAGCCGCCGGGGACGGTGCCGGAGCCGACCACGTCGCCGGGGAGCAGTTCGGTGCCGCGGGAGACGAAGGCGAGCAGCTCGCCGTAGGTCCAGTCCATGTCGGCGAGCGACCCCTTCGCGATCTCCCGGTCGTTCACCGAGGCGGTGAGCTCGAAGGCCGGTCGCCCGTCGCGACGGTGGGGCTCCAGTTCGTCGGCGGTGACGAGGGCCGGCCCGAGGGTGATCGCGCTGTCCTTGCCCTTGCCCATCCCGATGCCCTGGGCCATGTCGTGCTGCTGGTGGTCGCGCGCGGTCCAGTCGTTGTAGAGGGTGTAGCCGACGATGTGGCGCTCCGCGGTGTCGGGGTGCAGGTCGCGCCCGCCGCGCCCGATCACCGCCCCGACCTCGAGTTCGAGGTCGAACATGGTGCTCCCGGGGGAGATCGGGACGTCGTCGTGCGGGCCGACGACGGCGGCGGGGTTGGCGAAGTAGAACGCCGGCCTCTCCAGCCAGACCGGGGGCAGCTGCGGGGACCGGCCCATCGCGCGGTAGCAGCCGCGGAGGTGGTCGAGGAAGCACAGGCCGTCGCGGATCGACGGGGGCCGGGGGAGCGGGGCCAGCAGCCGGACGTCGGCGAGCGGCCGCACCTCGCGGGATCCCGCCGGGCCGCGGCGCCCGCCTCGGCGAGGGTCTCGCCGTCGTCGCCGAGCAGCGACAGCAGGGTCACGCCGGCCTGCAGGCCGCGGACGGTCTCGCCGTCGACGACGCCTGCGCGCGGGCCGGTGCCGCCGTCATAGGTCACCCACTTCACGGGATCTCCTCGGGTCGTGGTGCGGGAACGGGGAACCTCGGCGCCGTCACGAGCAGCCCGCCGGCGACGGCGAGCAGCCCGACCGCGACGAGCAGGGCGGTGTCGTACCCGCCCGTGGCGCTGCGCAGCCACGCGATCAGCAGTGGGCTGGCGCCGACGCCGAGGGTGAAGACCGCGTAGAACACCCCGAACAGGCGGCCGTAGCGGGCCATGCCGTAGTAGCGGGCGGTGAGGTAGCCGATGAGGTCGACCTCGGCCCCGAGCGCGAGGCCGACGCCGAGCGCGGCCGCGGCGGCGAGGCCGGGCCCACCGAGCAGCAGTGCGAGGTACCCGGCGGCAGCCACGGCGAGCACTGCCGCGGCGACCCGCGGGGCGAAGAAGCGGTCGACGAGCAGCCCGACCGACACCCGCCCGACGATCACCGCGATCCCGACGAGCCCGGCCGTCGCCGCGGCCGTCGCCGGGGCCACGCCGGCGTCGCGGAGCATCGGGACCAGGTGCAGCGTGAGCCCGCCCACGGCGAGCGCGAGCGCGAGGAAGGCCGCCGCGAGGCGGGCGAACAGGGCGGTGCGCAGCACCGGTGCGATCCCCGGGACGGCCGTGCGCACCCGCTCGGCCGGCCGCGCGGGTGCCGCCGGGGCATCAGCGCGAGGACGAGCACCGCACCGATGAGCACGGCGCCGCCCAGGACCTGGTAGCCACTGCGCCAGTCCTCCGCGATGCGTGCGCCGAGCAGCTGGGGCACGAGGAAGGCGACGAGGCCGGCTCCGCCCAGCGCGACGCCGAGCGCCAGGCCGCGGGCCCGGTCGAACCGCTCGTTGACGGCCCGGGTGAACGAGACCGGAGTGGATGCCGCGGCCAGCAGGAACATCAGGGCGAACACCAGCAGGTAACCCGCGAAGGAGGGGCCGCCGGCGGCGAGCAGGAAGTAGGCGGCGCCGAGGGCGAGGAGCGACAGCGTCGACGGGATGCGCACCCCGTACCGGTCGATGACGGCGCCGACCAGCGGCGCGGTCAACACGATGATCGTCGATCCGACGAGCTGGAGGGACGAGAGCTGGCTGCGGCTCCAGCCGAACTCCGCCTCGAGCTCCGGGATGAACAGGCCGTTGGTGTAGAAGGGCAGCACGGCGACGCCGGTGCCGATGCCCACCGTGGCGGCGGTGAGCGCGCGCCAGCCGCGGCGGATCTCGCCCGCGGAGCCGAGCGCGGCGGGGCCGGTGCGGTCGGGCGGGTCGTGCAGCGTTGCACTCATCGGGTGTCCTCCGTCAGGTGGTGGGGGTCGGTGGTCGGGTGGTCTCCGCGCGGAGGACGTCCTTGCGGATCTTCCCGACGCTGGTGCGGGGCAGCTCGTCGCGGACGACGACGAGGCTGGGGACCTTGAAGCGGGCCAGCCGGGCTCGGCACCAGGCCAGCAGCTCGTCCGGCTCCGCGTGGTGGCCTGGCCGGGGCACGACGTGGGCGACGATCGCCTCGTCGTGCGCAGAGTCGGGAATGCCGTGCACCGCGCACTCGAGGACGGCCGGGTGCTCGTTCACCACGCGCTCGACCTCGCTCGCGGCGACGTTCTCCCCGGCCCGCTTGATCATGTCCTTGGCCCGGTCGACGAAGTACGCCCGACCGTCCGCGTCGAGGCGCACGAGGTCGCCGGTGTGCAGCAGGCCACCGTCGAACAGCGCGGCCGTCTCCTGCGGCCGGTCGTGGTAGCCGAGGGCGATGTCGATCCCCGGCTCGCCGCCGACGAGCAGCTCGCCGGGGGTTCCGGGCGGGACGGGGTTCCCGGCCTCGTCGGCGATGCGGACCTCGACGCCGGGCAGGGGCAGGCCGATCGAGTCCCACCGGCGGTTCTCGCCCGGCGGGTTGACGAACGGCGGCACCACGGTCTCGGTCATGCCGTAGAGCTGCACGAGCGGCGCGCCGAAGCGGCGTTCGAACTCCGCGGCCTGGGCGTCGGTGAGGTTCTGGGCGAACAGCACCAGGCGCAGGGCGTTGTCGGCGTCGGCCGGGTCGGGTGCGGCGCGGGCGAGGATCATCCGCACCGGCGCAGCGAACAGGCTGGCCAGCGTGGGGCTCAGGTCGCGGGCGTGGCGCGGCCACCCCGTCGCGGAGAACCGCGAGGTCAGCGCGATGGAGCCGCCCGCGACGAGCGCCGACATCAGGCAGTAGTACTGGCGTTGCCGTGGAAGAGCGGCAGGGTGACCAGCCACCTGTCCTCGGCGGCGACGCCGAGGTGGGCGGCCATCGCGGTGCCGACGCGCACGTAGTTCTGGTGGGTGACGAGCACGCCCTTGGGGCGGCTGGTCGTCCCGGACGTGTACATGATCGCCGCGACCCCGGACCGTGGCGGGTGTGCGACCGGAGCGGGCTCGGCCGGCCGGGCGGCCACCAGCTCGTCGACGTCCAGCACGCGCACGTGCTCCCGCCCCGCGGACCGCACGGTGGCGCACAGCTGCGGATCGGCGATCGCGACGGCCGCGCCGGCGTCGTCGAGCTGGTGGGCCACCTCGTCGGCGGTGGACAGCGGGTTGACCGGCACGACGACGGCGCCCAGCACGGTGCAGCCGAAGAACACGTCGAGGAACTCGGGGCGGTTCGCGGTCATCAGGTGCACGCGGTCGCCGGCAGCCACTCCCTCGCTGCGCAGCAGTTCCGCGGTGCCGAGCGCGCGCCGCACCTGCTCGGCGTAGGAGATCTCGCTGGTCCTCCCGTCGCCGTCGCAGAACACGAGGAACGGCCGGGCCGGGTCGGCCGCATGCCGGGTGAGCAGCGTGAACGCGTCGATCGTCGCCACGGTGCGACCTCCATCCGTCATCGCCAGAAAACGAGGAAGGCGTACTCAAGTACAACTTCGTGAGGACGGACGGTACGACGGCTCGCACCATGAAGCAAGACTCGAGTACAACTTCGTGGGCGCAGCGTGCTGTACTGGGGCCGTGACGAACGCCGTGGAGGCAGCCGCCGCCGATCCGGAGCCGCTCACCCGGCGCACGCGCAAGCGCAACGAGCGGCGAGACCGCGTGTTCGCGGCGGCGATCGAGCTGTTCACCGAGCGGGGCTACGACGAGACGTCGATGGACGACGTCGCCGCACGGGCGGGCCTCGCCCGCACCACCGTCTTCAACCACTACTCGCGGAAGGTCCTCTTCCTCGAGGACTGGGCGCAGCGCCGCCGCCTGCGTGCGGCACGCTCGTTCGCCGAGTGCGCCCCGGACACCGCGTCCGTGCGGGACGTTCTCGGCGCGTACCTCGCCGCGCTGGCGGCGCTGAACGAGGACAGCCGTGCCGAAACCGCCGCGATCATGCCGCTCGCCCTGCGCTTCACCGACGTGATGGTCGACCACCCGCTCGGCGGCGATCTCGCACAACTGATCGCCGACTCTCGGGCGCGGCTGCGGCCGGGCGCGACCCGCTCTGGGTGGGACGGCTGATCGCTCTCGGCTACTTCTCGGCGGTCAGCCGGTGGATCACGGCCGGCCCCCCGCCGTTCGTCCTCGCCGACGAGCTCGCGTCACTGCTCGACGCAGTGCTGCTCGGCGCCCTGCCCCGCTGACGGCCACGGCCGGCGCCCGCACCGTGCACCTGACGCCATTCCTGGCCCGATGCGCTCAGCAGGACGCGACAACGACGAACGGCCTGGCCGGAAGCTCTCCGCGAGCCTCTGACCAGGCCGATTGACCGTGTGGGCGATACCGGGATCGGCCTGGTGCCCTGCCCGGTCAGGAGCGCCGCCCGTTCAGCGGAACGCGCCTGGGCACGACCCGCCGGTGGCTGATCCGCCAGCCCGCGTCGGTGTCGACCACGGTGTCGTCGTAGGTGACCGTCCCGACCGAGCCGTCGGCGTTGACGCCGATGCCCTTGGAACGCACCTCGACCGTGCCGTCGTCGTGCGCGGTGACGACGACGTTCGTGACGTGGTGGCCGACCGGGTTGCCTTGGCCCAGCCCGAGCGCGGCCTCGCGGATGGCGGCGATGCCGTGCAGCGCGCCGCCGCCGAGCTCGGAGACGTCGTAGACGACCGACGGAGTGAACAGGACGTCGAGCCGGTCGAGGTCGCCGTCGTCGAACAGGTGCCCGTGTAGCGAGATCAGCTCGACGATCGCGGCACGGTCGTCAGGGGAGAGCGCCATTGCGCGGATGATCGACCGGCCGGGCTCGGGACGCAACCGGCGTCGTCGGCCGAGGATCGCTCAGAGGCACGCAGTCGGCAGAGTCATTGATGAAACTAGTCAATGACTCTGACGATGTCAAGGTGGAGCGGGAGCCTGCTGTCCCGGCGGCTCGGGAGGCGAACGGCGGACGGCTCGGCGCAGCCGGGTCTACCGCGCGTAGGGGTCGGTGATCTCGCGGAGCTGATCCAGGATCTGGTGCAACAACGTGAAGTTGCGGGTGCCCAGGTAGGCCTTCCACTCCGAGAGGATCTCCGTCGATGTCGCGATGGCCAGCTCGGCGGCTCGGCGGCCACGTTGCTCGATCACGATCAACCGGGCGCGCCCGTCGGTCGGTCGGGGACCCGGCGGACATAGCCAAGGCGTTCCAGTTGATCGACCAGCACGCTGGCGCTCTGCTTGCTCAATTGTGCCTGGTCAGCGAGGTCTGTGAGGCGTAGACCGTCCGGGGCGATGCGTTGGAACACTCGACACTGGGCGAGGGTCCAGTCATCGAACCCGGCCTCCTGGAGGGCCCGGAAGATCCGATCCTCCATGTACCGGTACGGGATGAACAACGCCACCCCCAGATCGACCTGCTGCGCGTCGCTCATGCCGTTCTCGGCTCCATCGCCCACCCGCCCCATGAGGAACACACCCTACGTCGCCACCGCCGCCGCGCCGGATCGCCGCCGACAGGGCCGCCGCGCCGTCTCCGCGGCGCTGCGCCCACCGCGGCCCACTCGGCAGCCGCCGTGCCCGTCGGCGATGTCGATACACGTTGCCGCTAGAGCTGCTCTATGACTAGATTCGTCAGTATCGCTGACTAGTTGGTTGATCCACGACCTCCGCGCGTCCAGCGCGACGACGCCGACAGAGAACAGAGGACGCACCATGACATCGACACCGACCCTGGCTGACTCCGCCGGGGGCATCCGCCCCGAGTTCACCACGGACAACCTCCATCTGTCGCCCGCCGGGTACCTCGCGTGGGCGGAGGTGCTCCGTCCCCACCTCAGCCGGTTCGCCGTGCGCTGACGGCCGTGCCCGTGCGGATCGAGGCCACCACGCCACCGTCGACGAGCAGGTCGGTGCCGGTGACGAAGGTCGACTCCGGTCCGAAGAGGAACGCTACGGCGTCGGCGATGTCATTGGTGGTGCCGATGCGCCCGGTCGCCGAGTTCTCGATCATCGACCGCATGCTGTCGCCGGACGTCCCGGCCAGCTCCTGCTGCCCCATGGGCGTGGAGATGATGCCGGGGCTGACCGTGTTGACGCGCGCTCCGCGGGCCCCCCAGGCGCCCGCGGCGCCTTGCACGCGCAGCTGGTTGGCGCGCTTGGAGAACCCGTACGCGGCGCGGGACTCGATGTCCGGCCGCTCCTGCAGGTAGGGGATGGACAGCAGCTCGTCGGCCGGCAGGGTGCGCAGCGCCTGCTCCGTCCGCCCGTCGAAGTCGTTCAGAGCCCCACCCATGCTGGAGATCACCACGCCCGACCCGCCGGGCGCCACGACCTGGCCGAACTCCTCCAGGCTGTACGCCACGCCGACCAGGTTGACCCGCAGGATCGCCGGCGGCGGCGCCTGGACGGGGGATAAGCCGGCCGTGTGCGCCACCCGCTTCACCGGCCCGAGGTCGGCAGCGGCACGGGCGCGGTCGCGCACGGAGTTGCGGGACGACACGTCGACCTCGCGGGTCTCGACGTCGAACCCGCTGTCCTGCATCCGGCGGGCGGAATCGCTGAGCAGGTCCTCGTTGAAGTCCCCGAGGAGGACCCGATGGCCCGACCCCGTCCGGCGGGCGATCGCCTCCCCCATGCCGCCGGCCCCGATGATGACCAGAACGTCCGCCATCGTGCTCCTTCCCCCTGATCCGGGAACCCGGACCGATTCGTGTGTCATCGAGACTGCCCCTTGGGGGAGAGGACATCCACGACCTGCCGATCCGCGGCTGAGCGGCTCTCGCAACGCTCGATGGGTGGATCGACGATCCGTGGCTGACCGCGCCCACCAGTGGTAGGAACGAAGGACGCACCGGAAGTCGGAGGCACGCCATGATCGACCGGGTCGGACTGGCGGCGTTCCTCCGCCACCGCCGGAAGTCGCTGCAACCCGAGGACGTCGGCCTCCCCCGTGGCAGCGGCGCAGGACCAGCGGACTGCGGCGGGAGGAGGCGGCCGCCCTCTGCCACATGTCGACCGACTACTACTTCGCGCGGCTGGAGCGGGAACGCGGGCCGCAGCCGTCCGAGCAGATGATCGCCTCGATCGCGCAGGGGCTGCACCTCTCGCTCGACGAGCGCGACCACGTGTTCCGTCTCGCCGGGCACCACCCGCCCGTCCGGGGCGCAGACAGCGAGCACATCAGCCCCGGGATGCTGCGCATCCTCCACCGTCTCGCCGACACGCCCGCGGAGATCGTCACCGAGCTCGGCGAGACCCTGCGCCAGACCCCGCTGGGTGTCGCCCTCATCGGTGACGCGACCAGGTACACGGGTCCGGCGCGCAGCAACGGCTACCGCTGGTTCACCGACCCCGCCTCCCGGCGGCTGTACGCGCCCGAGGATCACTCGTTCCTGTCCCGGATGTACGCCGCGGGCCTGCGCGAGATCGCCGCGTTGCGCGGTCCCGGTTCCCGGGCGGCGCACCTCGCCGACCTCCTCCTCGGTGAGAGCGAGGAGTTCCGGCGAATGTGGAACGATCAGGAGATCGGGATCCGACCGCACGACACCAAGCGCTTCGTCCACCCCGAGCTCGCCGACTGGAGCTGAACTGCCAGCGGCTGTCCGACCCGCAGCAGTCGCACCACCTGATGGTCTACACCGCGGTGCCGGGCAGTGAGAGCTACGACAAGTTGCAGCTGCTCTCGGTCATCGGCCCCCAGCTGGTCGGCTCGGATGCAGGAGACGGGACGGCTCCAGGGCCTCCCGAGGGGAGTTCGGCCGGGCGGTGATCCCGCCATCAGTCGCCGCCTCGGTGACAGCGGAATCGGCGCCCTGACCTCTGGAGCGAATCGATGCCACGTGCGACCCAGCACGACCCGATGGCTCGCCGCCCGGTCCGCCGGCAGGCGGCGTTGCCGTCGGACGGCAGCGTGCCGATCGAGCGGATCTCCCGGTTGGCCGGTCACACCGGGACCACGGTGACGGAGAGGTCTACCGCCATCAGCTCCGGCCCGTGATCGAGCACGGTGCCGTCGCGTTGGACCGGATCTTCCCGGTCGCGGGGTCGTAGTCACCGAGTTGGTCACTCGCACATGCAAAAAGGCCGGTGCACATCATCTGTGCACCGGCCCTGACCTGCGTGGGCGATACTGGGATTGAACCAGTGACCTCTTCCGTGTCAAGGAAGCGCTCTCCCACTGAGCTAATCGCCCGAGGCGGAGGCGGGAATCGAACCCGCGTACAGGGCTTTGCAGGCCCTTGCCTAAGCCACTCGGCCACTCCGCCGGAGTCTGGATCCTCGTCCTTGGAGAGGTCCGTGGATTTCGATCCGTGGAGGTCCGACGGGACCCGAGGTTCCTCCGAGCGGACGACGGGACTCGAACCCGCGACCCTCACCTTGGCAAGGTGATGCGCTACCAGCTGCGCTACGTCCGCATGTGCAGCGTCTCCGCTGCGGTGTTGAGAGAACCTTAGCGCAGTCACGGAGGGGGGTTCAAACCACCCCCCTCAAACCACGCGAAGGGCCTCTGACCTGCGGCTCAGTCGCGAGCCGGGTCGTTGAGAAGATCGGACAGGGCCATGTCGAAGTCCAGCCAGGAGTACTCGCTGTCCACCGGCACGGCGAGGTAGGTCCGGTGCAGGAACTCGCCGAGGGTCTGCGCGCACGTCGTGAAGACGGCGTGCCCGGACGGCGACGACAGCTCGAGCTGCACCCGGCCCGGGTTCATCGGCATCGGCTGGACCCGGACGTCACCGGTGCCGGCCGGGCCGATCAGCCCGTCGTGCAGGAGGTCACGTGCGAACACCCACTCGACGGCTGTTGTCGAGCCGGTCCGGAACGACGCCTGCACGGCGTAGGGATCCCGGCTGTTGTAGGTCAGTTCGACGTTGACGGGCACCGCCGGGGCGTCCGGAGCGATCAGTTCGAACACTGCCGGTGAGCAGATGACCGTGTGCTCGTCGCGCATCGTGCGTCCTCTTTCTAGGTCCCGCGTAGCTCGTCATGCGGGAAAACGACCGTCCCCGGAAGGCGTGACGGGTCGAAGGCCGAAGTCCCCTCGACGCGGGGCACGGGTCACTCTGACGGCGCAGTCGCCCGCGATGAGCGGTTCTGTGGACGCGATCTGCGGTACGCCCGTGGAAACTTGGCGTGCGCCGTCGGGCCGGATGTCGCCCAACGGTGGTGTGAGGGTGCGGCGGGCGGGCGCAGCGCGGGACGTCGGTCGGTACCCTCGTGAGCGCGGGGTGCGGACCCCGGCCGCCGCACGTGCGGCGGTAGCGCGGTTGCTGCCGCGTGGGTGCGAGGGACGAGTGGGGATCTGAACATCACCGAGGGCGAGGACCAGAAGGTCGGAGGCTTCAGGAGGGCCGTCGACCGGATGGTGGTCGTCTACCAGCGGTTCCGCGCCGGGGTGGCGCGCAACCCGGTCCTCGACCTGACGTTCCGGGTCGTCGTCGGTGTGATCGGCATCGCGTCGTGATCTTCGGGATCATCGCGCTCCCCGCCCCGGGGCCGGGCTGGGCGATCATCTTCCTCGGGCTGGGGATCCTCGCTGCCGAGTTCGAGGGTGCCCGCAGGTCCTGATCTGGGTTCGGGCGAAGTACCAGGCGTGGGTCGACTGGCTGGGGCGCCAGCACCGAGCCGTCCAGCTCGTGGTGCTGACCGGCATCCTGCTGCTCGTCGCCGCGTGCGCGTGGTTCTTCGGAGCGTTCGCGTTGGTCGCCTCCTGGATGCAGCTCGACTGGGCCTGGCTGCGGTCGCCCGTGTCGACCTACTTCGGCCTGTAGCGAGGCAGTGCCCCCGCAGAGGAGGGCAGTTCTTCCAATCGGCCCACCGGATCGAACGTCGTGCGTAGCGTCCGGCCCATCATCGGGTCCCTGGGAGGCGGCGTGCGGGTACTGGTCCGATCGGTAGGAGTCTCGGCGGTAACGATGGCGATCATGGCGCTCGCCACAGGCGTGGCGAGCGGGCAGGAGGCGTCGACGCAGCTCGAGCTGCCGACGGTGGCCTGCTCGTGGAGCGCGGTCACGCTCGGGATCGAGCAGTACTGCATCAACGTGTACGGCGAAGGCCTCTACGTCGATCGGGTCAGCGGGGAGCTCGAGGTGGTGGACTCGAAGCCCGACCCCGTGGAAGGAGCGGAGGTCAACCTGCAAGGCACGCTCGAGAACGGCGCCCCGTACGACGTCACGGAGGTCGCCCCGGACGGCATCAGCTCGGCGAGCGCCTGGTTCCACCCGCGCACCACCTTCAAGGACGGCAGCGAACTGTGCATCCGCACCAAGATCGGTGCCGTGGACTACTCGGACCCCACATGCGTGACGATCCACTCCTGACGCCGCCGGTCGCTCGGTCCGGCCGAGTGATCCGCGAGGAGCGGGGGTGGGTGTCGGGTGTCGACCGGGGCCATGTAGAGTTCCTGTCGGCACGGGCGATTAGCTCAGGGGGAGAGCGCTTCGTTCACACCGAAGAGGTCACTGGTTCGATCCCAGTATCGCCCACCGTGTGTTTTGCCTGGTCAGACGGCCTGTCGATGATCTTCGTCGGCAGGCCGTTTGCGTGTGTGGGGAGCAGGGTCTGCTGACCACCTCCGTGGTCCGAAGTGTTCACGCGGCATCCGGGCCCGGCTCGAGCATCTGAGCCACGCCCTGGCCGCGCTGTGGTGCCATCGTTGTTGCAGCGCGGTGAGCATCTTCTCGCGCATGGCAGGGGTGACGTGGGCGTCGAAGTCGTCGATGTCCTTGCGCTTGTGCCCGAGGCGTTGCAGGCGCAGGACGCGGGGAACTTGGTCTTCGACGAGCCAGGTCTCGTGGGTGTGGCGTAGGTCGTGGAAGTGCATCTCCGGCTGGATCGGGGGCAGGCCGCGCGGGGGGTTGCCGGCGAGGGCGGGTTGCCAGAGGCGTTGGCGGAAGTTGGCGCGGCGGTGGAGTCCGCCGTTGGCGCCGGTGAACACGAATGGCGTGTCGGGGTGGTGGGCGCGGTGTTCGGTGAGCAGGTCGGCCAGGAATGGCGGCAGGTGCACGGTGCGGGCGCTGGCCGTGGACTTGGGCGGGCCGAGTTCGAGGCGCCCGCCGAGCTCGTGCAGCGCGCCGTCAGTCGGGTCGACGTCGATGCGAGGGTGGGCATCGTCGAGGTGGGTGCGGGTCCACTGCAGGCCGCGAGTTCGCCCCAGCGTAGGCCGGTGTAGGCGGCGGTGAGGATCATCAGCCTGCACTGGTGGGCATGCGCGCGGAGATGGCGACGACCTCGCCGGGTGTGGCGTGGGGGCGTTCGGGGCGTTCGGTGAAGGTGATGCTGATCTGCCCCGCGCTTTTCGGACCGCTTGATTTCGGTTTAAGCTACGTCGCTTCCTGGGGATTTTCCCACTCGTCGAGGGCTTCTTGGGGAGTTTTGTAGCCTAGTCCGGAGTGAAGTCTGTTTTTCGGTTGTACCAGAACTCAATGTATCTGACGATGTCCGCGCGAGCGTGAGCACGGGTCGGATAGGCGGTTCGGTGGACGCGTTCGTTCTTCAAGGCTGCGAAGAAGGACTCAGTCATGGCGTTATCGTAGCAGATTCCGGTGCGACCTACAGACTGCCGTAGGCCGAGTTCGCCGATGGTGCCGGCGTAGTCATATGAGGTGTAGTTGCTACCTCGATCGGAGTGGAAGATCGCGCCTGGTTCGAGGGTGGCGTTACGCGCGGCGTGGCGGAGAGCGGCCTGGATGAGCGGAGTCTTGTAGTTGTCATCCATCGCATAGCCGATGACCATTCGTGTGTTGCAGTCGATAACCGTCGCCAGGTACAGCCATCCCTCCCAGGTTGGGATGTAGGTGATATCGCCGATGAGCTTCTGGCCGGGCGCCGTCGCGGTGAAGTCCTGGCCGAGGAGGTCGGGGATGTGATGTTCCCGGCCGTCCTGCTCGGTCAGGCCGCCCCGCCATGGTCGGGGCTGGCAGGGCTGCAGGTCCAGCTCCCGCATGATGCTCCGGACGAGCTCGGGACCACAGGGCACGCCCCACCGGGCGAGCTGGGCGTGGATGCGTCGGACCACGTAGCTCGTCCGACAATGTGAATGCGTCGGTGATGAGCAGCGCTAGTCTTTCGCGTCGTTCGGCCGTTGCCGAGGCCGGTCGCTTCTTCCAGTCGAAGAATCCCGATGGCGAGACTTCGAGCCAAATGCACATCTTCTTCACGGGGTATGCGTACTGCGCGTCGCAGGTTCGGCACGAGTCGATGAACTCGTACTTCTCGGCTACCGGGGATCCCGGGCGAAGTACGCTGCGGCTTTTTTCAGGAACTCGTTCTCCATCCGGAGTTCCCGTAGTTCCCGCTGGGCTTCGGCCAGCTGTATCCGCTCGGATGGCGTCAACGGCGGTTCTTCGTCGGCGTGCTCGTCACAATACTGCTTCACCCAGTTCCCCAGAGTTCCTTCGTTCACGCCAAGTTCCCGTGCGACTTGAGCGATCGGACGCGAGTTCTCGATCACCAGTCGCACGGCGTCGTCGCGAAACTCTGGACTGAACTTGCGGCATCTTCGAGGCATTCCCGTGGCCACCCTTCGGATCAGACCCTATCCGGGTCGTGGTCCGTGAAAAACGGGGCACCTCAGGCGCACTGGGACAGACCGATCCAGGTATGGCGGCTCTTGGTCTTCGGCATGGAGAACATCGGGGTGGTGTTGTTGAATTTGGACAGGGTGTGGCACCCATGCCGCTGGAGGGGTCGGGAAGCTCGCTCGGATGGCGGCCGGCCAAGCGTGGACAGCTCAAAAGGAGCCTGTATTACGGCTGGCGCCGGCCGCTCATGCATACGTTTGCGGCTGAGCGAACTGGGACTCGGCGACGAAGAGTCGTGACGTCGGAGCGGACGGTGGCACCAGGGAGCTGCGGACGCGGACGGTCGAGATGAGTCTGTGGGAGGCGGTGCTCTGGTGGATGTGGTGCGGCCGTGCCGATTTCGACGAACGGGATCGATCCTCGCCTACTCAGCTCGGTGCACGACCGCGGTCGAGGTGGAGACGGCCCGCCACTTGTCGAGCTCCGCGGCTTGGACCGCCAGCTTCTGCTCGATCCTCTCGACGCAGTCGGCGCCCAGGGGCAGGCGCAGCGGGGCGTTTTCGGAGTCGGCGATATCGATCATGATCTTTGCTGCCTTGTGCGGGTCCCCGGCTTGGGCATGGTTGGTGTCTTCGGCCCAGCGCCGGGTCGCTCCGGCGGTGTCGTCGTAGTCCGAGATCGTCGCACCCTCGGTCAGCAGGCTGCTCCGGTCGAGGAAGTCGGTGCGGAACGGCCCGGGTTCGATCGCGGTGCATCGGATGCCCAGCGGGCCCGCCTCGGCCCGCAGCGCCTCGTTGATGGCCTCGACGGCGTGCTTCGTCGCCGAATAGACGCCCCAGCCCGCAGCCGCGCTCTGCCCTGCCACCGAGCTCAGGTTCAGGATGCTGCCCGATCTCTGTGCTCGCATCACCGGGAGTACCGCACGGGTCACGTTCAGCAGGCCGAACACGTTGACGTCGAAGACCGACCGTGCGCTGACGTCGGTGACCTCCTCGATCGCGCCGACGATGCCGTGACCGGCGTTGTTCATCAGCACGTCGATGCGCCCGAACCTGTCGATGGCGGCCTCGACGGCCAACTGGATGCTGACCGGATCGGTGACGTCCAGGGAGGCGAGCAGAAGCTGGTCGGATTCGACGTCCAGGGTGGCCGCGATCGACTTGGGCGTGCGTGCGGTCGCGACGACGTTGTGACCGCGCCGGAGCGCTTCCTGCGCGACCAGGAGGCCGAACCCCCGGGATGCACCGGTGATGAACCAGGTCTTCATTGTTGTCCTTTCCGTTCTCGACGAATTGAGCAATCCGTAGCCGGCGGTCCCGGGGTCATGTAGCCGACGCTCACCCACCGGCTGTTACCGGCGTGCCGGCGCCGGAAGGATCAGCTCTGCTCCCAACCTGTCCAATTGCTCCTTCGTCAGGACGCCACGAGCCGGATCCGACTGGTGCGGGACGGGTTCGCCCGCCACCTCGTTGAGCCGCCCCCGGGCGTCGCCGGCCGCGCGGCGCTCGAACGCCGCCGCAGGGAGGATGAGCTCGGCTCCCAGCCGGTCCAACTGCTCCTTCGACGGAGTGGCCGGCCGACCGGCCGACGCGACGGCTGGAGGAGCAGAGGAGGTGATCTCGTGGTTGCCAGGAGAACCGGGTGCTGTGCCGATCATGATGTCCTTCTTTCGGAGGGTCGTTCCGAGACCCAGGACATCACCCGATGACGCTGTTTTCGCTCCCGTCCGGTGCCCTGCTCGACCCGGGTTCTCGGTGACCGGGGGTCTCGCAGGACCTCCTTCGCGCCGGTTGCTGCGCCGCGGTGGTCGTACCCTTCTCGGGGTGGGCAGCAACGCTGAGTTCCGGGACTTCCTGATCTCGCGCCGGTCACGCTTGACGCCCGAGCGCGCGGGACTGATCCCGAAGGCCGGCAACCGGCGTGTCCCTGGCTTCGCCGCGAGGAAGTCGCTGATCTCGCCGGGCTCAGCGTCGACTACTACGTCCGCCTGGAGCGTGGCCGGGCCGGGAATCCGTCAGCGGCCGTCCTCGATGCGCTCGCCCGTGCGTTGCGGCTCGACGAGGCCGAACGGGCGCATCTGTTCGACCTTGCCCGGACCACGCCGAAGGCGCGGCGCCGGCGGGTTGCGCCGCAGCGGGTCCACCCGAGCTTCCGGCGGGCGATGGAGGCGCTGGATCATGTCCCGGCGATGGTGCTCGGTCGTCGGATGGATGTGCTGGCGGCCAACCGGATGGCGCGGGCGCTGCTCGCGGACTTCAGTGCCCGCCCCCACCGGGAGCGGAACATCGCCAGGTTCGTCTTCCTTGATCCTGCGGCCCGTGCCCTTTATGCGGACTGGGCCGTCGTCGCCGAGGACATCGTGTACTCGTTGCGGCTCGATGCCGGGCGCAACCCGGACGACGCTCAACTGGCCGAGCTGATCGGCGAGCTCACGCTCGGTGACCCGGACTTCAGCAGGTGGTGGTCCACGCACGACGTGAAGCGTCGGGTAGGCGGGGTCAAGCGCTTCGTGCACCCGATCGTCGGCGAGCTGTCCCTCCACTATGACCGGCTCGTGACGCCGGACGATCCGGATCAGCGGCTGAGCTTCTACACCGCGGAGCGGGCGTCGAAATCCGCCGAGGCGATTCGGCTCCTCGGCGACTGGACCTCGACGCTGCCGGACTCACCCGACGCGAACACCTCGGTGCCGTCGGCCGGTAGCGATGTGCATCCCTAGTCTAGCTGCCGGGGGACCGGGCCCGTCCGGCGCCTGACAAGGCCGGCCGCTTCGGCGCCGTACTTCTTCTTCACCTCTGAGAACAAGTGGAAACGGTTCGGTGCTCTCGGGACGCCGCCAACGAGCCCCACCGGATGACTCCGGGAAGTCGCCCCCGCGCAGGCCGCCCGGTGCCGCGGCTGGCTCGGCGTCAGTCGCGATCGGGCTAGGCGTGGCTGAACAGCCCGCTCGCGCACTGTCCTGCGGTAGTCCTCCACAGAGTTGTCGATGTGGCAGCGCATGGCTTCTTCGGCCCCGTCCGGATCGCCGCGGAGGATGGCGGCGGCGATGGTGGTGTGGTCCCGGGAGCCACGCTGCATCGCGTCACGGGCCTCGCCGATGCCGGCCGCCTTGAGTCGGTGCATCAACGTGAAGACGTTGTCGATCACCGACGCGAGGAAGATGTTGTGCACAGCGGCCGCGACAGCGGAGTGGAACGCCACGTCGGCGGTGAAGGCGGCTGCTCGGGGGTTTCCGCACCGCGATACCCGCCTACGCGAGCACCGTGACCTACGGCTCGATCGAGGAGTACCTGGACGTCGCCGACCAGTGCCTGGAGGCCGGCTATCCGGCGATCAAGCTGCACGCGTGGGGGGACGCCCGCCGGGACACGCAGCTCGGCCAGAAGCTGCGGTCCCACGTCGGTGACGACATCCCCCTGATGTACGACGGCTCGGCCGGGTTCGACCTGCCCGACGCTGTGTACCTCGGGCGGGCGTTGGGCGAGGCGGGGTTCCTCTCGTACGAGGAGCCGATCCGCGAGTTCAGCGTGACCGCCTACCGCTGGCTCGCCGAGCGCGTCGACATCCCGCTGCACGTCGCCGAGACCTCTGACGGCGCTCACATGAACACTGCCGACTCCTCGTTGCCGGGTGCGCCTCGTTCGTGCGGACGAGTGCGACCTTCAAGGGTGGCGTCACGGGGGCCACGCGCATCGCGCACCTGGCCGAGTCGTTCCGGGTCCGGGCCGAGGTGCACGGCGGCGGTTCGGTGCACCGGCACCTGTGCATGGCGATCCCGAACACCACCTACTACGAGGCGCTCGTGATCGGCAACCCGATCCTGCCCAACCCCGAGGTCGGCCCGGACGGGATGGTTGCGGCACCGTCGCGCCCGGCCTCTGGGACCCCGCTGACACGGCCGCCTGAGACGACGGCCCGAGAAGACGACAGCATTCATCGGCACGACGAAAGGGAGCCCACAACGTGGCCCAGCGTGACCTGAAGATCCGCCGGTTGACCGTGCGCCAGTTCGAGTGGGAGATGCCAGGTCTAAGTGTAGCGACCCAGGACGTTGTTGATGCCGTTCCACGGCGTGTCGGCTTGATCGAAGCGGCGATCCACCAGGTCGGGGTGCCGGGCAGTGGCAGGATCGGGCCGGGTGGTGCGCACCTTCTTGGTCCGCCGGACGCTCGATCCCGGCCGAGCGCATGAGCCGGGCGACTTGGTCCCGTCCCACCTCCACGCCGGCTCGGCGGGCGGCCTTCCAGAGCTTGCGCGCCCCATAGACGCGGTAGTTGTGGTCCCACAACGTGACCAGCTGT
>MKJV01000122.1 GCA_001942185.1 Pseudonocardia sp. CNS-004
CGGCTCGCGACGAGGGCCCGGCCGGGCTCCAGCATCAGGGGCACGTCGCCGGCGGCGTCGCGGATCGCCGCCGCGTAGGCGGCGAGGTCGGGCACGGGCTCGCGGTAGGCGACCGGGAAGCCCCCGCCGACGTCGAGCACGGGCCGGTCCACCCCAGCAGCCGCGGCGACGACCGGGCCTCGGCGACGGCGTCGGCGAAGGCGTCCGGCCGCAGCTGCTGCGACCCGCTGTGGAAGGCGATCCCCGCAGCGATCAGCCCGGCGGCCGCGACCGCGCGGAGCAGCGCGACCGCCTCGTCCCGGGCGGCCCCGAACTTGGCGGCGAACGGGGTGGCCGACCCGGCGTCGGACACGAGCAACCGCACCAGCACCCGGGCGCCGGCGCGTGGGCGGCGAGCAGCCGCACGTCCTCGGCGCTGTCGGTGACGAACCGGCGTACCCCGGCGGCGTGTGCCGAGGCGACGTCGGCCGGGCCGCGAACCGGGTTGCCGTAACAGATCCGGTCCGGGTCGGCCCCCGCTCCGAGCGCGAGCCGCACCTCCCCGGGACTCGCCACGTCGAACCCGCTGCCGAGCGCGGCGAGGGTGTGCAGCACCGCGGGGTGCGGGCACGCCTTCACCGCGTAGTGGATCGCCGCAGCGGGCAGCAGCGCACCCAGCTCCGCGTACCGGTCGGCGACGACGCCCGGGTCGAGCACGAGGTAGGGCGCCTGCTCCCGGGTGGACGCGAGGAACCCCTCGATGGCGGCGCTCGGCTCGGCCGGGGGCCGGGTGTGGACCGTGAGCACGCTCAGACCGCGAGCACCGTGGGCACGATCATGGGACGGCGCCGGTAGGTCTCCCCGACCCACTTGCCCACCACCCGGCGCACCGACTGCGCGATGCGGTGCGTGTCGGTGATGCCCTCGGACTCGGAGCGCGACAGCTCGTCCTCCACCAGCGGCAGCACGGCGTCGAGGGCCTTGGGGTCGTCGGAGAACCCGCGCCCGGACAGCTTCGGCGGCGACACGGCACGCCCGGTGTTCGAGTCGACCACCACCGTGATCGAGATGAAGCCGCCCTCGCCGAGCACGAGCCGGTCGGCCAGTGTGCTCTCGCCGATGTCGCCGACCTCGAGACCATCGACGTACACGCGGCCGACCTCGACCCGCCCGGTGATCGACGCGCGGCCGTCCACCAGGTCGACGACGACGCCGTCCTCGGCGAGCACCACCGCGTCCTCCGGCACCCCGGTCTGTACGGCCAGCCTGCCGTTGGAGCGCAGGTGGCGCCACTCGCCGTGCACCGGCATGACGTTGCTCGGCCGCACGGCGTTGTAGAGGAACAGCAGCTCACCGGCCGGGGAGTGCCCCGAAACGTGCACCTTGGCCGTGCCCTGGTGCACCACGGTGGCCCCGAGCCTGGTCAGGCCGTTGATCACACCGAACACGGCGGTCTCGTTGCCCGGGATCAGCGAGCTGGCGAGGATGATCGTGTCCTCCGGCCGGATCCGCACGGAGCGGTGGTCGCCGCGGGCCATCCGCGCGAGCGCCGACAGCGGCTCGCCCTGCGACCCCGTGGAGACGATCACCAGTTCGGAGTCCGGGAGGTCCATCGCCTCGTCGATGTCCACCAGCAGCCCGTCGGGGACCTGCAGCAGGCCCAGCTCGGCGGCCAACCCCATGTTGCGTTCCATCGAGCGCCCGACGAGGCAGACGCGCCGCTCGTGGGCCACCGCCGAGTCGAGCACCTGCTGCACGCGGTGCACGTGGCTCGCGAAGCAGGCGACGATGATCCGGGCGTCGGCGCGGTGGAACACCCCGTCGAGCACCGGGCCGATCTCCCGCTCGGCGATCACGAAGCCGGGCACGTCGCGTTGGTGGAGTCGACGAGGAACAGGTCGACCCCCTCGTCGCCGAGGCGGGAGAAACCGGCCAGGTCGGTGAGGCGCCCGTCGAGCGGGAGCTGGTCGAGCTTGATGTCACCGGTGTGCAGCACCAGCCCCGCCGGGGTGCGGATCGCGACGGCCAGCGCGTCCGGGATCGAGTGGTTCACGGCGAAGTACTCGCAGTCGAACGCGCCGTGGTGCAGCCGCTCCCCCTCCTTCACCTCCAGCAGGTGCGGGGTGAGCCGGTGCTCCTTGCACTTGGCCGCGACCAGCGCGAGCGTGAACCGGGAGCCGACGATCGTCAGGTCCGGCCGCTGGCGCAGCAGGAACGGCACGGCGCCGATGTGGTCCTCGTGGCCGTGGGTGAGCACGAGCGCGTCGATGTCCTCGAGCCGGTCCTCGATGGCGCGGAAGTCCGGCAGGATCAGGTCGACGCCGGGCGAGTCCTCCGACGGGAACAGGACGCCGCAGTCGACGACGAGCAGCCGCCCGTCGTACTCGAACACGGTCATGTTGCGGCCGATCTCGCCGATGCCGCCGAGCGCCACGACACGCAGAGCGCCGTCCGGGAGCTCGGGTGGCGGGTGGAACGGCAGCTCCGCCCGGTTGACCTCCTCGGGCGGGCCGGCGGCCGGGCGGGCACGGTCGCGCCGTGGCGACCGGGAGCGACGGTCGGACCGGGGACGGTCGGACCGTGCTGGGGGACGACTCAAACTCTTTTCCTCGCAGTACGGATAGGCGCGGGCATCGTCCCGCGCGGGTTCGGGTTCAGTGGTAGGCCACCTCGGCACCGAGGTCAGCGGCGGCCCGCGCGCCGAGGGCGCCCTGGCCGTGGTCGTGGACGCTCTGGGAGTCGGCGAGCACGATGCCCGCGGCCTGCAGGTCGCTCGCGATCGCGGTGACCTGCTCCTCGGTGGCCGGCGGCAACGGCAGCCGCGGGTCGCGACGTCGACGCCACGCAGCCGCATCGCGGCCTTGGCGAAGATCACGCCGCCGGCCCGCCCCATCGCGCGGATCACGGGCAGGGTGGCGTAGTGCAGGCTGCGGGCACGGTCGACGTCGCCCGCCTCGTACGCATCGATCAGCTCGCGCAGCCGGTTGGCCACGACGTGCCCGATCACGCTGACGAACCCGACCGCACCCACCGACAGCCAGGGCAGGTTCACCGGGTCGTCGCCGGAGTAGTAGGCGAGGGTGGTGGTGGCGAGCACCTCGGTGCCCACGCGCAGGTCGTTGCGCGCGTCCTTGACGGCCACGATCCGCGGGTGCTCCGCGAGCCGCTGCAGCGTCTCCACCTCGATCGGGATCACGCTGCGCGGCGGGATGTCGTACAGCATCACCGGCAGGTCGGTGGCGTCGGCGACCGCCGAGAAGTGCAGCACCAGCCCGGACTGCGGCGGCCGCGAGTAGTACGGCGTGACCAGCAGCAGGCCGTGGGCGCCCGCCTTCTCCGCCTCCCGCGAGAGGTGGATGCTGTGGGCGGTGTCGTAGGTGCCGGTGCCCGCCACCACCGTGGCCCGGTCGCCCACCGCGCTCACGACCGCCCGCACCAGCTCCGACTTCTCCGCGTCGGAGGTGGTGGGGCCCTCCCCCGTGGTGCCGTTGACGACCAGCCCGTCGTTGCCCAGCTCGACGAGGTGGGTGGCCAGCTCCTCGGCTTTGGCGAGATCCAGCCGCCCCTCGGCGTCGAAGGGCGTGACCATGGCGGTCAGCACGCGGCCGAACGGTCGGCCGGGCAGGGCGGTGGGGCTCATGCGAAGTAAGGTACCCCGCGCACCTCAGCAGCCCGAGTCCCGCGCCGAACCGGCGCGCTGAACTCCGGCCGGACGGAGTCGGCGCCGGTCGCCGCAGTCGATCGCCACAGTCGCGGCGTCCTCGCCCCCGGACGAGGCATCGGCCGTCGCTACACGCCGCGGGGAGCACTCCTCAACGCCTCGACGTCGGCCGACGCACCCTGCAGCTCGACGCGCACCGCGTCGCGGCCGAACGCGAACAGCACCAGCTCCCCGGGCTCCCCGAGCACGGTGACGACCCCGGGCCCGGTCTTCACCACGTGCCGCTCCCCCGAGGGGCGCGCCAGCACGACGCCGACCGGGCTGCGGCGCAGCAGCATGCCCGTGCGGCGGGCGCCCGCCCACAGCTGCGAGTCGCGCTCCTCGTCGGGCTCCCGGGGTTCCCAGCCCGGGACGCCGCGGCGCACGTCCTCGTGGTGCACGAAGAACTCGTTCCAGTTCGCGGTGGCGTCGACCCGCTCGATCCGGAACGGCGACCACTGCTGCGGGCCGCCGCGGAAGAGCGCCACGGCCTCGTCCCACGGCATCTCGCGATAGCTGTCCATGGCCCGTTCGGTGACCGCGGAGAGCGCGGACACCAGGATCCCCGCGGCGGCATGAGGCTGACGCTCCCGGACGAGCAGGTGGGCGAGCAGGTCGCGGGTGGACCAGCCGGCGCACAGCGTGGGCCGGTCGGGGCCCACCCTGAGCAACTCGTCGCTCAGCGCGGCACGCTCCCGGCTCGCAAGGCTCATGACCCGCACAGTACTCAGATCTTCACGATGCTCCAGAGGTATCACTCCATGCTCCATTTGATTTGGACAGGCATGGAATGGCGCTCCTACGCTTCACGCCCACAGCGCCCGCTGGATCGAAGGAGATCGTGGTGGCCACCCTCACCTACGCCCGCCGAACCGCGCTGACCGGCGCCGCCGCGGCGCTCGTCCTCTCCGTCGCCGCGTGCGGCGGCAACCTGGGAGGCGGTGGCGGCGGCGACGCCCCGGCCGCCGACGTGTTCCCCAGCGGCCCCATCAACCTCAGCGTCGGCCAGGACCCCGGCGGGAGCACCGACCTCATCGCGCGCTCCCTCGCCGAGATCGCGGGCGAGGACCTCGGGGTGCCGGTCCCCGTGGTGAACACGCCGGGCGCCAACGGCGCGCTCGCCGCGCAGGAGCTCTCCTCCAAGGCGCCCGACGGCCAGAACCTCATGGTCATCAACGCCTCGCTGATCGCGATCACCCCGCGCGCCGTGCCGGAGAACGAGGCGATCGACATCAACGACTTCGAGGTCGTCACCGGCATCTCGCAGGACGACTTCATCCTGGTGGCGAACCCGGCCACGGGCTTCCGCACCGTGCAGGACATCGTGAACGCCACCGAGCCGATCAGCTACGGCACCACCGGCGTCGGCACCGGCAGCCAGCTGTCCCAGGCGCTGCTGTTCTCCCAGGCGGGCATCGAAGGCAACGCGGTCCCGTTCGACGGCGCCTCCCCCGCCATGACCGCCGTGCTCGGCGGCCAGGTCGACGTGGCGGGCGTCCAGCTCGGCGACGCCAAGGAGCACCTCGGCGCGGTGACGCCGATCGTCGTGTTCTCGCAGGAGCGCAGCCAGTACTTCCCGGACGTCCCCACGGCCGTCGAGGCGGGCTTCGACTCCACGGTGGCCCAGTACCGCGCCGTCGTCGCCCCGAAGGGCACCCCCGCCCCGGTGCTCGACCGGCTCCGCCAGTCCTTCACGGGCGCGGGTCGAAGGAGTACCAAGGACTCAACACGGAGCGGCTCCTCGCGCCCTACGAGGTGGACGGCGCGCAGGTGGTGGCCGACTGGACCGCCGCCCGCGACCGGTACAAGTCGCTCGTCGACCAGTACGGCATCCCGTTCGGCGACGCGGGCTGACCCGAACCGGGCCCTGCCGGCCCAACGAATCATGATCAACAGCACCCCACGGCGGTGAAGGCATCGGTGGGGTACTGCTCGTGGCGACCAGCCGGCGATGCCCGGCACGAGCAGTACCCCACGGTCGTGGCGACGACGATCGTGTACTTCCCGGGGTTGCGACCCCACCCCACCCAGCGGTGCGTTCCGGTCGAGGTGGCAATCAGCGCTGTTCGATCTTCACGCAAGCACGCCCAGCGCCATCTCGACGTCCCACCTCGCTCCCGGCGCACCGGCATGATCGACGCATGCGGTTCTCCAGCCGCACCAGTGCGGTTCTGCCACCGCGCTCGTCGATCACCGGTGCCGGGCCCTCACAGCCGGGATCGCCGGGGAGTCCAGATGAGCATCGGACGCGGTGGCCGTCAGCTGCGAGGGGCATCTGCTCGTGGACGCGCTCTCTCGTGGGCGCGCCCGGCCACCTCGACGGCCGGGGCCACCGACATGTGCCGGGGATCCTGCGGGTGACCGTTCCGGTCGCGGAGTCCCGCGCGGCCTCGCGTCGTGGCCGGGTTGGGTGCCCCGGGCTACCGCCACGAGGGGATCTGCCTTCTCCGGGTCCCGTATCCGCGTTCCGCAGCGAGGAGTGTCCGCTCCGTTCGGCCGGGCTCGCTGCACGTCCGGGCGTGGCCATCGTGCGCGCGAGCGGTTGTCCACCGGGACGAGGTGCTCGCAGGACCATGGAGTCGATGTCGAGCGTGTGGATGGTCTCGTGGGCGCGCCGTTCCTGCCGATCGCCCCCTGGCCCCGAACACCCTCGCCGGGTCTCGCTCGCGAGTCCGGCTCGCCACTCGCGGCCGTGGGCTCATGGCGCGGACGGCCACCCGCGTCACAGGGAGGTCGGGCGGGCTCGCCCGCCGTTCCCGGGCCGAGCCACGGGACGCCGCTCCCACCGCACCATCGGCTCGCGGGGCGTTCCGCGGAACGCACTCGACCCCCGGGAAACGGCTGTGATCAGCGGAAACGTGACATCAACCGCACGATCGCGGTTCATGTCACGATCCTACCGATCACCCCGAACCCGCCGCGTGACGTCCAGAGCAGCATCGGATCGCCCATCGCCACCAGACGAGCCGCGTCAGCGAGACGTCATAGGCGGTCGAACTCGCCCGCCCGCACCCCGGCCAGGAACTGTGCCCACTGCGCCGCGGAGTGCACGTGCGCGGGCACCGCGCGGTCCTTGGTGTCACGCACCGCGACCGCACCCGGCAGGAACGCCACCTCGACGCAAGCGTCACCGTTGCCGCCGCTGAAGCTGCTGGTGAACCAGCGGAGCTCGTCGTCACCCACGGCACTCTCCTTCGGACGGGCTCACCTCCCCGGCCAGCCCGCGGATCAACGCCAGCGACTCGGCCGGGTCGAGCGCATCGGACAGCACACGCTCGAAGGCCACTTTAGCCCGCGCGACCTCGTCCTCCTTGTCGAGCATGAGTGCACCCACGGTGTGCTCCACGTAGACGAGGTCCGGCTCACCGAGGTCTCCGAAATCGAGAATGCTGAAGCCGGACGCCAGTGCGGCGTGGGCGCCCACCGCGTTGGGGAGCACGTGCAGCGTGACCGCGTCCAGCTCGGCGAGGACAGCCATGTGCTCGAGCTGCCTGCGCATGACATCCGGTCCACCGACCGCCGCCGCAGCGCCGACTCGTCGACCACTGCGACGACCTCCAGCCGATCATCGCCGAAGCCCAACCGTCGTTGCCGGTAGGTACGTGCCGAGACCTCGTTCTCCAGCTGCTCCGCCGTGCGGCTGACCGGCACGGCTCGCATCAAGGCCCGGGCGTAGTCGGCCGTCTGCATCTGCCCTGGCACGTACGTTGCCTGGAACACCTGGACCCGGGTCGCCTCCGTCTCGAACGCAATGAAGGTGTTGTTGCCCAGCCCGTACGCCCGCCACCACCCCGGCTGGTTGGCCTCCCGGGCCAGCTCGACCAGCTCCGTCCACCGGGCCCCGCCGACGTCGTAGACGTCGAGCATGCTCTTCACCCAGTGCACGTCGATCACGACCTGGGCGTTCTCGATGCGCGACAGCTTGCTCACCGAGAAGTCCAGTTTCGGCGCGGCCTGCTCCAGGGTCAGGTTGGCGTCCTCGCGCAGTGTCCTCAGTTGCCGGGCCAGCACCCGCCGCCGGATCATCGACCCCTCGTGCCGTGTCACGTGACCCCCCGTCCCGACCTGGTCACGGATCGTGGCACACGGAAGGGCCGGATCGGGAATCCCGCACGCGCCTTTCCCTGATCGTCTCTCGCGATGTCGGGTCTCACGATGTCAGGTGGCCGTGCCGATCCTTGGCCGTCATGACGAGCAGGGCCGGTCCCCCGGCCGAGATCCCCCGCAGCACCCGGGTCCTCCTGGAGGTCGCCGAGATCATCGACGCTGGCCGCGGGTCCGCGACCGGCTGCGCGCCGCCCACGTCCCGGACCACGCCGACCGTTGCCGCGCCTGCCACAGCGCGAACCGCGTCGCGCCGCGGTGGCCGTGCCCGCTCGCCCTGGTGTCCGGCGCGGTGCCGCTGTGACACGTGCGCTGACTCAGCGACTCGCGCGCACGGAGAGCGCGACTCGCGGGGTGGGGGCTCCCCTCACTCCGCGAGTCGCGGTGTCGATGCGCGCGAGTCGGGGGCTGTGAGCGTCGCGGTGAGGGGGGCGCTGTGAAACCGGCGAAGGCGCGGTGAGGGTCCGCTGAAACCGGCACCGGCCACCGTGTACGCCGTGACGACATCACCGACACCACCGACGACCTCGGCCGTCCGCACCGAGGGGCTGGTGAAGGCCTTCGGGGGCCGCCGCGCCGTCGACGGCATCGACCTCGAGGTGTTCCCCGGAGAGATCTTCGGTGTGCTGGGCCCCAACGGGGCCGGCAAGACGACCGTGCTGCGCATGCTGGCCACGCTGCTGGCCATCGACGAGGGGCGCGCCGAGATCTTCGGCGTCGACGTGCGGGAACGCCCGCACGTCGTCCGCCAGCTCATCGGGCTCACCGGGCAGTACGCGTCGGTGGACGAGAACCTCACGGCCACCGAGAACCTGGTCCTCTTCGGCCGGTTGCAGGGGCTCCGCCGCGCCGACGCGCGGGGCACCGCGGCGCGGCTGCTCGACCGGTTCGGGCTCGGCGACGCCGCGAGCCGGCCCATCTCCCAGTTCTCCGGCGGCATGCGCCGCCGCCTCGACCTCGCCGCCAGCCTGATCACCCGGCCACCGCTGATCTTCCTGGACGAGCCGACGACCGGGCTCGACCCGCGCACCCGCGGACAGATGTGGGACACCATCCGCGAGCTGGTCGACGACGGCGCCACCGTGCTGCTCACCACCCAGTACCTCGACGAGGCCGACCAGCTCGCCGACCGGATCGCGGTGATCGACGCCGGCCGCAAGGTCGCAGAGGGCACTCCCGACGAGCTGAAGTCCTCCGTGGGCGACTCCTCGCTCCACCTGCTGCTCGCCGACCCCACCCAGCTCGCCGCGGCCGCCGAGACCGTCCGCCGGCAACTGGGCGGCGAACCGGTGCTCACCCCCGAACGCGGCCGGATCACCGTCCCCCTCGAACGGGCCGACCGCGCCGCCGACGTGCTCACCGCGCTCCGGACCGCGGGGATCTCGCTGTCCTCGATGAGCGTGCAGAAACCCAGCCTCGACGAGGTGTTCCTCGCCCTCACCGGCCACGACACCCACAGCGAAACCCAGGAGACCGCGGCATGACCACGCTGCTCACCGACCCGGCCACCACCGGGGCCCACCGGGCGGACACCACGCACCCCTCCGTCTCCCCGGCCGACGCCGTGCGCCAGACCATGACCATGGCCTGGCGGGCCACGCTGAAGATGCGCCGCAACGGCGAGCAGTTCTTCGACGTGACGATCCAGCCGATCCTGTTCACCGCGATGTTCGCCTTCATCTTCGGCGGCGCGATCGCGGGCGACGTCGGCAGCTACCTGCCGCTCATGATCCCCGGGATCCTCGCGCAGACCACCCTGACCGCCTGCATGGCGACCGGGGTGCAGCTGCGCGAGGACATGGACAAGGGCGTGTTCGACCGGTTCAAGTCGTTGCCGATCGCGCGGATCGCCCCGCTCGCCGGCCCGATGGTGGCCGACCTGCTGCGCTACGGCATCGCCGCCACGCTGACGTTCCTGATGGGCCTGCTGATGGGTTACCGCCCCGGTGGCGGAGTGCTCGGCGTGATCGCGGGCGCCGTGCTCGCGATGATCGCCGGCTGGTCGCTCGCCTGGGTGTTCGCCTGGGTCGGCACGATCGGACGCAGCGCCCAGGGCGTGCAGGGCATCTCAATGATGATCATGTTCCCGCTGACGTTCCTGTCCAACGCGTTCGTCCCCGTGGAGACGCTGCCCGGGTGGCTCGCCGCCTTCGTGCAGGTCAACCCGGTGTCCCACGTGGTGTCGGCGATCCGCGACCTCGCCAACACCGGCACGCTCACCGCCGAGGTCGGCTGGGCCCTCGCCGCGTGCGCGATCGTCGTCGCGATCTTCGCCCCGCTCTCCGTGGCCGCCTTCCGCCGCCGCATGTGACGCCAGCACACGGCGGGCCTCGTCGAGGAGGGCCGGGCCGCGGCGGCTGCTGTACCCGACCTGCATCCGCGCGAGCAGGCCGGGAGCGGCGTCCTCCGCGGCCCGGACGGCGTGTTCCCAGGCCAGCGACGGCGAGACCCGGCTGTAGCTGAAGCGGTCGGCCAACGCCAGCAGCCGGACCGCCGTGTCGACCGGCGCCGCCGCACACTGCGGCGGCACCCGGCGCAGGGCCCAGAGCCCGAGGCCGAAACAGACCTGCCCGAGCACCGGGAAGTCGAGGACCACGCGTCTCGGCTCGACGAAACGCACCACCTTGCGGCGCAGCGCGGCGTCGAGATCGGCGCCGTCGGAACCGCCGGCGTACAGGGCGTGCGCGGCGAGGGCGGAGGACTCCCCGAACAGCGTCCACGGCTCGTACCCGCTCGACTCGGAGACCCCGGGGAAGCGCCACTGCCGCACCTGGTCCACCACGCCCCGGTACCTGCGCAGACCCTCGGCGTGCTCGCCGCGCGCCAGCGCGAGCTCGGCCATGCCGGTGGCGCCCGCGACGCCACCGCCGAAACCCGAGTGGGTACGACCGCTCTCCTCGGCCGCGGTGAAGATCCGTTCCGCCTCGTCGAACCGGCGCCGGGTGAGCGCGTACATCCCGGTGACGGCGAGCAGCTGCACGGCGTCGTCGGTGGCGCCGAGCCGCTCCAGCACGGGGAGCGCCAGCCGGGCGTACCGGTCCGCCATCTCGTGCCGGCCCAACGCCGCGTGCAGCTGCGCGAGCTGGCTGTGCAGCATCGCGCGGCTCCACGGCCCGTCGTCGCCGGGCACGGTGGCCAGCGCCTGGGTGGCCAGAGCCGCGGCGCCCTCCAGATCGCCCACGTTCTCCCGGGCATGGCTGCACCACATGCGCGCCCCGGTCGCGACGCGCGGGGCGGGATCGGCGCACAGGGCCGTCAGCCGCGCCTCCCCGGCCCGATCGAGCGGATCGCCAGTCAGCACGATCACGACCTGCGCGACGACCTCGGGAGGCCCCGAGCCGGGCCCGAGCCTGCGCAGCAGGTCCCAGAGCTCGTCGGCCTGGATGCCGAGCTCCCGCAGGACCATGGCGTTGGTGAGCTGGCCCGCCAACGCTGCCCGCGTGTGGTCGGCCAGCTCCGGCGGAGGCGTCCAGCCCTGCAACGCGTCACGGACGGCCACGATCAGCGTGTTGGGCCGCAGGTGCTCGCCCCGGATCGACCACAGACCGGTGAGCGCGGCGAGCAGCACGACCACGGTGCCCGGGTCCGGCGCGGCCAGCGCCCGCGCAATGCGTCGGCGAGGTTGGTCTCCTCCTCGCGCAGCATGTCGACGCAGCGCACCTGGTCGCGGCCGTGCAGGCCGGACCGCGCCGCGTCGGCGTACGCGGTGGCCCACCGCCGGTGCGCGGCCAGCGCGTCGGCGTCCTCGCCCGCCTCCGCGAGCTGCCGGCGCCCGAACTCGCGCACCGTCTCCAGCATCCGGAACCGCACACCCGCACCGGCCTCACGCACGGCGAGCAGCGATTGGTCCACCAGCGCCTGCACCGCGTCGAACGCGTCCGGCCCGACGACGGCCTCGGCCGCGGCCAGCGTGAACCCGTCGTGGAACACCGCGAGCCTGCGCCAGGCCCGGCGCTCCCGCTCACCGAGCAGGTCGTGCGACCACTCCATGACGGCGAGCAACGTCTGGTGGCGGTCCGGCGCGCCGCGCAGCCCGCCGCGCAGCAGCGCGAACCGGTCCGCTACTCGATCGGCGATGTCCGCGACGGACATCACGCGCACCTTCGCCGCCGCCAGCTCGATGGCCAGCGGCACCCCGTCCAGCCGGGTCGCGATGTCGGCGACGGCCCGTTCGTCCCACGCCACCCCCGGCCGGCCGCGACCGCGCGCTGCCGGAACAGCTCGACCGCGGCGCCCCTGCCGAGCTCGCCCAGCGGGTACACCCGCTCGGCGGCGACCGCCAGCGCGCCCGGCTGGTCACGAGGACGTGTAGGTCGGGCGTGGCGGCGACGAGGAACGCCACGAGTTCCGCGACCGCCTCCACGAGGTGCTCGCAGTTGTCGAGGATCAGCAGCGTGGGCGCCTGCCCGAGGTGCTGGACGATGCGCGAACGCACGTCCGCGCGCTGGGCCGGGGTGAGGGCGCGGCGACTGGTCACCGAGTCGCGCACCCCGAGCACCGACCCGACCTCACTCACCACGTCCTCCCCCGCGGTGACGCCGACGAGCTCGACGACGTGCACCACGGGCTGCTCGGCCTCCCGGCCCAGCACGTGCGCCAGCCGCGTCTTGCCCAGCCCACCGGCCCCGACGATCGACGTGACCCGGCCGCTGCGCAGCAGCGCCCGCAGCGCGGCGATGTCCCCGTCACGGCCGAGCAGGGGCGTGGAGTCGAACAGCAGACCGTGCCGCACGGGCCGGTCGAGGGCGAGCAGCTCGGCGTGCACCCGCCGCAGCGGCGGGCCCGGCTCGACACCGAGCCGCTCGGCCAGGTCCTCGCGGTAGGCTGGTAGCGCGACAGCGCAGCGCCCGGGCCGCGCACGGCCGCCTCGCTGCGCAACAGCGCCGCCAGCAGCTCCTCGTCGTCGGGCGCGCAGGCGACGGCGTCGGTGAGCAGCGGCAGCGCGGGCTCGTGTTCGGCGAGGCGGTGCAGCGCAACGCCCTCCAGCGCCCGTGCCTCGGCCGCCCGCCGCCCCGCGTGCACCCGGAGGTCGTCGAGCGGACCCGGCACGTCGCCGTCCGCCTGCACCCGGCCCACCAACGCGAGCGCCGCCCGTGCCCGGTCGCGGGCCGCCGTGGCGTCGCCCGCCGCGAGCCCGGCCCGGGCCGCCGCGACCAGCGCGTCCATCCGCAGCACGTCGACGTCGTCGTCGGGAAGGCCGAGGCGGTATCCGCGCGGGGTGCGCACCACGACCTCCGGCGCCGACGCGGCCCGGGCCCGCGACACCACCACCTGCAGCGCCTTCGCCGGGTTCGCCGGCCGGTCATCGCCCCACAGCTCGGCGGCCAGCCGCTCGTCACCCGCACCGTCGGGCGCCTGCCGGACCAGCACCGCGAGCAACGTCTGCGCCCGCTCCCCCGCGATGGGTGCACCGTGCCACCGGACACCGTCGAGCAGGGTGAGGGCGGGGCGCACGCGGCCAGCGTAAGCGGCCGGTACAGCGAGATCCGGCCCCTATCCCTCCGACACGAACGGGCTGGAGGCGATCTCCGTGCCGTCCTCGAGCGTGCCGATCTCGAAGTCGGCGAACACGTTGGGCACCTCGCGCTGCAGCTGGCGCAGGCACTCGATCGCGAGCGCGCGGATCTCCACGTCGGCGTGCTCGGTGGCGCGCATGCCGATGAAGTGGCGCCACGCCCGGTAGTTGCCGGTGACGACGATGCGGGTCTCGGTGGCGCCCGGGAGGATCGCGCGCGCCGCCTGCCGGGCCTGCTTGCGCCGCAACGTGGCGTCGGGGACGTCGACGAAGCGCTTCTGCAGGCCGTCCAGCAGCTCCTCGTACGCCTTCACGGACGCGGCCGCCGCCTCGGTGAACAGCTCGTGCAGCTCCGGGTCGTCGGCGATCACGTCCGGCTCCACCATCGCGGCGTCCCGCTCGGGGACGTAGCGCTGGGAGAGCTGGCTGTAGGAGAAGTGGCGGTGGCGGATCAGCTCGTGGGTGAGCGACCGCGACACGCCCGTGAGGTAGAAGCTCACGGTGCCGTGCTCCAGTACCGACAGGTGGCCGACCTCGAGGATGTGGCGCAGGTAGCCGGCGTTCGTCGCGGTGGCCGGGTTGGGCTTCGACCACGACTGGTAGCAGGCCCGGCCCGCGAATTCGGCGAGCGCCTGGCCGCCGCTGGCGTCGGTGGTCCACGGCACGCCCGCGGGCTGGACGAACTCGGTCTTGGCGACGAGCTGGACACCCATCGGCACGGCGTGCGGCATGGCGGCAGCGTACTGTGACGCCAACTGACGTCATCCGGTTCCTTGACTGACGTCACCAATGACGCCATAGTGGCGTCATGGACCTGAGTCAGTACGTGCAGCAGCTGCGCGAGGACCTCGCGTCCGCAGCCGCTGCAGGCGACGAGCAGACGCAGCGCACCGGCGCCCTGCTCGGCGCCGCCATCGAGCCCGCAGCCCGGCTCGCGATCATGAACGCGCTCTCCGACCTCGCGGCGGAGGTCACCTCGGCGCTCGGCGACCGGGTGGTCGAGGTGCGCCTCGACGGCCGCGACGTGCGCGTCGCGGTCAGCCGCGACGAGAGCGCCGAGCCCGAGTCCGGCCAGGAGCCACCGCCGTTCCCCGGGTTCGGTGGCGGCTTCGGGGGCCCCGACAGCGGGGACATCAGCCGCATCACGCTGCGGCTGGTCGAGCAGATCAAGAACCAGGCCGAGCAGGCCGCGGCGGCGCAGGGCGTGTCGCTCAACGCGTGGGTGGCGCAGGCCGTGCAGGGCGCGCTGGCGGGCCACCGCAACCCGGGCCAGCGCAAGCCCGGACGGCACGGCGACCGGACCCGCGACCGCGAGGGCAAGCGCCTGCGCGGCTGGGTGGAGGGGTGACGAGCATGAGCGAGTCGAACATCAACTTCCCGGACGACGGCAGCGCGGACGACGGCGGCGCCGCGCCGCACGACGAGCCGGCCACCGGCCTCGTCCGCCAGCAGAGCTGGCCCGTCGACGGGCCGGCCGAGCTGGAGCTGGCCACCGACCTCGGCCGCGTCCGCGTGCACCTCGAGGACCTCCCGTCCGAGGGCGACTCAGCGGGTGGCGGCTCAGCGGGTGGCGGCGAGGTGCGCGTGGAGGTGCGCCACGACCCGTCGGGCAACAACCCGTGGGCCCAGGGCCTCTCCGGTCTGATCAACTGGCTGGGCACCGCCACCGGCGGCGGCATCGGCGGCGACCCAGAGCAGATCGCCGTGGACGCCGTGGCAGCCGTCGAGATCAACTGGTCGGAGTCGGGGCGCCGGCTGGTGGTGCGCTGCTCGCAGGAGCTCCCGCTGCGGGTGGTGCCGCTCGCGATCACCGTGTGGGCGCCCACGCGCTCCCGCCTCGCGGCGCGGGTCGGCGCGGGCGACGTCCGGGCCACCGGGAGTGCGGGCTGGGCCGGTGTGCGCACCGGCTCCGGCAACGCCACGCTCGACGCGGTGGAGGGCGACGCCGACGTCACCACCGGCTCCGGCGCCATCGACCTCGGACCGGTCACCGGGCGGGCCCGGCTGCGCACCGGCTCGGGCGCGATCCGGGCGGCCGCGACCGGCGGCCCCGCCGAGATCAAGACCGGCAGCGGTGACGTCGTGCTCGGCGAGGTCAACGGCGACGTCCGCGTGCGCACCGGCTCCGGTGACATCACCGTGTCGGACGCGCGCCGCGGCGAGCTGGAGGTGACCACCGGCTCCGGGGCCGTCCGCATCGGCGTGCACCCCGGCGTGGGCGCCGAGCTGGACCTGGTGTCCGGCTCGGGCAAGGCGCGCAGCGAGCTGGAGGTCGCCGACATGGCGCCGCACACCCCGCCCGCCGTGCAGCTGCGCGGGCGCACCGGCAGCGGCGACGTCCTCGTGGCGCGCGCGGCCGTGCCGGCCTGACCACGCACGTACCTGCCCGACGCCGGCGGGGGGCCCGGTTCGGGGGACCCGGGCAGCCGGTTCGGAGCAGGGCGGCCGCTCGCACACCGTGCACCGCGATCGGTGTGTGGGCGGCCGGGTACTGACGGCACCCCCGTCGATGGGGAGCGATGGGGGTGCCGTCGTCACGCCACTCGGCCCAGCGGGGCCGCGAGGTCACCCCGCTCCCCCACCTCGACACCGTCGAGCCCGAGCCACCCGGCCATGACCCGCAGCTCCGCCGCGAGCTCCGCGACGACCCGCGGCACGTCGGCTCCCGGCTCGGCGAACGCGCCGGCACCCGGAGCACGCCCGCCGCACGGTCGGCCTTGAGGTCGACGCGGGCCACGAGCTCGCCGTCGAGCAGGAACGGGAACACGTAGTAGCCGTACTGCCGCTTCGGCTCCGGCACGTAGATCTCGATGCGGTAGTGGAAACCGAAGAGCCGCTCCGTGCGCGCCCGCTCCCAGACCACCGGGTCGAACGGGCAGAGCAGCGCCCGGCCGGTGATCCGCCGCGGCACCCGGCGCCCGCACCCGGTAGGCGGGCCGCTCCCAGCCCCGCACCCGGACCTGCTCCAGCTCGCCCGCCTCCACCAGCTCGGCCACCGCCTGCTGGCTGCGCGCCGGGGCGAGGCGGTAGTAGTCGCGCAGGTCGGGCTCGGTGGCCACGCCCAGCGCCTCGGCGGAGCCCAGCACCAGTCTGCGCGCTGCATCGTCGGCGCTCGGCGACGGCGCGGCCAGCACGGCAGGCGGCAGCACCCGCTCGGGCAGGTCGTAGAGCCGCTGGAAGTGGTGGCGGGTGCGGTGGTGAGGGCACCGGTGCCGAAGAGGTACTCGCAGATGCGCTTGACGTCCGACCGCTCCCACCACGACGCGCCGGGCGGCCGCGGCCGCGTGGGCGCCTCCAGCGCCTTCTCCAGCGCGCCCGCCCCGATCGGGCCCAGCTCCTTGACCGCGGCCAGGATGTCGTCGACCAGGCCGGGGTGCCGCTCGACCACCGGCTGGTAGGTGCGCCACCAGCGCTCGCGGAAGGCGCCCGACCACAGCAGCGGCCACTCCTGCACCGGCAGCAGGCTGGCCTCGTGAGCCCACGCCTCCACCAGCAGCCGCGGCCTGCGGGCCGAATGGGCCCACGCGGCGTCGTCGACGAGCGCGGGCTCGTACGGGCCGAGCCGGCTGAACAGCGGCATGTAGTGGGCGCGGACGGCGACGTTGACCGAGTCGAGCTGCAGCAGCCGGACCCGGCCGAGCGCGCGCGTGAGGTGGCGGCGGGTGGGCGGGCCGGACGGCCGCGGGTCGGCGAACCCCTGGGCGGCCAGCGCCGCCCGGCGCGCGGCGGCGGGACCGATCGTCTCGACGGTGGACGTCACTTCGGGGATGTTGCCAGCCGCCCCCGACGTTTTCGCGGGCGCTCCGCCGCGACCACCACCAGCACCGCGAGCAGCACCAGCGCACCACCTGCCAGCTGCACCGCCGAGAACCGCTCCCCCGCCGCCAGGACCCCGAGCAGCACCGCGATCACCGGGTTGACGTACGCGTAGGTCGCCACGGTGGACACCGGGAGCGACGCCAGCGCGTAGGCGAAGGCGCTGAACCCCGCCAGCGACACCACCACGGCCATGTACACCCACGCCCACCAGGCCGCCGGCCCGACGGCCCCGAGATCCGGGCGGTCGCCCGCGACGGCGCTGCCGACCATCAGGATCGCGCCTCCCACCAGCATCTGCACCGCGGCCAGCGCGAACGGGTCGGCGGGCGCGGGCATCCGGGTGGTGGCGAACGTGCCGCACGCCCACCCGACGGCGGCGAGCAGCACCATCCACGGCCCCCACCACGCGTTGCCGAACACCCCGCCGGACCCGCCCGACGTCCCGGCGACCAGCAGCAGGGCCAGGCCCACCACCCCCAGCCCCACCCCGCCGACGGTGGCGGCCGCGGCCGGTCGCCCGTGAGCGCGCGCAGCACGACGATCCACATCGGCACGGACGCGATCAGGAGCGCCGCGAGCCCGGACGCCACCTCCCGCAGCGCGATGGTGACGAGCCCGTTGCCCCACGCCGGCAACAGCAACCCGGACAGCGCGGTGGTGCCGAACTGCGCCCAGCTCATCCGGAACGCCCCCCGCCCCGCGAACACCAGCACCACCACCGCCAGCAGCGCGCCGCCGACGAGGAACCGCACGCCGCTCGCGAAGAGCGGCGGCAGGTCGGCCACGAGGAACCGGTTGGCGAAGTACGTGGACCCCCACAACACGTAGACCACGCCCAGCGCGGCCCAGGCGAGGGACGACGGACGGGCAGCGACGTTCACCCGTACAACGTTGCCATAGCGAACGATGGGTGGCTGCCGACTTCCGCGGAGCGTGGTCTTGGATGGGGCCATGGCCACCGCAGCCGTCCGCCCCGCGACACCCGAGGACGTCGAGGAGATCGTGCGGATCCAGGCCGACACCTGGACCACCGCGTACGCCGGGCTCGTCCCCGCAGCAGCCCTCGACGGCCTGCGCTCCCCCGCGGCACGGGACGCGTGGACGGCGGCCGTCGAGGCCGGAGCCGGCCACCACGTCCTCGTCGCCACCGAGGGCACCTGGACCGTCGGCTTCTGCGCGGCCGCACCCGCCGTGGCCCCGGAAGGCGCGGTGGCCCCGACCGGCCCGACCCTCGGCCCGGAGGCGTGGGCCGAGATCAGCGCACTGCTCGTGGAACCCCGCTGGGGACGGCGCGGCCACGGCGGGCGGCTGCTCGCCGCGGCCGCCGCCGCCCTTCGCGCCGACGGCGCCCGCTACGGCCTCGCCTGGGTCCCCGAGCCCGACGCCGCCTCCCGGAACTTCTACAAGGCGGCCGGCTGGACCGCCGACGGCACGGTCCGCGTCCTGGACACCGGCGAGGGGCAGCTGCGCGAGGTACGCGTCACGGGCTCCCTCGAGCTCGAGCTGACCTGACAGGGCGACTTCACACACCCGGGATGGGCTTCACACGAAGCCGGCCTTGTGTGAAGGGCCGCCTGGGTGTGTGAAGCCGGGTGTCAGAGTCCGAGGAGGGGTTCCAGCCCGACCGTGAGGCCGGGGCGGTCGCGGACCGCGCGCACCGCCATGATCACCCCGGGCATGAAGGACGAGCGGTCGAACGAGTCGTGCCGGATCGTCAGCGTCTCGCCGGTGGTGCCGAGCACGACCTCCTGGTGGGCCACCAGGCCGGGCAGCCGCACCGAGTGCACGTGCACCCCGTCGACCAGCGCGCCCCTGGCCCCGGGGAGCTCCGAGGTGGTGGCGTCGGGCACCTCGCCCGCACCGGCCTCGGTGCGGGCCGCCGCGATCAGGGCGGCGGTGTGCACCGCGGTGCCCGACGGCGCGTCGACCTTGCCGGCGTGGTGCAGCTCGATCACCTCGACGGACTCGAAGAACCGGGCCGCCGCCTTCGCGAACTGCATCGCCAGCACCGCCCCGACCCCGAAGTTGGGCGCCACGAGCACGTGGCCGGGCCGGGACGCGAGCCGCGCGCGCACATCGGAGAGCCGCGACTCGTCGAACCCGCTGGTGCCGACGACCACCGCGACGTCGTGGTCGAGGCAGAACTGCAGGTTGTCCAGCACCGCACCGGGGTGGGTGAAGTCGACGGCCACCTGCGCGCCCGCGTCGGTCAACGCGGAGAGCGGGTCCCCCTCGTCCACGCGGGCGACGAGCGCCAGCCCGTCCGCCGCCTCCACGGCAGCGCAGACCTCCGTACCCATCCGCCCCCGCGCACCGAGCACACCGACCCGAATCTCCTCGCTCACGGCGGAAGGGTAACCAGCGACTTCGGATCACCCGGCACAGGTGGGCCTACGCCCGACGCCTGGACGAGTGATGCCGACCCCGGCGTCGCGCAGTCGATCAGGATCGGTGAGCCGAGCCGGCCGATGCCCCGTGATCGCCAGAAATGGAGCCCCAACGACAGACCCGTCGCCCCACCTCCACTGCCGACGATCAACCCGCACATGATCAGCCGAAGTGGCACCAGAGCGCCACATCCGACGCCCTCCAACCACCTCCGGTGATCGCGACCCCGGTGGCCGACGCCCGGCAGGCCGGAGCAGCGCTGCCGTCCTGGCCGACGCAGCCGGCAACGTCATGGTCCTGGCGATATCACGCCTCCCGCCGCCGCGAGGGCGCTCGGGCCCCATTCGGAACGATCATGTGGTCGCGATCGGTTCCGAGACGACGTTGGGCGCCCCCCGAGGTCTAAGCGAAGACCAACGCCCCGACCCACACCGCCGCGGCGATCAGGCCGGTGGCCATCTCGATCACGATGCTCCAGCCGACGGCCCCCAGCGCCTTGCGGGTGGAGGGCCACGCGGCATCGTGCCCGCCGAGGCGGGCCAGCTCGGCGAGGTAGATGCCCAGCACGAACCCGATGAACAGCCCCACCACGGGGATCACGAAGAACCCGATCACACCGAGCACGGCGCCCAGTGCGATCGTGCGGCCCGGCACGCCCGAATCGCGCAGCCGCCTGCCGGGCACCAGGTACTTCACCACCGACCCGACCACCACGATCGCGACGACGATCCCCAGCACGATCCACGCCGTGGCATCGGCGCGTGCGACCGCCCACACCGCCACCCCCGCCACCACGAGCACCAGCCCGGGCAGGATCGGCAGCGCGATCCCCACGATGCCGACGGCGACCAGCACCGCGGCCAGTACGGTCACGACCTCCACGGCCCGATCATGTCACCACTCGCCCCACTCCCGCGCCCCATCACCAGACCCTTGATCAGCAGTTCGGCGCGAAACCCGACGGATTTCGACGGGTAACGCGCCGAAACAATGATCATGCCCGCGGCACCGCCTCCGGCGGCCCCGCACGATGCGCGGCGCCACCGGCGACCCCTGAACCCCTCCCCCTGTCGGGCGGGGCCTCAGCTTCCCTCGGCCAGTGCCCGCAGCGAACCCGGAAGGTCCCGCTCGTCGTCGTAGGGCCCGACCACCGCCGCCGTGAGCGGCACCGTCAGCAGCTCCGTGGCGAGTGCCTTCACCTGGTCGCCGGTGACCGCGGAGATCCGGTCGAGGCTCTCGGTGATCGTGCGCTGCCGACCGTGGTCGAGCTCGGAACGCCCGATCCGGTTCATCCGGGACGGGGTGTCCTCGAGCCCCAGCACGAGTCCGCCGCGGAGGTTGCCCTGGGCGCGGGCGAGTTCGGCCGGGGTGAGGCCGTCGGTCGCCACGTCGGCCAGGACGGCCCGTACGACGCCGGCGACCTCGTCGAGGCGCTCGGGGGCACAGCCGGCGTACACCGAGAAGCTGCCGGCGTCGGCGTAGGCGGAGAGCGCCGAGTAGACCGAGTACGCCAGGCCACGCTGCTCTCGGACCTGCTGGAACAGGCGTGAGCTCGGCCCACCGCCCAGCGCGGTGTTGAGCACGGTGAGCGCGGTGCGCCGCGGGTCGTGGCGGGAGACGCCGGGCCCGCCGAGCATGAGGTGCACCTGCTCGGTGTCGTCGGGCCGCAGCACCAGGCGGGGCCCGGCGGCGAGCCGAGCGGCCGCCGGCCGCCGCGGGGGTACCGGGACGGCGGCGCCGCGCGGGCGGTGGCGGTGGCGAGCGCGGTGCCGACGAGCTCGACGACCTCGGCGTGCACCAGGTTGCCGGTCGCGGCCACCACCATCCGCGGGGTGGTGTACTCGCCCCGCCAGAACTCGTGGAGGGTCTCGCGGCTCATCCGCCGGATCGACTCCTCGGAGCCGATCACCGGCCGCCCAAGCGGGTGGTCGCCGAACAGCGCCTCGTCGAACAGCTCGCCGAGCAGGTCCTCGGGGTCGTCGTCGCGCATCGCGATCTCCTCGAGCACCACCCTCGCTCGACCTCGACGTCCGGCGGCGCCATCGTGGCGTCGGTGACGACGTCGGCGAGCACGTCCACCGCGAGCGGCAGGTCGGTGTCGAGCACGTGCGCGTAGTAGCAGGTGTGCTCCTTCGCGGTGAACGCGTTGAGGTCGCCGCCGACGGCGTCGAACTCCTCGGCGATCTCGACGGCCGTGCGCCGCTGGGTGCCCTTGAACAGCAGGTGCTCGAGGTAGTGGGCCGCACCGGCCTGCAGCGGCGACTCGTCGCGGGACCCGATGCCGATCCAGATCCCGAGCGACACCGAGCGCACGCCCGGCACCGTCTCGGTGACGACGCGCAGCCCGCCGGGCAGTTCGGTACGGGAAACGCCGCCGGGGGTGGGAGCAGCTGCTCCCACCCCCGGCGTCAGCACGCCTGTCAACTGGGCGAGACCGCCTCGGCCTCGTCGTTGTCGTTCTCGGCAGCGTTGTTCGCCGGGGCGTCGCTCGCCGCGGCGTCGCCGTTCTCCGAGGTCGGGGCCGGCGTGGTGCCGTTGGCCGACTCCTCGGCGACCGGGATGAGGCTGATCTTGCCCCGGTTGTCGATGTCGGTGACCTCGACGCGGATCTTGTCGCCGACCTTGACGACGTCCTCCACCTTGCCGACCCGCTTGCCCTGGCCGAGCTTGGAGATGTGGACGAGACCGTCCTTGCCGGGCACCAGCGAGACGAAGGCCCCGAAGGCGGCGGTCTTGACGACCGTGCCGAGGAACCGCTCGCCGATCTTCGGCAGCTGCGGGTTGGCGATCGCGTTGATCATGCCGATGGCCTCCTCCGCGGAGGGGCCGTCGGCGGCACCGACGTAGATCGTGCCGTCGTCCTCGATGGAGATGTCGGCGCCGGTCTTCTCGGTGATCGAGTTGATCATCTTGCCCTTCGGGCCGATGACCTCGCCGATCTTGTCGACCGGAACCTTGATCGCCGTGACGCGCGGGGCGAACTGGCTCATCTCGTCGGGCTGGTCGATCGCCTCGCCGATGACCTCGAGGATCGTCAGGCGGGCGTCCTTGGCCTGCGACAGCGCGGCGGCCAGCACCTCGGACGGGATGCCGTCGAGCTTGGTGTCCAGCTGCAGGGCCGTGACGAACTCGGACGTGCCGGCGACCTTGAAGTCCATGTCGCCGAAGGCGTCCTCGGCGCCGAGGATGTCGGTGAGCGCGACGTAGCGGGTCTGGCCCTCCACCTCGTCGCTCACGAGGCCCATCGCGATGCCCGCGACCGGCGCCTTCAGCGGCACACCGGCGTTGAACAGCGACATCGTGGACGCGCAGACCGAGCCCATCGACGTGGAGCCGTTGGATCCCAGCGCCTCCGACACCTGCCGGATGGCGTAGGGGAACTCCTCGCGCGTGGGCAGCACGGGCAGCAGGGCCCGCTCGGCCAGCGCGCCGTGGCCGATCTCGCGGCGCTTCGGCGAGCCCACCCGGCCGGTCTCACCGGTCGAGTACGGCGGGAAGTTGTAGTGGTGCAGGTAGCGCTTGTGCGTCTCCGGGCCGAGCGAGTCGATCTGCTGCTCCATGCGCAGCATGTTCAGCGTGGTGACGCCCATGATCTGGGTCTCGCCGCGCTCGAACAGCGCCGAGCCGTGGGCCCGCGGCACGACCTCGACCTCGGCCGACAGCGGCCGGATGTCGGTGATGCCGCGGCCGTCGATGCGGACCTGGTCGCGCAGGATGCGCTGGCGCACGAGCTTCTTGTTGAGCGACCGGAACGCGGCGCCCAGCTCCTTCTCGCGGCCCTCGAACTTCTCACCGAGCGCGGCGAGCACGGCGAGCTTGACCTCGTCGAGCTTCGCCTCGCGCTCCTGCTTCGGGCCGATGGTCAGGGCGGCGGCGAGGTCCTTGCTGCCCTCCGCCTCCACGGCCTCGAACACGTCGGCTGGTAGGCCGGGAACGTGGGGTATTCCCGCGTCGGCTTCGCGGCGACGTCGGCCAGCTGCTGCTGGGCCACGCACAAGCTGCGGATGAACGGCTTGGCCGCCTCCAACCCGGCGGCCACGACCTGCTCGGTGGGCGCCTGCGCGCCTCCTGCGACCAGCTCGATCGTCTCGGTGGTGGCCTCGGCCTCCACCATCATGATCGCGACGTCGTCGCCAACCACACGGCCGGCGACGACCATGTCGAACACGGCGCGCTGCAGGTCCTCGTACTGCGGGAAGGCGATCCACTGGCCGTCGATCAGCGCGACCCGAACGCCACCGATCGGGCCGGAGAAGGGCAGGCCCGAGAGCTGGGTGGACATCGACGCGGCGTTGATGGCCAGCGCGTCGTAGGGGTCCTGCGGGTCCAGGCTCATCACGGTGACGACGATCTGGATCTCGTTGCGCAGGCCGTCGACGAACGACGGGCGCAGCGGCCGGTCGATCAGGCGGCATGTGAGGACCGCGTCGGTGCCCGGGCGGCCCTCCCGGCGGAAGAACGAGCCGGGGATCTTGCCGATCGCGTACATCCGCTCCTCGACGTCCACCGTGAGCGGGAAGAAGTCGAAGTGCTCCTTGGGCTGCTTGGACGCCGTGGTGGCGGACAGCAGCATGGTCTCGTCGTCGAGGTAGGCGACGACGGACCCGGCGGCCTGGCGCGCGAGGCGCCCGGTCTCGAACCGGATCGTGCGGGTGCCGAAGCTCCCGTTGTCGATGACGGCACTGGTCTCGTGCACGTCGTCCATGGGGTCGGTCATGTGGTCCTTCTTCTCGGGACCCACGCCGCACCGGCTGATCCTCGGCCTGGCCGGTCTTCGATCGAAGCCCCCGGGACTCGAATCCCGGGAGCCACTACCGAGGACCGGCGGATCGTCCGCGGCGGGCGTGGCGTCATGGAGTTGGCTGGTTGGGAAATCGGAGCCGGCCCGGACCGAGGAGCTGGTCCGGGCCGGCGGAATGTCAGCGGCGGAGGCCGAGACGCTCGATCAGCGACCGGTAGCGCGCGACGTCGACCGACTGCAGGTACTTCAGCAGCCTGCGGCGACGGCCGACCAGCAGCAACAGGCCGCGGCGGGAGTGGTGGTCGTGCTTGTGCAGCTTGAGGTGCTCGGTGAGGTCGCTGATGCGCTTGGTGAGCAGCGCGACCTGCGCCTCGGGCGAACCGGTGTCGCCCTCGTGGACCCCGTAGGAGTCCAGGATGGTCTTCTTCTGTGCGGCGTCGAGTGCCACGTGGTGCCTCTTCCTTCGTGATGTGCCGTGAGGCCCGCATCCCCTCAGAAGGGGGCGGAAGTCGGTGCACGGCCGCCACGGACTGCAGCCGGACCCGGTACACCACGTTACCAGGCACGATGTCGCGCGGGCCGTAGGAGGGTCCTGAACAACTCCGGCCGTAGCGAGCGGCGTCCAGGTGGTGTCCTCGCAAGGCGGACGATCGGGCCGATACCGCTGTTGTATCGGCCCGATCGTCCAACGCGGCGAGGGCGCCGCCTGGGCGCCGCGCAGTAGGCCCGAGTTGTTCAGGGCCCTCCTACGCCCCCGGGCGACTCGCCGCTTGCCGCAGGATCTCGGCGAGCTCCGGGAACGTCGGCCCGAGCGCCGCGGCAGCCGCGGCCAGGCGGGCCGGCTCGGCCACCCCCCGGAGCACGGCGGCTGCCGTGCCGCCCCCCTCGTCGCGCGGCACCCGGTGCCCGAGCGGGCGCGGCCGCTGCGCAGGCCTGCCGTTCCAGTGCCAGTGGGTCTCGGCGACCTCGGCGAGCAGTTCGTCGACGGCGGCGCGCGATGCCGGGAGCCGCATCCGGTGGCAGCGCTGGTCGAGCAGCAGCATGCGCGCGAGCACCGCCGGATCCCCGATCTTCACGCGGCGGGCGCTCACCAGCTGGCTCAGCATCGCCGGGCTGATCCCGAGCGTGCGCGCGAGCCGCGCCTGGGAGATGCCGAGCGCACCAGTCAGGCGGCGGACACGCTCTCCGAGCGGGGCGCCGTAGAGCCGGCGCTGCCGTTCCCGGTTGTCGATGAGCCACGAGCCCGTCGCGTCCGCCATGCCCAGGATGCTCGCAGGGCCACCGCCGTCCCCGTGGGCGAACGGGAAAACCGGCACGGCGCAGTTCAGCCTGCCCCCAGCAGCTCCCGCGTGCGCGCCACGTCGCGGTCCATCTGCTCGACGAGCGCGGCCACGTCGGCGAACCGCTCCTGGCCGCGCAGCCGGTGCACGAAGTCGAGCGCCACCTCGAAGCCGTAGAAGTCCTCGTCGACGTCCAGGACGTAGGCCTCGACGGTGCGCTCCCGGCCGGAGAACGTCGGGTTGGTGCCCACCGAGATCGCCGCGGCCAGCGACCGGCCGGTGATCTCGAACCGGCCCGCGTACACGCCGTCGGCCGGAAGCGCGGTGTACGGCGCGGTGGCCAGGTTCGCCGTGGGGAAGCCCAGCTCCCGCCCGCGCCGGTCGCCGTGCACGACCACGCCCTCCACCCGGTGCGGCCTGCCGAGAGCGGCCGCCGCGGCCTCGACGTCACCCGCGTCGATGCACGCCCGGATGTAGGTGGACGAGAACGTGACGCCGTCGTCGGTGATCAGCTCCAGGCCCTCCACCCCGAACCCGAACCGCTCCCCGAGCCGGGTGAGCAGCGCGACGTCCCCCGCCGCCCGGTGGCCGAACCGGAAGTTGCGCCCGACCACGACGTCGGCGGCGTGCAGCCGCTCCACGAGCACCTCGTGGGCGAACTCGGGCGGCTCGGTGCGGGCGACGTCCGAGGTGAACGGGAGCACGCAGAACGCGTCGACCCCGAGCTCGGCCACCAGGTCAGCGCGCCGCCGCAGCGTGGTGAGCCGCGCGGGGTGGCTGCCGGGACGCACCACCTCGGCCGGGTGCGGGTCGAACGTCACGAGCGCCGAGGGGAGTCCGCGCTCCCGCGCCCGCTCGACCGCGCGCCCGATGAGCCGTTGGTGCCCGCGATGCACCCCGTCGAAGACGCCGACCGTGACGACGCTGCGCCCCCAGCCCGTCGGAACTGCCTCCAGCCCCCGCCAGCGCTGCACGGAACGAGCCTACGAAACGCGCGAGGCTCGCACGCGGCGGGTGCCCCCAACGCCGGCGAGGTGGCCATACTGCCGTGTCGTGCCGGTGAGGCCACCTTGCGGCATCAGGAACCGGTGGCTGGGGCCAGGACCACGAGGGGGCGTGCCTGCGGGCCCTTGTCCGTCACCAGGGCCAGGGCGCGGCCGTCCGGTGCGAACACGGCGTGCGTGCCCGGCGAACCGGTCGCGGGCAGGGCGCGGCCGTGGGAGATGTCGGCGGCCTGGACGGCGTCGAGGTCGCGGCGGGGGAAGGCCAGCGCGACGGCCGCGTCCAGCGGGACCAGCGCCGACGGGTCGGCCTCCAGTGCCTCGAGGGTGCTCGCGTGCTCCAGGGCGAACGGGCCGACGCGGGTGCGCCGCAGCACCGTCAGATGCCCACCCACGCCGAGCGCTGCGCCCAGGTCGCGGGCGAGCGCCCGGACGTAGGTGCCCGACGAGCACTCGACGGCGACGTCGAGGTCGGTGCCGCGGCGGTCGAGCAGCGTGAACCGCGAGACCGTGACCGGACGGGCCGCCAGCACGACGTCCTCGCCCGCCCGTACCCGCGCGTAGGCGCGCTGCCCGTTCACCTTGATCGCGCTGACCGAGCTGGGCACCTGCTCGATCGCACCGGTCAGGTCGGCCATGCCGGCCGCGATCGCGGCGTCGGTGACCCCGCCCGCGTCGGCGGTGGCGAGCACCTCACCCTCGGCGTCGTCGGTGCGGGTGGTGACGCCGAGCCGGATCGTGGCCGTGTAGGCCTTCGTGTCGAGCGCCAGATGGCCGAGCAGCTTGGTGCCGCGGCCGACCCCGCACACGAGGACCCCGGTGGCCATCGGGTCGAGGGTGCCGGCGTGGCCGACCTTGCGGGTGCGCAGGATCCGGCGCAGGCGGGCGACGACGTCGTGCGACGTCAGGCCGGGGGGTTTGTCCACGATCACGAGACCGGGCACGGGGGCGTCCACGACGCGATTGTCTCAATCCGTCCTCCGACCCCGGGAACACCGGATACCGTCGGCGCGGAGCGCAGGTCAGGGGGGCCACAGATGGAGCGTGCGACCGCCCGCGACGTGCTGCGCCGTGGGGCGCTCGCGCGCCCGCGCGAGCTCGGCCTGGCGGCGTTGCTGGTGGCGTTGCACCAGCTCGCCGAGGCCGCGGTGCCCGTCGCGGTGGGCTGGGTGATCGACCTCGCCGTCGTCGACCGCGACTCCGGTGCGCTCCTGCGCTGGCTGGGCGTGGTCGTCGCGGTCTTCGCGGTGCTGTCCACCAGCGCGCTGTTCGGGTACTGGTGGGGCGCGCGCACCGAGAAGATGGCGGCCCACCGCATCCGCATGGACGTCGCCGAGCGCGTGCTGCACCCGGCGGGCGGGGTGCCGGGGCGGTCCGGCGAGCTGGTCAGCACGGCCGGGTCGGACGCCGACCGGGCGGGCGAGGTGTGCCGGGTGATCTGGGGTGGGATCGCCACGCTCGCCGCGCTGGCAGGAGGCGCGGTCGTGCTGCTCGACGCGTCGGTGGTGCTCGGGCTCGTCGTGCTCGGCGGGGTGCCGCTGGTACTGCTCGCCTCCCGCCTGCTGGCCCGCCCGCTCGTCGGACGGGCCGAGGCCGAGCAGGGGTCGCTCGCGGCGGCCACCGCCGTGGCCACCGACGTGATCAGCGGACTGCGCGTCATCAAGGGAATCGGCGCCGAACGGGCCGCGGCGGAGTCCTACCGCACGGCCAGCCGCGCCGCGCTGCGCGCCCGGCTGTCGGCCGCGACCTGACCGGTGGCTACGTCGGCGCCACCAACGTGATCACCGGGCTCTTCCTCGTGGTCGTGGCGTGGGTCGGCGGCCGCCTCGCGCTGGAGGGCAGCATCACGATCGGCGAGCTGGTCGCGGGGGTGGGGCTGGCGCAGTTCCTGATCGGGCCGCTCGAGCGGCTCACCCAGCTGGGGCCGATCCTCGCGGGAGCCCGCGGCTCGGCCCGCCGGGTGGCCACCCTGCTCGCCGCGCCCCTCGCCGTCACCGAGGGCGCGCACCCGCTGCCCGCCCGCCCGGCAGGCGCCCTGCGGGTTCGGCTGCCCGCAGGCCTCGAACTCGACGTCGCCGCGGGCGAGCACGTCGGCGTCGTCACGCTGCAGCCCGCCGACGCCGCCACCCTGCTCGACGTCCTCGGCCGCGATGCCGACACACCCGTGCACCTCGACGGCACCGACCTGCGCGAGGTCGGCCTCGACGACGCCCGCCGGGCCGTGCTCGTGGCCCGGCACGCGGCCACCCTGTTCGAGGGCACCGTGGCCGACAACACCGGGCGCGACCTCGCGCCGCTGGCCGCAGCGGCCGCCGATGAGGTGGTGGAGACGCTGCCCCACGGCCTCGAGAGCGAGGTGGGCGAGCGCGGACGCACGCTCTCGGGCGGGCAGCGCCAGCGCATCGGCCTGGCCAGGGCGCTCGCCGAGAACCCGCCGGTCCTGGTGCTGCACGACCCCACCACGGCCGTCGACGCGGCCACCGAGCACCGCATCGCCGCGGGCGTGTCGGCGCTGAGGGCCGGGCACACCACCGTGGTGGTGGCCTCCAGCCCCGCCCTGCTGGCGCGCTGCCACCGGGTCCTGCTCGTGGACCGCGGCATCGTCGTCGCCTCCGGGTCGCACGCCGAGCTCGTCGCCGACGCCCGCTACCGGCAGGCGGTGCTGACGTGAACGTGCTCCCGATCGCCACGATGTCCCGCACCCGCTCCGCGCTCGTCGAGCTCGTGCGCCCGCACCGCACGCTCCTCATCGGCACGGTGCTCACGCTGGTCGCGGCGTCGGTGGCCATGCTCGTGGTGCCACCGCTGCTCGGCCGGATCGTCGACGCGGTGATCGACCGAGGCGCGGTGGCCCTCGTCGACGGCCTCGCGCTGGGCATCCTCGCCGCCCTCGTGGCACGGGCGGTGCTGGCCGCGCTCGGTTCGGTGATGGTGGCCCGCCTCGGCGAGCAGGTGCTCGCCACGCTGCGCGAGCGCGTGGTGGCCAGGGCCCTCGACGTCCCCCTCGCCGACATCGAGCACGCCGGCACCGGCGACCTGCTGCAACGGGTCGGCGGCGACATCTCCGTGATCTCCGAGGGCATCCGCCGGGCGATCCCCACCGTCGTGATCTCGCTGCTCGACGTCGTCCTCACGCTCGTGGGCCTCACCGTGCTCGACTGGCGCCTCGCGCTCGCCGGGCTCGCTCCGCTGCCGATCTGGGTGCTGATCGCACGCTGGTACATGCGCCGGGCCGGCACGCTCTACGCGGCGGAGCGGCGGGCCGAGGGCGAGCGCACCCAGTCGCTGCTGGCCGGGGTCGGCGGCGCACCCACCGTGCGCGCGTTCCGGCGGCGGGCCGCGCAGCTCGCCCGGATCGACCGCCACTCCCTCGCCGCCGTCGACGCGTCGATGCGCGCCGCCGACGCCGAGCGGCGGTTCGGTCTCGGCATGAACGGCGCCGAGCTGGTCGGCGTGCTCGCCATCCTCGTCACCGGGTTCCTGCTGGTGCGCGCCGACGCCATCACGGTCGGTGCCGCCACCGCGGCCGCGCTGTACTTCCTGCGGCTGTTCGACCCGATCGGCATCATGCTCTACCTGCTTGACGAGGCGCAGTCGGCCGGAGCGGCGCTCGCCCGGCTGGTCGGGGTGGCCGACATGCCGCGCCCGCCGCGCCGCTGCACCCGCGCACCCCCGCCGCCGCGACCGTGCGGCTCGCCGGGATCCGGCACGCGTACGGCAGCGGCCCGGAGGTCCTGCACGGGGTGGACCTCGAGGTGGCGGCCGGGGAGCGGGTGGCCGTGGTCGGCGCGAGCGGGGCGGGCAAGACCACCCTCGGTGCCGTCATCGCCGGCGTGCACACGCCCACGGCGGGCACCGTGGAGATCGGCGGCGTGCCGCTCGCCGAGCTCGCCGACCTGCGTCGGCACGTCGCACTCGTCACGCAGGAGGTGCACGTGTTCGCCGGCACCGTGGCCGCCAACCTGCGCATGGCCCGCCCGGACGCACCGACGACGAGCTCGCCGCCGCCCTTGCCGCCGTCGAGGCGCCGATGCGGCTCGGCGATGTCGTGGGCGACGGCGGCGACGAGCTGTCGGCCACCCGCGCCCAGCAGCTCGCGCTCGCCCGGCTCCTGCTCGCCGACCCCGCCGTCGCGGTGCTCGACGAGGCCACCGCGGAGGCCGGCAGCGCGGGCGCCCGCGCGCTCGAACGGGCGGCCACGGCCGCGCTCGACGGTCGCACCGCCGTGGTGATCGCCCACCGCCTCACCCAGGCCGCCGCGGCCGACCGGGTGGTGGTGCTGGACAAGGGCCGGATCGTCGAGTCGGGCCGGCACGACGAGCTCGTCGCGGCCGGTGGGAACTACGCCGCGCTCTGGGCCGCGTGGGCGGCCCCGCGCGACGCCCCATGAGCGGATACGACACCCCGTGAGTGGATACGAGTGCTCCGGCACTCGTATCCACTCACGACCCCCCTCCGCCCGGCCCGGGTCAGCCGCTCCCCAACAGCGCCCGGGCCACCAGAGCGGCGCGCCAATCGAGCGCCGCACGTTCCTTCTCCGCCTCCGACGGGCGGCCCCGCACCGTCCACAGGTGTTCCGCCTGGCGCCAGCACTCGCTGCGCGACAGCAGCAGCGCGAGCCCGCTGGCGTCGTCGCGGGAGCCCATGTCGGTGGCCGCCGCGGCAGCGGCCTCGTTGGCGAGCCGCGCGAGCTGCCCCGTGACCGCCTGCACCGTGGCCTCCTCGCCGGGGCCGGGGCCGCGGCCGAGCAGCGTGCACGCGCTCACCACGGCGGGGGGCAGGTCGAAGCACACGAGCGCGTGGGCGCCCGCGAGCGCGGTACGGGCCGGGTCGCCCGCGCCGCCCTCCCAGCGGCCCAGCACGACCTGCCAGACCCGCGGCGCCCCGCTCCCCCTGGCCTGCGCGCGGACGGCCCGCAGGTAGCGCCGCACCAGCTCCGCCACGAGCTCCGACCGGAACTCGAGGTCCGCCTGCGCGGTGCCGCCCGTCGCGTCGTCGGTGGCCGCGACCGTCGTCAGCAGCCGCCCCACGGGGCCTGCCCCGTGGCCGCACCGGCCCGCGTCGGCGCCGTCCTGCAGCCGCACCACGGCGTCGACGACGCCGCCCGGGCGGCCCCGACCCCCCGTTCCGACCGCCCCCGACTCGATCGCCACCAACGCGGTTCCTCCTCGTCGAGGCCCGTTCTCGGACGGCCTCCGCTCCCCCGGCGTGGGAGCCGGCGATCGGGTAGAGCCATCCCGCGCCCGCGTAGATACCCGCACGCGCGATATAGGGCGTAGTTCACCGCCGGCGTAAGGCATTGACCTGACGACAGGCCCCCGCGCGTCCCCGAGGGTGGTGCGGCAGGTTGCCCGCCCCTTGCGAGGAGCTCGTGATGACCGTCCCGGCCGCCGCCCCCGGCACCGCCAACGACACGCTGCTGCGGTCGGCGCACGGCGGTGACGAGCGGGCGTGGACCGAGATCGTGCAGCGCTACCGGGGCCTCGTCGGCGCCGTCGTCCGCTCCTACCGACTGCAGGACGCCGACGCCCACGACGCCGAGCAGCGCACCTGGCTGCGCCTCGTCGAGCACCGCGCCACCGTGCGCGACCCGGAACGCCTCGGCGGCTGGCTCGCCACCACCGCCTCCCGCGAGTGCCTGCGAATCCTGCGGGACAACCGCGCCGTGGTCACCGACGAGCTCGACACCGTGCCCGACCCGGACCGCACGATCGAGGACCGGGTGGTCGACGCCGACACCGTGACCCGCCTCTGGACGATCGTCGGCTCACTGCCGCCGCGCGGGCGCACGATCATGATGGAGCTGTTCGCCGACGACCCGCGTCCCTACGCCGAGGTCGCCGCGCCACCGGGATCCCGATCGGCAGCCTCGGGCCCAGCCGGGCTCGCCTGCTCGACCGCGTCCGCCGCTCGTTCGACGCGGGCACGGTCGTGGAGGTCTAGCCGAGCAGGTGTGAACTGATCGGTGGTCGTGGGCGATCCCGCCACGTTCGGCCGGCTCGCGGTCGAGCTCGGTGAGTCGTGGAACACCTGTGATCGGTCCGACCCGCACGGGATCGCCCTCGGCGGGGCGCCGAACGCCTTCTCGGATCGATCAGGACCGCATGATCGGCACGAGTGGCCCCTCAGCGCCCGCACGGCGGCAGGCAGCATGATCTCGCAGCGATCACGACGTCGCCGGGTGCACCGGCCGGGACCGCCGCGCTTCCCGCCCTGCTGTAGGGCCCACCCGCCAGCCGGCGCGTGATCGCGGGGAGTGGTCCGAGAGCGCCGGATGCGACGCCCTGGCACCACTCCCGCCGATCATGGGCACGTCGATCGTCGGCAGTTGGTGGCACGACGACAGATCCGTCGTCCGGGCACCACTTCCGGCGATCACGAGCCACCGGGGCTCAGTACCCCCGGCCCTGATCGCCGACGGCCACTGGCCGAATTCGGCATCACCCGTCCAGGGGCCGCCGGCGCCATGATCGGCAGGGATGGTGCCAGGCCGACGAATGCGTCGCTCTGGCACCAGCCCCGGCGATCATCACGCCGCTGGGGCCCCTAGCTGGGCCGCCGGGCGCGCATGAGCACGGCGCTCGCCTGCACCCTGCTGTGCACGTCGAGCTTCGCGTAGATGCGGGTGATGTGGACGCCGACGGTCTTCTCGCTGATGAACAGCCGCTGCGCGATCGCACGGTTGGTGTGCCCGGCGGCGAGCTCGGTGAGCACCTCGAGCTCCCGCGCGGTGAGCACGGCCAGCTCGTCGTCCGGTTCGGGGGCGGGCTCCGCCGGGCCGGGGGCGGGTTCGCCGAGGCGCACCCGTGCCCGGTCGGCGAGGTCGGCGATCTCCGCGAGGAACGGGGTGGCGCCGAGGTCGCGGGCGATCCGCCCGGCGCGGCGCAGCGAGTCGGCGGCGGCCACCGAGCTGGCCCGGGAGGCGAGCAACGCCTCGGCGCGGCGCAGGTGGCGTACGCCGACGGGTAGGGCTGGCGGCGTTCCCGCCAGATCTCGGCGACGCGCTCCCACGCCTGCGGGTCGGAACGGCCCTCGGCGCGCGCGTCCTCCGCGGCGGACATCTCCAGGAAACCGAGCACGACGTCGCGGACCGCGGGCACGGACACCTCCGCGATGCGTGCGGTGTCGGCGGCGTGCCTGCGCAGCCGGGCGTCGGTGCCGTCGTCGGGGCGGCGCATCCCGAGCCGGGTGAGCTCGGCGCGGCGCGGGCGCCGTGCCAGACCAGCGGCGCCACCAGCCAGACGTCGTCCGAGCCCTGCTCGACGACGTCGAGCCCGGCCGCCACGTGGTCGAGCGCGCGGTCGGGGCGCCCGTTCCACATCTCCAGCCCCGCCCACAGCGTGAGCAGCGGCAGCCGGTAGCGCGGGCCGACCGTGGCGGCCGAGAGTGCGTCGACCGCCTCGAGGTCGTCCTCGGCAGGGCCGAAGCGGCCGCGGCCGGTGTGCAGCCGCGCCCGCGCCAGCCGCAGCTCGAGCGCCTCGGCGCCGGCCGGGGCGAGCTCCCAGGCCTCGGCGATCGTGGCGTCGGCCTCGTCCCAGTGCCCGATGCGGAACAGCCCGTTGGCCGCCACGGCGAGCATCCCCGCCTCCGCGCTGCGCGCGAGCCCCAGCTCACGGGCGCGCGCGGCGCCCGCGCGGGCGATCGCGATGCCGCGGTCCAGCTCGTTGAGGGGGCCGCACAGCAGCTCCGCGAGGCTGCGGTGGGCCCGCGCGATCTCCAGTGGCTCGCCCGCCCGCTCGGCCACCGCGATCGACTCCCGCAGCGCGGCCTCCCCCGCCTCCGGGTCCTGCAGGTAGGCCAGCCCGAACCCGAGGGTGGCGAGCGCCCGCGCCTCCGGCACGGCCATGCCGATCCGGCGGGCGAGGGCGAGGGCGCGCTCCGCGGTCTCGTGGGCCGCCGCGTAGTCGCCCGCCGTCCACAGCGCCGACGCGTGGCCGCCGAGCACCTCGGCCCGCTCCCGCTCCGCCCCCTCTGCCGGCAGCGCCGCCGTCGCACGGCCGAACGCCTCGGCGGCCTCCGCGCCCCGCCCCGCCGCCACCAGGTACTGGCCGGTGCGGGCGTGCAGCAGCGCGGCCTCGACGTCGGGGGCGTCCGGACCGTCGGGCGGGTCGAGCACATCGAGCCGCTCGGCCAGCAGCGCGACGGCATCGAGCCGCTCGGCCAGCAGCGCGACGGCCTGGTCGGCGTCGCCTGCCAGGTGTGCGGACTCGGCGGCGCGCTCCAGGCAGACCGCTCGCGGGAGGGGCGCGGCGACGACCTCCCCCGGCGAGCCGGGCGGCGCGCAGCCAGTGCCGGTGGGCCTCCGCGTAGCCGCGCACCGTGGCGGCGGCCTCCGCCGCGGCCACCGCGGCCACCGCGGCGCGGTCGCGGTCGCCCGCCCCGTGCCAGTGGTGGGCCAGCCGCGCGTCGACGCCGGGCAGCTCGCGCGCCCACGCGGCCGACAGCGCAGCGGCGTAGCGGCGGTGCAGGTCCACCCGTTCGCCCGGCAGGAGCTCACCCACCACGACGTCGGTCATCAGCCCGTGGCGCAGCCGGTAGCCGTCGGCCGGCTCGTCGACGACCACCACACCGGCGTCGACGCTCTCGCGCAGGGCCTCGAGCAGCCACGGCGCGCCGTCCAGCACGGCGTCGAGCAGGCCGTGCGGCAGCGGCCCGTCGGCGAGCGCGACCGCGCGCACGGTGCGCAGCGCGGGCGCGGACAGCCGCTCGATCCGGGAGAGCACGAGCTCGCGCAGCGTGGTGGGCAGGCCGGTGGGGTCGCCGTCGGCCGCGGCGCGCAGCGTCTCCTCCGCGATGAACGCGTTGCCCGCCGAGCGCATCCACACCAGCTCGACGAGGTCGGGGCGGTCGGGCTCCGCTGCCGCCACCAGCTCGGCCACCGCGTCCCGGCGCAGCGGCGCCACCTCCATGGCGCGCACCTGGCGGTGCCGGGCGAGCTCGCGGATCACCGTGCGGGCGGCCGCGGCCCGGGGTGCGGGGTCGGCCCCCGGCCCGCTCCGGTGCGTGCCGACGAGGAGCAGCCGCTCGTCGGGGAGGTTCGCCACCAGGTAGGCGATGAGGTCGAGGGTGGAGCGGTCGGCCCACTGCACGTCCTCGATGACGAGCACCAGTACCCGCTCGGCCGCGAGCCGCAGCACCACCCGGTGCAGCAGCTCGAGGGTCTGCACCCGCGCGAGCTCGGCCGGGACCGCCGAACGGAGGAGGAGCAGCTCGTCGAGCTGGTCCGACCACGGTGCGAGCAGCCGCCGCACCTCGTTGCCGCGCGGGGATCGCAGCAGCGCGCGCAGCGCGGAGGCCACCGGCCAGAACGGCGGGCTCTCCACGATGTCGGTCGCGGCGCCGACCAGTGCGGTGGCCCCGCCGCTCTCCGCGCGCGCGACGAGCTCCTGCACCAGGCGCGTCTTGCCCACGCCCGCATCGCCGCCGAGGAAGATCGTGGCCATCCGGCCCCGCTCGACCGACTCGAGCACGGCGACGAGCGCGCCGAGGTCCTCCTCCCGGCCGACCAAGGGGCGCACGGGCCATCGCTCGGTCACGACCCGCGACGCTACTGCCCTGCCCCGGCGGCGAGGAGGCCGCACCCCTGCACCGCTCGACCGCCCGCCGAAGAGGATCATCCTGGACGTATCAGCCGCAGCGTCGTGTACTCCTCACAGGGGTCGCCCACCGGGGTGACGCGCAGCGGAGAGGAGTGGTGCGGATGGGAACCGCCGAGACCGATCGGGGGGCCGACGTCGCGCAGGTGCCGGGGAGTACCCAACGGCTGGCCGAGCTGGCCGGGGACACCCCGCCGACCTCGATCCCGGAGGTCATCGCCCGGCTCGAGGCGATCCGCGACCACGCGGCGAGCACGTCGGTGCTCGGCGAGGACGACGGCATCGCGTCGTTCACGAAGCTGTACCACATCATCACGCAGCGGGTCGGCGCCATGGTCGAGGCCGGCGAGTTCCGGTCGTCGCCGTTCCTCGTGCGCCTCGACATCGAGTTCGCCGAGCGGTTCTTCCGGGCGCTGCGCGGCTACGCCGCCGACGTCCACACGGTGCCCGGGGTGTGGCGGGTGCTGTTCGACAACCGCACCGACCCGAACGTCGCACCGGTCAACTTCGCGGTGCTCGGCGTCAACGCCCACATCAACTACGACCTCGCCCACGCGCTGATCGCCACCTGGCGCCACGTCGCCCCCGACGGCGACGGCGCGGACACCGCGCAGTACCACGACTACCGGCTCGTCAACGACGTGTTCGAGATGGAGATGGACCGGCTGCGCGAGGAGCTCGACTCGCTCCTGTCGAACGGGCCCGACGGCGCACCGTGGGACGTCGGGGCCAACTGGCTCGCCGACCTCGTCGTCACGTTCACCCGCGACCTCGCGTGGGACGAGGCGAAGCGGGTGTGGGGCCAGGGCGCCGGCCCCGACGTCGTCCGGGCGTCGGAACGGCGGCTCGACTCCGTCGCGACGTTCATCGGGGAAGGCGTGCTGCGCGCTCCGCTCCCGTTCTGATATCCGGTCGACCGGCCGCCCGTGGCCCCGCACCATGTCCCGGTGGGGCACATCGAGGCCATGGCCGTCGCGCACCGGCTGCCGACGGGCGCACGCTCTTCTCCGACGTGTCCTTCCGCGTCGGGGAGGGCGCGAAGGTCGCGCTCGTCGGGCCCAACGGAGCGGGCAAGACCACGCTGCTGCGGATGGTCGCCGGTGACGTGGCGCCTGCGGCCGGGAGCATCGCGCGCAGCGGCGGGATCGGCGTCATGCGCCAGTTCATCGGCTCGATCACCGACGACACCCGGCTCGCCGACCTCGCACTGTCGCTCGCCGCGCCCGCCGTCCGGGCGGCCGGGGAACGGCTGCGCGCCGCCGAGCTCGCCCTCGACGAGCACGAGCGCTCCCAGCTGCGGTACGCCGACGCGCTCGCCGCGTGGGGAGAGGCGGGTGGGTACGGGGCCGAGGTCGAGTTCGACACCGCCGCCGTCGCGGCGCTGGGCCTGCACTGGCACGAGGTGCGCGACCGGCGCGTCGCCACGCTGTCGGGCGGCGAGCAGAAGCGGTTCGCGCTCGAACTGCTGCTGCGCGGCTCCGACGACGTCCTGCTGCTCGACGAGCCGGACAACTACCTCGACGTGCCCGGCAAGCGCTGGTTGGAGGAGCGGCTCGCGGAGTCGGCCAAGAGCGTGCTGTACGTCAGCCACGACCGCGAGCTGCTGGCCCGCACCGCAGGCCGGGTGGTCACGGTGGAGGCGGGCTCGGTGTGGGTGCACCCGGCCGGGTTCGCGTCGTGGCACGGGGCGCGCGTGGCCCGGCACGACCGGCTCGACGAGCAGCGCCGCCGCTGGGACGAGGAGCGCGCCAAGCTCGAACGCCTCGTCGTGCACTACCGCGAGAAGGCGTCCCACAACGACGGCATGGCCTCCCGGCTGCAGGCCGCGCGCACCCGGCTCGCCCGGTTCCTGGAGGCCGGCCCGCCGCCGGAGAAGCCGCGTGACCAGAACGTGCGGATGCACCTGGGCGGTGCCCGCACGGGCAAGCGCGCCGTGGTGTGCGAGCAACTGGAGCTCGACGGGCTGACCTACCCGTTCGACCTCGAGATCTGGTTCGGCGACCGCGTGGCGGTGCTGGGCGGCAACGGCACGGGCAAGTCGCACTTCCTGCGGCTGCTGGCCCGCGGCGGCACCGATCCCGGGCCCGGCACCGTTCCCGCGGGCGGCCTCGCACTCGCACCCGTGGCCCACGGCGGCACCGCCCGCCTGGGCGCGCGGGTGCGTCCGGGTCACTTCTCCCAGACCCACGACCGGCCCGACCTCGCCGGTCGGACACCGCTCGACGTGCTCGTGGGCGGCGACGCCGACCGCCCCGGCACGACCCGGGGCAGCGCGATGAAGGCGCTCGCCCGCTACGAGCTCGCCGCCCAGGCCGAGCAGCGGTTCGAGACGCTCTCGGGTGGCCAGCAGGCGCGCGTGCTCGTGCTGCTCCTGGAGCTGTCCGGCGCCACGTTGCTGCTGCTCGACGAGCCCACCGACAACCTGGACCTCGCGTCCGCCGAGGCCCTCGAACAGGCGCTCGACGCCTTCGAGGGCACGGTCCTCGCCGTCACCCACGACCGCTGGTTCACCCGCGGGTTCGACCGCTTCCTGCTGTTCGCGGGGGACGGCGAGGTCCGGGAGACCCCGGAGCCGGTGTGGGAGCCGCCGGCGGCGCTCCCCGGTCAGGGCTGTGCCCGGACCGCGCGGGCCGCGAGCCACGCAGGCACCACCCCGATCGCCACGACGACCGCGAACCCGAACAGCAGGTAGTGCGCGGAGGTGATCAGCGCGGGTGCGCCGAGGTTCACGAGCACGCCGGCGAACGCGGCGCTGAACGCGTTGGCGATGATGAAGACGGTGTTGATCCCGGCCGCCGCCTTCGCGCCCTCCTCCGCGCCGTCCGTGCTGCCCATCGCGGCCACCGTGAGGTGCGGGAACGCGAGCCCGATCCCCGCGCCGGCGGCGAACAGGGCGACCGTCCAGGCCACCAGCGCACCGGTGCCGGGCAGCTCCTGCTGCAACGCGCCGTAGCCGGTGAGCCCCGCCGCGAGCAGCAGTGGTCCGGCGACGATGAGTGCGCGGACCGTGTGGGGCCGGGTGGCGCTCGCGGTGATCATCTGTGTCACCGACCACCCGAGCGAGAGCGCGGCGCCGAAGAACCCCGCGAGCAGCGGGCTCATGCCGCCGAGCTCCTGCCCGAACAGCGGGATGAACGCCTCGGTGCCGACCCCGAACGCCAGCACCCCGACCGACAGGTACACCCAGCGCAGCCGCGAGCGGCCGTGGTAGGTGATCTCGGGCAGCACCCGCGCCCGGGCGGAACGCTCGTGGCGCAGGAACCAGACGCCGAGCCCGACCCCGGCGGCGAGCGCGATCGCCGTGCCGGCACCGGTGGGCACCACGCTCGCCAGCGCGACCGCCGCCACCGCGGCCGTGAGCAGCGCCAGCGAACCGGCCGGGACGGGCTCTTCGACCCGTGACCGGCCGGTGGCCGGGATCGCCCTGCGCACGAGCAGCACCAGCAGCCCCGACAGCACGGCGAGCAGGACGAACGCCGCCCGCCACGAGTCGAGCTGCGCGAACAGCCCGCCGACGGCCGGGCCCGCGATGTTCCCCACTCCCCACATCGCGGACACGAGCGCCGCGGCGCGCGCCCACAGGCGCTCCGGCAGCGCGCGCTGGATCATGGCGTAGCCGAGGCCGGCGAGCAGCCCACCGCCCAGCCCCTGCACGGCCCGTCCGAGCAGGAGCCCGGCCATCACCGGGCTGGCGGCGCTGATCAGCGAGCCCGCGGCGAACAGCCCGAAGGCGATGACGTAGGCGGCCACCGCGCCCCGCGCGGTGAGCGCCCGGCTGACGAGCATCGACGTGATGACCGACGCGACGAGGAACGTCGTCATCGTCCAGGAGTAGAATTCCGCGCCGCCGATGTCGGCCACGATCGTCGGCAGCAGGCTGGTGGTCAGGTAGACGTTGCTGGCCTCGAGGAGGACGCCACCCGCCAGCACGGTGGCCACGGGCGCGTAGCGCACGCCGAGCAGCTCACGCCAGGTGCCCGCGGCCCCGGCCGATGTCGTGTTCACGGGTCGAGGCTAGGAGCTGAACCCCGCTTCAACTCAAGCTAGACGAGCTGCGTGAAGAACGTGATGACCGACTCAGCGCCCTCGCGCAGGAGCGACCCGATGTCCTGAACGGTGTCGGCTGCGCTGTCCGGGCTCACGAAGACCCAGAAGACGAGCAGCGCGATCACGAGGAGTCCGACGATTCTCTTCACGTGCACCCGATCCGTGGCCCGTAGGGATGACAGTTCGCGGTGCATTGTCTACCGCAGGTGACCCTTCGGGGCCTAGCGACACTCAGGAGCGAACCGCGCCGACCACGATCCAGCGATCCCCGCGGGCCCGTGCACCCACGGCGACGAGGCGGATCAGCATCATCGCGGCCAGGCCCGACCAGATTCCGGCGAGCCCCCAGCCGAACGCCAGCGACGCCACGTCAGCGGGAGGAACCCGAGAACTGCCGCTGCGAGCGTCGACGTGCGGAGGAACGCCGCGTCGCCCGCGCCGAGCAGCACCCCGTCGAGGGCGAACACCACCCCGCCGATCGGCTGCATCGCCGTGAAGAACCACCACGCCACCGGCACCGCCGCGAGCACGGCGGGGTCGGGCGTGAACACGGGCGGGAGCACGCCGGACAGCAGCGCGAACAGCACCCCGAAGCCGACACCGAGCACCAACCCGTACCCGGTGACCTGGCGGGCGAGCGCGCGGGCCCGCTGCGCACCCCGGTCCGGCGAGCCGAGCGCGGCCCCGACGAGCGCCTGGGCGGCGATCGCCACCGCGTCGAGCACGAGCGCCTGAAAGAACCACATCTGCAGCACGATCTGGTGCGCCGCGGCACTGGCCGCCCCGAACCGGGTGGCCACGGCGGCCGCGGACAGGAAGCACGCCTGGAAGGCGAGGCTGCGGGCGAGCAGGTCGCGCCCCAGTCCCAGCTGCGCGCGCAGCACCGTGGGCGACGGTCGCAGCGCCACCGCGTCCCGCCGAGCCGCCCGCACCAGCGCGACCAGGAACAACGTGGCACCCACCGTCTGCCCGGTGACGTTGGCGAACGCCGAGCCGATCATGCCCAGCCCGGCCCACCCGCCCGCACCGTGCACCAGCACCGGGCAGAGCACCGCCGACAGCGCATTGCCTGCGAGCACGAAACGCAGCGGGCGGCGGGTGTCCTGCACACCGCGCATCCACCCGTTGCCGGCGAGCGTGACCAGCACCGGGGGCGCACCCCACAGCGCCACGCGCAGCCACGAGGTGGCGGCGTCGGCGATGGCGCCACCGTCACCCAGCGCCTCGGCGACCGGCCGCGCGACCAGCTGGCCCACGCCCAGCACGAGCAGCCCGACGGCGAGCGCGAGCCAGGTGGCCTGCACCCCCTCCCCCACGGCAGCACCGTGCCGACCGGCGCCGTGCAGCCGCGCCGCACGCGACGTGGTGCCGTACGACAGGAAGTTCATCTGGCTCGTGACCTGGGCGAACACCACCCCGGCCACGGCGAGACCGGCGAGCGACACCGCACCGAGCCGCCCCACCACCGCGGTGTCGACGAGCAGGTACAGCGGTTCCGCGGCGAGCACCGGCAGCGCGGGAGCGGCGAGCCGCAGCACCTCCCGCGCCGCGACGCGATCCGGCGCCGCGCTCATCCTCCGGGGCGCGGGCGGCGGCACACGTAGACGAACGCGGGCGGCAGGTTGCGCCAGACCGTGGCGCTCACCAGCACCTCGTCGAACGTGCCGCGCAGACGGCGCCGGAACCGGCGCGCCGCCCCGAGCGTCATCCCGTGCAGGTAGGCGAACGTGGTGAACGCGCCGCGGTCACCGATCACCCGGCTGATCTCGGCGAGCAGCGCCGTCTGCGTGGCGTCGTCGAACAACGCCCACGGCAGCCCGCAGATCACGGCATCGACTTGCGCGATCCCCCGCTCGGCCAGCAGCTTGCCGAGGTCGGCCGCGTTGCCCTGCACGACCTCGAGGTCGGGATGGGTGCGGCCCAGGTACTCGACCATGGCGGGATCCAGCTCCACGGCGAGGTGCCTGGCGCCCGCCGGCAGCTTCGCAGCGATCACCTCGCTCACCGCGCCCGTGCCGGGGCCCAGCTCGACGACCACCGGCTCCCCGGTGCGGGGCACCACCGACGCGAGCACCGCGCCGAGCCGCGGGGAGCTCGGTGCGACGGCGCCCATCGTCGCCGGACGGCGCAACGCCGCCGCGAGGAACGCGCGGCGAGCGGACCGCGCGTCGGGGGCGGTGTCGGACGTCATGCGAGGGGTTCCTCCGATCGATTCACTCCGCACACCGTATCCCGGCCTGGGAGCGGCGCCTGCCGCTCCCAGGCCGCGTTCAGGAGCGGCGGAGCCGCTCCGTGGGAGCACGCCACCGGCACCGCTGCGGGTTCTCAGGTTGGGCGTTCATGAGGAGGCGATCCCGGAGCGAGAAGGCGTCTGAGGTTCCGCTACCGGCACCGCTACGCAAACCAGCCACCTCACGAACACTCTCTAGTCCTCCTCGCGTTCACGCGGCACGCGGTACGGGTCGGCGTCGCCCGCAGGCCTCGCCGACGCCGCGAGCCGCGCCACCTCGGCGTCGGACTCCCGGGTGCGGGCGAGCAGCTCCTCCATGCGGCGGGCCTCGTCCGGCACCTGGTCGGGCACGAACGCCAGCGAGGGGGTGTGCCGGATCCCGGTGCCGGCACCTACCAGGGAGCGCAACACCCCGGTGGCGCTGGCCAGCGCGGCGGCAGCGCCCGCGGTGTCCGGATCGGCGTCAACCGTCTCACCGAGCACCGTGTAGTACACGGTTGCCTCGCGCAGGTCGCCGGTGACGCGGGTGTCGGTGATCGTCACCATCTTCAGCCGCGGGTCCTTGACCTCGTGCTCGAGAGCGGCCGCGACGATCTGCGTGATCCGCTTGGACAGCCGCCGCGCGCGGGCCTGATCCACCACAACTACAGCCCTCCCAGGATCGTGCTAGTCCTCAGGGCCCAGCAACCGGTGCCGGGCCGAGAGCAGCTCGAGCTCGGGGCGGGCGGCGACGAGCCGCTCGCACCGGTCGAGTACCTCAGTGACGTGTCCGGAGTCGGCCGCGACACAGGCGACGCCGAGCAGCGCACGCCGGTGCAGGTCGAGGTGCCCCGCCTCGGAGACGGCCACCTCGAACCTGCGGCGCAGCTCGGCCACCACGGGCCGGACCACCGACCTCTTCTGCTTGAGCGAGTGGACGTCCCCGAGGAGGACGTCCAGCTCCAGAGCTCCGACGAACATGATTCTCCGACGCGGCGGGGGCCGGACGCGTGTCCGGCCCCCGCCCCTACGTCAGCTCCTCGGCTTCTCGCGCATCTCGAAGGTCTCGACGACGTCGCCGACCTTGATGTCGCTGTAGTTGCCGAGCGTGAAACCGCACTCGAAGCCCTCGCGGACCTCGACCACGTCGTCCTTGAACCGCCGCAGCGAGCTGATCGGCAGGTTCTCGGCGATCACGACGTTGTCGCGCAGCAGGCGGCCACGCGCGTTGCGGCGGATCTCGCCGGCCATCACCAGCGAACCGGCGATCGTGCCGAACCGGGAGGACTTGAAGACCTCGCGGACCTCGGCGCGGCCCAGCTCGACCTCCTCGTACTCCGGCTTGAGCATGCCCTTGAGCGCCTGCTCGATCTCCTCGATGGCCTGGTAGATCACGGTGTAGTACCGGATCTCCACGCCCTCGCGGTTGGCGAGCTCGGTGGCCTTGCCCTCGGCGCGGACGTTGAAGCCCAGCACGATGACGTTGTCGGCGATGGCGAGGTTGATGTCGCCCTCGGTGATACCACCGACGCCGCGGTGGATGACCCGCAGCTCGACGTCGTCGCCCACCTCGATCTTCATGAGCGCGTCCTCGAGTGCCTCGACGGTACCCGAGTTGTCGCCCTTGATGATCAGGTTGAGGGTGTTGGTCTCCTTCAGCGCGGCGTCCAGGTCCTCCAGGCTCACGCGCTTGCGACGGCTCGCCAGCTCGGCGTTGCGCTCGCGGGCGCGGCGCCGATCGGCGATCTGGCGGGCCACCCGGTCCTCGTCGACGACGAGGAACGTGTCGCCCGCGCCGGGCACCGAGGTGAACCCGATGACCTGCACCGGACGCGAGGGGTAGGCCTCTGTGACGTCCTCGCCGTGCTCGTCGAGCATGCGCCGGACGCGCCCGGAGGCGTCGCCGGCGACGACCGAGTCGCCGACCCGCAGCGTGCCGCGCTGCACCAGCACCGTGGCCACCGGACCGCGACCGCGGTCCAGGTGGGCCTCGATCGCGACGCCTGGGCCTCCATGCTCGGGTTGGCCCGCAGGTCGAGAGCGGCGTCCGCGGTGAGCAGGATCGCCTCGAGCAGCTGCTCGATGTTGATGTTCTCGCGCGCCGAGATGTCGACGAACAACGTCTCGCCGCCGTACTCCTCGGCGACCAGCCCGTACTCGGTGAGCTGCTGGCGGATCTTGGCGGGGTTGGCCCCCTCCTTGTCGATCTTGTTGACCGCGACCACGATCGGCACGTCGGCCGCCTGGGCGTGGTTGATCGCCTCCACCGTCTGCGGCATCACACCGTCGTCGGCGGCGACCACGATCACCGCGATGTCCGTGGACTTCGCGCCACGGGCTCGCATGGCGGTGAACGCCTCGTGACCCGGGGTGTCGATGAAGGTGATCGGCCGCTCCTGGCCGTCCAGCTCGGAGACGACCTGGTAGGCACCGATGTGCTGGGTGATGCCGCCGGCCTCGCCCTCGGCGACGTTCGCCTTCCGGATGGTGTCCAGGAGGCGCGTCTTGCCGTGGTCGACGTGACCCATGATCGTGACGACCGGCGGCCGGAAGACCAGGTCCTCCTCACCGCCCGCATCCTCGCCGTAGGAGATGGAGAAGCTGTCGAGCAGCTCGCGGTCCTCCTCCTCCGGGCTGACGACCTGGACCTGGTAGTTCATCTCGCCGCCGAGCAGCTCGAGGATCTCGTCCGAGACCGACTGCGTGGACGTGACCATCTCGCCGAGGTGGAACAGCACCTGCACCAGCGCCGCCGGGTTGGCGCCGATCTTGTCGGCGAAGTCGGTGAGCGACGCGCCGCGCGGGAGCTTGATCGTCTCGCCCTGGCCCTTCGGCAGGCGGACGCCGCCGACCGAGGGGGCCGCCATCGAGTCGAACTCCTGGCGCTTCTGCCGCTTCGACTTGCGGCCCTTGCGGGCCGGGCCGCCGGGACGGCCGAACGCACCCGCGGCACCGCCGCGACCACGACCGCCGCCACCAGGACGACCGCCACCACCGGGACCGCCGCGGAAACCGCCGCCACCCGCGGGAGCACCGCCACCGGGACCGCCACCACCGGGCCGGAAGCCGCCGCCACCAGGACGACCGCCACCACCGGGACGACCGCCCGGACCACCGGGACGACCACCACCGGGACCACCACGGCCACCACCACCGCCGCCGGGACGACCGCCCGCCGGACGGGCCGGCATCATGCCCGGGTTGGGCCGCGGCGGCATGTTGCCGGGCGACGGACGCGGGCCACCACGGCCGGCGTCACCAGAACGCGGCGCCCCCTGCGGGCGCGGGCCACCGGGACGCGGACCACCCTGTCCCTGTCCCTGTCCCTGTCCCTGGCCTTGTCCCTGGCCACCCTGGCCGCCGCCCTGACCGCCACCGGGCGGGCCGGGACGCGGCGGCGCCGGGCGCGGCGGGGCGCCCGAGCCGACACCGAACGGGTTGTTGCCCACCCGCGGCTGGCGCGGGCCGGGACGCGGGGACGCCGGGCGCGG
>MKJV01000123.1 GCA_001942185.1 Pseudonocardia sp. CNS-004
CCCGGTGCCCAAGCGGATGAACCAGCTCGGCATGGGCGGTTCGCCGGTGGCCGGCTCGCTGCTCACCCCGGACTCCCCCGAGGAGACCGCGGCACTGGAGCGGGCGCGGCACGAGGGTGCCGAGGCCGAGGCGGCCGCCCGCAACGGGCACCGGCCCCCGGCGGTCGAGACCCGCACCGAGCGGCGCGAAGCGATCGGCCGACAGTAGGCACTTCACGCTCCCACGGAGCCTGCGCCCGTCCGGTAGGTGTACCCGCTGTGGGAGCCCATTCGGCGGCGTCGCGGTCGAACTCCTCGAGCTCCTTGCGGCGAGCACCGAACCTCATTCAGACGACGGGAAGGATCCCACGATGCCCCTAGTTGCGAAACAGATGGCCGACGCCCACCCGGGTTCACGGGCGGCCTTCGATGACGCGTTGATCGCGTGCATCGAAGAATGCGTCGCCTGCTTCCAAGCCTGCGCGGCGTGCGCCGATGCCTGCATGGCGGAGCCGGACATCGTTTCGTTGATCAAGTGCATACGGACGGACCTCGACTGCTCGGACGTGTGCGCCACCACGACGAGCATCCTGTCGCGTCGTACAGCTGTTGACCTGACGGTCACGCGAGCGGCCGTCGAGGCCTGTCTTGCCTCGTGCGTTGCCTGCGCCGAGGAGTGCGAGCTGCATGCTGCGCACCATGAACACTGCCGTATCTGCGCCGAGGTGTGTCGGCGGTGTGAGGAATCGTGTCGGCAGCTGTTGTCGGCGCTTCCGTGTTCGGGATAGTGCGCTGCGCCGGTCCGACTCCGCCACGAACACCGCCGAACCGCTCAACCATCCAGGACCTGATCACGCACAGCCATCAGAGGCTGTGCGGAAAGGCCTCATGGCCGGCGCGTTGTCCTCGTCGCCAACTCTCACCGCGCGATCACGGTCAATTCCCATGGGGAGGGGCGTACCCCGCGCACGGTCGGTGTCGGCACAATCTCCGTCTGGACTATCTGGACCGCTTTTGCAACGCTTGTGAGGTGACCACGACTCGCACGGGGAAGCGCGCGACCGAGGAACAGTGCGCCGCGTCGAAGTACTTGGGTTCGCTCGACGACTCCCTCGCCCCGTGGGTGCAGTCGACAGGACCGATTGATGCCTACGAGATGCACCTCCCCGTGAAGGTCCGCGGTCCGCTCGAATGGTTCTCCTTCGCCATCGCTTCGCGCAGCTCAGCAGGGCGGCGTCCACCGCGATCTACAACCGGCTTCTCGCGCAGCTGGGCGGTTCCATCACGGCCGAGCGTGTCATCGCGACCGATGACCAGACCATGCGCGGCGTCGGCTTGTCCCACCCGAAGGCCAGGGCGATCCGCGGACTTGCCGAACTCGCCGATGACGGCTTACTGGAACCGGACAAGCTCATGGCGATGTCCGATGCCGAAATTCAAACCGAACTCGTGGCCGTGCCGGGTATCGGTCCCTCGTCAGCGCAGATGTTCATGATGCGCTACCTGCGCAGGCCGGACATCTTCCCGACCGGCGACCTCGGCGTGCGTGCGGCGGTGACGGAACTCGACAGACTGGACACGAGGATCACACCGAAGGCCGCGGAGCAGCGCAGTGAGTTGTGGCGGCCATATCGGTCGTATGCGACGTCGTACTTGTGGGGCTATATATGGGAGCTTCATCATCCCGCCGCTGGATGAAACGACGGAGTGTTGCCTCATGAGCAAACGACGCGGCACCGGCATCGGGTCTCGCGCCATCCGCGGTGCGGTCGCCGGCGCAGTCGGCACCGCCGCGATGGACCTCGTGTGGTACCGCCGCTACCGCCGCGGCGGCGGCAAAGATCCATTTCTGAGGTGGGAGTTCGGCGGCGACGTGCTGGGCTGGGCCGACGCTTCCGCCCCCGGGCAGCTCGGCCGGAAGGTCGAGCGCATCGTCACGGGGCGGCGACCTCCCGAGCGCTGGGCCCGGACCACGACGAACGTCATGCACTGGGCCACTGGCATCGGCTGGGCCGTCCAGTACGGCGTGCTGGCCGGCCGGCCAGCACGCCACCGGATCATCCGGGCGCTCGCGCTCGGACCCGTGGTCTGGCTGTCGGGCTACGTCATCCTCCCGCTGGCCGACGTCTACCAGCCGATCTGGGAGTACGACGCGCGGACCCTTGCCAACGACCTCTCCGCCCACCTCGTGTTCGGCCTCACGACCAGCGCGACCTACGCCGCTCTGGCGCGGCAGCGCACATGACCAACCCCAGGACACGGGACCAGCTCCTCAGCCCCCGATCGCGAACTCCAGGCGTCCTTCGAGCACAACCGCGAAGAAGATCGCCATCAGCGGGTCGTTCACCAGGCGCGAAGCGTGCAGTCCGTTGAGGTTCGTCGCGACTACTCACCGAGCGCATCGGTACGCGGGTCGTGTGCGGCGATGACGGTGAACAGGGTTGCGACGAGGGCGAGTGCGCCGTACCCGAGGGCGATCTGCGGTAGCGAGAAGGTGTTCGAGAGTTGGCCGGCGATGAGGGCGGGGATGGTCGCACCGCTGTAGCTGAGGAGGTAGATGACGCTGAAGATCGGTGCCCGGTCGGCCAGGGTGCTGCCGTGCAGCAGACCGCGGGTGGCGGCACTGATGGCGATGCCTTGACTGGCGCCGGCGACGATGGTCGCGGCGATGAACAACGCCAGTGTGCCGGTGGCGATCGCTGCGATGATGCCGATCATTCCGGCCAGGAAGGCGATCATGCCGAGGCGTTGGGCCGCCGCTGGTGCGAACCGGCCGCCGAGGGGAGCGCCGAGAACGCTGGAGGCCATGTAGGCGGCGAACACCAGTCCGACGATGAGCGGGCTGCTGGTGTGAAGTTGCTCCTCGACCAGCGCGGGCACGAACGCTTGGTAGAAGGCGCCGGCCGCCCAGGTCGTCAGGAACACCGCGGCCGCGACCGGGAGCAGACTCCTGACCCGGGCCGGCAGGTAGACCCGGGGTCGCAGCGATCGCCACGCACCCGGCATCCGCGTCACGGTCTCCGGGCTGACGATGAGCAGCACCACGGACGCCAGGAGGAGGGTGATGACGACCAGGAAGACGAGCTCGCGCGGCCAGGGCCCGAACTGGACCAGGCGCCGGAGGCAGTGGCGCCGACGGCCAGGCCGAGCATGACTGTCTGGCTGGACGCGACGGAGGCCAGCCAGACCGGCCTGGCCGGCGCCGCGTCGACGATGTAGGAGGTGATGCTGCTGCTGGCCAGCCCGGCGCCGAGGCCCATCAGGAGCCGGCCGGCGATCAGAGTGCCGATGTGGTGCACGTTCAACAACAGCAGACAGCCGAGCAGGAGCAGGACGAGGCTGGCGATCGAGGTCGGCCGTCGGCCCAGGTGGTTGGAGAGTCTCCCCAGTACCAACAGTGTGGTGAGGGTGGCGACGGAGTAGGCGACGACGGTCATCGAGATGCCGGCGTTGGTGAATCCGTCCTCGGCCCGGTAGATGTTGAACAAAGGTATCGTCGAGCCCACCGCGGCAAAAGCCGCCACCAGTGAGACCACCGCGGCGACGAAGGCCGGCCGGCGCGTTCTGTCCCGGCCCGCCACGTTGGTCAGTGGTACACATTGTGCATCGAGCAGTGTCTTTCTCGGGCTCCGAATCGCACCAGAGTTCTCAAGACCCGCGCGGTCAGGCGATCGCGACCGGATCGGGCGCGCAGGCCGCAACACACACCCAAGTGCCCCCCCGCTTCTGGTACGCGTCCGTGTATAGAGCCTCTCTGGCCACTCCATCGTCGAGCGTGGTGAGTGTGACGCGAGCGTGGATCAGAGCGACGTCACTGAGGATGCGGATGTTGACGTCGTGCACAGCGAGATCCTTGAAGGGGCGCGGCTTGGCGATGTACTCGAGGTACTCGTCACGATTGCGGGTGGCGCCCTCGATCTGAATGATGAAGTCGTCCGCCAGGAACTCCTTGAAACGCTCGACATCATTCGACTGGTCGGAGTGGATGTAGTCGAGGTTGAGCTGCTCGAGGATTGCCAGGTCTTCAGTCGACTGCTGGGCGTCACTCATCTTCATTGCTCCTCATATTCGGATACGGCTGAACCGGACGGCTACGCCAGATCGCGCTCGAACGCGGCGAGGTCCTCGTCGTGGTTGCCGTCCGCGGGTTCGTGCCGGGGGTAGGCGCCGGAGCCGGGATGGACCTTGTCGATCAGGTCGAGGTATGCCGGGTGGCGGGCGATGAACTCGCCCACGACCGGACAGATGACGGTGATCTTTTTTCCGCTCTCGCGGACCTCGTCCAGGGCGCGAGCAATGAGCTCCTGGGCCACCCGGTTGTGGCGGGCCGCGGGGTCGACCCAGACCTTCAACAGCACAACTCGGCCACCTACGAACCGGTATGAGAGCTCCGCGATCGGCTCGGCGCCGAGGGTGGCCATCCAGCGGCCGCGTTCCGCGTCGTTGATGACATCGAGCACCCAGCTCGACTCGACGTCACCGAGGCTCTTCTCGTCCAGAGTAGCGATGAGTGTCGCGTTGTTCTCTTCTCGGTTGGCCGCCTCGGCCTCGATACTTGTCGTCAAAGGTCGCACCTTCTGCTGCGGAAGAAAGTTGGTCTGTCAGGACCGCGGCCCCTTCGTCACGCCTGGGTGCCTGGTGTCGATGAGGCCGGCGTACCCGGGGTTCTTCTCGATGAAGGTGCGCACGATCGGGCACATGATGGTGACCGTCTTGCCTTGCGTGCGCACGTCGTCGAGGACGCGCCGTATCAGCTCGGTGGCGACGCCCTGTCGGCGGAACTCGGGGAACACCGAGACGGCCAGCAACACGAGTCGGTCGTCGCCGGTGACGGTGTATGACAGGCCGGCGACAGTACGGTCGCCAACGATGGCTTCGTAGATGCCGGTCTTCTCGTCGTTGATGACCTCGAGGTCCGACGCGGGGTCGGGGGAGTCGTCGTGTAGTTCGTCGATAAGGACGATCTGGTCCTGGCTGAGGGTGTCTTCCCTCCCCCGGTATCCGGCCTCGTCGGGGTACTGGAAGGCGTAGCGGCTCGATGCGGTCGGGCCGGTCATGGGTGTGTCCCCCTTCGCTGATTGTTCGTTCGCCGGCCGTCTCGCTCGGTCTTGCCGGGTGTGCCGGGTCCTTCAGGGACGAACGTGGATGATCGTCTTTCCCGTGACTCGCTCGGTCGGGTTGAGGGCGGCAACTGCATTGTCGAGAGTCGCGACCTTGCCGATGTTCGTCCGCAGTCGTCCGTCCCGGACCCGCTGGGCGATCTCACCGAGTTGGGCGGGAACGGACACGACGACGAAGTCGACCGCCAAGCCGTCGGCGGGCCGCGCCTCCGGTGGCCCGGTGACGGTCACCAGCGTTCCTCCGGCTCGAACCAGGCCCGCGGACCGCTTCTGGACGTCGCCGCCGAGGACATCGAAAACCAGGTCGACCCGGCCGATGTCTTCCAGGGCATCGTGATCGAGGTCGACGAACTCGTGCGCGCCGAAGTCGAGTGCCGTCTGACGGTGGGCAGCTCGTCCGGTGCCGATGATGTAGGCGCCGGCCTCACGGGCGAGCTGGGTCGCGATCGAGCCGACTGCGCCGGCCGTGCCGTGCACGAGGACGCTCTGTCCCGCTTGCAGGCGGCCGTGCTCGAACAGCCCTTGCCAGGCGGTCAGGCCGGTCATCGCGACGCCCGCGCCCACCGTGAAGTCGACGTCGCCCGGTAGCGGAGCGAGGTTGCGTGCCTCGACGACGACCTGCTCGGCCAGGGTGCCGTCGCGAGTCCAGTCGGTGAGGCCGAACACCCGCTGTCCGACGGACAGGCCGGTTGTGCCATAGCCGAGGGCAGTGACCACCCCGGCCAGCTCGTGTCCGGGGATCGACGGTGTTCGGTCGCGGCCGAGGCGGTCGGTCCAGGTCGAGGGCCACTCCAGCTCATTCCCGGTGAATCCCGAGGCATGAACTTCGACGATGACGTCGCCGTAGCTCGCGCCCGCGAGGCTGGCGAGCCTCGCCGCATCCGGATCGGGTCGCTCCACCAACTTCATCCCAGCCGTTCCCGCGGCCTGGTCCGTCACCACGATCGCTTTCATGTGAATGCCCCTGTGTCTCAGTTCTCGCCGGCCCGGCTCGTTCCGCCGATCTGCCGCCCGGTGATCGCGTCCCGAAGCCGCTACGGACGAACGCGGATGATCGTCTTGCCCGTGACCCGCTCGGTCGGGTTGAACGCGCCGACGGCATCGTCAAGGGTCGCGACGTTGCCGATGTTCGTCCGCACTCGTCCGTCCCGCACCCGCCGGACGATCTCACCCAGCTGAGCACGGTCGGACTCGACGACGAAGTCGATGGCCAGGCCGTCGGCGGGTCGCGCCTCCGGCGGGCCGGCGATGGTCACCAGCGTTCCTCCGGCCCGAACCAGACCCGCGGACCGCTTCTGGATGTCTCCGCCGACGACATCGAACACCAGATCGACTCCGCCGACATCCTCCAAGGCGTCGTTCTCGAGGTCGATGAACTCCTGCGCGCCGAAGTCGAGCGCGGTCTGCCGGTCGGCAGCTCGTCCGGTGCCGATGATGTAGCGCCGGCCTCGCGCGCGAGCTGCGTCACCATCGAGCCGACGCCACCCGCCGCACCGTGCACGAGGACGCTCTGCCCCGCCCGAAGGCGGCCGTGTTCGAACAGCCCCTGCCATGCGGTCAGGCCCGAGATCGGCAGGCTCGCACCCACCGTGAAGTCGACGTCGCCCGGCAGCGGCGCGAGGTTGCGGGCCTCGACGGCCGTGTACTCCGCCAGGGTGCCGTCGCGAGTCCAGTCCGTGAGGCCGAACACCCGCTGTCCCACGGACAGCCCTGCCGTGCCATAGCCGAGGGCGCTGACCACGCCGGCCAGCTCGTGCCCGGGAATCGAAGGCGTCCGGTCGCGCCCCAGGCGATCGGCCCAGTTCGAGGGCCACGTGAGCTCGCCCGGGGTGAATCCCGACGCATGCACTTCAACCAGGACGTCGTTCCCCGCCGCCTCGGGCTCCGGCCGCTCCACGAGCGTCATCCCGGCCGTTCCCGCGGCCTGATCCGTCACCACGATCGCCTTCATCCGGCACCTTCCTGTACTGAGTCCGCGCCGCCCACATTCCGTGGACGATATGGTCCATTATTTCCGGTGCGAAGGTGCCTGACCAGACCAGGGACGTACGGTACCGGAGGCAGCGTCGCTGTACCAGCGTGGCCCACCACGGCCGCCAGGTGCGCTGATGCGCCGAGATGCTGATGGCCGGCGGATGCTTGCCGATCGATGCAACCCTACTCCGTCATGGACGCTATGGTCCAGTTAGTCGAGCCGGGTCGGGCGTGTCTGTAGTCGACTACGTCGTCACCGACCAGCTGATCTCGAGTTGGCCAGCGGTCGGGCGGGGGTAGCTGGGCGCCGGCGGGCCCTGCGGCGGAGGTCAGCAGCAGTGCCGGTACGTCGGCGCAATCGCGATACCTGCGGAGGGGCCGCCGGTGTCACGAACGACTGAACGGCACTGTCAGGTGCCATGCCGAGCCGACGAGCGGTGAGCGTGGAACATCGAACGTTGTGCTCCAGAACTTGGCGGTAGCGTTCCCGTCGGAGAAGGTCAACGTCAGCGTGTATGAGCGCAGGGCGGCTTCGTCGTCGTGCGCCCCGAGACTCCGGCCGGCGAGGTGAATGAGGCGAGGCACTGAGCTCAGCAAGATCGGGTTGATGTGCAGCTCGAGATGTTCAGCTGCCGGGATTTCCTCACGGGAGTTGGCCGCGCTTTCTCCCGGCTTGTCGGTTGTGGCGAGCAGGATGTCGAGACCACCCAGCACACGCGCACTGATCGAGAGCTTCAGCTGCAAGAGGCGATCGGCCCCGAGGTCGCGGGACCGGCTGCCGTCGGCTCTGACGATGGCCGAGGACAGCTTCAACGGAAGACGGGGAACCGGCGAACGCGGCGTGCCGCCCGGCTGCTCACTCACCGTGGTGGCCCTTCTCGTGTTCTTACCTCTGTGGTTGGTCGGTTACGTCCGGCCACGACATGACCGAGGAGTGCCGGATGAGTTCACGACGCTCGCTTTCCGTCATGCCGCCGAAGATGCCATGGGCGGGTTGCCCGCTTCTCAGTGCGAGGTCGAGACATCGCACTCGGACCGGGCATCGTGCGCAAACCGCTTTCGCCCGTGCTATTTGCTGCGCACGCCCGACCCCTGACCTCGGGAAGAACAGCTCGGGGTCCTCGAAGCGACAAGCAGCGCTCGCCCGCCAGTCGATTGCTGCCGTCATTCGTCACCACCCATTCGCCCGGGGGGTCGCCGCGCTGGGATGGGTGGTCCATCGCCGGCCAGGCTCCAGGTCGGGCCGTCCGGGGTGTCCCGGATCTGCACGCCGGCGGTCAGCAGGCGACGGCGCACCGCATCGGCGGCCACGAAGTCGCGCAGGCGCGAGCATCTTCCCGGTCCCCCAGCAGCTGGTCGACGAGCGTGGAGAGCGCCGACTCCGCAGCTGCCGACGTCCACACCGCCGAGCCCTCCCGGGCCTCGGTCAGCGGGTCGAGGCCGAGCACGCCGGCCATCGCGCGCACCGCGGCGCCCGCCGAGCACGCAGCTCCCGCATCGCCCCGGTCCAGGGCCGCGTTGCCGTCGCGCACGACCCGGTGGATCGTGGCAACCGCCGCCGGGGTCGCGAGGTCCGCGTCGAGGGCCTCGACGAACTCCCTCGGCAGAGCCTCGTCCGGTAGCACCGGCCCGTGCCGTTCGGCCAGCCGGTGCAGGAACGACTCGATGCGCCCGAACGCCGCACCGGCCTCGGCCAGGGCCGGGTCCGAGTACTCGATCACCGAGCGGTAGTGCGGCGCCACGAGGAAGTAGCGGAGCCGAGCGCCCCCGACGCGGCGCAGGAGCGCGTCGACGGACACCGTGTTGCCGATCGACTTCGACATCTTCTCCCCAGCTGCCGTGATCAACGCGTTGTGGGTCCAGTAGCGGGCGAAGCCGTCGCCGGCGGATCGGGACTGCGCGCGCTCGTTCTCGTGGTGCGGGAACAGCAGGTCCCGGCCGCCGCCGTGGATGTCGAACTCGGCGCCCAGGTAGGTGGTCGACATCGCGGAGCACTCCAGGTGCCATGCCGGGCGGCCCCGGCCCCACGGGCTCGGCCACGACGGCTCGCCCGGCTTGGCCGCCTTCCACAGGGTGAAGTCACGGGTGTCCCGCTTGCCGGTGCCATCGGGTCCGGGATCGCCGGGCCGAACCTGCTCGAGACGTTGTCCGGACAGGCCTCCGTAGTCGGGGTAGGAATGCACGTCGAAGTACACGTCCCCGCCCGGCACCGCGTAGGCGTGGTCGCCATCGATCAGGCGGTGCATGAGTTCGATCATCTGCGGGACGTGCCCGGTGGCCCGCGGGCTGATCGACGGCGGCAGGCAACCCACCGCGCGGTAGGCGGCGTCGAAAGCGCGCTCGTGGGCGGCGGCCCACTCCCACCACGCCGGCCGGCGTCGGCGCCGGCGGCCAGGATCTTGTCCTCGATGTCGGTGACGTTTCGCACGAACAGGACGTCCAGCCCGGCGCGGGTCAGCCAGCGGCGAAGAACGTCGTAAACGACGGCGCTACGCAGGTGTCCGAGGTGCGGGGGCCCCTGCACGGTGGCCCCGCACACGTACATCGACGCGGATCCCGCCCGGTGCGGGACGAACTCCCGCTCCTGCCTCGCGCCGGTGTCGTACAGCCGAAGGACCATGCGCTCAGCCGTCCTGGTACCGCTGCTCGAGCCAGGGGGTGCCCCGGTCGTGGTAGCCGTTGCCCTGGCAGAACCCCTGTTCGCCGTCCCACCTGGCGCGGCCGTGCGTGGTCGCCACAGCATGATCCCCTTCTTCGAGTTGCCGACCGGCTCCGTGCCTCGTGCGGCCGGCGAACGGCACCTGGGTCAGGACACCGTCCTCGCCGAGGCGGTGAGCTCACCCGGCCCGTTGGTGATGTCGGTCCGGACACTCCACGCGAACTGGAGCAGCAGGGTGACCGGGGATCTCTCCACAATGTCGATCATCGTCTGGAAGTCCTGCTCGGGGATCTCCTCCGACAGTCGGACAGTGCGATGCAGATAGCGCGACGCCCCGACCGCCTTCGGCTCGTGGTAGGCGACGTCCACGGCGATGTCGCCGGCGTAGTCGTACTTGCGATCCGCATAGCCGCGCAGCGTGATGGCCGTGCACGAGGCGAGCGCCATCATCAGGTATTCGGTCGGGGTCGGTCCCGCACCTGGCGTACCGGCACGCGGGTCGTCGGCCATGCCCACGAACTCCCCGGCCCGGACCTCGGTCTCGAGCCGACTGGTGGCCGGCAGCGTCGCTCGTGCGGTCGCGACGACTCGATCATTCCCCGGGCTCATACCCGCTCCTTTCGATCGGCGACCAGCCCCGACACCCGGCCGCTCCCACGGACCTCCGACGACGATCGCGGCCACCCGGCCCTTGCCGGAACCCCAGCCCACCTGCACGGACCTTCGGCTCACCAGAATCGGCCTCGACGTCGCTCTCGACCCGACCCTCTAGTCGTACCAGATAGTCCAGTCATGCTCGCTGGCGGCCTGCCCCTCGGCAGGCGGCGCGGCCCGCGCCGGCAGCGACAGGTCGGCGTCCCCGGCGTCAGTCCAAGGCCGGGTCTTCGACGTCCTCGACGAGGATCGCCGGCCAGCGGCTTACCGGCCTTCGAGGCGCGTCGAGCGTGCTGCGGCACCCAGCTCGTCCGCCTTGACCGAGCCCCATTCGACCCTCAATACTCGGACTGCATAGTCCAATGCAGTCCGCCTGGTCCGCTCGACAGGCGGGAGCTGGACACCACCCATCGTTCGGTGAGAGGAGGGGTCGCGATGCTGATGCGTGCCGATCCGTTCCGAGAGTTCGACCGACCGGCCCAGCAGATGACAGGCGCCCCCCGGGGAATCTGGTCATGGCCAACCCATGCCGATGGACCTACTTTCCGCCCGTTCCGACGTGACTGATCATCATCCGATCCGGAGGGCGGACGACACCTCCGGCACGACGACGGCCGTCGTGTCAGCGATCGTGATGGCTGCCCAGCAGTTGAGCCGACAGAGTCGGAACGGCCACGCCAGCCGCGACAGCAGAGTTGTGGCGGCGGCGATGGGGCAGCTGATGGACACGTTGGCCGAGGCGCTCGCCCACGACCCCGGGTCGGTGCCACAGCCGGTCGCCGAAGCCGCGCTCCGGCTGTCGAAGCGGATCAACCAGACCCCGCGGCCACGCGATTCGGTGGTCGCATCCCTGGATGACATGAACGACGCCACAGATCTCATGAATCGGCATCCCCGTTCTACACCGAGTCGATGAGGCCAGGACGCATGGGATGACCGCCGGTCCGTGCATCGCCGGCTGACTCGCGACGAGACGTGGAGAAGGTCTGAGCTCGTCCGTGTGCGAGACCGCATTCGAAAACGTCCTTGACGATGCCGCCATTGTCGGCTCCGTATTCCCGGCCACCGCACCCAGGAAACAGAGGCATCATGCGCAAGATCTTGATCGTCGGCGGTGGCTACGCCGGCTTCTACGCCGCGTGGAAACTCGAGAAGAAGTTGTGCTGGGGCGAGGCCGAGGTGACGGTGGTCGATCCGCGTCCGTACATGACCTATCAGCCGTTCTTACCCGAGGTGATGGCCGGGTCGATCGAGGCCCGGCACGCCGCGGTGTCGCTGCGTCGCCATCTGCACCGCACGCGGGTCGTCGCGGGGATGGTCGGCGCGATCGACCACGGGCACCGCGTGGTCACGGTCCGGCCCGCCAAGGGAGACCCGTTCGAACTGGGCTACGACATCATCGTGGTCACCGCGGGCGCGGTCACCCGCAAGTTCCCGGTTCCCGGTATCGCCGAGCGGGCGATCGGTCTCAAGCACGTGGAGGAGGCGGTCGCGATCCGCGACCGGTTGCTGACGTCTTTCGACCGGGCGGCGACCTTACCGCCGGGTCCGCATCGGGCGAAGCTGCTCACCGTCACCTTCGTCGGCGGCGGCTTCTCCGGCGTGGAGGGCTTCGCCGAGCTGCTGTCGCTGGCCACCGCGTTGCTGCGGCACTATCCCGAACTACATCTCGACGAGCTGCGGTTCCACCTCGTCGAGGCGTCAGGCCGGATCTTGCCCGAGGTGACCGAACCGCATGGCCGCTGGGTCGTGCGCTTCCTGCAACAGCGAGGTGCGCAGGTGCACCTGGACACCCAGGTGAAGTCGGCGACCGGCGGGCACGTTGTGCTCTCCACCGGCGAGGAGTTCGACTCGGAGCTCATCGTGTGGACGGCGGGCAACGCGGCGAACCCGGTCGTGGGCATGCACACCGACCTACCGGTGGACGAGCGCGGTTTCCTGCTCACCCGGCCCGACCTGCGGGTCGGCACCGACACCGAACCGGTACCCGACGCGTGGGCCGCCGGGGACGACGCGGGGATCGAGGACCTCACCTCCCGGACCCCGGGCACCCGCACGGTGCCCAACGCCCAACACGCCGTTCGCCAGGGCAAGCTGCTCGCCCGCAACGTTGCCGCGACCTTGCACGGCGGAAAGCCGAAGAACTACCGGCACCACAGCCTCGGCGCTGTTGCGACGCTCGGCATCGGTCACGGCATCTTCCAGTACCGGCGGCTCGTGATCACTGGGCCGCTCGCTTGGTTGATGCACCGCGGCTACCACGTGCTGGCCGTGCCCAGCTGGGAACGCAAGGTCCGCGTGTTCGTGATCTGGCTGACCGCCGGGTTGTTCGGCCGCGACATCCTCTCGCTGGCGTCTCTGCAGCATCCGCGCGACGCCTTCATCAATGGCGGCGAACCGGCCGCGTTGAGCGAACAGGACCCCTCATGAACAACTGTGGCCTGGTCAGCCACCGACCCAACGCCCGTTCCTGTTCCGTCAACCACTGAAAGGTCGACAGCATGCCCGAACTCACGAAGGTCGCCGTCGTCTACTACTCGTCCACAGGCACCGTCTACGAGCTGGCCAACTCCGTTCTCTCGGGGGCGAAGGACGCCGGTGCCGACGTCAGGCTGCTCAAGGTCCAGGAGCTTGCGCCCGACGAGGCCGTCGCCTCGAACCAGGGCTGGGCTGATCACATGTCCGCCACCCAGGACGTCCCCGTCGCCACACACGACGACATCCTGTGGGCCGACGCAGTCGTCTTCGGCACCCCCACCCGCTTCGGCAATGTTTCGAGCCAGCTGAAGCAGTTCCTCGACACGCTCGGTGGCCTGTGGGCGCAGGGCCTGCTCGCCGACAAGGTCTACAGCGGCTTCACCGCCACCGCAACGGCCCACGGCGGGCAGGAATCCACGCTGCTCGCGATGTACAACACTTTTTACCATTTCGGTGGGATCGTCGTTGCTCCGGGCTACACCGACCCCATCAAGTTCGTCGACGGCAATCCGTACGGCACCAGCCACGTCAACGGTCAGGGCGCAATTCCGGTCGATGACACGGCCCGCGCAGCCGCGGCGTACCAGGGCAAGCGAGTCGCCACGATCGCGACCGCCGTCAAGTCCGGTCTCGCCGCCTGATCCGACTCCTCTCACCGGCTGGCTACGTCGCCGGCGGGTGGCACATCACAGTCGTGGCGTCGGGTCTCCGACCAGCTGATGGACGCCACGGTCGTCGTGTCGGGAAAGCCTCGCCCGCGCGCGCGAAGAGCGACCCGAGGATGTCCTGGTGTTGCGTGCCGACGCGCGCTCGCTTGCTGACACCGACGGGGTGGTGTCCGAAGTCCGCGAACGATTCGGGACTCTGACAACACTGTTCCTCGACGCCGGCGTCAGCCGTCCGGTGGCGCTGGACACCTGCGGCGAAGCCGCCTTCGACGACACCAATCCGGCACCGCCGGTGGCGATCGGGTCATGCCGCAGTTGGTCTGGCAATCCGGCGGCGCCGACCAGCATTTGAGCCGGTCGGGCCATCTCTCTGCAGCGCTCCGCGTTGATCTCTGCTTGCCCGATCAGGGCCAGTGGCTCAGGCCGCCGGGCGGCTGATGCCCGGCTCGCCCGCCTCGACGAGCGGCGGATGTGATGGTCGGGGGAGGAGCATCAGCCGTCGGGTGCGGCGTCGTCGGGCACGGTGTCGGCCGGCGGTGCCGGGCTCACCAGCGCCCGCAGCCCCGCCCGGGCTTCCTCGTGCGCGTCCGTCCGCTTCTGCCCGGCGAGCCGGAGCAGCTCGACCGCCCTGCAGGCGTCAGCGGGTTCTTCCAGCGCCGCCGTGGCGTCCAGGACATGGTCCCGCGCCTCGGTCAGCAGCCGGTCGACCTCGCGAAGGCGGCGGTACACGCACGCGCACGCGGAGATCGCTCGATGGTCGGCCGTGTGCACGGTCATAGCTGCTCCTCCCAACTTTCCTGCACGTGCAGCAGTTGCGCCGCCATGCCCAGCTGGACAGCTGTGCCCAGAACCGCCCGGGCCCCGGCCGTTCCCGGACCTGGTAGGCGACATCGATCTTGCGCCCCTTGGCGGCAGGAGCGGCACTCGTTGCAGATCTCGTGGGTCATGCGGCCTGCTCGGTGTCGACTTCGATCATTCCGATGTAGATCCAGTACTCCCCGGCCAAGCCGTGCTGGCGGTCGGCCCGACGTACACCTTGCGGAAGACCTTCCCGTGCATGTCCACCAGCTCGGTCTTGACCTCTCGTGGCGCGCGGGGCCCGGTGGTGTCGGCCATCAGGCAGCCCTGCCCCCGCGAGCGACGACCCCGGGCATCTGGTTGTCCACCCCGCTGGGCGTGGCCCCGGCGGTCACCGTGACCGGCCGCCGCGGTCCCCGCACTCGGGCTCCATGACCGGGTCGGCGCCGATCACCGTGCACCGGTGGCAGATCCAGACGGACCTCAACGTGCTCATGCCGCCCTCCGGGTGGGTGTGTCCTCGGGCTTGGGCGGTGCCGCAGCGCGCACATCCGCCGTGCTCGAGAACGACGCGGGGTAGGCTCGATCAGCATCGACCGGATCGCGGCCGGGGACGGTCGCGCCGCAGGGTTCTTGATCAGCAGCTGCTCCACGAGTGGCCGAAGACGCCCGGCTCGCGAGGCCGGGGGCAGCGGATCGTTCAGCACCGCGGTGAGCGTCGGGACGAGGCCTTCGTGCAGGAAGGGAGGCCGGCCTTGGACTGCGGCGAAGAGCACGGTCCCGAGAGACCACAGGTCGGAGGCGGGGCGCGGCGGCCCGCCCAGAACGAGCTCCGGGGCGGTGTACGCCGGCGAGCCGACGACGTGGCCGGTGCGGCGGGCCGGGTGGGCCGGCTCGCCGCCACTGAGCTCGGCGATGCCGAAGTCGGTCAGGGCCAGCCTGCCGTTGTCCGCGATCATCAGGTTCGCCGGCTTCACGTCGCAGTGCACGACGCCGGCCGCGTGCACCGCCTCCAGCGCGGCGGACAGTTGCAGGCCGAGTGCGGCGACGGCGGACGGTGGCAGCCGGTGCCGGTCGCGCAGCAGCTCAGCGAGGCTCACGCCGGGGTGGTAGTCCATCACCAGGCAGGCGTAACCGCGGTGCAGCACCAGGTCGTGCACGGCGACGACGTGGGGATCCCGTACCCGGGTGGTGAGCCGTGTCTCGGCGTCGATCGGGTTGTGTGCGCGGAACAGCTTGATCGCGACGTCGCGGTCGAGCAGTTCGTCGTGGGCGCGCCACACGTCCGCCGTCGCCCCACGGCCCACTCGTTTCGCGAGCCGGTAGCGGTCCCCGAGCAGCACGCCACACCGGGGAACGAGGGCTGTGTCGGCGGCGTGGGTGCGCGATGTGCCGGAAGGCGGACGAGTGGGCCGGATGCGACAACGGAATGTCATGAGACTCCTCTTGACCAGTGCCGCCGAGATCCGGGTCGATGAGGGGGTCGTCCGGACTCCACGGCTCGGCCGGGCGGTGGTCTGCGAGTCCCACCATTGCGCACTCACGAGGCGCCGTCTGCCCCGTCAGCTGCCAATGGCCGGCCCGGAGATCCGTCGGCCGGAAACCCTGCTAGCCGGGGGGCCGGTCATTTCCGGAGCGGCCAGGGTAGGGGAGGGGCGACCACCAGATCTGCCGATCGGATAGCTGCTAGCTGCGTGGTCGGCCGAGCGCGGCGGCCATAGCCTGATGATCGTGACCCTGCGGTGCTTGCTCGTCGACGACAGCCTGGATTTCCTGCGCACCGCGCGGACGCTGCTCGAACAGGAGGGCCTCGAGGTCGTCGGCGTCGCCACGACAGCTGCGGACGCACTGGTCCACGCCGCCGAACTGCGCCCCGACGTCACGCTCGTCGACGTCGATCTCGGCACGACCGACGGCTTCGAACTGGCGCGGCGCCTCGCCGGCCGCCCGAACCACGACGCTGGTCATTTGATCCTGATTTCCGTGAACGCCGAGGAGGACCTCACTGACCTGATCGAGGCGAGCCCGGCCATCGGGTTCGTGTGGAAGCCGACGCTGTCCGCCTCGGTGATCGAGTCGATGGTCCGCGACGTCGGAGGCGGCACCCGACGGTGAGGTGAGCACTGCTCAGCTCGGGCCCATTACCGCGCGCCGCAGCGGGAACTCGGCCAGAACGGCAGTGCCGGTAGTGGGGCCGGAGTGCAGGGTGAGCCGGCCGCCGAGCGTCTCGACGCGGTCCTTCAGGCCGAGCAGGCCGGTCCCGCCGGTGAAGTGCGCGCCGCCGCGGCCGTCGTCGTGTACCTGGACCCGCAGGACGGTGTCGGGCGGTGTGGTGTCGATCTCGATCTCCACGGTCACGATCGAGGGCTCGGCATGCTTGGTGGCGTTCGTCAGCGCTTCCGCGACGACGTAGTAGGCGGCGACTTCGACCGGTTCCGGCAGCCGGTGGCCGGTGGGTGCCTTGATCCGCACGGGGACGCGTGATCGGCGGGCGAGCGCGTTGAGGGCGGGGAGCAGTCCGCCTTGGGCGAGGGTCGGGGGGTGGATGCCGCGGGCGAGCTCGCGAAGTTCGGTCATGGCGGTGGAGGCTTCGGCCGCGAGAGCCTCCAGCTGTTCCCGCAGCGCGCCGGACTCGGGCGGTACGGCTCTTCGGGCGATCCGCGCGCGCATGGCGAGCGTGACCAGACGTTGCTGGGCGCCATCGTGCAGGTCCCGCTCGATCCGCCGACGGGCCTGGTCGGCGGCGGCGACGATCCGCGCGCGCGAGGCGGTGAGGTCGGCGTAGAGCTGGGCGTTGTCGAGGGAGACGGCGAGCTGTGCGGCGATGAGCCGGACGGCGTCGAGCCGCTCCGTGGTGAACGCGGCCCGCATGAGGTGGTTCTCCAGCACCAGCACCGCCCGCAACGTGCCGCGGCCGAGGATGGGCATGGCCAGCAACGAACAGGCGCCGAGCCCGGCGATGTACGGATCGCGGGCGAATCGGTCGTCGCGGGTGGCGTCGTCGACGATCAGGATCTCGGCCGTCCGCTGGACGTAGCGCACTGCCGACATCGGCAGGTCGCGTTCGTGCGGGCTGCCCGCCGTGGCGGTATCCGTGGTGCGGTTTGCTGCTGGCAGTAGCCAGTCGTGGCGGTCGTCGTCCCGCAACAGCAGGTGCACGCTGGTGGCGCCGGTCATCGCCCTGAGCACCTCGACGACGCGAGCGTGCAGGCGTTCGATGTCGGTCTCCGAGCTGAGCGCCTGCGACGCGGCGAGGATGGCGAGCAGGTCGAGGGTGCCGGTCGTGACCGTCGAGGACAGTTGGAGATCATCGGCATGCCGGTCGCCGGCGGGCCCGATGGTCGTGAGTGCTCCCACCTGTGAGGTCGGGTAGGCCCAGTCCAGCTGGGCGACCTTCGCGGTGGCACCCCAGGTGGCGTAGTACTCCCGCGCGCGGGCGAGCAGGTCGCGGCCGGTTTGCTCCAACCCGTGTGCGAGGTGGAAGCGGGCGGTGCGTTCGGTGATCAGGGCCCGGTGCCATGGTCGCTGACCGTCGGCGGCCTCGCGCCGAGCGGTGTCGAAGGCGAGGGCGGCGGCGTGGAAGTCGCCGACCGCCCAGGCTCGTTCGGCCTCCAGCAACCGCAGCAGGTGCAGGAAGTTGTCCGGCGCGTCCGCGGCGCGGGCGGCCAGCCAGCTCGTCACCTCGTCCAGCTCGGCCAGCAGACCGCCGGGCTCGTCACCGTGGCCGGCGCGGGCCTGCTCGGCGAGTGCCAGCCCGTGCAGGAAGCGGGCCACGGCTGTGGGGTAGAGGCCCGGTACAACCGACAGCAGCGGCATCGCCGCCGCGGTGTGCTGCGACAGGCCGACCGGATCGCCGAAGACCGCGGCGACGAGCGCGTGGCTGAGATGCGCGTGGAAGAGCGCCATCGGGTTGTCGGCGTACCTGTCGGCGGGGACCGCCTTACCGGTTGTGGCGACGCTTTCGCCGCGCAGTACACCGGCCAGCCACTGGTAGCAGTCGAGCCACTGGCCGGTCTGCTCGTTGCCGGTCTGGCGCACGAGGGCCAGCCCCGCTTCCACCTCGGCGACGAGGACGTCCAGCGACGGCGCGCAGTCCAGCAGGTAATGCGCGGTCGGGTGGTAGGTGTAGCCGGCGTTGGCCAGGTCGCCCCCCGCGATCAGCCCTTCACGGGCCCGGCCCGCGGCTTGGACACCGTTCTCGATCGGCTCGAACCAGCAGCTCAAGAGAGCGAACCGGCGGCGGGCTTCGGAGGTGCCGGGCTCGTAGCCACGGACCTCGCCCAACGCCAGGACCCGACGCACCGCCCGGTACCCGGCGGCGTGGTCGCCGCGCCGCGCCACCGCGGCGACAGCGGCGGCACTGGCAGGTCCGATGAGGGTAGGGCCAGGGCCGTGCTCGAGCCAGATCCGCAGCGCTTCCAGGCTCAGCCAGGCGACCGCGCCGTGGCCGCCACCGAAGTAGGCCGCCGGCTGAACTGCGTCGATCAGACGGGTCGTGGCCAGCAGTGTGGGCTCGGTGAGCTCGGGCCGCGCCAGATCATCGGCAGCGTCGGTGCGGTCCAGCCACCGGTGCAGGTCGTCGAACTGGTGGTCGAGCTCGGCCGTGAGCCGGTCCGGCGCCGGCACGGTGATGCCGAGCTCCCGCAGCGAGTCGATGCCGAGTCCGATCGCGTCCGCGAATCGGCTCCGGTGGGTCAGGCTGCTCACCTGCACCGCCGTCGCGGCCGCGCGGTCTAACGCGGTGCGATCCAGCCCTTCGATCGTGCGGTACTCCTCGTCCGCCTCGTCCAGGCGTCCCAGGCCGTAGAGGGCGGCGTGGCGGCCGGTGTGCACCGCGATCAGCGTGGCGGTCTCACCCGGCTCGATCAGCCGCAGCGCGGCGGCCAGCAGCGCGTTCATCAGCGCGTGGTCCCCGATCATCGCGGCCTGGTCGGCGGCGCGCCGCAGCAGCCCCACCACTCGACGCCGCTCGCCGGCATCGTCGACCGCGTCGACGACCGGCAGGTACTGCTCGGCGGCGACTGCATACAGCTCCGGCACCCCGGCCAGCCGCCGGGCCGTGGCCAGCTGCAGGGTGCGTCGCCGCCGCGGGTCGAGCCCGCGCAGGATCGCCTCGCGGATCCGGTCGTGGCGGAACCGCACCGCGTCGTGGGCGCCGGGCTCCAAGACGAGGAGCCTTCGGCGAGGGCGGGCGCCAGCATCGGTTGCACCTCGGCCGCCTGGGCCCCGGTCGCAGTCCGCAGCAGGCTCAGCTCGGCGCGCCCGCCCAGACAGGCCATCGCCTCCACCAGTTGCCGGGACCGCGGCGGTATGGCCTCGATGCGCGCCGAGACCAACTCGCCGACCTCGGAGCCGCCCAGGTGGGCACGCACGGTCGCCGTGTCCCACTGCCACCCGGCGGTGGTCGGCGTGAGCATGCCGTCGCGGCGCAGCGCGTTGAGCAGCTCCACGGTCTCGTACGGGTTGCCGGACGTGTGCTGCCCGATCACCTCGGCGACACCGGCCACCGCGGCCGGGTCCGCGTGCAGCATCTCGGCGATCATGGTGACGAGGTTCCGTACGGGCAGGTTGTCCAGTCGCAGGTGCCGCGCTCCGGCATGGTCGCGCCACCGGGACGGCGCCGCCGGCGGGTGCTCCGCGTCCACGTCCTCGTCGCGGTAGGCGCCCACCAGCAGCAGGCCCTCGACCGGTTCCTCGTCGAGCATCATGTCGACGAGGCCGAGCGCGGCGCGCCCGGCCCACTGCAGGTCGTCGAGGAACAGCACCACCGGGCGTTTCCGCGATGCGACCGCCCGCAGCGCCTGCACGCCCATCCGCTGCGCCCGGTTCTGTGCGGTCAGCGGATCCCCGGGATCGGGCGGCACCGCCAGCAGCGCGGCGAACTCCGGCACCACCGCGGTCAGTAGCCCGGCGTTGGGGCCGAGCGCGGCCAGGATCCGTGCGCGGACCTCGGTCAGCTCGCGTCCGGCTCGGCCAGCAGCAGCCGGCCCAGTGCCCGCAACGCCTGGTGGACCCCGTTGAACTCCAGGTCGCGCCGGTACTGGTCGAACTTGCCGGCCACGAACCAGCCGCCCCGGCCGGCCACCAGCGGCCGCAGCTCGTCGACCAGCGCGGTCTTGCCCACCCCGGGTGTCCCGCCCACCAGCACCGCCCGGCACCGGCCCGCCTGCGCGTCCTCGAACGCCGCCTGCAGGGTCGCCACCTCGTCGTCGCGGCTCACCAGCCGCGGCGGCAGCAGCCGCAGCGGAACATCGCGCTCGCCGACGCGGACCGAAGCGGCCGCCGGACGCACCTGAGCCTCCCGCATCCGCTCCAGGTCGTGGACCACGCCGTCGGCGGTCTGGTAGCGGTGGTCCGGTTCCTTCTCCAGTAGATGCAGGATGATCTCCGACAGCGGCCCCGGGACCACGGGGTTCACCTTCGCCGGGGGCGCCGGCACCCGCGCCAGGTGATCGTGGGCGAGGCGCAGCGGGTCCCCGGTGCCGAACGGCGGCTCCCCGGTGGCCAGCTCGTACAGCGTCGCGCCCAGCGCGTAGAGGTCGGCCCGCTGGTCCACCGACCGGCCGGTGCGCCCCGTCTGCTCCGGCGCCAGATAGGCCATCGTCCCCACGATCTGCGTGTGGTGGGTGAACACCGGGCGGATCTCGGCGAACGAGGTCGCCACCGCGAAATCGACCAGGAACGGGATACCGTCGCCGGAGATCACGATGTTGGCCGGGGTGATGTCGCGGTGCATCACACCCCGCCGGTGCATCCCCGCCACCGCCTGGGCCAACCCCACTGCCAGCCCGATCAGGGCATCGACCGCCAGCGGCGTGGCGAGCTCCGCCAGGCTGGTGCCCCCGACATCCGCCAGCACGATGGACCCCGGGTATCGGGGTGCCTCCAGCTGCGCTACCCCCGCGACATCGCGCAGCCGCTCCAGCATCGCCCGCTCGTGCCGCAGCCGGCGCTCGGCGTCCGGCCCCAGCGGCTCCTTCCGGATGACCGTGCGCCCGGTCAAGAACAGCCGACTCACGCGCGTGCGTTCGCTCTCGTGCAGTACCTCGGCCCGCGGATTTCGGCCCGGCAGCGCCCCGCCTGCCCCCATCCGGCACCTCCATGCACGGGTCGGACCCGGCTCACACAGTGACTACACCTGTTCGAGAGCGAAGGCGACTCATCCTATGACCGTGACACGGCACAACCCCGCCGGCCGTACCCGGCACCGGCCCGCTCTCTCGGCCCGAGCAGTCGGCGCGGTGTAGCCGGCCGACGCGCGCCCGTACTCGGTCTACGGCCCACACAGCCGCCCAGCAGGCTCGCGGCTCCGGTCGCCGAGAGTGAGGCTGGGCGCCCGGCCGGAAGTGCTCCGCGCATCCGCAGCACGGCGGAATGGACGGCGAGCTGCCCACCAGGCCGGGACAGGCTCAAAAGATCTTCATCCACAGCTCTTGACTATTGCTCGGTGGGGGTGGTGGCTGGGCGTGTCCACCCGGACGGTTCCTGGTCGGCCTTCTGGCTGTGAGCCCAGGGCGCTGGTGGGCGTCTGGTGACGAGGCGGCGTGGCTGCCGCCGAGCGGAGGCCTGATGGTTACTCGGCTGAGCGACCGGTTCGCGGAGGAGCTGGCGGCGCTGCGGCGGGTGGCGACGCTGGTGGCCCGGGCGGCGCCGCCGGAGGAGGTGTTTGCCGCGGTCGCTGAGGAAGCCGGGCGGCTGCTGGGCGCCCACCACTCGTGGATGACCCGGTACGACCCCGATGGTGCGGCGAAGCTGGTCGCCACGTGGAGCAGCACCGGCGCTGCCGTCCCCGCCGGGACGCGGTTGCGCCCCGGCGGGCGGAACGTGTACACGCTGGTGTTCGAGACCGGCCGCCCGGTGCGGATCGACGGCTCCACCGACGCCACGGGCCTCGTCGTCGACCCCGCTTGCGAGGTCGCCTACGGCGCGGCTGTAGGCGTTCCGGTCAGCGTCGATGGCCGCCTGTGGGGCGTCATGGTCGTCGCATCCCCGCAAGGGGAGCCGCTGCCGGTCGACTCCGAGGCGTGGCTGGCTGGGTTCACCGAGCTGGTGGCCACCGCGATCGCCAGCTCGCGGGCGCGGGTGGAGCTGCGCTGGTTCGCCGAGGAGCAGGCGGCGCTGCGGCGGGTGGCGACGCTGGTGGCCCGGGCGGCGCCGCCGGAGGAGGTGTTTGCCGCGGTCGCTGAGGAAGCCGGGCGGCTGCTGGGCGCCCACCACTCGTGGATGACCCGGTACGACCCCGATGGTGCGGCGAAGCTGGTCGCCACGTGGAGCAGCACCGGCGCTGCCGTCCCCGCCGGGACGCGGTTGCGCCCCGGCGGGCGGAACGTGTACACGCTGGTGTTCGAGACCGGCCGCCCCGCGCGGATCGACGGCTCCACCGGCACCTCGGGCCCGGACTGCGAGGTCGCGAGCGAGCTGGGTGTCCGCGCGGCCGTGGGAGTGCCGGTCAGCGCTGCGGGCCGCCTGTGGGGCGCCGTGGTCGTGTCATCCACGCAAGGGGAGCCGCTGCCGGAGGGCACCGAGGCGCGGTTGGCCGGGTTCACCGAGCTGGCCGCGACCGCGATCGCCAACGCCGAGGCCCAGGCAGAACTTGCCGCCTCCCGGGCGCGGCTCATGGCCACCGCCGATGCCACCCGCCGCCGGATCGAGCGTGATCTGCACGACGGTGCCCAGCAGCACCTGGTCTCCCTCGCCCTGCAGCTTCGTGCCGTGCAGCGGGCCGCGCCGTCCGGGGCCGGCGAGCTGGTGCGGCAGCTGGACGGGCTCGCCACTGCGCTGATCGAGGTGCTGGAGGAGCTGCGCGAGATCGCCCACGGCCTGCACCCGGCAAAACTCGCCGAGCGCGGACTGCGCAACGCGCTGAAGGCGCTGGCCCGTCGCTCTGCGGTCCCGGTCCGGCTGGATGTCCGGGTGGAGGGGCGGCTGGCCGAGCCGGTCGAGACCACCGCCTACTACGTCGTGGCCGAGGCGCTGACCAATGCGGCCAAGCATGCGCACGCCACCGTCGCCGAGGTCCGCGTGGCCGTCGGTGAGGGCGTGCTGCACGTGCGCGTCCGCGACGACGGCAGCGGCGGCGCCGACGTCACCCGCGGCTCCGGTCTCACCGGCCTCAAGGATCGGGCCGAGGCGCTCGGCGGCCGCCTGGCGCTGCACAGCCCGCCCGGAGAGGGCACCACCGTGCAGGTGCAGCTCCCGGTGGAGCAGGCCCGCCCCACCGCGGTGGGTGCGGCAGACCCAGGCGCCGCACACTGCCCGCAAGCGGTGCCACGGTGATTTGTCGCTCTGTCACTGCGCTGGCTCTGACCTGCCCGAACGCCGGCCGACGTGTCGTCAGATCCTGATCATCTGTGGAGCCCGGGCGTGGGCCGGTCAATAATCGTGAACATGGCGGAGAGCTGCGCTCGCGTGGTGGTGGCCGAGGACGACGTGTTGCTGCGTGAGGGCCTGGCCAGCCTGCTCGGGGAGGCCGGGTTCGACATCGTCGGGCGTTACGGCACGCACACCGAGCTGATGGCCCACGTCTTGCAGCTGAACCCGGACCTCGTGATCGTCGATATCCGGATGCCGCCCACGCACACCACCGAGGGCTTGGACGCGGCCCGCACGATCCGGCAGGAGCTGCCCGACACCGCGATCCTGGTCCTGTCGGGGCACGTCCAGGTCGAGCAGGCAACCGAGCTGCTCAGGGGCGGGCAACGCATGGGGTATCTGCTCAAGGACCGCGTCAGCGACGTCGACGACTTCCTCTCCACGCTGGACCGGATCATCAAGGGCGCCTCCGTCGTGGATCCCGCGCTCGTACAGGAGCTGCTCGACGCCCGCCGGGTCGAGGACCCCCTGCAGCCCCTCTCACCACGGGAGCGTGAAGTGCTCGCGCTCATGGCCGAGGGTCTGTCCAACGCCGGCATCGCCCGCCGGCTGTGGCTGGCCGAGGGGACGATCGAGAAGCACGTCCGCAGCATCCTCACGAAGCTGGGCATCGCCGAGGCTGCGGAAAACCACCGGCGCGTGCTGGCCGTCCTCACGTTCCTCGGCAACAACTGACCCCGCGCCCCTCGCCGAAGTGCCGGCACGTCACGTTCTCGTCCGCACCCTCCCCTGATCGTCGGTTCCTGGGGCGGCACTCGAACATGCGCGTGCCTGCCAGCCGGTAGTCGATATTCCTGCTTCCCGGTACGGCAAATTGCCGCTCACCGGGCGGACGCGCCGCGCTCCGGTGACGACCCTCAGGGGCATGCCGACCCGCGACGCCGCCCCCTCCGGGTCGAGGGAGGCTCCGCTCACGATGACCCGCTCGGTGGCCTGTGGGCGCGGGGCCTGCTCGCCGACAAGGTCTACAGAGGTTTCACCGCGACCGCAACGGCTCACGGTCGTCAGGAATCCACGCTGCTGGCGATGTACAATTCCGTTTACCATTTCGGTCGGGTCGTCGTGGCTCCCGGCTACACGGATCCTGTCAAGTTCGTCGACGGCAATCCGTACGGCACCAGCCATGTCAACGGTCAGGGTGCAATTCCGGTCGATGACACGGCCCGTGCGGCCGCGGCGTACCAGGGCAGGCGAGTCGCCACGATTGCGGCCGCCATCAAATCCGGTCTCGCCGCCTAAGGCGCGACTCGTCCTACCTGCCGCAAATGGCGGACTTCAGAAGGCGATCCGAGCCGGGCAGTGCGTCGGCGACACCCGATGAACGCGCTTCTACACCGTCGAAGCCGCCGCAGAGCCGCGCGCGCGGGGTGACGGTGACGCCCTCATCGCCGGCATCGGCAACCGGCGCGCTGAACAGCAGAAAGGCCCGAGGCCTGCCCGTGACGCGACCTGATCCACACCAACCGACCCGAGCGCTGAGTGGAGCCCGTAATGGCAACGACACTGTCCGACACGCGGATCACCGGGGATCTGTCACCCGCACAGGTCGCCGATCTCATCGACCAGGCCGCCACGCTCATCGAGACCGATGGCCTGGAGGTCGGCGACTACTGGACGAAGGCCCTGTTCCAGCCGTACGAGCCCGGGTTGCCCTGTTGCACGGTGGGCGCGCTCGCGGCCGTGTCCGGCTACCGCGACGGCATCGCCGCTGAGAAGGCGTTCGTCGGGGTCGGCGACTACGACCCCGAGACCGGTGTCGCCGAGCCCGACAACCCGCATCTCGTGATGGCCACCGCGATGACGGCGCTCGGGTTCCGGGAGGCCGAGGACCTCTACGACTGGTCGGACAAGGCCGGTGGCCGGGAGGTTGTGGCGGCGCTGCGCTACGCCGCCGCGCAGATCCGCGCCCAGGCAGGCGGTGCGGCATGAGCTGGGCGACCATCGGCGGCGTCTCCGGCGAGCAGGTCGACGCCGTCGCTACCGGGTCCACCGTGCAGGTGACGAGGGGAGCCTGCCGAACGAGGTCCGGCTGATGTTGCCCCGTGCCGTTGCGGAGCGGCTGCGCGCCGCGCTGGGCGAGGCGCTGGCTGGGGGCGCCTCCGATGCCTGAGCTGCGTGACCCGATGCCGAAGCAGCGGAAGAAGCCCATGGGCGGCGCGAAGAGCGTCATGCCGCTGGAGCCGCCGCCCACCCCGCCCCGCTACACCGCCGACGGCGTGTGGCGGCCCGCATCACCTGGTTGGGGCGACAGGCCCGGCGAGCGGGACACCCGCCCCCTCCCGCAGCCCACCCGGAAGGCACGCCCATGACCGCCACCAAGCGCTCACCGCTCCCGCCGCTGGTCGTGCAGCACCCGCTCTGCCCGATCTGCGACGAACAGGTCAGCTACGACGGCGGCTCGTTCTGGTGCGAAACCTGCCGCGGCAGCTGGGCCAGCCACCGCTACGACGAGGAAGGTGTGGCCGCCCCGGACACCGAGCAGTGCCCCGCCGAGGTCGCGCCTGGCGAGGACGGCGAGTACCCGAGCCTCGTCGCCAGCGGTACCGCTGCGTCCGCGACGTGGGCCACCCGGCCGACTGGCCCGACCGGCACATCGGTGTTCCCGCCGACGGCGGCGGTCACTACAGCGGCGACCCGTTCGAGTGGCGCGATGGCGAGTATCCGCAGTGTCGGCCGGCCGAGGAGGCGGCTGCCACTGCTTCACCTACCGCCGGAGATCGAGCCCACCGTCCTCCCGTCGTCGAAGCGGACGCTTACAACGTCGAGTAGGTCGACGTTGTCGCCGGGACGAACGAATAGGTCATCGCCGTGCTGACCCGAGCAGCTCGCTCGCCGCACCGCGCGTGTCAAGGCCTCCGCGTCAACGCCGTCGTGGCGGCAGCTGGCGCGAGGGCTGTGCCAGGGATCGAGCGGGGGCACGGGTCGCCGGTGGTCACAGGTAGATGCTCTGGCCGGGGGGCAGCACGGCTTCCTCGATGCCGGTGAGGTTGGCCAGGAATGTTCGGGTCGAGTTCTGGCCCAGGTCGCTGAGCATGAGCTCGTGGATCTGGATCACCCGTACTCGACTGCCTCGCCCAGCTTGGTCCAGGGCCCACTGGTGGGCAGCAGCAGGGTGTCGACGGTCGCGCTGGGCACGAAGTAGGCGTCACCGGGGTGGAACACCGTCCCGTCGACCAGGTAGCCGAGGTTGTCGACACGAGGGATGTCCGCGTGGATGACGGCGTGCTGCTCCCCGTGGACCGTGACGCTGAATCCTTCGACGCGGACAGCGTCTCCGGCCTTGACGGCCTGCACCCGTCCATCGTGGCCGCCGAGCTCGTCGAGAACCGCTCGGGGTCCGAAGACGCGCAAGCTGCGGTCGGCCCTCGGCGAGCTCGGCGAGAACGGCCTCCAGGACGGCTGCTCAGCCGCGTTCAGACCGGTGCAGCCACGAGCAACCCGACGGCCGCAGCCACCGCAGGCGCCATGGCGGACGCGTTCGGTCGGCAGGTCGCGAGCAGGGCGACTTCATCCCGGCGCAGACCAGGCACACGCCGGGAGCCGTGGGAAGGGAAGCCTGCTGCGGTCGACGACGCGAGGTTGTGCTGAGCTCGCAAGAACTCGCCGAGCCCTTCTTCCCGCAGGCTCTCGCCTTGCAGCAAAGAATTCTTTCACTCCGGCCGACGCTGGCGCGTCACTTCACGAGCACTTTCATTCGGAACAGTTTCTCTGCATTTCGGAACGCAATCTTTTCCTTGTCTTCGCGTGGCAAATCGACTCCGCGGAACCAGTCGGTCTGCACCTTTATGTCCGCGAACGGGTAGTCGGTTGCGAACATCACTCGATCCACGCTTATGTACTTCAGTAGGAGATCGAGCAGTTCGGTCTGGGGGAATGCGCTGGTTGTGATCCAGAAGTTGTCCTGGAAGTACTGCTCGATGGGCTTCTCGAGCGAGTTTTCGGTCGGCTCGCCCATGTCTTCGATGATCCGCTTGTAGTAGAAGGGAAGACCTTCGCCCATGTGGCCGACGATGATTTTCAGTTTAGGGAATCTGTCGAAAACCACCCCCGTACGTGATCATCCGAACGCATTGGGTCAACACCTCCTGGTGCCATCCATATCCAGACCCACTGAAAATGTAGTCTTGGAACTCTTCCGTGTATTCAGACCGGGTGGTGCCGTAGTAGATCTTGAAGACCTCGTCAGCTGGATAGCCGGGATGCAGGTAGATCGGCACATCGAGGGCTACGGCACGTGCCAGCACGGGCTCGAAATCGGGATGATCGAGATACTTCTTCGTGATGTGTCCGTTGGTCAGTGCGCCCAAGAATCCATCTTCCCGAACCGAGCGTTCCAGTTCGTCCGCCGCCGCCTCCGGGCTCTGCAAGGGCAAGGTGGCGAAAGCCTTGAAGCGGCCCGGATACTTGGCGATTGGCCCGTCTACAAGTTGCCGGTTAAGACCATAGGCAAGGTCGATGCCCCTTATCCCGGGGACATTTTGTACGGACGGTGTATGAGCAGAGAGGATTTGAACGTTGAGTCCCCCCGCGTCCATGTCGCCGATGCGGCGTTCACCTAGATCCGCAAGACCAGTTTCCTCAAGGAACGCTATGTGTTCCTGATTGATGGAGTTCAGCTTCAACAACGTGGGAGTCGAAAAGGTCTCCTCCGTGCCGATGAAGGGCAGATCCTTATCCCGCTGTGCAATTTCCGCAGTCGTCTCCGGAGTCTTGTCCGGAGTCTTGTTCCCGTCCGCTGCCGAAACCGCGGCATACGTGGACAAGCCGGCACCAGCGCCAAGTGCCGTGGCAGCGGCTAGAAAGCCGCGGCGTCCCATGGACTTCATGTCAGTCTCTCTTCATGTGTTTGTGTGGAGTGGTATCCGTACGGCATCCGTCTGCGAGATGCTTCAGTTCGACCCTTCGTCGTTACCAGGCGAAGCCGTTGAAGGTGGACAGAGGTCCGAGCGGGGCGCCGCCGTTATGCTGTTGACGCCGACGCGAACTTCGTCGGCGGCCCCCTATGAGGGGCCAAGATTGCGCGACAATTGTGCGTCGATGCTAACTGGGCAAGGGGTCGAAGCGTCATGATGACCCGAGCCGCCAGACCAGCATCGAGGTGCGCTGCGCACCGCCCGGCGCTCAGTACTGCTTTAGAGTCGAAGGCTGGTCGTCAGGTCGTCGGAGCAGCCTGCGCCTTCAATTGCAGGGGAAGCCTGATCTCGAACAAGGCGCCGCCGCCGAGAGCGTCGCCGACCGTGACATGACCGTTGTGGCGCCGAGCAGAGTACCCAGCTCGACAGCGACCTCGCCGAAGGCGGGCGGCGATTTCCCTGACGGCGCCGCGTTGACTGCCATCACTAGCCTCCTACACACGGGTTACCTCGCTGATCTGACGCCGACTTCAAGTTACCGAGCGAATCTGAGACGACCGTTAATACGGCCGCTCAGGCCGGTTGGCCGAACCAGGTGCCCAGCGCACGCACCAGCGTGGTGGCGCCGAGATCCTGCCGGGTAGGCAAGGTCCAGGCGACGCAGCCGTCGGGCCGGATCAGCAAGGCGTCGACGACCACCCGGTCCGTGCAGGCGGTGACGGTGTTGACCCGTCGAGTTCACGACCCTCACGCAGCAGGTCCGCCGACCGGTTCACCGCAGTGACGACGTCCGGGTCGGGCCGCTCCAGCGGCTGTCCCGACCGGCGGAGCTGGCGGACGGTCAACAGCCGCTCGCCGACGACGAGGAGCCCGCGCTGCAACGGTGAGCGCGGCGGCACGGATCTTCATGGGCCCGACGGCCGCCGCCCATTGGTCCTGCGGCGTGCGGCCGGAGCTGGGGTCGGCGCACCCCGGTGTCCTGCCCTGACGGTGAGCCGCGCGGGGCCATGCCCGAGGGCCGCCGTGCCTTGTCCTGCGCCGCGCGGCCGGGGCAGGTCAGCGCACTGCGGTGTCGTCCCCGGCGGTGAGCCGCGCGATCGGGGCGGGCGGGGCCGCAGCCGGAAGGTCGACCCGAAGCAGCGCGCCACCGCGTGCGGACCGGGTGACGGTGACCCGGCCGCCGTGGGCGTCGACGACCCGCTGCACGATCGACAGCCCCAGACCGGATCCCGGCAACGCCCGGGCGCTGTCGGCACGGTAGAACCGGTCGAACACCCGCGGCACGTCGGCGGCGTCGATGCCCGGCCCGGCGTCGTCGACCTCGAGCACCGCCGACGCGCCCTCGGCATGGAGCCGGACCTGGACCGGCTGGTCCGCGGGGGACCACTTGCCGGCGTTGTCGATGAGGTTGAGCACCGCCCGTTGGAGCGCAGCGGGACGCCCGCTCACCCACGCGGCGGTGAGGTCGAGCGCGAACTCGATGTCGGGCACGCGGGAACGCGCGCGGGTCGCGGCGGCCACCACGACGTCGGCGAGGTCGAGCAGTTCGGTGCTCTCGTCGTTGACGTCACCGCGCGCCAGGTCGGTCAGCTCGGCGGCAAGGGCGCTCAACTCGGCCACCTGGGCGCCGAGGTCGTTGAGCAGCCGGGTTCGGCTCTCCGCCGGCAGTGCGCTGTCCAGGGTGCCGCGCCGATCGAGCCGGATCAGCAGTTCGACGTTGAGGCGCAGGCTGGTGAGCGGGGTCTTGAGCTCGTGGGCGGCGTCCTCGGCGAGCAGCCGCTGGGCCTGACGGGAGTCGCGGAGCGCGGCGAGCATGTCGTTGATCGACTGGATCAGCCGCCGGATCTCCCCACCGCCCTCATCCGGGATGTCGGCGTCGAGATCCCGGGTGTGCGCGACACGGACCGCGGCGGCGGTCAGCCGGTCGATCGGTGCCAGCCCGGTCCGCGCCACGGTCCGCCCGACAAGGCGCCGCCGACCACGCAGAGCAACCCGATCAGCAGCATGCCCAACCCGAACCGGTTGATCGGGCTGTCGTCGGCGACGCGGGCGCCCACCTGGACCGCGCCGTCGCCGGCCCGCAGCGTGTAGAGGAGGTAGCCGTCCTCGTCGCTGTCGTTCGACTCCATCAGGTCGGCCGACGCGCCCTGCGCCACGCGCCCGGCGTGCTCGCTGACCGGGGGCAGCGCGGGTTGGCCGGCCGGCGTCCGGGTCGAGCCGTCGGGCAGGATGACCCGCACCAGCCGACCGGATCCGGGATACGGCGGTAGCTGGACCTGCGCCAGACCGGCGCGCTCCGCGTTCGTCGCCAGGACGCGGGAGTCGGCGCGCAGCTGATCCTCGGCGGTGTCCTGCAGCTCCGAGTCCAGCAGCTCGATGGCCACCTGCAAGGCCGCGAACACGCTGACCGCGATGGCCGTCGCCGCGATCACCGTCAGCCTGGTCCGCAGGGACCGCCTGCGCCACCATCGGGCCGGCCGTCGCACGCCCCAGCCGGCGGCGCCCCCGCTCACGGAGGAGTCTCCCGCAACGTGTACCCCAGGCCGCGCAGCGTGTAGATCAATCGCGGCTCACCCTCGGCCTCCATCTTGCGGCGCAGGTAGCTCACGTACACCTGGAGGTTGTTGGAGGTGACGCTCATGTCGAAGCCCCAGATCGCCTCGAACAGCGCGGCGCGGGTCAACACCCGGGTCGCGTTGCGCACGAGGACCTCCAGCAGGGAGAACTCGGTCCGGGTCAGGCGGAGCGGCCGCGCGCCCCGCCACGCCTCGAACCTGTCGGGATCGACCCGGACGTCGGCGAACGTCAGGATCTGCGACTCGTCGTCGCCCGGCGCGCGGCGGCGCAGCAGGGCCCGGACCCGGGCCAGCAACTCCTCGGTGGCGAACGGCTTGGGCAGATAGTCGTCGGCGCCCGCGTCCAGCCCCGCGACCCGGTCGGAGACTGATCCCGGGCGGTCAGCATCAGCACCGGCAGATCCCGACCCGCTGCCCGCAACCGCCGGCAGGTCTCCACCCCGCCGAGGCGGGGCATCATCACGTCGAGGATCAGCAGATCCGGCGCGTCGGCGCCGACCCCGTCGAGCACGGCGAGACCGTTGGCGACGGTGCTGGTGTCGTAACCCTCGACCTGGAGCACCCGCTCCAGCGACTCACGGATGGCCGCCTCGTCATCCGCGATCATGATCCGCACGCCGGCCCGCCCCTCCAGTCGATGCTTTGCCGCTCATCGTCCCCGATCAATCTGAAGCCAGGATTAGAGCGTCGCCGGAGGCGTGTGCCGGTGTGGCCTCAAGCCGGACGATGGCTCAGGCCGAGGGCGGCGGCGAGGCCGACGAGACAGACCCCGATGGTCCGGCCGTTCGGCGCGGTCGGACGTGGCTATGCGGCCGAGCCGTGCCCCTCCGACGGCGTACAGCACGGCCACCAGTGCCTCGATGAGGAGATAACCGGCGCCGGCCACCAGCAGGCCCAGGGCGATCGGGCCCGGGCCCGAGACGAACTGGGGGAGCAGCGCCGCGAACAGCAGTACCGCCTTCGGGTTCGTGGCCGCGACCAGGAACTCCTCGGTGGCGAGCACCCGCAGCCTGCGGGAACCCGCGGACACGGCGACACCCGTTGTCACCGTTCCGGGCCGGACGACGGATCGCGGCCGCCAGGACCGTCGCAAGGCTGGACCCCCAAGTACACGAGGTAGCCCACCCCGGCCCACTTGATCACGCCGAAGGCTGCTCGGACTCGATGAGGACCGCTCCGAGGCCGAACGCGACCAGCGCGATCATCATGGCGAAGGCGAACAGCGACCGCCGACCGCGATCAGCGCCCTCGGGGCGCCGACCCGGTAGGCGTTGCGCATCCCCACGAGCTGGTTGGCACCCGGGATGAGCGAGATGCCCAGGGCGGCGGGTACGAACGCGAGCCAGTTGACCGTCACCGGTGTCCCTTCCTCCTGCGGCTGGACGATCCGGTGTCCCGCGTTGGCCAGGTGGCCCGCGAATGTCGTCATGTCCCCGCGGGGTCGATCATGTCGTCGACGATACTGCTGGAAGCGGCTCCGGTCGTCCCCCTGGGACGGGTTCCCCGGCTACCCCCGTGGTGGTAGCGCCGTGATGGGCCCTGCGGGCCGGAGGCAGGGCCAGGGGGTCCGGGACTGGTGCTCACCGCCGGACCACGCAACCCCACCGACGCCATGCTGCGCGCTGGTGTCGCAAAAGCCTGGTTCGACGGCCGCCCCGGCCCCTACGTGCCGGGTAGGTCTGCCGTGCCGCGTCACACGCCGTCAGCTGCTCGCACGACGACCTCACGCGGCGGGGGCTCGCGCTCATGTCGCGAGCGGGGCAGGTGTGACTCCAGCCGCCCGCCGAAGGGGTGGTGCCGTGATGACCCCGACGTACGACGAGCTGCTCGCCCGCACCGACGCACCCGCGGGCTCGGCGTGGGGTCTGTGGGGCGGCGACGACCAGCTGGGCACGCTCAACTTCCTCACCCCGCAGCGCGTGGTGCGCGCCGCGGGGCTGGTTCGCACCGGGACGCGGTTCAACCTGGACTTCCCGGTGAACGCCTTCGAGCCCTACGTGCACGGTGAGGCCTGTCTGGAGGGCAAGGCCCGCGTCGTCGAGGCGGCCGCGCGCGAGTTCGATGAGCTGCTCGGCGGCCAGGACCCGCGGCGGATCGAGCACCAGGGGGGCGTCATGACGATCGTCCAGTTCGAGGTCGTGCACGTCCGGCCCCGGTACTCCTTCCGCACCGTCCACACCGACGAGAGGGCATCGTCGGTGGTCAGGCGGCGTCGAGTCGGGCGAGCTCGTCGGCGGACAGCGACAGGTCGGCGGCCTGCACGGAGTCCCGGATGGTCTGCGGGCGGGACGAACCGGGGATGGGCACCACGGTGGGCGACTTGGCGAGCATCCAGGCGAGGCACACCTGCTGGGGGCTCAACCCGCGGGCCGCGGCGATCTCGGCGTACGCGGCGAAGCGGGAGCCGAGTGCGCCGGCGCGGGCGATCCCGCCCAGTGGGCTCCAGGGCAGGAACGCGATGCCCAGCTCGGCGCACAGCTCGAGCTCCGGTTCGCTGGACCGGAAGGCGGGGGAGAACTGGTTCTGCACGCCGGCCAGCCGGCCGCCGAGGATGTCGTTCGCCAGCCGGATCTGTTCCGGGTTCGCGTTCGAGATGCCGGCGAGCCGGATCTTGCCGGCATCGAGCAGGTCGCGCAGAGCTCCGACCGAGTCGGCGTAGTCGACCTTCGGGTCTGGCCGGTGGAACTGGTAGAGGCCGATGGCGTCGACGCCGAGGCGTTTGAGCGAGGCGTCGCAGGCCTGCTTCAGGTGCTCCGGTGAGCCGTCGAGGGTCCAGGTGCCGTCGCCGGGGCGCAGGTGGCCGCCCTTGGTGGCGACGAGGACGCCGGAGGCGTCGCCCCCGTAGCTCGCGAGCGCGCGGGCGATGAGCGTCTCACCGTGGCCGACCTCCCTGCGGTCGCGGTGGTAGGCGTCGGCGGTGTCGATGAGCGTGACGCCGGCGTCGAGCGCGGCGTGGATGGTCGCGATGGACCGTTCCTCGTCGGGCCTGCCCTCGATCGACATCGGCATCTCGCCGAGTCCGATGGCGCTGACGTTGGTGTCGCCGATCCGGCGGGTCTGCATGTGTGTCCTCGTTCGTCGTGGACGGCTCCTGCGGAGCCCTTGACGCCATGATCTGGTTGCTCGATTCAGATGTCCAACAGATCCTGTCGATCGCGTTGAGTACCCTGGCTCATGACACCAACCGATGCCGGCGCCGCGGAGTCAGGTGTCGGGAGCGCCGGTGGCCCGCAGGTGCTCGATCGTCGCATTTTCCCCGCTCGTTTCGCGGCTCCGCCCCGGCCGAGCTCGGACGGCTGGATCGGCCTCGCGCAGCCGCTGTACAGGGGCATGCCGGTCGCGAGCGTGAAGAGCCGCGTCCGTGTCGAGGCGGAGTACCTCGCCGAGGACACCGCACTCCGGCTGGTGGAGAAGGGTGCGCGCATGATCGGGGTTGACACGACCGAGCCCGACCTCGGCGGCGCCGACGATCATCGTCAATCGGTGCGGTCTCGCCGAAGTTCCACCCGTAGCCGGGTCGGCCTCTACTGGAGCGCTCCGTCTCGGCCCGGGCTTGCTCGTGCCCTTCCCGAGCAGTCGCCGGTCCGCGCGCGAGTGCCGCTCGCCCGGGGTGAGAGCCGACACATGTCATCTCCCGGACGCCTGCGGTAACCCGGACGACACAGAATGGCTTGACGATCCGGGCATGAGCTCCCCCGATCCGGCAGCCGCCCGCGCCCTCCTCGTCCACGGTCTGGGAAGGCGCGCCTTCCTGCGGGCCGCCACCGCCCTCACGGGCGGGGGCGCGGCCGGCGTGCTCGCGGCCTGCGATGCCACCCCTGCGCCGACGTCTCAGGCGGGCGGGTCGACAGCGTCCGACACTCCGTTGCAGCCTGGCTCCGGACCGATCGACGGTGATCATTACCTGGAGTCCACGCTGGACACCGTCCGTTGGGGGTACGTGCCGGCGATCGGCGCGGCACCGTCCCTCACGATCGCCTCCGGCGAGACGGTCACCATCGACACCGTGTCGCACGAGGGAATCCTCGAGGATCAGGGGCGCGACCCCGTCGCGTACTTCGGCGGCCACGGTGTGACCCAGGACGGCGTGCTCACCGACGCGTGGCCATCGCCCGTGACTACGCGCGCACCCCGCGCGACTTCGACGTCGACGGCCCACATGTGATCACCGGGCCGGTGTTCGTCGAGGGCGCGCAGCCCGGCGACGTGCTGAAGGTCGAGACGCTCTCGGCGCTACCGCGGGTGCCCTACGGCGTGGTGTCCAGCCGGCACGGCAAGGGAGCGCTGGCCCGCACGTCCGACGGCGGCGCCCCGGCCGGGATCACACCGGCCGAGGTGATGCCGCCGATCGGCACCGACGGGCGCGCGAGCGGGGACCACAGGCCTACGGCAACGTCTCGGTCTTCACCACGGTGCGGGCGGGAGCCGGTGGGCCGCTGGGGGTGATGCCGTTCGGCGACCGCGAGGTCGCGTTCCCGCTGCGGCCGTTCATGGGAACGATGGGCGTCGCGCACACCGCGGCGGCGAGCGAGACCGCGCCCGAGCTGAACTCCATCCCGCCGACGCTCGGCGGCGGCAACATCGACATCCGGCTGCTCGGCCCGGGATCGGCGTTCTACCTGCCTGTGCATGGCGAGGGAGCGCTGTTCTACGTCGGCGACCCGCACCTGGCGATGGGTGACGGGGAGGTGGCGCTCACCGCTCTGGAGGGGTCGCTGCGGGCCACGTTCCGGCTGACGGTGTGCAAGCCCGGCTCGGGCGAGGCGCCATCGGTGGCCTACCGCTACCCGTTCGCGGAGACGACCGACGCGTGGGTGCCCATCGGCCTCTCGGACCCGGACGGCTCCGCGGGTGGGCAGGTCAGCGACCTGGAGGTGGCGATGCGCCGGGCCGTGGTGAACGCGCTGGACTTCCTCGAGCAGGACCAGGGCATGGACCGCGCCACCGCCTACGCCTACCTCTCGGCCGCGGCCGACTTCACGATCTCGCAGGTGGTGGACCGCACGGTGGGAGTCCACGGCGTGATCACGAAATCGCACTTCCGCGCATGAGTCGCCGCCACATTGCGCTGACGGCGCCCGGCAGCTCAGGAGTTCATCCGACGGTTCGCCGCGGGTCGGCACCTGGTGCGCGCCGAGCTCGCGGACCTCCGCCCGGCGACCGACGGGCGGAGGTCCAGCGCCCGCGCGATCTCCACGGATCGCGCGCTGCCCCGGATCCTCGGATGATCCCTGCTGGGAGGGTCAGTGGCGCAGTCCTGCCTCCTTGAGCAGCGGCATGACCTCGTCGCCGAAGTACCTGAGCTCCTCGTTGTAGTCGATCAGACCGAAGATCATGCCCTCCATCCCCGCCTCGTTGAGTCTGCCCAGCTCCTCGGTGACCTGCTCCGGGGTGCCGACGATCGGGTAACCGCCCCAGCCGGCGATGAAGCGCTCCTGCATCTCCTTGACGGCGTGGTCGAAGGACTGGCTCGCCCCGGACCCGGCGATCTTGATGACGTTGCCGGCTGCGCCCCAGTCACCCTCGTCGACCACCTGCTGGAAGGCGCGCTTGGCCTCCTCCTCGGTGTCGCGGCAGACGACCAGGCCGTAGGTCATGACGTGGATGTCGCGCTGGTAGTCGTCGCGGGCCTTGCTCTTGACCTTGTCGGTGTAGGCCTTGATGTTCTCGAGGGTGTCGAGCGAGGCGAAGTTGATGTCGACATTGCGGGCGGAGAACTCGATGCCGGCGGGCGAGTTGCCGGCGTTGAGCAGCGCCGGGCGCGGGGCCTGGTGCGGCTTGGGGTAGGCCTCGAGCAGCTCGGCGTCGAAGTACGTGGAGTGGATGGCGAAGGAACCGGGTTCGGTCCACAGCCTGGTGGCGAAGTCGATCCACTCCTGGCCGAAGGCGTAGCGCTCGTCGTGCTCGCGCTGCGCGCCGCCGAACATCTCCATCTCCGGCGGCACCCAACCCATCACCAGGTTGAGCGCGAATCGGCCGCCGGAGATGTGGTCGATGGTGGTGGCCTGCTTGGCTGCGACGATCGGGTGCATCGTCGGCAGGTGGCTGGTCGCGGCGACGGCGATCCGCTCGGTGGCCTCGGCGATCCCGGCCGCCCAGGTGTAGGTCTCGAAGCAGTTGCCGTTGAAGTTGGTGGACCCGCCGAAGCCCTTCCAGCGGGCCACCGGCACCATCACGTCGAACCCGAGCCGGTCGGCGCGCTGCGCGATCTCCTTGGTGTGCGCCCAGGTGATCTCGTAGGTCGACGGGGCGTGGCTCATGATCAGCCCGTACGAGCAGTTCGTGCCGAACAGGCCCAGCTTCATCTTCTGGTCGCCGAACAGCGGGTTGGTCTGCCGGCGATCCTGCAGCGGCTGGGTCTCGCCGGCCGGACGCGGGTCGGTGGGGGTGAGGCCGAGGCGCTCGTTGGCGGTCACGGTCATGGGGCGTCTCCTTCGACGGGATGCGGGCAGGCGCGACCGGCCCACCCGCTCGTGCGCGGGCCGGATCGCGGGTGGAAAGGGCGGGTCAGCCGAGCTGGAAGGGGTCCCGGGTGCCGCCGGTCAGCTCGACGAAGACGGACTTGTTCTCGGTGTACTCGTTGACGGCGTCGATGCCGTTCTCCCGGCCGATGCCGCTGGCCCCGAAGCCGCCGAAGGGCATGTTGGGGGCGACGACCCGGTAGGCGTTGATCCACACCGTGCCGGCGCGGAGCGTGTTCGCCACGCGGTGCGCGCGGTGGACGTCCTTGGTCCACACGGCGCCGGCGAGGCCGTAGGGGGTGTCGTTGGCGAGCTCGAGGGCCTCGGCCTCGTCGGTGAACGTGTAGGCGGCCAGGACCGGCCCGAACACCTCCTCGCGGACGATGGTGTTCTCCGGGGTCACGTTCGTGACCACGGTGGGCCTGACGAACAGGCCGCCGCGCTCGGCGTCCGGCTCGCCGCCGCAGGCGAACGTGGCACCCTCGGCCGCGGCTCCCTGCAGGTAGCCGAGGACCTTCTCGTACTGCGGCTGGTTGGCGACCGGTCCCATCTCGGTCTCGGCCGCGGTCGGGTCGCCGAGCACGATGGAGTTGGCGCGCGCAACGACCTTCTCGATCAGCTCATCGTGCACGTCCGCGTGCACGATGAGCCGCGAGCCGGCCATGCAGGTTTGGCCGGTGGCGGCGAACACGCCGGCGACCAACCCGTTCGCCGCGGCGTCGAGGTCCGCGTCGGGGAACACGATCTGCGGTGACTTGCCGCCGAGCTCGAGGGTCACCCGATTGAAGTTGGCCACCGCGGCCTGGGCGACCTTGGCTCCGGTGGCGGACGAGCCGGTGAACGCGATCTTGTCGACGCCCCCGTGGGCGGACAGGGCCTCGCCGGTCGAGCGGTCCCAGCCGGTCACGACATTGAGCACGCCGGCGGGCAGACCGGCCTCGTGGAGCACTTCGGCGAACGCCACGGTCGAGGCCGGAGCGTGCTCCGAGGGCTTGACGACCATCGTGCAACCCGCGGCCAGGGCGGGGGCGAGCTTGAAGGTCAACAACAGCAACGGCGAGTTCCACGGCGTGATGGCGCCGACGACGCCGACCGGCTCGCGGGTCGTGTAGCCGAAGTAGTGGGCGTTGACCGGGGGCACGGTGCGGCCCTCGACCTTGTCCGCCAGGCCGGAGAAGTAGTAGTACCACTGCGGCAGGGACGTGAGCTGGCCGAGCATCTCGCGCAGCAGTTTTCCGGAGTCGTTGACCTCGAGACGGGCGAGGCGCTCGGCGTGGGCGGCGATCGCGTCCCCGCACTTGCGCATGATCGCGGCGCGCTGGAAGCCCGTCATCTGGCCCCACTCGCCCTCGAAGGCGACGCGGGCGGCTGCGACGGCGTCGTCGACGTCCTCGGGGCCGCCGTCGGCGATCCGGGCCCAGGGCCGGCCGGTGTACGGGTTGAGCGAGTCGAACGTGCGGCCCGAGTGGGCGTCGACCGACTTCCCGCCGATGAACAGCTTCAACTCCTCCAAGGGCGTCGTCATCGACCTCTCCTTCGTCGGGGCCCCGCCGGCCGCGGTCACGTAGCGGGTGAGACAGAGGCTATGAAGCCCGCGGCGCGCAGGGGTATCCGCGAATCGCAGATGTCGGAGCCGTTGTGTGCAACCAGGAGGGCTGACAACGGCACGGAACGGATGGACCGCTGCACTCCACGGCTACTGCGGGCCTCCCTCGACCACATAGGCTGCATGGCCTACGTGCAGGGGTCCGCACACGACGACACGAGGAGGTGTCGGCATGACGCCACCCCTTCCGCCCGGTGGTCCGGACTCCCCACCCGCTCGCCTCGCCCGATACCCGGTGCTGGACACCCGCAGCCTCGAGCAGGCGCGGGACGCCGTGACCAGGGTCTATCTCGATCATGAGCTGACCGCGCCGGAGGACCAGCTCGAGATGACGTTGAACGCGACGTCCGATCGCCTCTTCACGCTGGGTTATCTCACCTACAGCTCCTGCGCGAAGCTGATCATGCCGCCGACCGAGGACTGCTACCACGTCAACCTCACCGTCGAGGGTCGTACCGACGCCAACCGGTCCGACGGGGAACGGGCCACGACCCGCGCCCGCACGAGTGGGATCGTGCTGCTCCCGGACCAGGAGAACACCGTTCGGTGGTCGCCGGACGCCGAGCAGCTCATCCTCAAGATTCCCCGCCGCAGTCTGGAAACCCACCTGAGCGAGCAGCTCAATCGCCCCGTGCACGACGTGCTCGATTTCGACTTCGGCATCGACCTCACGACGCCGGCCGGGCGCACGCTGCTGTCCTCCGTCGAGTTCTTCGCCCGCGAGCTGGACCGCCCGGGTGGCCTGGCCGACATGCCGATCGCCCGCGAACAGCTCGAGGCGTTCGTGATGACCCAGCTGCTGCACACCGGCAGACACCAGTATCTCGACGACCTCGTCGCTCCCGCTGAGGCCGTGCGCCGGGGCCGGCTGGGGCCGGTCATCGACTACATGGAACAGCACGCGGACGAGCCACTCAGCCCGCAGGAGCTCGCGCGTGTGGGCTGCATGAGCGTGCGGACCCTGCACGCCACCTTCCAACAGGAGCTCTGTGAGTCCCCGATGAGCTTCCTGCGCCGCATCCGGCTCGACCACGTCCGCGCCGAGCTGCTGCGCTGCGACCCGACCCAGACCCGCATCGTCGACGTCGCGATGCGGTGGGGCTTCATCCACCAGAGCCGTTTCGCCCAGCAGTACAAGGAACGCTTCGGCGAGCTCCCCCGCGAGACGCTGCGCGAGGGAGCCGGTTGACGTTCCGGTCAGCTGCCTCTGGGGTCAGCTGCCTGTGGTGATGCCGTACGCGCCTCGGTGGAAGAGCAGCGGGGCACGGGTACCGTCCGAACCCAGCTGCCGGACGCGGCCGACGACGATGGTGTGGTCCCTCCGGGGAACTCGTGTTCGAGGGTGCAGTCGATCCAGGCCGACACCCCCTCCAACAGCGGCGCTCCTGACGGGGCGGGCTCCCAGGCGACGCCGGCGAACTTGTCCGTCCCCGACCGGGCGAACGCGGCGCTGATCTCGGCGTGGTGGTCGGCCAGGACGTTGACGCAGAACGTGCTGACCGCACGGATCCGAGGCCACGTCGAGGACGTGCGGGCGGGGGAGAAGGACACGAGCGGCGGCTCCAGGGAAAGGGCGTTGAAGGACTGGCAGGTGAAACCGGCCGGCCCGTCCTCGGTCACCGCGGTCACCACGACCACGCCGGAGGCGAAGTGCCCCAGGACCTCGCGCATCCGGCCGCTCTCGACCGGAGGTGCCGCTGTGTATGTCCTGCCATTCATGGCGGGTCACGCTAGGACTGCCCGCGGGCGCTCGATATCCGCTTACTGCCGCGCTCATATCCTCGTGACGAAGCTGCGTCCGTGGCCTGCGCTCGCCGGATATTTCTCGACCGGCAACGGATACCACGCCGAAAGCCGGACTCCTAGCGTTTCGGTGTGCTCAACGAGGACCACTCCACGACCGTGTCCCCACCCGGCGCCCTCGCCGGCATTCGTGTCCTGGAGCTGGGCACGCTGATCGCCGGTCCGTTCTGCGGACGGTTGCTCGCCGATCATGGCGCCGACGTCATCAAGATCGAGGCACCCGATCGACCCGACCCGCTGCGGGTGTGGGGGCAGGCCGAGGAAGACGAGCACCACTTCTTCTGGACCGTGCACGCGCGCAACAAGCGCTGCATCACCCTCGACCTGCGCCGAGACGACGGCCGCGAGCTCTTCCTCGACCTGGTCGCGACCGCCGATGTCGTGGTGGAGAGCTTCCGCCCCGGCACCCTCGAGCGGTGGGGGCTGGGCTACGGCGAGCTTTCCGCACGCAATCCGCGGCTCGTGCTGGCCCGGGTGTCCGGGTACGGGCAGACCGGCCCGCACGCCACGCGTCCCGGGTACGCCTCGGTGGCCGAGGCGGTGGGCGGGATCCGGCACCTCAACGGCTTCCCCGGCGGCCCGCCGCCGCGCGCGGCGCTGTCGCTCGGGGACTCGCTCGGCGGAATGTTCGCGGTGCAGGGGGTGCTGACCGCCCTCTACGCGCGAGGACAGCGCGGCGGGCCGTACGAGGGCCGCGGGCAGATCGTCGATGTGGCCCTCGCCGAGGCGTGCCTGGCCATGACCGAATCCGTCATCTCCGACTACGACGCCACGGGGCTGATCAGGCAGCCATCGGGAACGAGGCTGGACAAGCTCGCCCCGTCGAACCTCTACCGCTGCGCCGACGACCGCTGGCTGATCATCGCCGCCAACCAGGACACCGTGTTCGCACGGCTGTGCGAGGCGATGCAGCGCGAGGACCTGATCACCGATCCGCGCTTCGCCACCCACGTGGCCCGCGGGGACCACCAGGACGAGATCGACGCCATCGTCGCCGACTGGGCGGCCGGCTACGACGCGGACACCCTCACGAAGCTCCTGGAGAACGCGGGCGTCGTGGTCGGCCCGGTCGACACGGTGGCCGAGATCGTGCAGAACCCGCAGTTCCAGGCCCGGGACATGCTCGTCCCGCACTACGACCACGCGGTCGAGCGCGACGTCCTCGGGCCCGGGGTCATGCCGGTGCTCGGCGGCACCCGGGGTCCGTGCGGTGGGCGGGGCCACCCAGGCCGGGCACGCACAACGTCGACGTCTACACGGGTCTGCTCGGTCTCAGCGACATCCGGATCGCCGAGTTGACCGCTGCAGGCGTCATCTGAGGGAGAATGACGATGCTGTCCCTTCCCCACGCCGTCGACCTGCGCGAAGTCGGACTGCGCGACGGCCTGCAGCTCGAGGCCCCCATCCCGCTCGTGGCGAAGCTGGAGATCCTCGAGGCGGTCGCTGCGACCGGGGTCCGGCGGGTCGAGGTCACGTCTTTCGTCTCGCCGAAGGCCGTACCCGCGCTCGCGGACGCGGAGCAGTTGGTGGCCGAGCTGGATCGGTGGCCGGATCTGCATTTCTCGGCCCTCGTCGCCGGCTTCGGCGGAGCTCGACGGGCCGTTGCCGCGGGCATGGCGAACCTCGAATACGTGATCTCGGCCTCGGACGAGCACAGCCTCGCCAACGCCCGACGCACGAGCGACGAGGCCGTCGCCGCGGTCGCGGACATCGCCGGCCTCGCGCACGGCGCCGACGGTCGCCTCGAGGTGATCATCGCCGTCGCGTGGGACTGTCCGTTCGACGGGCGCACGCCGGTGCAGCGCACCGTCGAGATCGCCCGCCGCGCGGTCGACCTCGGCGCGACCAGCTCTGTCTCGGCGACACGATCGGCACGACGGTGCCCGGGCGGGTCGTCGAACTCCTCGACGCGGTGCGGGCGGCGGTGCCGGGCGTTGACGTGGGCGTGCACTTCCACAACACCCGCGGAGCGGGGATCGCCTGCGTGCTCGCCGCCGTCCAGGCCGGGGTGACGCAGATCGACGCCTCGATCGGCGGTCTCGGGGGATGCCCCTTCGCGCCAGGGGCGAGCGGCAACATCGCCACCGAGGAGGTGGTCTACCTCCTCGAGGAGTCCGGCGTGTGCACCGGGCTCGACCTCGACCGGGTTCTGGCCGCAGCCGGGATCGTCGAGCGGGTCGTCGGGCACGGCCTTTCCAGCAACTTCTTCCGCGCCGGCGGGCCGAATCGCCCCCGCGGCCCGGCCTGAAGGACGACATCCGACGACGAGGAGCTGATCATGAACAGCGCCCATCACCCCGTGTCCAGGGTCTCCGGCCTGCCCTCGACCCTCGCCGTGCAGCGCGCGGTCGCCGCGCTGGCCGCAGGACGGATGGTGATCGTGACCGACGACGCGGACCGCGAGGACGAGGGTGATCTGATCCTCCCGGCGGACACCGCCACGGCGGAGCAGATCGCCTTCGTCGTCCGGCACAGCACCGGGATCCTGTGCGCCCCGATGCCGGCGGACCGGGTGGCCGCACTGGCCCTGCCGCAGATGGTCATCGACAACACCGACGCCCATGGCACGGCATTCACCGTGACCGTCGACCACCGCGACGCCGGTACCGGTGTCGCGGCCGCCGACCGCGCCCGCACGCTCCGCGCGCTCGCCCACCCGGCCACCCGCCCTGGGGACCTGCGCCGACCAGGGCACGTGTTCCCGCTGCGCGCCCGTGATGGCGGGGTGCTGGTCCGTGCCGGGCACACCGAGGCCGCGGTGGACCTGCTCCGGCTGGCGGGACGTGAGCCCGTCGGGGTGATCGGGGAGATCGTCGACGCGGACGGGACGATGGCGCGCGGTGAGCGGCTGCGGGCCTTCGCTGCCGAGCACGATCTCCCGGCCCTCGCGATCGCCGATCTGGTGCGCTACCGGCGTGCGACCGAGCAGCTCGTCGAGCACGTCGCGACCGCGGCCATGCCGACGGTGTTCGGCGACTTCCGCGCCGTCGCCTACCGCAGCACCACGGACGGCATCGAGCACCTTGCGCTGGTGTACGGCGACGCGGCGGCGGCGAGTCGACGTGAGCAAGGTGCGCTGGTGCGGGTGCACAGCGAGTGCCTGACCGGCGACATCATCGGCTCGTTGCGCTGCGACTGCGGCGCCCAGCTGGAACAGGCCCTGCACGCGATCGCGGCCGAGGGCGCGGGCGCGTGGTCTACTTGCGCGGGCACGAAGGCCGCGGGATCGGGCTTGCCCACAAGATCCGCGCCTACGCGCTGCAGGAGAACGGGCTCGACACCGTCGACGCGAACACCGCCCAGGGCCTGCCGGTCGACTCACGCTCCTACGGGACCGGCGCGCAGATCCTCGCCGACCTCGGCATCACCCGCCTGCGACTGCTCACCAACAACCCGGACAAGTACGGCGGGCTGGACGGCTACGGGCTCGAGATCGTCGGGCGCGTCGGCCTCACCGCCGCTCCGTCCGCGCACAACATCCGCTACCTGCGCACCAAGCAGGAGCGGATGGGACACGTGCTCACCGTCGACGAGAGAATGGCGTAGGCCCAGCGTCTTTCAGCTCGCCGGGGGCAGCGGGTTATCAGGTGTCGGTGCGTGTCCCGCGCGAACCGGCGCCGGGCCACCGGCCGAGGTCGCCCCGCCGGACGCACAGCCAGGCGAGCAGGGTGCCCGCACCCCGGCACCGCGGGCCAGGAGCTCGGGCTGTTCAGCGCCCCTGGGCGCCGCTGCCGGCACTGCCGACGAACTGGCCGACACGCTGGACCTGCGTTCCCCGGGCGGTGGCCGACTTCCTCGACGGCCTCGTCGCGCTGCGCCTGCTCGAGCGCGACCGCAGAACGAGATCAAACGTACTGGCCGGCCGATTTTCGAGGAGCTCTACGCCGACCCGGCCCGCCTCGAACGGTTCATGAACGCAATGTCCGGCATGTCAGCCGACAACTTCCACGCGCCGGCCGAGAAGCTCGATCTGTCCCGCTACAAGACCGTCTGCGACGTCGGCGGCGCCACCGGGCAGCTCTCGATCATCCTGGCGCAGCACCATCCGCACCTGCGCTACATCAGCTTCGACCTACCGGGGTGGAGCCCATCGCTCGCCGGGACATCGAGTCCGCCGGCGTCGCGGACCGGGTGCCACCGCGTCCGGCGACTTCCTCGTCGACCCGCTGCCCGAGGCGGATGCCATCGTGATGTGCATGATCCTTCGCGACTGGAACCTCGACCGGAAGCTGCACCTCATCCGCGCGGCATACCGGGCTCCGCCGTCGGGCGGCGTGCTGGTCGCCCGTCGAGGACATCATCGACGACGACCGCCGTGAGATCGTGTTCGGGCTGATGAACGTTCGGGGCGTTGCCGGGCAGCGACGGTGGACGTCGACGCGTTCCGCGCCGTCTGGTGGCTGATGGGGGATGGTCGGCGACGCGGACGAGCGAGACCCGTTTGCGGTGCCGCACTTGGCGGGCTTCGAACGCTACCGAGGGTGTGGGTACACCCTCGATCGATCGGGTCCGGATTGACGTGCGAAATGAGGATCAGCTCGTTGCACTGCTCGGCGGTACTCGGGGAGGATCACCGGCATCGATATGGCCATCCGTCTCCGGAAGGACTCGATGACTACGCCCGATGACCTCCTGTACCACGAGCGGCACGACTGGGTCCGTGCGTCCGGAGGAACGCTCACCATCGGGGTGACCCACTTCGCCGCGGACTTGCCCGGTGGCATCGTCGCCGTCCAGTTGCCTGCGGTCGGTGACACCGTCACCGCCGGTGAGGTTTGTGGCGAGATCGAATCGGCCTACGTGGTCTGCGACTTCGTTGCACCCGTCAGCGGCACGGTCACCGAGATCAACACGAGCCTCGGCATCGATCCGGCGGTCGTGGGAGTCGACCCTTACGGCCAGGGATGGTTGTTCCGGGTTGCTGGGACGCTCGACGCGCACGCCCCTGGCCTGCTCGACGCTGGCGCCTACCGTCAGCAGATTGGCGAGGAGTGACTCAGCCTCGATCCGGCGACGAGCTCCGTGCGGTTGTTGATCTTTCCTGCGCGTCCGGGCGCCATGTCGCCGACGCGCGCTCCTGTGAGGCCTACATCCGGCTCCCGGAGTCCCCGGCCTTCGGCGGTGTGCGGCAAAGCGGTTGACCCAGGCCGATCCGCGCCCGCCTGCCGTGCCGGCAACGCGACGACGAGCGGTCGCGACCCATCGGCCGGCTACCGCTCTCACTCGATCTTGATGATCCGCAGGAACGTGGGCCCGAACAGCGGCTCGATCTCACCTATCCGCAGGCGGTAGGTGCGCCCGACCTCGAGATGCCCGTTCAGCGGGGGTGTCCGGAAGTGCGGTGGCGTGAGGAGGTGGCCCCCAGGGTGTTGCGCGTCTCCGTCGATGAGATCGAAGCAGGCGACCCTGACAATGAGCTTCCCCACCGTAGGGCTTCCCCGCCGTGGACGAGCCGGCGTCAGCACGCCCCTGGCCGGGATCTATGCGCGATCAGATACTGGCCCGCACCGGCACCGGCCGCCGAGAACGACCAGCGAGATCATCGAGCTCTCGCCGAGCACGGCGAGCGTCCGCCTCGTCGAGCAGTGCAACCAGCCCCGGGGAGGGATACTCGCGGCGGGCGCGGCGAGGCTTGCCAGGACTGCCCAGGCGTGCCAGATATGCAGCTGTCTCGTCATCCAGTAGCAACGCCGCGGCGAGTGCCTCGACGACCTGGTGCGACGGGTTTTTGTCGCGGCCCTGCTCCAGCCGGATGTAGTAGTCGGTGCTGACCCCGGCCAGCATCGCGAGGGAGCCGGCCTGGATCGGGTCGCACCGCGATAACCTCGCGTATGCACACAGGTATGCAGCGGGTCAGTGCCGATGACCTGCTCATCCTGCTCGAGGTCGCCCGTTCCGGGAGGCTCACGAGGGCGGGGGAGGTCCTCGGACTCAGCCATACGACGGTCGCGCGCCGCATCGAGTCGCTCGAGCGTGCCCTGGGCAGCAAGGTGTTGATCCGGACGACTACCGGCTGGGACCTCACTCTCCTCGGGCAGCAGGCGCTGCGGACCGCGGAGCGGCTCGACCAGGCCCTGCGCGAGTTGCGCACCGGGGACGACGATGCTCTCCTGGAGGATGTCGTGCGGCTTTCGACGCCGGATGCGTTCAACGTGCTGGTCGCCGCACCTGCCGGCGCGCGGCTCAGAGCCCGGCATCCGCGGCTGAGCATCGAGATCATCTCCGCGAATCGACCTGCGTCCGCGCACCGCTCCGGGTTGGACCTCGAAGTGGTGGTCGGCGAACCGCGCGTGCTGCGTGCCGACGCGTCCAAGCTGGCCTCCTACACGCTGGGGCTGTTCGGGTCACGCGAGTACCTCGCCACCCACGACGCCCCGCACTCGGTTCCGGAGCTCACCGCGCACGGGCTGGTCTACTTCATCCCGTCGATGCTGCAGATCGGCGATCTCGACGTCGGGCGCCGGATCGTGCCCGAGATGCGAGATGCCGTGACTTCGACGCAGGTGTTCGCCCACATCGCTGCGACCCGAGCGGGCGCAGGTCTGGGGCTTCTGCCCACCTTCCTCGCCGAACGTCACGACGACCTCGTCCGGGTGCTGCCGGTGGAGATCACGGCGACGGTGGACTACTGGCTGGTGACCAGGACGGAGGCGCTGCGCAGGCCGGCCGTGGCCGCCACGGTGGCCGAACTGAAGGCCGGCGCGACGGCCCTCTTCGCGGGCACGGCGGGATCCTGAGGGAGCCGCTCAGCCGATCGTCGTCGTCACCGGAGTGGCGCCCTCGACCTCGCATGTCACGACGTCACCGGTTCGCACAGATCTCGGCGGTGCCGCCGCCCCGGTGATCACGACCTCGCCCGCGAGGAGGTCGGAGCCATGGCGGGTGACGGTGTCGACGATCCACACCAGCGCATCACAGGGATCGCCGAGGGCGTTGGCGCCGGCGCCCTCGGAGGCGATCTCCCCGTTGATGCGCATGACGACCTTCCGGTCCCTCAGCTCGCCGAGCGACCACTGCGGCACCGGTTCGCCGAGAACGACGAACGCCGCGCAGGCGAGGTCGGCCACCAGCTGGGCCGCGCCGGCCGCTGGCACGTCGCCGAACCGGGAGTCCGGGACCTCGATCGCCGGGAGGACATCCGCGACTGCCGCCAGGACCGTCTCCCGGTCGTACGGGCGCCCGGCAGCAGGCAGGTCGGCGCCGAGCCGGAAGGCGATCTCGGGCTCGGCCGAGGCCATCGAGGTGAGCCGCACGCTGTCGCCGGAGGCGCGGACCCCTGAGGCGAGCAGCGGCCCGGCGATCGGGCCGGAGACACCGATGTGTCGCTGTCCGGCCGGGCTGCTGGCCGCGATCTTCCATCCGATCCGCGGCCCGGCCAGCTCGGTGAGCGCCACCTGGACCGCCCACGCGTCGGCGACGGTGGTCGGACGATTCCCCTCCGGCAGAGCTCCGGCGGGGGAGCGGTGCTGCCAGCGCTCCCAGAGCTCGGACGCGGCGCGGTGTGCGCGGGCTTCCCGGGCAGGCGTCACGTGTCCGCCGAGATCCTCAGCACGATCTTGCCCAGGTGCGAGTCCGACGCCACGGCCTCCTGCGCGTCGAGCACCTCGGTCCACGGCAGGACGCGGTCGATCCGTGGGTCCAGCCTGCCCCCGTGGAGAGATTCGGTCAGGTCCGCGCGCACCGCGGCGACGATGGCCGCCTTCTCGTCGGCGTCCCGGGTGCGGAACGTGACACCGATGATCTCCAAACGTTTGGCCGCGAGGGCTTCCATGTCGAGGGTTCCCTCGGCGCCACCGAGCCTGCCGACCCCGATGATCCGGCCCTTGAGCGCGGCCGCGGCGACATGGTCGGCCAGGTAGGGCCCACCGACGTGATCGACGATGACGTCCACGCCCTGCCCTTCCGTGGCCGCCAGTACGGTCTCGGCGAAGCTGCCGGAGCCGGTCGCGACGACGGCGTCGGCTCCCAGCTCCTTGAGGAACGCCTCGTCACGGAGTGACCGCACCGCAGCGAGGATCCGGCCGGCTCCCAGCTCCTTGGCGATCCGAATGGTGGCCTGTCCGACGCCGGAGTGCGCCGCGTTGACCAGGACGGATTCCCGGAGGGCGAGCCGACCAGCGGTGCGCAGAGCGTTGTGGCCGGTCATGAGTGCGAGCACCGCTGCCGCGCCCATCTCGAACGACCAGGCGTCCGGGAGGCGGATCGGCATCCGGGCATCGACGACGACCTGCTCCGCCAGCCCTCCGCTCGCCATCGTCATGACGCGGTCACCGGGAGTGAAGTCGGAGTCCGCATCCGCATCGAGCACGACGCCTGCGCAGTCGAGGCCGACCACCGTTGGCCCCGTAGCGCCGGCAGCAACGACATGGGTGCCGGCGCGGACGGCGAGGTCCGCCCGGTTGACGGAGGCCGCCCGTACCTCGATCAGCACCTGACCGGCACCCCGGACCGGTGCCTCGACGTCACGCTGCTCGATCGTCGGACCCGACGAGGTTCCTGCGACAACCATGGCTTTGACCGATTTCACGGTGGTGCTCCTCTTCCTGGTCTGGATCGCACCGCGGCGAGACAGCCGAGAACAATCCCCGGGACCACGCTGCGAGGCCCATCCTCGGTGCGCGTCTGCGCACGGGCAATGACAGATCACGCACCGCCGGTGTGCATCGATGCACACCGGCGGTGCGGAGAACGTCATTGCGTGTGCAGGTCCGGAGCATCGAGGCTGTGCCCCGTCGCCCCAGCCGGCGGCCCCTTCCGGAAAGGCAGGTCCGTGAGCGCCACCTCCGACACCTTCGACGACTTGTGGCGGCGAGCCGTCGATGAGCACGGCGATGCCCCGTTCCTCCTGTTCCGCGCCGACTCGGGCGAGACCACCAGGTGGACCTACGCGGAGTTCGACGACGTGGTGTCCCGGGTGGCAGGGGCACTCGCCGAGTCGGGCGTGCGGCCCGGGGCGGCGGTCCACCTGGTCCTGCGCAACTCCCCGGCGTTCGTGGCCCTGTGGCTGGCGGTCGCCCGACTCGGCGCGTGGATGGTCCCGGTCGACCCCGCGTCGGCGGCCCGCGACATCCGCAGCCAGGTCCGTCGGGTGCGGCCTGCGGTCTCGGTTGTGGCGGCCGCCCGGCTCGCGGCCTTCCGCGAGGGCGCGGGCGACGCCGTCCCGGTGGTCGTCGAGCTCGCCGAGGACGCGTCCGACCTCCGGCCTGGAGCGCCGCTGTTGCAGGGTGCCCCGGTCGCAGGGGCCGGGACCGCGCCGGAGGGCCGGCTCGCCGTGATGTTCACGTCGGGTACCACGTCCGAGCCGAAGGGCGTCGAGCTCACCCATGCCAACTACGTCTCGGTCGCCAGGGCGATGGCGGCGGCAGCCGGGCTGGAAGCGGGACACCGCTGGTTCGTCACGCTGCCGCTCTTCCACGCCAACGCGCAGTACTACTGCTTCGCGCCTGCGATCCTCGCGGGGGCGAGCGTGGCGCTGACGGCGTCGTTCTCGGCGTCGGGCTGGGTGCCGATCGCCCGCGAGCTCGACGTCACCCACGCCAGCCTGTTCGCGGCGCCGATCCGGATGATCCTGGCACGCTGCCCCGAGGGTGAACCTCCGCTCGCGCTCGACCACGTGTGGTTCGCGCAGAGCCTCGGCGCCGAGCACCACAAGGCGTTCGGTGATCTCGCCGGCACGCTTCCGCGCCAGCTGTACGGCATGACCGAGACCGTCGCGATCGTCACCGCGGACACCCAGGAGCCCCCGGTGCACGACGTCATCGGGCCGCCGATCCCGGCGCGGGACGTACGACTCGTCGTCGATGGTCGGGACGCCGTCGACGGTGTCCCGGGTGAGATCTGGGTGCGGGGGGTGCGCGGACGGGACCTGTTCGCCGGCTACCTCGACGCCCCGGAGATCAACGCCAGGGCGTTCACGCCCGACGGGGACCGATCGTGGTTCCACACCGGCGACCTGGCCGTCCGCGGCGACGACGGCGCGCTGCGCTTCGTGGGCCGGGTCGACGACGTCATCAAGGTGTCCGGCGAGAACGTCAGCCTCACCGAGGTCGAGGCGGCGGCCGCCCAGGCACCGGGCGTCCTGGAGGTTGCGGTGGTTTCCCGGCCCGATCCGGTGCGTGACCACGTCCCGGTGGCCTACGTCGTGCCCAAGGACGGCGCGGCCCCACCGACGACGGCCGAACTGGAGGAATGGGCCGCCCTCCATCTCGCCCCCGCGGCAAGGCCACGGGCCTGGCGCCTCATCGACGAGCTCCCGCGCACGAGCGTCGGGAAGGTGCGCCGCTTCCGTATCGCGCAGTGAACGCAGGAGATCAGGATCCTCCGCGACCCACCCCGACGTCGCGTCGATCCGGGGAGGCCGCCGGATCATGCTGGCCGAGGAGGCTCACCAGCATCCTCGTCAGGACGTCGTAGGTCGCGGTCAGGTCGACTCGATGGGGGCTGAGGCTCCATTGCTGGTTCACCCCCATCACGGTGCCCAACACCATCACCGCGAGCGCATCGGGCTGCAGGCCGGAGGGGAGCCTCGAGGCCACCTCGGGCTGCTGGGCCCACCGGCTCACGTGGTCGCGGAAGATGTCGTGCAGCTCGACGAACGCCTCGTGGATCGGTGAGTCGGGATCGCCGGCCTCGAGGAGCAAGGCCAGCATCAGCCGCGTGGTACGGCTGCGGATCGCCGTGGTGGCCAGTCGGCCGACGTCAAGGGCGCCTTCCGGTCCGGGACGCAGTGGGTTCGTCGCCAGCGCGGTTGACCACTCGTCGTGCAGCTGGCCGATCACCGCCACCAGGAGGCCCTTCTTGTCGCCGAAGTGCCAGGGGATGGAGCCCCGGCTGACCCCGGAGCGGGTGGCCACGTCGACCAGGGACGTCTCCTGGTAGCCCCGTTCGGCGAACAGCTCCGCGGCAGCGGTCAAGATCAGCTCGCGGCTCTGTCGTGTGCGCTCGTCGCGCAGACCTGACATGTCGATCCCCTCGTACCGTCCGGTGCCGTCTCGATTCTACAGATCAACCCTTGCTGTGCTGTACTGCATGTCCTATGTTGTCCAGCATAGAGCCGTGGACTCCGGGACCGTGGTCTCGGGCGATCCCGTCATCGAACTCCCGTGGACGTCGACCGGGAGAACCTGCAATAGCGAGCTGCACGACGCACTCCTGTGGATCCATGGCTGAGCGCGACCTCATCGAGGTCGGCTGAACGATCGTCGAACGTCGCGGCGAGAGCGACGCCTGATCGCCGATCGCGATGCTCAGTCCTCGGGCTCCTCGTGGGCTCGACCGGGGTGGGTCCACCAGCGCGTCGAGCCGCACTCACGCCTTGGACTGCATGGACGGGCGCGCGAGCTCTCGTTCCGTCGTGGATGCCGTCTCGGCCTATGAGGATCGGCCGTTGCTGTGTCGAGTGACATCGCCTATGCTGAATAGCATAGAACGAGCGAACGGAGATGAGCCAGTGGCAGCGACGCCATACACGCGAGGGTTGAACCGGATCGCTGACGGTTGCTACGCCTGGTTCGAGCCGCCCGGCAGCTGGGGGCTCGCCAACTCCGGGATCGTGGTCTCGGGGGACGAGGTGCTCGTCGTGGATACCCAGAACGACGTGCCGCGAGCCCGGGGGCTGCGGGACGCCGTGCGCGAGGTGGCCGGGTCGGGGGAGGTCGGCACCGTGGTCAACACCCATGCGGACGGCGACCATTGGTTCGGGAACCAGTTCTTCGACGGCGCCCGCATCCTCGCCACGGCCGAGGCGGCCGCCGAGATGCGGGAGCTGACGCACGACCCCCGGCTCATCCGGAAGGCAGCTGCGGCGGCGGAGGGTCGGGAGCTGCGCGACTTCCTGAACTGGCGCGCCGAGATGTTCGACTACACCGACTGGCGTCCGGTGTTCCCCACCGAGACCGTCACCGCGAAGAGCTCGATCACCATCAGCGGGACCCAGGTCGACCTGATCCCGGTCGGGCCCGCCCACACTCGTGGGGACGTCGTCGTGCACGTTCCCGAGCGCGGTGTCGTCTTCGCGGGCGACATCGTCTTCCAGCGTTCGACCCCGATGGTGTGGACCGGGCCGGTTTCCAACTACGTGGCCGCCTGCGAGATGATCCTCGCGCTCGAGCCCGTTGCCGTGGTGTCCGGGCACGGGCCGGTGGCCGGCCGGTCGGGCATCCGCGAGCTGTGCGACTACCTGACGATGGTCCTGGAGCACGCGTCGAAGCGCTTCGCAGCCGGTGACACCCAGCTCGAGGCCTTCGAGAGCCTCGATCTCGGCGAGTATCGCCTCTGGGCACACAGCTCACGTGTCTTCCAGGCGATCAACGCGGTGTACAGCGAGCTCGATCCGCAGCGCCCGGCCGCGTCGTTCGCCGAGAGCATGGAGATCGTGCTCGCACACGACTCGTACTGACCATTCGTCGGCCCCGGTGCTCCCTTGTGGAGAAGGGCCTCTGCAGGCTTGATCAAGGGGTGTGTTGCAATGATGCTCTCGCCACCGATGGACGAAAACCGTCGAGCTCGACGCAATATCCGCCTCGGCTCCCTGGGGGCGGCGCTCGAGAACTATGATTTTGTCGTCTATCTTTATGTTGCGACGCTGATCGGAGCGGCGTTCTTCCCGGCGGGAACGTCGGATGTCGTCAGACTGGTCCAGACGTTCGCGATCTACGCGGTCGGTTTCTTGATCAGGCCCATCGCGGGAATCCTCATCGCGCGGGTGGCCGATCGGGTGGGGCGAAAGCGGCTCTTCGTTCTCAACGTCATGGTGATGTCGGCGGCGACCCTGGTCACGGGCCTGCTGCCGACATATGCGCAGATCGGCTGGGTGGCGCCGATGCTGCTCGTGCTCATGAGGGTCGTCCAGGGTTGCGCCGTGGGTGGCGAGCTGCCCGCGGCCGCTGTCTTCGTCAGTGAGCACGCCCGACGCGGTGGCGTGGCGCGAGCGGGCGCATTCCAGCAGATGATGACCTTCATCGGAATGCTGCTCGGCGCGTCCGCAGCATTCGTCAGCGGTCTCGTCGCCACCCATCTGACGCCGGACACGCCTTCACTGGCGTGGCGTCTGCCGTTCATCGTCGGCGGACTGCTGGGCGTCGTGTCGGTGTACCTCCGCCGCAAGCTGGATGAGACCCCGGTCTTCCAGCAGCAGGACGAGAGCGCTCGGATCGTCCGGTCGAGCCCCGTGCGAGAGGTCCTCACGAACCATCGCCCGGCAGCGCTGTTCGGCGCCCTGGTCGTGTCCGCACTGGCTGTCGGGAACATCGCCTACATCACTTTCTGGCCCACCTATCTCCAGGTCTCGCTGCACCTCTCGTCGACCGCGCTTGGCCGCAAGCCTGATCTCCATCGCTGGAGCTCTGGTGCTGATGCCATTCTGGGGTCGCGTCGCCGATCGCTATGGCTGGCGCTTCGAGCTGCTCTGTGCCGCCGCGGTAACGGCGATCGGGACGGCGCTTCTCCTGGCGGTTCTCCCCACACTGTCACCGGGGTCCACTGTCGCTCTCTGGATTCAGCTGCCGGCCGCGATCGGTGTCGGAGCGATGATCGCCGTGGTTCCGGGCCTCGTGTCGTCGGTCTTTCCGGCCGAGGTTCGGCAGACCGGTTATTCCGTGTCCTACAATCTCGTCATCGCCATCCTCGGCGGAACCTTGAGTCTGGTCATGGTGGGCCTCCTTGCGCTTCTCGGTCCAGGCGCCCCCATGTATGTCGCTCTTTTCGCCTGTGCGCTCGCCGTGCTCGCAGCGATCGTCGTCACGAAGATCCCGTTGTATCTCGGCCGAAGCGCCGTCCCGGGGCCCGGAGCGGCCGAGGCCGCCGGCTCCGGCGACATCCCGGTAGCCCGCTGACGCCGAGGACGAGACCCGAAAGCTGAACCAGGAAGGGAGAAGCTGTGAAGTGGGTGACCTACGAGGCCGGCGAGGGTGTTCGCACGGGCGTCGTCGACGGGGAGTCCGTCCGCGGCCTGGCCGCCGGGACGACCGTGGAGGGGCTCCTGGCCGCAGGGAGCCTCGCCGAGGCGGGAGCGGACGCTCGTCGATCGCCCGCCGAGGTCCGCGGCCTCGATGACGTGCGGCTGCTCGCCCCGCTCCCGCGGCCGCCCTCGGTGCGGGACGGGCTGTGCTTCCTCGACCATCTGCGCGGCTGCTACCGGGCGCTCGGGCGCGAGGAGAACCTGCACCCCGCGTGGTCACTGGGACCGGCCTTCTACTTCGCGAACGCGGACGCGATCGTCGGACCGTACGAGGACGTTCCGATCACTCCCGGTTCCGTGATGTTCGATCTCGAGCTGGAGGTCGGAGCGGTGGTCGGACATGGCGGCCGGGACCTGCACCCGGACCGGGCCGAGGACCACATCGTCGGCTACACCCTCTACAACGACTGGACCGCGCGGGACCACCAGCTGCGAGACATGGCCCAGGGAATCGGCATGGGGAAGAGCAAGGACAGCGCGATCACGCTCGGACCGGCGCTGGTCACCGTCGACGAGCTCGAACCGTACCGCCGGGACGGGCGCCTCGCCCTGGGACTCTCCGCGACGGTCAACGGCGTGGAGCTGACCCGCGGCACCCTCGACCAGATGGACTGGACATTCGGAGAGCTCATCGCCTACCTCTCGCGAGGTACCGATCTTCCGCCCGGCTCGGTCATCGGATCCGGAACCGTGCCCGGTGGGTGTCTGCTGGAGCATGTCGACACCGCGGAGCTGACGGACTTCACACGCTGGCTGCAGCCCGGCGACGTGGTGAGCCTGCGCGGCGACGGTCTCGGGGAGACCAGGCAGACCGTGCAGAAGGGGATCGACGTCATCCCCCTGCGCTCGCTCGCGTGACTGCGGGTCCACGTCGATGAAGGAGATCCCCATGTCCGGGCTGGACACTCCGCTCACCCCGCTTCGCTTCCTCGCCCGCGCCGCCGAGGTGCACCCCAACCGCGTAGCGGTCCTCGACGGGGCCCGCCGATGGACCTGGGCGGAGTTCGCACACGAGGTGACCGTGCTGGCGCAGGCATTGCGGCGCAGCGGGATCGGGCCCGGCGATCGAGTCGCCTTCCTGGGGACCAACTCCGCGGAACTCCTCGCTGCCCATTTCGCCGTGCCGCTGGTACGCGCTGTTCTGGTTGCCCTGAACACGAGGCAGCCCGGCGGAGATCGCGTACATCTGTGAGCACTCCGGCGCCACGCTCCTGCTCGGGGACGGCGATCTGCTCGGTGCGCTGTCGGCATCGCAGGGGTACCCGGGGGCCAGCGAGGTCGTCGAGGTTCCCCACCAGGACGGTTCGTACCGCGCGCCCGCGGGCGCCATCCGTTACGCCGACCTCGTCGCGCGCGGCACGGACGAGCCGATCCCCTGGGACGTGGACGACGAGACACGCACCATCGCCATCAACTACACCTCCGGGACCACCGGCAGTCCCAAGGGCGTCGAGTACAGCCACCGGGGTGCCTACCTCAACGCGCTCGGGGAAGTCCACCACCAAGGCCTCGGCAACGGCAGCCGCTACCTGTGGACCCTCCCGATGTTCCACTGCAACGGCTGGTGCACGCCCTGGGCGCTCACGGCCGCCGCGGGCACCCACGTCTGCGTGCGCGCGGTCCGCGGCCCCGAGATGTGGTCGCTGATCGACGCCGAGGACATCACCCACCTCGCAGGCGCCCCGGTCGTGCTCACGACGCTCGCATCGGCTCCGCAGGCCCATCCGCTCGAGCGCCCGCTCACGGTGACCACTGCCGGTGCCCCTCCGAGCCCGACGATCATCGCCCGCATGCGCGACCTCGGCGCGGAGGTCGTCCACGTCTACGGGCTGACCGAGACCTACGGTCCGTACGCGGTTTGCGAGGTCGGTGACGACTGGGCAGCCCGACCGGCCGGGGAGCAGGCCGAACTGCTCGCACGACAGGGCGTCGGGATGCTCACCGCGGACCGGCTCCGCGTCGTGCGGCGAGAGCCCGATGCGGAGGGCCGACTGGTCGACGTCGTCCCCGACGGCGTCGAGATGGGCGAGATCGTGATGCGCGGCAACTCCGTCATGAAGGGGTACCACCGCGACGCCGAGGCGACCGCAGCGGCGTTCGCGGGTGGCTGGTTCCACTCGGGCGACCTCGGCGTCATGTACCCCGACGGCTACGTGAAGCTCCTCGACCGGGCCAAGGACATCGTCATCTCCGGTGGGGAGAACATCTCGACGGTAGAGGTCGAGCAGGCCCTCCTCAGCCACCCCCAGGTCGCCGACGTCGCCGTGATCGGCGTTCCGGACGAGAGGTGGGGCGAACGTCCGAAGGCCTTCGTCGTTCCCGCCGCGGGGGCCGAGGCGACCGAGGAGGCGCTCGTCGCGCACGTGCGCGAGCGGATCGCCCACTACAAGGCGCCGCGGGAGGTCGAGTTCGTCAGCGAGCTCCCGCGAACGTCGACCGGCAAGATCCGCAAGAACCAGCTGCGCGACACGGCGTGGGCCGGGATTGCACTGCAGATACAGGGCTGACCTGCGGCGGGCTTGTTCGGTGAGGGCGGTTCGCCGCTGGTGAGGGGTACATGATGTTCAGTCCGACCGATCGTGCGGCGAGTCGCGGGCCTGCGCTCCTGAACGACTTCTCGTTGGAGATCACGGGCAAGGACGTCGCGGACCTGCGGGTCGCCGCGGCCAGAACCTTCGGGGACCCGGCGTCAACGTGACCTTCCTGGGCAATGAGAATGCTTCGTCGAGGGTGCGTGCCGCCGAGGTGATCAGGGATCTGGCTTTCGGCCGGTCCCCCACATCTCCGCACGCCGGCTCGGATCTCGCGCGGAGCTGGATTCCTACCTCGCTGCTCTCGCCGCGGTCGGCGCCATCGAGGACGTGGTGGTCGTCGGTGGAGATCCGTCGGAGCCCGCAGGTCCCTTCCCGGACTCGCTCGCGGTGATCACCACCGGAGCCCTCGCCGCACATGGTGTCCGGAACGTCGGCATCGCCGGGTATCCGGAAGGTCACCCGAAGATCGCGGACAGGGTGTTGTGGCAGGCGATCGAGGAGAAGTCGATCGCGTTGCGGGACCAGGGGCTGGGCTGCTCGGTCGCGACCCAGTTCGTCTTCGACGCGGCCTCGGTGGTGACGTGGATCGAGCATCTGCGCAAGCGGGGGATCGACGGTTCGGTCCGCGTCGGCGTGCCGGGCCGGCCGGGGTGCAGAGGCTGCTCCGTTACGCCAAGCGTTTCGGTGTCAGGTCCTCGGCGAGTGTCGTGCAGAAGTACGGATTCTCCCTGACCGGCCTGCTCGGCACGGCCGGACCGGGCGAGTTCGTGGCCGACCTCGAATCGGCGAGCGACCCGGGTCTGCACGGCGCCGTCTCGCTGCACTTCTACACGTTCGGCGGCGTTCGAGCGACCGCGGACTGGATCCGGACGGCGCGGTCGAGGTGAGGGGACGGAGATGAGGCACATCGGCCTGCTGCGTGACCACGCGAGCCTCGTGGTCCACGGTGGCGACCGACGAGGGATCGTCGCCGCGGTCGCCGCGGTGCTGACGAGGCACCGGGCGAACATCGTCGCCCTCGACCAGTACAGCGACGACCCCGAGGGTGGCGCATTCTTCCAACGCACGGTCGTCCACATCCCGGACCTCCAGGCGGTGCTGCCCGCGCTGAGGGACGACCTCGCCACCTCCATGGGGGCCGAGCTCGGCCTGGACTGGCGGCTGCGGGACCTCTCGGTGCCGCTGAGGGTCGCGATCCTGGCGTCGAAGTCCGACCACTGCCTGCTCGATCTGCTGTGGCGCCAGCGCCGGGGTGAACTGCCGATCACCGTGCCCATGGTGATCTCCAACCATTCGGACGTCGCCGAGGACGTGCGCTTCTTCGGGATCCCGTTCTTCCACGTGCCCAGCGTGCCGGCGAAGGACAAGTCGGAGGCGGAGGACCGGATCGCCGTGCTGCTCGCCGACAACGTCGATCTCGTCGTCCTCGCGCGCTACATGCAGATCCTCTCCGGGGCCTTCCTGAAGGAGATCGACGTCCCGGTGATCAACATCCACCACTCGTTCCTGCCGGCGTTCATCGGCGCCGGGCCCTACAAGCGGGCGAAGGAGCGCGGGGTCAAGCTGATCGGGTCGACGGCGCACTACGTGACCGAGGACCTCGACGAGGGTCCGATCATCGAGCAGGACGTCGTACGGGTCTCGCACGAGGAGAGCCTGGAGGAGATGATCCGCCGCGGCGCCAACGTCGAGCGGGAGGTCCTGGCCCGGGCTGTGCTCTGGCACAGCCAGGACCGGGTCATCCGCTGGGAGAACCGCGCCATCGTCTTCTAGCTCGTCCGTCTTCTGGCCCGTCGCCCGTCCGGCTCCGACCGTCGCAGCCGGCTCGACCCGAGAAACCCGTTGGAAGGACCCCCATGACTCGAGCGTCGACAGCGCAGTCGCTGCAGGACCTCATCGACGGCGTGCCCGACCTGGTCGACCACTTCTCCCACGACACCCGCTCGCCCGCCTTCAACGCGGCCGGAGCCGCTGCGGCCGCGCTCACCCCGGCTGCCTACTCCAACTGGCGCGACGAGCAACGCGCGTGGAGCGAGACTGCGGTGCTGTTCCAGCAGACCCACAATATGCCCGAGCTCTTCCTCGACGGACCCGACTCGCTCAGGTTGCTGGAACGCCTGGGCGTGAACACGTTCGCCAACTTCGCCGCCGACCGCGCCAAGCAGTTCGTCACCTGCGCCCCGAGCGGCCACGCCATCGGCGACTGCATCCTCTACCGCCGCGGTGAGCAGAGCTTCGAGCTGGTGAGCGGCATGCCGGCCCTCGACTGGGTGCACTACCACGCGCAGACCGGCGGCTACGACGTGAACGTCGTCCGCGACAACCAGACGACGGACAACCCCACCGGCCGGCGGACGAGGTTCCGGTTCCAGCTCGACGGCCCCAGCGCAGGCGCCATCTTCGCGGCGGCGGTGGACGGCGAGCCGCCGACCATCCCGTTCTTCCGCACGGCGACGGTCTCGATCGCCGGGAAGGAGGTCCTCGTCCTGCGCCACGGCATGGCCGGATACCAGGGCGTGGAGCTCTCCGGTGCCTTCGCCGACCACGACGCGGTGCGGGGCGCGCTGATCGTGGTGGGGGAGGAGCACGGCCTGGTGCAGTGCGGCACCCAGGCGTACTACAGCACCCCGATGTCGAGTGGCTGGATGCCCTACCCGGTGCCGGGAATCTTCACCGGCGACGAGACGAGGGGCTTCCGCGAGTGGCTGCCGTCGACGTCGTGGGAAGCTCAGATCCAGCTCACCGGGAGCTTCCGCTCGCCCAAGATCGAGGACTACTACGCGACGCCGTACGACCTCGGGTACGAGCGCATCGTGAAGTTCGACCACGACTTCATCGGCCGTGAGGCCCTCGAGAAGATCCGGCCGGAGGACCGCCGGACCAAGCGGACGCTGGTGTGGAATCGTGAGGACGTCCTGCGGGTGTTCGCCTCGCAGTTCGGCGAGGGCCCCCGGTACAAGGCGATCGAGCTCCCCGTCGCCTACTACGGTTGGAACCAGTTCGACGCCGTGCACGACGGGTCCGGCAGGCACGCCGGGGTCTCCTGCCACGCCGGGTACAACGCCGGGGAACTCCTCTCGCTGGCGATGCTCGACGCGGAGCACGCCGAGATCGGCACCGAGCTCGTGATGACCTGGGGCGAGCCGGACGGGGGCTCGCGCAAGCCCCACGTCGAGAGGCACGAGCAGACCGAGATCCGCGTGGTGGTCGCCTCGGCCCCCTTCGACGGCACGGTCCAGCGCATGCAGCGCTCCTCGGTCGGCGGCGGGATCTGACCGTCGACGCTGTTCGGGAAGGAGTTCGCATGGCCGCCGAACTGATGGACGGGAGGGCCGTCGCCGCACGGGTCCGCCAGGAGGTGGCCGACGGGGTGGCCGAGCTGGTCGCCCAGGGAGGCCGCGCGCCCGGTCTGGCGACGGTCCTCGTCGGCGACGATCCGGCCTCGGACGTCTACGTGCGCAACAAGCGTCGGGCATGCGTGGCGGTCGGCATGGTGGACCTCCACCGACGGCTCCCCGCGGACGCGACGCAGCAGCAGGTCGACGACGTGCTGGACCGGCTCGCCGAGGACCGGGAGGTGAGCGCCATCCTCCTCCAGCTGCCGCTCCCGGATCATCTCGACGCGGACGCCCTCCTCGACCGGATCCCGTCCGACAAGGACGTGGACGGGCTGACGGTGACCAACGCAGGACGCCTCGCCCATGGCCGTCCCGGCCTGCGACCGTGCACGCCTGCGGGCGTCGAGCGGCTTCTCGACGAGTACGGGGTCCCATTGGCCGGGGCGAAGGCGGCCGTGATCGGGCGATCGGTGCTGGTCGGGCGGCCGATGGCGCAGCTCCTGCTCGCCCGGGACGCGACGGTCACGCTCTGCCACTCCCGGACGAAGGACCTGGCTGCGGACACCCGCGAGGCCGATGTGCTCGTCGTCGCGGCCGGTGTCCCCGGCCTGGTCGGCGCCGACGCCATCCGTCCCGGCGCCGCGGTGATCGATGTCGGAATCTACCGGGGCGAGAGCGGTCTGCACGGCGACGTCCGTTTCTCCGGGGCTCGCGAGGTCGCCGGCTTGATCACGCCCGTCCCCGGTGGTGTTGGCCCGATGACGATCGCCATGCTGTTGGCCAACACCCTGCAGGCGGCCCGTCTGCAGCAGCACTTGCCACTCGTCCTTCCGTGACCGCCGAGGCGGGCCCATGGTCCCGGGCGGAATCCGGCCACCGGACCACGCGGCCTGGGGCCGGTTCGTCTGCTGAGAGGCGGCGGCACTGGCCGATTGCCGGAGAGCGTCGAATCACGACGCCGGCCGCGCACTGATGACGTTGACCGGGGCGTTCCGTGCGCGCCGCAACCAGCTGGCGACTCGCTGGCGCAAGCTCACCGAGGGCCGCCAGGCCCTGCTGGTGATCGCGTACCTGAAGGGAGTGACCTACGCCGACCCGGCCTGCGGCTTCGGGATCGGCACTTCGACGGTTCTACCGCTACGTCGCCAGGCGCTCGCGCTGCTCGCTGCGACGGCGCCCACGCTCGCCCAGGCGATCGAGGTCGCTCGGTGAGCGTCCGGCCCAGCTGTGCACGTGAGGTGACGTCCAGCCTGCGGAAGATCTTGTGCAGGTGGTGGGCGACCGTTCCTCAGGACCAGGCTCCCCTTCGAGTCGAGGGTGGCCCTTCGCGCGGTGCGTGCAGCGACGACGAAGCACGGCCGAGGTATGTACCTGCATACGTATCAGGTTCTCCCACACCCCTTGACAGCGCTGCATATAGGTTCTTTAATAGGTATCGCGATACTGACACGTGCTTGCGAGTCAGCACCGCTCGCGCGACGACGCACGGGAAGGCGGACGGCATGGCCGAGGTAGCGATCAAGACTTCAGGCCCTCCCACGACAAGGACGGTCGTGGTGGTGTTGTGCTGGGCGCTGGTGTTCTTCGACGGATACGACATCGTCTCCTTCGGCGCGTGGTGCCTGCTCTGTTGAGCTACCCCGGCTGGGACGTCACCCCCGCCGACGTCGGGACGATCGGGGCTTTGACCCTTCTTGCGATGGCGATCGGTGCCGTCGCGGCCGGCAGCCTCACCCGGCGGCTGGGGCGTAGTCGAGTGCTGGCAGTGTGCCTGTGCTGGTTCTCCGTGACGGTCGCCGCCGCCGCGATGGCCCCGACCGAACTGCTGTTCGCTTCCGGCCGGGTACTCGCCGGGTTCGGGCTCGGTTGCCTGCTCCCGGTGGCGAGCGCGCTGGTGCTCGACAACGCCGCGCCCGCGCGCCGGACGTTGGTCTACGGCGTGATGTTCTCGGCCTACCCGTGCGGCGGCATGGTCGCCGGCATCGCCGCCGGCCAGCTGGGCCTCGACGGTGACTTCCGTACACCGCTCGCGCTGGGTGCGCTCGCGCTGCTCGCCGTGCCCGCGGTCCTGCGGCTTCGCGACGTCGCATCGGTACCGCCGGATCAAAAGGACCCGCTACGGCGTTCGGGTGGGTCCGCCGCCGACCTCTTCGCCGAGCGCGGTGTCTACCGCACGGTCCTGCTCTGGATGGCCACCTTCATGTGCCTGCTGGTCATTTACGGCCTCTACACCTGGCTTCCGTCGATCATGCAGGCGACCGGGTACGGGCTCGCGTCGGCAGTGGCGTTCCTCGCGATCCTCAACCTCGGGGGCGTCGTGGGCATGCTCGTCTCGGGCTGGGCAGCGGATCGGCTCGGCGTGCGGGTGGTCGGAGGGATGGCCTGTCTCCTGGGTGGGCTCGCCATTGGCCTGCTCAGCCTGCGGCCGCCCACCGCCCTCGGCTATGTGCTCGTTGCGGTCGCCGGGATGTCCGCCATCGGCGCGCAGGTCTGATCAACGCGTGCGTCGCCGACTTCTACTCCGCCAGGCACCGGGCCACCGCGCTCGGTTGGGCGCTGGGGGTGGGCCGGCTCGGCGCGATCGCCGGGCCGCCGCTCGGCGCGGTGGTCATCACCGCCGGCCTGCCTGCGGAATGGCATTTCTACTCCTTCGGCACCGCTTCGGTGCTGGCCGCGCTGTGCCTTCTCCTTGTCGCTCGTGGCTCGAACCGAGAGGAGACAGCACGACCCTGAGACAGCACGACCCTGAGACAGCACGACCCTGAGACAGCACGACCCTGAGACAGCACGACCCTGAGACAGCACGACCCTGGCGACACATCCGCTCACCGAGGAGGACTCCGTGACCACGACCGAGAACCGCCGCAACGCCATCACACCGGAGGAGTACGAACGACTGCTCCCCGGCATGCCCGACATCCGAACCAGCTCGGATGCAGCGAAGGTCCTGACCGCCGACGAGTACTTCAAGGTCGTGCACAAGCCGGACACTCGCCCTGCGCTGTGGAAGTGGGCGGACGTCCGCGGTGCGCTCGACAAGCTGGCGGACGAGCCGCTGCGCGAGGCGGAGCGCCGCTTCTGCACCACCATCAACAGCGACACCGGGGAGCTCAACGGCGCCAGCCCGTTCATCTTCATCGGCTGGCAGCTCATTCACCCCGGTGAGGTCGTCCCGCCGCACCGGCACAACTCCGTGGCGATCTACCACATCCTGCAGGGAAGTGGTTTCACCTCGGTTCAGTCGGAGGGCAAGACCTGGGCCAAGTACCACTGGGAGAAGGGCGACACCCTCGCCTGTCCCGCGTGGGCCTACCACGCGCACTACGTGGAGGGCGACGAGGACACGCTCATGTACGTCGTGCAGGACATGCCGATGCTCGCCGCGAGCCGCACGCTGTTCTGGGAGGAGCCGCTCGGCCAGGAGAACATCCGGCACGAGGTCGCGGGCAAGAGCGCGTCGTGGAGCATCACCCGCACCGACGTCGAGAGCGACTGACTCATGGCTGAGTACGTGCGGCTCGGCGACAGCTCCAACTCGCCCGGCGGGGGGAACTCGCCGGGCGGGGTGCTGGCCCTCCCCGCGGGCAACGGGCCGGCCCCCGCGGTGCTGGTGACCTCGGCGATCGCCGGGCTCAACGACTACGTCAGTGGTGTGGTCGACCAGCTGGCCGCGGAGGGCTATGTCGCGTTGGGTCTCGACTACTACGCGCGCACCGCTGGGCCGCCCGACCTGGGCTCACCGGACAAGATCATGGCAGCCGTCGCCGCGCTCTCCGATCCGGACGTGCTCGACGATGTCGCCACCTCCGTCGCGTGGCTGCGGGCATCCTCCCGCTGCGACGGGAGGGTCGGCATGGTGGGGTTCTGCATCGGTGGTACCTACGCGTTGCTCGGCGCGTCGGGGGTCGACGATCTGGCGTGCGCGGTGTCGTTCTACGGGACGCTGCGCTACCCGTCACCGAGCGAGTCGAAGCCGATCGACCCGCTGACGACCGCGGCGAAGGCGCGCTGCCCGCTGCTGGGCCACTACGGGGACGCCGACCACCTCATCCCGGCCGCCGACGTCGACGAGCTCAGGGCGATCACCCGCGGGATGGCTGCAGAGATCTACTCCTACCCCGGCGCCGGCCATGCCTTCCACGAGGACTTCCGCCCACAGGTGCACCGCCCGGTGGCCGCGGCCGACGCGTGGCGGCGGACGCTCGTGTTCCTCCGCTACCACCTCACGTCACGGTTCAGCGCATCGTCATGACCGGTGTCGACGAGCGGGGCTGGGTCCGCCTGGCCCCGCTCGAGGAGCTGCCCCGCGGCCGGGCGGTGCTCGTGGAAGGAGGCGAGCGGCCGATCGCGTTGTTCCACACGGCATCGGGCGTGCGCGCCGTGGACGGGACGTGCCCACACGCGGGCGGCGAGCTCAGCGGTGGCGACTTCGACGACACCTCCGTGACCTGCCCCCGTCACCTGTGGTGCTACGACCTGCGCACCGGGAAAAGACGTGACCGAAAGGGAGAGCCCCTCCATGTCTACCGAACTCGCATCATCGACTCCTGGATCTGGCTCCGCGTCGTTCCGGACTGACGACGCGAAACCCTCGCCGCGTATCGACCGGGTGCAGGTGCGGCTGGCCGAGGTCGGGCTCGGCGCGGCGAGGGGTGGGTCGGGAGCGACCCGGTTGCAGCTCGTGCACGTCCGGCTCACCGACAGCGACGGCGCGGAGGGGACCGGCTTCACCTACGCGCTGGGATCGGGCTGCGAGGCGGTCATGGCCATGCTGTCCGAGGTGCACATCCCCGCGGTCGCCGGACTTCCGATCTCGCACTGGCCGCGGACGTGGTACGCGCTTCGGGAACGCACGGCCCGGCTCGGCCGCGGGATCGCGCAGCTGGCGACGTCCGCGCTCGACATCGCGGTGTGGGACCTGATGGGCGTCCGGTCGGGCGTTCCGCTCTACGAGCTGCTCGGGGGACACCGCGACGAGGTGCCCGTCTACGGGAGCGGGCGGGCGACTCACGGCATGTCGACCGACGAGCTCGTCGAGGGCGTGCAGGCCTATCTCGACGAGGGGTACCGCGCGATCAAGCTACGGGTGGGCGTGCACGGCGGGCCCGTCGACGTGCGGCGCATCGCGGCGGTGCGGGAAGCGGTCGGCCCGGACGTCATGATCATGGTGGACGCCAACGAGCGGCTCGACCTCGCCGGCGCCCAGTGGCTGGTACGCAAGCTCGGTGAGCTCGACGTGTACTGGCTGGAGGAGCCGCTACCGGCTGCCGACATCGCCGGTCATCGCAGGCTGGCCGCGATCTCCCCGGTCCCGCTGGCCGTGGGCGAGCACCTCCAGGGGGTCGGCGAGTTCGTGCCGTACACCGGTGCGGCCGCGGTTCTCCAACCCGACGCACCCGTCACCGGCGGTGTCTCCGAGTTCGTCAGGATCGCGGCATTGGCCGAGGCGCACGGGCTGACGGTCTCCCCGCACTTCCTCCCCGAACTGCACGTGCACCTCGTCGCCGCTGCCCGCTCCGCCACCTGGGCCGAGCACTTCCCGCTCATCGACGACCTGCTCGGTGAGACCCTCAACCCGAGGGACGGGGTGATCACCCTACCCCGCCGCCCCGGGCACGGGATGATCTGGAACGACGCCGCGCTGGAACGACACACCGTGAACGGTCTCGACTCCTGGAGCTCATCGTGAAGCTCGCCATCTACGACGACAACCGGCTCGGCGCGGTGGACGTGGAGGCCGCGACGATCACGCCGTTGACGGGCCCGCCCGGCAGTGCTGATCCCGACGCACTGGGTGCGGGCTGGTGGGTGCGGATGTGTCGTGACCTGCACGCCGGGTTGGTCCGGCCCGCCGCCGCCGGGCCACCGGTGCCGTTGCGTGATGTGACACTGCGGGCGCCGGTGCTCAACCCGGGCAAGGTGATCGCCTGCGCATCGAACTACGCGGCACACGTGGCGGAGATGCGGGACCAGGTACTGACCCGCACCGGAATGAGCACCGACTCCTGGCTCCTGGACTTCGACGTGTTTCTCAAGGCGCCGTCGTCGATCGTCGGCCCCGGCATCGCGATCGAGCTGCCGGCAGAGGCCGTGGCCGCGGCGCAGGAGGTGCATCACGAGGCGGAGCTCGCCCTGGTGATCGGGCGCGGCGGCCGGGACATCCCGGTGGGGGAGGCCGCGGATCACGTGCTCGGATACCTCATCGCGCTCGACCTCACGGTGCGCGGCAAGGGGGACCGGTCGCGGCGCAAGAGCCACCCGACGTTCACCCCGGTCGGGCCGTGGCTCACGACCGCCGACGAGGTCCCGGACTGGGCAGGGCTCACGATCGACCTCGCCGTCAACGGAGACCGGCGCCAGCACGTCAGCACCGGCGACATGCTCGTCGGGGTGCCGGAGATCGTGTCGCACGCGTCGCGGGTGATGGGGCTGCAGCCCGGCGACCTGATTCTCACGGGCGCTCCGCCCGGCGTCGGGCCGATCCACCCCGGCGACACCGTCGACGTCGTGATCGACCGGCTGGGCTCGATCCGGCATCCCGTAGTGGCGGAGTGCCGACCACGGTCCTGAGACGCAGCGGTGACATGGGTCGGTGCATAGTGTTCTCGGAACGTACCGACGATGGCCCCGAGCGGCTTTGGAGCACCCATGTCACTGCGCCACGCGCTGCTCGCAATCCTCACCGCCGAGCCGATGACCGGATACGAGCTGGTCAAGTACTTCGACGGCACGGTCGCCTACGTCTGGAGTGCACCACAGAGCCAGATCTACCCGGAGCTACGCCGGATGGAACGGGACGGTCTGCTCGACGTCGAAGTGGCTCCTCGCGGCGAGCGCGCGACCAAGCGCATCTACGCGATCAACGACGCCGGGATCGACGAGCTCCGCAGCTGGCTGACCGAGCTCGCGACCTATCAGCCGAGCAGGGACCCGTATCGTCTCCGCGCCGTCTACTTCGAGCTCGCCTCCTACGAGGCGGCCCGTCGCCAGCTCCGCGAGCACATCAACCACTACACCAAGGCCCTCAGCGGCTGGAAACAGATCCTCGACGATATGGAGTCCCGACGTGTCCCGCTCCTACGCGAGCGGCTGGCCCGGCGGCCCGAGGCCGAACACGAGCCATCATCGCGTTCAAGCTCTTCGGCTTCCGCGGCGAGGTCGCCAGGGCCGAGGCCGAGCTCACCTGGGCGGAGGAGGGCCTGGCACTCATCGACGACCTGGAGCGTCGCAACGTCCCGCTGTGGAGCGCCGGCTGAGTCCTGCCCCGCGGCGGCCTGCCGTCGAACCGAGGTCTCACGGCCGGGTCCACTGGTCGGACCTGCCGTTGTCCGCGGCTCTCCTTGGTCTCGACAGTTCGCGGCGACCTGGGTCTCCTGCAGGTCGGTGGAGGGTTCGGGGCCGAGCGCGAGCGCGCCGCCGCGGCGGCATGCCGTTTCGATGTGCAGCCGCAGGATGTGTGCGTCGAGGGCGGGGTCGTCGCCGGTCGTGGCCGCCACCTGAACGATCTCCGTGAGCCGGGTGTCGGCGACGGCGCGGCGGGTCGAGGGTGGCCGGCGCGGCTTGTCGACCTTCTTGGCGTCGCAAAAATGTACTACATGGCTCGGACTGCAGTAGCTCCGAGCTTCGGGTCGTGTTCTATGGGGAATCGATCACTCAAGTGCAGCGCACCTGCACAATGCAGGTGTCCATAGAATCAATGGTGCAGGACAGGCCGGGCGGACTGTGATGACGACCAGCGGTCGTCGCGTCGAGGTCTGTGCGCTCCGCTGGCGGGCGGCGAGGTCAGGCCGACGAGCGGGTGGACAGCGCGACGCCGGCGGCGGCGTAGTAGCTGTGGCTGAACTCGCAGGGCGTGCCGCATCTGTCGATCAGTAGCCGCTCCTTCAGCAGCAGGAGCGTCGATGGCGGGACGTCCAGCAGTCGCCCGGTGCGTTCGTGCGCCCGGACCGCGTGCACGGTCGTCTCGATCCGGTTCACCTCCGACCCGTGAGCCTGGGCGAAAAGCTCGTCGAAGTCCGCGGGGGAGTCGCAGCTCAGCGGCCGGGTGGGGACACCTGCCCGGGAGTAGCGCAGGTACACGATGAACGGCCGTCCGTCCCGGTACACCCGGTACTCGTCGACGGTGATCGTCGGTTCGTCGGTGCGCAGGATGCGGGCGAGGAAGGGTGGGGTCGGCACCGTGGCCACGGACAGTCGTTCCGCCCGGTACCGTCCGGTCTCCGCCGGGTCCCATCCGGTTCCGTTGCCCAGCGTGAGGTCGGCGATCGTCCGCTCGATCGTCGTGCCCGTCCGCCGGTTGCGACGTACGAGGCCCTCCTCGGCCAGCCGGGCCAGGCCGCGGCGTATCGAGTTGCGGCTGACACCGAAGCGCGTGGCGAGCTCCTGCTCGTCGAGCCGGGTACCGACGGGGAGCAGCCCACTGCGGAGTGCGGCGCGCAGTTCGCCGTGCACGGACGTCGCCGAGTGCCGGAGGGGTGGCCCCGCTGGACCGGCTTCGGTGCGGGGCCGGGGAACGACCACCCGCGCCGGCACCGGACGGGTGGTCCGGCCACGTCGGGTCCGGGTGCTCAGCACGGTCCGCGCAGCGAGGTAGTGGGAGACGCTGTACTCCCGGGGGACCCCGTCCGCGCTCCACAGCACCCGGGACTTCACCAGCAGCGCGGTGCCGGCCGGCACCCGGAGCCGAGCCGCGACCTTCCCGTCCGCCTCCACCGCCTCCACCCAGCAGTCCACTGCGCCCAGTGGGCTGCCGTAGGTCTGGGTGAACTCTTCGTCGAAGTGGGTGTCCGAGGAGCTGAGCACCAGCCTGCGCTCGGCGCCGTCCGACAGGCTGAACCGCGTGTACAGCATCGTCGGCTCGCCCCGGCGGACCAGCACGAGCTCCGTGAGATGGACCCGCGGCCCGTCGTCCGCCAGGTACCAGCGGGTGAGCGGGGTGGCCGCGACCCAGCGCGTTCCAGGACCTCGCAGTGGTACGCCTCGGTGCCCGCGGTCCGCCAGCCGACACCGTTGTCGATCTGAACGTTCGTGATGTCGGAGCGGACGACGGTCCCCGCGCGCGGGACCGGGAGACGATCCCTTCGTCCACCAGGAGGCCGAGTGCGGCGCGCACGGCGTTTCGGCTCACCGAGAACCGGTGGACCAACGTGGACTCGTCCAGGCGATCGTCCGCCTCGATCAGGCCGGTACGCAGGCTGGAGCGCAAGCGCCGTGGACGCTGGTCACCGACCGCAGCCGGACCCGGTGGTCCCGGAGGGCGCGCTCGCGGATTGCGCGGCGGTACTCCAATTCGTCCTGTGCGGCGTGCATAGGTCCTCCAGCCTGACCCGGCGGGTTGGTCGACGGGCCGCTGCACTGGGGCACACGCAGATGGTTGAACGGGCAGGTGCCGGCCCTGTCACCGGTTCGTAACGACCTAGTTGCGCCAGTTCGCCCAGGCGTACGGGCCGACAGCGGAAATCGGCGGGAAACGGCGTGTCGCCGGTCACAAGGAATGGCTCCGGCGGAGTGGTGCGCCGCGCGCCTGCTGGCCATCGAGTGGCGATCCGCGTGTTCCTGAGATCCCTGTCCATGCCCGGTGAGCTGCGTGTTCGGTGCTCCGCCGGGCGCGGTCCAGCCCGTGCGCATCGGCGTAATTCCGGCTTGACCCCAGGTGTCACGCCGCCGCAATACGGCCTCCCTACGGTTCTCGTCATCCCCTCCGACGCCGACGAAGATCCGGTGATGTCCGTATGAGTGCACCCCCTTTCCACCTGGGATGGTTCTATTCCAAGGGTTTCGGCCCGAAGGCCTGGAAGCACGGGTGGGCGGGTCCGCGAGCGGCGGTGGCGCGGTTCACGAAGCCGGACCTCGCCGTCGATCTGGCGCGGGCGATGGAGCGCGCTCGCTTCGACTACCTCATGATCGAGGACTCGTCGAACGTCCCGTACACCTACCAGGGCTCGCACAACGCCTACCTGCAGCACTCCGTCGACACGCCGAAGCTCGACCCGATGGTGCTGGCCCCGTTCCTGCTGCAGGCGACCGAGAAGCTCGGCGTCGTCGTCACGTGCTCGACCACCGAGTACCACCCGTTCATGCTGGCCCGCGCGATGAACGCCCTCGACCACGCGTCGGACGGACGGGCGGGCTGGAACGTGGTCACCGGGTCGAACGACGGCGGGGCGCAGAACTACGGCCGGGACAGGCAGTACCCGCACGACGAGCGCTACGACATGGCGGACGAGTTCCTCGAGGTCACGCACGGGCTGTGGCGCAGCTGGGACGACGACGCCGTGGTCCTCGACCTGGAGAAGGGTGTCTTCGCGGACGGCGACAAGGTCCACCCGCTGAACCACGAGGGGACCTACTTCCGCTCCCGAGGTCCGCTGTCGGCGCCGCGGTCGCCGCAGGGCTCGCCGGTGATCTGCCAGGCGGGCGGATCCGGGCGTGGCCGGGCGTTCGCCTCCCGCTGGGCAGAGACGATCATCTGCGCGGCCCGCGGTGTCGACGCGATGAAGGCCTACCGCGAGGACGTCCGGGGGCAGGCCGCCGCCGCAGGCCGCGACCCCGACTCGATCAAGGTCCTGTTCCTGATCTCGCCGATCGTCGACGAGACGCCGGAGGCGGCGCAGGAGCGCCGGCAGGCGCGCCACGACTTCGCGGAGAGCGAGGTCGAGTTCGGGCTCGCCGCGCTGTCGCGCGGCTCCGGGATCGACTTCTCGCAGTTCGCGCTCGACGAGCCGCTCCCCGCCCTGGAGTCCAACGGGCACCAGTCCAGCGTCGCGCAGATGGAGGGCAAGGTCCTCCGGGACGTGCTGCGCTACCAGCGCCACCTCGAGTGCGTTCCGCTGACCGGCACCGCGGCGAGCATCGCTGCCGAGATGCGGGAGCTCATGGCGGAGGTCGGCGGGGACGGGTTCCTGCTCAACGAGAGCTACTTCTCCCGGCGGTACGTCACCGAGATCTGCGACGGACTGGTGCCAGAGCTCCAGCGACTGGGTCTGACCCGAACCGAGTACGCGTTCGACACCTTCCGCGAGAACCTCCTGGCCTTCTAGAAGGAATCCGTCATGAGCACACGACCTTTCCACCTGGGCTGGTTCTACTCCAAGGGGTTCGGCCCGAAGGCGTGGAAGCACGAATGGGCCGGTCCGCGGTCCTCGGTGGCGCGGTTCACCAAGCCCGACACCGCTGTCGACCTGGCCAGGGCCATGGAACGGGCCTGCTTCGACTACTTCATGATCGAGGACTCGTCGAACGTCCCCTACACGTTCCAGGGGTCGCACAACGCCTACCTGAAGCACTCGGTCGACACGCCGAAGCTCGATCCGACCGTGCTCGCGCCTTATCTCATCGCCGCGACCGAGAAGCTCGGAATCGTCGTGACCTGCTCGACGACCGAGTACCACCCGTTCATGCTGGCCCGGAAGATGAACGCGCTCGACCACGTCTCCGACGGTCGGATCGGGTGGAACGTGGTCACCGGCTCGAACGACGGCGGGGCGCAGAACTACGGCCGGGACAAGCAGTACCCGCACGACGAGCGCTACGACCGGGCGGACGAGTTCCTCGAGGTCGCACACGGCCTCTGGAACGGGTGGGACGAGGACGCGCTGGTCCTGGACCTGGAGAAGGGCGTCTTCGCGGACGGGGACAAGGTCCACCCGCTCCACCACGAGGGGACCTACTACCGCTCGCGCGGCCCGCTGTCGGCGCCGCGGTCTCCGCAGGGCTCACCAGTGATCTGCCAGGCAGGCGGGTCGGCGCGCGGGCAGGCGTTCGCGGGCCGCTGGGCGGAGACGATCATCGCCTCCGCCTCCACCCCGGAGAAGATGAAGGCCTATCGGGAGAACGTCCGCGCCACTGCCGCAGCGCACGGCCGCGACCCGGACCACATCAAGATCCTCTTCCTCGTCTCGCCGACCGTCGACGAGACCCAGGAGCGCGCCGAGGACCGCTACCGGCGCAGCCTGGAGATCGACGACAACGAGGTCGAGTACCAGCTCGCATCGCTCTCGCGGCAGTCCGGGATCGACTTCTCGCAGTTCGCGCTCGACGAGCCGCTGCCCGAGACGCTCGTGAGCAACGGGCACCAGTCGATGGTCGCCCAGTGGCAGGGCCGGGTGCTCGGCGACGTCATCCGCGGCAACCCGCTCAACTCCGGCTCCGGTGCGTTCGTCGGCACCCCGGACCGCGTCGCCGCGCACATGGACGAGGTGGTGCAGGAGGTGGGCGGGGACGGGTTCCTGCTGGTCAACAGCTACTTCGCGCGCCGGTACGTCACCGAGATCTGTGACGGGCTCGTGCCCGAGCTCCAGCGCCGCGGGCTGACCCGCACCGCGTACGAGCACGACCGGTTCCGCGACAACCTGCTCGCGTTCTAGGGGGTCACACGATGATCATCACTGCTCAGCTGGCCCTCGGGCCGGACAGCACCCTCGACGCCGTCGAGTCTGCAGTACGTGGTCTGGAGGCCGCGGGCGTCGCCGCGGTCTGCCTGCTCGACGCCGCCGACACCGGCGCGGCGAGCCCGTTCGAGTCGACCACCCTATGCGGGCGGCTGGCCTCGACCACGTCGGAGATCGGGCTGGTCGCCGCCAACTCCGCGCTCTACGGCTTTCCCTACCACCTGGCCCGGCGGCTCGCGACCGTCGACCACTTCTCCGACGGGCGCTCCGGCTGGCTGCTCCGAACCGGGACCGCCGCCTCGGAGCAGTCGGCCTACGACTGGCGCTCCACCCGCGGGCGCACCGCCGAACTGCACCGCGCCGCCGAGTACGCCGAGATCGCCCTCGAGCTCTGGAACTCGTGGGAGGACGGCGCCCAGTACCCGGACAAGGTGACCGGGGACTACAAGGACGACTCCCGGATCCACGCGATCGACTACCGCTCCCTGGCCTTCCGGGTCGAGGGTCCGCTGGACGTCCCGCCGTCGCCGCAGCGGCGTCCCGTGCTCTTCGCCGAGGTCGGCACGGCCGAGGAGGCCGGGTACCTCGCCCCGGCGGTGGACGTCGCGCTGGTCCCGGACGCAGCGCTCGCCGAGGCGGCGCGGGAGGCGGACCCGACGACGCTCGTCCTGCTCGTCCTGCCCGTGGACATCCCGGCCGCCGAGGCCTCGCGGCGGCGCACCGAGGCGGCCGCCGCCGGCGTCGCACTCGAGTGCTCGACCGACACCGCCGACGCCGCGGCCGCGCTGGCTGCTGCGCTCGGTGCCACCCGCGCGCCGGGCGGCACGCTCGCCGCCGCCCTCGGCCTCGCCGAGACCCTCACCCACGGAGGACGCGCCGCATGAAGCGCATGCACTTGAGCCTCAACCTCACCGAGTACGGCCGACACTCCGGCGGTTGGCGACACGCCGTCAGCGACGTCAGCCGGATCCCGAACCTCGAGGCATACCGGCACGCCGTGCGGACGGCGGAGCGCGGGCTGTTCGACCAGGCCTTCATCGCGGACACCCCGGTGCACAACTGGGGCCGGTCCAGCGCCACCACCACCCGCATCGACCCGCTGGAGATCGCGGCGGCGCTCTCCACCGAGACCGAGCACATCGCGATCATCGCGACGCTCTCCACCAGCTACAACGAGCCCTATGACGTGGCCCGCCGGGCGGCGTCGGTCGACACGATCACCGGCGGTCGTATCGGGATCAACTACGTCGCGTCGACCGGCGACGCGACGGCGCGCAACTTCCACCGGGCCCGCCAGCTCCCGCACGACGAGCGCTACGCACGGTCCAACGAGTTCATCGAGGTCGCCACGAAACTGTGGGCGAACGCCCCGACGGCCGACCGGCCCGGCTCCCGGGTCGTCCACCACGGCCGCTTCTTCGACGTCGACGCCGTCCTGGACGTCCGGCAGCCGATGCACGGCAGGCCGCTGATCGTGCAGGCCGGCTCCTCGGCGGAGGGCCGCGACCTGGCCGCCCGCTGGGCCGACGCGATCTACGCGGGTGGGTCCACCCTGGAGCGGGCCCAGGAGTACTACCAGGACATCAAGGCGCGCGCCGCCGCCTACGGCCGGGACCCGGACAGCATCAAGGTGCTGCTCGGCATCGCCCCGTTCCTCGGCGACACCGCCGAGGAGGCGGCCGAACTGCAGGCCGTGCTGGACGCCAACCACGCCGAGGGGGCTGACCTCGTCGGGCACCTGTCCGACCTGCTCGAGTACGACCTGCGCGCGCACGACCCGGAGGGCCCGCTGCCGTTCGACCTGCTCCCGGAGGTGAAGTCCGCGAGCGTCAGCCAGGCCACGCTGTTCACCCGCATGCGCGCGAGGAGAACCTGACGATCGCGCAGACCGCCTACCGCTCCTACGTCGGCGGGCTAGCGAACATGCAGTTCGTCGCCACCGGGACGTCGATGCACGTGGCGGACGTGATGGAGGAGTGGTTCCGCGCGGGCACCTGCGACGGCTACTCGCTCGTCGCGCCGATCCTGCCGCAGACCATCGACGCCTTCGTGGCCGGCGTGGTGCCGATCCTGCAGGAGCGCGGCCTGTTCCGGACCGCCTACGAGGGCCGCACCATCACCTCCCACTTCGGCCTGTCCTCGCTGGATCCCCGCGTCCCGGCGGCGGTGGCCTGATGGCCGGCCGCACGCACGACGTGGCGCCCTTCCACCTGGCCTGGTTCACCTCGTTCACCGCCCCGGCGTGGCGCTCGACGTTCGGCGGGGACACCGGCACCGAATGGATGACGGGCGAGTACTACGTGTCGATGGCCCGCCAGCTGGAGCGCGCGGGCTTCGACTTCATGATGTTCGAGGACTCCACGATGGTCTCCGAGGCGCTCGGCGGCACCATGGAGCAGGACCTCAAGCACAGCCTGCACTCGCCGAAGCTGGACCCGTTCCCGCTGCTCCCGCTGCTGGCCAAGCACGAAACACATGGGCTTCATCGCCACCGGGTCCACGTCGTTCTACTCGCCGTTCATCCTGGCGCGCGTCATGGCCACGATGGACCACCTCACGGCGGGCCGGGTCGGCTGGAACATCGTCACCTCGTCAGAGGACGTCGCGGCGCAGAACTACGGCATGGAGGCGCTCCCCCCGCACGACGAGCGCTACGACCGTGCCGAGGAGTTCGTGCAGGTCGTCAAGGCGCTCTGGGACTCCTGGGAGCCCGGCGCGATCGTGATGAACCGGGAGACCGGGCACTACGCCGACCACACCAAGGTCCACCGGATCGACTACCGCGGGAAGTACCACGCCTCCCGGGGCCCGCTGAACATGCCCGCGGGTCCGCAGGGACATCCGGTGCTCTGCCAGGCCGGCGGCTCGCCGAAGGGCCGGGACTTCGCCGCCAAGCACGCCAACGCGATCGTCGCGACCAACCCGAACGTCGAGAAGATGGCCGCCTACCGGGCGGACATCCGGGAGCGGGCGGCCCGGCACGGCCGAAACCCCGACGACGTGAAGGTCCTGTTCCACGCCGCGCCGATCATCGCGGAGACCACGCAGGAGGCCCAGGCGGCCTACCACCGGATCTTCGGGATGGACGACCCGCTGCAGATCGAGCAGACCCTGGCCATGACCGCGGCGGTCACGGAGATCGACTTCTTCCGGTACGACCTCGACGCGCCCATGCCGCAGGACCTCAAGACCAACGGTCACCAGTCCGTGCTGGACGACTTCATGAAGCGCAACGAGGGCAAGACCCTGCGGGAGTCGCTGGGCGAGCGCCTCCGGCTCGGCCCGCTGCTCGTCGGGACGGTGTCCGAGGTGGCGGACCAGATGGAGGACATCGTCGCCCGCACCGGCGGCGACGGCTTCCTGATCCGGGCGGAGACGGGGCTGTCGCACACCCGGCGCTACATCGACGAGATCTGCTCCGGCCTGGCCCCCGAGCTGCGCCGCCGCGGGCTGATCCGCAGCGACTACCCGAACCCCCTGTTCAAGGACAACCTGCTCCAGTTCTAGGAGAGAAGAACGTGACTGCCAACCCCTTCCACCTCGCCTGGTTCGGCGCGGGCGGCTTCGGTGTGAAGTCCTGGAACAAGACCTGGTCCGGTCGCGGCGGGGTGGACTGGGCGAGCCCGCAGCTGTGGGTCGACGTCGCGCAGGCCCTGGAACGGGCGCGCTTCGACTACATCATCATCGAGGACTCGTCCTACGTCCCGGACGCCTACGGCTCCAACTCGAAGGCGTACCTGTCCAGCGCCACGGCCACACCCAAGATGGACCCGACGGTGCTGGCGCCGATCATGGCCCACCTGACCAGCCGGATCGGCATCGTGCCGACGCTGTCGGTCACCGAGTACCACCCGTACATGCTGGCCCGCAAGATCAACACCCTGGACCACATGTCGCAGGGCCGCACCGGCTGGAACGTCGTCACCTCCTCCAGCCACCGGGCCGCGCAGAACTACGGCAAGGACCTGCTGGAGGAGCACGACCTCCGCTACGACATCGCGGACGAGTTCTTCGACGTCAGCTGCCGCCTGTGGGAGTCGTGGGAGCCGGACGCGGTCACCGTGGACGAGCAGAACGGCGTGTGGGCGGACTACGAGAAGGTCCACACGATCGACTTCGAGGGCAAGTTCTTCAAGGTCCGCGGCCCGCTCAACGCCCCGCAGTCGCCGCAGGGGCGGCCGGTCTTCACCCAGGCGGGCGGCTCGCCGCGGGGGAAGCGGTTCGCCGCACGCACCGCGAACTCGGTGATCTCGGGCGTCGAGGGCGGCGTCGAGGCGATGAAGCGGTTCCGGGACGACATCCGCGAGCAGGCCCTCGCCTACGGCCGCGATCCGAACGACGTCAAGGTGCTGTTCATGGCCTCCCCGGTCGTCGGCGAGACGGACGAGGAGGCCCAGGACAAGCGGAAGCGTCAGATCGCGTTCGCCGAGGCACATCCCGAGATCGGGTTGCTGCACCTGTCCCGGCACTCCGGCATCGACTTCGCGCAGTTTCCGCTCGACGAGCCGATCCCGGACACCGCGACGACCAACGGCCACCAGCAGATGCTGGCCCAGGCGATCGGCAAGACGCCGCGGGAGTTCCTGCGCAAGAGCCTGTCCACGATGGAGTTCGTCGGTAGCCCCGACACCATCGCTGCGACGATGGACGAGGTCATGCAGGAGGTCGGCGGGGACGGCTTCCTCATCGCGAACTTCGACCTGAACCGCCGCTACGTCAGCGAGATCGCCGACGGCCTGGTCCCCGCGCTGCAGCGCCGCGGCCTCACCCGGACCGAGTACACGCACTCCCACTTCCGGGACAACCTGCTCGAGTTCTGACCCGCACCCGGCTCCGGGCTGCCGACCCCCGAATCGAGGACCCCGTGACCGAACCCGACACCTCGCGCCCGCAGCCGACCCGCTGCTCGCCGTCCGCGACCTGACCGTCCGCTACGGCGGCGGTGCCGACGGCACGGTCGCGGTGCACCGCGCCACCCTCACGATCGAGCGCGGCGAGCATGTCGCGATCGTGGGGGAGTCCGGCTCGGGCAAGACCACGCTCGCACTGGCCGTCGCGGGCCTGCTCCCGCCGGAGGGCGTGGAGTGGACGACGGAGTCCTTCCGGTTCGCGGGCGTCGACATGGTGCGGGGCCGGCCACACGCGATCCCGCACCGCACGCCGGGCATGTCGATGGTGTTCCAGGACGCCATGACCTCCCTCGACCCGGTCGCGACCATCGGCTCGCAGTTCACCGACGTCCTGCGCGGCGTGCGTCGGGTCGCCCGCCGCGAGGCGCGGGCACTCGCCGTCGAGTGGCTCGGCAAGGTCGGGCTGCACGATGCCGACCGGGTGCTCGAGCTCCGCCCCTACGAGCTCTCGGGCGGCATGCGGCAGCGCGTGATGCTCGCGCTCGCGCTGTGCAGCGAGCCGGAGCTGCTGATCGCGGACGAGCCGACGTCCGCACTGGACGCCTCGCTGAGCCGGGACGTCATGGACCTGTTGCGGGACATGACACAGCGCACCGACGCGAGCCTGCTCGTCGTCAGCCACGACATCGAGCTGTGCCGGATGTACGTGGACCGGATCGTCGTCATGTACCACGGCCGGATCGTGGACGTGGTCCGCGCGGACCGGGTGGAGCAGGACGCCACGCACCCCTACACGCTGGCGCTCACCGAGTGCGTGCCCACCCTCGACTCGGCCCGGCTGCACAGGCTGCCGACCCTGTCCGTCGCAGCCCGTTCCGAGTTCGACCGGATCTCCGCGGAGCAGGCCGCGGGGGAGCCCCGCACCCCCGCCGCCGCGCGCGCCGAGCTCGAACAGGTGTCCGCGTGAACCGCCCCGTCTCGCTGCGGGCGGAGGGGCTGATGCGCGCGTTCGGGCGGGGTGCCACCCGGCACGTCGCCGTGCAGCCGCTGGACCTGGAGATCACCTCGTCCACGTCCCTCGGGATCGTCGGTGAATCCGGCTCGGGCAAATCGACGCTCTCCCGGCTGCTGGTGGGGCTGGACCAGCCCACCGAGGGCACGGTGACCCTGAACGGCGCCTCCGTGGCGCAGCTGCTGCGCAGCCGGTTCGGGACCCGTGACCTGCGCCGCACCGTGCAGTACGTCGCCCAGGACACGTTCTCCTCGTTCGACCCGCGCCGCACCCTGTTGGACGCGGTGGCCACTCCGCTGCGGGTGCTGCGCGAGCTCGAAGGGGCCGCGGCCGAGGCGGAGATCCTGCCCGTGCTGGACCTGCTCGAGCTGGACCGGCGGATGCTCGACCGCTACCCGAGCCAGCTCTCCGGCGGGCAGCGGCAGCGGTTCGCGCTGGCCCGCTCGCTCGTCGTCCGGCCCCGGATCCTGCTGTGCGACGAGGTCGTCTCGGCCTTGGACGCCTCCGTGCAGGGCGCCGTGCTCAACATGATCCGGGACTACTGCGAGGAGCACGAGGTGGGCCTCGGGTTCATCTCGCACGGGCTGCCGGCGACCGCCTTCGTGGCCGACGAGCTGCTCGTCATGTGCCGGGGCGAGATGGTGGAACACGGGCCGACGCAGCAGGTGCTGGACCGCCCGACCCACCCCTACACGATCGCCCTGCTCGACGCGTACCGCCGCGGACCGCGGCACCTCGTCCCCCTGGCGGAGCCGGTGTGACGCTGTCCCACTCCACGTCCCGGCGGCGCCGGACCCGGCCACCCGGCGTGGCTGGACCGTCCTGGTCGTCACGACGTTCGGCAGCCTGCTGATCTTCCTGAACAGCACGGCCACGAACGTCGCGCTTCCCGCCATCTCGGCGGACCTGTCGATCGCGGCGGCGACGGCGGACTGGATCCTGCTGTCGTTCATGCTCACCCTGTCGATGTCCGTGCTGATCGTGTCGCGGATCTCGGACATGGTCGGACGGCGCCGGATCTACCTCGCGGGGCTCGCGGTCCTCGTGGTGTCCAGCGTCGGCGCCGCGTTCGCCGGCGGGCCGGCCCTGCTCGCCGCACTCCGCGGGGTGCAGGGCGTGGCCGCCGCGATCATCATCACCGGTGCCACCGCGGTGATCTCGGACGTCTTCCCGGCGCACCGGCTGGCGGGCGCGCTGAGCATCAACATCATGATGGCGTCGGTGGCCGGGATGCTCGGGCACTGGTCGGGGCGCTGCTGCTGGAGCCTTCGGCTGGCGGTCGCTGTTCCTGGTCAACGTGCCGTTCGGGTTGGTCGCGCTGGTGCTCGCGGCCACGGTGCTCCCGCACGACCGGCGTGGGCCCGCCGCGGGGGAGTCGCTGGACGTGCCCGGGGCCATCCTGTCGGCCGTCGGGCTCGCGTGCCTGCTGCTCGCGGTGAACCGCTCGTCCGCCTGGGGCGTCAGCGACCCGCGGGTGCTCGGGCTCGCCGCCGCGGCGGTGGCGGTGCTGGGCGCGTTCGTGATCGTGGAGCGCCGGGCAGCCCGGCCGCTGGTCGACCTCGACCTGGTGGCCGACCGGAACCGGGCGCTGGCCTACGCCACCGCGTTCCTGATGGCCCTGCCGCAGGCCGCTTCGCTGGTCCTCGTGGTGCTCTACCAACAGACCGTGCTCGGCGCCCCGAGCATCGAGGCGGGTGTCGCCGCGACGGTGGCCGCTGCCGCGCTCGTCGTCACCTCGCCGGTCGCGGGCGTCCTCGCCCGATTCCTGACCCCCCGCTCGGTCTCCTCGGCGGGCTGCGGGCTCGCCGCGGTGGGCTACCTGCTGCTCGGCCTGTCCATGACCGGCACGGGCGCCGGCCCGCTGTTCCACCTCGGTCTCGTGCTCGTCGGGGCGGGCAACGGGATCTTCATGGCGCCCAACACGGCGTCGATCGTGCGCGGTCTGCCGGTGGACCGGCGCGGGATCGCCAACGGCATCCGCTCCCTGATGTTCAACAGCGCCCAGACCCTCGGCGCCGCAGCGGCCCTGCTGCTCGCCGCCGCCGGGCTGTCCGGAGCGGGGATCGGCGGCTACGACGGAGTCGCCGCCGATCCCGCCGGCGCCCTCTGGGGCTTCCACGTGGCCGCCGCCGTGCTCGTCGGCTGCGCGCTCGCCGCGACCGTGACGTCGCTGCGGCGATCCGGCGCATGGCTCGTCACACCCACCCCCGCAGCACCGGCGACGTCGCCCGCACCGAGAGGAGAGGACCTTTGACCCCCTTCCTGGCCCGGCACCGTTGGTGGCTCACCCGCACGCTGGCGCTGCCGCTGCACATCGCGGTCTTCGCGAGCGCGGCGTTCTTCCTCGTCCGGCTCGTGCCCGGGGACCCGGTCATGGCCCGGGTGGACGCCAGTGGCGGCTTCACCCCGGAGGACTACGCCCGAGCGGCCGAGCAGATGGGACTGGCCGGCTCGACCTGGGAGCAGTTCGGCCGGTTCTGGTCCGAGCTGATCATACTCGACCTGGGCACCTCGCCCGTGACCGGCCGCCCGGTGTGGGAGGAGGTGATGTCGCGGCTGCCGTCCACGATCGAGCTCGTCACGGTCGGGCTGTTCGGGGCGGTGGTGCTGGCGCTGCTCCTCGCGCTGATCACGCTCAGCACGCGCAGCCAGCGGCTGCACGCGGTGCTGCGGGGCTACGGCAAGCTCGCCGGCTCGGTGCCGGACTTCGCCGTGGCGATCCTCGGCCTGGTGCTGTTCTTCGTGGTGCTGCAGGTGATCCCCGCCCCGCTCGGCCGCGTCGACCCGCGGATGGCACTGCCGGACGTCACCGGCTTCCCGTTGCTGGACAGCGTGATCACCGGCCGGTGGGAGGTGTTCCGGGCCATCGTGGCGCGCTACGTGCTGCCACTCTCGGTGCTGGTCCTGGTGCACACCCCGAGCCTGTGGCGGCAGCTGAGCCTCGGCCTGTCCGAGCAGGTCGCGGCGCCACCCACGCTGTTCAAGGTCGCGTCCGGTGCCACCCGGCTCTCGGTGTACCTGTCCGTGCTGCGCCGGGCCAGCGCGTCGTCGGTGGTGATGCTCGGCGCGATGTTCGGCGGCCTCATCGGCGGCGTCGTCGTGATCGAGGAGCTCTTCGGCTTCGGCGGCGTCGGACAGTTCGCGATCACGTCGGTGGAGCAGCTCGACTTCGTGGGCCTGCAGGGCTTCCTGGTCGTGGTCGCCGGGCTGTGCCTGCTGGTCTTCTTCCTCGTCGACCTCGTGAACATGATCCTCGACCCCCGACGCCGCCCGGGCGTCCGAGTGGACGGCTGATCGCCATGTCCGAAGTCCTCGTCGCGGTTCCGATCCCCTCCGCCATGACCCCGCGCCGGGGCGCGTCGGCATGGCGCACCTGGCTGCCCGCACTGCCGTTCGCGGTGCTCGTGCTGCTCACGATCGTCGCCCGCTGGGTGGTCCCGTTCGACCCGGAGACGGTCGTCGCGCCCGCCAACCTCGCCCCGGACGGCATCCACCCGTTCGGCACCGACTCGACCGGCATGGACGTGTTCTCCCGGACGATCGCCGCCACCCGGATCAACCTCGTGATGGCCGTGCTGGTCACGATGATGGCCACTGCCATCGGCCTGGTGCTCGGTCTCGTGCTGGGCATGAACGAGGCGGCCGGCGGTGTCCGCGGGCTGTTCGGCCGCGGCATGACCCGGTTCACCGACCTGACCGACGCCGTCCCGCCACTGATCGTCGGCGTCGTCGCGGTCGGGCTGTTCGGGCCGTCGCTGGTCAGCCTCAGTGTTGCCCTCGCGTTGATCCTGATGCCCAACCAGGTGCGGCTCACCCGCGCCGAGGTGCTGAAGGTCCGCGGAGATGCCTACGTCGACGCCGCACGGATGGCGGGCCTCTTCCCGTGGCAGGTCATGGTCCGCCACGTCCTGCCGAACTCGGCGCGACCCGCGATCGAGAACAGTTCCAACATCTTCGGCGTCTCGATCATCGTCTCCGCGTCGCTCGGCTTCCTGGGTGTCGGCCTGAACCCGCCGACGCCGGAATGGGGCGTGATGATCTCCAGCGGCATCTCCGACGTCATGCTCGGCGGCTGGTGGACCACGCTCTTCCCAGCGCTCGCGCTCTGCGTCGCCGTGTCGTCCGCCGCGCTGCTCACCGGTGTCATCACCCGCCTGACCCGCGCCCCGGGCCACTGATCCCTCCGCTGCGCCACCCCCTAGGAGATCCCCGTGACCCAACCCGACTCCCCGAAGAACTCGGCATTCGGCCGCCGCCGCTTCATCACCGGCGGCCTGTCCGGCCTCGGCCTGCTCGCCCTCGCCGCGTGCGGCGGCGGTGGCGGGAGCGCCGCGGGCGGCGGCGGGGGCGGCAACCGCTCGCTCGTCGTCGCCGTGCCTGCCCTGGCACCGACGCTGGACGGCGTCGTCGGCGGCGGGGGCCTGACCCTGGAGGCGTTCGAGATGAACGCCAACCTCCAGGCAGGCCTCGTCCGCAACCCCTACATCGCCGGCACGACGCCGAACACCGTGGTGCAGGACTTCAACACCTACGCCGGCTACCTCGCCGAGTCCTACGACGTCTCACCGGACGGTCTGACCTACACCTTCCACCTGCGCCCCGGGCTGATGAGCCCGCTGGGCAACGCCATCACCGCGGACGACGTGCTGTGGTCCTTCGAGCGCAAGTGGAACACCCCCACCTACTCGAGCACGGTCTGGCAGGGCGGGTTCGCAGGCCCGCAGGCGATCAGCAAGGTCGACGACCGGACCGTCGCGTTCGCCCTGACCAACGCCGGCTTCGGCCTCACCTTCCTCGGGCTGCTCGCGAACCTGCAGGGCCACATCTACGACTCGACGGCCCTCAGGCAGCACGCCACCTCGGCGGACCCCTACGCCCTGGAGTGGGCGAAGGCCAACGGCGGCTGGGGTCTCGGCCCCTACCACGTCACCGCACAGACCCCCGACCAGGAGATGGTGCTGACCGCCAATCCGAACTACGCCTACGGCGCCCCGGCGATCGGCCAGGTCACGCTGCGCGTGGTCGGCGACGCCGCACCCGGGCCTCGCTGGTGGCCAGCGGGGACGTGGACATCGCCGAGGGCACGCGGCCCACCGACCAGGCCCGGCTGGCGGGGAACAACGCCGTCGTCGTGCCCGAGGCGGACCCCATCGAGTACGTCGACCTGACCCTCGTGACCAACAAGGCGCCGTTCGACGACGAGCGCGTCCGCCGGGCGATGGCACTCGCCGTCCCGTACGACCAGATCATGGAGCAGATCTACGCGGGCCGGGCGGTCCCGATGGTCGGCAACATCAACCCGAACACCCGCAACTACGACGTCTCGCAGCTGCCGACGCCGTCGTCCGACCCCACCCGGGCACGGGCCCTGCTGGCCGAGGCGGGCCATGACCGGATCGCCTACACGCTCTCGGTGTCCACTGCCACCCAGGACCTCGTCGACGCCAGCGTGCTGATCCAGTCCTACGCCCGCGAGGCCGGTTTCGACATCACCATCGACCAGCGGACGGCCGCGGACTTCTCGACCGTCCGCAACGGGGCGACCGGGCAGGCGATCATCTACCGCAACCGGTCCCAGGTCCAGACGCCGACCTACTCCTGCACGATCTTCTGGAAGCCCAACGACGACGCGTCCAACCCCTCCCGCTGGGAGGACGCCTCCGCGGCGCGCTTCTGGGAGGTCGTGAACCAAGCCCAGGCCATCGCCGACCCGCTCAGCCCCGAGGCGGGCGCACTCTGGGTGCAGGCCCAGCAGATCCTGGCGGACTCGTCGCCGGAGATCTTCGTCTGCTCCATCCAGCCGTCCCAGATCTTCCGCACCGACGTCGGCGGCTTCACCTACCGGTCGGAGAACGCGATCGACTTCGGCAACACCACCTTCCTCGACGCCTGATCCCGGACCGGGTCGCGGCAGTGCCGGCGCGTCCCGTTCCCCTACCAGGGAAGTGACGAACACGCCCCCCGACGCCCGGCGGCGGCCTCGACCGCACCGACCGGTACCCCATCCGCCCCCACCCCCTACGCCGTCCTCGCCGTCACCAGCCTCGCGCTGGCCCTGGTGCTGATCAACGGCACATCGATCAACGTCGCGTTGCCGGAGCTCTCGCGCGACTTCGACGCCCCCGCCGGCCTGGCCGACTGGTTCCTGCTGGCGTTCCTGCTCGCGAACACCGCGTCCATCCTCGTGTTCGGCCGCATCTCCGATCTCGTGGGCAGACGCCGGATCTACCTCGCGGGAATGACGGCCTTCATGGTCCTGAGTGTGCTGGCGACCGTCGCGCCGGACGCCGGCACGTTCATCGCGGTGCGTGCGCTGCAGGGTGTGTCCGCCGCGACCATCGTCGCGAACACCGCGGCACTGGTCACCGACGCCTTTCCCGAGCACCGGCTCGCCTACGGACTCAGCCTCAACCTCACCGCCGCCTCCGTGGCGAACACCGCGGGTCCCGCGATCGGAGGACTGCTCGTGTCGGCCGCCGGTTGGCAAGCGGTGTTCCTGGTCAACGTGCCGTTCGGGCTCGCGGCTCTGCTGCTCGGGCTGCGTGTGCTCCCCGCGCCGCGCCCGCGGACGGGGCCGCGCGAGACCTTCGACGCCACGGGCGCGACGCTGTCGGCGGCCGCTCTCGCAGCACTGCTGTACGGCGTGAACCGGGTGTCGACGGCAGGTCCGGCGGACCTCGGCGGGTGGGTGCTGCTCACCGCAGGTGTCCTGCTGTTCGTCACCTTCGGGCTGCTCGAGCGGAAGCTGGAGCACCCGCTCGTCGACCTCGCGCTGATCCGCGACAAGGGGCGGGCGTGCGCCTACGGGGCCGCGTTCTTCCAGTCCTTCGGCCGGGCGGGCGTAACCGTGCTCGTGGTGCTCCAGCAGCAGATCGTGGCCGGCCGCTCCGCAGCCGAGGCCGGAGTGACCGGAATGGTCATGGCGCTGGCGATGGTGATCGCGACGCCCGTGTCGGGTCGGCTCGCTGCGGTCCTCACCGCACGAACCCTGACCGCGATCGGCGGAATGCTGTCCGTGGTGGGGCTGGTGGGTCTCGCTCTGTCGCCCGGCACGGCCCCACTCCCGCTGACGATGGCCTGGCTGGTGCTGGTCGGGGCCGGCATCGGCACCTTCACCACGCCCAACACGGCCGCGATCATGCGCGGTGTCCCCGCCGCCCGGCGCACGGTGGCGAACGCGGTGCGGTCGATGCTCTACAACAGCGCCGCGGGGCTGGGGACGAGCGTCGCGCTGCTGGTGGTGTCGGCCTCCGGCATCGCAGGCTACGACGTGCAGGATGCCGGCTCGGCCGTCCGGGCGGCGTTCACCGTCGCGCTGCTGGTCTGCGCGGCCGCCGAGGCCGTCGCCTTCGGGTTCGGGGTGGCGCGAGGTGGCCCGTGGCGGGTGCGGCCCTCTGCCCGGCAGCGACCGCTGTCCGGGGTCGGGGGAGCGGCGGCATGAGCGATCCGGTCGGGATGACGGAGGACTGTGAGATGGGCCTGGGTGCCGTGCTGGTGACCGACGAACTGCAGCTGCGGGCGCTGGGCGCGCCTCCTGCGGGCTGGCGGCACGCCCTGTGGGAGGAGTTGGAGGCCGGCGCGGTGCCGGATGCGGACGTCCGGTTCGTGGCGATCGACCGACGAGGAGGGGCCGCCCGTCGCCATCGGATGCGGGCGCTTCCCGGAGTGGAGCGCGTGCAGGTGCTCAGCGTGGGTTACGACTACGTGGCCGAATACGTGCCCGCGGGTGCGCGCGTGCACAACGCCGCGTCCGTGATCGCCGAGACGACCGCCGAGCAGGGGCTGCTCGGGATCCTTGCGGCACTCCGCAGGCTGCCCGACTACGTGCGCGCCCAGGACCGCGGCGACTGGGTCGCCGTGAACGACCCGACGAGCGCGATCCCGGCGTCGGCTTTGGAGAGTCTCGTGGACGCGACGGTGGTGCAGCTCGGGCACGGAGTGGTGGGGAAGGCATTGGCCCGCAGGCTGGAGGCCTGCGGAGCGACGTCGTGCCGTTCGCCCGCACCGCGCGGGTCGAGGCCGGGCGCCAGGTCCGTTCCCTGGACGAGTTGGACGGTTGGTTGCCGCGAGCGGACGTCGTGGCCTCGGCGCTGCCTCTCGGCCCGCAGACGCGCCGGATCGTCGACGCCGCTTTCCTGGCGCGGCTGCGCGACGGCGCCCTGTTCGGCAACGTCGGGCGGGGCGCCACCGTCGACACGGGCGCCTCACAGCAGAGCTCGCGACCGGGCGTATCCGGGCGAGCCTGGACGTCGTCGATCCCGAGCCGCTCCCGGCCGACCACCCGCTCTGGCGGATGCCGAACGTGCTCCTCACCCCGCACATGGCCGGCGACGCCCGGGCCACGGCGCGCGATCTCGCGGCGCTGATCGCGGCTCAGGTCGAGGCGTACCGGACAGGGCACCCGTTGATCGACGACGTGACGGACCACCTGCTGCGCCGGGCTGAACCCGTGTCCTGACGCGAGCCGGACGTCGTCGCTCCGGCGCGGCGGGCGAGCCCGGCCCGGTACCCGTCCCCCCACCGTCGGCGGCGGGGACGACGCCGCCCGAAGCCGTGGCGTATTGCCCCCGTTCTTCGAGGTCGGCGCTGGTCAACGTTCTGTTCGGAGGGTTCTCGGTAGCGCAATCCGTCGACCGTCACCCGTAACGCGCGGGCAACACTCGGCGGGTTCGGTAGACCTCACCGCGTTGTGACAGGAGGCCTTTGATGATCGTCCCCGATCCGACCGAATCGAGTGCGTTGCGGCGGGCCTACGGCGCCTTCCCCAGTGGGGTGACCGCGGTCTGCGCGCTGCGCGACGGCACCCCGGTGGGCATCGCCGCCAGCTCGTTCGTGTCCGTGTCGATGGACCCGCCGCTGGTGTCGGTGTGCGTGCAGCACACGTCCACGACCTGGCCGCTGCTGGCCGACCGGCCCCGGCTCGGGCTCTCGGTGCTGGGGTCGACGCATGACCGCGCCTGCCGGCAGATCGCCTCGAAGACCGGGGACCGGTTCGCGGGCATCGGCTTCACCGCCACCGAGGAGGGTGCGGTGCTGCTGCACGACGCCGCGGCGTGGCTCGACTGCTCGGTCCACGAGATCGTCGCCGCCGGCGACCACGACCTGGTGCTGCTGCGCGTCGAGGCCCTGCAGACCCACGACGACATCGCCCCGCTGGTCTTCCACGGCAGCCGCTTCCACGCGCTGTCCGCGCTGGCGGCCTGATGTCCGTCCAGCCCGACGACCTCACCCCCGTCGACCGGATCGGTCCCGCCTTGGCCGCCCTGCGCGCCGGACGCCCGGTCCTCGTCGCCGACGACGCCGGCAGGGAGAACGAGTACGACGTGATCCTCCCGGCCGCGCTGGCGGAGCTCGGTGGACCGCCTGGGCCATCCGGCACACGTCCGGGCTGCTCTGCGCCCCGCTCACCGGCGAGCACGCCGACGCGCTCGCCCTGGACCCCATGGTCCGTGACAACCAGGACCCGCGCGGCACGGCCTACACGGTTTCGGTCGACGCGGCGCACGGCATCAGCACGGGAATCAGCGCGACGGATCGGGCTCGCACCGCCCGGACCCTCGCCGACCCGGCACCCGGCCCACCGACCTCGTCCGGCCAGGCCACCTGCTCCCGCTGCGGGCGCGCGCGGGTGGGGTGGTCACCCGGCCAGGGCACACCGAGGCCGGGGTGGATCTGTGCCGGCTGGCCGGGCTGCCCCCGGTCGCCTGATCGCCGAGCTGGTCGGTGAGGGCGCCGGCATGGCCGGCGGCGAAGACGCCGCCCTGCTCGCCGCGCGACACGACCTGCCCGTCCTCGACATCGCCGAGCTGGTGGACCACCGGCTGCGGTTCGGTGACGGGGAGCGGTGCCGGGTCACCCGGGCCGCCACCACCCGGATGCCCACCGAGCACGGCCTGTTCGACGCCGTGGGGTACCGCGACGAGGTGACCGGCGCCGAGCACATCGCGCTCGTCGGGCGCGGGCATGCGAGCCGGCCGCTCGTGGCGGTGCACGCCGAGTGCGTGACCGGGGACGTCTTCGGCGCCTTGGGATGTGACTGCGCCCGCCGCTTCGCCGAATCCGCGACCCTGGTCACCCGCGAGGGCGGGATCCTGGTCTACCTGCGCCGCCCGCGCGCCCGGGCCGTGGGCGCGCTCGACGGGCACACCTGGACGCCGGCCGACGACGGCGCCGCAGGGCGAATCCTCGCCGATCTCGGCCACCGTGCCGTGCGGCTGCTCCCCGGCCCGTCGACGGCCGTTCGCCTCGCCCGGCCCGACCTCGCCGTCCTGCCGGTTCCCGCGCCCACCTCGGGGCCCTCGCCCCGCCCCGCCCGCCTCCTGGAGATCTCGTGACCGTCACCGTCGTCGTCGGCAACCCGAAGCCGGCGTCCCGCACCCGGGCGGCAGGTGAGCTGCTGGCCGAGCGGCTCACCGGGTCCGTGCCGGACCACGTTGTCGAGCTGACCGAGCTCGGCCCCCGCCTGCTGGGATGGGGCGACGAGGCCGTCGCGTCGGCGGTGAAGACCGTGCAGGCATCCTCACTCGTCGTGTTCGCCAGCCCGACCTTCAAAGCCACCTACACCGGCCTGCTGAAGCTGTTCCTCGATCAGTTCGCGGGCGGCACCGGGCTGCAGGACGTCGTCGCCGTGCCGCTGATGCTCGGTGCCGGACCCGCGCACGCGATGGCTCCCGACCTGACGCTCAAGCCCGTCCTGGCCGAGCTCGGCGGCACCTGCGCCCTCCCCGGCCTCTACCTCCTCGACACGGGCTTCCGAGACGACCCCGCGCTCCCCGCCTATACCGAACGATGGGGCCCGGTAGCGCGCGCCCTGATGGCCCTGCGGACCTGACAGTTCACCCGGCGGTTCGCCCTGGTCGGAGTCTTCGAGAGCACCACGCCCCCTGAAGGCGGCTTCCTGTTCGCCCACCGCCACAACCGCTGGGTTTGCGCGCATGCGTTCGTCGCAGTGCGACGGCGCGCGACGTGAACGTGCCGTTGCGGTCCTCGCGGTCGGCCGACGCTCACGGTCGGACCCGCTGCTGTGCGGCGGCGTCGAGCAGACCGGCCACTGTCCGACGGGCCGGGGCGGGGATGGTCGGGGCGGTGTCGCCGCGGAAACCGTGCAGCAACTCCATACGCACCCGTGCCGCCTCACCCTGGGCGACGCGAGCCAGGAGACGGTCCTTGTCGGCCACCGGCAGGCGGGTCACCCAGGCGGTGAGGTCGGCGGGATCGTCGGCGGCCTCCGCGAGCGGCGGAGACGTCTGAGCCGCGATGGCGAGCAGGTCGTCGTCGAGGCGGAGGAAGCCGGCCATCGACCGTTGTGGCGCGGAGAGCGTGCCCAGCCCGGGCGGAACTGGTGGCTCGAGGTCATCGTCGGCGTGCCGGTCGAAGGCGTCCTCGTCACGTTCCCAGGCGCCGTATGCGGCGAGCCAGGCGAGGTAGAGCGGCCGGAGATCACCGGCGGCGAGCTCGGCACGAACTCCGACGATCGACGACAGCAGCGTCTCGGCGTCGTCGTCGGAGTCGAACTCACCGGCGTGGTCCTCGCTGGTGAAGTCGAGCACGATGGATCCGTCCGTGGCCCAGGCGCTCAGTTGGTCGCCGATGCAGTAATCCTCGACGACGTCAGGATCGAGCAGTTCACTCGGCAGCCGGAACATCACCCGATGGGTTCCCCAGTTGGCCACATACAGGTGCGCGTCGTAATAGCGCTCCAGCAAACTGTTCGGGTCACCCTTGAAATCGCCCCAGTGATACTCGTTCACGAAACTGGTAGCAGTGATCCTTGCCCGAGTGGACAGCGACCGGACCTCGGCCTGCGCGTCGTCGTCCAGCGGCCGGTCGATCGCCAGGAATTCGTAGAACTGGTACTCGCTCACTGCCCGTCCACTCGATCGTCAGGGGTTACGTCTTGCCATGAGGCGGCAGGGTAGCCATCGCGTGGAAGATCCGTACGACGTGCCGCCATCCGACCCCGCTGGTCCCGTGCGGTGCGGAGGTGGGTGAGTGCCGCGGCGTGCAGATCGGCGTCCCAGGTGCGCGGTGTCCCGTCGAGGGTGCGCACCGGCACGGCCAGCCGGCCGCTCGAGCACACCCACAGCGTGTCCGCGCCGTCGAGGTCGTCGACCTTGAATCGCTCGTACGAGGTGGACAGACCCCGCTCCTGCGCCCACCGGAAGAGCCGCGCCTGGCTGGTGCCGGCGAGGATCCCCAGGTCGGTCGGGGGTGTCACCAGCCGATCGCCGAACTTCGCGACGAGGGTGGAGTTGGGGCCCTCGAGGACCACGCCCTCGGTGCTGACGAAGACCGCGTCGTCGGCGCCGCACGCCCGGGCGTAACGCAGGGCGGCCATGTTCATCGCGTAGGAGATGGTCTTCGCGCCCTGCAGCAACCACGGCGCGGCCGTCATCACGTCGGCGGGGTAGGCGCGGTCGAGCGTCACGAGGTCGATGCCCTCGGTGCGCTGCCGGCTGAAGTCGGTGTTCGGGAACGCGACCACCCACCCGGTGCACCGGTCGCCGCCCTCGACGCCTCGTGTCATGACCAGCTTGAGCAGCAGTTCCGGGACGCGCGGGTGGGCGTCGAGCGCGGCGAGAGCCGCGCGGCGCCACGTTTCCACCGCAGGCGCGGGCAGTTCGAGCATCGAGGCGGAGAGTTCGAAACGTGCCAGGTGGGCATCGAGGGCCTGCGGGTAGCCGTCGACGGCGTTGATCGTCTCGAAGATCCCGTCGCCCCGGGTGACGCCGAGATCGTCCACCCGCAGGATCGGCGCCAACGCGTCGGTGCGGACCGGGTCGGCGGCTGGGTGGTCGGTCGTGGGGGAGTGCAGGACGAACAGCACGGGCGATGAGACGGTCACGGTCTCCTCCGGGTGCGGATACCGGGTCACTCGGCGTAGTCGTGGAGTACGGCGCTCAAGCGGTCCCGCTTGGCCAGCCGCCGGCGCGCGCCCTTGGCGCTCGCGGTCGTGAGGGCGCTCAGCAGGTGCGAGATCGTCGTGCCGTCGATCAGTGAGACCTTCGACAGGCCGGCCGCGAAGTCTCAGGCCAGGAGGGTCGCGTAGGCGAAGCTCTTGCCGTACGAACCGCCGGCGTGCCGCGACGACGAGCGAGGACGTGCCCGGCTGGATGCGCTCGGCGTACCGATCCGTTGGGCTCGACAGCTCGCGGTCGTGCCGGACGCCGGCTGGAGGCGTCATCGGGCTACCTCCGCTCGTCGCGATGCTGGGCTCGGTGCAACTTACGTGCCGCATGTTTCACGGAAGTAAGCGACGTGAGGTGGGATCACCAGGCCGTTGACCGGTCGGGCCGCGGGCTGTGAGCCATCATTCCGGAAAGACGATTCGTAGCCATGCCCTGTCCAAGGGTCCTCGTTCGCCGGAGGGAGGGCTCGCCCGTGGCGCGATGGACGGAGGGGCCCGTCGATCGGTGTGCGGTGGCGCCGACGGGGGTCACCTCCCGCCGGGTGCTCGCGCCAATCTCTTAACTGCAGAATGGCGCCATGACATTCTCATCTCCATCGTCCGGCCCTCGTCAGGGCCACGATCTGAATCGAGGCTCTCCTATGAGTGGACGGAAGAAGGCGTCACGCCTTCTGGTCGGTCTGGTCGCAGTGGGGACGACCGTCGGGGCGCTGTTCGTGGATGCCGTCCTGCCGGAGACGGCCCGACAGCACATGCGCAATCCCCACTGGCCCGCGCACGCGAAGTTCCACAACGCCCAGTACATCGTCATGAGCGCGGTGCTCGGTGGCGTCGGCCTGCGCCTGCTGACTTCACCGAACGGCAATCCGGACCACAACCGGGTCATCGCCACGACGATCTTGTCCGTGCCGTATGCGGGCATGTTCGGCGCTGCCGTCTTCCCGGGCACCGCGCTGAGCGACGAGGAGTTCAGCGACTCGCCGGCGAACAGGGTCATGGGTGTCGAGGTCAACATCCTCTCGGCGTCGATCTGTCTGGCCGTTCTCGGAACCTCACTCGCACTGGGGCGTCGCGCCCGCTGAGTCGGGCAAGGCAGACGTTGCGGCCGGGCGCCGTGTGCTCGTGTGGCGTCGGCCTGCGACACGGCCGGTCACGGGACCGGCAGCGGGGTCGCGGCCCCGCCGACGTACGGGAGCACGTCCACCGCGCCGTCGTCGCGTATCCCGCCGGGATAGGTGCTGCGCAGCATGCAGAGCGCGAGGCCGTCCTGGAGCGTGCACGGGGCTGTGGGGGCGACCGAACCGGGTTGCGGGTGCGGCCTGGCAGCGATCTCGACCCGCTCGACGTCCGGTGCGACCGTCATCAGCACGACGATCAACACGTCGGGACCGTCGGAGCTGTACTTGCGGTCCGCGGTGACGATGCGCGTATCGGTGACGGGTGCGTCCGCGAGGGTGTTCCCACCGGAGACCGGTCCCTCCGGGTCGTCGTAGCAGTACGTGGCCCAGCTCCCGGCGACGCGACCGGCGAGGGCGCGCGGGGTGTCGCCCCGCGCCTCCTGTCGCAGGACCATCTCCTGCTGTTGAGGGGGTGCGTACTTCGTCGCGGGCAGTGCGGCGCGCACGCAGTCCTCCAACGACTGGCCGGGTGTCGGCTGATCCGTCCCCAACCGGTCCCGCACCTGGATCGGGGGAGAGCCGGGATCGGGGATCGGTCCGTCGTACGAGCCGGGTACGACGAGGCGCCGGCTCGACCAGTCTGCTTCTTCGTCGGGACCCGCGCGCAAGGAGAGGATCTGGTACGGCTCCGTCGACGTCCGCTCCTCCCCGTCGTCGCGGTCGGCCTCGACCGGCAGCCGCTGCGGATTGAACAGGACGAGCTGCCGCGAGCCGAGGGCGGCCACGCGGACCCACCCACCGGTCGACCGCCCACGGTCGTGAGCCGGAGTCCGTACGCGTCGGTGTCGCAGACGAACGAGCCGTTGATGGCCAGAGTCACGCCGCCCCAGAAACCTGACCAGTCTCGCTCCACGACGTCGGTCACCCGCCATTCCGCCGTCGGCGGGTACTCGGTCCGGTGCTCGGATGCGTTGACCGCCGCGGCGCAGCGGTTGATCGCCTCGTCGAGGTCGTCGTCGCCGATGCGGGCGGGCGGTCCGGAGACGGGCTGGTCGGCGGGACGGTGGTCCTCCGTGTCCGTGCTGGTGAGGGCGACCGCCGTGGTGACCGCCAGCGTCAGCACGACGGCCGCCGCGGCGACCAGTGGGGCGAGGCGTCGGCGCGGGGCGGTGGTCCCGTGCAGGACGGTGCGCAGCGCGCGCTCGCGCACCTCGGCAGGCAACGGTGGGGCGGGCGGCAGCTGCAGCTCGTTCATCGGATCTCCTCGGGCAGGACGCTGCGCAGGGTCGTGCGGGCGCGGTGGACGCGGGAACGCAGCGTCGGCTCGGACACCCCCAGGACCCGAGCCGCCTCCGCGTAGGGGACTTCTGCGACCAGGCACAGCGCAACGGCCTCGCGCTGCTTGGCCGGGAGGGCGTCGATGGCGGCGAGGACGCGGTGGACCCGTCGGCGGTCGTCCAGCGATTCCACGACCGCATCGGAGTGGTCGACGGTGTGCGGCTCGGGACCGACCCGCCGGAAGAGCCGGTACCGCCGGTGCATGCGCCGCCTCTCCGTGCGCGCCTCGTTCCCCGCGACCGCCAGCAGCCACGGCCGCAGTGAGCCGCCGACGATCTGCACCTCACCGCGGCGTCGCCAGGTGGTCAGGAACGTCGCAGCGAGGACGTCCTCGGCCGCCGTCGGGGAGCTGGTCAACCGGTGGGCGTGACGCCACACCGCGTCGGCGTGCCGGTGGTACAGCTCGGTGAACGCCTGCCGGTCATCGGCCTGGGCCGCTGCCCACAGCGCGTTCTCCCCACCGGCGTCCCCCTCGCCCGGAGGCGCGGCTGCGCGCGATGCACCCTTGCTGGTCGTCATGACCGGAATATGGCCGGCACCGGCCTGCGCGTTGCGTCGGCCGCCCAGGGTTCTTGACGGGAGACCGGGCAGGGCGCTGCTTGCCGTCCTACGGGCCGCAATGTATACAGTGGTACACATTGAGCTCGAACGGGCCAGCGGTGGCGGCACCGCGGGAAGGTCGACGATGACGCAGAACACAACGCCCGACAGGGAGGTCGGCACGGCCCGGATGCGGCGCCGGGTCGTCCGTGCGAGCTTCGTGGGCACGGCGATTGAGTGGTACGACTTCTACCTCTACGGCACCGCATCGGCGCTGATCTTCAACCAGCTGTTCTTCCCGTCGTTCGACCCCGCCGTCGGCACCATCGCCGCGTTCGGCACCTTCGCCGCAGGCTTCCTCGCACGGCCGATCGGTGGCGTCGTCTTCGGCCACTTCGGGGACCGCCTGGGCCGCAAGAAGATGCTGATCTGGAGCCTGGTCGGGATGGGCGTCGCGACGACCCTCATCGGCGTCCTGCCCACCTACGGGCAGATCGGCGTGGCGGCCCCGGTCCTGCTCATCGTGCTGCGGCTGGTCCAAGGCTTCGCCGTCGGCGGTGAGTGGGGCGGCGCAGTGCTCATGTCGGTCGAGCACGCGGACAAGGGCAGGCGCGGCCTGGCCGGCAGCTGGACGCAGACGGGGTCACCGGCGGGCCTGGTCCTGTCCACAGTGGCGTTCGGACTCGTCTCGCTCCTCCCGAGCGAGCAGTTCACCTCGTGGGGCTGGCGCCTGCCGTTCCTGTTCAGCGCCGTGCTGGTGATCGTGGGCCTGTTCATCCGGCTGCGCGTCGTCGAGAGCCCTGCGTTCGCCGCCGTGGAGAAGGCCGGCCGGAAGTCCACGATGCCGCTGCTCGACGCGCTCCGCCGCCACCCGCTCAACATCCTGCTCGCCATCGCGACCTGCCTCGCGCCGTTCGTGAACTTCTACCTGTTCGCGACGTTCATGCTCACCTACGGCACCACCGAGCTGGGGATCGAGCGACCCGTCGTGCTGACCATCGTCGCGATCGCCGGGACGATCGCGATCGTCACCACCCCGGTCGCCGCGGCGCTGTCCGACCGGTTCGGCCGGCGCAGCGTGTTCCTCACCGGCACGGTGCTCCTCGCGTCGTACGCCTACCCGTTCTTCCTCATCAACGAGGCCGCCGATTCCGCCGTCGTCCTGGGGATCACCTCCGTCGTGGGCCTCTCGTTCATCCACCCGCTCATGTACGGGCCGCTGGCGACGCTGTTCGCCGAGCTCTTCTCGCCCGAGGTCCGCTACAGCGGCGCGTCGCTCGGGTACCAGATCGGCGGCATCCTCGGCGGTGGGTTCGCACCGCTGATCCTGACCGCGCTGGTCGCCACCGGGGCCGGCGCCGCCGTCGCGATCCCGCCGTACGTCATCTTCGTGTCGCTGGTGACCTTCGTCGCCGTCTGGGTCGCCACCGGGCCGGGACGTCGCTTCGAGGACGACGAGGTCGCGCCCGCCACCCCCACCGGTGCCGCGGCATGACGCCGACGCGCCCACCGTTCTCCGACGCGCCCGCCTGGGTGAACCGCTGCGCCGCCGATGTCGAGCTCCAGGTCGCGGGCCGCGACGCCGCGGTGACGTTCGCGGTGCGGTCCGGCGGCGCCCGGGTCGTGGTCAGCTGCGACCGTGGCCGGATCGCCCTCGGCTCGGCGGCGCCGGAGTTCGAGCTCGAGGCGACGCCGGACGCGTGGTCGCGGTTCTCGCACCCGATCCGGAGCCCTGCCACCACCACTTCCTGGCGATGCGGATGCGCGTCCCCGGCACCGCCGTCGAGGGGGACGAACGCGCCTACGCGCAGCACGCCCGGATCGCACACCGGGTACTGGCGCTCGGCCGGGAGCTGCGGCACGGCCCGCCCGAGCCCGCCCCCGACCCGGTGATCGACCGCTCCCGCATCGGCGAGCGGTACGTCATGGTCGAGGTGGAGGGCTCACCCGTGGACCTCCACGTCGCCAGCGCCGGAACGGGCACCCCACTGCTCGTGCTCCACACCGCGGGCGCCGACTCGCGCCAGGCACACGCCCTGATGTCGGACCCCACCCTCACGGCGCGGCACGAGGTGATCGCGTTCGACCTGCCGGGCCACGGCTCGTCCGGGCGCCTCCCGGGCCCGATCGGGTCGTGGACGCTGACGACGCGCCGGTACGGCGACACCATCCTCGCGGTCGTCCGCGCGCTCGGCCTCGACCGCCCGATCCTGCTGGGTGCCTCCATGGCGGGCGAGGTCTGCCTCGAGATGGCCCACCGGGCACCGGAGGCGTTCCGCGGTGTGATCGCCTGCGAGGCCAGCGAGAAGGTGCCCGGCCGGACGACCCCGTGGGCCCGGGACCCGCGCGTCGACACCGCGACCTTCGTGCCCGAGTGGATCGCGGGACTGATCGCCCCACGCAGCCCGCGGTCCTGCCGGGAGGACATCCTCTGGACCTACTCGCAGAGCGGGGCGGGCACGTTCGCCGGGGACATCGACTTCTACAGCGGCGACTGGGACGGCACCGAGAAGGTGCCTCACATCGACACCGCCGCGTGCCCGGTCGTCATGATGACGGGGGAGTACGACTACTCGTGCACGCCGAGGATGTCCGAGCAGACCGCAGTGCGGATCCCGGGCGCGGTGTTCTGGGAGATGCCCGGCCTCGGCCACTTCCCCATCTGCGAGAACCCGGCGGCGTTCGCGCCCCATCTCGCCCGTGCGCTCCAGCACCTGAAGAGGACCCCATGACTGACACTCGGATGCTCATCGGTGGCACCCGGCCCGCGGTCGACCCCGCCACGTCGATGGCGGTCACCAGTCCCGTCGACGGCCGGGAGCTCGGCCGGATCGCCGACGCCACGGCCGACCAGGTCCACGACGCCGTCACCGCGGCCGCGGACGCCTTCCGGCCGTGGCGGCGGACCTCCGGCGCCGAGCGCGCCCGGCTCATGCACGCCCTCGCCGGGCTCATCGAACGAGACGCCGAGGACCTGGCCCGGCTGGAGACCTCGGACAACGGCAAGCTCCTGCGGGAGACGCGCACGCAGGCCCGGTTCGCGGCGCGCAACTACCGCTTCTTCGCCGGTCTCGCGGACAAGATCCACGGCCGTACGGTGCCGCTCGACGCGTGGGACACGTTCGACTACACGGTGCGCGAGCCGGTGGGCGTCGCCGCGCTGATCACCGCGTGGAACTCCCCGATGCAGCTGCTGGCCAACAAGCTCGCGCCGGCACTGGCCGCCGGCTGCACCGTCGTGGTCAAGCCGAGCGAGCTGGCCCCCCTGACGACGCTGCGGCTGGCCGAGCTGGTGGCCGAGGCGGGCTTCCCCGACGGCGTGATCAACATCGTGACGGGCGGCGCCGACGCGGGGGTCGCGCTCACCACCGACGCGCGGCTGGGCCGGATCAGCTTCACCGGCTCGGTCGCGACCGGCCAGGCGATCCAGCGCGCCGCGACGGCGGCGCTCGTCCCGGTCACGCTGGAGCTCGGCGGCAAGTCCGCCAACATCGTCTTCGACGACGCGGACCTCGAGCGGGCGCTGCCCGGCGCGGTGGCCGGCATCTTCGGCGCAGGCGGCCAGACCTGCATCGCCGGAAGCCGGTTGCTGGTGCACGAGCGCGTCCACGACCGGCTCGTCGAGCAGGTCGCCGAGACCGCGCGCCACATCGTGCTCGGCGACCCCACCGACGACGCCACCCAGATGGGCCCGGTCGCGAGCCAGGCTCAGCGCGAGCGGATCCTCGCCCGCATCGACCGCGCCCGCACCGACGGCGCCCAGCTGCTGGCCGGCGGCGGAGTGCCCGACGACGCCGCCCTCGCCACCGGCTCCTACGTCCGGCCGACGGTCTTCGCGCACGTCGACCCGGCGTCGGACCTCGCCCAGCAGGAGGTGTTCGGGCCCGTGCTCGCCACCCACCGCTTCGCCGACGAGGAGGAGGCCGTCGCCATCGCCAACGGCACGGAGTACGGCCTCGCCAGTGGCATCTGGACCTCCGACGTCTCCCGGGCCCACCGCGTCGCGCGCGAGCTCGCCGCGGGCACGGTGTGGGTGAACACCTACCGCTACAGCGCCGCGCAGGCCCCCTTCGGCGGGGTGAAGAAGTCCGGGTACGGCCGGGAGCGCGGCGTCGAGGCCATCGACGAGTACCTGCACACCAAGAACGTGCTCATCGACCTCTCCGACGAGGTCCGTGACCCGTTCGCGATCAAGGCATGACGGAGTGCGCATGACCACCGACCGGATCGCCCTCTGCGGCCTCGGCCAGATGGGGCTGCCCGTCGCGCGCCGGCTGGCGACGGCACACGACGTCCTCGCGTACGACATCTCCGAGGGGCGCCGCGCACTGGCCGAGGCGCGCGAGCGGGTCACCACCACCGACCGGCTCGCCGACCTCGCCGCCTGCGACAGGATCGTGCTGTGCCTGCCGAACCCGGCGGTGTCCCGGTCGGTGCTCGGCGACCTGGCCGCCTCGATCGGCCGCGGCACGCTCGTCGTCGAGACGAGCACCGTCCTGCCGCACGACGTGCGCGAGTGCGCAGAGCTACTGGCCCCGGCCGGCGCGCGGGTGCTCGACGCGGCGATCCTCTCCGGTGTCGGGCAGATGGACAGCGGCGCCGCCACGCTGCTCGTCGGCGGGAGCGCGGCCGACATCGACGCCGTCCGCAGCGTCCTCGACGCCCTCGGCGGCGCCGGCTGGTCCCGGCTCGGTGACCTCGGCGCCGGGATGGCGGCGAAGGTCGTCAACAACGGCGTCGCGCACGCCGTCATGGTCGTCCTCGCCGAGGCGTTCGCCATGGCGAGAGCGGAGGGCATCGACCTGGCGGACGTGGCCGCCGTCCTCGAGCGCCCCGACGGCGGTCTGCTGCGGCCGCTGACCCACCGCGTCATGGAACGGGTGGCGCGTGGGGACTACGAGGGGGGCATGCCGCTGGAGGCGGCGCGCAAGGACTCCACGCTCGCCCTCGCCATGGCGCAGCGGTCCGGCACGCCCCTGTTCGCGACGCAGGCCGCGCAGAGCGTGTACGACCTGGCCCTCGCGGCCGGTCTCGGGCGGGCCGACTACGCCGCCGTCGCACGCTGTGGGAGGGCTGGGGCGGCGCGCCGCTGACGTTCGAACCGAGGACCGGGTCGTGACCGGGTCAGCGACGCGGAGGGTCTTCGCCCTCCGGTACGCCTACCGGACCGCGTCGGTCCGCGGGGAGCACTTCTACGGCCATCCGGTCGGATGCCTCGACCCGTGGCCCATCGACTACTTCACCTGGGTCGTCCTCGACGACGACCGCACCGTCGTCGTCGACGCCGGGTTCACGCCGGACACAGCCGGGCGCCGGGGGGACCGGCCCTACCTCGCCACCCCGGTCGACCTGCTCCGCCGCCTCGGCCGCGAGCCCGGGGACGTCTCCGACGTCGTGCTGACGCACCTGCACTACGACCACACCGGGTTCGTCGGCGCCTACCCCGCGGCGCGGGTCTGGCTACAGCGGCGCGAGCTCGAGTTCTGGTCCTCGCCCATGGCCGGCCGGGGCGGGTTCTCGCACCTGCTCGACGCCGACGACCTCGCCACGGTCCGCAGGCTGGTCGACGACGGCCGCGCCGAGGTCGTCGACGGTGACGCCGTCCTCGCCCCCGGCGTCGGTCTGCACCTGGTCGGCGGGCACACGCCGGGGACGCAGGTGGTGCGCGTGGACACCGGCGACGGTGTGGTGGTGCTCGCGTCGGACGCGAGCCACTTCTACGCCAACCTCGGCGAGGACCGGCCCTACGGCGTGGTGTGCGACCTGCCCGACATGTACCGCGCCTTCGATCGACTGCGCGACCTGGCCGGGCCGGGCGGCGTCGTCGTGCCCGGGCACGACCCCCGCGTCACGCAGCGGTACCCCGCCGTGGCCGGCACCGCCGACCTCGTCCACGACCTCACCGCGCCCCGTCGGCGCCACTTCCCGAAGGAGAGCCGCATGCCCGAGTCCAGCGCTGACGTCGTCGTCGTCGGAGGCGGCAACGCCGGGTTCTCGGCGGCGCACGCGGCCGCCGAGCGCGGGCGACGGGTTGTGCTGCTCGAGCGTGGCACCCCGGAGACGGCCGGCGGGAACTCCTTCTACACCGCAGGGGCCACCCGCATCGCGCACGGCGGGCTGGACGACCTGCGCGACGTCGTCGAGCCGGACGAGCGGCACGCGGTGACGGAGGTCCCGCCGTACAGCCGTGAGGAGTACCGCGCCGACCTCGAGCGTGTCACCGAGGGCCGGACCGACCCGGCCATGGCGCAGGTGCTGGTCACCGAGGCGGCCGACGGCGTGCGCTGGCTGCACGGGCTGGGTCTGCGGTACCGCCTCATGTACGAGCGCCAGGCCTACAGCCGTGCCGACGGGACGTACCTGTTCTGGGGCGGCCTGCACGTCGGCAACGTCGACGGCGGGGTGGGCCTGATCGCCGACCACACCCGCGTCGCGGACCGCCTCGGCGTGGAGGTCCGCTACGGCGCCGACGTGCGCCGCCTGCTCACCGCGTCGGACCGCGTGGCGGGCGTCGCGTACGCGGACGCGGGCGGCGAGCACGAGCTGCGGGCGGAGAGCGTGGTGATCGCCGCCGGCGGGTTCGAGGCCAACCCCGAGATGCGCGAGCGCCACCTCGGCACCGGCTGGGAGAACGCCAAGCTGCGGGGCACCCCGCACAACGACGGCACGATGATCGTCGCCGCGCTCGAGGTCGGAGCGGCCCGCGGCGGCGACTGGTCCACCGCGCACAGCGTGCAGTGGGACGCGTGCACGCCGCAGAACGAGTCGAACCGGGAGCTGACCAACCGGCTCACGCGGCAGAGCTATCCGCTGGGGATCATCGTGAACCGCGACGGTGAGCGCTTCCTCGACGAGGGCGCCGACTTCCGCAACTACACCTACGCGAAGTACGGCCGGGCGATCCTCGCCCAGCCGGGCAGCATCGCCTACCAGGTCTTCGACGCGGCGCTGCGCCCCAGCCTGAGGCCGGAGGAGTACGAGATGCCGGGCATCAGCGAGGTGACCGCGGACTCGATCCGCGAGCTCGGTGACCGGCTGGGGGTGGACGCGACCGGCTCGTGCACACCGTGGAGGAGTTCAACGCCGCGATCGCTCGCGACCGCCCGTTCGACCCCACGGTCAAGGACGGCCGGCGCGCCGACGTCGTGCCGCCGAAGTCCCACTGGGCGGCGGCGCTGGAGACGCCTCCGTTCTACGCGTACCCGGTCACCTGTGGAATCACGTTCACCTTCGGGGGCCTCAAGGGTGATCTCGACGGGCGGGTGCTCCGCCCGGACGGCTCGCCGATCCCCGGGCTGTTCGTGTGCGGGGAGGCGCTCGGCGGCCTGTTCAGCGGGAACTACCCTGGCGGTTCGGGGCTCGCTGCGGGGATCGTGTTCGGTCGTCGTGCGGGCTCGGCTGCGTAGTGCAGGAGCGCCGCCCGTCAGCGGCCTGGGGAAGTGGGGGCTCATGGCGACCGGCGTGTACGAGCGGATCCGCGAGGCGATCGTCAGTGGTGAGTTCGCCCCCGGGGAGTCGCTCGGTGAGGTCGCGCTCGCCCGCCGGTTCGGCACGAGCCGGACTCCGGTGCGCGAGGCCCTGCACCGGCTGGAGATCGAGGCGATCGTCGAGCCCACCTCGCGCGGCGTCCGGGTCCGGCCTTCCTCGCCGGAGGAGATCCTCGACATCTACGAGGTGCGCATCACGCTCGAGAGCGCGGCCGCCAAGGCGGCCGCCGCCCGTGCGACGGAGTTCGATCGGGTGCGGCTGCGGGCCGCGCAGGACGCGATGGTCGCGACCGGCGACTCACCGGTCGAGCGGGCGAACGCCAACCGGGTCTTCCACGAGGCGATCTGGCAGGCGAGTCACAGCCCGACGCTCGTCGACCTGCTCCACCGGCTGAACGTCCACCTGATCCGGTACCCGAGCACCACGCTCGCCCACGGCGACCGCTGGGATGTCGTCCTGCGCGAGCACGAGGAGCTGCTGGCGGCCATCGAGCGCGGCGACGCCGAGGCCGCACTCCGCATCGCCGAGCAGCACATGACCGGCGCACGCGAGGTCCGGCTGCGGATGTACGCCGAGGCCGCCGTCCAGCCGCCGCGCAGGCCGCCGTCCGACCGGTCCGCGTCGTCCTCGACGGGCAGCAGTCGATGAGGCTCGTGCCTCGATCTCACCGAACACCGCGTCTCAGATCACAGTTTCCAGGAATCTTCGAGTGCCTTCACGGCACAGTGATGCGGAATGTGCTCGAGGCAACGCCGCAGCACGACAATCCGGAGGTGCTCGCACATGCTGTCGGTGAACCACGGGTCGTCGCGGACGCCCACCAGATCCAGGGTGTAGCAGTAGCCGGCGAGCCGTTCCCGCAGCGGGGCGGCCTCCGGACCCGCCAGGAGATCGACCGTGAACGGCGACACGTCCACGCAGATCGGACCGCCCTCATGCTCGACGGCAACCAGCCGGTGCGGCGCGCTGACGAGGGCTGTCGTGGCGGTGTACCTCATTTTGCAGCTCCTCTCGGAAAAGGTGAGGGGGCATTGCGTGAACTGTCGATGCTCCGCGAGCTCGCTCGATCTGACTATCGACCTCGATGTTCGGTCGTTAGCGAACTCCGGTAGATCGCTACCTCATCGAGTGATACGTCACGGCTGTTCGGCAGGTTTCATCCTGTGGCGGATGCGACAGGAGATTCACTCCTCGATCCTCTGGCCACCCGTATCCGACAGCCGACGGTCAGGGCGCCGGCGTCGACTCGCGGACCTGCAGGGCGGGTGTGATGGCGATGCTGCGCGGGCCGTGTCCGGCCGGTTCGAGGAGCAGCCGGACGCACTCGTCCGCCATCGCGTCCCATGCTGGCGCACGGTGGTCAGGGGCGGGTCGGCGATCCCGGCGAAGGGGATGTCGTCGAATCCGGTGACGGCCACGTCGTCGGGTACCCGCACGCCGGCCTTCCGCAGCGCGCGCAGGACCCCGAGCGCGATCGCGTCGTTGCCGCACACGATCCCGTCGACCGCGTCCAGTTCGACCCGCTCCGCCGCCGCGAGGCCCCATTCCACTTCGAATGCCCCCAGCAGCGGACCCTGTGCCGCGGTCAGGCCGTGCCGGCGTAGCGCCGCGTTCACGGCGTCGAGCCGGGCCCGCGCCGAGTAGTTCGTGAGTTCCGAGCTGACGAACACCAGCCGCCGCCTGCCTCTCGCCACCAAGTGGTCGACGACCTGCGCGAACCCGGCCGCGTCGTCGACACCCACCCAGTCGGTGAGCGCGCCGTCGACGCGGCGGTCCACCTGGATGATCGGCAGCTGCCCGACGAGCGCCGTCACCGCCGGAGCGCTCGCCGTGAGGTCGTACGGGCTGATGATCACGCCGTCGACCTGGCGTTCGACGAGCGCGCGCAGCCGTCGCGCCTCCACAGCGACGTCGCGCTGGGAGTCGCAGAGGAACAGCTCGAGGCCCTCGCGGGCCAGCCGGCGCTCGACGGCCTCCACGAGCGCGGGGAAGAACGGGTTGGAGATCTGCGGCACGAGCATGCCGATGGTGCCGGATTTCTGCGTGCGCAGCGCACGGGCGACGGCGTTGTAGCGGTAGCCCAGCTGCTCGGCGGCGGCCAGTACCTTGCGGGTCGACTCGGGCTGCACGGCGCGCGAGCGCGACAGCACGCGGGACACGGTGGACGTGGACACCCCCGCGAGCTCGGCGACGTCGTGGATGGTGGCCATGGCTCCCCGGCTGGTAATCGTTTGCCAGCATGTTAACTGCTGGTTTGCCTTGACGACACCAGGGATCTGCTCCTACTCTCCGCCGCAATCCTGGCAATCGTTTGCCAAGCCCTCGATGGAGGCATCATGCGAATCGCGCGTCTACGCACCGCGGCCGTCGGTGCGGCCGCGCTGGCCACGGCCGCGGCCCTGCTCGCGGGTTGCTCCCGCGACGACCAGCCCGAGGCGGGTGCGAGCGGTGCGGCTGCGTCGGACGGGGCGGTCAAGGTCGGGTTGGTCCAGATCAACCAGCAGGCGATCTTCTTCAACCAGATGAACGAGGGCGCGCAGCAGGCGGCGGACGAGAGCGGGGTCGAGCTGACGATCTTCAATGCCAACGATGACCCGGTCCAGCAGAACCAGGCCGTGCAGAACTTCGTGCAGCAGGGCTTCGACGCCGTGATCGTGGTCGCCATCGACGTCGAGGGCATCAAGCCGGCGATCCAGCAGGCCGCGGGTGCCGGGCTGAAGGTGATCGCGGTCGACGCGATCGTCGACGACCCCGCGGTGAACGTCCAGGTGGGGGTGGACAACGCGGCGGCGGGCAAGCAGATCGGCGAGTTCGTCAACTCCTACGCCGAGGACAACGGCGTCCAGCCGAGCATCGGCGTGGTCGGCGCGCTGAACTCCTACATCCAGAACGTGCGCAAGGACAGCTTCGCCGAGACCGTCACCACGGCCGGCGCGCAGATCGTGCAGACCGTCGACGGCAAGAACACCCAGGAAGGCGCGGCCACGGCGGCCGAGAACCTGCTGACCGCGCAGCCGGGGATGAACATCGTCTACGCGACCGGCGAACCCGCGCTGCTGGGCACCGTGGCCGCGGTGCAGTCGGGCGGTGCCGGGGACCGGGTCGAGGTGTTCGGCTGGGACCTCACAGAACAGGCCATCGCCGGCATCGACGCCGGGTTCGTCGCAGGTGTCGTGCAGCAGGACCCGAGGACGGAGGGCGTCGAGGCGGTCGAGGCCGCGAAGGCGCTGGTGGACGGCCAGCAGGTCGGTGAGCAGATCGACGTCCCGGTCACGATCGTCACGAAGGACAACGTGGCCCCGTACCGGCAGATCTTCGGCTGATGGCAGGGGAGTACCGCGTCGAGCTCGTCGACATCCGCAAGCGCTACGGGATGATCGACGCGCTGCGGGGCATCACGATCCGGGTCCGGCCGGGCGAGGTGCTCGGCCTGGTCGGCGACAACGCCGCGGGCAAGTCCACCGCCATGAAGATCCTCTCCGGGGCGGTGATCCCGGACTCCGGCGAGATCCGGGTGAACGGGGAGCGCGTCGCGTTCAGCACGCCGCGCGAGGCCCGCGACGCCGGGATCGGCATGGTCTACCAGGACCTGGCGCTGTGCGACGACCTCGACGTCGCGTCCAACCTGTTCCTCGGCCGGGAGCCCCGCGCCGGAGGCGGGATGTTCCTGGACAAGCGGCGGATGCACGCCGAGGCCCGCCGACAGCTCGACGCGCTCAACATTCGCATCCCGTTGACGAACGTGCTCGTGCGCAACCTGTCCGGCGGCCAGCGGCAGGCGGTCGCGATCGCGCGTGCGGTGTCGTTCGACCCGCAGGTGCTGATCCTCGACGAGCCGACGGCGGCGCTCGCGGTCACCGAGGTGGAGACGGTGCTGGAGCTGATCCGCACGGTCTCCGCACGGGATGTCAGCGTCATCCTGATCACCCACCGGCTGCAGGACCTCTTCCGCGTGTGCGACCGGCTCACCGTGATGTACGAGGGCACCGTGCGAGCCGACCTCGACGCCGCGACGACCAGCCTCGACGAGCTCGTCGCGCAGATCGTCGGCCACGGGGAGGCGAGCGGGCCGGTGCCGGCCTGCGGGGGAGGCGCGCAGGGAGCGAGGAACGAGTGACCGAGCACCGGAGGAGCAGGACGGCACCTGAAGGGCCCGCGAGCAGCCGGAGCGGAGCGGAGGCGAAGGAGCAGAGCGTGATCACGAATGACCGGGTGGTGACCACGAGGTCGGCGCGGACCCACGCGTTCCTCGGCACCCACATCCAGACCGTCGCGATCGGCGCGATGCTGCTGGTGGTGCTCGTCGTGTTCGCGGCCACCGCCGACACGTTCGGATCCGTCGAGAACGTGCTCAGCGTGCTGCGGCAGAACAGCCCCGCGCTGATCGTCGCGGTGTTGATGACGTTCGTGATCACGACTGGCGGCATCGACCTGTCCGTCGGTTCCGTGCTCGCGCTGTCGGGTGCGCTGCTCGGCATCCTGATCTCGGCGGGCATCGACCCGACGCTCTCGTTCCTCGCGGTGCTGCTGCTGGGCGCCGTGGTCGGGGCCGTGAACGGCTGGTTCTCCCACTACCAGGGGATTCCCGCGTTCATCGTCACGCTGGCGATGCTCGGGATCATCCGCGGCACCGCCCTGCGGGCCACCGACGGCTACTCGATCTCGATCCCGAAGGACAGCTGGGTCGGGTTCCTCGGCCAGGGGCGGATCGCGGGGGTCCCGGCCCAGGCGGTGATCGCGATCGTCGTCGCGGTCGTGGGCTGGGTGGTGTTCACCAAGACGCCGTTCGGCCAGTACGTCACGGGCCTGGGCAGCAACCGCGAATCGCTGCGGCGGGCGGGTGTCAACGTCCGGCTCGTCGGGTTCACTGTCTTCGTGCTTGTCGGGGTCGCGGCCGCGCTGGCAGGCGTGCTCGTGGCGATGCGGTTGGGCAGCGGTTCGGCCAACCAGGGCGTGAACTTCGAGCTCGCCGTCATCACGGCGGTGGTGCTCGGCGGCACCAACCTCTTCGGTGGGCGCGGGACGGTGCTCGGCACCGTGCTCGGCGTGCTGACGCTGGGTTTCATCGAGAACGGGCTCCAGCTCGCGCACGTCAGCCCGTTCTACGTGCAGATCGTGCAGGGCGCGATCCTCCTCGCCGCGATCCTGGCCAACGCCAAGCTGTTCAGCCGGTTCACGGTGGCGAGATGACCGGGACGACCGGAACAGCAGTAATGACCGTGACCGGCCCGGTCGACGCCCGCGAACTGGGTGTCACGCTCATGCACGAGCACCTGCTCAACGACTGCTCGTCCTGCTGGAACCCGCCCGAGCCCGAGGACGTCGAGGGCGTCGAGATCGCGGATTCGCCGGTCCGGATGGAGTACCTCGGCCGGCTGCGCAACGACCCGTTCCTGTCACGCGACAACTGCCGGCTCGACGATGTCGGTACCGCGATCGCCGAGGCCCTCCGGTTCACGGCCGCGGGCGGCGCACGATCGTCGAGCAGACGTGCGCCGGTATCGGTCGGGACCCGCGCGGCCTGGTCCGCATCGCGGGTGCGACCGGGCTGAACGTCGTGATGGGCTGCGGGTTCTACCTGGAACCGAGCCACCCGGCGTCCGTGCGGGACATGAGCGTCGAAGCCGTGGCGGAGCACATCGAGCGGGAGGTCCGCGACGGTGTGGACGGCGTCCGCCCGGGGATCATCGGCGAGATCGGCGTCTCGGCGGCGTTCACCGCCGATGAGGAGAAGGTGCTGCGCGGGGCCGCACGAGCTCAGGCCCGCACCGGGCTGCCGCTCTCGGTGCACCTGCCGGGCTGGGAGCGGCACGGCCACCGCGTCCTCGACGTCACGGCCGAGGAGGGAGCCGACCCGCACGCCATCGTGCTCTGCCACCTGAACCCCAGCCTCGATGACCGGGCGTACCAGCACTCCCTCGCCGAGCTCGGGGTCTGGCTCGAGTACGACATGGTCGGGCTGGAGTTCTACTTCGCCGACCAGGACGCGCAGTCTCCATCCGACGAGGAGAACGCGCACGCGGTGGCCGCGCTGATCGAGGCCGGGTACGGCGACCAGCTGCTGCTCTCCGGCGACGTCTTCATCAAGACCATGCTCGTGCGCTACGGCGGCTACGGGTACGACCACCTGCTCACGAGCTTCCCCGCCCGGCTGTTCCGTCACGGGGTCTCCCCGGGGGACGTCGAGCGGCTGCTCGTGCACAACCCGGCCGCTGTCTTCGCGGCCGCGAAAGGAGATCGGCGATGACGAGCGTGCTCGTCGCAGGCGAGTCATGGGTGAGCGAGGCGACGCACTACAAGGGCTTCGACGCGTTCACCTCGGTCACCTTCCACACCGGTATCGACCCGTTGCGCGACGCGCTCACCGGGGCGGGCATCGAGGTGACCCACATGCCGGCGCACGACGTGCCGGCGCGGTTCCCGTCGAGCGTCGAGGAGCTCGCGGCGTTCGACGTGGTGATCCTCTCCGACATCGGCGCCAACTCGATCCTCCTGCACCCCGACACCTGGATCGAGGGCAGGCGCAGGCCCAACCGCCTCGCCGTGCTCGCCGAGTGGGTCCGCGGGGGCGGCGGGCTCGCGATGGCGGGCGGGTACCTGAGCTTCCAGGGGTTCGAGGGCAAGGGCTTCTACCGCGGTACCGCGGTCGACGAGGTGCTCCCGAGCGTCATCTCCCCGTACGACGACCGCGTGGAGACCCCGGAAGGCGTCGACCCGAAGGTCGTCGACGAGAGCCACGCCGTTGTGTCCGGGGTGGACGGTGAGTGGCCGTTCCTGCTCGGCTACAACCGCTTCGCCGTCAAGGACGACGCTCAGGTGCTCGCGGAGGTCGCGGGCGACCCGCTCCTGGCCGTGCGCGGGGTCGGACAGGGGCGGACCCTGGCCTGGGCGTCCGACATCGGGCCGCACTGGTGCCCGACCGAGTTCGTGGAGTGGCCGGGGTACGCCACGCTGTTCGGGAACGCCGTGCGCTGGTTGGCTCGCGAGTCGTGACGCCGATCATCCTCGACTGCGACCCGGGCCACGACGACGCGATCGCGATCATGCTCGCGGCCGGTGACCCGGCCGTCGACCTGCTGGCGATCACCACGGTCGCCGGGAACCAGACGCTCGAGAAGACCACCCTCAACGCGCTGCGCGTGTGCACCCTGGCCGGAATCCACGACGTGCCCGTCGCAGCCGGGTGCGCTCGGCCGCTGACCCGGCCGTTGCAGATCGCGGAGGACGTGCACGGCGCGTCCGGCCTCGACGGGCCGCGCTTCGGTGAGCCCACGGTCGACGTGGTCGACGAGCACGCCGTGGACCTGATGCACCGGATCTTGCAGGAGCACCCCGAGCCGGTGACCCTCGTCCCCGTCGGGCCGCTGACGAACATCGCGCTGTTGCTCACCCGGTATCCGCAGGACGTGGCGAGGATCCGCGAAATCGTGCTGATGGGCGGTTCCACGGAGCGCGGCAATGTCAGCCCGTACGCCGAGTTCAACATCTTCGTCGACCCGGAGGCCGCGGCGATCGTGTTCGGCGGCGGCGTGCCGGTGACGATGTGCGGGCTGAACGTCACGCATCAGGCGCTCGTGACGCCGGACGTCGTGGCGCGGCTGGAGGCGCTCGGGGGTGAGCTCGGCCCGGTGTGCGTGGAGTTGATGACGTTCTTCGCCTCGACGTACCGGAAGCTGTGGGGCTTCGAGGCGCCACCGCTGCACGACCCGGTGGCGGTGGCGAGGGTGATCGACCCGTCGCTGGTGGCGTGCGTGGACGCGTACGTGGCGATCGAGGTCTCGGGGGAGCACACCCGCGGTGCCACGGTCGTCGACCTGCACGGGTACCTCGGCAGGACACCCAACGCGAAGGTGGCGGTCGGGCTCGACGCGACCCGGTTCTGGGACCGGGTCGTCGCCGCCCTGGGTGACCCGGAGGCTCGGCCCACGAACTGATCCGCTGGTTCCGCCGCCGGGGAGACCGCGCGGCTCTTCCGGTCGGGCCGGGAAGGGTGCTGATCTGCATCGACCGCGGCGAGTACTGGCGGATCGCCGACGTCATCCCCAGCGAGGGCTACGCGGCCGTGCCGGCCGCCGGCCTCGACGAGTTCCGAGCGAACATCAGCCCGTGACCGACTGGGCGCGGCGGCGTGGCAAGAAGTTCTGGTGCGTCTACCGATCGTCTGGTTGGTTGAAGGGGTCACGCGACGGCATTGTCGATCGGAGGTAGGGCGATGGGGCGAGTTGACGGGAAGGTCGCTTTGATCACGGGGGCGGCGCGGAGCCAAGGCCGCTCACACGCGGTGCGGCTCGCGGCGGAGGGTGCCGACATCATCGCGATCGACGCCTGTGCTCCGATCGCCGCGGCGCCGATCCCGATGTCCACGACCGACGACCTGGCCGAGACCGCCCGGCTGGTCGAGGACCTGGACCGGCGCGTGGTCACCTGGCGGGCCGATGTCCGGGACACCGCGGGCCTGCAGGCCGCGGTGGAGGCCGGGCTCGCCGAGCTCGGCCACATCGACATCGTGTGCGCGAACGCGGGGATCTTCCCGACCGCATCCCTCATGGACACCACCGACGAGGTGTGGTCCGAAGTCATCGACGTCAATCTCACCGGGGTCTTCAAGACGATCCGGGCGGTGGCTCCATCGATGATCGAGCGGGGGGAGGGAGTCGATCATCATCACCAGTTCGTCGGCCGGCATCAAGGGCGTGCCGAACACCGCGCCCTACACCTCCTCCAAGCACGGGGTGGTCGGGCTGATGCGCACGCTCGCCAACGAGTTGGCCCCGCACCGGATCCGGGTGAACACCGTGCACCCCACCGGGGTCGACACGATCATGATCCAGAACGAGCCGACCTACCGTCTGCTGCTGCCCGACGCCGACGCTCCTACTCGGGAGCAGGCCATTCCGATCTTCCAGGCGATGAACGCGCTGCCGGTGCCCTGGGTGGAGGTGGCCGACGTCAGCAACGCGATCCTGTTCCTCGCCTCCGACGAGTCCCGCTACGTCACCGGCTCGATGCTTCCGGTCGACGCGGGGATGACGCAGAAGTGAGTGCATCGACGGGTCCACCCGTCCGTCGCCCTACCAAACGATTGTCTGGGCGGCTATTCTCCCGGCATGGACTTCGAGCTCACCGAGCAGCAGGAGCTGTTCCGTAGGACGGTCCGCGACTGGGTGGACCACGAGGCGCCCAAGGAATGGGCCAGAGAGCTGGAGAAGGACGAGCACGCGTTCCCGCACGCGCTGTGGGACAAGTTCACCGAGGCCGGCTTCCACGGCATCGGGCTGCCCGAGGAGTACGGCGGGCAGGGCGGGGACATCCTCACCCAGATGATCCTTGCCCGCGGGCTCGCGCGGTCGCTGGCCGGCTTGACCTGGGTCTGGGGCATCACGTCCTTCGCCGGCGGGAAGTCGGTCGGCCTCTACGGCTCCGATGAGCAGAAGCGCAAGCACCTCACCGCCATCGCCGAGGGCCGCGAGAAGTGGGCGATCGGCTTCACCGAGCCCGGCGGCGGCACCGACCTGCTCGGCGGCATGCGCACCAAGGCCACCAAGGTCGAGGGGGGCTGGGTCGTCAACGGGCAGAAGACGTGGAGCTCGATGTCCCACGTGGCCGACTACATCCTGCTGCTCGCCCGCACCAGCGAGTACACCGAGAAGCGCCACCAAGGGGTGTCGCTGTTCATCCTGCCCACGAACGGCGAGGGGGTGACGATCCGCGACATCCCCAAGGTCGGGATGCGCTCGCTGGGGTCCTGTGACGTCTACCTCGACAACGTGTTCATCCCGGAGGAGAACCTCCTCGGGGAGGAGAACCGGGCCTGGTACATGCTGCTGCCGACGCTGAACAACGAGCGGATCATGCTCTCCTCGTTCTGCGTCGGGATCATGGACGGCATCCTCGAGGATGCGCTGCGCTACGTCCGGGAGCGCGAGGCCTTCGGTGGTCCGATCGGGCGGTTCCAGGCGCTGCAGCACCACATCGCCAACATCGCGATGTGGCGGGACCAGGCCGAGTTGATGGTCAACCGGGCCGCATGGCTGCAGTCGCTCGGCCGGCCGTGCGGGCAGGAGGCGAACATGGCCAAGGTGGTGGCCTCCGAGCTCGCGGCCAGGCTGCGGACCTGGGCATGCAGATCCTCGGCGGAATGGGCTACTCGGCCGAGACCGACATGCAGCGGTACTGGCGCGACGTCCGGCTGTTCCGCATCGGGCCGGTGACCAACGAGATGGCTCGAAACGGCATCGCGGAGGGCCTCGGCCTGCCACGGTCCTTCTGATGACGGGAACGGTCGACCACCCGCCGGCTGGTCTCGTCGGCAGCCGGTGCCCGGCGGCCGGTACACCCTCGCGGGTTACGAGAGCTGGCTCGGGCACGACGCGCTGTACTCCGAACCGGAGGAGCGTCCGCACCCGGTGATGGCGTTCGTCGCCGCGCAGCGAGGCCTCGGGGTCACCGTCGCCGAGCTCTTCCGCATGTGGGGCACCGAGATGTCGGACGGGCCGATGCTCACGGAGTCCACGCTGGAGTTCCCCGGGGAGTTCCGCGCCGACACCGAGTACGACGTGCGGGGCACGGTCACCTCCGTGGTCCGCAAGTCCGGCCGCACGCTCGGCGTCTTCGACCTCGTGACCGCCCGGTTCGAGGTCGTCGAGCCGGGTGGGGATACGCCCGTCGCCGTCGTGACCAACACCTACGCCCTGCCCCGGCGGGAGGCGACGGAATGAGCGCAGACGAGATCCTCCCGGAGTGGGCTCTCGCCGAGGTCGACCCGGAGAAGATGAAGGTGCTGGCGCTGCTGCTCGCCGACCCCAACCCCCTTCACTTCGACCCGGCTGTCGCCCCGCGCCTCGGGGTGGCCGAGCGCCCGGTGAACCAGGGGCCGTCCAACATGGCGATGCTCGTGAACCTGCTGCGCGCCGCCTACCCCAGGGGTCGGCTCCGGCGGCTGACGGTTCAGCTACGGGGCAGCGTGGTCGCAGGCCAGAGCGTGCGGGCCACCGGCCGCGTGACCGGCCGGGAGCGGCAGGGCGCCACGGAGACGGTGCGCTGCGAGGTCGCCCTCGAGGTGGACGGAGGGCGGCTGGTCCTGTCGGGCGAGGCCGAGGTCGAGGTCCCGGTCGTGGCTTCCGGCTGACTGCTGCTGGATCCCGGTGGGTCTGCTCGTGGCCGTTGTAGAGCCCGACCAAACGATTGTATGGTACTTTGTCCAGGAGGTGTGTCATGGGTGACACCGTTCTCACGGTTCCTGCGCTGATCGAGCGGGCCGCCCGGCTGCAACCCGACAACGACGCTTTCGTGTTCCCCGAGGTGCGGCAGACCTATCGTGAGCTGGAGGCCTCCGCGCTGGCGGTGGCCCGCTCGCTGACCGCGTCGGGGATCGGCCGGGGCGACGCGGTCGGAACCCTGATGCCCAACTGCCTGCAGTTCGTCCACGCGATGGTGGGTGCAGCGATGGTCGGAGCGACGTTCGTTCCGATCAACGCGCGGCTGGCCCCCCGTGAGGTCGCCTACGTCGTGCGCGACTCGGGCATGCGGCTGCTCTTCACCACGGACGTGGTCGACGAGTACGTCGACTACGTCGGCCGGCTGCACCAGGCCTTCCCCGAGCTGGCCGCCGCCGTGGCCGGCGCGACCCCCGCGGTGGTCGATGCCCCGCGGCTCGAGCGCGCGGTCCTGCTCGGGTCGCGATCAGCGGGCGGGTTCTGGGCGGAGGCCGAATTCCTCGCGCTGGGCCGCGCCGTGGACGAGGAGACCGTCCGGGCGGCGGCCGTCGACGTCGCCCCCGACACGCCGTACATCATGATGTACACCTCCGGGACCACCGCGGAGCCGAAGGGCTGCCCGCTGACGCACGAGTCGGTGGTGCGGCTGGGCGCCGCGGTCGGCGAGGAGGCGTTCCGCATCCAGGCGTCCGACCGGATGTGGAACCCGCTGCCGATGTTCCACGTCAGCGCCCAGGCGCCGATGATCGGTGTCCTGAACGCGGGGGCGTGCTACGTCTCGATGACGCACTTCGAGGCGGGCGCGGCCCTCTCGCTCATCGAGCGGGAGCAGGCCACCTTGATGTGGCCGGCCTACCCGACGCTCACCGGGCCGCTGCTCGCCCACCCCGACTACGGTCCGGACCGCTTCCGGCGCGTCCGTGGCCTGCTGACGGTCGGCCCGCCCGACCTGCTGCGGGGCTTCCAGCAGCAGCTGCCGCACACCCGGCACGTGAGCTGTTACGGCTCCACCGAGTTGGGCGGCGTCGCCGTGATGGGCCGGCTCGACGACCCGCTCGAGGAGCGCCTGACCTGCGGAAAGCCGTTCACCGGGGTGGAGGTGCTGGTACGTGACCCCACGACGGACGAGCCTGCGGCGACGGGGGAGACCGGCGTGCTGTACGTGCGCGGGTTCAACCTCTTCCTCGGCTACCACGACGACGCGGCGAAGACCGCGGCCGCGATCGACGCCGACGGTTGGTTCTTCACCGGCGACCTCGCCTCGATCGACGGGAACGGCAACCTGACCTTCCGCGGGCGGACCAAGGACATGCTCAAGGTCGGCGGTGAGAACGTGGGGTGCCTCGAGGTGGAGTCCTACCTCGTGCGGCATCCCGACATCCAGCTCGCCGCGGTCGTCGGGGTGCCGGACCCGCTGTACGACGAGGTGCCGGCGGCCTTCGTCGAGCTGCGGGAGGGCGCGGCCCTCACCGAGGGCGAGGTGATCGAGTACTGCCGCCGGGGACTCGCGAAGTACAAGGTGCCGCGCCACGTCCGATTCACCACCGAGTGGCCGATGTCGGCCACCAAGGTCCAGAAGTTCCGGTTGCGGGACCGGCTGGTCGCCGAGTTGGAGTCGGGGGGTGCGCCCGCGACGGTCTGACGGTGCCCGACCCCGCCGTGGGGCCGGCGGTCGAGTCCTGGCAACTCCGCCTCGTTCACACCGAGGTCGCGCCGAGGTCGACGGGAAGTGCGATCCCGGTGACCGTGCGCGACTCGTCCGAGGCCAGCCACAGCACGGCGTCGGCGATGTCGCGCGGTGCTGCGACCTTCGGCTCGCCCAGCACCTGGCCGAACGACGCGAGGTAGTCCGGGTGTGCGCGCAGCACCCCGACCAGCACCTCGTCGTGCGCCATCGCCGTCTCCACCGCCCACGGGTGCACCGAGTTGGCCCGGATGCCGTAGGGGGCGAGTTCGAGGGCGGCCGTGCGGGTGAGGCCCACCACGCCGTGCTTGGCGGCGCTGTAGTGCGCTTGGGCGGGCAGCGACTTCAGGCCCGCGACGGAGCTGATCGTCACGATCGACCCACCGTTGCCGGCGTCGATCATCACGGGGATCGTGGCCTTCAGCGTGTGCCACACCCCGGTGAGGTTGGTGTCGAGCACCGCGCGCCACTGTTCCGCGGTGATCTCCCACAGGCGGCCCCACGCGCTGATTCCGGCGTTGGCGACGACGACGTCGAGCCGGCCGAAGGCTCGGACCCCGTCGGCGACGACGGCCGACACGTCCTCGAGCGACCGCACATCGGCCCGACCCGCGACGACGCGGGCACCGGCCCGCTCGGCGAGACGAACCGTCTCGTCCAGCTCGCCGGTGGTCGCCGACGGGTAGCCCAGTTCGGTCACGGCGGCGCAGACGTCGAGGAGTACGAGATCGGCACCTTCTTCGGCCAGTCGGAGTGCGTGCGCGCGGCCCTGCCCCCGGGCCGCGCCCGTCACGAGAGCCACCTTGTCGCACACGCGTCCGAGTCGGCCGTTCATGCTCCCAACCATACGGTAGATTGGGCAGCTTCCTCCGGGCGGCCGTTCTTGCTCAGCGAGTGGTGGGGGCGAGCGTCACCGGCACGCCGGTGAAGTACGGCGTGCCGGTCAGCGGTTCGCAGGCGAGGTCGTCGGTGAGGTCGTTGACGTTCACCCCGGGCTCGGCGACGGCCGCGCTCAGCCGCAGGTCGCCGCCGTCGTGGCCCCAGCCGTGTGGGAGGGAGACGACGCCGGGTGGGACGCCGTCCGTGATCTCGACCTCGGCCTCGACCTCGGCCGTCGGCGACCGCACCACGGCGCGCCCCGCGTCGGACAGGCCCGCGGTCGTGGCGTCCGCCGGGTTGACCTGCAGCGTGCAGCGGCCGGAGCGGGTGAGTGGCAGCGCGTTGTGCAGCCACGAGTTCATGCCGCGCATCTGCCGGCGACCACCAGGACGAGGTCCGGCCGGGGAGCGGACAGGCCGGCGCGCAGACGCTCCACGTCGGTGACGATCAGCGACGGCGCCAGGTCGATGCGCCCGGTCGGCGTCCGCAGCGCGCCGGGCAGGCGGGGTCGCAGCGGTCCCAGGTCGATCCCGTCGGGGGCGGCGAGGAGACGGTCGAGGGTGAGTCCGTCCGGTTCGTCCCCGAAGCGGTCGCCGTAGGGGCCCGCGCGCAGCGCGATGTCGAGCAGGCGCTCGGCCCCGGTGCGCGGGGCCACCGCGGCGAGCGCGATCACCGGATCGGCAGACGCGCGGCGGGCCGCCCGATGCGCGAGTGCGTCGTCAGCAGCGCGGAGGTCGGGACGCGGGCCGGTGCCGGCGGCGATCGACGCCAGCCGCAGCATGATCTCGTCCTCGCCGAGCTCGCCCGGGGCGCGGGCGAGCAGGGGAGGGGAGTAGCGGGCGGCGTTGCGCACGGCGGTCTGGTTGATGACGAGGTCGAAGTGGCCGCGGGTTGCCAGTCGGGGCGCGGGGAGGATCACGTCGGCGTGTCGCGTGGTCTCGTTGAGGTAGCTGTCGACGCTGACCATGAAGTCCAGCCTGCCGAGCGCCTGCTCGAGCCGGGTGCTGTTCGGGGCGGAGCGGGCCGGGTTCCCGCCGAAGGTGATCAACGCCCGGACCCGGCCCTCGCCGCCGGTGTCAATCTCCTCGGCGAGGCAGGCCAGCGGCAGTTCGCCCTGCAGCTCCGGCGCCTTCCGGACCCGGCTCGTCCAGCGGCCGTGCGGCCATCCGGCGCCCGTCGCCGGGCGGGTGGTCGCCGACCCGGCCGGGGGTAACGCGAACATGGCCCCGCCTTCGCGGTCGAGGTTGCCGGTGACGACGTTGAGCACGTCGACGAGCCAGCTGCAGAGCGTCCCGAACTCCTGGGTGGTGGTGCCGATGCGTGCGTGGACCGCGGCCCGCTCCGCGCGGGCCAGGTCCCGGGCGAGGCGGCGGATGACGTCGGCCGGGATGTCGCACCGGTCGGCGACGGCTTCGGGTGGGAACCCGGCGGCCAGCTCGAGAACGGTGTCGAGGCCGTCGACGAGGCCGTCCACGGCGCGGAGCCGGACCAGGTCGTCCTCGGCGATCACCGCGACCATGGCGAGCAGCAGGTAGGCGTCGGCGCCGGGCCGGATCGGGATGTGCTCGTCGGCGGCAGCGGCGGTCCGGGTCCGGACCGGGTCGACGACCACGAGGCGCCCGCCGCGGCGGCGCAGCGCCCGCAGCCGGTGTGGCAGGCCGGGTGCGGACATCGTGCTGCCGTTGGAGACCAGGAGGTTGGAGCCGAGCACCAGCAGGTGGTCGGTCCGGTCGATGTCCGGGACGGCGATTCCGAATCCGGTGCCGAACATGAGCCCGGTGGCCAGGTGCTTGGGCATCGAGTCGACCGACGCGGCGCTGAAGAGGTTGCGGGTGCGGAGTGCCGACAGCAGTGCCGGGCCGTAGAGCTGCAGGTCGAGGTTGTGTCCGTACGGGTTGCCGAGGTAGACCGCGCACGCGTTGCTGCCGTGCGCTGCGAGAAGCGGCGGCAGCGCCCTGTCGACGGCCGCGAACGCGTCGTGCCAGGACACTTCTCGCCAACCGCCGCCGTCGCGGACCAGTGGCGTGCGCAGCCGGTCGGGATCGGCGTCGAGGCTCGCCAGCGCCAAGCCCTTCGGGCAGGCGTACCCATGGCTGAACACGTCGCGCGGGTTCGGGCGGACGGCGGTGATCCGCTCGCCGTCCACGGTGACGTCCAGCCCGCAGCAGGCCTCGCAGAGCGGGCAGATGCGGGTGGCGGTGCCGGACGGGGCCGTGCGTGATGCGGTCACGTCTCACTCCTCGACGGCGTGGTCACGTTGCACCGGATGACTCCTTGACAGTCCTGGTCGTGGGCATCAGGCTCTGCCCAAACTACCGTATGGTTGTCAGTGTCAGGAGGCCCGTTGTGAGGAAGCCGGGGAGCATCGTCGCTCTCGCCTCGCTCGTCGCTCTCGCCCTCGCCGGCTGTGGCGGGGGCTCGTCCACCGGTGCGGCGCAGGAGGCGGGCGGGACGCCCACCGTCGTCACCGCGACCATGCTCGCCGACCTGACCGGCGGGGCCGCGTTCTGCGGCGTGGCCGCTCGCACCGGCGCCGAGACCGCGGTCAAGAAGATCAACGAGGAACGAATGCTCGGGGCGACCACCCTCGAGCTCGCCGTCGAGGACACCGCCACCGATCCCCGCCAGGCCGCCTCGTTGATGAGCCGGGTCGCCGGAGGTGACTCGCAGGCCATGCTGTTCGGCTGCGCCAGCCAGGTCGCACAGGCCATCGCGCCGGTCGCCCAGGACGAGGGCATCCCGCTCGTGGCGATGCAGTCCGGCTCCGACGGCGTGCTCGACGCCGGCGAGTACCTCTTCCGGTCGACCGCGCCGCAGGCCAGCTACCAGGACATCGTCGTGGATCAGCTCGTCGAGCAGGGCGTGCGGTCCGCGGCGGTCGTCTACCAGGCGGAGAATCCCACGCTGGTCGAGCTCGCCGAGGACACCTACCCGCCGCTGTTCGCATCGGCGGGGATCTCGATCGTGGCAAGCGAGAAGTTCCAGGGCACCGGGTTCGACTTCGCCGCGCTGACCTCGAGCGTCGCCGGCCGCTCGCCGGACGTCGTGGTCATGCTGGGCCAGGGCACGCCGAACGTCACGGTCATCACCCAGCTCCGGCAGGCCGGCTTCACGGGCCCGGTGGTCGGGTCCGCGAGCTTCTCCGCCGATGTGCTCGCGCCGCTCGGTGGGCAGGCGAACGGCGCTCTGTGGGCCTCGGACTTCAACGTCGCCGGCACCGCGCCGTCCACCCAGGAGTTCGTCTCCTACTTCCGCAGCGTCAACGGGTCCGATCCGTCGCAGTTCGCCGCGCAGGCGTGGGACGCGGTCATGCTGCTGGCCGCGGGGATCGAGGCGGCCGAGACCGTCGACCGCGAGGGGGTGCGGGCCGGGCTGGAGACGGCCGCGGCCCGTGGGTTCGACGGAGCGGTCGGCCCGGTCACGTTCGAAGGCCGGGACGCGCGCGTCGGCGGGGTGCTCGTGTCCTGGCAGGACGGTCGTGAGCAGCTCGTCGGCTGAGATGCGCCGCCCCGAACCGGCTCCGAGGAGGATGCGATGCTCGCCCAACTGACCAACGCCGTCGTGCTGGGAAGTCTCTACCTGCTCTTCGCCCTGGGGCTCACGCTGTGCTGGGGCGTGCTCGACGTGCTCAACCTCGCCCACGGGTCGATCTTCATGTTCGGCGCGTTCGGGGTGTACCTGGTGATCCGCGAGTCCGGTGTGGTGCTCCCGCTCGTGCTGCTGACGGTGCTCGCGTCGGCGATCGGCGCTGTGCTGTCGGTGCTGTTGCAGGTGCTCGTGTTCCGCCCGCTGCGCCGACGCGCGGAGACGGGCGGGACCGGGGAGCTCGGTGTGCTGATCGCCAGCATCGGGGCCGGGCTGATCCCGGTGGCCCTGGCACTGAACCTCGCCGACGCCGAGGTGGTGAACCTTCCGGGTGAGGTCGCGCAGAGCACGGTGCACGAGCTCGGGCCGGTCCGGATCACGAGCCTGCAGGTGGCGATCGTCGTCCTCGCGGTGGGCTTGACCGCCGTTCTGGCCGTCTGGATCGCGCGGACCGGACGGGGCGGGCCCTGCGCACCATCGCCCACCAACCGCACACCGCCGAACTGCTCGGAATCCCGGTCGCGCGGCTCTCCGCCGTGACGATGGCGATCAGCGGCGCTCTGGCGGGCGGCAGCGGGCTGCTGCTCGCCGCCAACGCGAATGCGATCGACCCGCACATGGGCGACGGCCTGCTGCTCAAGCGTTCGCCGTCATCGTGCTCGGTGGTGTCGGCAGCATCATCGGCGCTGCGGTCGGCGCGTTCGTCCTGGCGTTCACGGAGACGTTCGCCGTCGCCTACGTCTCCGGGGAGGCCCGCGACATCCTCGCGTTCGGCCTCATCCTGGCGGTGCTCGTGCTGCGGCCCCAGGGGTTGGTCCGGCGAGCGTCGGGGCAGCGGGCATGATCGGGTGGTTCACGTCGAACGAGACGTTCCTGCTGACCGCCCTCGCCTATTACCTCGTCGGGCTGAGCTTCCAGGTCGTGTTGCGCAGCGGGGTCTTCTCGCTCGCCGCCGCGGGTTTCTGGGGTATCGGGGCCTACACGAGCGCGCTGCTGTCCGAGTCACTCGGCTGGGCCGTCGCGGTGGTCCTCGCCCTCGTCCTCGCCGGGGCACCGGCCCTCGGGCTCGCCGCGGTCGTCGCCCGGCTGCGCGGGCTCTACCTGGGCATGGCGACGATCGCCTTCGACCTGCTCGTGGTCTCCCTGGCCTACGGCTGGGACTCGCTGACCGGCGGCGCGCTCGGCCTGTTCGGGATTCCTCGCTCGGCAACCCTGCTCTCGGTCGGCGGGCTCGCCGTGGTGGCGACGTTCGTGGTGGCGATGCTGCAGTCCCGGGCCGGCGGGCGCTTCGTCGACGCCCTGCGAACGGACGAGACACTCGCCCGTTCACTCGGGATCGAGACCGGCCGCCTGCGGGCCGCGACGATCGTGCTCAGCGGTGTGCTCGGCGCGCTCGCGGGCGCTGTCACCCCATTGATCTTCGGCGTGCTGGGGCCGGAGGAGAGCGGGTTCCCGCTGGTCGTTCTCGGGTTGACGATCGTCGTGATCGGCGGGTCGGGCTCCTGGGCCGGCCCGGCGATCGGGGCTGTGGTGGTCACCGCGCTGCCCGAGGTGCTGCGCGGCGTCGACGAGTGGCGCGACGTCGTCTACGGCGCGCTGATCGTCCTGATGGTGATCTTCGCACCGTCGGGGCTGCTCGGCCTTGCCCGGTCGGGACGCCACGGGCTGCGACGCCGTGTGGTGCGAGCGCCGGTCACGGAAGGAACGGGCCGGTGACCGACGCGCTCGTGTGCGACGACGTCGAAGTGCACTTCGGCGGGGTGAAGGCCGTCGACGGCGTCTCCATCACCGTCGCCCCGGGGAGCCTGTGCGGGCTCGTCGGCCCGAACGGCTCCGGCAAGACCACCCTGCTCAACGCGGTGTCGGGGCTCGTCCCGCTCACCGCGGGGCGGATCACGGCGCACGGCGAGGCCTTGGCGGGCCGCCCGGTGCCGCAGATCGCGCGGCGGGGGGTGCGCCGGACGTTCCAGGCGATCCGGCTGCTGTCCACGCTGACGGTCGTCGAGAACGTGGCGCTCGGCGCCGACGACGGGCGCCGGTTGTTCGACGGCCTGCTGCGACCCCGGCGGTCGGCGCGCGCCGACCACCGGTCACGGGAGCTGGCCCGGGACGCCCTGGAACGCGTCGGGTTGTCCGACGTGGGAGACCGGCTGCCCGGGGAGCTGCCCTACGGCCACCAGCGCCGGGTCGAGATCGCCCGAGCGCTGGCGGCCCGTCCGCGTCTGCTGCTGCTCGACGAGCCCGTGGCCGGGATGTCGGTGGAGGAGCGGCGGGAGATCGCCGACCTGTTGCTCGAGCTGAAGGCCGAGGGGCTCACCCAGGTCCTCGTCGAGCACGACCTGGAGTTGGTCACGCGGATCACCGACCACCTGGTCGTCGTGGACTTCGGGCGTGTCATCGCCGACGGGGACCCCGACGAGACGGTGCGCAACGAGGACGTACGGGAGGCATACCTTGGCCGGCGACACGACGCTGCGGGTCCGCGGTCTCACGGTGCGGTACGGGCGGCTGACGGCGGTTGACGGAATCGACCTCGACGTCGCCGCGGCCGTATCCACGTCGTGCTCGGCGCCAACGGCGCGGGCAAGAGTTCCGCGCTGCGCGGGATCTGCGGCAGCGTGGGCCCCGCCGCCGGGACCGTCGAGCTCGGCGGGCGCGACCTGAGCGGCCGGCCGGCATGGCGGGCGGCACGGGCCGGGCTGGTGCTGGTGCCGGAGGGGCGCGAGATCGTCGCCCCGCTGACGGTCGAGGAGAACCTGCTGGTCGGCGGGTACCCGAACCGGTCGGCGAGCCGCCGGCGCCGCACACTGGATGAGGTCTACACGATGTTCCCGGTGCTCGCGGGGCGGCGTGGCTCACCGGGTGGCCTGCTGTCCGGCGGCGAGCAGCAGATGCTCGCCTTCGGCCGGGCGCTCATGGCCGACCCGGCGGCGGTCCTGCTCGACGAGCCCTCGATGGGGCTGGCGCCGGTGATGGTCGAACGGGTCCTCGGGGCCGTCCGGGGGATTGCCGACCGCGGCATCGCGGTGCTGATGGTGGAGCAGAACGCGACCGCGCTCGGGCTCGCCGCCGACGCCTCGGTGATGGAGCGCGGCAAGCTCGTGCTCGGCGGGCCGGCGGCGGACGTCGTGGACGACCCTCGGGTCACGCAGGCGTTCCTGGGGGTCGCCTCGTGAACGGCATCTCGACCATCCGACGACATGAAAGGTCATCCATGCGTGCCGCGGTCGCCACGAAGATCTCCGCCGAGGACCCGGTTGCGGGGGTCGAGATCGTTGACGTTCCCGAGCCCGAGGCCGGTCCGGGTCAGGTTCTCGTGACGGTCAGGGCCGTCTCGCTCAACCACCACGACCTGTGGACCCTGCGCGGGGTCGGCGTCACCGAGGAACGCCTGCCCGTGGTGCTGGGCTCGGATGTCGCGGGCGTCACCGCGGACGGGCGCGAGGTCGTCGTGCACTCCCTCGTGGCAGATCCGGAGCGGGGCGGCGGGGACGAGCTCCTCGACCCGCGCCGCGGGATGCTCGCGGACGCGGTGCAGGGCGGGCTCGCGACCACGGTCGCCGTACCGGCCCGCAACCTGGTCGACAAGCCGGCCTCGCTGTCGTTCGAGGAGGCCGCCTGCATGCCCACCGCCTGGCTGACCGCGTACCGGATGCTGTTCGTCCGTGGCGCCGCCCGCCCCGGGCAGACCGTCCTGGTCCAGGGTGCGGGCGGCGGGGTCGCCACTGCGGCGGTCACGCTGGCGACCGCGGCAGGTCTCCGGGCCTGGGTCACCGGGCGCAGCCCCGAGAAGCGCGAGAAGGCCCGGGCCCTCGGCGCGGACGCGTCTTCGAGACGGGTGCGCGGCTGCCCGAGCGGGTGGACGTCGTGATCGACACCGTCGGCCACGCGACGTGGGAGCATTCGGTGCGCTCCGTCCGCCCGGGCGGGACGGTCGTCGTCGCGGGTGCCACGGCCGGTTCGGTGGTGAAGACCGACCTGTTCCGGCTGTTCCTGCAGCACATCACGGTGTGCGGCTCGGCGATGGGCAGGCGCGAGGAACTCGTCGACCTGCTGGCACTGTGCGACGCCCGCGGGGTGCGCCCGCAGATCGACTCCGTGCACCCGTTGGAGGACGCCGTGGGGGCGTTCGAGCGGCTCGCCTCGGGCCAGGCGTTCGGCAAGGTGCTCGTCACGCCGTGAACCTCCCACGTCTCGGGCTCTACCTCGACCTGCGCAACCCCGACGGATCTCGGTCGACCACGGATGTCTACCGCCGATCGTTAGAGCGGGTCGAGTACGGCGAGCGGCACGCGCTCGGCGCGGTGTGGACCACGGAGCACCACGCCTCGCCCGACGGCTACCTGCCCGCGCCGCTGACCGCCCTCGCCGCGGTGGCCGCCCGGACGTCGCAGGTGCGGCTGGGGACCGCGGTGGCGCTGGCGCCGCTGCGGCATCCGATCACGCTCGCCGAGGAGGCCGCGGTCGTGGATGTGCTCAGCGGGGGTCGGCTCGAGCTCGGACTGGGTGCGGGCTGGAGGCGGTCGGAGTTCGACGCGTTCGGCGCGGACTTCGACGCGCGGTACCGGACCACCGAGCGGGTGCTGCGTGAGCTCCCGGAGATCTGGGCGAGTGGGCGGGCGACCCCACGCCCCGTGCAGGACCCGGTCCCGCTCTGGTGGGGCGCCCGCGGTCCGATCGGGGCGCGCCGCGCCGGGCGTCTCGGGATCGGGCTGCTGTGGCTCGACCGGGACCTGTGGGAGCCGTACGCGGAAGGGCTCGCCGAGGGTGGTCACCACGTCGCCGCGGCCCGCATGGGTGGGTTGGTCAACGTATTCCTCGCCGACGACCCGGATCGCGCCCGCGCACTCATCACCCCGCACGCCAGGGCAGCCCGCGGCGCGACCTACCGCGGAGCACAGACGCCCGGCCGGCCGTCCTCGCTGCCCCGGCTGCAGTTCCGCACCCCGGAGGACGCCGCCGCCGACGTGGCCGGGCGGATCCGCGGCCTGCCGGTCACCGACGTCTTCTGCTTCGACCGGATCGGCGGGGCGCCGGAGGAACTGTGCGACCGCCACGTCGAACTGCTCTGCGGGGCGTTCCGGACCGCGCTCGCGCGGGATCCGCGGCCAGGAAATCGACCCACTGTTAGGTTGGGCGGGTGGTGAACAGGCGACGGGCGCCGCGCGCGGACACCGCGCCTCCGTTCCGGGCGGACGACGGGCGCTGGCAGGAGCTGCTGGAAATTGCCGCGCGTATCTTCGCCCGCAAGGGGTACCGGTCCACCACCCTGCAGGACATCGCCGACGAGTTCGGCGTGCTGAAGGGCAGCCTCTACCACTACATCCGCAGCAAGGACGACCTCCTGTTCGAGGTCGTCCGCTCCGTCCTCAGCACGGGGCTGGACAATCTCCGAAGGCTCGCCGGGTCCGAGCACGACCCCGTGGAGCGGCTGCGTGCAGTGATCCGTGGTCACGTCCTCTACCTGATCGACAACCTGGTCGAGACCACGGTGCTGCTGCACGAGTTCGACCAGCTCTCCGACGAGCGGCGGGCGGAGATACCGATCCGTGAGTACCAGACGATCATCGCCGGCCTGATCGCGGACGCGAAGGCCGACGGGCTGGTGAAACCGGACGTGGATCCGCAGCTCGCCGCACTCGCGGTGCTCGGTGCGGTCAACTGGGTCTACCGGTGGTACCGGCCCGGTGGCGGCCGGATGCCGGAGGAGATCGCGAACCAGTACGCCGACCTGCTGGTCGACGGGATGCTGGTCCACGGTGAGGTCAGGCCGGCTTCGGGGCCTCGGTGATCCCGAGTTCCGCCGGCTCCTAGGTCGCCCTCCTTCGGCGTCGCTCAGTCGTACATGATCACGCCGCGGAGGTTGAGCCCCTTCTGCATGTCCGCGAACGCCTGGTTGATGTCCTCGAGCCGGTAGGTGCGGGTGATCAGCTCGTCGAGTTCGAGCCGGCCGCTGCGGTACAGCTCGCACAGCAGCGGGATGTCGTTGCGCGAGTTCGTGGAGCCGTAGAGGGTGCCCTGCAACCGCTTGCCGGACATGGCGAAGGTGAACAGGTCGATCTCCACATCGCGTTGGAGCACCGGCGCTGCCGACGTCATCACGATCACGCCACCCCGACGGGTCATGGCCTGGGCGGGTTCGAGCAGGTTGCCGTGCATGACCCCGACGGTCAGGATGACGCGGTCGGCGCCCTGGCCGTTGGTCATCTGCTGGACGAGCTCGGCGGCCTGTTCGTAGTTCGAGACGGAGTGGGTGGCACCGAACTCCTGGGCCTTCTCCTGTTTGAAGGGCACCGGGTCGATGGCGATGATGTTCTTGGCCCCCTTGTGCCTGGCGCCCTGCACCGCGTTGATCCCGACCCCGCCGATACCCACGACCACCACGGTGTCGCCGAGTTGCATGTCCGCGCCGTACACCGAGGAGCCCCATCCCGTGGGGACGCCGCAGCCGATGAGCGCGGCCTTGTCCAGCGGGATGTCCTTGTCGATCTTCACGACGGCGTCGACCGGGGCACAGACGTAAGGCGCGAAGGTGCCGAGGAAGGACATGCAGCCGACGCCCTTGTCGCGGGCGTGAACGCGGTGGGTGCCGTCCGGGGCCACGCCGGCGAGCACCCCGGCGCCCAGCTCGCACATGTTCGAGCGGCCGGAGACGCACATGCGGCACTTCCCGCACGAGGGCAGGAATGACAGCACGACGTGATCGCCGACCTCGAGGTCGTGCACCTCCGGCCCGACCTCGGTGACCACCCCGGCGCCCTCGTGGCCGCCGAGGACGGGCGCCCACGGCAGCGGGATGACTCCGTCGTCGAGGTGCTGGTCGGAGTGGCAGATGCCGGAGGCGGCGAGCTTCACCATCACCTCGCGGCGCTCCGGCGGGTCGATCTCGATCTCCTCGACGCTCCAGCCGGAGTTGGTGCCAGGCTCCCAGAGCAGGGCTCCCGTTGTCTTCATGTCGACTCCTTTGTCGCTGCTCGTTCAGGCCGGGATCAGTTGGAAGCCCTCGTACCCGTTGGCCGCGATCTGGTCGCAGCGTTCCCGGTAGCTCCCGACACCGCCGATGTAGGCCATGAAGACCCGCGGCTTGCCGGGCACGTTCGCGCCCACGTACCAGGAGTCGGCGATGGGGTAGAGCGTGAAGTTGCCGACCTCCTCGACGTGCGCCAGCCACTCGTCCTCGGCCTCGACGGTGGGGTTGATGGCGGCATAGCCCTCGTTCCGCAGGTGCGCGACGGCGTCGGTGACGAAGTCGACGTGCTGCTCGATCGAGACCGCCATGTTGGACAGCACCGATGGGCTGGACGGCCCCGTGATCGTGAACAGGTTGGGGAACCCCGCGACCGCGATGCCCAGGTACGAGCGCGGGCCCGCGTTCCACCGGTCCCTGAGGGTGATCCCGTTCCGGCCGCGGATGTCGATCGCGGCCAGCGCGCCGGTCATCGCGTCGAATCCGGTGGCGAGGACGATGGAGTCGAGCTCGTACACCTTCTCCGTGGTGCGGATGCCCGTCTCGGTGAACTCGATGATCGGCGTCGCACGCAGGTCGACGAGGTGGACGTTCTCCTTGTTGAACGTCGAGTAGTAGCCGGTGTCCAGGCAGGGGCGCTTGGTCCGATCGGGTAGGTGCTCGGGCAGAGCATCTCGGCGGTCTCCGGGTCCTCGACGATCTCCCGGATCCTCGCGCGGACGAACTCCGCCGCTGTGTCGTTGGCCGCCTTGTCGGTGATCGAGTCGGTGTAGGCGGTGAGGATCGCGACGAGGGTGCCCTCGTCCCAGGCGCTCTGGTACGTGGCGTTGCGTTCCTCCTCGGTCGCCTCCAGCGCCGACCGGGTCGCCGGTTCCACCGGTACCCCGAACCCGGAGGTGCGCTGCAGGTCCCGCCAGCGTCGGTAGTCCGCCTTCCTCCCGGCGATCTCCTGCTCGGTGAGCGGGCGGTTCCCTGCCGGCATCGAGAAGTTGGGGGTGCGTTGGAAGACCGTCGTGTCGGCGGCCTGTCCGGCGATGATCGGGATGGACTGGATGCCGGAGCTCCCGGTGCCGATCACGCCGACCCGCCGGCCGGTGAAGTCGACGCCCTCGTGCGGCCAGTCCGCGGTGCGGTGGATCGTCCCTCGGAACCGGTCGATCTCCGGGACCTCCGGGTCCTTCGGCACCGACAGGCAGCCGGTCGCCATCACCACGTACCGGGCGGTGACGGTCTCGCCGCGGTCGGTGGTGACGGTCCAGTGCCTGGTCTCGTCGTCCCAGATCGCGCTGGTGACCAGCGTGTCGAAGGTGATGTCCTTGCGCAGGTCGAACCGGTCGGCGACGTGGTTGAGGTACCGCAGGATCTCCGGCTGGGTCGAGTACTTCTCGCTCCAGGTCCACTCCTGCTCCAGCTCGGGGGAGAAGGAGTAGGAGTAGGACATGCTCTCGACGTCGCAGCGTGCGCCGGGGTAGCGGTTCCAGTACCAGGTGCCGCCGACGCCGGCCGCCTTCTCGAACACGCGGCAGGTCAGGCCGAGCTCACGGAACCGGTGCAGCTGGTACAGCCCCGCGAACCCGGCTCCGACGATCACGGCGTCGACGACGACGGCCTCGGCGGTGCTTTCGGATCCCGACATGTGATTACCTCCCGAGAGGAGCAGCGGCCCCGGACAGGTGCTTGTCGATCTGCTCGGTGACGTAGGCCAGGCCGGCGGCGGCGCCGGGCAGCACGTTGACGAAGGTGAAGAAGCCGTGCATCTGGCCCGGGAAGCGGCGGTGCGCCACCGGGACGCCCGCGGCACGGAGTTTCTCGGCGTATGCCTCGCCCTCGTCGCGCAGCACGTCGTGCTCGGCGGTGAGCACGACGGCCGGCGGCTGGCCGGAGAGATTGTCGGCCTGCAACGGTGAGGCGTCCGGGTCGGCGCGGGAGCCTTGTCCGGCGCGTAGTGGTCCCAGAACCAGATCATCGACTCGCGGGTGAGCATGAGCTGGTTCGCCGGGTCGCGGTAGCTGGTGTTGTCCACGTCCGCGTCGGTGACCGGGTAGACGAGCACCTGCAGCGAGATCGACGGGCCGCCGTCGCGCCCCGCGCGCTGGGCCACGATCGCGGCGAGGTTCCCGCCGGCGCTGTCACCGGCCACGATCAGTGGCACCCGTGAGCCTGCGATGCGCTCGGCCTGGCCGTCGACCCACTGCAGCGCGGTCCACGCGTCCTGGGCGGCGGCGGGGAAGCGGTGCTCCGGGGCGAGCCGGTAGTCGACCAGTACCACGGCGGCGCCCGTGGCGCCGACCATCGTGCGGGCCAGGGTGTCGGTCTCGTCGATCGAGCCGATCACCCAGCCGCCGCCGTGGTAGTAGACGATCACGGCGCGCGGGGTGCCCTGCGGGGTGAAGATCCGTACCGGGATGTCGCCGTGCGGGCTGGGCGCCACCTCGTCCCGTACGGAGCCGACGTCCGGACCGGGGCCGTACATGTCGCGGAGCATCCCGCCGAGAGCGCGGGCCTCCCCGGGGGTCATCTCGTGGAGCGGCTTCATCCCGGATTCGGCCATCTGGCCGAGGAACTGCGCGGTTGCGTCGTCGAGAGCCATGTCCACCTCAGCGTCGAGTTGGGGGCAGGAGGGAACCGTGTTGTCCCCGCGGGGTCTACGCCTTCGTATACTGCCGATCGTTTGGTTGGTACCGAATCGTCCGATCGGGTGTCAGCGGTTGTGCCAGCGCGGGGGCCGCTTCTCCGCGAACGCGGCGACCCCTTCCGCCATGTCGGCGCTGACCAGCAGGTCATCCAGGGCCGTCGACGGGTGGGCGGCCGCCTCGACGGTGTCCGGGATCCCGTCGGTCTCGGCCATGATCTGCAAGGATGTCCGCACGGATGTCGGTGACGACGCGAGAATCTCCGCGGCCAGCTCACGGGCCCCGGCCAGTGCGGTACCCGCAGGCACCACCCGGCTGACCATGCCGTGCGCGCAGGCCTCCTGCGCGGTGAGCCGCCTGCCGGTGAGGATCATCTCGGTGGCGAGCGCCCGGGGCAGGGCGCGGGGCAGCCGGGCGAGGCCACCCTCACCCGCGACGAGCCCCACCCTGACCTCGGACAGCGCGAACCGGGCCGTCTCGTCGGCGACGATCAGGTGGCAGGCGAGCGCGATCTCGCAGCCGCCGCCCATCGCGAACCCGTTGACCGCGGCGATCACCGGCTTGGTCATGGCGGGTCTGCGGGTCAGGCCGGCGAACCCGTTCTTGGGGACCCACAGCGGCTTGCCGGAGGCGGTCCAGATGAGGTCGTTGCCCGCGGAGAAGGCCTTGTCCCCGTTCCCGGTGATGATCGCGACCCACAGATCGGGGTCGGCGAAGTAGGCATCGAAGACCTCGTCGAGCTCCTCGTTGGCCGGCGGGTGCAGGCTGTTGCGCGACTCCGGCCTGTTGATCGTCACCTCGAGCAGATGGCCCTCGCGGTGGACGAGGACGTGCTCGTAGCCGGCCGGCCCGGTCCGGAACGCGGCGGGGCGCGGGGGGCGCAGCGCGTCCATGCGGCCGCGGCCGGTCGCGACCCGGTTCCCGATGCCGAACGAGCGGGCGTACACGCGGGTGCCCACCGGGTCGCCGGTGGCGAGCAGGTCGAGCAACTCGTCGTCGCCCTCGACGACCTGGGCGAGGAACCGCCGGTCGTCGGCTTCGAGGCGGCCCACGACGATGCCCGTGCGGGCGCCGTCGCGGCCGTACGACACCGTCCAGGTCTCGATCGTCGCCTCACCGTCGGCATGCACGGCGGGCTCCGGTGCCGGCCACGCGTCGATCTCGGTCTGCAGCCGGTCACTCGCATCGGTCCGCCACGGCGTGGGGGTGGTGGAGTAGATCCCCACCGAATACTTGGACAGGATGCCCCCGTTCGCCCCGACGACCCCGTAGGTGCCCGGCCGGTCCCGCATGTGCTGCACGGTCTCGGCGATGGCGTGCATCGAGTAGTTGTTCCCGGCCCCGCCGAAGTACGGCAGCCCGCCGGTGAGGGTCAGGCCCCGCGGGTCGTCGGGGGTGATTCCCAGCCCGTCGGCCACCGTGGACACGGCGATCGGGAAGCACGAATAGAGGTCGAACGTCGCGACGTCGGCAAGGCCGATCCCGGCGACCTCCAGCGCGTGCGTCGTGGCCAGCACGGCCGCGGGGTAGACCGACAGGTCCGCGCGCTCCAGGAGGCTTCGCTCGCGCACGTCGGCGTGCCCGTGCAGGAACACCCACCGATCCCGTGGCACCCCGAGCCTCTCGGCCACGGCGACCGAGGTCAGCACGACGGCGGCCCCCTGGTTGACCTGGTCGCGTGCGACGAGGTAGCGCGGGTAGGGGTCGGCGATCATCCGATTGCGTTCGGTCACGGTCACGAGCTCGACCGCGTCCCGCGCGATCGGCGCGGCGGCATGCGGGTTGTCTGCCGCGACCCGGGTGAACGGGGCGAACAGCTCCCCCATCCCGCGCGCGTACTCCTCACGGGACTGCTCGAGCCGAGCTCGGCGGGCATTCTCCAGCAGCGCGTACTGGACCGGTGCGCCGGTCAGGCCGTGTGTCGTCTGCTGCCGGGTGATCAAGCCGCGCAGGCCGTAGCCGCGGTCCTCCAGGTCGCCGTCGACGTGCTCGGCGAAGTCGGGCCGGTCCGGGGCGTCGGCCAGGTGCCGGGCGGTGGAGATCGCCTCGGAGCCGAAAAGGAGGGCCGCCTCGCAGCCCCCCGCCGCGATCGTCCCGGCGAGCTCCGTGACCAGGTGCTGGGGTCCCTGTCCACCCGTGACCTCCAGGATCGCCCTGCCCGGCGCGGCACCGATCCGGTGTGCCACCGAGCGCGGGTAGTTGTCGGACCGGCCCAACGGGGCGCGCGCGCCCGGCGTCGAGATCTCGAACTGCCGGATCCCGGCCACCGTGTCGATCACTGCGGCGACTGCGGCCGGTTCGGCGCCGGTGTCGGTGAGCGCGGCCCGCGCGGCGTCGGCGGCGAGCTCGACGGGCGATCGTCCACGGTATGCCTCGGCATCCACCCGTTCGGAGGCCTGTCCCACGCCGATGAGGACGGGAGTGCGGGGGTCCAGCACAGCGGAGGTCATCGGGGAGGCTCCCATTCTGTCGATCTAGTGCCGCAGGCCGGCGAGGATCTCGATCTGCTTCTCGCAGTCGGCGACGATCGAGCGCGCGATCTCCCCGGCGGGCCGCAACTGCGTGAACCCACCCACGACCTGGCCGATGAAGAAGGACTCCAGCTCGGCGCTTGGCATGGCCCGCGGATGCGGCGGCGTCGATGCGGTCCCACGCCTCGCCGACGAGCAAGGGCTGCAGCGGCATCGGCAGGGGCTCCGGGCTGCCCGCACGCTCCCACTCGTCGTGCCAGCTGCTGCGCAGCTGCCGCGCGGGCTTGCCGGTACGGGTCTTCGAGCGCAGCGTGTCCGAACTGGTCGCCGCGAGGAACTTGCGCTTCACGACCTCGGGGGTGATGCCTCGTGGCTGGACAGCCACACGGAGCCGCACCACACCCCGGCCGCCCCGAGCGCCAGCGCAGCGGCCATCTGCCTGCCGGTGGCGATCCCACCGGCAGCGAGCACCGGAACGTCGCCCGCGAGGTCGACGATCTCGGGGGTGAGCACCGTGCTGGCGATCGTCCCGGTGTGCCCGCCCGCCTCGGTTCCCTGTGCCACCAGTACATCGACGCCGGTGTCGAGCTGGCGACGTGCATGCTCCGGCTTGCCGACGAGGGAAGCCACCACGACGCCCGCCGACCGTGCGCGTTCGAGGACCTCCGGCGGCGGGGTGCCCAGCGCGTTGGCGAACAGGGCGATGCGATGGGAGAACACGACGTCGAGCAGCGGGGTCACGCGGCTGGGGTCGAGGTTGGCCGCGAACTCACTCATCACCCGGCCCTCGGCGTTCGCCTCCTCGGGGATGTCGTAGCGGCGCAGCAGGCCCGCGATGAACTCGCGGTGCTGGTCGGGAATCTGCGCCCGCAGGCTCGCGACGAGGTCGGACGGGTCGCCGTTCGTGGTGTTGCCCGGCACGAGCAGGTCCACGCCGTACGGCCTGCCCTGCACCTGCTCCTCGATCCAGGTGAGCTGCGCATCGAGCTCGGCAGGGCTGTACGCGCTGACGGCCAGGACACCCAACCCGCCCGCCTTGCTGACCTCGGCGACGACGGCAGGCGAGCGGTTGAACCCGACCAGCGGAGCGTCGATACCGAGCAGGTCGGTGAGTGCGGTGTGGATCACGCGGTCCTCCAGGTGACGACGGCGTCGAGGGCCTCGATCGTCGGCCCGTCCACGCGGAGCGGGTTGACCTCGAGCGACTCGAGTTCATCTCCGAGCGCGGTGGCGAGATCTCCGATCCGCGCGACGACGGCAGCGAGCGCGTCGAGATCGGCGGGCGTGGTGCCCCGCACGCCGTGCAGCACCGCGGCGCCGGGCAACTCGTCCAAAAGCGCCCGGGCCCGATCCGGGGTGACGGGCAGCGGCGCGAGGGCCGGCTCCCCGAGAACCTCGACGAGGATTCCGCCGAGCGCAACCGCCAGGATCGCGCCCCATTGCGGATCGCGGGCGACGCCGACGAGCAGTTCGATCCCGCCGGTGCGCATCGGTGACACCAGCACTCCCTCGATCCGGGCGCCGTCGACCCGCCCGGCCGCATCGACGACCTGCGCGTAGGCCGCGCGGACCGCCTTCTCGCCCCGCACGTCCAGCCGGACACCGCCGATGTCGGACTTGTGCAGGATGTCGGGAGAAACGATCTTCAATGCGACCGGGCAGCCCAGATCGACGGCCGCTCTCGCCGCCTCGTCCGCCGACGTCACCGCCCGGCCCGGGACGACGGGGATGCCGGCAGCGGCGAGCATGCGGCGCGTCGCGGTCTCCGACCACGCACCGGCGCGCTCGGCACCGGGCGGCGTCGTGATCGGGCTCGAGATCGGCGTCGCGCCGGTCTCGTCCGTCGCGCGTGGCCGGGTGGTCTCCGACCACCAGCCGACGTTCCGCAGCGCGACGACCGCCTGCCGCAGCCCGGGGATCGCGTACGGGACCCCGCCCGCGTCCAGGACCGCCCGCGTACGTGCCGTGATCGGCTGGAGCACCTGGTTGACGTACACGCTGGGACACGCGGCGGTGACCATGCCGCTGCCGATCGCGTCGACGAGGGGTTGCACCACGTACGGCCGCCCGTCGTCCTGCCAGGGCAGGCTGTTGACCACCGCGACGACGCCGATCGACGGGTCGGCGGACATGGTCCGGATCGCGCGGGTGAACAGGGTCGGGTCGATCACCGCGGCCCCGGTGACGTCGAGCGGGTTCTGCACGGCGCCGTAGTCGGGCATGATCCCGGCCAGCGCCTCGCGGGTGGTCCCGGCGAGAGCGGGAAGCGGCATCCCGAGGTCGGCGGCTCGATCGGCGACGATGTCGCAGGCCCCGCCCGAGATCGACACGAACCCGACTCCCGCACGGTCCAGCCGCCCGAGGTGGGCCGCCGTGCCGGCGGTGATCAGCATGTCCTCGATGGAGTCGACCCGGATCACCCCGAGGTCACGGAAGACGGCGTCGATCGTGCGGTCGTCGCCGACGAGGGCACCGGTGTGTGCTGCGGCCGTGCGGGCGGCCAGCTCGCTGCTGCCCGCCTTCAGCACGACGACGGGCTTGCCCGCCGCTCCGGCGCGCCGGGCCGCGCGGGCGAACGCCGCGGGGTCCCGGACCGTCTCCATGAAGATCGCGACGGCCCGGGTGTCCGGGTCGTCGACGAGGAAGTCGAGGACGTGCCCGGCGGTGATCATGGCCTCGTTGCCGAGGGTGACCATCAGGGACAGTCCGACGCCCATCGTCGTCGCGAAGTCGACCATCGCGCCGGAGCTGGCACCGCTCTGCGAGAGCAGGGCAACGGGTCCTGCGGCCCGGGGCAGCCCCATGATCGACGTCACGGGGACCCCGGCGGAGAGGTTGGCGAACCCGAGGTGGTTGGGGCCGAGCAGCACCATGCCCAGCGAGTCCGCGTGCGCGACCAGATCGGCCTCAGCTCGTCGTCCGGTCTCACCCGCTTCGCCGTAACCCGAGGAGAGGACCACGGCGTTGCGGATCCCGGCGGCTGCGGCGTCGGAGAGTGCGTCGTGCATGCCTGCCTGCGGGACCATCAGGAACGCCACGTCGACCTGCTCGTCGATCTCGGCGCACGAGCGGACCGTCGACCGACCGTGGGTCTCGGCGCCGCGCCGGTTCACGAGCCAGGTGCGGTCGGCGAACCCGAACTCGACCAGGTTGCCGTAGGCGAGCTGGGAGAACAGCGACTTGTTCGCCGCTCCGACCAGGGCGACGCTGCGCGGCCGGAACAGCGATTCCAGCCGCTGCGGGGTGATCGCGGACATGCCGGGGACCTCCGGGTCGCTGAGATCGGTCATCGGGCGCGCACCCACGGCGCGGCGCTCAGATGAACGTCTCGGCCTCACCGGTCAGGATCGTGAGGCCTGCGCCCGCGAAGTTGGCGATGTCGGCCTGCGCCGCCTGGCCCTCGGGACCGCTGAAGGCGGCACCGAACGCCTCGGGTGAGTCGAAGTACAGGGTGGCGACCAGATGGTGCGGGGCCGGGCTGCCGTCCGGGGAAGGGCCGGTCCAGCACGCCGTGTACCGCTTCAGGCCCGGGAGCTTCGCAGCGAGCGGGGCGTGCGTCTCGCGGTAGTGCTCGTCGAACGCGGCGGTGTTCTCGGGGTGGTTGTAGAGAACGGTGACCTGGTACACGGATGTCCCTTTCGCCGGTGATCGTCCTACCCGGTGTGGGTACTGCAGGCGGTCCCGCCGAGGTCCCATCGGCCGTTGGACGCCGGCGCCCGTGCGGTGGGCGGGACACAGCACCGCGCCCGGGGGCGGGCGGGCCCGGTGGGTTGCGGAAGCGAACTACCAATCGATTGATTGGTACACTATTGCGCTGGGCGACGGAAGGGGAGAGGTCGTTCGATTCCGGCAGCCACGGCCCACACCGGCGCGGAGCTCTGTCTACCAAACGGTAGAGTCGCCGGATCGGCAGTGCGAGTACGAGGAGGCGGTCCGGGTGCGGCAGCCGGCTGGGCGGAGCGCGCGGCGTTCCGGCGGGGAGCGTAAGCCTCGTGAGGAACGTTGGGCGGAGCTGATCGAGGTCGCCACGCAGGTGTTCTACGAGAAGGGGTACGACGGTGCCTCGTTGCAGGACATCGCCGATCGGCTGGGGATGCTCAAGGGCAGCTTGTACTACTACATCCAGTCGAAGGAAGAGCTGCTGTTCGATGTGATCAGCACGGTGCACCAGGAGGGCCTGGCGGTGATCCGGGCCCGGGCGGAGGTCGCGGGTGACCCGTTGCAGCGGCTGGAGAACGTGATCGTGGGACACGTGGAGCACACGTGTCGCAATCTCGTGCCGACCGCGGTGTTCCTGCACGAGCTGTCTGCGTTGCCGCCGGAGCGTCGCCAGGAGGTGCTCGGCAGCGAGCACGCCTACCAGGGGGTGTTCCGCGACCTGATCGAGCTGGCGCAGCAGGAGGGGCTGGTGCGGGCCGACCTCGACCCGCGCTTGGGCGCCCTGACCGTGCTGGGTTCGACGAACTGGGTGTACCGCTGGTTCCGGCCCGGCGGTGAGTTCACCCCGGAGAAGATCGGCGCGCAGATGGCCGAGATGGCGATCCGGGGGATCGCCACGCAGAAGGCGCTGGCCGCGCGCTACCCGTGAGCTCGGAAGGACTGCGATGAGTGCAATTTCCGGCCGGACCGCCTTGGTCACCGGCGGCTCTCGCGGCGTGGGGCGCGCGATCGCGGTCCGCCTGGCCGCAGACGGCGCCGCCGTGGCGGTGAACTACCGGCGCGACGTCGACGCGGCCGAGGAGGTCGTGGCCGAGATCGAGAAGGCCGGCGGGAAGGCCCGGGCGTACCGGGCGTCCATCGACGACCCCGAGGCGGTCGCCGGGATGGTCGACGCCGTACGCGCCGACCTCGGACCGGTCGACCTGCTCGTCAGCAACGCGGGCACGGCCAGCCGGGGCACCACGATCGCCGACACGGAGGGCGAGGAGTACCTGCGGCTGCTGCGGGTGCACACCCTCGGTCCGCTCGCGCTCGTCCGGGGGCTGCTGCCCGACCTGCGCCGGGCCGGCCGGGCCGACGTCATCGTCATCTCCAGCGCGATCGTCCCCGACGCGCCCGCGAACGGCGCGGCGTACACGATGGCGAAGGCGGCGATGGAGGCGGCGGCGCGCACCCTCGCGAAGGAGGAGCGGCCGTACGGGGTCCGGGTGAACATCGTCGCGCCCGGCCTGGTGGCCACGGACATGGGCGATCGGCTCGTCGCGGCCACCGCGGACGGTGCCACGATCGCCGACCTCGATGCCCGCTACCCGTTCGGGCGGGTCGCGCGGCCCGACGACATCGCAGGTGTGGTCGCGTTCCTCGCCACCACCGACGCGGGCTACGTCAGCGGCCAGCGGATCCAGGTCGACGGCGGTGGGCCGGAGCACGGGATCGTCGCCACCTGATGCGGGTCCAGGCGGACGACCCGCAGCGACCCTGGCACGAGCCGGGCGTCTACACCCCCGTGCCGGGGGTGCACCGCATCCCGCTGCCGCTGCCGGGCGACGCCTTGCGGGCGGTGAACGTCTACGCCGTCGAGCTGCCCGACGGGGTGCTGCTCGTCGACGCCGGGCAGGTGTTCTCCGGTGCCGAGGAACAGCTCGAACAGGCCCTCGACGCGCTCGGGCGCGGGCTGCCGGACGTGCGGCAGGTGCTCGTCACGCACGTCCACCGCGACCACTACACGCTCGCCGTCGGGCTGCGGCGGCGCACCGGCGTGCCGGTTGCGCTGGGGGAGGGGGAGAAGCCGTCGCTGTCCGTGGCGAACACGGACGCGTTCGCACTGGCCCCGCAGGTCGCGGCCTTGCAGCGGTGCGGGGCGGACGCGGTCGTCGCCGCGTTGGCCGGGACGTCCGGACGCGACGGCATGCCCGTCGACATCTGGGAGGATCCGGACACCTGGCTCACCGACGGCGCCACCGTCCCCGCCGGGGAGCGCACCCTCACCGCCGTGGCCACCCCCGGCCACACCGCAGGCCATCTCGTCTTCCACGACCCCGCGGGCGCGCTGCTGTTCGCCGGCGACCACGTGCTGCCGCACATCACGCCGTCGATCGGCTTCGAGGCGGTACCGGTACCGCACCCGTTGCGCGACTACCTCGGTTCGCTGCGCCGGGTCCGAGCGCTGCCGGACGCGATGCTGTTGCCCGCGCACGGCGCCGTGGTGCCGCAGGCGCACGCCCGCATCGACGAGCTGCTCGCGCACCACGACACCCGGCTCGCGGACACGTTCGCCGCGGTCCGTGCCGGGCGGGAGACCGCGTACGCCGCCGCAGGCGGGCTCACCTGGACCCGCGCGAGCGCCGGCTGGACGAGCTGGACCCGCTCAACCAGATGCTCGCGGTCCTGGAGACGGCCGCGCACCTGGACGTCCTGGTGCTGCAGGGCAAGCTCGTGGTGAAGGAGCGCGACGGAGTGGCCGGCTACGAGGCGGCCTGACCGGACGGCCGGCCCGCCGGGGTCACCTCCGCCAGGATCGTGCCCGCCGCCACCGATGCTCCCGTGGTCACGTGCAGCTTCTCAACCGTGCCCGTGATCTCGGACCTCACCTCGATCTCCATCTTCATCGCCTCCAGGACGACGAGCACGTCGCCCGGTGCGACGGCCGCGCCCTGCGTGACCGCGACGGCGACGACGGTCGCGTCCATCGGCGCGGTGGGCGGTGCACCGGGGTCGTCGGCGGCCCGGCCCACGGACACATCCGCCCGGCCGGGCCGGGCGGAGAACGTGACCCCGGTGCCGTGCACCGATGCGACACCGTAGATCGCGACCTCGACCGGACCCCGGTCGGTCGCGATCCGCACCCGCCGCGCCGGCCGGGGATCCGGGGTGGGGGCGCCCGGAGCCTGCGGCGCGGCCGGGCGCAGCGCCGGGTCGGGCGCCCAGTCCCGCTCCAGCGAGCCGGTGTCGTGCACGGCGGCGGCGAACTCGGCCGACGCGAGCACCCCGCGCAGGTACGGCGCGGTGGTCGGCACCCCGTCGACGCGCAGCTCGTCGAGGGCCGCGATCAGCCGCCGCCGGGCGGTGTCCCGGTCCGGGCCGCGGGCGAGGACCTTGCCGAACATCGAGTCGTACTCGGCCGCGACGGCGTCACCACTCTCGATGCCCATGTCGCAGCGCACCCACGGGCCCTGCGGTGGCATGAGCGTGGCCACCCGGCCGGGTGCGGGCCGGAACGACTCCCACGGGTCCTCCGCGGCGATCCGCGCCTGGATCGCGTGGCCGTCGAGGCGCACGTCGTCCTGGGTGAACCACAGCTTCTCCCCGCCCGCGACGGCGAGCTGTGCCGAGACCAGGTCGAGCCCGGTGACCATCTCGGTCACGCCGTGCTCGACCTGCAGCCGGGTGTTCATCTCCAAGAAGAAGTACTCACCGGTCGCCGGCAGCACGAGGAACTCGACGGTGCCCGCGCCGAGGTAGCCGACCTCCCGCGCCAGGCGGGCGGCGTCGTCGCGCAGCCTGTCGCGCACACCGGCCGGCAGGTCGGGTGCAGGCGCCTCCTCGATCAGCTTCTGGTGGCGCCGCTGCACGGAGCAGTCGCGGTCGCCGAGGTGTACGACGTTGCCGTGCGCGTCCGCCAGCACCTGCACCTCGACGTGCCGCGGCCGCTCGAGGTAGCGCTCCAGGTGCACCTCGGGCCGGCCGAACGCGGCGCCGGCCTCGCGGGCCGCGGCGGTCAGCGCGGTGTCGAGACCGGCGGGGTCGTGCACGACGCGCATGCCGCGCCCGCCGCCGCCGAACGAGGCTTTGACCACGACCGGCCAGCCGATCCGTTCGGCCACGGCCCGCGCCTGCGCCGCGTCGGAGATCGTGCCCGGGCTGCCGGGGGGCACCGGCACGCCGCACGATCGAGCGACGTCCCGGGCCGCCACCTTGTCGCCCATGCGGGCGATGACCTCCGCCGACGGTCCGACGAACACCAACCCCGCGTCGGCGACGGCCTGGGCGAACCCGGCGTCCTCGGCGAGCATCCCGTATCCGGGGTGGACGGCGTCGGCCCCGGCCTCCTTCGCCGCGGCCACGATCGCGGCGGCGGACAGGTAGGACTCGCGGGCGGGCGCGGCCCCGATCCGGTAGGCCTCGTCGGCCATCCGGACGTGCAGTGCCTCGGCGTCGGCGTCGCTGTGGACGGCGACGGTACGCAGGCCGAGCTCGCGGCAGGTCCGGATGATCCGGACCGCGATCTCGCCGCGGTTGGCCACGAGAACCGTCCGGATGTCCATGGCCCGCCCATTCATCTCCTGCACGGAGCGCTCCGCTCTCCCGGGGCCGCCGCGACCCGCTGCCTACCAATCGACCGTCTGGTAGTCTAGCGTCCGCCCAGGAGACCATTCCACCCCACGACGAGGGAGGCCCGGTGACAGCCGCCGAGCCCGGCGCCGCGATGACCGAGCGGATCGCCCAACTGCGTGCGCGCAAGGAGCGCTCGCTGGAGATGGGAGGCCCCGCGGGTCTGCGCAAGCACCGCGAGTCGGGCCGGCTGCCGGTCCGTGAGCGCATCGACATGCTCGTCGACCCCGGGTCCTGGTTCGAGATCGGAGCGCTCGCCCTGCCGGAGCGGCGCACGGACAAGCACGTCCCCGGCGACGCCGTCGTGACCGGTTTCGGCCTGCTCGACGGGCGGCGCGTCGGCGTCATCGGCATCGACGCCAGCGTGCTCGCCGGCACCACGGCCCCGATCAGCATGCGCAAGCAGGGCGGGCTGATCGAGCACGCACAGCGCCACGGCTTCCCGCTCGTGCTGCTCTGCGACGCCGACGGCGGCCGCATGCCGGACGTCTCCGGCTGGAGGTTCTCCGGCCTGCCGCTGGACTTCACGACGTTCCTCAAACCGCCGCCGGGCGCCCCGGTCGTCCCGCGCGTCGCCGCAGTGCTCGGGCCCAGCTACGGGGACTCGGCGCTGCACGCGTCGACGGCGCACTTCGTCGTCATGCTGCGCGGCGCGTCGATCGCGCTCTCCGGCCCGTCGGTCGTGGAACCCGCGATCGGGGAGAAGGTCACCGACGACGAGCTGGGCGGCCCGGCCGCGGCCACGGAGGCGGGCAACGCACACCTCGTCGTCGACACCGAGGCCGACGCGATGGATGCCGTCGCGGCGTTCCTGTCCTACCTGCCACCCAACTCGACGTCGGAGCCTCCGTGGGGGCCACCACTGCCGCCCTCCCGCGATCCGCAGGACCTGGAGGAGATCGTCCCGCTCGGAGCCCGCAGCGGCTACGACGTGCGCGACGTGTTCGCGTGCATCGCCGACGAGGCCTCGATCCTGCCCTGGGCGGACGGCTGGGGCGGCTCGGTGCTGTGCGCGCTGGCCCGCATCGAGGGCCGACCGGTCGGGTTGGTCGGCAACCAGCCGATCGTCCGCGCCGGCGCGCTGGACCCGGCCGCGCTGGCGAAGGAGCGGGCGTTCGTCGACCTCTGCGACACGTTCGGGCTGCCGCTGGTCCTCTTCCACGACGTGCCCGGCCTGATGATCGGCACGGCGGCCGAGCGGGGTGGCATCCTGCACGGCTACGAGGCGCTCGTGTCGCGGATCGCCGAGGCGACGGTCCCGAAGGTGGGCGTCGTGCTGCGCAAGCCTACGGCGGCGGGCACTTCGCGATGGGCGGGCGGCCCACGAAGCCCGACTTCCTGTTCGCCTGGCCCTCGGCCGAACTCGGCTTCATGGCCCCGGAGACCGGCATCCGCACCATCCACCGGCGCAAGCTGGAGGCGGTGCTCGCCGAGCAGGGCCCGGACGCGCATGCCGCGCTGGTCGCCGAGCTGACCGCGGAATGGAACGCCGAGGCCGAGCCGTGGGAGGCCGCGGCGCACCTGTCGCTGGACGATGTCATCGAGCCGGCCGAGACCCGCCGCGTGGTGGCGACCGCGATCGCGATCGCGGCGCACGGCCGGTTCGGCGGCTGAGCGGCGCATGCGACGCGAACAGACTGCTGGGAGCAAGGGGAAATGATGGACGAGTCGCTCACGGCGCGCCGCAACGGTGCCGCATCGCGCAACATCAGGGTCGACGCCGACGGCTCCGTCGCGGTGATCACGATCGACGCACCCGCGAAGCTGAACGCGATGGGGCGCACGTTCTGGCCCGAGATGCGCGAGGCCCTCGCGGCGCTGGAGGCGGACGGGAGGACCCGTGCGGTGATCGTCACCGGGGCGGGCGACAAGGCGTTCTCCGCGGGCGGGGACATCGCAGGCTTCGCCCAGCTGGAGTCCGCCCGGGCCAGGCGCGACTTCCAGCGCGAGTGCATGCGCACGTTCGCCGCCGTCGAGGAGTGCAACCTGCCGGTGATCGCCGCGGTCAACGGCTACGCAATGGGCGGCGGCTGCGAGCTCACCCTGGCGTGCGACGTCGTGATCGCCGCCGAGAACGCCGTGTTCGGGATGCCGGAATCGGCGGTCGGGTTGGTGCCCGGGTTCGGTGTGCTGCGCGCGCCGTCGGTCATCGGCAGGCACTGGACCAAGCTGATGATGTTCGCCGGGGAACGGGTGGACGCGGAGACCGCGTTGCGGATCGGCCTCGCGCAGAAGGTGGTGCCCGCCGCCGAGCTGATGGAGACGGCCCGTGCGCTGGGCGAGCGGATCGCCGCGCAAGCGCCACTGGCCATCGCGGCGGGCAAGGGGCTGGTCAACCGCGGCGTCGACCGCGGCGAGTTCGACCACTCCACCGCCGCGCTGACCGCACTGCAGGGTTCGGCCGATGTCGCGGAAGGCGTCCGGGCGTTCACGGAGAAGCGCCCGCCGGTCTTCCAGGGCCGCTGAGGGGGGCGACGAGATGGACCCCTTCGTCGCCTGATGCGGCGCTACGTCAACGACTACACGAACCGGCACGACACCAGCGTCTGTCCGGATCTGATGGAGCCGGACTACACGCTGCGGATGGGACCGCACGTGGTCGGTGGCCGGGACGAGCGCTACGTCCCGGCCGCGCAGAAGCAGTTCACCCAGTTCCCAGGACTGTGCCTGACCGTGCACGAGATCGTCTGCAACGGCGACCGGTTGGCGATGCGGTTCTCCGAGCACGGCGCATCGGTCCGCCACGGTGGCGCCGTCGCGTCCTGGCAGGGCATCGGGCTCTACCGGTGGAACGGCACGAAGCTCGTCGAGAACCTGGTGGAGCAGGACTACCAGGCCCGCCGCCGCCAGCTGGCCGACGGCGTCCCCGATCCGGTCGCGGCGCCCGCGCTCGCGCCATGGGACACCGCGGCCGTGCCCGCCGCCCCGGCCGCGGAGCAGGTGGTGCGGGACTGGATCGCGGACGGCGCCCCGCGCGGAGCGGTCCGCGTCGACGACGGTGACACGAGCGTCCTGCAGGAGGAGCCGTCCGACGTCGTCGACGACCTGTTCTCCGCGGGGTCGGCGGTCGCCTTCCGGATCACCCGCGATGGCCGGTACGCGGGCGGCCTCCACGGCGTCGACCCGGCACTGGTCGGGGCGCCCTCGACGCTGCACATGGTCGGGATCGTGCACGTCGCCGACGGGAGGGTGGCGGGCGGCCAGATCATCCGCGACCGGCTGGGCATGGCGCGCAGCCTGACGTCCGTGGGTGTGACGACGTGACCGAGGGCGTCGTTCCGGTCGAGGTCGAGGACGACCTGCTCGCCCCGGAGGCGAGCGCCGACCCGTACGCGCTGTTCGCGCAGCTGCGTGCGCACGATCCGGTGCGGTGGAGCGCGCACCACCGGGCCTGGCTGCTCACCCGCTACGACGACGTCTCGGCGGCGTTCCAGAACAAGGCGCTGTCCAACGACCGGGTCCGGCCGCTGCTGGCGGCGCGTCGCAGCGGGGGGAGCCCTCCGCCGCCGACCGGGTGCTCGAGCTCATCGGCGAGTGGATGGTCGTCTCCGACCCGCCGGCGCACACGCGGCTTCGCAGGCTCGCCGCGGGCGCGTTCAAGGGGCAGCGGATCTCCGCCATGGGCGAGCAGATCACCGCCCTCGTCGACGAGCTGGTGGAGGCGTTCACCGGCGGCGACCTCATCTCCGAGATCGCCTACCCGCTGCCCGCCACCGTGATCGCGATGATGCTCGGCGCGCCGGTGGCCGACCGGGACCGCTTCCGCGAGTGGTCCGACGAGCTCGCGCTCGTCGCGTTCGGCGCGGGCGGCGACGCGCGGGCCGAACGGCACGAGCGGGCGCTGCGCGGGCTGCGCGAGATGGACGCCTACTTCCGCGAGCTCATCGCGCTGCGCCGTCGTGAGCCGGGGGAGGACATGCTCACGGCCCTCATGGCGGCCGACGGCGACCCGGCAGCGGGCGACCGGCTCTCCGACGACGAGCTGGTGTCGATGTGCGCACTGCTGCTGTTCGCCGGGCACGAGACGACCACCAACTCGATCGCCAACGCCACGCTCGCGCTGCTCCGCCACCCGGACCAGCTGGCTCGGCTGCGCGCCGATCCGGAGCTGATCGCGCCCGCCGTCGAGGAGCTGCTGCGCTTCGACGGGCCGATCAAGGTGCTGAACCGGTGGGTGGTCGCGGAGACCGAGATCCGCGGACGTCGCATCTCGCCGGGGGAGCGGGTGCACCTCGTGCTGGCCTCGGCCAACCGCGACCCGGAGAAGTTCGCCGACCCCGACACCCTCGACCTGGCCCGTCGCCCCAACCCGCAGATCGCCTTCGGCAAGGGCATCCACGCCTGCATCGGGGCCCAGCTGGCCCGGATGGAGACGCGCATCGCGGTCGCCCGGATCGTCGAGCGGCTGCCTGGTCTCGCCCTGGCTGCCGAGCCCCGGTGGAAGCCCAGCCTGGCGTCGCGTTCCCTCGAACAGCTGCGGGTGGAGGTGACGCGATGAGGATCGGCGTCGACCCGGACGTCTGCGAGGCGCACGGCCAGTGCTCCGTCGTGGACCTGGACCTGTTCCCGCTCGACGACGACGGCCACAGCGCAGTGGGCCCGGACCGCGAGGTGCCGCCGGGCGAGGAGGGGGCGGCGCGGATCGGAGTCGACGCGTGCCCGGTGCGGGCGCTGCGGGTGCTGTCGGCATGACCCACGACGTCCTCTACGAGCCGGTGCGCCTGGGCGGGCTGACCCTGCGCAACCGGCTGGTGATGGCGCCGATGGGCACCTGCCTCGACGCCGGGGGCCACATCACCGACGACACGATCGCCTACTACCGGCGCAGGGCCGAGGGTGGCGTCGGCACGATCACCGTGGAGGGCTGCCTCGTCTCGGCCGACACGGTCGGGCCGGAGCCGAGGATCAGCGGGCCGGAATACCTGCCCGGGCTGCGCAGGCTGGTGGAGGTGCTGCGCCCCCACGACGTGACGGTCGGGGTGCAGCTCATGCACCCGGGCCGGCAGGTCGTCGACGGGCCGTCGGTGGCACCCTCGCCGATCCCGCTGAACTCCGCCTCGCCCGTGCCCCACGAGCTGACCCGCGAGGAGATCGCCGGCATCGTGCGCGACTACGCCGCGGCGGCCGCGCTCGCGGGCGACGCCGGGTTCGACTTCGTCGAGGTGCACGGGGCGCACGGCTACCTGCCGTCCAACTTCCTCTCGCCGCAGTTCAACCGGCGGACCGACGCGTACGGCGGGTCGCTGGAGAACCGCGCCCGGTTCTCGGTCGAGGTGGCGCACGCGATCATCGAGGCGGCCGGCCTGCCGCTGGTGTGGCGGCTCAACGGTGACGACGGCCCGAGCGGCGGACTGACGATCGACGAGGCCGCGCGGGCGGCCGGCATGGTCGTCGGGGCGGGCGCGTCGGGGATCAGCGTCTCGGCGGGGACCTGGCTGTCGCTGCAGGTCACGCTCGCGCCGATGGCCGTGCCGCGCGGGCACATGCGACCCCTCGCGGCGGCGGTGAAGCGGGCCGTCGACGTCCCGGTGATGGCCGTGGGGCGGCTCGACGACCCGGACGAGGCGGCTGCCGTCGTCGCATCCGGGGACGCCGACCTGGTGCTGCTCGGGCGCGCGTTGATCGCCGAGCCGGACTGGCCGGACAAGGTGCGGGAGGGGCGGCTCGCCGAGCTGCGCCCGTGCATCGCGTGCAACGCCTGCGTCGACCTGGTCGGTCGGGGCGAGCGGGCGCGTTGCGCGGTGAACCCGGAGGCGGGACGCGAGCTCACCTGGGCGATCAAACCTGCGGCCACGCCCCGTCGGGTGATGGTCGTGGGCAGCGGCCCGGCCGGGATGGAGACCGCGCGGATCGCCCGGCTGCGCGGGCACGACGTGTCGATCTGGGAGCGCGACGGCCGGCTCGGCGGCAAGCTGGAGGTCGCGGGGCTCGCGCCGAGCAAACGCGAGGTGCTGCGATTCCGGGCGCACCAGGTGCAGCGGCTGGCCGACCTCGGGGTGGCGCTGCACACCGGTGTCGAGGTGGACGCCGCGCTGGTGGAACGTGAGGCACCGGACGTCCTCGTCGTCGCCACCGGGGCGGATCCACTGGTGCCACCGATCCCCGGCATCGACTCGCCGCACGTGCACGACGCGCAGCGGCTGCTTCGCGGCGAGGTCGCGGTCGCGCCGGGGCAGCGGGTCGTGGTCATCGGCGGCAGCGCGACCGGCTGCGAGACCGCCGAGCTGCTCGCCGCCGGGGGTGTGCAGGTGACGATCGTCGAGATGCGCGGCAGCATCGGGCGCGGCATCGAGGCGATCACCCGCCGCGGCTGGTGAGGCAACTGCGCCACGACGGTGTGGAGGTGCGGACGAAGGCGACGGTCGTGGCGATCGAGCCCGGTGCGGTCGTCCACACCGATCCGGACGGCGGCTCGCACGCAGTGCTCGCCGACATCGTCGCGCTCGCGATCGGCTGGCGCCCCACCGGCGCGTCCTTCGAGACGCCGCGCGGGGTGGAGGTGTGGGTCCTCGGCGACGCGGAACAGCCCGCCGACTTTGTTCGCGCGGTCAACTCCGCGGCGGACGCGGCGCTGGCCCTGTAGGCGGGCCCCGTAGCGCTGCCGCTCAGTCCCCGGCGACCACCGCGCGTCCGACGACCTCCTTCATGATCTCGTTGGTGCCGCCGTAGATCCGCTGGACGCGTGCGTCGCGCCACATCCGCGCGATCGGGTACTCCTCCATGTAGCCGTAGCCGCCGAACAGCTGCAGGCACCGGTCGATCACCGAGCACTGCAGGTCGGTGGTCCAGTACTTGGCTCCGGCGGCTTCCTCGGCGGTGAGCTCGCCGTCGACGAGGGCCCGCACGCAGCGGTCGACGTAGACGCGGGCGACGCCGACCTGGGTGTGCAGGTCGGCGAGCTCGAAGCGGATGGCCTGGTGTGAGCCGAGCGGCACGCCGAAGGTGGTGCGGTCCCGGCAGTGTGCGAGGGCGAGGGCGAGCGCGCGTTCCGCCGCGGCGACGGCGAGGACGGCCATGGACAGCCGTTCGCGGGGGAGGTTGCCCAGCACGACCCGCAGTCCGGCTCCCGGCTCGCCGACGACGTTGCCGGCCGGAACCCGGCAGCCGTCGAAGAACAGCTCGGCGGTGTCCTGCGCCCTGCGGCCGATCTTGTGCAGCGGGCGGCCACGGGTGAAGCCGGGGGTCCCCGCCTCGACGGCCAGCAGGCTCATGCCCCGCCCGTCGCGCTCCCCGGTGCGGGCCAGTACGAGCACGAGGTCGGCCTGGGCGCCGTTCGTGATGAAGGTCTTCGCGCCGTCGAGCACGTACTCGCCGCCCTCGCGGCGGGCGGTGGTGCGGATCGCCTGCAGATCCGACCCGGTGGTGGGCTCGGTCATCGCGATCGCGGGTATGAGTGTGCCGGCGGTGAACCCGGGCAGCCAGCGCGTGCGCTGCTCCGGGGTCGTCAGCTCGATCAGGTACGGCGCGAGGATGTCGTTGCCGAGGGTGAAGCCGTCGCCTGCGGTACCGGTGGCGACGGTCTCCTCGGCCATCACCGCGTGGTAGCGGAAGTCGTCGATGCCGAGCCCGCCGAACTCCTCCGGCGCCTCGAAGCCGAGGAAACCGGCGCGGCCGGCCGCCTCGAAGAACGACCGGTCGACCAGGCCGCACTCCTCCCAGCGCTCGGTGTGCGGCACGGCTTCGCGCTCGAGGAACTGCCGGAACGCCGACCGGAAGTCCTCGTGTGCGGTGTCGTAGAGCGTGCGGCGCACGGGCGCCTCCTACAGCCGGGTGGCGGCGTCGAGGCGCACGACATCGCCGTTGAGCAGCGTGTTCTCCATGAAGCTCGCCACGAGCTGAGCGAAGTCGCGCGGAGTGCCGAGTCGTTTGGGGAACACGTGCAGGTCGACGAGCGACGCGCGGCGCTTCTCGTCGGCGCCCGCGAGCATCGCGGTATCCATGATCCCCGGGCAGACCGTCATCACCCGGATCCCCCACAGTGCCAGGTCGCGGGCGAGGGGCAGGGTGAGGGCGACCAGACCGCCCTTGGAGGCCGAGTAGGCCGCCTGGCCGACCTGGCCCTCCAGCGCCGCGGCGGAGGCGACGTTGACGACCAGGCCGCGCTCGCCCTCGGCAGAGGCGTCGTTGCGCGCCATGACGGCCACGGCGCGGCGCAGCACGTCGAAGCTCCCGACGAGGTTGACCTCGACCGTCTTGCGGAACACGTCCAGCGGGTGCAGCTGGCCCTTGCGCGACAGCACCCGGGCCGCCGGGCTGACGCCTGCGGCGTTCACGCACACGTCGATGCGGCCGAACGTCGATGCCGCGCCGTCGACGGCGGCCTCGACCTGGTCGGGGTCCGAGACATCGACCGGGAAGAACGCGCCCGCGTCGCCGAGCTCCCCGGCCAGCTCGGCGCCGTTCGACACGGGCAGGTCGAAGATCGCGACGCGGCCGCCGCGCTCCACGAGGTGTCGTGCGGCCCCCGCGCCGAGACCGGAGGCCCCGCCGGTGACCACCGATACCGAGCCGTCGATCTGCACGTCGTCCTCCTCCGTCGGCGTCGCCGAACAGCCTATCGCTTCAATCAAACGATAGGTAGGCTGGGCGGACAGGTGGTGGCGCAGGGACGAGGAGTGCGAACGTGCGGGACGCAGTGATCGTGGAGGCCGTCCGGACCCCGGTGGGGAAGCGGAACGGTGGGCTGGCCGGAGTCCACCCGGCCGACCTGTCGGCCCACGTGTTGGGCAGCCTGGTCGAGCGAGCCGGGGTCGATCCGGCGGTGGTCGACGACGTCGTCTGGGGCTGCGTGTCCCAGGTGGGCGAGCAGACCTTCGACATCGCCCGCACCGCGGTGCTCGCGGCGGGCTGGCCCGACACCGTCACCGGGGTGACCGTCGACCGGCAGTGCGGCTCGTCGCAGCAGGCGGTGCACTTCGCCGCGGCCGGGCTCGTGGCGGGCCAGTACGACGTCGTGGTCGCGGGTGGTGTCGAGTCGATGAGCCGGGTGCCGATGGGTAGCTCGATCGGCGACGCCGACCCGTTCGGCCCGCGGTTCATGGCCCGTTACGGCGGTGTGTTCCCGAACCAGGGGATCGGAGCGGAGATGATCGCCGAGCGGTGGGCGCTCACGCGCACCCAGCTCGACGAGTTCTCCCTCGCCAGTCACGCCAAGGCCGCGGCAGCGCAGGACGACGGCCGGTTCGACGGGCAGATCGCCCCGGTCACCCGGCCCGACGGCACGGTCATGTCGATGGACGAGGGGATCCGCCGCGGCGGCACGGTCGAGGGGCTGGCGCAGCTGAAGCCGGCCTTCGAGCCGGACGGCGGGGTGATCACAGCGGGCAACAGCTCGCAGATCTCCGACGGGTCGGCCGCGCTGCTGATGACGACCTCCGAGAAGGCCCGTGAGCTCGGGCTGACCCCGATCGCCCGGGTGCACACCACCGTGCTGGCCGGTGCCGACCCGGTGATCATGCTGACGGCGCCGATGCCCGCCACGGAGAAGGCGCTGGAGCGCTCGGGCCTGCGGCTGGACGAGATCGGGGTTTTCGAGGTCAACGAGGCGTTCGCGCCCGTGCCGCTGGCGTGGCTGCACGACCTCGGGGCGGACCCGAAGGCGCTCAACCCGAACGGTGGGGCGATCGCCCCGGCCACCCGCTCGGCGGGTCGGGCGCCCGGTTGATGACCACGCTCGTGCACCACATGCGGGACAACGGGATCCGCTACGGGTTGCAGACGATGTGCGAGGGCGGGGGACAGGCCAACGCCACCATCCTCGAGCTGCTCTGACCGGGGTCGCCCGCACTACCTGAAGGAGGAACAGTGATCGGAAGGGTCGAAGGGAAGGTCGCGTTCATCACGGGTGCGGCGCGTGGGCAGGGCCGCAGCCACGCGGTGCGGCTGGCGCAGGAGGGCGCGGACATCATCGCGGTCGACGCGTGCGCGCCGATCTCGTCGGTGGACAAGTACCCGCTCGCCACGCCGGAGGACCTCGACGAGACCGTCGCGGCGGTCGAGAAACTCGACCGGCGGATCGTCGCCCGGGTCGCCGACGTGCGCGACGCGGATGGGCTCACCGCTGCGCTGAACGAGGGCGTCAGCGAGCTCGGGGGTCTCGACATCGTCGTGGCCAACGCGGGAATCGCGAGCTACGGGATGTCCTGGGAGCTCACCGAGGAGATGTGGCAGCAGATGCTGGACGTCAACCTCACCGGTGTCTGGCACACCGCGAAGGCGGCCGTCCCGCACCTCGTCTCCCGTGGCGGGGGCTCCATGGTCTTCACCAGCTCGATCGGCGGGCTCAAGGGGATCATGCAGGTGGCCCACTACGTGTCGGCCAAGCACGGGATCGTGGGGCTGATGCGGACGATGGCCAACGAGCTGGCCGGGCAGCGGATCCGCGTCAACACCGTGCACCCGACCAACGTGGACACCCACATGATCCAGAATCCGGGCACGTGGGGCATGTTCGCGCCCGACGATCCCGAGCCCACGGTGGAGAAGGCGATGCCGGGCTTCATGTCGCTCAACGCACTCCAGGTGCCCTGGGTCGAGTCGATCGACATCAGCAACGCGGTGCTGTTCCTGTCCAGCGACGAGGCCCGCTACATCACCGGTGTGGCACTGCCGGTCGACGCGGGTGCGACGATCAAGTGAGCGTTCCGTCAGGCGTGCAGCGCGACGTCAGCCGGGGCGCTTCGGTGATCCCGGCCTCCGCGAGCTCCGCGGCGATGTCGTCGCGCAGCCGGAACTTCTGCACCTTCGTCCCCGACATCGGCCACTCCGTCACGAAGCGCACGTAGCGGGGCACCTTGAACGTCGCGACCGTGCCGAGGCAGTAGTCGATCAGCTCCTGCTCGGTGGTGCTCGCGCCGGGCCGCAGCTGGACGAACGCGGCAGGCACCTCTCCGAGCCGGGCGTCCGGAGCGGCGACGACCTGCACCACGCCGCACGCGGGGTGTCCGCCGAGGAGGCCCTCCACCTCGGCGGCGGCGACGTTCTCCCCGCCCACCTTGAGCATGTCCTTGAGCCGGGACAGGAACGTGAGCCTGCCGTGCGCGTCGGCGACGGCGAGGTCCCCGGAGGCGAACCAGCCGTCGGAGTCGATCCGATCGGCGGTCAGCTCGGGGTCGCGGTGGTAGTAGGCGATGCGGGAGGTGCCGCGGAACTGCACCTCACCGGGCGTACCGGGCGGCACGGGCCGGCCGGTCTCCGGGTCGACGACGCGGATCTCCATGTGCCGCAACGGCGTGCCGCTCGTCGTCGCCCTGGCTTCGGGCGGGTCGTCAGGGGAGCCGATGCAGCAGAACCCGCACGACTCGGTCATGCCGTAGGACGACATCTGGATCGCCGGGGCGACCCGGTCCTGCATGGAGCGCAGCCGCTCGGCCGCGCCGACGTTGAGGACGATGCGCAGGGCGGACAGGTCGGTCGTCGGGAAATCCGGGTGGTCGAGCACCGGCAGCCAGATCGTCTCGAACGCGGGGAAGGCCACTGTGCAGCGCTCGTCGGCGAGCTGGCGCAGCGCCGCGCCGGGTTCGAAGACGCCGACGTGGACCATGCCGCACCCGCCGGCGAGCGCCGCCACGGCGACGTCGTACCCGCCGCAGTGGTACATCGGCAGCGGCGTCCAGAACCGGTCCTGCGGGCCGAGCCCGAGGCGCTCGGCGACGGCCTCGCCCTCGGCGACGAGCGATGCGTTGTCGAGCACGCAGCCGCGCGGCCGGGATGTCGTGCCGGAGGTGTAGAGGATCAGCGCAGGGTCCTCGGCGCGTACCCCGGCGCGCGCCGCGGCGACGGCGGAGGGGTCGGTCGGGGCGGCCTCGAAACGTGCGCGGGTGAGCCACCCCCGAGGGGTGGGGCCGTCCGGCTCGACCGTGACGACCGCGCGCAGCATCGGCGCGATGGGAAGGGTGAGCCGGCCGGGGATGCCTGCGGCGAGTCCGGGGAGGGCCTCGGCGAGGACCGGCTCGAGCTCGGCGGTGGCGAACAGCAGCCGGATGTCGGCGTTCTCGAGGATGTAGGCGAGTTCGCCGGGCTTGAGGCGCGGGTTCACTGGGACGGCGACGGCACCGAGGTGCGCGGCGGCGAGCCATGTCGTCATGCTGTCGATCCCGCCGTGCAGGAGCATGCCGACGTGGTCCCCCGGCCGGATCCCGGCGGCCCACAGCGCGCCGGCGAGGTGCCTCGCGGCGTCGGCGAGCTCGGGATAGGTGAGGCGTCGGTCGGGGAAGGCGACCTCGTGGTCCGGCGCGTCGCCTGCGCGTTGGTCGAGCAGATCCGGGACGGTGGTGGCGGGCATCGTCGCTGGCCTCCCGTTTGTCTACCAATCGTTTGACAAACTAGCAGCGCCGTTCGACCGTGGACAAGCATCCGCGGGTGGGCGAAGGGTGGCGAGTGATGCGCGAGGACGAGTTGGCAGCGACGGTGGGGCGTCGGTTCCCCGGCGGCCGGGCCCGGATCGAACGTCATGTCGACTGGCTGCTGCGCGATGCGCTCGGTTGTGCGCAGGCGACGGACGGCGTCCTGCACCCGACGGTCGCGTTCCTCGCGGCCCAGGGCGGGGTCGGGCTCGAACTGGAGGAGGTCTTCGCGATGTTCGGGTCCTCCTCCGCGGACGGGCCGATGCTGGGGAGTGGTCGGTGGATTTCGCCCGGCCACTGCGCGTGGACGTCGAGTACGCCGTGCGTGCGGTCGTCGACTCCGCGACGCGCAAGCGCGGTGTCCGCACGGGTGTGTTCGACCTGGTGACCGCGTTGATCGAACTGATCGGCCCGGACGGTGAGGTGCACGCGGCGGTCCGGCCGACGTACGTGTTCCCGCGGCGGGCGGAGGTGCCGGCATGAGTGCGGCCGAGCCGGCGGACAGGGTTGCGGCCGTCGGGGACGAGCTGCCCCCGTTCACGGCGGTGGCCGACCCGGAGCACATGAAGACGATCGCCGCGCTGCTGGGTGACCCGAACATGATCCACCTGGATCCGAACGTGTCCGCGGCGCTCGGGTTCGGCGAGCGCGTCGTCAACCAGGGGCCGATCAACCTGGGCTGGGTGCACACGATGCTGGTCCGGTGGGCCGGCGGGGCCGACCGGGTGCGGTCGTCGCGGTTCCGGTTCCGGGACAACGTGTTCGGCGGCGAGCGGGTCGTCGCGGGTGGCCGGGTGACCGCCGTCGGGTCCGGCGAGATCGAGTGCGAGGTCTGGTTGGACGTCGAGCGCGACGGGGTCGTGGTGCGTGCCGTGTCGGGGACGGCGGTGGTTGCACGGGTCGGCCGGGCGTGAGAACGTAAAACGGGCGTTTGGTAGAAAGAGGTGTCATGCCGAGCTACGACGTCGTGGTGATCGGGGCAGGGCCGCCGGGCTGACCGCGGGCGCGCTGCTGGCCAAGGAGGGCAAGCGGGTCGTGGTGCTCGACCGCAGCCCGTACCTCGGGGGCCGCGCGCTGGCCGTGCCGGACGAGGGGTTCACCGTCAACCTCGGAGGCCACCTCGTCGAGGACGGGGGCTCGGGGCTGACCAAGGTCTTCGAGCACGTCGCAAGGAGCTGATCCACGGCGAGGTCAGCAACGACATGCCGATCTGGGAGAACGGTCGCGGTTGGGGGTCGATCCGGGACCGCTACACCGACCGGACCGAACTGAAGAAGGTCATCAAGGCCCTCGTCAACACCCCGTACGAGGCGCTCGACGACTGGGACGACCGCTCCCTGCGCGAGTGGATCCACCAGTACACCGACGACCAGGGCGTCGTCGACCTGTTCGAGTTCATCTCGGTGCTCGAGTGCATGACCGACAACTGGTACGACCACTCGGCCAGCGACAACCTCTACGTCCGCAAGATGCACTTCGAGGAACGGGGCACCGCGGCGTACTCGTTCTGGCCCGGGCAGGGCTGGGACGGGATGTGGCGCGACCTCTCCGACGCCATCAGGGAGCACGGCGGCGAGCTGCGGCTGGGTACCTCGGTCGAGCGGGTCGTGATCGAGAACGGTGAGGTCAGGGGCGTCGCGATCGGCCGGGAACCGAAGATCATGCCGAACGAGTTCTTCGAGGAGGAGATCCTCGAGCGCCCGCGGTGATCTCGACGCTGCCGGTGTGGAACGTGCTGGGCGTCGTGCCGCGCAGCGCGCTCCCCCGAGTGGTACGCCTCCCAGATCGAGTTCCTCGCCCAGGACAAGTTCCGCATCGCCTGGCTCGGCCTCTACCTCGCCACCGAGGAGCCGGTCACCCGGTTCGACCCGCGGGAGCTCGCGACCTGGACCGCCACCCCGTCCACGGCCTGCTCCGGGTTCATGTTCGACCAGTCCGCGATGGACCCGTCGTGCTCGCCGTCCGGCACCCACCTGCATGTGATGGGCGCGATCATCCCCGGCGCGAAGGGGCGCGACCGGGAGTGGTGCCGCGCCACGATGGAGGCCTTCGAGCGCGACATCGAGACGATGTGGCCAGGTTTCGCGAAGCCGGTCTGGCGGCGCCGGCACCTCGTGTTCGAGCCGTCGTTCGGGGTGATCCAGATGCCCGGGCTGGTCGGGAGGTACCGCCCGCACTGGCGGGCCCCGAACGTCGAGGGTCTGTGGTTCGCCAGCGAGACCTTCCGCAGCCGTGGCATCGGCACCGACCGCGCCGCCCGCGCCGCATTGACCTGCGTGGAGGACTACCTGGGCGGGCGGCTCGCGACCTTCGGTGACGGGTGGCGCTACTGATGCAGCGCCTGCAGTTGGGAGTTCCCGGGCAGATCATGCCGCCTGCAGACGCGGCGGTGCGGTTCGCGCAGCGGGCCGAGTCCGACGGGTTCGACGCCGTGTGGTGGCCGGACCACCTGATGGGCTGGCACGCCGACACGATGTGGACACCCGACCTCACCCCGCTGGCGAACGTCCAGGCCAACCCGCACACCTACTTCGACCCGCTGATCATGATGGGCGTGGTGGGAGCGCAGACCGAGCGGGTCAAGGTCGGCGTCGTCGTCACCGATCTGATCCGGCGCAATCCGGCGATGGCCGCGGCGAGCGCGCTCACGCTCGACCACGTCACCCAGGGCCGCGCGATCATCGGGCTGGGCAGCGGGGAGAAGCTCAACATCACCCGTACGGGATGTCGTTCGAGAAGCCGGTCGCACGCTTGTCCGAGGGCATCGACGTCATGCGCCTGCTCTGGGAAGCCGATGGACCGGTCGACTACCAGGGGACGTTCCACACCCTGGAGAAGGCGGTACTGGGGCTGCAACCCTTCGGCGGGCGTCCGCCGGAGATCTGGACGGCCGCACACGGGCCGCGGATGCTGCGCCTGACCGGTGCGAAGGCCGACGGCTGGCTGCCCACGAAGATGACGGCGGCCGACTACGGCAAGTCGCTCACCGTGATCAACCAGGCTGCCGAGGACGCCGGCCGGGACCCGGCGAACCTCACGCCCGGCATGCTCGGCTACATCCTCATGGGGCCGGACGAGGAAGCGGTCCGCCGCCTCGTCGAGGCACCGCTGGTGCGCGCGCTGTGCGTGCTGCTGCCCTCACAAGTGTTCCGCGACCTCGGTGTCGAGCCCCCGCTGGAGGGCGGCCCGCGCGGCTCGGGCTTCCACGACTTCATCCCGACCACGATCGACCGCGCCGAGTCGCTGCGGATCATCGACGCGATCCCGCCGCAGGTGGTTCGCCACTATGCGTTCTGCGGCACACCCGCGCAGGTCGCGCAGGAGCTCGCCGAGTACCGCGAGAACGGGCTGCGCCACCTGGTCATGTGGAACATCACGGCGTTCGGCGACCCGTCGCTGGCGAAGTGGTCGTTCCAGGCGATGAACGAGCTGAAGGGCATGCTCCGTGACTGAGTTGGGTCGGCAGGCCGTCGACGGCTACTTCGCGGCGATCAACTCCGACCGGTTCGGCGATCTCGCCGCGGTGTTCGCGCCCGACGTCGAGATCCACACCGTCGGCGCGCCACCGGTCGTCGGGCGGGACGCCGCACTGGCGCACTTCCCGGCCGTCCTCTCCGGCTACGCCGAGCACCACGACGCCGTGACCCGGTGCATCGAGGCCGAGAACGCGCTCGTCTGCGAGATCCACTTCACCGGGCGGCGGCGGGACGGGCGGCCGATCGTGTTCGACGCCCTCGACGTGTTCGACCTGCGCGACGGGCTGATCACGAACGTCGCGACGTGGTACGACACCCGCGGGCTGGTCCGGCAGCTGCGCGGATGCTAACCTCTCCGCTACCAAACGGCTGTTAGGCGATTCCGTACGACGACGTCCGGAGGCCCCGTGTCCACGCCCACCGCATCGGCGCCCGACATCCTCTCGCCCGAGTTCGCCGCGGACCCCTACTCCGCGTACCGGGCGTTGCGCGAGAACCACCCGCTGATCTGGCACGAAGCGACGCAGAGCTACGTCATCAGCCGCTACGCCGACGTCGTGCGTGCCTTCAAGGACCCGGTGTTCACGAGCCGGAACTACGACTGGCAGCTCGAGCCGGTACACGGGCGAACATCCTCCAGATGGACGGGCGCGAGCACTCCACACACCGCAACCTCGTCGCCCCCGCGTTCCGCGGCCGCGAGCTCGCCGAGAAGTTCGTGCCGGTCATCGATCAGAACTCGCGCGCGCTCGTCGACGCCTTCCGCGGCGACGGACACGTCGACCTCGTCGACCGGTACGCCACCCGCTTCCCGATCAACGTCATCGTGGACATGCTCGGGCTGCCCAAGAGCGACCACGAGCACTTCCACCGCTGGTACAGCTCGATCATGGCGTTCCTGTCCAACCTGGCCGGGGACGAGCAGGTCACCGCACAGGGCCTGCGCACCAAGGAGGAGTTCGAGGCCTACATGCTGCCGATCATCCGGCAGCGCCGCGAGGCCCCGGGTGACGACCTGCTCTCCACGCTGTGCACCGCGGAGATCGACGGTGTCCGGATGACCGACGAGGAGATCAAGGCGTTCTGCAGCCTCTTGCTCACCGCGGGCGGGGAGACCACGGACAAGGCCATCGCGAGCGTGATGCGCAACCTCGTCGAGCACCCCGACCAGCTCCAGGCCGTGCGCGAGGACCGGTCCCTGATCTCCGCCGCGTTCGCCGAGACGCTGCGCTACTCACCGCCGGTGCACATGATCATGCGTCAGCCCGCGGAACCCGTCCGGCTGTCCGGTGGTGTCGTGGAGGAGGCCGGGAAGACGCTCACCTGCCTGATCGGCGCCGCGAACCGCGACCCCGAGCGCTTCCGGGACCCCGACACGTTCGACATCCACCGCGATGACCTGGAGTTGGACCGGGCCTACACGGCCGGGGCCAACCACACGGCGTTCGCGCTGGGCCGCCATTTCTGCGTCGGCGCGCTGCTGGCCCGCACCGAGCTGGAGACGGGCATCGCCCACCTGCTCGACGCGATGCACGACATCCGTTTCGCCGACGGCGCCCCGCCGCCCGAGCACGGCGTCTTCACCCGAGCCCCCGCCGAGCTGCGCCTCACCTTCACCCCCGCCTCCTGAGCGCAGCTCGCGGAGCCAACCGAGCATCGGAGAGGAACCACCATGACGGCACGTGCGGAGATCGAGAACGTCCTCGGGCTCGCCGCCTGGGGATACGACGAGAACGACGTCGACCTCATCGCGGCCCAGTTCACCGAGACCGCCACGATGGCCCTCCAGATCGGGCGTGACGGCGACCCGATCGGCCCGTTCGAGGGGCGCGACGCCATCCGGAAGCTGCACGCCGACTCGCTGGCGGCGCAGGCCGACCAGCGCCGCCACAACATCAGCAACCTGGTGATCACCAAGGAGACCGCGGACACGGCTTCGACCACCAGCAACCTCACCCTGCTCTCGATCGAGAACGGCGCCGCACGGGTGCTCTCGTCCGGGTGGTACCGCGACGAGCTCGTCAACCGGGACGGTCGATGGCTGATCTCCGACCGGCACATCTACCTGGATCTTCCGTACTGAGCCGAGGGACGGACATGGTCAACATCGGACGGATCCCCGCGAAGTGGGCGGCGCTGACGCCCGAGAGGGACGCGATCGTCGATGTCCCGACGGGGCGGCGGATGAACTGGCGCACCCTGGACGAGCGGGTGCGCCGGCTGGCGAACGGGTTTCGCGGCACCGGCGACGGGGGCCTCGGCCTGGCCCAGGGGGACCGGGTCGCGATCCTGGCCAAGAACGCGATCGAGTACCAGGAGCTCTACTACGCCGCGGGCCGTGCCGGGCTCGTCGCGCAGCCGCTGAACTGGCGCCTGGGCACCGCCGAGCTGGCCCGCATCGTCACCGACGCCGCCCCGAAGGCGCTGCTGGCCTCCGACGAGTGGCTCGCCACCGCGAAGGAGCTGCAGGCCGCCGTCGACGTCCCGCACTGGCTGCAGTACGGCGACGGCGGCGACGGCAGCTACGAGGACCTCATCGCGCGCAGCAGCCCCGACGAGCCGGAGTGGTCGAGCCGGGTCGGGGACGACGACCCGTTCTTCATCCTCTACACCGGCGGGACGACGGGCGAGTCGAAGGGCGCGCTGCACTCGCACAAGAGCGCCGCGTTCGGCATGTGGAACCAGACGGTGGCCGAGCGGATCGTGCCGACCGATGTCTACATGCTGACCGGGCAGATGTACCACATCCCGGTCGTGCTCTCGATGAACTACATGCGCCACGGCTGCCCCCTGGTGCTGATGAACTTCGAGGCCCGCACCGCCATGGAGATCATCGAGGCCGAGCGGGTGTCGGCGTTCCTCGGGATCACCACGATGCTCAACTGGATGATGGCCGTTCCGGGCTTCTCACAGTTCGACATCTCGAGCCTGCGCAACATCCAGTACGGCGGCGGCCCGATGCCCTCGGCGGTGGTCAAGGCGGCGCTGGACCATTTCCCGTGCACGCTGATCCAGGGCTACGGGCAGACCGAGGGCACGACGATGTGCTTCCTGTCCCAGGAGGACCACGCAGACGCGGTGCGTGGCACCCACCCCGAGCGCCTGCGCTCCTGCGGCCGGGAGGGATTCGTCACGACCGTGCGGGTGGTCGACCCCGACGGCGTGCCGGTGCCCAAGGACGGGAAGACCGCCGGACAGATCGTCGTGCGCTCCGAGGCGAACATGCTCGGCTACCTCAACCGGCCCGACCTCACCGCACAGACGCTGCACGACGGTTGGATGTGGACCGGCGACATCGCCACCTGGGACGCCGACTCCTACGTGTTCATCGTCGACCGGGCCAAGGACATGATCATCTCGGGCGGCGAGAACATCTACTCGGTTCAGGTGGAGGAGGCCGTGAACGCACACCCGTCGGTGCTCGAGTGCGCCGTCATCGGCGTGCCGGACGACGAGTGGGGCGAGAGCGTCAAGGCGTTCGTCGTGCTCAAGCCGGACACCACGGCCACCGAGGCCGAGATCATCGAGACGGCCAGGAACCTCCTTGCGTCGTACCAGAAGCCGCGGTCGGTCGAGTTCGTCGACGCGCTGCCGAAGGCACCGACGGGCAAGATCCTCAAGCGCACGCTGCGCGAACCGTACTGGGCCGAGCGCGACCGATCCGTCTGAGTGGGGAGCCGGCATCGTGGCGGAGCGCGTGACCGGGGCGGGGGCGGCGGAGCCTGCGCCCCGCGTCGGGATCCATGACCTCGAGGACATGCGCCAGGCGCGGCTCGACCAGGACGCCATCGCCGAGCTGATCGCTGCGGCCGGCGAGTGCGTGTTCCTGTTCACCGGGGTCGACGGGTGGCCGGCCGGCGTGACGATGAGCTACCTGCACGACGACGGGGAGTTCTGGCTGGCCGCGGTCACGGACCGGCAGCACGTCAAGGCGGTCGAGCGCGACTCCCGGGTGGGCATGGTGATCAGCAACCTCGGCACGGCGCTTCCCGGCCGGCGCATGGTGCGGATCAAGGGGCGTGCCACGCTGCACCGGGACCGGGCGACGCTGGACCGCGTGCTGCCACGGCTGGCCGCGACGCTCGCACCCTCGGGCGCCGTTGCGCTGCACCGCCTCCTGGACAGTCCGAAGCGGGTGCTGATCCGCGTGGAGGCGCTGGCCTATCCCCAGACGCACGACTCGCGCAAAATCGCCGGCGACGGGCGGGGCGGAGGCTACGACGGCCGCAGACTCGGGAACTGAGGGGCCCCGGTGATCCCGCAGGCCTCGAGCTCGCAGGCGATCCGCTCCCGCAGCACGTACTTCCTGATCTTCGTTCCGGACATGGGCCACTCACCTGGGCCGGCGATGAACCGGATGTAGCGGGGGACCCGGTAGGTCGCGATGCGGCCGAGGCAGAACTCGATCAGCTCCTGTTCTGTCGCCCTCGAGCCGGGCTTGAGCTGCACGAAGGCCGCCGGCACCTCGACGTAGTACGCGTCGGGCGCGCCCACGACGGCCACGATGTCGACGGCGGGGTGGTTCAGCAGGTACCCCTCGACCTCGGCCGCGGCGACGTTCTCCCCGCCGACCTTCAGCATGTCCTTGAGCCGGGACCGGAACGTCAGCCTGCCCTCGGGATCCGCGACGACGAGATCGCCGCTGTGGAACCAGCCCTCGGCGTCGAACACCTGCGCGGTGAGCTCGGGGTCACGGGAAGTAGCCGTCGAAGGCGTTGGGCCCCCGGAACAGCAGCTCGCCGGGCGTTCCGGGGTCCACGTCGGCGCCGGTCTGCGGATCGACGACCCGGCACTGCATGCCGGGCATCGGGTGCCCGCCGGTGGTGGCTCGCGCATCGGGCGGGTCGTCGAGCCGGTTGAGGGTGAGGAACGCGGAGGACTCGGTCATCGCCACGCACGACACGTGCACGGCGTCCGGCAGCCGGGAAGCCATGTCGCGCAGCCGCTCGGGCACCCCGACCGCCATGACCAGCCGGATCCGGGAGAGGTCGAAACGGGCGAAGTCGGACCGGTTGAGCACCGGCATCCAGATCGTCTCGAACGCCGCCAGTGCGATCGTGACCCGCTCGTCGCGCAGGTACTCCAGCGTGGTCGCAGGGTCGAAGTACCCGGGGTGCACGAACGGGGCGCCCGCCGCGATGGCGCTCAACGCGAAGGTGATGCCACCGCCGTGGAACAGTGGGATCGCGGTCCACACGCGGTCCTCGGAGGTGATCTGCAGGCGCTCCCCGATGCCGTCGGCCAGCCGGACCAGCGCTTCGTGGCTGAGCATGGCTCCCTTGGGGGCGGCGGTCGTGCCGGAGGTGTAGACGATCACAGCGGTGTCCCGCACCCGCACCGATGCCTGGGACTCCCACACCACGTCGTCGGGGACGCCCGGGGCGGCCACGTCGCGAACCTCGGTGCCGTCGAGGACGAGGACGTGGCGCAGCTCCGGTGCGTCGGCGAGGCCGCGCTCACCATCCGCGTGCCCGGACACGTCGGGAAGCGTCTCGTGGAGCAGCCCGGTCGATGCCGCATCGGTCACCAGCACCCGCATACCGGAGTGGGTGACGATCTGGGCGAGTTCGACGCACTTGAAGCGCGCGTTCACCGGCACCGCGATCGCCCCGAGCTTCGCCGCGCCGAAGAGAACGGCGAGCAGGTCGACCGTTGCGGGGAGCAGGATCCCCACCCGATCACCCCGTCGGACGCCGAGCCCGGCCAGCCGGCGCGCGAACCACTGGGCGCGTCCGGCGAGCTCGGCGTAGGACGCCCGCGCCTCCGGGAACACCACCGCATCGGCGTCGGGGCGTTCGGCGGCGCGCCGGTCGAGCAGGTCGCCCAGTGTGGTCGCCTCGATCCACCGGCGTGCTCCCGGGCCCGTCGTCGCTGCGCTCGTCACGGTCACTCCCTCCGCGCGGCACGGCCCCTGTGCCGGTGCCCTGCTCGGCCGTCGATCGATTCTGGCGACGCGCCGGACCGTTGTCTACCGGCCGTATGGTGGGCATGGGTCGCCGCGCGTCTCGCGCAGTGTTGACGCGCTGTGCAACCCGCGTTATACATTCAGTGTTGTATATCTGGTGGCGACCGATCCGGGCACGTGAGCGGGCCTGAGTGGAGGACCGAGCTGATGCGTTACGACGCGGTCGTGGTGGGGGCCGGGGCGGCCGGGCTGGCGTCGGCGCTGATCCTCGCGGAACAGGGCAAGCGGGTCGTGCTGGTGGAGAAGCACGGCTACCTCGGCGGGCGAGCGATGGAGCACCGGTACCGGGGGCACCAGATCGGGCTCGGGTCGCACCTGATCGTCGACCCCGGAGACAGCCTGACCCGGGTGTGCGAGCTGGCCGGGATCCCGCTGACCCACAGCGAGCGCAGTGACGCGATGCCGTTCTGGGACCGTGACCGGTGGAAGCCGATCCAGGAGCTCTACAGCGGCGTGGCGAAGGACGGCCTCAAGCGCTGCATCCACGCGCTCACCGAGACCGACTACGCCGACCTGGACCGGCTCGACCACCTGCCGCTGCGTGAGTGGATGGCGCAGTACACCTCCGACGAGGGGGTGTACACGGTGTGGGAGGCCATCTCGATCCTCGAGCAGATCACGGACAAGTGGTACGACCACTCGGCCTCGGAGAACCTGTACGTCCGCAAGATGCACTACGAGCGCAAGCGGACCGCGGGCTACTCGTACTGGCCGATGGGCGGCTGGGAGAAGCTGTGGGAGGACATGGCCGCGGCGTTCGTCGCGCGGGGCGGCGAGCTGCGCCGGTCGACCACCGTCGCGCGGGTCCTGGTCTCCGGCGGTGAGGTCAAGGGTGTGCGGCTGCGTGACCCGGAGCGCCCCGGTGCCGCCGACGGTGAGGTGCTCGAGGCGGACGTGGTCGTCGTCAACGCTCCGGTGTGGAACGTGCCGGCGCTCTTCGACGAGGGCGTGCTGCCGCAGAACCTGCTGCAGCGGGTACGCATGCTGGCCAACAACCGCAACAGGGCGTGCTGGCTGGGTTACTGGATCGCCGCCAAGGAGCCGGTGATCGCGATGTCCGAGCTGGAGATGGCGAGCTTCACCGCCACCCCGCGCGCCGGGCTCGGCGGCTTCACCCTCAACTTCACCGGATACGACCCGGGCGTCTCCCCACCCGGCGAGTACCTGAGCTGTGTGGGCGCGGCATTCGACGCCACCGAGCACTACGGGGACAAGGACTGGCTCGACCGCAAGTTCCACGAGTTCTGGCTCGACGTCGAGGAGATGCTACCGGCCGCCAAGGGTGCCCTGTGGACGAAGAAGCACCTCGTCACCACCTATGGAGTGGTCAACAAGCCGGGCCTCGTCGGGGCGGTCCGGCCCGACACCCGCGTTCGCGAGATCGACGGGTTGTTCCTCACCGGCGACACCGTCCGGTCCCGGGGGATCGGGATCGACAAGGCCGCCCGGGCCGGGATCACCGCGGCCGAGGCGGTACTGGGGGAGCGGCTGCCGTTCTTCGCCGACACGGTTCGGTACTGATGGGTGGTCCGGTCACCGTCGGGGTGCCCGGGCACTTCGGGCCGCCCGCGGACCGGGTCGCCCCGGCCGCGGCACGTGCGGAGGCCGACGGCTACGACGCCACCTGGTACCCGTGCCACCTGATGGCGTGGCACCCGGACTCGCTCTGGACACCCGACCTCACCCCGATCGCCGAGGTGCAACCCAACCCCCACGCGCAGTTCGACCCGTTCCAGGCGATGGCAGTGGCCGGCGCCGCGACAACCCGGATCAAGGTGGGGGTCGGGGTCACCGACACCCTGCGGCAGCACCCGGCGATGCTGGCCAGGGGATCGCTGACGGCGCAGCACTTCTCCGGTGGCCGCGCGATCCTCGGGCTCGGGTCGGGCGAGCGGCTCAACATCTCCCCGTACGGGATGGACTGGAGCAGGCCGACGGCGAAGCTGGCCGAGGCGATCGAGGTCGTCCGGCTGCTGTGGCGGGCCGAGCGCGCGATCGACTTCGACGGCGACTTCTACCGGCTCGAGGACGCGGTGCTCGGCCTGGACCCGTTCGAGGGCGCCGAGCCGCCGATCTGGATCGCCGCGCACGGTCCACGGATGCTCGAGCTGGTCGGCCGGCAGGGCGACGGCTGGTTGCCGACGAAGAGCACGCCGGAGCAGTACGCCGACCGACTGCGGACCATCCGTCGGTCGGCCGAGGACGCAGGCCGGGATCCGGCCGGGATCACCCCCTCGATGCTCGGCTACGTGCTCTGCGCTCCCGATGAGGAGACCCTGACGGAGATGTGCCTGCACCCGCTGATCCGGATGCTGTGCGTCCTGCTGCCCGAGGGCGTGTACCGCGACCACGGAGTGCCCGCCCCGTTCAGCGGTGGCTCCGGGTTCCATTCGTTCATCCCGTCCCGCGTCGACCGCGCCGAGGCCGAGCGGGTCGTCGCCGCCATCCCTCCCGAAGTGGTGCGCCACGCCGCGTTCTGCGGCACCGCCCAGCAGATCGCCGACCAGGTCGGTGCCTACGTCGAGGCCGGTCTCCGCGACGTCGTGCTCTGGAACGTGACCGGCCTCGCGGACCCCGCCCTGACCGGCTTCTCGTACAAGGTCCTCGCCCGGGTCCGCGAGATCCTCGCCGCGGGTTGAGCGGGTGCACGGCTCAGCCGCCGCCGTTGCCTCCGGCGACCGCGGCGACCGCGCTGAGCGGGCCGTCGAGCAGTTCGACGACGTTCTTGTCCGGATCATGGAGGTACACGACGCGGACCGGTCCCCAGTTCGAGGGCTTCGGCCACAGCCGTGCCCCGCCGGCGCGCTCGGCGCGGTCGAGGGCGGCGTCGACGTCGTCGACCTGGATGCCCAGATGGGGCAGGCGAGCGTCCGCATGCGGCTCTTCCAGCCAGTCCGGCCGGGTCGGCCCGCCGAACTCGAACAGCTCCACTCCGCCGCCGTCGGGAAAAGCCAGCAGGGCGATCCGGACCTGGATCTCCGGGGATGCCGCCATGGCGAGCGCCGCACCGCGCCCGCCCAGCGCGAGTGGCGGAGCGAGGACTTCGGCGCCGAGCTGACGGTAGAAGCTGGTGGCGCGGTCCAGATCCGCCACCCCGAGGCCGACGTGGTGCAGTCCCATGTCAGCCCGCCACCCGCCCGGGGACGGTCGGCGTCGGGGTCCGCTCGTCCGGGTGCCGGCCGAGGGAAAGGGTCAGCAACAGCGCGATCACCGCGAAGGCGGCGAAGAACCAGAAATTCCACTGGAAGCCCAGCCCGGTAGAGATGAGCAGCCCGACCGCGTACGGACCGGCAATTCCGCCGAGCCGCCCGACCCCCATCACGAAGCCGAGGCCGGAGGCGCGGATCCGGGACGGGTAGGACGCCGCCACGAACCCGTTGACGAGGATCTGTGAACCCATCGCGCCGAATCCGAGGAGCGTGACCAGTACGTACAGCAGTACCTGCGGCAGGGGGATGCTCAACAGCACCAGGCTGACCGCGCCGACGCTCAGTGCGATGGGGATCGCTCGCCTCGACCCGATGCGGTCCGCAACGGAGGCGATCAGCAGGGTGCCGATGACGTTCCCGAGGTTGAGCACGAGGAGGAACGAAATGGCGGAGCCGAGCGGATACCCGGCCTGGCGCATGATCTGCGGGAGCCAGGTGCCCACACCGTAGCTGAGCAGCAGTCCGCAGAAGCTGATCAGCACGAACAGGATGGTCCAGCGCCGGTACCGACCGAAGATCTCGCTCGTCCGGACCTTCGAGGTCGTGGCTCCCGCCGTAGGGGGTTCCGGGTCGAGCCCGTGGTGGATGGCCAGCTCGCGGGCCTCGTCCTGCGCCCGCGGGCAACCAGCCACGACGGCGACTCCGGCAGCCACCGCAGCGCGATCGGGAACAGGATCAGCCAGGGGGCGGCACCCACGAGCAGCAGGACCCGGAACCCGCCGGTGGGCAGCACCCAGAGCGCCACCGCCGCGCAGATCACGCCGCCGATGGAGTACCCGGCGTGGATGATCGAGTTGTACAGCTGGCGCCGGTTCGCCGGGGCGAACTCCACGGTGAGTGCGATGGCCGACGGCAGGACGCCGCCGAGCCCGATCCCGGCGACGAACCGGAGCAGCCCGAAGCTCTCCGCATTCGGAGCCACGGCACACAGGCCCTGGCCGCGCTGAACCAGGTGATCGCCGCCAGTACCAGCGCCGCCGGCCGAGCCGGTCGGTCAGCCAGCCCGAGCAGAGCGCGCCCACGGCCATGCCGACGAGTGCGAGGCTGCCGATGAGGCCGGCGGCCGCCGCGTCGAGGCCCCACGGCTCGTAATCCAGCAGCGCCGGCACGATCGCCCCGTACACGACGAGGTCGTACCCGTCGAGGATGACGGTCGCGAAGCAGATCGCGATCACCAACGCTCCTGGTTGGCGTGAATACCAGGTCGTGCCCGTCGCATGCATGCGAATCCTCGTTGATCGTGGTCGTGGTCCCACCAGGCGCACTGGACACTATCAACCGGTTGTTTGATGAACAAGAGCGCTTCTCGTCGCCGCGCACCGCTCGGATGTCGCGGCCTAGGAAGCGGCTTTCGACCCCGGTCGTTCCGGCGCAGGGGGTGTCGCCAGCTGTGCGACGAACGCGCGCACGGTGTCCAGCTGCCGGTCGGCAGGCCAGTCCTCCAGGTCGAAGACGGCATGGCTGGCTACTCCGTGGACGAGCGCCAGGAGCGCACGCGCCTCGTCGAGGGCGTCCCGGTCGGGATGGACCCCCCCTGCTCGCTTGGCGGCGGCGATGGCATGAGTCAGCAGTTCGCGGTGTCCGGTCACGCGGCGTCGCTGGAGCTCGGCCATGCGCGGCTCGCTGATCGCGGCTCCGACGAAGGCGAGCCACGTCAGCCAGTTCATCCGGCGGGGCCCGTCCAGGGGGAGCACGGCCTCGCACAGCAGCAGGACCCGGCGCGGATCGTCGTCGCCGGGGAGTGCCTCGACCCGTTCCCGTGCCTCGTCCACGGCGGCCCGGTAGGCCGCTTCCAGCACCTCCGCCTTGTTGGCGAAGTAGTGCGTGATGACGGTCGTGCTGGCTCCCGCAGCCGCCGCCAACGAGCGCAGCGAGATGTTGTCGGCCCCATGCGTGGCGATGAGCCGGGCGGCGAGCCGGGCGATGTCCCGCCGTCGCGCATCCGCGTCGATCCGAGCTGGCATTGACGCAAGATACAACGTTCGGTATACAGCGGTGGTTGCATATGCCCTCGGGCCGTAGCCGGGAATCCTGACAGGGCGGGGCGGGTAGGTCGCCTACGCCGAGCGGCGCGACCAGGGAGGGGTGGACGACGGTGCGCGACGTGCTGGTCGTGGGTGGTACCGGGCCGACCGGCCCTCCGATCGTCGAGGGTCTCCTGGCTCGCGGGCACAACGTGACGATCTTCCACACGGGCCGGCACGAGGTGAACGGGCTGTCGGACGTCCCGCACCTGCACGGGAGCCCGTTCACCGAGGACGGGATCCGGGAGTCGCTCGGCGAGCGCAGCTTCGGCACGGTCGTCGCGACGTACGGCAAGGTCCGGTTGCTTGCCGGGTACTTCGCCGGCCGATGCGACCATTTCGTGGCGGTCGGCGGCACGCCGGTCTACAAGGGCTACGTGAATCCTGCGGAGATGTTCCCCCACGGGGTGGCGCTTCCCGTCCGTGAGGAGACGCATCCCCTGGTCGATGTCGACGCGCCGAGGTTCGCCGGCTACGCGGCCGGGCCCATCCGGGCCACCGAGGAGCTCGTGTTCGACCTCGCCCGGCGCGGTGCGTTCGGTGCCACCTATCTCCGGTATCCGACGATCTACGGTCCGCGGAACCCCTACGCCTGGGAGTGGAACGTCGTGCGCCGGGTCCTCGACCGCCGGCCCTGGATGATGCTCGCCGACGGCGGGCACAACATCCATTCTCGGGCGGCTGCGCGCAACGCCGCGGAGGCGGTGCTCCTCGCCGTCGACCGGCCGTCGGTCGCGAAGGGTCGCGCCTACAACGTCGCAGACGACGATCTGGTGACCGTCCGGCAATGGGCGCAGCTCGTTGCGGAAGCGGCAGGGGGCGAGCTCGAGATCCGCTCGATGCCCCGGGAGCTCCCGAACCCCGGGCTGGCGGTATCCGCATTCGGCGGCGCGGAAACTCCGAGCTGCATCGTCGACACCACGCGCATCCGCGAGGAGTTGGGCTATCGCGACGTGATCTCCCTGTCCGACGGCATCGCCGAGGCGGTGCGGTGGATGCTCGACCACGAGTCCGAGATGCGCGCCACCGGCACGACCGATCCGTTCGACTACGCCGCGGAGGACGCGTTGGCCGCGGAGTACGACGGCGCGCTGCAGGGCCTCAGCGTGGCCGCCCAGCCGTTCCGTTCCGGGATCGGCCGCATGGCGGTGCCGCAGACGGCGAAGGGGTCGGCAGAGGTGCCGATCGAGCCGTGAACGCCTACGGCCACAGCGCAGTGACCTGCGGTGATCTGCGCGCTTCGCTCGCCTTCTACCGCGATGCCCTCGGTCTGCCGGTCCTCGACGAGCGATCGACCCAGGACCGCTCGACGGTCACGCTCGGGCTGCCCGGCACCACCGCGACATGGCTGCTCGAACAGCACCACGGATCGAGCGGCACCCCGCGTCGAGCCGGCCGTGCGATCCCGGCTTCGCTCACCTGTGCCTCTACACCGGGGACGCCCAAGGTCTGTTCGACCGCCTGCACCGCAACGGGTTCCGCTCGCGCGGCCCGGTCGTCACGGTCTCGGCGGGCCCGCACGCCGGAGCCAAGGCCGTGTACACACTGGACCCGGACGGGTTCGCGGTCGAGCTCTACCAGCGGGCTGGGGAGAACGGGCCGCCGGAGGTCACCGGCTTCTTCCACCACGGGCTCACGGTCCGGGACATGGAGGCCACGCTCGCGTTCTGGCTCGGCGCCCTCGGTGTCGAGCTGGAGAGCCGTGGTGTCCGGGCCGGCGCGGCCGTGGCCCCCGTCGTCGGCGTGGAACCGGAGTCGATGGAGGCAGTTTTCGTGAGCCTGCCGCGGGACCGAACGCCGATCGAGCTCTTCGAGTACCGCGGCATCGAGCGACACCCTGCGACCGCGCGCGACGAGGATCCTGCGTCGAGCCGGCTCGCCCTGCGGGTGGCCGACCCCGAAGCTCTCCGCGAGCGCATCGGCGGTGACCACGACCGGCACGGCACGCCGAGGGTCCCGACGCCCGACGGCTACCCGGTTCTCCTGCTCCCCGCTGCCGGTTCCCGCATCCCGGCCCACCGGTGATCGACATGGCTGTACCCGAGTACGCGGAGATCGGGTACGGCGGGGTCACCGTGCTGGCCGCCGCCTGCCGCGGTGCATATCCGTACGGCAACTCGTTGCTCGTACGCGGCACCGCCGAGACCCTGGTCATCGATCCGTCCCTGTCGCTCGTCGCCGTGGCGCCGCCTGCGGACACGGTCGTCGTGAGCCATGCGCACGAGGACCACGTTGCCGGTCTCGTGCGCTACGAGGTGCCTGTCCACGTCCATGAGGCGGACCTCCCCGCGGTGCGCTCCCGCGAGATCATGCTCGCGGGTTACGGTTTGCCACCCCACGTTGCCGACGGGTTCGACAGGACCCTTCGGAACGAGTTCCACGTGCAGGCCCGTCCGGACGCCGCGGGGTTCACCGATGGCACGACGTTCGATCTCGGCGGGCGCACGGTGACCGTCGTGCACCTGCCCGGTCACACCGCAGGCCACAGCGGGCTGCTGATCGAACCGGACGGGTTCCTCTTCGTGGCCGACATCGACGTGAGCTCCTTCGGTCCGTACTACGGCGACGTCGGCAGCAGCCTCCCGGACTTCGAGGCCTCGATGCGGCGCTGCCGCGAGATCGAGGCGCGGTGGTACGGCACGTTCCACCAGAAAGGTGTGATCGAGGGCGCGACGGAGTTCCGGCGACGGCTCGACGGCTTCCTCGCGGTCGTGGCGAGGAGGGACGCCGCGCTGCTGGCCTTCCTCGACGAGCCCCGATCGGTACCGGAGATCGTCGAGCACCGTCTCGTCTACCGACCGCACGTCGACCTGCCGCACGTACCGACCGTCGAGCGGAGGACCGCGGTTCAGCACCTGGATCGGTTGATGGGTATCGGCGCGTTGTCGAGGTCGAGCCCGGGCGGTTCCGCGTCACCTGATGCCGCTGGACCGCCTGTGGACCGGTCGCACGACCGTCGCCCCGCCACCGAACTCGGCAGGCCGGACCTGATCGAGAAGGTGGTTGTGCAGGATCTGCACACTCGGTTCGGGGTGCACCCGCGTGACGATGACCAGCGGAACATCGACCACGGCGGGCAGCCGCCGGGTAGCTTGAGGTATGTAGGACTGTCTGACAGTCTGTCGGTCTGGCAATATGCGGCATGGAGGCGGCGAACGTCCGGCACGCCGACGCCGAGCGGCCGCGTCGACGGCCGTGCCCCGGGGCGCGCGGTCCGGTGTCGTGAGTCCCCGTTGACGGCGAGGAGGTTCGATGAGCGTGGCGGGAAAGGTCTGTCTGATCACGGGCGCGGCGGGAGGGCTCGGCTCGGCGACCGCGCGCCGGCTCGCGGCCGACGGCGTGCGGCTCGTCCTCACCGACGTCGACGGTGAACGGCTCGCGGCACTGGCGAAGGAGCTGCCCGTCGAGACCGTCGTGCACACCGGTGACGTCGCGAGCGAGGCGGACGTCGAGGCGGCGGTGGCGGCGGGGGTCGAGGCGTTCGGCCGGATCGACCTGCACCACCTCAACGCGGGGATCCCGGGTCCGCTCGTCCGGCTGACCGAGCTGTCGGTGCAGGACTGGGACCGCGTCATGGGCATCAACCTGCGCGGGGTGTTCCTCGGGGTGCGCGAGGCTTTCCGGCAGTACGAACGGCAGGGGGGCGGTGGGGCGATCGTGCTGACCGCCTCGATCGCGTCCTTGCGCGGCAGCGACGACCTGCTCGCCTACCAGCCTCCAAACACGGCGTGCTGGGCCTCCTCAAGGGTGCCGCGCTCTACGGCGGCCGATCGGGGTGCGGGTCAACGCGGTCGCGCCGGGCATCGTCCCGACGGCGTTGTTCGCCGGGGCGGGGGCCTCTCCCGGCGGGGGCGACGACATGGTGCGCCGCGCCGCGACGTCGCCGCTGCGGCGGGCCGGGACGGGAGACGAGATCGCCTCGGTCGTCGCGTTCCTGCTGGGAGACGGGGCGTCCTACATGACGGGGGAGGTCGTCTCGGTGGACGGCGGCGCGGCCGCGGTGAGCATCGTGCGGCCGTCGGGCGGTGCCGGGGCGTGGGATCCGCGGCCCGGTGACGTGCGGATGCACCCGGAGCTCGGGTGAGGGAGGAAGGCGCATGACGGACGAGCGCTACGACCGTGGACTCGCGATCCGCAAGGAGGTGTTGGGGGAGGCGCACGTGGAGCGCTCGCTCGCCGCGGTCAGCGACTTCTCCCGGCCGATCCAGGAGTTCGTGACCGGTGCGTGCTGGGGCGACATCTGGGGCCGGCCGGGCCTGGACCGGCGCACCCGCAGCCTGCTCAACCTGGTGATGCTCACGGCGCTGGGCCGCAACCACGAGCTGGGTGTGCACGTCCGGGGCGCGATCACCAACGGGGCCACCGAGCAGGAGGTCCAGGAGTCGCTGATGCAGGCCGCGATCTACTGCGGGGTGCCGGCCGCGCTGGAGTCGTTCCGGGTGGCCGAGCGCGTGCTCGGGGAGATCGCGGCGGAGCGCAGCGGTGGCTGAGCAGCAGGGACCCGCACTGCCGGGCACGGTCGGGTTCGTCGGCCTCGGGCGCATGGGGGAGCCGATGGTGCGGCGGCTCGCCGCCGCGGGCGTCACCGTGCGCGGCCACGACGCGGTGCCGCGCCCCGCGCTCGCGGATGCCGTGACGCTCGTGGACGAGGCGGCCGACGTCGCCTCCGGCGCCCCGGTCGTGATCCTCATGCTGCCGGACTCGAACGTCGTCGACGCCGTGGTCCGGGACGCGGGTCTGCTCGACGCGCTCGCTCCCGGCACCGTGCTCGTCGACATGAGCTCCTCGGAGCCCCTGCGGACCCGCTCACTGGCGGTGGAGGTGGCCGCGCGCGGCGCCGTGCTCGTCGACGCTCCCGTCTCCGGGGGAGTCGGAGGCGCCACCGCGGGCACATGACGATCATGGTGGGTGGCCCGGACGAGGCGGTTGCGGCGCTCACGCCGCTGCTCGCCGTGCTCGGCAGGGTGCGGCACGTCGGAGGGGTCGGTGCCGGGCACGCGCTCAAGGCCCTGAACAACCTGATGTCGGCGGCGCACCTCCTGGCCAGTTCGGAGGCGCTGCTGGCCGGGCAGCGGTTCGGCCTCGACCCCGCCGTGATGCTGGACGCCGTCAACGGGTCCAGCGGCCGCAGCGGGTCCACCGAGAACAAGTGGCCGAACTTCGTGCTGCCCGCGACGTTCGACTCCGGATTCGCGCTCACGCTGATGCTCAAGGACATCCGCATCGCGCTCGGCCTCGCCGAGGCGACCGGCGCGCCGTCGGCGCTCACGGCCCGCACGGTCGAGCTGTGGGCCGAGGCGGCCGCCGCGCTGGGGCCCGATGCCGACCACACCGAGATCGTGCGGTGGCTGCGGGGAGCGGACCCGTCGGCGGGGGGATGAGCGCCGTCATCGCGCGGTTGCGACCCGTCGGATCCCGATGCGGTGCAGCAGCTTCGTCACCACCAGGTACTTCAGGTGCGCGCCCGGCCACTGCGTGATGTTCGCGCCGCCGGGGGAGTGGTAGTAGTTCGAGCAGCCGGACTCCATCGCGTTGGCCTTCCGCGCGATCTGGCCGTCGATCCACGCGACGTAGCGCCGCTGGATCCGGGGGTCGGTGTCGACGTACCCCGGGCCGGACTCGAGCCTGCGTACCGCCTTGGCGGCGACCTCGGCCTGCCGCTCCAGCTGGGCGATGATCGAGAAGCCGCCGTTGGTGTTCGGGCCGTAGAGGATGAAGAAGTTGGGAAAACCGGCGACGGTGATCCCGAGGAACGCCGACGTGCGGTCCGCCCACGCGTCGTGGATGCTGCGCTTGTCGATGCCCCGGACGTCGAGGTTCGCGAGGAACCGCGTGGGCTGGAAGCCGGTGCTCAGCACGAGCACGTCGATCTCGTGGTGCGCGCCGCGCGCGTCGACCAGCCCGGTCCCGGTCGCCGAGGTCACGGCGTGCGGGACCAGGTCGACGTGGGGCCGGTTGAAGGCCTCGTAGAAGGTCGAGGCCAGCACGGGCCGCTTGCAGCCCCACGGGTAGCCGGGCGTCACGGCCTCGCGGGTGGCGGGGTCGCGGACGGTCCTGCGGATGTAGTCCAGGCAGGAACGGCGCTTGCGCTCCTGCGACTGGCTGGTCGCGTCGTAGGCCTTGAACCGGGCGATCGACTGGTAGAACAGCCAGCCGCGGTGCACCCACTGCGCACCAGGGACGTGGCGGTAGACCCAGCGTTCCCGGTCGGTGAAGGGGCGTTCCTGCTTGGGTTCCACCCAGCCGGGTTCGCGTTGGAACACCCGCAGAGACGCCACCCGGTCGGCGATGCCGGGCACGACCTGCGCCGCGGTGGATCCGGTGCCGACCACCGCCACCCGTTTGCCGGTGAGGTCGACGTCGTGGCGCCACCGGGAGGTGTGGAACGCGACGCCGCGGAACTCGTCCAGGCCAGGCCAGTCCGGGTGGTTGGGCACGCTGAGCAGCCCGAGCGCGGAGATCACCACGTCGAAGACGTGGCTGTCCCCGTCGGAGGTGGTGAGCACGTAGTGGTGCTCGTTCTCGTCCCAGACGACCTCGGTGACCTTGGTGGAGAGCCGCAGGTGCCGGCGCAGCCCGAAGTGGTCGACGATCGCGTTGGCGTAGCGCAGCAGCTCCGGTTGGCGGGCGTGGGTGTGTGACCAGTCGTAGCGCAGGAACGAGAAGCTGTAGGCGTGCGAGGGGATGTCGACCTCGCAGCGGGGTAGCGGTTGTCGTACCAGGTGCCGCCCACGTCGGCGGACTGCTCGAAGATCACGAACGTGGCGGACGTCCGCTGCCGCAGCTTGACCGCCGCGGCGATCCCGCCGAAGCCCGCGCCGACGATGCCCACCCGGACCGTCCGCCGGGGAATCCTTCGTCCCAATCCCATGATCCCTTCCTCAGTTCGACGCCGGGTCCGCCGCGATGGCGCCCGCCTCGGTGAGCACCCGTTCGGCCTGCCGGAACGCCGAGAGCATCGCGGGCGCACCGCAGTACGGGGCGGTGTGCAGCAGCAGCTCCTGGATCTCGGCGACCGTGCAGCCGTTGGCCAGCGCCGCGCGCAGGTGCGACTCGAACTCGGCCGGCCGGTTCAGCGCGGTCAGGATCCCGAGCGTCACCAGGCTGCGGGTACGCCGGTCCAGCCCGTCGCGGGTCCAGACGTCGGCCCAGACCGCCCCGGCGATCCAGTCCTGCGCCGGGCGGTTGAAGTCGTCGGCGTTCGTGTAGTTCCTCTCGACGAGCTCCGCGCCGAACATTGCCCGGCGGACTCCCAGCCCTTCGGTGATGCTCTCCTCGTCCCGGTCCCGCATCAGCTGCCTGCCCGGGTCAGGAGGCCGCGCGCGTTCCCGCCGACCATGGCCCGGACGTCGTCGGCGTCGACGCCGTTGTCGAGCAGGCGCCGCACCATCCGCCGGTAGCCGGTGACCGGCAGGATGTTGCCGGCCTGCCCGAGGTCGGACGAGAAGATCGAGTTCCTGGTGCCGCACGCGTCCAGGTAGGGCCGAAGCGCCTCGTGGGTGAGCGGCGACTCGGCGCGGTTCACGGCGAGCGCGAGGCAGTGCTCGATCATCGCCCCCTGCCGGGCCCACTCGCCGCACCGCCGGGCATCCGCTCCGACGATGAACGTCGGATGGCTGATGACGATCCGTTCGACACCGGCCGCGCGCGCCGCCGGAACCAGCACGTCGATCTCGTCCGCGAAGAGGTGGCCGCAGTTGAGGATCGCCTCCTGGCCCGCGATGACGTCGAGGACGTCGCGGGCCTCGGGGACGAGCGTGCCGTCCTCGGCCAGCACCGGCAGCGGCTCGTGCGCGCGCAGCGGCAGCCTGCTCGTCGGGAACCGGCTGTTGTGGTGGTCGTGGTGGAACTGGATGTGGGCGCGCGAGGAGATCGTCGGGAACCACACCACCCGCCCGCCGAGCCCGAGCACCACCTCGACGGCGTAGGGGTTGAGCCCGCCCACCGTGCGGTTGAGCGCGATGCCGCTGTACACGTCGATCGGCAGCTCGGCCAGCCCCGTGTCCTGCAGGGCGAGCACGTCGGTCTGCATGCTCAGGTGGTGGGACTTCACGACCATCGCCGAGAAGCCCGCGTTCGCCGCGTCGCGGGCGGCGTCGAGGATCCCGATCCGCCGGGGGAACGGGCTCGGCCCGGGGTGGACGTGCAGGTCGACGGCTCCGACCAGCAGGTCGTCGACCTCCGGATCCGGCTGCAGCCGGTCGGCGTCGAGTTCGGGGTCGAGCAGGGTCTCCTGCGACCGGGTCATCACGCTGTCCTTTCGGTGGGGCTGTTGTCGGGAGCCTGCGGTGCTACGGCGTGCGCACCTCCTCGAGGACGCTCGCGTCGATCAGGCCCGTGAGCTCCTCCCGGCTGCGCGGCGCGCGGCCGTCCTTGTCGGCGAGCCACTGCTCCTCCGCCACGAGCACATCGATCAGGTCGGCGGGCAGCGCGCACGGGAAGCGGTGGTGGTGCCAGGACTCGGCGATGAGCGACTGGTCCTGGCCGGTCCGTTCCGCCAGCAGCGCCTGCATCTCGGCCGGCTCGTCCTCCGCGGCGCGGCACCCGGCGGAGACCTCACGCAGGAAGCCGACGATCTGAGCGCGCTTGGCGGGGTCGGCGAGGTCGCCCGCCTTCGCGTTGAGGCTGTAGATCTCGCGGTAGGACCCCTCCGGCCGGAAGGTCACGACGTCGGCGCCCAGTGCCTTCACCGCCCGCTCGGAGTCGGGCTCCCAGATGGAGATCGCGTCCACCTCGCCGTTGATCAGTGCGTCGGCGCCGGCGGGCGCGGTGAGCGAGGTGATCGCGACGTCGGCCTCGGTCAGCCCGGCGGTCTTCAGCACCTCGCTGAGGAAGACGGCGGCGGAGGTGTTCGCGAAGGTCGCGATCCGCTTGCCCTCGAGGTCGGCGATCGTGGAGATCCCCGCCGACGGCCGCGCCACGATGCGGTACAGCCCCTCGGTGACGGTCATGACGATGCGGGCGTCCGGGTGTTCGAGCGACATGCGCAGCGTCTGGGTCCCGGCGTTGCCCGCGAGGTCGGCGATCCCCTCGGTGACGGGCGCGGACCCGCTCGCCGTCCGCCCGCCCACCCCGCTCGAGAGCTGGGAGTCGGTGGCGTTCCACAGGTTGGGCACGCCGCCGCTCGCGGTGCCGACGGTGCCGGGCGGCACCTTTGTGGACGCGAGCAGCACGGGTCCGAACTCCAGCACCGAGCTGTGTCCCACCACGGCGAGCGGCTGCGGGGGAGCCGCCGGTGGTGCGGGCGGCTCGGGGGGCGGCGCGCCGGCGCAGGCGGCGAGGGCGAGCGCGACGACGGGGGCGAGCAGGAACGCCTTGCGCATGACCGGTCTCCTCGTTGATCGGGTGCTCACGCGGCTCGTTCCACCACGAAGGCCTGGGAGGGCACCTCCCACGCGGCCCGGACGTGGTCCCCGACGCGCACCCGGATCGCCTCGGTCGACGGCAGGACGGCGGCGCCGGCACCGCCGTCGGACAGGCTCAGGTCGATCCGGGACGACGGGCCCAGGCGGGACACGTCGGTGACGACGGCGCGACCGAGTTCCAGCCGGGCGGGACCTCGTCGGTGCCGAACACCCGTACTCGTTCCGGCCGGACGACGAGCACGCCCTCCGGCGGGTGCCGATCGTCGGCCGTCCGCCACTTCTCGCCGTTCCAGGCGTAGGTCTCGGCGTCGACCCGACGGCCCGCGAACGTGTTCGCCTCTCCGAGGAAGTTCGCCACGAACAGCGTTCCGGGGTCGTCGTAGAGCTGCGCCGGCCGGCCCACCCGGTCGATCCGGCCCTCGTTGAAGACCGCGATCCGGTCGGACAGGAACATGGCCTCGTCCTGGTCGTGGGTGACGAACACGAAGGTCAGCCCGACTTCCTGGTGCAGCTTCTTCAGCTCCGCCTGCAGCGACTGGCGCAGCTTGCGGTCCAGCGCGCCCAGCGGTTCGTCGAGCAGCAGGACCGACGGGGAGAACACCAGCGCCCGGGCCAGCGCGACGCGTTGCTGCTGGCCACCGGACAGCTGCGCTGGGCGGCGGTGCTCCATCCCGGACAGCCCGAACCGCTCGAGGATGTCGAGCACGAGCCTGCGGACATCGGGTTTGCCGGTCTTCCGCTGCCGCAGCGGGTAGGCGACGTTGTCGAAGACCGACATGTGCGGGAACAGCGCGTAGTTCTGGAAGACCATCCCGAAGCCGCGCTTGTGCGGCTGCAGCTCGGTCAGGTCGACGCCGTTCAGGTGGATCGACCCGGCGGTGGGGTGCACGAACCCGGCGATCATGTTCAGCGTGGTGGTCTTGCCCGAGCCGCTCGGCCCGAGCAGGGTGAGGAACTCCCCGGAGTCGACGGTCAGCCCGATTCCCGCGACGGCCGCGGCGTCGGTCCCGTACCGCTTCACCAGGTCCCGGATCTCGAGGTTCCCTGCGGGTGTGCTCATGCGCCGTCACCACTCCTCTGCTCCGACCGACGCGTCCAGCCGATCTGCACCGCGAGGACCACCGCGCTCACCACGACCACGAGGACCGTCGAGGCAGCCGAGATGGTCGGGTCCGCCGCCTCGACGACGGCGTTGAACATCTGCACCGGCAGCGTCACGTTGCCCGGCCCCTGCAGGAGCAGCGCGATCACCAGCTCGTCGAACGACGCGACGAAGGCGAACACCGCCCCGGCGACGATCCCCGGGAGGATCAGGGGGAACGTCACCGTGCGGAAGGCCGTCGCCGGTGAGGCGCCGAGGCTGAGGGCGGCCGTGGTGTAGGACCGGTCGTAGCCCTGCAGCCGGGCCAGCACCGCGATGAGCACGAAGGGGATCGCGAGCGCCGTCTGGCCGAGCACGAGGCCCAGCAGGGTCCCGCTCAGGCCCAGCCGGAGGAACGTCCCGTAGATCGCCAGCGCGATCAGGATGTTGGGGATCACGAGCGGTGCGGACAGGGCCGCGGCCCCGGCGATGCGTAGGCGCCGGCCCAGGCGCATCAGCCCGAAGGCGGCGCACGTGCCGATGACGACCGCCAGTGGCGTGGCGAACGCCGCCACCTGCAGGGACACGAGGACCGCGTCGCGCCACTCGGACGACTCGACGAGGTTGCGGTACCACTGCAGCGACCAGCTCGGGGGCGGGAACTGGAACGTCGAACCGCCCGAGAGGCTCATCGGGACGAGGAACAGCGTGGGGACCGTGAGGAAGCCTGCGACGGCCCATACCGCGATGTACAGGTACGGAGGTTGCTTCATCGGGCGGGCTCCTTGCGCGCGGCGGTGGCGTGCCGGGAGACCAACCGGCTGAGCAGGAGCATCACGATCGTGACGACCAGCGGGAAGATGCCGATCGCGTTCGCGCCCGCGAAGTCGAGGACCTGCTCGACGCGCGCCATGATCAGCTGGGCCGATCAGGGTCTGCTGCGGTGAGCCCAGCAGGGCGGGGGTGACGTAGAAGCCGAGCGCGAGATGAACGTGAGGGTCCCGGCCGCGACCAGCCCCGGCGTGGAGAGAGGGAGGTAGACCTGCCGGAACGCCCGCGTCCGGCTCGCGCCGAGGCCCTGTGCGGCGTCGAGCAGGCGCCGGTCGATCTGGTCGAGCCGGGCGTAGAGCGGCAGCACGGCGAACGGCAGCAGCACCTGGGACATCGCGATGAGCACGGCGGGCGTGGTGCCGAGGAGCGGGTGGTCGATGCCCAGCGTCGCCTGCAGGAACCGGTCCACGAGCCCGCCGCGCTGGAACAGGATCATCCAGCCGAAGTTCTTCGCGAGCGCGCTCGTCCAGAACGGGATGAGGACGATCGTGAACAGCACCGCGCGGGTGCGCGGCCGGCACACCGTCATCGCGTAGGCGAACGGGAACGCCATGAGCAGGTCGAGCACGGCCACGGCGAGCGCCACCCAGAGGGTCCGGATCAGGACCCGCAGCGTGTAGCCGTCGGTGAACAGGTCCACGTAGTTGCCCAGCCCCACCGTCGGCTCGGTGAGGCTGACGACGACGATGCGCCCCAGCGGGTAGACGAACAGCGCGAGCGCCGCGATGACCGCGGGGAGCAGCAGGAGCAGTGTGGCTGTCCGGGATCCGGTTCCCCGCTCGGCCGCACGGGGCCGGGCCGGGCGGCCGACCTCGAGAACGGCGGTCGTGGTCATCGTCGGCTCCGCTTCCGGGGTGGTCGGGATGGGCGGCGAGGTCGCCGACCGAGCACGGCTCGTCGGCGCGGTTCGGGCGGCGGCCGCCCGGTGTGGGCGCCGCTGTGGTCGGGGGACCGGTCGGTGCACGGCGGTGCGGAACGCGGCGACCGCCAGGTGCTCCACGAGTAGGTCGTCGTCGCTGCCGGGAATGAAGGCGGTCGCGTATTCCGGGATATCGGTCGCGTGATACGCGACGAACCAGGACGTTAGCTCAGTGCATCGACCGGGTCAATGCTCTTCAGGCGCTATTTGTCAGACAGTCCGACCATGTGGGTACGGTGTCGCGGCGCGCGCCGCGTGCGGCGCACGTCACGGCTGACGGACGAGGAGGACCGGATGAGGGACGAGTACGAGCGGGTCGCACTGGTGACCGGCGCGGCAGGCGGGGTGGGAGGTGCGCTGGTCGAGGTGCTCACCGGGCGGGGGTACGCGGTCGTCGCCGCCGACATCTCGCCGGACGTCGAGAGGTCCGCCGCCGGCACGGTCCTGCCGCTGGTCGCCGACGTCGCCGACAGCGCCTCGGCCGACCGGGCGGTGGCCACTGCGGAGCGCGAGTTCGGACGGCTCGACCTGCTCGTCAACAACGCTGCGCGGTTCCTCCGCAAGCCGATCGGGCAGGCCACCGACGAGGACTTCGACCAGCTCCTCTCCACGAACGTGCGCGGCGCGTTCGTCCACTCGCGGGCGGCGGTCGAGCCGCTGGCGCGGACGCGGGGCGCGATCGTGAACGTCACGTCGATCTCGGGGCTGGTCGGCATGCCGAACCAGTCCGTCTACGCGATGACGAAGGGGGCGCTGGTCCAGCTGACCCGCCAGCTCGCCGTCGAACTGGCGCCCAGGGGGGTGCGGGTGAACGCGGTCGCCCCGGGCGCGATCGAGACCGACTTCATCGCCGAGGCCCGCGCGGCCGACCCGGACCCCGAGGCCACCGCGGCCGCCGTCCGGAGCCGGCACCCGCTCGGCCGGATCTCCACACCGCTGGACGTGGCGACCGCGATCGCGTTCCTCGCCTCGCCGGAGGCCGGTGGGATCACCGGCACGATCCTCAGCGTGGACGGCGGGTACGTGGCCCAGTGAGGTCAGCCGACCTGCCAGGCGGTCCACTTCTCGGCCACCGCGTTGTAGTTCTGGGCCCAGTACTCGGGGTCCTGCAGCACCACGACACCGCGGTCGTCGCCGAGGAACGGGTTGAACAGCCTGCCGGACTCGGTGAACTCGACGCTGTTCGGGTCGACGTCGCTGCGCACCGGCGTCAGGCCGCTCAGCGCGGCGTAGGTCCGGAGCTGGTCGGGCTGCAGCGCGAACTCCAGCGCCTCCTTCGCCGCGGCCGTGTTCGGGGCCCCCTTCGGCACGACGAACGCGTCGAAGTCCCAGCTCGTGAAGTCCCACACCGGCGCGAGATCGCTGCCGCTGTCGCGGATGATGCCCAGCCGACCACTCAAGGTGATCGTCATCGTCGCCTGCTCGTTCACGAGGTTCTGCTGCAGGGCGGTGAACGACGGCGCGAAGATGATGTCGGACTTGATCGTGTCCAGCTTCGCGAGCGCCCGGTCGACGTCGAGCGGGAACAGCTCCCCGGGTGGCACGCCGTCGGCCACGAGGGCCGCCTCGATGATCCCCTTGGGGGAGCCGGCGAACACGACCCGCTTGCCGGGGAACCGCGCCGTGTCGAAGAAGTCGCGGATCGACGTCGGCACGTCGCCCTGGTAGGCCGACGCGTCGTAGGCGAAGCCCGCGGCGTACTTCGTGGCCGGCACCGAGCACTCGGTCGTGGTCCCCTCCGGCACCAGGTCGGCGGGGAAGCGGCTGAGGTCCACCGGCTCGAACAGCGTCCCGCAGTACTGCTTGACCAGGTAGGACCCGGTGTGGACCACGTCCCAGACGGTCTGGTCCGCCTCCACCATCGTGAGCAGCTGGCTGATGTAGTTCAGCGACGTGACGTTGTCGAACGTCGCGCCGGTCGTGGCGGTGAACGGGGTCTGGAACGCCTGCTTCTCGTACTCGGTGTTGTCACCGCCGGTGCTCTGCCAGGTGATCCTCGTGTCCGGGCCGGCGGGTGCTGCGGGATCCGCGGCCGGTGCCGACCCGCACGCCGCGGTCGCCAGGACCGTGGCCATCACAGCCGCGGCCAGCATGTGTGTCTTCCTCATGCACCACTCCTCTTCGTCGAGTCATCGCGGATGGCCGGGGCCGGGCGGAGATCTGAGCGCCCGCGATCGGGCCCGGCCGTCGGGAACGGTCGGGGGCGAACGCCGGTGAGCCGGTGGGGCCGATGGGCCTGTCGCGCAATACGGGATAAGCGTCGCGAGATGCGCGACGGAGTGTGCGGGAACGTAGCTCTGCGGCACGTCCGCGTCAAGGCTCCCGGGGGCGCGCTGGGACGCGGCGAGCCGGCCTGGATCGATACGGGGTGTTCGGTGCGGGGTTCCCCTTGCGCAGCCGAATGTTCGAATGACAGGCTGTATCGCGAACAGAGTGTTCGCAAATCGAACAGGTGCCACGCGCGCTGTGGGCGGCCGGGACGTCTACGGCCTGCTCGTCGTGCGCTCGCGGGTGCGGATCACCGACGACGGTCGGGCTGATGCACAGCGCTACCTGGATGACGGTGCTGCTGGCGTCCTCGTGCAGCACCTGTCGAACGCGTCGTCGGTCTCGTCCTCAGCTGCCGTCCTCGAATGCCGTTCCCCGGCCGCTCGGCGCCGAGCCCTTGGCCGCCGGCGGTTCCTGACCAGTCGCTTCGAGACGAACGGAGTAGCAGAGATGACGTCGAGCACCCGGACCACTGTCCCCACCTACGAGGAGCTGACCCGCCGGGTCGACGGTCCGCCCGGGTCGTCCTGGGGTCTGTTCGGTCCGGGTGACCAGCTCGGCACGCTCAACTTCCTCACCCCGGAGCGGACCGCGGCCGCCGCCGGCTGGTGCGCAGGGGAGCGACGTTCAACCTCGACCACCCGCTCAACACGTTCGTGCCCAGCTTGGCCGGCACGCGGCCGCCCACCGAGCACCACATCTTCTCCAACAATCCCCACCACCGCGACGACTGGCTGGACTCGTTCTACCTGCAGTCGACCTCGCAGGTGGACGGCCTGCGCCACATCCGCCACCCGCGCCACGGCTTCTACGGCGGGGTGCCGGACGACGCGGTCGACGTCGGCACCGCGGACCTGGGCATCCAGCTGCTCGCGGAGAAGAGCATCGCCGGGCGCGGTGTCCTGCTCGACGCCGTCCGCTACTACGAGTCCGACGGCCGCCCGCTGGACTTCGGGACGCTCACCCGGATCACGCCGGCCGACCTGGACGGCATGGCCGAGCTCTGCGGCGTGACCCTGCAGTCCGGCGACATCGTGCTCCTGAACACCGGGTTCGCCGAGAGCTGGATCGCGAGCACGCCCGAGCAGCGCGCCGCGCGCAGCGGTGGGACCGGCCTGGACCAGTCCGAGGGGATGCTCGCGTGGCTGTGGGACCACCAGATCGCGCTGATGGCGTCCGACAACGGTGGCCTGGAGTCGTTCCCGGTGAACCCGGACTCCGGCTGGGTCGACCCGGACGAGCCGCCGCCCCCGCGGGGCCCGTCGCACAACGGCATGCTGCACCGCCCGCTGATCGGGCTGCTCGGCATGATCATCGGTGAGCTGTGGAAGCTCGACGAGCTCGCCGCGGACTGCGCCGGCGACGGCGTGTACGAGTTCTTCCTCACCGTGAAGCCCCTGAACCTCGTCGGTGGCGTCGGGTCCCCTCCCAACGCCATCGCGATCAAGTGACCGGGACGGGTCTGCTGGTCCGGTGCCAGGTCAGGTTCCCAGCAACCGCTGGACGGTGGGCACGGGATCGCTGGTCGGCATGATCACCAGCCCGTTGACGAGGGGGCCGACCGCCGCGGCGAGTCCGGCCGCCAGCTCCAGTCCGGCTTCGGGCCCGGTGGTTCCCGCGCGTTCGAGTGCGTTCAGCACGTGGTCCGGGATGTGGACGTCGGGTACCTCGTGGGCCAGGTACTCGGCTTCCTCGAACCCGGTCAACGGGCGCACGGCGGCGAGCACCGGGGGCCTGTCGTCGCCGATCGCGTCGAGCAGCCGTTCGAGATCGGTGACGTCGTACAGCGGCCGGGTGATGAGGAACTGAGCACCGGCGGCGATCTTGTCGCGGGCGCGGGCAGCGGCGTGGGCCAGGTCGCGGCTGCCGGGGTTGATGCGGGTGCCGATCTCGAACGCGGTCTTGGCGGGCAGCTGGAGGCCGTAGAAGTCGGTGCCTTCGTTGAGGCCCGCGAGCAGCTCGATCAGCCCGATCGCGTCGACGTCCCACACGCCGTCGACGTGCGGGTAGTCACCGAGCAGGGGTGGGCTGCCGGTCTCGCACACGATGCGGTGCAGCCCGAGCGCGTGCGCTCCGAGCAGGTCGGCCTGCAGCGCCATGATGGTCCGGTCCCAGGTGGTGACGGTCGCCATGACCTCGAGCCCGAGCCGCTGGTGCAGGTGCCAGGGCGAGTCGGAAGGCTGATGCGAGCGCGCACGCCGCTGCTGGCCCCGACGCAGACCAGGTCCACCCCGGTGGTGGCCAGCTGTGCGGCGAGCTCCGCGGAGTCGTCGACGTCGCTGCTGATCTCCGGGGTGAGCTCGACGACGACCAGCGCGCCGCCGGCGAACGACGGGGCCGGGGTCACCGTCGCGGGTGGGGTCGCGGGCTCTCGGACCGGCGGCGCCGCGAGCCTCGACGTGGCGCGCGTCCGGTGCTCGGTGACCATCTCGACGACGGCCGCGAGCTGGGTGGGGGTCGTGCCGCAGCACCCGCCGACGACGCCTGCGCCGGCATCGAGCAGCTGGCGGACGTACCGCACGAGGTACTCGGAGTCGATGTCGTACTCGAAGCGGGCCGGACCGGTGCGCCGGGGGAGCCCGGCGTTCGGCTGGGCGGTGAGCGGGAGATCGGTGTGCGCGCGGAGCTCGCGGACGACCGCCAGCATCCGCTGGGCCCGATCGTGCAGTTCGTGCCCAGCGCCACGACGGGGGTGCCGGCGAGGGCTTCCACGACCTCTCGTGGGGTGTGCCCGCTGAGTGTGCGTGCGTCGGGGCCGAAGGTGGCCTGGGCGATGACGGGGAGGGACGCCTCGCCGATGGCGATCTCGACGGCTTCGAGGAGCTCGTCGAGGTAGCCGAACGTCTCGAGCTGGATGAGGTCGACACCGGCGTCGGCCAGGACGGTGATCTGTTCCGTCAACGCGTCGATGCGGGCGGGGCGGTCGATCCGCCTCCGCTGCTGCACGCTCACCGCGGGGGCGACCGAGCCGGCGACGAGGATGAGGCGACCGCCGCTCGTCGCGGCGTCCCGGGCGATGCGCACCGCGCTTCGGTTGATCTCCTCGATCCGCTCGGCGAGGCCGTACTCCCCGAGCCGCAGGCGGGAGGCACCGAAGGTGTTGGTCTGGATGACGTCCGCCCCGGCGTCGACGTAGCTGTCGTGCACGGCGCGCACGAGGGTGGGATCGGACAGTGAGATCGCCGGCAGGGACTGGTCGAGCGAGTTGCCCGCGGCGTGCAGCATCGTCCCCATCGCGCCGTCGAAGACCAGGGTGCGCTCGGCGAGGCGGTCCCGGAACTCGGCCGCGCCCATCGTGGTCATCAGCTGCCCAACCCTTCCAGGATCTCCACTGCCATCTCGACCATCAGCCGGTCCCGCTGGAGGTCGAGCCGGAGCCCGGTGATCTCCTCCACCCGCCGCAGGCGGTAGGCCACGGTGTTCGGGTGGACGTGCAGCCGCTTGGCGGCGCGGCTCGGGCTGCCCAGCTCCTTGAAGTACACCGACAGCGTCGCCACGTAGTCGGTGCCCGCCGTCGCGTCCTCCCGGACGAGCCGGCCGATCACGTCGTCGGCGAACGCCCGCAGCTCCGTGACGTCGGGGAAGCGCAGGAGGAGGCGGTGGATCCCGAGCTCCGCGAAGAGGATGACGCGACCCGGCCCCATCCGTTCCCCGGAGGCGACCGCGCGCCGCGCCTCCGAGTACGAGCTCGCGATCTCGGCCGCCGAGCGGTACTGGTTGCCGATCCCGACGGCGGCGACGGACAGCCCCCGCCTGTCCAGCTCGGTGAGGCAGTCCGTCGCGACCCGCCGGGCGTGCTCGACCGCGGTCCCGCCGCCGGCCGGCTCCGCCACGACGGCCACCACCTCGTCGGTGCGGCTGACCAGGATCGCGTCGCCTGCGAGGCGGGCGAGCACGCCCTCCACCGCCGGCTGCTCGGCCGCGCGGTGCCCCCTGGCGAGCGCAACGGACACGACCGCGTGGTGCCGGGTCTCGTCGTAGCCGAGGTGCCTCGCCCACCGGGACGCCTCGCCGTCGTCCTGCCCGCGGTGGAGCAGGAGACCCTCGACGAGCTCCCGCCTGGCCCGCCCGGCCGCGGCGGTGACGACGACCTCCCGGCCGAGCAGGACGCCGCAGACCATGGCGGCGTGCTCGCAGGCGAGCAGCATCAGGTCCTCGCCCATGCCGCCGATGCCCCGACCCGCGCCGCCGTCACCCACGGCATCGCTGACGGCGACGAGGTACCCGGCGACCTCGTCACCGACCGACACCGGGGCGACGACGATGGAACCGTTCTGCTCGCGCCCGGGTACGCGCAGCGCCCGCCGGTTGCGCGCCGCGGCCGCGAGGACACCCTTGAGCCCCGCCGTGCCGGCGTGGCTGCGGGTGCGGGCGACGATGCCGTCGGCGTCCGCCGCGCTCGTCGCCGCGATGGTCTCCAGCCCGCGGTCGAGCACGGCGACCGACGAGATCGTGTTCGCCGCGAGGAAGCGGAGAACCGGTTCGAGCTCGGTCTGCTGAGCGGCGGCCGCGGAGAGGTGGCTGCACATCGCCACGAGCTTGCGCAGGCGGACCAGCTCGTCGGCGCCGTCCGTGTTCCGCATTCCGCCTGCGGCGGATCGGGCGGCGGAGAGCCCGCCGGTGGGCGCGTCGGCGGCCGACATGTGCGGACCCTACGGCCGGTTCCCGGCGGGAGGCAACGTGCGCCGAGATGTTCCAGCAGGTCTTGTGCGATGCCACAATGAGAACCCACGTCCCGTTGACAGCAGGACACAACCCCCGCTGCACCGACGAGGCTGCGCTGCACAGCGGCGTCCTCGCGCGCGCGGGCCCGCGAGGGCGCCGTTGTGGTGGACGACAGTCGATCGCCCGTCAGTTTTGAGGAGCAGCCCGAAGACCGGGCACCGTCGGCGTGCCAGTCTGAATGGGAACCGAAGCCGGAACATTGCCGAATTCAGCGGCGATCGGGATCAGACGTTGACCCGGATCCGGCGCGGGAATCGCGGCGACGAAATTGTCGGTCGTTCCCGCTGCTTCCCGAGGAATGTGAAGGGCGATCGCAGATGCTCGTGGACTTCCGACCGCACACCCGGCTTCGCGGCACGGCTCCGGTGGACCTGACGACCTCCCTCGTCCCCGTCGTGGAGGCATTGGGGGAGGGCGCGGTGGACCTGGCGAAGGTGCGGGTGGTGTCGGACTGGGTGCAGTACCGCGAGAACTTCCGCGACGTGGTGGACGTGCGGCCGATCCTGCACTCGGCGCGACGGGTGCCGGCCCGGGCGTCCCGGTCCCGATGGGGGTGCGCGAGGACGACCTCGAGGTCGCCGTCGACGTGCGGCGCAGCGACGGCGTCGCGCTCAAGGAGCTGACCGCCGCGCGGTTGCGCGGTGCCCCGGACCGGGTGGTGCTGGAGGGCTGGGGCCGCGGGAGCGAGTCGATCGTGTGGGACTTCAACGCGCTCTACTGGTCGGCGCTCGAGCTGTGGGAGAAGGCGACCGGACGCGGGTACGAGCAGGCGCTGCCCGGCGGGGAGAGCGACGCCCGCAACCGGGTCGCGGCGCGCGAGCTCATCGACGGGCTGTTCGCGGTGTGGGACCGCCTGTCGGCGTCCGGAGCGCTGCCCGAGGAGCTCTACGTCGTGGAGCTCGGGGTGGGCAACGGCGGCCAGGCGAAGGTGTTCCTCGACGAGTTCGTCGAGCGCGACCGCGCCCACGGGCGCGGCTACTACCGGCGCCTGCACTACCTGATGTGCGACTACTCCCCGCACGTCCTCGGCCTGGCCAGGCAGACCGTGGCCGAGCACATCGCGCACGTCAGCTCGTTCGCGCTGGACGCCACCCGCCCCCGTACGTCGCTGGGCTTCCTGCAGTACAAGGCCTTCCTGGTCTACGTCTCGAACGTCTACGACAACCTGCCGACCGACGAGGTCGCCCAGCTCGGGGGCCGCACGTACTGCGTGCAGACCCGGGCCTACCTCCCGGCCGAGCAGGCCGCCGAGCTGGCCGGGTCGGTCGGGGCGAGCACCGAGGACCTGCCCGCGCTGGTGCACAAGCTCCTGCGGCTGGGCCCCGCGTTGCTCCCCGACGCCGCGCCGGCGCACTTCGCGGACGTCGGGTCGGCCGTGGACTTCTGGCGGCGGGCGTGGTCGGCGCTGCGCCTGGAGGAGCGCTACGTCCCCCTGCTCGGGCTGGACACCTACCTGCTCGTACCGGCCGACGACCTGGCCGGGCAGATGCCGTTGACCGGGGAGCTGCTGCGTCCCCTGCTGGAGTCCGGCGCGGACCTGCGGATGCACGTCTCGGGCGGTGCGCTGGCCAGCTTCGTCGACAGCCTGACGCTGCTGCACCCGTTCGGCACGCTGGTGTGCCACGACCTGTTCGTCACCGACGTCGAGGCGTACCGGACCCACTTCCGCGGTCCCGGCAAGTACGACGGCTCGGTGGTCAACTGGGTGAACGGGCCGCTGCTGGCGCACGTGGGCCGCAGGCGGGGCTTCGACGTGCACTACGAGCGCTTCCGCCACCGCAGCGGCGGCAACATCGTGACGATGACCGCGCAGGTGCGGGACTGATGGACGGCCTGCCCCTGCTGCCGACCACGGTGGTCGGCTCCTACCCGGTGCCGGAGTGGATGGAGCGGCTGAAGACCGAGTACTTCCGCGGACGGATGAGCACGCCCAGCTCCAGGACGTGCACGAGATGGCCGTCAAGGCCGCGCTGCGCGACCAGGAGCTGGCGGGGATCGACATCGTGTCCGACGGCGAGCTGCGCCGCGACAACGACCTCGACTACTTCCTCGCACGCCTGCCGGGCATCGAGATCCCGCACACCGCCAAGGACTTCTACTTCGACTACTACGAGACCCGGGTGCGCGCCCCGCTGCCGGCGCCGGGCGACGCGGCGCCGCTCGGACTCACCGGAGACTTCGCGTTCACGGCCTCGCAGACCGCCCGGCCGATCAAGTTCTCGTTCACCGGGCCGTTCTCGCTGGCGCGCCGCGTGCACAACGAGGCCTACGGCGACCGCCGCGAGCTGGTGCTCGCGATCGCCCGGCACCTCAACGCCGAGGCGCGCGCGCTGGCCGAGCACGGCGCGCGGCTGTTGCAGATCGACGAGCCGTTCCTCGCCGGCTACCCGCACGAGGTCGCCACGGCGATCGAGGCGGTCAACATCGTCACCGACGGCGTCGACGTCACGTGGGGGCTGCACGTCTGCTACGGCAACCGCTACGCGCGCCCCACCTGGGAGGGGCACTACGACTTCCTGTTCCCCGCTGTCCTCGACGCCCGCGTGGACCAGCTCGTCCTGGAGTTCGCCCGCAAGGGCTACGACGACCTGACCGTCGTCGCCAAGCACGGGTGGGACCGCGAGGTCGGGGTGGGCGTCGTCGACGTCAAGACCAACCAGGTCGAGAGCGCCGACGTGATCGCCTCCCGCATCCGCGGGGCGCTCGAACTCGTGCCCGCCGACCGCCTGGTGATCAACCCGGACTGCGGGCTGCGCAACCTCACCGGCGCCGTCGCCCGGGCGAAGCTCGCCGCGATGGTCGCCGGTACGGCGGAGGTGCGGCGCTCGCTCGTCGGTACCGCTCTCGAAGACAACGCTCGCGAAGAAGGAGCAACTCCATGACCCAGTCCGAGCCGTACGAGTACCTGTTCACCTCCGAGTCGGTGACCGAGGGCCACCCGGACAAGATCGCCGACGCGATCTCGGACGCGGTCCTCGACGCCGCGCTGACGAACGACCCGCACTCGCGGGTGGCGTGCGAAACCCTGATCACGACGGGGATGGTGGTGCTCGCGGGGGAGATCACCACCCCGCAGCACCTGGACTACACGCAGATCGTCCGCGACACCGTCAACCGCATCGGTTACGACGACGGCCGCTACGGCTTCGACGGCCACAGCTGCGCGGTGCTCGTGGCGCTGGACAAGCAGTCCCCGGACATCGCCCAGGGCGTGGATCAGGCCCACGAGCACCGGGGCAGGCTCTCCGAGGACGAGCTGGACCGGGCGGCGCCGGTGACCAGGGGATGATGTTCGGCTACGCCACCGACGAGACCCCCGAGCTCATGCCGATGCCGATCGCCCTGGCGCACCGGCTCTCGCGGCGGCTCGCGGCGGTGCGCAAGGACGGCACGCTTCCCTACCTGCGTCCGGACGGGAAGACGCAGGTGTCGGTCCGCTACGTCGACGGCGTGCCGGTCGGCGTCGAGCGGGTCCTGATCTCCACCCAGCACGCCGCGGAGGTCACGACCGAGCAGATCCGCGAGGACCTGTGGCGCCACGTCGTCACCACCGAGCTCCCGGCCCAGCTCTACGACGCCGACGCGCTGCGCGCCGACCTGCTGGTCAACCCGACCGGCCGGTTCGTCATCGGCGGCCCGGTCGGCGACGCGGGCCTGACCGGCCGGAAGATCATCGTGGACACCTACGGCGGGTTCGCACGCCACGGCGGGGGAGCGTTCTCCGGCAAGGACCCCTCCAAGGTGGACCGCTCGGCCGCGTACGCGGCGCGGCACGTCGCGAAGAACGTCGTCGCGGCCGGGCTGGCCCGCCGGGCGGAGGTGCAGGTCGCGTACGCGATCGGGGTCGCGCGGCCGGTGTCGGTGCTGGTGGAGACGTTCGGCACCGAGCAGGTGGACCGGCGGCTGATCGAGAAGCTGGTGGCAGAGCACTTCGACCTGCGGCCGGCCGCGTTCCGCGGCTACCTGGACCTGCACCGCCCGATCTACTCACCGACCTCGGCGTACGGCCACTTCGGCCGTACCGACGTCGACCTGCCCTGGGAACGCACCGACCGGGCCGCGGCGCTGCGCGACGCCGCCGGCATCGCCTGAGAGGACACCGACATGACCCTCGTGAACAGCCCCGTGCCCGCCTACCACCAGACCCGAGGAGGGCTCGACTTCGCCGTGGCCGACCTGGGCCTGGCGGAGTTCGGCCGCAAGGAGATCCGGCTCGCGGAGCACGAGATGCCCGGCCTGATGGAGCTGCGCCGGG
>MKJV01000124.1 GCA_001942185.1 Pseudonocardia sp. CNS-004
GGTTCCGGTCCCGGTGACGACGATCGTGCGTGGGCCGATCACGCGTGGGCCATGGCGAGCACGTCCGCCAGCACCGTGCGGACGCGGGCGAGCTCGGCGCGGTTGCGACGGTCTTCCCGACGCCGGTTCCGGTCCCGGTGACGACGATCGTGCGTGGGCCGATCACGCGTGGGCCATGGCGAGCACGTCCGCCAGCACCGTGCGGACGCGGGCGAGCTCGGCGTCGGTGACGGTGGCCCGGGCGGTGAGCCGCAGCCTGCTGCTCCCCTCGGGCACCGACGGCGGCCGGAAGCAGCCGACGCGCAGCCCCCGCTCGGCGCACCGGCGGGCCGCGGCGACGGCGACGTCGGGCTCGCCGAGCACGACGGCGACGACTGCCGACGGCGGCGCGGGTACCCCGGCGGCATCGGCCAGCGCCGCGGCCACCCGCAGCACCGCACCCGGCCGGTGCGGCTCGGCCCGCAGCACACGCAGCGCGGCGAGCGCCGCACCCACCGACGCGGGTGCGAGCCCGGTGTCGAAGATGAACGAGCGCGCGGTGTCCACGAGGTGCGCGGTGACCGCCGCCGGCCCGAGAACCGCGCCGCCCTGCGCCCCGAGCGACTTCGACAGGGTGACCGTGGCCACCACGTCGTCGGCGCCCGCCAGCCCGGTGGCGGCGAGCAGCCCGCTCCCGCCCGGCCCCGCCACGCCGAGCCCGTGCGCCTCGTCCACGACGAGCAGCGCGCCCCGGCTGCGGCAGACCGCGTGCAGCGCCGCGAGCGGCGCGAGGCCGCCGTCCACGCTGTTGACGCTCTCGGTGACGACGATCGCCCGCTGCTGGGTGCGGGTGGCGAGCACCGCGTCGACGGCATCGGGGTCGTCGTGCGGCACGACCGTGACGTGCGCCCTGGAGAGGCGGCAGGCGTCCACGAGCGAGGCGTGGTTGGCCGCGTCGGACACGACCAGCGTGTCCGGGCCCGACAGCGCCGTGACCACGCCCAGGTTGGCGGCGTACCCGGAGGAGAACACGAGCGCCGACTCGGCGCCGCAGAACTGCGCGACTCCGCCTCCAGCTCCGCGTGCAGCGTGGTGGTGCCGGTCACCAGGCGGGACCCGGTGCGCCCGCCCCCCAGGTCCGCAACGCCACCACCGCGCCCTCGACGACCCGGGGGTCGGTGGCGAGTCCGAGGTAGTCGTTGCCCGCGAGGTCGAGCAGGGGCTCGGTGGCCGGGCGCGGCCGCAGCTCGCGGCGCAGCCCCTGCGCGCGCCTGCGGGCGGCGTGTTCTTCGAGCCAGGCGAGCGGGTGCGCGGGATCGGGGGACGTCACGAGCGCTGACGTTAACTCCGTACCAAGATGATCGGGGCGGAGGGAGACCACGATGACTGGTACGAACAAGGGCAGACGGGCGTGAACGCGCAGCCGGGGATCTTCGCGCTGGGCACGCCGGAGCACGGTTACCTGGAGTTCGACCTCGCTCCCGACGCCGAGCCGGTCAACCTCGTCACCGCGGCGGCGGGGCTGGTCGACCCGCTGTCGACCACGGGTGGGGTGAACCTCGTGGTCGGGTTCCGGCCCGAGCTGTGGGCGGAGGTCGCCGACCCCTCCGACGTGCCCGCGTCGGCCCGCGGCTTCGACCGCTCGCTCGTCGGTGCGGGCGGCTGGACGATGCCGGCCACGCAGCACGACGCGTGGATGTGGGTGGCGGGTGGCGACCGCACGGCCGTGTTCGACAACGGGCGGGCCGTCGTCGCGGGCCTCGCACCGGTGGCCCGGCTGCGCCGGGAGACGACGGGGTGGCTGTACCGCCATGACCGCGACCTCACCGGGTTCATCGACGGCACCGAGAACCCGTCGCTGCTGGAGGCGCCCTCGGCGGCGCTGGTGCCCGCGGGCGAGCCGGGCGCGGGCAGCAGCGTCGTCCTGGTGCAGATGTGGGATCACGACGGCGACGGTTGGGAGGGCCTCACCACGCAGGCGCAGGAGAAGGTCATGGGCCGGACCAAACCCGACAGCATCGAGCTGGACGACGACACGAAGCCCGCCGACAGCCACGTGGCCCGCACCGTCCTCGAGGTCGACGGGGTGGAGCTGCCGATCTTCCGGCGCAACGTGGCGTTCGGCGGGGTGGCCCACCACGGCACCGCGTTCGTCGGCTTCAGCCGCGACCAGTGGCGGCTGGAGGAGATGCTGCGCCGGATGGCGGGCGTCGGCGACGGCGTGCGCGACGCGCTGACCCGCTACACCCAGCCGGTGACGGGCGCCTACTACACGGTGCCGTCGGTGGACGCGCTCGCCGGCTTCGCCCCGCCCGACGACGAGGACTGATCGTCGGGCGGGCGGAACTCCTGCGCCTCCTCGTCGAGGACGAGGACCCGCGCCGTCGGGATGTCGAAGAACAGGCCGAGGAGCGCCGCGTCGACCCCGCTCGCGCGCAGCGCCGCCAGCTGCGCCGCCACGTTCACCATGGCCAGCGCCTCGGCCTCGCCGTAGCCGGCGGCGAACGCCGCCCGCCCGACGGGGTGCCCGGTCCGCAGCGCGTCCAGGCTGGGTGCGCCCGACGCGAGCCAGTCGCCGAGCGGGTCGCCGGGCCGCTGCCCGCCCTCGAGCAGGCCGCGCATCGCGCCGCAGCCCGAGTGGCCGCACACCGCGATGAGCGGGACGCGCAGCACCTCCGTGGCGTAGTGCAGCGCGGCGCGCATCGACGTCCCCGCCACCAGGTTGCCCACGTTCTGCACGGTGAACAGGTCACCGGGCCCGCTGCGGGTGATCAGGTTGGGTTGGACGCGCGAGTCGGCGCAGCACAGCAACAGCCCCTTGGGGGCCTGCCCGTCCGCGAGGAGCTCGAGGGTCGGCCGGATCAGCTCGGCGGCCTGCGCGTGGTAGGCCGCGACCCCGGCCAGCAGCGGCGCGTGCGGCGCGTGGTCGACCTCCTGCCACTGCGACCAGGTCGCATACCCGTGCCGGGGCGGGTCGTCCTGTTCGCGGGCGCCCGGCTCGGTCACGACGACCTCGGCTCCACCGGCTCGCAGCGTCGCGGTCCACGCGTCCAGGTGGTCGAACGCGGTGTGGTCGAGGTAGTCGACGACCAGCTCGACCTGCACCGGCACCCCGGCCGGCACGGTGGCGAGGGTGCGCGACAGCGCCGGCACCGACAGGAAGCTCAGCGAGCCTTCGACGATGACCCGCCAGGGTGCACCCGTGCTCCTCGGTTCGACGACCCGGACCCGGGCGCGCACCGCCCGTCGCAGCATCACGAGCCCCGAGAGCACGAGGCCGATCACCACCCCTTCCAGCAGGTTCAGCAGGAGCACCCCCGCGACCGTGCCCAGGTAGACGACGAGCTCGCCGTGCGAGCGGGCCGCTCGGACGTCGACGATCCGCACGAGCTGCGCCCCCACCACCACGAGCAGCCCGGCGAGCGCCGCGAGCGGGATCAGCTCGACCACGCCGACCAGCGCGATCCCGAACACCGCGACCCAGAGGCCGTGCAGCACGGCGGACGCCCTGGTGCGCGCCCCGGCCTCGACGTTGGTGGCGCTGCGCACGATGACGCCGGTGACGGGCAGCCCGCCCAGCAGACCGGAGATCGTGTTCGCGGCGCCCTGCCCGATCAGCTCGCGGTCGGGGTTCGAGCGCGGGACCCGTGGCGGCGCCCGCCGCGCGTCGGCCTCGCGCAGGAGCCGGTCCACCGCCACGGCCGAGAGCAGGCTCTCGAGGCTCGCGATCAGCGCGATCGTGAGCATCCCGCCCACGATCCCCAGCCACGGCAGGTCCGGCAGCAGCGTCGGCAGCGTGATCGCCTCGAGCAGGTCGCCCGGTAGCTCGACGCGCGGGACTGCGGGCGTCATCGAGGCGAGGGCGGTGGCGGCGACCACGGCGACGAGCGCGCCCGGCAGCACGCGCACCCGCCGGGGCAGCCGCGGCCAGAGCAGCAGCATCCCGAGCGTGGCGACGCCGATCAGCACCGCGTCCGGGCGGGCCTGCGCCACCTGGGCCGGGAGCTCGACGAGTGAATTCACCGCCCCGGCAGGTGGGCTCCCGCCGAGCACGACGTGCAGCTGCGCGAGCGCGATCGAGACGCCGATCCCGGCGAGCATGCCGTGCACGACGGCCGGCGGGATGGCCTGGCTGTAGCGCGCCACGCGGATGCAGCCGAACACGATCTGGAGCAGGCCCGCGCCCGCCGTGATCAGGCAGGTGGCCTGCCAGCCGAACCGGGCCACCAGCTCCGCCACCACGACCGTGAGCCCGGCGGCAGGCCCGCTGACCTGTAGCGGAGACCCTCCGAACAGCCCCGCGACCACGCCACCGACGACCGCGGCGATCAGGCCGGCCATGAGCGGCGCACCCGAGGCGAGCGCGATGCCGAGTGACAGGGGAACGGCGACGAGGAAGACGACGAGCGAGGCGAGCAGGTCGGCCCGCACCGTGTCGCGGCGGCGGGGCGGGGCGTGCTGGTCGGGGCGGGACACTGAGGTGGTCATCTACGGACTCCGAGCAGTCGACGTCGGGACGGCCGGCGGCAGTGCACGGTGATCGGGAAACGACCCCCCTCCGCTGTCCGTTCCGTCGGTTTCGTCCCATCGGCGAGCCCAGGACCCGACGTAACCCGGTATTCATGTTCATCTGCACGCGTCTGATCCATACTGGCCAGAGGCTCGCCCTTGTGGACCACTCGCCGCCCGTTTTGCCCCTTTCGGGCGTATTCGCGGTTCACCCGATCCGCTGATCTCCCACCGTGCTGCGCTGGCTGCACCGCGGTAGATCGGCCCGATTACCCTCGGTCGCCATGAGCACCGCCGCCGACCCCGACCATCCGGCGCTCTCCCGCCGCCGCGAGCTCGGCGCCACCAGCGCCCGCTCGCTGCTGCTCACCGTGCTCGGCGAGTTCGTGCTGCCCCGCGACAACGCCGTCTGGACGCAGGCGCTCATCGACGTGCTGGGACGGCTCGGCATCGAGCCCAAGTCGGCCCGCCAGGCGCTGGCCCGCACGGCCGCGGAGGGCCTGCTCGTGTCGGACCGCGCGGGCCGCCGCGTCCGCTGGTCGCTCACCGAGCAGGGTCGTGAGCTGCTCTCCGACGGCGCCGCCCGGATCTACGGCTTCGGCAACGCCGTGCCGGCGTGGGACGGGCGCTGGCTGGTGCTGCTCGTCAGCGTGCCCGAGGCCCGGCGCCAGCTGCGGCACCGGCTGCGCACCCGGCTCGCCTGGGCGGGCCTGGGCTCCCCCGCACCCGGCGTCTGGCTCACCCCGGACCCGGGCAAGCAGGCCGAGGCGGCCGAGGTGATCACCGACCTCGGGCTCACCGCCGCCACCAGCTCGTTCGTCGGCCCCTTCGGCGCGATCGGCACGCCGCGGCAGGTGGTGGAGCAGGCCTGGGACCTCGCGGAGGTGGAGGCGGCCTACGAGGAGTTCCTCGACACGTTCACCGACGCCACCCCGTACCAGCCCGCCGAGGTACTCGCCCACCAGATCCACCTGGTGCACGCGTGGCGGCGGTTCCCGTTCCTCGACCCGAAGCTCCCGGGGGAACTCCTCCCCGACGGGTGGGCGGGGGCGCGGGCCGCCACCCTCTTCGAACGCCTCCACGAGCAGTGGGGCCCCGTCGCGCAGCAGGAATGGATCCGCCTGGCGGAAGCCTGATCGCCCTGGTGGGCCGATCATTGCCAACATGATGGGGAACAATCTCGTGGACGGTTAGGCTGCTCCCGCGACCCGTTCACCGGCAGCCGGGCTCGTCCCGTACAGCGCGGTACCGGACATCCAGCGAGGTCGCGTGTTCACCTCCGGCAGTACTCCCCCGACCGGCACCCGACGACGCGGTTCCCCGTGGGCGCTCGTCCTCGCAGGCCTGCTCGCCGCTTCGGCCTGCGGCACGGCGGACCCGGCCGGCGGCGAGGCCACCACCACCCTGGACGCCTCACAGCCGTTCGGCGGCGACCCCGCGACCGAGGGCACCCCGGTCGCCGGCGGCACGCTGCGCGTCGGCATGTACACCGAGGCCCGCTCGTTCGACCCGACGATCGGGTCGAACCTCATCGCCTCCGCGGTCTACGACTCGCTGCTGAAGATGGACTCCGCGGGCGAACCACAGCCGTTCCTCGCGGCGTCGATGACCTCCCCCGACCAGGCACCACCTGGCTCATGGGCCTGCGCCCCGGCGTCACCTTCCACGACGGCACACCGCTGGACGCCGAGGCCGTGCTGTTCAACGTCGCCCGGCAACGCGACGACCCCACCGCGCTCGGCCACCTCTACACCGAGCCGATCGCCGCGATGCGCGCGGTCGACCCGCTGACCGTCGAGTTCACGCTGAAGCGCCCCACCGGCTCGTTCCCGGTGGCCTTCGCGCTCCCGTTCTCCTCCGGCAACCTGGGCACGATCGCCTCGCCCGCCGCCGTGCGACAGCGGGGTGCCGACTACGGGCGCCACCCCGTCGGCGCCGGCCCGTTCGCGTTCGTCGAGTGGATCCCGAACAACAAGATCGTCGTCGAGCGGTTCGACCGGTACTGGCGCCACGGCAGGCCCCACCTCGACGGCATCGAGTTCCGCCCGCTCCCCGACACCGAGACCCGCTACGCATCCGTGGCGAACGGCGACGTCGACCTCGACATCGCCGGGTTCCACACCGAGGTGCACCGCTCCTCGCAGGACCCCGGCCTCGAGACCTACTACGGCCCCGGCGGCGACGGCGAGTTCCTCTACTTCAACGTCACCCGCCCGCCGTTCGACGACCGGCGCATGCGCGAGGCCGTGATCCGCGCGATCGACCCGGCCGCGCTGTCCGCCACCCAGTACCGGGGCGCCATGGACGGCGCGAGGACGGCGTTCGCCGAGGGCGACCCCCACTACAGCGCCGAGGCGGCCCAGGCCTACCCGTCCTACGACCCGGAGCGGGCCAGGCAGCTGATCGCCGAGTACCGCGCCTCCGGCGGGGACCCGAACTTCACCTTCCAGGACGCCAACTCCCCCAACAACGTCCGGTACGCCACGTTCCTGCAGGCGCAGTGGGCCGCGGTCGGCCTGGACGTGCAGCTGCGGCTCGACGACATCGCGACCGTCATCATCCAGGTCGTGCAGGGCGGCGACTTCCAGATGCTGCACTGGATCACCGGGCCGTACGAGAACCCCTACCCGTTCATGTACAACCAGTTCCACACGGGCGGGATCAACAACTACGGCGGCTACTCGAACCCCGAGGTGGACGCGGCCCTCGACGAAGCCGCGAGCACCACCGACCCGGCCCGGCGCACCGCCGCCTACCAGCGCGCCCAGGTCGTGCTCAACCAGGACCTCGCCGTCGTCTGGCTCGCCCGCGCGGCGAAGGCGGCCATCGCGCAGCCGCACGTCAAGGGCGTCTCCCGGTACCTGTCCAGCGAGCTGTTCTGGGCAGACACCTGGATCGCCCGCTGACCACCCCGTCCCCGCCGGTCACCTCGAGGAGAAACGTGGACCCACTCGCGGACAAGGTCTACCCGTCGCCCGCCGACGCCGTCGCCGACATCCCGGACGGCGCGAGCGTCGCGATCGCCGGGTTCGGCGTCACCCACCGGTTCCCGTCGAGCCTCATCACCGCACTGCGCGACCAGGGCGCCAAGGGGCTCACGGTCTACTGCAACGGGCTCGGGCAGCCCGGGCACCCCACCGCCCAGATGCTCGCCGAGAACCGGCAGATCGCGCGGCTCGTGGCCTCGTTCTCGTCGCGGCCGGGCCCGCCCACCGTGTCCGAGGACCAGATCCTCGCCGGCGCCTGGAGTTCGAGATCGTCCCGCAGCACGCTCGTCGAGCGGATGCGCGCGGGCGGTGCCGGCATCGCGGCGTTCTACACCCCGGTGGGGGCCGGCACAGCGGTCGCCGAGGGCAAGGAGGTGCGGGAGTTCGACGGCGTGCAGCACGTCCTGGAGCACGGCATCCGCACCGACTACGCGCTGCTGCGGGCCCACCGGGCCGACCGGGTCGGGAACGTGTCGTTCCGCGGGGCCAGCCGCAACTTCAACGACAGCTTCGCGAAGGCGGCCCGGGTGGCGATCGTCGAGGTGGACGAGATCGTGGACGTCGGGGAGATCGCACCGCAGGACGTCGACCTGCCGGCCGCGTTCGTCGCGCGGGTCGCGCCGACCACCGTGCACATCGACGTCGCATCCCTCCCCCGCCGCGCCGCCCGCCCGGCCGGCACCGGCCGGGAGTACGGGGGCAAGCCCGCCCTCACCCGCCAGGAGATCGGGCACCGGGTCGCGATGCTGCTGCCACCCGGCGGCATGGTGAACCTCGGCGCGGGCCTGCCCAACCTCGCCGCCAACTTCCTCGGCGGCCGCGGCGTCGTCCTGCACGGCGAGAACGGCGTGCTGCGCTACGGCGGGTTCGTCACCGACGGCGAGCGCGACCCCGACCTGCACGACGCGGGCGGCAACTTCATCACCCTCGAGCCGGGCGCCTCGTTCTTCGACAGCGTCACCTCCTTCGAGATCGCCCGCTCCGGGCTGCTCGACGCCGTGGTGCTGGGCGCCTACCAGGTGAGCGGGAGCGGCGACCTCGCGAACTGGTCCGTGCCCGATCGCCCCGGCGGGGGCATCGGCGGCGCCATGGACCTCGCGGTCGGGGCGCAGCAGGTGATCGCGATGCTCGAGCACCTCGACAGCGCGGGGCGCCCCAAGCTCGTCGAGACCTGCAGCTACCCCCTCACCGCCCCCGGCTGCGTCGACGTCGTCGTCACCGACCTCGCCCTGCTGCGGCGCACCCCGCAGGGCCGCTTCCGGCTCGACGAGGTCGCCCGCGGCTTCACCGCGGAGGAGGTGCTGGCGCTCACCGACATGCGGGTGGAGGTGGCCGAGCACGTCGGCACGATGCAGGAGGCCTGGTGAGCGGCACGACCGAACGGGGCGAGGTCCGGTTCCTCGACACCACCTTCCGCGACGGCTCGCAGAGCCTGTGGGCGATGGGCATCCGCCACGGGATGATGGAGGCCCTCGGCGGCGACCTCGACCGGGCCGGCTTCGACGTGATCGAGGTGCCGGCCAACCCGATCTTCTTCAAGAAGATGGTGCGGGACCTCAAGGAGGACCCGTGGGAGACCATGCGCATGCTCGCCCGCACGATCACCCGCACCCCGAAGACGTGCATGGGCGGCGCGGGCGGCAGCCTCAACGGGTTCGGCACCCCGCCCCCGCCGTGCTCAACCGGCTGTACTCGCGGCGCCTCGCCGAGATCGGGGTGCTCAACCGGGCCCAGCTCATGGCCAACACCGGCGACCAGATCACCCGGATGCTCCCGACGGCCGTCCCGTTCGCCCGTGAGCTGGGTCTGAAGGTCGCGATCGCCGTGGCCTACACGATCTCCCCGCGCCACACCGACGAGCACTTCGCCGAGACCACCCGGCGGTGCACGCAGTTCAGGCCCGACGCCATCTACCTCAAGGACCAGGGCGGCCTGCTCACCGTCGACCGGCTCCGCACGCTGCTGCCGGCGATGCTGGAGGCGGCCGGCGACATCCCGGTGGAGCTGCACTCCCACTGCACAACCGGCCTCGCCCCGCTCGTCTACCTGGAGGCGCTGGAGCTGGGCGTGCGCACCGTGCACTGCGGTGTGCCGCCGCTGGCGAACGGGTCGGCGCAGCCCTCCGTGCTCGAGGTGGCGCGCAACGCGCGGCTGATGGGCTTCACCCCGCTGGTCGACGAGGAGCTGCTCGCGTCGGTGTCGCGGCGCCTCGCCGGGTTCGCGGCCGCCGACGGCCTGCCTTCCGGCGTTCCGCTTCCGCACGACCTCGACCACTACCGCCACCAGATCCCGGGCGGGGTCATCTCGAACCTGCGCCACCAGCTCGCCGAGATCCGCATGGACCACCGCCTCGCCGAGGTGCTCGAGGAGTGCGTCCAGGTACGGGCCGACCTCGGCTACCCGATCATGATCACGCCGTACTCGCAGTACGTGGCGACGCAAGCCGCGCTCAACGTCGCCTCCGGGGAGCGGTACGGGGTGGTCATCGACGAGCTCATCCGCCTCGCCCGCGGCTTCTACGGCGAGGACTCCGGCTACACGTGGATGGACGAGAACCTCCGCGACCGGTTCCTGTCCCTCCCGCGGGCCCGGGAGTTCGAGGAGCTCGACCGGCGCGCGAGCGACGACATGACCCTCGCCGAGGCCCGGCAGGTCTTCGGCGCCCCCGGTATTAGCGACGACGAACTGCTGCTGCGGGCGATCGTGCAGGGCACCGGCGAGATCGACACCATGCGCGCCGCCGGCCCGCCGCGGCGCTACAGCTCAGCGGGGCTACCGCTGCTGACACTCGTGGAGCGACTGCGGGAGACCTCGGCGATCCGGTACGTCCGCGTGCAGCGCGGCAGCGACTCGGTGCTCGTGAGCAACCGGGCAGCGACGACAGGCGGCGACCACAGGGGGCAGCTGACATGACCGACACGAACGGCACGACGAACGGTTCCGTGCACGGAGCGCTGAGCGACGCCGACGTCGAGCAGGTGGTCCGGCTGGTCGAGAGCCTGGACCGGTCCGGCTTCGACTTCCTGGAGGTGCAGGTCGGCGAGTTGAAGGTGACGATCGGCAAGGGCGAGCCACCGGCGGCGGCACCGGCGACGGCCGCCGTCCCGGCTCCGGTGCCCGCACCGCAGGTCGCGGCCCCACCCGTCGTCGTCCCGCCCACCGTGACACAGGCACATCCACCGGCGCCGGCGGCCGCGGGCCTGCGCGAGATCACGGCCCCGACCATGGGGATCTTCTACGCGCAGCCGGAGCCCGGGAAGCCCCCGTTCGTGACGGAGGGGGCGCTGGTCGAGGAGTCGACGACGGTGGCGCTGGTGGAGGTCATGAAGACGTTCCACGCGGTCGCGGCCGGCGTGCGCGGCACGGTGGTGGAGGTCTGCGTGTCCGACGCGCAGTTCGTCGAGTTCGGGCAGGTCCTCTTCCGGGTGGACCCCGGGGCATGAGCGTCTCGCGGGTGCTCGTCGCGAACCGCGGCGAGATCGCGGTGCGGGTGCTGCACGCGTGCCACGAGCTCGGGCTGGAGACCGTGCTCGCCGTATCCGACGCCGACCGCGACTCGCTCGGCGCCCGGCTCGCCGACCGGGCGGTCTGCATCGGCCCCGCCCCGGCGGCCGACAGCTACCTGAACGTCGGCGCGCTCGTGACGGCGGCCACCGCCACCGGGTGCGACGCACTGCATCCCGGCTACGGGTTCCTCGCGGAGTCACCCGCGCTCGCCGAAGGCTGCGCGGCCGCCGGGATCGTGTTCGTGGGCCCTACCGCCGACCACATGCGCGGCATGGGCGACAAGATCCGGGCCCGCGCGCAGGCCGAGGCCGCCGGCGTGCCGACGCTGCCGGGCTCGGGCCGGATCGACTCGCCGGAGGATGCCGTCGCGGCGGCACACCGCATCGGGCTGCCGGTGATCGTCAAGGCCTCGGCGGGCGGCGGCGGGCGCGGCATGAAGATCGTGACCGACGCGACCGACCTGCCGGACGTGCTCGCGGCGGCCGCGGCGGAGGCGAAGGCCGCGTTCGGCGACCCCACCCTGTACGTGGAGCGGTTCGTCGCGGACGCCGCCACGTCGAGGTCCAGCTGCTCGGCGACCGCTACGGCCGGGTCGTCCACCTCGGGGAACGGGATTGCTCGCTGCAGCGGCGCAACCAGAAGGTCGTCGAGGAGGCCCCGGCGCCCGGGATCCCGGAGCCGGTGCGCGCCGCGATCCGCGACGCCGCCGTGCGGCTCGCGACCCGCATCGGCTACGAGAACGCGGGCACCGTCGAGTTCCTCTACGACGCCGCCACCCACGAGTTCTTCTTCCTCGAGATGAACACGCGCATCCAGGTCGAGCACCCGGTCACGGAGCTGATCACCGGCATCGACCTCGTGCAGGAGCAGTTCCGGATCGCGGCGGGTGAACCGCTGCGGTTCGGCCAGGACGACGTCGTGTTCCGCGGCCACGCCGTCGAGTGCCGGGTCACCGCGGAGGTCGCGGCCGAGGGGTTCCGGCCGAACGCGGGGCGGATCACGCGCTGGGAACCGCCCGCGGGCCCCAACGTGCGGGTCGACACGCACTGCTTCCCCGGCTACCTCGTGCCGATGTACTACGACTCGCTGCTGGCGAAGCTCGTGGTCTACGGCTCCACCCGGGAGGAGGCGGTGCAGCGCATGCGCCGCGCGCTGCAGCGGTTCCGAGTGGAGGGCATCGATACCACCGTCGACGTGCTCGGGTTCCTCGTCGGCCGGCCCGAGTTCCGCTCGGGCGCGGTCACCACGCACCTGATCGCCAACGTGCTCGGCGAGTTCACGCCGACGCGGCGCTGACCCAGCCGCCACACACCAACCGTGGCGCCCACACACCGACTGCTGTTCATGTGCGAGCGCCGCTGTTGGTGTGCCGCCACCGGAACCGCGCCCCGCGGAGCCGCCTACCGTGGCGCGCCGGTCATCCGAGGCAGCCCGGCCCCAGCAGCGCCTTCAGGTCGCCCATCAGCGCCGACGAGTGGGTGACCTTCAGCCCGTCGTCGAGCTTCCAGGTGGTGGTCTTGCTGCCGTAGAGCAGGTTCAGGTGCACCTCGGACGTGCCCGGGTGGTGGGTGAGCACCTCCTTGAGCTGCGACACCCGCTGCGGGGTGACGAGCTCGGTGCGGATGCTCACCTTCACCGGGGCCCCCGCTCCCCCGGCACCCGCCGACAGGTCGGGCACCGCGAGGTCGGCCACGATCAGCGACACGCGGTCGTCACGCTTGTTGACCCTCGCCTTGACCAGCACGATCGCGTCCTCGGCCACGTCGACGCCGACCACCTGGTACGTGCGGGGGAAGAACAGCACCTCGATACCGCCCGCGAGGTCCTCCAGCTGCGCCGACGCCCACGGCTCACCGTTCTTGTTCACCCGCCGGTTCACGCCGGTGAGGATGCCGCCGATGGTGAGCTGGTGGCCGTCGGAGATGCGGCCGTCCGAGGACGCCTCCAGGATGGCCGAGATCGACATGTCGGACTTCGACAGCAGCACCTGCTCCAGCCCCTGCAGCGGGTGGCCGGACACGTACAGCCCCAGCATCTCCCGCTCGACGGCCAGCCGGTGCTTCTTGTCCCACTCGTCGTCGGGCACCTTCACGTCGAACACCGCGTCGAGCTCCGACGGCGCCGAGCCGTCCATCGACCCGAACAGGTCGAACTGGCCCATCGAGGCGGCCTTCTTGGTGCTCATCACCGCGTCGATCGCGTCGGCGTGCACCAGCAGCAGGCCCTTACGCGGGTGGCTGAGCGAGTCGAACGCCCCGGCCTTGATCAGGGATTCGATGACCTTCTTGTTGCAGACGACCGCATCGACCTTGCGCAGGAAGTCGGAGAAGTCGGTGAACGCCCCCTTCTCCCTGCGGGCCGCCACGATCGCGTCGACCACGTTGGCGCCGACGTTGCGGATGCCGCCCAGGCCGAACCGGATGTCGTCGCCGACCGGCGCGAAGTTGCGCACCGAGTCGTTGACGTCCGGCGGCAGCACCGTGATGCCCATGCGACGGCACTCGGCCAGGTAGATCGCGGCCTTGTCCTTGTCGTCGCGGACCGACGTGAGCACCGCGGCCATGTACTCGGCCGGGTAGTTGGCCTTGAGGTAGGCCGTCCAGTACGAGACCACGCCGTACGCCGCGGAGTGGGCGCGGTTGAACGCGTAGTCGGAGAACGGCAGCAGGATGTCCCACAGCGTCTTGACCGCGGCGGCCGAGTAGCCGTGGTCCTTCATGCCCTGGGCGAAACCCTCGTACTCCTTGTCGAGGATCTCCTTCTTCTTCTTGCCCATCGCGCGGCGCAGCAGGTCGGCCTTGCCGAGCGAGTAGCCCGCGAGCTTCTGCGCGATGGCCATGACCTGTTCCTGGTACACGATCAGGCCGTAGGTCTCGCCGAGGACGTCCTTGAGGGGCTCCGCCAGCTCCGGGTGGATGGGAGTGACCTCTTGGCGCCCGTTCTTGCGGTCGGCGTAGTCGTTGTGGGCGTTGGCGCCCATCGGGCCGGGCCGGTACAGCGCGCCGACCGCGGAGATGTCGTCGAACTCGGTGGGCGCCATCCGCCGCAGCAGGTCGCGCATCGGCCCGCCGTCCAGCTGGAACACCCCGAGCGTGTCGCCGCGGCCGAGCAGCTCGTAGGTCTTGGGGTCGTCGAGCGCGACGCTCTCGATCTCGAGCTTCGGCTTGCCGTTGAGCTCGATGTTGTCCAGGGCGTCGTCGATGATCGTGAGGTTGCGCAGGCCGAGGAAGTCCATCTTGAGCAGCCCGAGCGTCTCGCAGGCGCCCATGTCGAACTGCGTGATGATGGCGCCGTCGGCCTCGCGGCGCTGGATCGGGATGACGTCGATCAGCGGCTTGCTCGACATGATCACACCGGCGGCGTGCACACCCCACTGCCGCTTCAGGCCCTCGAGCCCACGCGCGGTGTCGATGATCTCCTTGACCTGCGGGTCGGCCTCGTAGAGCGCGCGGACCTCGGTGGCCTCGGAGTAGCGCTTGTGGGACGGGTCGAACACGCCCGACAGCGGGATGTCCTTGCCCATCACCGCGGGCGGCATCGCCTTGGAGATGCGGTCGGCCACCGCGTAGCCGGGCTGGCCGTAGAGCACCCGCGCGGAGTCCTTGATCGCGGCCTTCGCCTTGATCGTGGAGTAGGTGATGATCTGCGCGATCCGGTCCTCGCCGTACTTCTCCGTCGTGTAGCGGATCATCTCGCCGCGCCGGCGCTCGTCGAAGTCCATGTCGATGTCGGGCATCGAGATGCGCTCGGGGTTGAGGAACCGCTCGAAGATCAGCTTGTGCTCGATCGGGTCGAGGTCGGTGATCCCCAGTACGTACGCGACGAGCGAGCCGGCCGCCGAGCCGCGGCCGGGGCCGCACCGGATGCGACCGACTTGGCGTGCTGGATGAGGTCGGCCGTGACGAGGAAGTAGCCGGGGAACCCCATCTGGATGATGACGCCGACCTCGTACTCGGCCTGCTTGCGGTACCGGTCGGTGACACCGTTCGGGAACCGCATGTGGAGGCCGCGCTCGACCTCCTTGACCAGCCAGCTCTCCTCCGTCTCCCCCTCGGGGACGGGCGCGCGCGGCATGAGGTCCTGGCCCTCGACGAAGCCGACGTCCACCCGCTCGGCGACCATCAGCGTGTTGTCGCAGGCCTCCGGGAACTGCGGGTCCCACTGGGCCCGCATCTCGGCCGCCGACTTGAGGTAGAAGTCCTGCGCGTCGAACTTGAACCGGTTCGGGTCGGCGAGGGTCTTGCCGGTCTGCACGCACAGCAGCACCTCGTGCGGCTTGGCGTCCTCGGCGTAGGTGTAGTGCAGGTCGTTGGTGGCCAGACCCGGCAGGTCGAGCTGCTTCTTCAGCCGGAACAGGTCCTCCTGCACCTGCTTCTCGATCGCGATGCCGTGGTCCATCAGCTCGCAGAAGAAGTTGTCCTTGCCGAAGATGTCGCGGTAGTCGCTCGCGGCCTGGCAGGCGTCGTCGTAGCGGTCCTGCTGCAGCAGCCGCTGCACCTCACCCGACGGGCACCCGGTGGTGGCGATGATCCCCTTGCCGTAGGTCTCCAGCAGCTCCCGGTCCATGCGGGGCTTGTAGTAGTAGCCCTCGAGCGACGCCAGGGACGAGAGCCGGAAGAGGTTGTGCATCCCCTCGGTGTTCTCGGCCAGCAACGTCATGTGGGTGTACATCTCACCCGGGTTGTCGTCGCTGACCTGCTGGCCGCCCAGCGTGGCGCGCTTGCGCTCGTGGCGGGAACCGGGCGAGAGGTAACCCTCCATCCCGATGATCGGCTTGACGCCGTGGGCCTTGGCCTTGCGCCAGAACTCGTAGGCCCCGTACACGTTGCCGTGGTCGGTCATGGCCAGCGCCGGCATCTCCATCCGCGCGGCCTCTCTGAACAGGTCGTCCAGCCGCGCCGCCCCGTCGAGCATCGAGAACTCGGTGTGGGTGTGCAGGTGGACGAAGCTGTCGGTGCTGCTGGCCGCCATGGGGTGGGGAACTCCCTCCTGGCGCCGCCGGGGCGGCGCGCGAACACGCAGAACCTGACCTCGTCCCCCGCCTCGGAGCCGCCGGGGACGAGGCGCTGGGGACGGCTCAGATTAGCTCCGGCCCCCGACAGTTCCGAGAACCCGGTCCCGGCCCGGCAGAACCCCCTGCTCACCCCACCGACCGGCGTGTCGGCGCCGCATGGTCCACTTCGCACATCCAGCATGGGCTTCGCAGAGGGCGGACGGTGTGCGAAGTCGGGCCTGGGTGTGCGAAGTCCGGTCTCGGGGCGTGGTCTGTCGCAGCTCGGGGGACGGGTGAGCGGGCACGAGTGTGAGAGCGCCGATCTCTAGACTCGTGGCGATGTCCGACTCGCCCTACGCCGACCTCGTCGCGCGCGTACCCGTGCGCTCCGAGGAGCTCGCGCTGCGGGGCGGGCGCACGCGGCTGTGGGTGTACGGCCCCGACCACGCCCCTCACCGGATCGTGTTCGTCCACGGACTGCGCGGTGATCACCACGGGCTGGAGCCGATCATCGCCCACCTCGAGGGCGTGCAGGTCGTCGTGCCCGACATGCCCGGGTTCGGGGCGTCGCCGCCGCTGCCGTCCGACCGGCACGACATCGCCGGGTACTCGGCGTGGACGCGCGACCTGCTCGCCGCCGTCGCACCGGACGGCGACGCGGTCCTCGCGGGCCACTCCTTCGGCTCGATCGTCACGGCCGCCGCCGTCGCGGGAGGCGCGAGCGTGCGCGGGCTGGTGCTCGTCAACCCCATCGCGGCGTCGGCGCTGGCGGGGCCACGCCGTTCATGACCGGGCTCACCGTGCTCTACCACCGCTTCGCAGGCGCGCTCCCGGAGAGCGCGGGCACGTGGCTGCTGCGCCACCCGCTCATGACCCGGATCGCGAGCATCGCCATGGCCACCACCCCGGACGCCGGGCTGCGCCGCTGGATCCACGCCGAGCACGGCCGGTACTTCTCCACGTTCGCCGACCGGCGCACACTCCTGGAGGCGTTCCACGCGTCGGTGCGCCACGACGTCGGCGAGTCCGCCGCCGCGGTGGCGGCGCCGACGCTGCTCGTGGCCGCCGAGCACGACGACATCGGCCCGCTCCCCGCCCAGCGCGCGCTGGCCGGGCGGTTCGCCGAAGCCCGACTCGCCGTGGTCCCGACCACCGGGCACCTCGCCCACTACGAGGCGCCCGCCGCCGTCGCCCGCGACATCGAGCTTTCGTCGCGACACTGCCGAGAAGATCGGTGCCGTGAGGATCGCCGCCGTGAGGATCCTGCTCGACTGCCGGTACGTCCGGATCGGCCACCACGACGGCATCAGCCGGTACACGGTCGGCCTGGCCGCCGAGCTCGCGACGCTGCACCCGGGCGTCGAGCTGCTGGTGAGCGACGAACGCCAGCTGGCCGCACTGCCGGACCTGCCGTGGCACCGAGTGAGCGCGCCGACGAGCATCCGGGAACCGCTCGTGGCCCGGCAGGTGCGCCGGATCGGGGCCGACGTGGTGTTCTCCCCGATGCAGACGATGGGCAGCTGGGGCCGCGACTACGCGCTCGTCCTCACGCTGCACGACCTCATCTACTACCGCAACCGCACCCCGCCGCCGGAGTTCGCGCTGCCGATCCGGCTGCTGTGGCGCCTCTACCACCTGGCGTGGTGGCCGCAGCGGGTGCTGCTGAACCGGGCGGACGCCGTCGTCACCGTCTCGGAGACGACCGCGGCGCTCATGGCCCGGCACCGGCTGACCCGCCGGCCGGTCACGGTCGTGCAGAACGCGCCCGACCCGGCCCCGGACCTCCCGCGCCTGCCACGCACCGGGGCGCTGGTCTACATGGGCTCGTTCATGCCCTACAAGAACGTCGGCACGCTCGCGGGTGCGATGCCGGCCCTCCCCGACCACGAGCTGCACCTCATGAGCCGCATCGGCCCCGACGAGCGCGCCCGGCTCACCGCGCTCGCACCCGGCGGCAAGGTCGTGTTCCACGACGGCGCGACCGACGCGACCTACCGCGACGCGCTCCGTGGCGCCACGGCGCTCGTCTCTGCGTCCCGCGACGAGGGCTTCGGCATCCCGCTCGTCGAGGCGATGGCCATGGGCACGCCGCTGGTGGTCAGCGACATCCCGGTGTTCCGCGAGGTCGGCGGGGATGCCGCTGCCTACGTCGACCCGGACGACGTGCACGGCTTCGTGCGCGCGGTGCAGGAGCTCGACGACCCGCAGGTCTGGCAGCGGCGCTCGGCGGCAGCCCGGGCGCAGGCCGCCCGCTACAGCTGGGGGTCCTCTGCCCGTGTGCTACTGGCCGTCCTGGAGCGCGTGGCGTCCTCCCGCTCCTGACGTCGGAGCGCGGGGTGCCGCCCGACGTCCGGACATGATCGTCGCGAGATCCGCTACAGCACCCTCGGCAGGGCGATCCCATTGACCTCGGATCGATCATGAAGCGTTGATCGTTCCGAAATCGGCTTGAGCGCCCCCGCGAGGGCGCACACCCCCATCTCGGAACGATCAGCGGGGGCTCAGGCGGCTCGCCCCATCCCGACCGGCTCGCGGCCCAGGACCCGCGCGTAGATGCCCTCGAACCGGTCGAGGGTGGCCTCGGATCCGTGGGCGGCCACGATCTCGCGGCTCGCCGAGCCCATCCGGCGCCGGGTGGCGGCATCGCCCAGCAGCGCGGCGAGCCGCGTGGTGAGCTCGTCGACGTCGCCGGGGGTGTAGAGCCAGCCGTTGCGGCCGGGGCGCACGAGGTGGGGCAGGGCCATCGCGTTGGCGGCGACCACGGGCAGGCCCGCGGCCATCGCCTCCAGCGTGACGAGGCTCTGCAGCTCCGCGATCCCGGGCATGCAGAACACGTCGGCGCCCGCGTACGCCTCGAGCAGCTCCTCCTCGGAGATGAAGCCGCGGAACCGCACCCGCTCCCCGATGCCGAGGTCTGCCGCGAGCGCGCTCCACTCCTCGCGGCGCGCGCCGTCCCCGACGATCTCCAGCCGGCCGGGCATGCCGTCGGGCAGGGCGGCGAACGCCTGATCAGCTCGTCGACCCGCTTCTCCTGGTCGAGACGGCCGACGAACAGCACGGTGGGTTCGGGGCCCGAGCTGTGCGGGATGGTCCGGTAGCGGTCGGCGTCGATGCCGCACGAGACGGGGAAGGCGTCGACCAGGCCGGCGTGGCGCACGAGCAGCTCCACCGCGCGCGGGGTCGGCGCCGTGACGACCTGCGCCTTGCCGAAGACCCGGCCGAGGTCGCGCCACGCCCACGAGTTGAACGCGCGCCGCAGCGGCTGCGGGATCGGGCTGTAGCCGATGAGGTTCTCCGGCATGAGGTGGTTGGTGGCCACGAGCGGGCGGCCGGAACGGTGGGCGGCCCGCACGATCCCGCGGCCGACGACCATGTGCGCGTTGGTGTGCACGACGTCGGGGTCGATCTCCTCCATCAGCGCGGCCGTGGCCGGGACGGCGTCCCACGGCATGCACACCTGGAAGCCGTCGTGCAGGTAGTACCGGTGGGAGCGCACACCGTGGACGATGACGCCGCCGCGGACCTCGCGCGTGGCCGGCCCGACGGGCGAGGGGGCCACGACGTGGATCTCGTGGCCGCGGTGGGCGAGCCCGGTGGCGAGCCGCTCGACGAAACGGGCGGCGCCGTTGACGTCGGGCGGGTAGGTCTCCGCGCCGATCATGATCCGAAGCGGCTTCACGGAATGTGTCCTCTCGGGTCGGCACCGGGTGCTGGGGATCACCGGCGGTGCACGGGGTCGGCCGGGCGCGGCTGCGCATCCGGCGTGGAGGGCTGGGCCTGCGGGGCCGGCAGCGGCGCTGCCGCGGCCCCCGGGCCGAGACGGGCGGCGCGTGCGGCCGCGGCGTCGGGGTGGTGCCTGGCGAGCGCGATCACGCCCGCCGTGGCGGTGATCGCGGCACCGGCCAGCACGAACCAGGTGTCGGTCGGGGTGGCCGTGCCCTCGCCCAACAGCACCGCGCCGAGCAGCACGGCGACGATCGGGTCGACGACGGTGAGGCAGGCGATGACGACCTCGGGTGGCCCGGACGCGAACGCCTGCTGTACGAGCCATCCGCCGACGAGCACCGCGGCGGCGATGCCGGCGACGGCGGCGAGCACCGGGAGTTCGACGAGCCCGACGTCGCCTGCGACGACGGACTGCGACACCGCGCGCACGAGCGCCGACACCAGGCCGAACGCGGCGGCGCCCGCCGTGGCGCAGGCGACGCAGCGGATCCAGCCGGAGCGGGCGAGTCCGAGCCCGGCGAGTGCGAGCACCACGCCCGCGACGACGAGGCTCGCGATCAGGGTGGCCTGGTCGGGCGGGGGTGAGCTCACGGCGGTGCCTGCGGTGGCGCCGACGAACACGGCGACGCCCGCCACGCTGAGCAGGACCCCGACGACGACGCCCGGTGCGGGCCTGCTGTCGGTGCGCACCGATGTGAGCAGCACCGCGATCGGGACGGCGAGCACGCCGAGCGGCTGCACGACCGACAGCGGCGCGAGCACGAGCGCGGTGGCGTGCAGCGCCGAGCCGCCACCGGCGAGTGCGAGCCCGGCGAGCCAGCCGGGGCGGCGGGTGATGTCGCGCAGGCCGCGCAGCGACAGCACCTTCCCGGGCCGGTCGTCCTCGTCACGGCTCGACCCGGCGCTGACGGCGCTGTGTTGCAGCACCGCGGCACCGGCGAAGCACCCGGCGCCGAGCAGGGCGAGGACGATCGCGATCCACGGCCCGGCCTGATAGGTGATCACGTCGGTCATGCGGCACCCCGCAACGTCGGGGACACGGCGACCGGCACACGGCAGTCGGCGCGGTCGACCGCGAGGCGGGTCGCCCGTGCCGTCATCACCAGTACCACCATCACCGCTACATAGAGAACACGCTGTACCCCACCGATGAAGGGGAAAAGTGGTGAACCGGCGATAACGATCGGAACATGATTGAGCAGAAAGAAGGCGCTGAGGCCGCCCGCGATCCCGGTGGCCCAGGTCAGCGGGGTTGCGGCAGGCGCCCAGGCCGGTGCCGAGCGGGCGCGCCGGGCCACCATCCAGGCGGCGAGCGGTAGCACGGCGAACACCCAGCCGCCCGCGGCCCGGTGGACGGTGGAGACCAGGCCGGGCGTGGTGCCGGGGGTGTGGGTCGGGAAGAGCGCCACGAGCACGAGGCCTACCGCGGCGCTGACGAACAGCGCCGCGGGGCGCTCGCGGCGGGGAGGTCGGCGCGGCGCAGACCGGCAGCGAGCGCGGTGCAGCCCACCGCGGCGCTGATGGCGGCCACGCCGATCAGCGCGTAGCCACCCGTGATGAAGACGTAGTCGCTGATCACGGTGGTGAGCGGATCGAGCGTTCCGATCGTGCTCAGGTGCAGGAATCCGAGTGGCAGGAGCGCGACGATCACGGATGCCGTCACGATCGACTCGCCGGCCCACGCCACCCCCGCGGCCTCGCGCCCGTTCCCCCCGGTCGACGTCATGCGCATACCGTGCCAGCACCGCACTGAGACGGACATCAGGATCTCCACCGAGTCCGTCCGGGGGTATTCCCCCATTCCGCCGATCGGGCCGGCGCCGGGCGCGTGCCTCACGACGGCACCACCCCGTCGTCCGGAAGGGGGTCGGCACGCTCGGTCTGGCCGGGCAGCAGCGGGGCGATGGCCGGTTCGCGCGCCGTCACGCCGGCGGGCGCGGCGTGCACCGCACGCACGCCCGGCCGGGCGGCCACCGCGTCCAGGCCCGCCCGGTCCGCGCGCACCACGACCGCGAGCACGCACGGTGCTGCGGGGTCGGCGAGCGCCCGTTCCTCGGCGGAGGCGATGTCCGCGGGCCGCCCGGTCTGCTGCCGGCGTCGGCGGCGGCACCCTGCAGCGCCCGCTGCCGGGCCGCGTCGAGCGCGGCGCGCGCAGGCACGCCCCGGTCGAGTGGCTCGAACCGCAGCGCCGTCTGCACGCGGGCCACGGCACCCGCAGCACGGCGCTGACCGGCACCGCCCCCTCGACCGCCGTGGCCGCGGCCGCCGCGGGGAGCTCGGTGGCGAACTGGACGAGCGCGACCACCTCCACCCCGGGTGCGGGCAGCTCGCCGGGGAGCCGCTGCAGGTAGGCGGCCACGTCCTCCCCCGGCTCCGGGCCGAGCCGGACGGATCCCGGGGCGGGGGCGGGGGCGGATGCCGGGAAGCTCGCGCCCGCGTACCAGGCCGTGAGCAGCACGACGGCCGCACATGCCAGCAGCACGTACGTCCTGGCCCGCCCGGTCACGCTCACCCCTTCTTCTCCGGTCCCGTCCGACCGTCCAGTGTCCACGCCGCCGCGGGAGCGGGTGTTCGGGGTCAGTCCCGCAGGGCGTCCAGGGCGTGCTCGAGGTCGGCGGGGTAGGGGCTGGTGAACTCCACCCAGCGCCCGTCGGCGGGGTGCTCGAAGCCCAGCGAGCGCGCGTGCAGCCACTGTCGCTGCAGCCCGAGCTGCTTCGCGAGCGTCGGGTCGGCGCCGTAGGTGAGGTCGCCGACGCAGGGGTGGCGCAGCGCGGCGAGGTGCACGCGGATCTGGTGGGTTCGCCCGGTCTCCAGCCGCACGTCCAGCAGCGACGCCGCGCGGTACGCCTCGATCGTGTCGTAGTGGGTGACGCTCGGCTTGCCGCCGGCGACGACGGCGAACCGGTAGTCGTGGCGCGGGTGCCGGTCGATGGGGGCGTCGATGGTGCCGCTGGACGGGTCGGGGTGGCCCTGGGCCACCGCGTGGTAGCGCTTGTCGACCGTGCGTTCCTTGAATGCACGCTTCAGTGCTGAATACGCGTGTTCGGCCGCCGCGACGACCATCACGCCGGTGGTGCCGACGTCCAGCCGGTGCACGATGCCCTGGCGCTCGGCGGCACCCGATGTGGAGACGCGGTAGCCGAGCGCGGCGAGCCCGCCCACCACGGTGGGGCCGGTCCAGCCGGGGCTCGGGTGCGCGGCCACCCCGACCGGCTTGTCGACGACCACGATCTCGTCGTCGGCGTGCAGCACGGTGAGTCCGGCGACGACCTCCTCCGGCCCGGTGATCGCGGTGACCGGTTCCGGGTCGGGCAGCTGCACCTCGAGCCACGAGCCTGCGGTCAGCCGGTCGGACTTCCCGGCGGCCTGCCCGTCGACGGCCACCCGGCCGTCCTCGGTGAGCGCGGCGACGGCCGTGCGGGACAGGCCGAGCAGGCGCGACAGGCCTGCGTCGACGCGCATGCCGTCGAGGCCGTCGGGCACGGGGAGCTGGCGGATGTCACTCACCGGCGGGCTCGTCCGTGTTGCCGGGCCTCGTGCCACCGGAGCGCTTGCCTCCGGTGCGCGTGCCGTCGAGCTCCCGGCCCAGCAGTGCGAGCACCACCAGCAGCGCGCCCCCGGAGACGATGGAGGAGTCGGCGAGGTTGAACACGGGCCACACCCGCCCGTCGGGTGCGAACAGCGACACGACGTCGACGACGTGCCCTGCAGGGGGCCGGGTGAGCGGAACAGCCGGTCGGTGAGGTTGCCCAGCGCGCCGCCGAGCACGAGGCCGAGCGCGACGGCCCAGCCGGTGGACCGCAGCCGCCGCGCCACGCGCACGATCACCACGACCACCGCGATCGCGACGATCGTGAGCAGCCAGGTGTACCCGGTGGCGAGCGAGAACGCGGCGCCCGGGTTGCGCACGAGCTGCAGGTACACCAGGCCGCCGAGGATCTCGACGGGTGCGCGGTCCTCGAGCTGCGCGACCGCGACGACCTTCGTGAGGATGTCGAGGACGAGCACGGCCGCAGCGATCACGGACAGCAGCCGGACCGTGGGCCGCCCCACCACGGGTTCGGGCGGCGGCGCGATGTCCGCGGTGTCCGCGGACCGTTCGGCCGGGTGTCCTGGCTGTCCTCGCTCACCCGACCATCATCCCCTACCGGTTGAGCCGTTCCGCCCGGCGTGCCAGCGGGCGAGGCGACCGCGCTGGTCCACGGCCCGGATGCGGTCCTCTGCGGCCGCCCGCGCCTCGGTGGTCGTCACGACGAGCAGCTGGTCGCGTTCGCGCAGCCGGGTGTCGCCGGACGGGGTGAAGCCGCGCCCGTCGCGCACGACGAGGCTGACGGTGGCTCCGCTGGGCAGCCGCAGCTCACTCAGGTACACGCCGCGCAGCCGCGATCCGACGGGTACCTCGATCTGCAGCAGGTCGGCGGACAGCTCGTCGAGGGGTGCGGCGTCGACCGAGATCTCCCGCGGTTCGGCCTCCCGCGACACCCCCAGCCATCGCGCCACCCACGGCAGCGTGGCGCCTGGAGCAGCGTGAGCCCGATGACCAGCACGAACACGACGTCCACCAGGTCGTCCCCGCTCGGCGCCCCCTCGATCAACGCGACCAGCGCGAACACGATCGGGACCGCGCCACGCAGGCCGGCCCAGGACAGGAACGCCTGCTCCCGCCAGGCCACCCGGAACGGCGCCGCCGCCGCGAGCACCGACAGCGGGCGCGCGGCGACGGTGAGCACCAGCCCGGCCACGAGCGCCGGGACGATCGCGTCGACGAGGCGGGGCGGCGACACGAACAGCCCGAGCAGCACGAAGACCCCGATCTGCGCCAGCCAGCCCATCCCCTCCGCGAACGACCGGACGTCGCCGCGGTGCGGGAGGTCGGCGTTGCCGAGCACCAGTGCCGCGACGTAGACGGCCAGCAGGCCGGACGCGTGGGAGAGCTGCCCCGCCGAGTAGGCGAGTACGCACACCGCGAGCGTGGCCAGCGGGTAGAGGCCGGTGGCGGGCAGGGCGGCGCGGCGCAGCGCCCACGCCCCGGTCAGCCCGAAGAGCCCGCCGATGACGCCGCCCGCGCCCAGCTCGTAGACGACGAGCAGCGGGGTGAGCCAGGTGATCGGATCGGTCGATGCGAGCAGGATCACCGCGAGCACGACGGGCGCGTCGTTCGTGCCGGACTCGAGCTCCAGCATCCCGGCCACCCGTGGGGAGACACCGACCCCGCGCAGCACCGAGAACACCGCCGCAGCATCGGTGGACGACAGCACGGCACCCCAGAGGAAGGCGGCCCGCCAGTCCATCCCCAGCAGCAGGTGCAGGCCCACCCCGACCACCGCGATGCTGACGGCGACCCCGGCCGTCGCCAGCGCGATGCCCACGCCCAGTCCGGGCCGGACCGCGGACCAGCGGGTGGTGAGCCCGCCCTCGGCGAGGATGAGGACCAGCGCCGCCCACCCGACCGACTCGGTGAGCGGGGCGTCGGAGAACTGGATGCCCAGCACCGACTCGCCGAGCAGCACGCCGATGCCGAGGTAGAGCAGCAGCGAGGGCAGCCCGACCCGCACCGAGACCCGCACGGCGAACACGCCGAGCAGTACGACGGCGGCCGCGACCCCGAGCGCCATCTCCAGGCTCCCCATGCCCACCTCCGCGTCGCACACGGTATCGGCGCAGGTCGCAGGCCCGAGGAGCGCCCTGAACAACGTCGACCCACCGCGTGACGGGGGGTTGTCCCCACCCCGGACCGGGGAGGAACTCCGATGGTGCCGTCCCCACCGGCTCCATAGCCTGATCCCATGGTCATGGCCCCGCCCGTGGAGGGCGTCCCCGCGGTGCGCGCGCCGCACCGTGATCCGCTGCGGGCGCTCGTCGCGCCGTCCACCTGGCTGGCGGCCGCCCACCTGCTGCTCGACGCCGTGGTGGGCACGGCGGTCGCGCTCGTGCTGGGTCTGGGGCTCGTCTTCAGCGTCGTCCTGCTGCCCTTCGCCCTGGCCGGGGTGCCGGTGTGGATCGTCACGGCCTGGGTGAGCGCCGGTATGGCCCGGCTGGAGCGCCTGCGCTACGGCGTCCTGCTCGGTGTCGGGATCGCCCCGCAGCCGATGCCGGCGTTCCGGCCCAACCCGCTGCGCTACGGCGGCGTGCTGTGGCGCGACCCCGGCGTGCGCCGCCGCGCCGCCCACCAACTGCTCGCCGCGCCGCTGGGGATCCTCACCGGCGGGATCGCCTACACCGTGCTCACCGGCGCGCTGGCGCTGCTGGGGATGCCGCTGCTCGGCCTCGCGATCACGGCCGACGGCGACACCGCGTACGGGATCCCGCTGGTCGACGACGCGGGTGGGCGCGCCCTGCTCGCCGGGCTCGGCCTCGTGCTGCTGCTCGCCGCCCCGACCGTCCTGCGGGCGCTCACGGCCGTCGACGTGGCGGTCGCCCGTTCCCTGCTCGGGCCGGTGCCCGAGGTGCTCGCCGAGCGGGTGCACGAGCTGGAGCGCAGCCGGGCCCGCGTCGTCGACGCCGGGGAGGCCGAGCGCCGCAAGCTCGAGCGCGACCTGCACGACGGCACCCAGCAGCGCCTCGTCGCGCTGGGGATGACGCTGGGGCGGGCCCGCACGCGCTACAAGCAGGACCCCTCGGCGATCGGCGAGCTGCTCGACGACGCCCACCAGCAGGCCAAGGACGCCGTCACCGAGCTGCGCGGGCTCATCCGCGGCCTGCACCCGCCCGTGCTCACCGACCGCGGGCTCGACGCGGCGCTCTCCGCGATCGCGGTGCGCTGCCCGGTGCCGGTGCAGCTCACGGTGGAGCTCGACGAGCGGCCGAGCGCCACCGTGGAGGCGATCGGCTACTTCGTGGTGGCCGAGTCGCTCACCAACGTCGCCCGCCACTCCCGGGCTGCTCACGCGTCGGTCACGGTGCGCCGCGAGGGCGACGGGCCGGTCTGGATCACCGTCGTCGACGACGGCGTCGGCGGGGCCGACCCCGATCGCGGCACCGGCCTGCGCGGCCTCGCCGACCGCGTGTCCGGCGTCGACGGCCAGCTGCGCGTCGACTCACCCGTCGGCGGGCCCACCGTGCTCACCGTCGAGCTCCCGACCGGCCCGGCCGGGCTCACCCGATGACGGCTGCACGCGTCACCGTCGCCGAGGACTCGGTGCTGCTGCGCGAAGGCCTGACCCGGCTGCTCGCCGAATCGGGGTTCGAGGTCGTCGACGCCGTGGGCGACGGCGAGGCGCTCCTGCGGTCGGTGGCCAAGCAGCCGCCCGACGTCGTCGTCGCCGACGTCCGGATGCCGCCCACCCACGCCGACGAGGGCCTGCGGGCGGCGCTGGTCATCCGGTCCCGGTGGCCGGGGGTGGCGGTGCTCGTGCTGTCGCAGTACGTCGAGGAGCGCTACGCCACCGAGCTGCTCGCAGGCGACACCCGCGGCGTCGGCTACCTGCTCAAGGACCGCGTGGCCGATGTCGAGACGTTCGTGGAGGCCCTGCACCGCGTCCGCACCGGTGGCACCGCGCTCGACCCGGAAGTGGTCTCCCAGATCTTCGCCCGATCTCGGCGGGCGGCGCCGCTCGCCGCGCTCACCCGCCGCGAACGCGACGTGCTGGCGCTCATGGCCGAGGGCCGCTCCAACGCCGGTATCGCCGCGGAGCTGGTGGTCGGCGAAGGGGCCGTCGAGAAGCACATCAGCGGGATCTTCGGCAAGCTCGCGCTCCCCGCGGCGCCGACCGACCACCGGCGGGTGCTCGCCGTGCTCAGATACCTGGAGGACTGACCGTGACCGCCACAGCACCCGCGCCCCCGGAGCGCCCGGCCGTCGTGGCCGCGGCCGTGCTGTTCGTCGTGCTCGTCTGCGGCACGGGGGCCTTCTCGCTGCTGTCCGAGGTCGTCACCGAGTCCGTCGAGCGCACGAGCTCGTTCACACCGGCCACCGACCTGCTCACGGTCGACGCCGACGGCGACGTGTCGATCGTGCCGAGCACCGACGGACAGGTGCACGTGCGCACGTCGGTCCGCCACGGCCTGGGCGGGCCGCGGATCGTCCAGGAGTCCACGGCCACCGGCGTCCGGCTCGACGTCGGCTGCCGCGAGTTCCTCGCCACCAGCTGCGACGTCCGCCACGAGGTGCAGGTGCCGCCCGCGTTCGAGGTGGTGGTCGACGGCAGCGACGGCGACGTCACGGCCACCGGGCTGCGCGGGCCGCTGCGGGTGGCCCGGGCCAGCGGCGACATCACCGCGGTCGATCTCACCGGCCCGCTCGACCTGCGGTCGGTCGCGGGTGACATCAGCGGCGACGACCTGCGCAGCGAGGTGCTCCGGGCCGGCTCCGAGACCGGTGACATCCGGCTGGAGGTCGTGGTGGTGCCCCGGGAGGTGGACGTCACCTCGACGACCGGCGAGATCGACCTCGCCGTACCGGCCGGCACCGCCTACCGCGTCGACGCCGACTCCGACGCCGGTGACGAGCGGGTGCTCGTCCCGATCGACCAGACCTCCGCCCACGGCCTGCGCGCCGACAGCTCCACCGGCGACGTCACGGTGCGCCCCACCCGCTGACCCCAGCCGCTCGACGCCGGTGGCTCAGCCGACCGGCCAGGACAGCGTGGCCGCCAACCGCGGGCGCCGCAGGCGTTCCAGCGCGTCGGCCACCTCGGGCACCGTGTGCTCGGGCAGGCACAGCCGCCGCGTGACCCACGCCGGGTCCTGCCGGGGCGGCACCACCCGTTCCCACCGTTCCACGACGGGTTCGACGCCGATCTCGCGCAGCACCGCCGCTGCGTCGTCGGTGGTGGCGGGCCGGGGCCGGTGCAGGTCGTGGAAGCGCACCCACAGCGGGTCGAGCCATGCCATCGGGTGCTCGGCCATCATCTCGACCACCACCCCGCGGTGGGCCGCCTCGGTGAGCGCCTGCAGGAAGGGCACGAGGTCGACGACGTTGTGCAGCACGTGGTGGCAGACCACCACGTCGGCGGTGCCCGCGACCGGGGCGGCGTCCGGCCAGCGGCCGAGCACCGTGCGGTGGGCGACGCCGCGGGCGCGGGCCTCGGCCGCGAAGGCGTCGAGCATGTCCTGCTGCTGGTCGCGGCCCGGTGAGGTGGCCGGCCCGGTCGGCGAGCGCGAACGACGCGGCGCCACCCCCGCAGCCGACGTCGAGGACGCTGCCGCCGGTGGGGAGCAGCGCCTGCGCGGCCCGGCGCGACGGCGTGTCGAGCGGCTCCGGCGGCGGCGTGAAGAACGTGACCTCGTGGTGCCACGGGTCGGCAGGCGCCCGCGCGAGGATCCCCGCCGGGATCCCGCGTCCCTCCTGGAGCTCGGCCCACCGTGTGGCCGCAGGTCCCCCCATGGGTGCTGAGTATGCCTCCATGCGGCCGTCTGGGCAGCCCGATCAGGCCAGGAGTTCGGCCAACCGGGCGGTGATCCTCGTCTGATCGCCACGCACCGCGACGATCTTGTCCCGGCCACGCGCACCGGAGAGCAGCTCGACGTCGCCGCGGCGCACCCCGAATGCGGCGGCGAGCACGGCCACCACGGCGGCGTTGGCCGCCCCCTCGACGGCCCGGGCGCGCACCGCCACGCGCAACGCCGGGCCGCGCGGTCCGGCCCAGGTCCCGCCGACCTCGTCGCGGCGGGACCCCGGCCGGACGCGCACGGCGACCCGGACACCGTCGTCGGGTGCCCGGGTCACCGCGACCACACCTCGGGGTGGATCTCGCGAGACCCGGTCAGGTGCGGGTGACCAGCGCGGCGAGGTCGGCGCTCCCGCCGTCCGGGACCGCCACGGTGCCGCGCAGGGTCGGCTCGGACACCGCGTCGTAGGTCACGGACGTCGCGAGGACCTCGCCCGCCACGAACTCCTCGTGGACGCGCACGGCGTCGAGCACGCCCGCCGGGCCGTCGAGGGTGAGGGAGATCCGGTCGGCGACGTCGAGGCCCGCGTCGCGGCGGGCCTGCTGCACCACCCGCACGACATCGCGCGCAGTGCCCTCGGCGGCGAGCTCCGGCGTGATCGCGGTGTCGAGCACGACGAGCCCGGTGGCGCCGGGGAGAGCCGTGGTCGAGTCCGGGTCGGCAGCCACGAGCTTCTCGGTGAACTCGCCCTCGAGCAGCTCGATCCCGGCCGCGGTGACGGTGCCGCCGTCGCCCCGGCTCCACTCCCCCGACTTCACCGCCCGGATCACCTTCTGGGTGTCGCCGCCCAGCCGCGGCCCGCAGGCGCGGGCGTTGACCGCCACCTCGAACCGGCCGTGGGACGACACGTCGGTGGTGAGCGCGACGTCCTTCACGTTCACCTCGTCACGCAGGATGTCGGCGAACGGGGCGAGCGACTCCGCGTCGGCGGCGGCCACCGTGAGCCGGGCCAGCGGCAGCCGCACCCGCAGCCCCGCGCCTTGCGCAGCGACAGCGCGGCCGAGGCCGCCTGCCGGACCCGCTCCATCGCGGCGACGAGCGCGTCGTCGTGCGGCAGGTCCCCGCTCGACGGCCAGTCGGTCAGGTGCACCGACCGCTCCCCGGTGAGCCCCTGCCAGATCCGCTCCGTGGTGAGCGCAACAGGCGGGGCGCGACCCGGCAGGTCACCTCCAGCACGGTGTGCAGCGTGTCGATCGCGTCGTCGTCGCCCGCCCAGAACCGGTCGCGGGAGCGCCGCACGTACCAGTTGGTCAGCGTCTCGGCGTGGTCGCGCACCCGCTCGCACGCGCCCGCGATGTCGTACCCGTCGAGCGCCGCGGTGAGCTCGTCGACGAGCGCCGCCGTGCGGGCGAGGACGTACCGGTCCAGCACGTGCGGCGAGTCGGTGCGCCGCACGCCCCGGCGCCCGGCGTAGAGCGACAGGAAGTACCAGGTGTTCCACAGCGGCAGGATCGCCTGGCGGACGCCCTCGCGGATGCCCTGCTCCGTGACGACCAGGTTGCCGCCGCGCAGGATCGGGCTCGCCATCAGGAACCAGCGCATGGCGTCGGAGCCGTCGCGCTCGAACACCTCGTTGACATCCGGGTAGTTCTTGCGCGACTTGGACATCTTCTGCCCGTCGTCGCCCAGCACGATCCCGTGGGCGACGCACGAGCGGAACGACGGCCGGTCGAACAGCGCCGTGGCGAGCACGTGCAGCGTGTAGAACCAGCCGCGGGTCTGCCCGTTGTACTCGACGATGAAGTCGCCCGGGTAGTGGTCCTCGAACCATTCGGCGTTCTCGAACGGGTAGTGCACCTGCGCGAACGGCATCGACCCGGACTCGAACCAGCAGTCGAGCACCTCGGGCACCCGGCGCATCGTCGACTTCCCCGTCGGGTCGTCCGGGTTGGGCCGGGTCAGATCGTCGACGTGCGGGCGGTGCAGGTCCGTCGGGCGCACACCGAAGTCGCGCTCCAGCTCGTCGAGCGAGCCGTAGACGTCGACGCGCGGGTACGCCGGGTCGTCGCTCATCCACACCGGGATCGGGGAGCCCCAGTACCGGTTGCGGGAGATCGACCAGTCGATGGCGTTCTCCAGCCACTTGCCGAACTGGCCGTCCTTCACGTGCCCCGGCACCCAGGTGATCTGCTGGTTCAGCTCGACCATCCGGTCCCGGAACTCCGTGACCTTCACGAACCACGAGTCGACCGCCCGCTGGATCAGCGGGTTCCCGCAGCGCCAGCAGTGCGGGTACGGGTGGTCGTAGGTCTCGTGGCGCAGCAGCACGCCGAGCGCGTGCGGGGCGCCGCGCTTGAGGTCGGCGATGATGTGTGGGTTGGCGTCGAACACCTGCATCCCCGCGTACGGGGGCACGCGCTCGTCGAACTCGCCCTTGCTGTCCACCGGCACGACGACCGGGATGCCCGCGGCATCCGTGACGACCTTGTCCTCCTCACCGAAGGCGGGCGCGATGTGGACGAGCCCCGTGCCGTCCTCGGTGGTGACGTAGTCGGCCGCCAGCACGCGGTGGGCGTTCTCCCAGCCGGTGAAGAAGTCGAACGGCGGGGTGTAGGACAACCCGAGCAGCTCGGACCCGCGGAAGGTCCGCATGACGTCCGGCTCCTCGCCGAGCTCGCGCGCGTAGGCCCCGAGCCGGGCGGAGGCGAGCACGTACCGCTCCCCGTCCACCGCCACGAGCGCGTACTCGACGTCCGGGTGCACCGCCATCGCGAGGTTCGACGGGAGGGTCCACGGCGTGGTGGTCCAGACCAGCGCGAGCGCGCGGTCGAGGTCCGACCCCGGTGCGTGCAGGCGCAGGCCGACGGTGACGGCCGGGTCCTGCCGGTCGAGGTAGACGTCGTCCATCTTGGTCTCGGTGGCCGACAGCGGGGTGCCGTCGTGCCAGCAATACCAGAGGACGCGGAAGCCTGGTAGATCAGACCCTTGTCCCACAGGGTCTTGAACGCCCACATGACGCTTTCCATGTAGTCCAGGTCGAGCGTCTTGTAGTCGTTGTCGAAGTCGACCCAGCGGGCCTGGCGGGTGACGTACTCGCGCATTCCCCGGTGTAGCGCAGCACCGACGCGCGGCAGGCGTCGTTGAACGCCGCCACGCCCATCTCGTCGATCTCGGCCTTGCTCTCGAGCCCGAGCTGCCGCTCCGCCTCGACCTCGGCCGGCAGACCGTGGGTGTCCCACCCGAACCGGCGCTCGACGTGCTTGCCGCGCATCGTCTGGTAGCGCGGGACGACGTCCTTGACGTAGCCGGTGAGCAGGTGGCCGTAGTGCGGCAGGCCGTTGGCGAACGGCGGGCCGTCGTAGAAGACGAACTCGTTGCTGCCGTTCTCGCCGGTCGGCCGGGCGTCGACGGAGGCGCGGAACGTGTCGTCGCGCTCCCAGACGTCCAGGACCTCACGCTCGAGCGCGGGGAACGACGGGTGTGCGGGGACCGACGGGTAACGGTCACTCATGACGGTGGTGCTCCTCGTGCGTGGCTGGTGCTGCTGCCGGCACGGGGACGACGCTCGGGGCGAGCGCCGCGGTACCACCCCGCTTGCCGCCCCTGACGGGACGGCCTCTCGTTCGACGGCTGTGACGGGCCGCACCCGTCCGGTTCTACTCCGCACGGCTGTGAGGCCGGGCGTTTCTTCCGGAGGCTCCCCGGTGATGGCCGGATCGGTGCCTGTGCAATCAGGGTAGCGCCAGGCCGCCACCGCATATTCCGCCGGCCCCGCCCCGCCCCACGGGCCCTAGCGGGTGGCGTGCTCCTGCGAGCCGAGCATGCGCACCGGGGTGCACCAGCCGCACGGGGTGAAGCCCAGCTCGACGGCCTCCCTCGCGGGCAGCGGGATCGTTGCCTTCCCCACGAGGCCGCGGCAGCTGCTCAGGTGGTAGCGCGGCTGCTCGTCGACCACGAGCACCTCGGCCTCCAGCCCGGCCACGACCGACTCGGCGGTGGAGTCCGCCTGCTCCTCCGGCGGCTCGGCGTCGGCCGCGGGGGGTGGCGTGTCGGCCACCGCTGCGGCCTCGGAGGGCGCAGCGTCGGCGCCCGGCTGCTCCGGCGTGGCGTCGGCCGTCGGGGTGGACGGCTCCGCGGCGCCCGCATTCTCGGCACCGGTCTTGTCCGCGCCCGACTCGCCCGCGCCGCTCGCGTCGGCGCCGGCCTGGTCGGGGCCGGCCTGGTCGGGGCCGGCCTGCTCGGCGGCCGACTTCCCGGCGCCGGTGCTCGTGGCATCGGGCGCGAGGCGGCCTTCTCCTGCGCGGCCTTCTCCGCCTTCCCGGCCGGTTTCCCGGCCGATGCCGCGGTGTCGGCCCGCTCGGGCTCGCGGGCCGCGGCCGCCACCGTGGTGGGGCTGTCGACAGCGCCGTCGACGGCTCGACCGCTCGTGACGGCCTCCGTCGGTGGCGTCGACGCGCTCGCGGCAGCGGTGGTGGGCGGTGCGTCGGCCGCTCCGGCCCTCTCCTCACCCGTGGCCGTCGACGGGGTGGACGCGGTGGCCGCAGCACCCGTTTCGACTACGGTGAGTGACGAATCACCGCTCGACGCGGTGGTTTCGCGAGAAGCGCCGGACGGTTGCTCACCAGAGGCGGACGGTTGCACGACCGGCATCACGACGGTCCGTGTGCTGTCCGACGGGTCGTCGTACCGGTCACCGGCGGGCGCGTCACCGAGCCGACCTGCGCCTTCTGCCGACCGCGGGATGACCGGGAGCACCTCGGTGACCGGCTCCGGGTCGGGCGTGCGGGCGCGCGGCAACTCCGTGACGGGTGCGGCGCTCGCTTCCGCGCCCGCCCGTACCGCGCTCCGCCGCTGCAGCCAGTCGATCAGCAACACCGCCGCGGCGGCGACGCTGACGCCGACGGATACCCAGGCCCACAGGACGCTGCCGGACAGCAGCGCCACCACCAGCAGGCCGAAGGCGATCAGAACGAGGATCAGGACCAGCAGCAGCACGTCTCACTCCGTCTTGCGGAAGTGCGGCACACCTCTGGCCGCACCACCCGGGGTCGGTCGGTCAGCTCCCGGCGTCGGCGCGCTGGCCGTAGCCGGTGGAGGCGTATCCGCCGTTCGAGCTGGTCCGGCTGTCGGACGGCGCCGCGGAACCGCGCTCCCCGAGGTCGCGCAGCTGCGACTCCAGGTAGGTCTTGAGCCGGGTGCGGTACTCACGCTCGAACGTCCGCAACTCGTCGATCTTCTTCTCGAGGACGGACTTGTCGCGCGTGATCGTGCCGATGATCTCGGCCTGCTTGCGCTCGGCGTCTCCGACCAGCGAGGCGGCCTTGTCGCGGGATGTCCGCTCCAGGGTCTCGGCACGGGTGCGCGCGTCGTTGAGCATCGTCTCGGCCCGCGCACGGGCGTCGTTGACGAGCCCGTCGGACTTCGCACGGGCCTCCGACAGGAGCTGCTCGGACTTGGTGCGCGCGTCGCTGAGCATCGCGTCGGCCTCGGACTTGGCCTCGGCGGTGAGCCGCTCGGCCATCTCCTGGGCCATGCTCAGGACCTTGGCGACCTGCACGTGGCTGTCGCCGCCCTCCGCGGAGTCGGCGAACGCCGCGCGCTGCGGTTCGACCTGGCGCAGTGGTGGTTCCTGCCGCTGGATCTGCTGCGTCGGCGGGGACACCGCCGGTGCAGCAGCCGCAGCAGGCCGTGAACGGGCCTCCTCCAGATCGGCCTGTGCGTTCCCGAGGCGCTGCTCGAGTTGGGAGACCTGCTCGCGCAGGTCCTCGTTCTCCTCGATCAGGCGAGCCAGCTCGGCCTCGACCAGGTCGAGGAACGCATCGACCTCGTCCTCGTTGTACCCCCGCTTCCCGATCGGGGGCTTGCTGAACGCGACGTTGTGCACGTCGGCGGGTGTCAGCGGCATCGGATCACCTCATGCAGTCCTCGGCGGCGGCACCGTGTGACTGGGGCTCACTACGGCGTCGGCTGGGCAACGTTCATCAGTATGAACACCACCAGCAGTAGAACCATAATCGACAGGTCCAGTCCCACGCCGCCGATACGGAGGACGGGGATCACTCTCCGCAACAACTTCACAGGCGGGTCGGTGGCTGTGAAGATCAGTTCGAGGGCGACGGCACTGGGTCCCGCCGGCACCCACTGGCGCGCGAAGCTGCGCACGAGCTCCACCACGATCCGGCCCACGAGCAGCAGCCAGAAGAAGAACAGCAGGTAGTAGAGGACGAACTGGATGACGAGGGACACGTCACGGATCCTAGCCGTGGTGCCTTCGCTCACTCGCCCCGGAAGCCGCGATCGGCGTCGGAACCGCCGCCCGAGACGCTCCGCTGGGCGAGCATCCGGGCGTCGTCGGCCGACACCTCGACGTCGGCGGGTGTCAGCAGGAACACCCTGTTGGTGACCTTGTCGAACCCGCCGTGCAGGGCGAACACGAGTCCGGCCGCGAAGTCGACGAGCCGCTTGGCCTCCGCCGCCTCGAGCTCGGTGAGGTTCATGATCACGGGCACGCCGCTGCGGTAGCGCTCCCCGATCGTGCGCGCGTCCCGGTAGCTGCGGGGCTGCAGCGTGGTGATGCGGGCGAGCGCGGCGGCACCGGTGGCCACCCGGTCGCGCTGCTCGGGCACCGCGGCCGGCACCGGAGGCACCGAACGCAGCGGTTCCTGCAGGTCAGGCTCCATGGCCAGCGCGCCGCGGACCGCGGCTCCGGCACCGGCGGAGGCGCGGCTCATCGCCCGCTCGGCCGCGACGGGACGCGCAGGGCGGCGGTCCCATTCGTCGTCGTAGCGATCACGCCGACCGGGGTCCGATTCATCCTCGTAGGTGAAGCGGTCGTCCCAGCGGTCGTTGGCGTACTCGCGCACCGAGCGCTCGCGGCGGGGCTCCGAGTAGCGGTCGGCGAGCTCGTCGGCGTACTCGCCCATCTCCTCGGCGGGCACCATGCCGAAGTAGGCCTTGAGCCGGTACATCGCGCCCATCCGCGCTCCCATCATCGACTGCCCGACGGCCGGTCGCTGCCCAGCGACCAACGATCACCGCGAGGTTAACGGTCGGTCCCCCACAAGGGCCGTTCCGACACGCACCACACCCGATCCGTGCCTGATCGCGGCCTCGAGATCGCCGCTCATCCCGGCCGAGACCACCGTGGCCTGCGGAAACCGCTCGCGCAGCCGGGCTGCGGCCGCGGCGACGTCCGCGAACGCCGCGTCCGGTTCGGACCCGAGCGGGGCCACCGCCATCAGCCCGGCCAGCCGCAGCCCGGCGCATCCGGTGACGTGTTCGGCGAGCGGGAGAAGACCCTCTCGGGGCACGCCTCCTCGCTGTGGGTCACCGTCGACGCTGTACTGCAACAGAATCGGTAACCGTTCGGTGCGCTCACCGGTCTCCTGTTCGCGCCGTACGGCCGCATCCAGAGCGTCCGCGAGACGGATGGAATCCACCGACTCCACCCGATCGGCCCAGCGCACCACGGACCTGGCCTTGTTCCGCTGCAAGCTCCCCACGAAATGCCAGCTCGGCCGGGCGGCCGGGCGCAACGCGGCCACGGCGGCGACCTTCGTCGCGGCCTCCTGCACGCGGTTCTCCCCGAACGCCGTGAGCCCGAGGTCCAGCAGCACGGCCACGTCGGATGCCGGCACGGTCTTGGTCACGGCCAGGAGATCCACGGAGTCGGGATCCCGCCCGGCGGCGAGACACGCACGGGAGATCCGCGACCGAAGCTCTGCGAGCCGCCGCGCGAGCTCGGCCCGCCGCTCACTCATCACCGCTCCTCCCCCGTGTGCGGACGGCACCTTCGTCCCGTGGAGATGGACGAGCGTGCCCTTCGCGCAACGGATGCACACCGAGGCGGGTGCCGGCGCCTGCTGATCGATACGAGATGGCACGACCCGCCCTCCCGAGGCGCTCGGGCCGGGTCTCGCAACGATCACGCTCGCATGATCGGTCCGAGTTGCGGTGGATCGCCGTTCCCGGGGCGATGAGGGTGTTCTCGTCACGATCATGGCCGGGCCCAGGTCCGGGGACCGCCTCATCGCGGGTCGAGCCACGTGATCGCCGCCTGGCGGCCGCTGCGCGGGTCACGGCGATGGCTGTACAGGTCGGGGGTCTCCCGCGTGCAGCGCGGGTCGCCGCCGACGCGGGCCACACCCAGCTCCGTGAGCTGGTGGTAGAGGCCCGCGCGCAGGTCGAGCCCCGGGGTGCCCCGCCTCGTGCGCACGGCGCTGCCGGGCAGCCGCGCGTCGACCTCGGCGCGCATCGCCGCGGGCACCTCGTAGCAGCCGCCGCAGATCGCGGGCCCGAGCAGCACCTCGAGGGCGTCGTCGACGGCGCCGAGCGCCTCCATCGCGGCCACCGTGGCGGGCAGCACGCCCGCCGCGCGCCCGCCCGCCCGGCGTGGGCGGCCCCGACCACCCCGGCGCGGGGTCGGCCAGCAGCACCGGCACGCAGTCGGCCGCGAGCACCGCGATCCCCACGCCCGGCAGCGCGGTGACGACGCGTCCGTGGCCGGCACATCAGGGCATCGGCCGCGGGCGCACGTCGACCGTGGCCACCCGCGTGCCGTGCACCTGCTCGAGGAACACCACCGGGACGCCCAGCTCCCGGCGCAGCCGCGCCCGGTTGGCCGCCACGGCCGCCGGGTCGTCCCCGACGAGCGCGGACAGGTTGAACGAGGCGAAGTCACCGCGCGAGCGGCCGCCCGCCCGGGTGCTCACCACCCGCCGGACGCGAGGGCTCACCTCTTCATGAACGGTGGCACGTCCACGTCGTCGTCGAGGTCCGCGACGTCCACCGGCTGCGTGTAGAGGGGCGCCGTGGAGCGCTCGGAGACGTGCGGGCGCTGGGCCTCCGGCGCCGGCTCGGGCTGGCGTTGCGCGGGCGCGTACCCACCGGTGGCCGCCGGGACGGCGGGCGGCAGGGTGCCGGCCTGGTTCGGCGGGACCGGCGTGCCCGCCGGGGCGGGCTGACCCGGCGCGGCGGTCACCCGCTGGCCGGAGTAGGGCGCCGACTGCGCGGCGGACGCGCCGACGGCACCGTTGCCGTTGGAGGCGCCGTTCCCGTTGGCGGTGCCGCCGTTGTCGCCCTGCGGCGCGGGACTCGAGGCGCGGGGGTGGACGCGCGGTGGCCGGCTGGGCGGTGGCCGGCTGGGCGGGGGTCGACGGCGCGCTGCTCGCGGGTGGCTGCGCCGCCGGAGCGGGCGCCGGGGGCGACGCCCCGTTCCCGGTGGACGTCGTGCCGCTCACACCCGAGGCGATCACCCCGGAACCCTGCTTCTCCTGCGACTTGACGCGGTGGGCTCGAGCTTCTTGTGCGTGGGCCCACCCGCCTCGAAGCCCGCCGCGATGACGGTGACGCGGACCTCGTCGCCGAGCGAGTCGTCGATGACCGTACCGAAGATGATGTTGGCCTCGGGGTGAGCTGCTTCCTGCACGAGCGACGCGGCTTCGTTGATCTCGAAGAGGCCGAGGTCGGAACCGCCCGCGATGGACAGCAGCACGCCCTGCGCGCCGTCCATCGACGCCTCGAGCAACGGCGAGTTGATCGCCTTGCCCGCGGCCTGCACGGCTCTGCCCTCCCCGCGCGACGAGCCGATGCCCATCAACGCACTGCCCCGCCCCGGACATGACCGACTTGACGTCGGCGAAGTCGAGGTTGATCAGGCCCGGGGTGGTGATCAGGTTCGTGATGCCCTGGACACCGGAGAGCAGCACCTCGTCGGCCGAGCGGAACGCATCCATCAGCGAGACGCCCACGTCGCCGAGCTGCAGCAGCCGGTCGTTGGGGATCACGATGAGCGTGTCGCACTCGTTGCGCAGCGACTGGATGCCCTCTTCGGCCTGCCCGGCGCGGCGCCTGCCCTCGAACGTGAACGGCCGCGTGACCACACCGATCGTCAGCGCGCCGAGCTTGCGCGCGATCGACGCGACCACGGGCGCGCCGCCGGTGCCGGTGCCACCACCCTCGCCGGCCGTCACGAAGACCATGTCGGCCCCCTTGAGGACCTCCTCGATCTCCTCGCGGTGGTCCTCGGCGGCCTTGCGGCCCACCTCGGGGTTGGCGCCTGCGCCGAGTCCGCGGGTGAGCTCACGGCCGATGTCGAGCTTCACATCCGCGTCGGACATCAGCAGGGCCTGTGCGTCCGTGTTCACCGCGATGAACTCGACGCCCTTCAGGCCGACCTCGATCATGCGGTTGACGGCGTTGACGCCGCCGCCACCGATGCCGACGACCTTTATCACGGCCAGGTAGTTGTGCGGGGGCGTCATAAGGGCGCACCTTCCAGTCAAGCTCGGGTCCGTCCCCGGGGGTCCGGGCCATCCGGAGGAGAACGCTAGGTCTCGTCCCGGTCTCGGTCCAGCAGGCGCGCCGCTGCGCGCCAGCCCCCAAAGGGTTGATCTTCAGTGCTGATCTTTCCCTCAAGCCCCCGATAACGGCGCGCGGGGGCCGCTCGTCACCATAGCGGGCGACCGGACGGCACCCGATCAGTGCGACACACCCGCCCTGACGCCGCGACTCGACCGCACTCAGACCCCGACTCGCGGAGAGGGGGCGGCCTCCCCTCCGCGAGTCGGGGTCTCCGTACGCGCGAGTCGCGGCGTCGGTGCGGGTGTGTCGCGGTGCGGGTGTGTCGCGGGTGCGCGTCAGCGGCGGATCGTCGGGAGGTCGGGGCTGGTGACGTCGTAGACCGTGCCGGGCTGGGTGAGCAGCGCGGACAGGGCGGCGGCCTTCTCCTCGGCGCGGTCCGGCGTGCCCCAGCGCACCTCCTGGCCCTCCGCCATGCGCAACGTCACCTGACCCGGCCGCCCCCGGCCCGACGACGCCGGCACCCGCGGTCTCGACCTGCGCGCGCAGCGCGTCGGGCAACGAGGCGAGCACGGCGACGGCAGCGAGCGTGCCCGGGTCACCGGAGCGCGGCGTGGTGGTCAACCGGGGCAGGCCGGGGGCCGGCACGCCCGGGTAGACGACACCGTTGCGGTCGACGAGCGCCGGGCCCCGCGTCGTCGACCCGGTGGCCACTGGCACCCGCTCCGTGACCGTCACCGTGATCGTGTGCGGCCACGACCGGCCGACGTGCACCGACTCCACGGGCGGCAGCGCAGCCACCCGCGTGGCCACCGCGCCGGTGTCGACGGCCGCGAGAGGTGCCCCGGCCGGCACGGCCGCAGCGGTCCGGACGTCGGACTCCGGCACCGTGCCCGCGCCCACGACCTCCACCTGCTCCACGTCGAACAGGCCCGCGTCGTACAGCAGTACCCGCACCCCGAACCCGATCCCCACCAGCAGCAGCACCCCGGCCAGCAGGGCGGCGAGGCGCCGCCGCACGTAGTGCTCCTTCGACACCGGCGCGGTGGGATGCGTTCCGGATCGCGGGGCGGGCGGCCCACCGGCCGCTCGGCGAGCGCCCGCTCGCCCCGCCCCCCGCCGTCCCGCCGCCTCACCGTTCGGTCTCGCTGCGCTCGTCCGACCCATCGAAAGGCAACACGGTGTGCAGACGCTGTGCCATCGGTTCGCTCGCAGGGTCGCTCATCCGCCCTCCCGCCGCTCCAGCTCGAGCAGGATCTCCGGCGCCAGCACGGTGACGTCCCCCGCGCCCATCGTGATGACCAGGTCGCCCGCGGTGGCGACCGCGGCCACGACGGCGGGGACGTCCTCCCAGTGGGGCACGAACCGCACCCGCTCGGGCGGCAGCGGCACGGCGTCGGCCACGAGCTTGCCGCTCACCCCGGGCTGCGGGTCCTCCCGCGCGCCGTAGACGTCGAGCACGACCACCTCGTCGGCGATGCCGAGCGCGGCGCCGAACTCGGCGGCGAAGTCGCGGGTGCGGGAGTAGAGGTGCGGTTGGAACGCCACGACCACGCGGCCGTGCCCGTCCACGACCTGGCGCGCGGCGCGCAGCTGGGCCGCGACCTTGCTCGGGTGGTGGGCGTAGTCGTCGTACACCGCCACACCCGCGGCCCGGCCGCGGAACTCGAACCGCCGACGCACCCCGTCGAACGCGGCGAGCCCCGCGAGCAACGCCTCGGGCTCGGCTCCCAGCTCGGCACCGGCGAGCAGCGCGCCCAGGGCGTTGAGCGCCATGTGCTCGCCCGGCACCGCGAGCCTCAGCAGGTGCTCGCGGCCCTCGTGGAACAGCACGATCCGCGCGCCCGTGCCGTCGGGCCGGAAGTCGACGAGCCGCGCGTCGGCGGCGGCGGCGCGCCCGTAGCGGCGCACCCGGATACCGCGCGCGTCGGCGCGGGCGGCGAGCGCGGCGGCGCCCGGGTCGTCGGCACAGGCCACGAGCGTCCCGCCGGGGACGATCCGGCCCAGGAACTCGTCGAACGCGGCCACGTACGCCTCGGGGCTGCCGTAGTGGTCGAGGTGGTCGGCCTCCACGTTCGTCACCACCGCAACGGTGGGCGAGAAGGCGAGGAACGACGCGTCGCTCTCGTCGGCCTCCACGACGAACACGTCGCCACTGCCCTCGTGGGCGCCCGAACCGGACGCGGCGAGGTCGCCGCCGATCGCGAACGACGGGTCGAGCCCGCAGTGCTGCAGCGCCACCGTGAGCATCGACGTGGTGGAGGTCTTGCCCGCCGTGCCGGTCACGGCGGCGAGGCGCCGCCCCGCGGTGAGCGCGGCGAGGGCCTGCGCTCGGTGCACGACCGGGAGGCCGCGCTCGCGGGCGGCGGCGAGCTCCGGGTTGGTCTCACGGATCGCGGAGGACACCACCACGGTGGCGGGCGCGTCGGGCAGGTACGCCGCGTCGTGCCGACCGCGACATCGGCGCCGAGCGCGCGCAGTGCGAGCACGGTGCGGGAGTCCTTCGCGTCCGACCCGGACACCACGGTGCCCCGGGCCAGCAGGATCCGCGCGATGCCGCTCATCCCGGCACCACCGATCCCGATCAGGTGCACGTGCTTCTCGAGCTCGACGGTCATCGGTCCCTCCACGGCGGCAGGATCTGCGTCGCAGGCTCCGGCGGGGCGCCGACCAGCTCCAGCACCATGCCTGCGAGCGTGTCGGCGGCGTCGGCGTGCCCCGACGAGCGCGCGGCGGCGCCCACCTCGGCCAGCCGCCGCGGGTCGTGCAGGAGCGGGACGAGCTCGGCGGCCACCCGCTGCCCCGTGAGATCGCCGTCCTCCACGAGCGTCCCGCCGCCCGCGGCGACCACCGGGGCCGCGTTGAGCGACTGCTCGCCGTTGCCGTGCGGCAGCGGCACGTAGACCGCGGGGAGGCCCACGGCCGACACCTCCGCCACGGTGGTGGCGCCCGCCCGGCAGAGCACGGCGTCGGCGGCGGCGTAGGCGAGGTCCATCCGTTCGATGTACGGCACGCCGAGGTAGCCGGGCGCGGGTGGGGCCGGCTCGCCGCCCTTGCCGTGCGCGTGCAGGACGGCGATCCCGGCGCGGAGCAGGTCGGGCAGCGCGGCAGCCAGTGCGGTGTTGAGCGTGCGGGCGCCGAGGGAGCCGCCGAACACCAGCAGCACCGGACCCTGCGGGGGCAGCCCGAAGAACCGCCGGGCCTCCGCGCGCAGCCCTGCGCGGTCCAGCCCCGTGATGGACCGCCGCAGCGGCATCCCCACCACCCGCTCACCGGGCAGCCCGCTGCCGGGCACCGCGACCGCGACGATGTCGGCGAACCGGGCGCCGACCTTGTTGGCCAGGCCCGCGCGGGCGTTCGCCTCGTGCACGACGATCGGCACGCGCCCCCTGGCGCCCAGGTAGGCGGGCAGCGCGACGTAGCCGCCGAACCCCACCACCGCCTGCGCGCCGACCTCGGCGAGCACCTCGCGCACCCGCGTGACGGCCCCGCGGACCTTGCCCGGCAGCCGCAGCAGGTCGGCGGTGGGCTTGCGCGGCAGCGGCACCGGCGGGATCAGCGCGAGCGGGTACCCGCGGGCCGGGATGAGCGTGGTGTCCAGGCCCTTCTCGGTGCCCAGCGCGGTGATCCGGGTGTCGGGGCGCAGCGCGCGCACCGCGTCGGCGAAGGCGAGCGCCGGCTCGATGTGCCCCCCGCTCCCCCCGCCCGCGACGACGATGGACGGCCCGCTCATCGCTCGCCCTCGCTGCGCTCGGGCGGCGCTTCGCGCAGGCCCTGTGACATTGATTCGCTCGCAAGCTCGCTCATCGCACCCGCCCCCGCTGGGCGGGCGGACGCGGCGCCGGAGCGCGGTACGGCTCGGGCGCGGGCAGCCGCAGCAGCCGGGCGACGCGGTTCTCGCCGTGCTGCTTGATCGCGGCGATGGCCTCGGGTTCGTGTCGCGCCGCGTTGGCGATCACCCCGAAGACGAACATGGTGACCACGAGGGACGTGCCTCCCGAGGAGATCAACGGGAGCTGCAACCCGGTCACCGGCAGCAGCCCCACGACGTAGCCGATGTTGATGGCCGCCTGCGCGACGAGCCACGTGGTGGACGTCGCCACGACGAGTCGCAGCCACGGGTCGGCGCTGCGCGCGGCGATCCGGAAGCCGGTGTAGGCGAGCGTGGCGAACAGCGCCAGCACCGCGAACGCCCCGATGAACCCCAGCTCCTCGGCCACGATCGCGAAGATGAAGTCGTTGTGGGCGTTGGGCAGGTAGCTCCACTTCGCCCGGCCCTGCCCGAGGCCCTGCCCGAACAGCCCGCCGTCGGCGAGCGAGTACAGCGCCTGCTGGGCCTGGAACCCGGCGGCCTGGGGGTCGGCGCTCGTCGGGGTTGAGGAAGGCCGTGATGCGGCTCATCCGGTACTCGGCGCTGAGCGCGAGCACGACCGCCCCGGCCGCCGCCCCGCTGGAGAGGGCGAGGATCAGCCGCATCGGCGCGCCACCGAAGAAGAGCAGCGCCACGAGCACGATGCCGAGCGAGATCGTCATGCCCAGGTCGGGCTGCAGCACCAGCAGCGTCAGCAGCACCGCCGTGACCGGCACCACCGGCGACAGCGCGTACTTCCAGCGGTGCATGACGGCCCGGCGGGCGACGAGCACGTGGGCGCCCCACATGGTGAGCGCCACCTTGACCGCCTCGGACGGCTGCACCGAGAACGACCCGAACGCGAACCAGGCCCGCGACCCGTTGCGGGTGTCGCCGACGAACAGCACCGCCGCCAGCGCGATCGCACCGATCACGAGCGCGGCGGGGGCGAGCGCGCGCAGCCTGCGCGGCGAGATGCACAGCCCGAGCCAGAACATCAGCAGTCCGGGCACGCAGAACATCAGCTGCCGGGTGAACACCGAGTACGACGAACCGTCGGCCGTGAGCGACTCCACCGCCGACGCCGACAACACCATGACCAGCCCGAACAGGGTGAGCAGGCCGAAGACGCCGAGCACGAGGTGCAGCGAGGTGAGGGGGCGGCGCAGCCACTGCCCCAGCGCGGCGGCGGTACGGCCGGCCGCGAGCCGCAGGGCGTGCGTCCCGCCCCCGATCCCGCGCGCCCCGATCCCGCCGGACACGGTCGCGCGTCGCGAACGGGTGCCGGCCGCGGTGCCCTTCACCGCGGTGCCCTTCACCGCGCCCTTCGACGCGGTGACCTTGGGCGCCGTGCCCTTCGGCGCCGTGCGCGCCCGTTCCCCGCCCCGCGGCACGGTCACACCACCGGGTCCGGCGTCACGGGAGCCCGACCGGCCGCCGCCTCCGCGAACCGCAGACCGCGTTCGGCGTAGTCGGCGAACTGGTCCATCGAGGCCGCGGCCGGGGCGAGCAGGACGACGTCGCCGGGCCGGGCCAGTGCGGCGGCCTCGCGGACGGCGGTCGTCATGACGTCGGTCGACATGGTGGCATCGTCGCCCGGCACGACCTCGGCGACGGGGAGATCGGGCGCGTGTCGCGCAAGGGCGGTGAGGATCTCCGTGCGGTCGCTGCCGATCACGACGGCGCCGCGGAGCCCGCGGGCGTGGCGGGCGACGACCTCGTCGACGGCGGCGCCCTTGAGCAGGCCACCGACGATCCACACGACGGGGGCGGGCGCCTGCGCGGCGAGGGAAGCGGCCGCGGCGTGCGGGTTGGTGGCCTTGGAGTCGTCGACGTAGCGGACCCCGTCGACGGTGGCGACCACGCCGCCGCGGTGCGGGCCGGGCCGGAAGTCCTCCAGTCCGGCGCGGACGGCGTCCGGGCCGACGCCCGCGGCGCGGGCGAGCGCGGCGGCGGCGAGCGCGTCGACGACGCCGGCGCGCCGGGGTGCACGGCCCCGGCCTCGATGAG
>MKJV01000125.1 GCA_001942185.1 Pseudonocardia sp. CNS-004
CGCCTGGGCGCGGCGCTGCTCGTGCTGCTGGTGCTCGCCGTCGGCTTCGCCGTGTACGTCGACAGCACCTCGGCGCCCGTCCCGTCCGCGTCCCGCCCGCCCGCGTCCGCCGCCCGAGGCTGGGGGCGCGCCTGGGCGCGGCGCTGCTCGTGCTGCTGGTGCTCGCCGTCGGCTTCGCCGTGTACGTCGACAGCACCCTCGCCAGGGTGTCGGCGCTCCCTTCCGACAGCGAGGCGTCCTCGGCAGGCACCAACTGGCTGATCGTCGGCTCCGACAGCAGGGCGAACCTCACCCCGGAGCAGCGGGCGGAGTACGCCACCGCGACCCGGAGTCCGAGCTCACCGACACGATCATGCTGCTGCACACCGGCAGCGGGCCCACCACCCTGGTCAGCCTCCCGCGCGACTCGATGGTCGACATCCCCGGCCACGGCCGCCACAAGATCAACTCAGCGTACGGCCGCGGTGGCGGCGCCGACGGCGGCGGGCCGGAGCTGCTCGTCAGCACGGTCGAGAACGCCACCGGCCTGCGCATCGACCACTACATCGAGATCGGGTTCCTCGGCATCGTCTCCGTCGTCGACGCCGTGGGCGGTGTGGAGATGTGCGTTCCGGAGGCGATCGAGGACCCGAAGGCCGCGCTCGACATCGAGGAGGGTTGCCAGACCCTCGACGAGGCCACCGCTCTGGGCTACGTGCGCACCCGCGCCACCGCGTCGTCCGACTTCGGGCGCGTGGAGCGCCAGCGCGCCTTCATCTCCGCGCTGCTGGACAAGGCCACGAGCCCGGGCACGCTGTTCAACCCGTTCCGGATCGTGCCGCTGGCCACGGGCCTGTCCAGCTCGATCGCGGTGGACGACGGCACGCACGTGTGGCACCTCGCCCAGCTGGGCCTGGCGATGCGGGGGCTCTCCGACGGCATCTCCACCACCGTCCCGGTCCGCGACGGCGTGGTGAACTGGGACAAGAACCGGGCCACGGCCCTGTTCGACGCGCTGGGTGCCGACGAGAGGCCCCCGGAGAACGCGCTGGGCCCCTGACCCATTGCACGAACGGCACGCTCGTACCGCTCTATCGGACGAGCGTGCGTTCGTGCAGCCGTTGGGGCCTCAGGCCGGCTTGCGGCGTTTGCGGGGGGCTTCCTCCTCGTCCTTCTTGCGGGACGACGACTTCCGGGCCGGCTTCTTCTCCTCCGGCTCCGCGGGTTCCTCGGCGGGTTTTCCGGTCGCGGCGCGAGCCGCCTCCACGCTCGCCTGCAGGGCGCTGAGCAGGTCGGTCATGCTGTCCGGGCCCTCGTCGCGCTTCTCGGCCACCGGGGCGGGACGGGTCTCGCCGGTGGTGCGCTTGCGCTCGATCAGCTCGACGACCGCGTCGCGGTACTCGTCGTGGAACTGCGTGGGGTCGAAGTCGGCGCCGAGGCTCTCCACGAGCGACGCCGCCATCGTCAGCTCCTGGGGGCGCAGCTCCACCTCGGCGTCGAGCACGTCGAACTCGGGTTCGCGCACCTCGTCGGGCCACAGCATCGTCTGGAGCACGATCGCCTTATCACGCACGCGCAGCAGCGCGATGCTCTCCCGCTGCCGCAACGCGACCTTGACGACGGCCATCCGGTCGGTCTGCACGAGCGCCTCGCGCAGCAGCGCGTACGGCTTGGCCGCCTTGGCGTCCGGCTCGAGGTAGTAGCTCTTCTCGAACAACAGGGGGTCGATCTGGTCGGCCGGGACGAACTCGACCACGTCGATCTCGTGGCCGGACTTCGTGGGCAGCGAGTCGATGTCCTCCTCGTCGAGGGTGATCAGTTCGCCGTCCTCGGTCTCGTAGCCCTTGACGATGTCGGCGTACTCCACCTCCTCGCCGTCGATCGAGCAGGTGCGCTTGTACTTGATCCGCCCACCGTCGGCCGCGTGCACCTGGTGGAACCTGATGTCGTGGTTGGACGTGGCCGAGTACGCCTTCACCGGCACGCTGACCAGCCCGAACGACACCGCGCCGCTCCACATCGCGCGCATGCGAGCCCCCGTTCCCTCCGCGTTTCGCGACCCTGAAGTGACAGCATGGCGGCGTGCAGCCCATGCTCGCCACCCCCGGCGCACTTCCGAGCGGCCCGGAGTGGCTGTTCGAGGTCAAGTGGGACGGCATGCGGTTGCTCGCCGACGTCGCAGACGGCCGGGTCCGGCTGTCCAGCCGCAGCGAGCGCGACGTCACCGCGAACTTCCCCGAGCTGGCCGCGCTCACCGATCTCGTGCCCGACGTGCTGCTCGACGGGGAGGTGGTGCTCCTCGAGGGCGGCGTGCCCAGCTTCGCCGCGCTCGCCGACCGGATGCACGGGCCGGTGGCGCCGCGGGTGGCGCAGGCCCGGCCCGTCACGTTCATGGTGTTCGACGTGCTGCGGCTCTACGGCGTGCCGCTCCTGGAACGCCCGTTCGCGGAGCGCCGCGGCACCCTGGAACGCCTGGACCTGTCGTCGATCCCGGTGCTGTCGCTCTCCCCGATCTACACCGATGGTGGTGCGCTGCTGGACGCCACGCGGGAGCGGGGGATGGAGGGTGTGGTCGCGAAGCGGCGCGACGCCGGGTACCGGCCCGGTCGCCGCAGCCCCAGCTGGACGAAGGTCACCCACCGGCACTCGCAGGCCTGCGTCGTGGGTGGGTGGCGCCCGGAGCGCGGCGGGTCGGACCGGGTCGGGGCGCTGCTGCTCGGCGTGCCGGACGGAGGTGGGCTGCACTACGTCGGCCGCGTGGGTTCCGGGCTGGCGGGCGAGCGCGTGCAGCGGCTCCTGCGCGAGCGGCTCGCCGGAGTGGACGTCCGTCCGTTCACCGGCCCGCTGGCACGGGCGGAGGCCGCCGGGGCGCGGTGGTGCGAGCCGCACACGGTCGTCGAGGTGAGCCACTCGGGGTGGACCGACGGCGGCAGGCTGTGGCACCCGGTGTTCCGGGGCGTCCGCGACGACCTGGACCCCGCACACGTGGAACGCGAGAGCTGACACCTCCGTCACCCGCGGCGACCACGGGATCACGTGCAGCGAGCCTGCTCGCCGTAGGTCACGAACCCCGCCTCGCTCGACTACGGTTGCTCCGGTGACGACGATGCTGACGTGGCAGGCCGAGGACGGCCACGGCCTCGAGGGCGTGCGGATGATTCCCGGTCACGGTGGGGGGTTCCGGGCCCTCGGACGGTTGGTGCGCGTCGAGCCCGCCGGTGGTTTCACCGCCTCCTACCGGCTGGTGGTCGGTGAGGACGGCACGCTGTCGCGGCTGTCGGTCACCAGCGCCACCGCCGAGCGGGAGCGGCATCTCACGATCAACCGCACCGACGACGGGATCTGGCTGCTCGACACGGGCAGCGGCGGCGGCTCCTCGCGCGACGACAGCGCCGGCGCCCTCGACGTGGACCTCGCGTACAGCCCGCTCTTCAACACCCTGCCGATCCGCAGGCTCGGCCTGCACCGGGAGGCGGCCGAGCACACGTTGCCGATGGTGTACGTGTCGCTGCCCGACCTCGAGGTGCGCGTGGTCGAGCAGACCTACCGCACCGTGTCGGTGCTCGACGAGGGCAGCGGGCAGGCGGAGATCGGGTTCCGGTGGGGCGACTTCGCCGCCGACCTCGTGGTCGACGCGGACGCGGTCGTCACCACCTACCCGGGCCTCGCCCGTCGGTTGGAGCCGGCCACCAGCTGATCTGTCCGGTCGGTGTCCGGTCGGCGGCCTCGACCTGCCCCGATCGTCGACAAGAATGATCGACATGACGAAGACGTTCTGGGCGGTGACTGCGGCTGCCGTTTCGCTCGGTCTGCTGCTCGCCGCGGGGCCCGCCTCCGCAGCATCCGCCATGTACGTGGACGGCTACAAGACGAAGCAGGACTGCCAGAAGGCCCGCGAATGGCATCTTTCGCAAGGCCGCAATCCAGGCCCCTGCGTGAAGGAGTCGTGGTACGGCAGCTGGGGCTTCTCGTACTGACCAGCTCGCCCGAGCATGATTGCCTGCGGGATCAGCCTGCCCAGCCGACCACGGTGTCACCGCGGCGGCCGATCTCCCGCAGGTCGGCGGGCGTGGTGGCCCGCCGCACCCGCACCGGCTGCGGATCCCTCGCCGCGGCCCAGCGCAGGCGGCCCTCGTGGCCTGCGCGGACCGTAGCCGCCAGCCCTCCGGTCGAGGCGAGCGCGCCGCGCATCGCGCCGAGCCGCCCCAGCGCGTCGTCCACCGCGGCGAGCAGCGCGTCGCGGTTGCCCTCGCACATCGCCAGCACGAGCTCCGGGCGGGTGCCTGCCACCCGCGTGCCGTCGGCGAACGACGAGGCAGCCAGCGCGAGGGGCAGGTCGTCGTCGCCCGCGGCGCCCACGGCCGCGAGCACGGCCGCGAGCAGGTGCGGCAGGTGGGACACGCGCGCCACCGCGAGGTCGTGCTCGTCGGACGCGGCCGGCACCACCCGGGACCCGCAGGCCCACGCCAGCTCCGCGACGTCCGCCCACACGTCGAGGTCGATGCCGTCGTCGGCGGCCACGACCCAGGCAGCGCCCGCGAACAGGTCGGCGCGCCCCACGGACCAGCCCGACTCCGAGGTGCCCGCCATCGGGTGCCCGCCCACGTAGCGGGCGCGGGGTGCGAGCCGGGACACGGCGTCGGCCACCGCGACCTTGACGCTGACGGCGTCGGTGAGGCGGCAGGTCGGGGCCACCTCGTCGACCCGCCGCAACACACCGGCGAGCGCGGGCAACGGGACGGCCAGCACGACGAGCGCGTCGGCCTCGGCGGCCCGGCGCAGCGCGGCATCGGTGTCGGTGCCGACGTCGAACCCGTCGGCGCGCGCCTCCGCGGCGGTGTCCTCCGACGCGAGGTACCCCACACCACCCGCCCGGCCTTGTCCGCGGCCCGCATCAGCGACCCGCCGATCAACCCGGTGCCGATCACGCACACCGCACGTTCCGTCACGCCGCGGAACGGTACGCGGTCTGCGCTCAGCCGCGGGCGAGCGCCCCCGCCACCCGCAGGACCCCGCGCTCCTCCAGCCGCACCCCGACCACCTGGACGCCCGTGGGGAGCTCGCCGTCGGCCACCTCGCCGGGCACCGACGCCGCCGGCCAGCCGGTGAGGTTGAACGGCAGCGTGAGCGCCAGCAGCTGCGGCCGGACCGGAACCTCGGTGCCGTCGACGACGACCTCGGCCGCCCCGATCGGCGTGGCCCGCAGCCGCGTGGTGGGCAGCAGGAGGACGTCGAGGTGGGCGACGGCCGCGCGCAGGGCGGCCTTGAGGCGCCGCCGCGCGCGCAGGGCGTCGACGTAGGCTCGGGCAGGCTGGTCGGCGAACGGGAGCAGCCGCTCGCGGGTGATCGGCTGGTAGTCCTCCGGGCGGTCGGCGAGCCACCGCGCGTGGGTGGCGTACGCCTCGGCGCCGACGATCACCGGGTACGTCGCGGCGAGCTCCTCGATCATCGGGGTGCTCACCTCCTGCAGGTGAGCCCCACGGGCCTGCAGCCGGGCGGCGGCGGCCTCGACGGCCTTGCCGAGGGCCGGGTCGATCGGGCGCCAGTACTCGTCGGTCAGCAGACCGACCCGCACGCCGTCCACCCCGGGCGACTGGATGCCGCCGCCGGTGCCGTCCGGCCTGCTCAGCACGTCCCACGCGACGGACGCCGCGTGCACGTCGGGGGCGAGCACGCCGATGTGGTCGAGCGACTCGGAGAGCGGGAACGCCCCCTCCGCCGGGAGCACCCCGTACGCCGGTTTGAGCCCGACCACCCCGCACAGCGCGGCCGGCGTGCGCACGCTCGCACCGGTGTCGGTGCCCAGCGCGAGGGGCAGGTGCCCCGCGGCGACGGCCGCGGCGGACCCCGAGGACGACCCGCCGGTGATCCGCGACGGGTCGTGCGGGTTGCGGGCCGGCCCGGTGGCCGCGACGTCACCCGTGGGGCCGTAGGCGAACTCGTGGGTGTGCAGCTTCCCGACCACCACGGCACCCGCCTCGCGCAACCGGGCGACCACCGGGGCGTCGGCCATGGCGGGCGGCGCGTCGGCGAGGACGTTCGAGCCGCCCGCGTCGGGAGCCCCGCCACGTCGATCAGGTCCTTCACACCCACCGCGACACCGTGCAGCGGGCCGCGCCACTCACCGCGCGCCAGCTCGGCATCCCGCTCGGCCGCAGCGGCGAGCGCGCGTTCGGGGTCCAGGACTATGACGGCGTTGTGCGTGTCGGCGGCGAGGCGGTCCAGGACGTCCCGGACGTGCTCGGTGGCGGAGAGCTCTCGGGAGCGCAGGGACATGCCGAGTTCGCGGAGATCAGGCAGCACCCCGCCATCCTTACAGGCCGGCGAGCGCGAGTCCGGCGTAGACGGCCACGCCCGCGGCCATCGCCTCCTCGTCGAAGACGACGCGGTTGGAGTGGTTGGGCGGCGCGAGGGCCGGGTCGACGCCGGGCGGGCAGCCGCCGAGGAACGCGAGTGCGCCGGGCACCTGGGCGAGCACGTACGAGAAGTCCTCGGCGCCCATGATCGGTGCGGACATCGGGACCACGCGGTCGCGGCCGAGCACATCACCGGCGAGCGTGTTGACCTGGTCGGTGGCGCCGGTGTCGTTGACCGTGACGGGGTAGCCCACCTCGATCTCCACCTCGGCCGTGCACCCGTGGGCGATCGCCGTGTGCTTGCACACCCGGCGGATCTCCTCGTACATGGTGGCGCGGGTGGTCTCGGAGAGGCTGCGGAGCGTGCCCTCGAGCACGGCGGTCTCCGGGATGACGTTGTTGGTGGTGCCGGCCATGATGTGCGCGATGGTGAGCACCACCGGCTGGTGGGTGTCGATGCGCCGCGTCACGGCGGTCTGCAGCGCCCCCACCATCGCCGCGGCGGCGGGCACCGGGTCGAGTGCGTCGTGCGGGGCCGAGGCGTGCCCACCGCGGCCGCTGACCGTGACCCGGACGACGTCGGCGGCGGCCATCAGCGGCCCGGGGCGGGCGTGCACCTCGCCGGACGGCAGGGTCGCCGAGATGTGCAGCGCGAACGCGGCGTCCGGGCGGCCCGCGGGCCCGGCGCGGTCGAGCAGGCCCTCCTCGATCATGTACCGCGCGCCGTGGAAGCCCTCCTCGCCGGGCTGGAACATGAACACGACCCGCCCCCTGAGCTCGTCGCGGCGGTCGGCGAGCACGTGGGCCGCCGAGGCGAGCATCGCCACGTGCGTGTCGTGCCCGCAGGCGTGCATGGTGCCCGCCACCTCGGAGGCGAACGGGAGCCCGGTGTCCTCCGGCATGGGCAGCGCGTCCATGTCGCCGCGCAGCAGGATCGTGGGGCCGGGCCGGTGGCCCTCCAGCACGGCCACCACCGAGCTGACCGACCGCCCGAGGTGCACCTTCACCGGCAGGTCGGCGAGCGCGGCGACCACGGCGTCCCGAGTGCGGGGCAGGTCGAGCCCCAGCTCCGGATGGCGGTGCAGTGCGCGACGCAGCGTCACCGTACGCGGCTGAACACTGCGTGCGTGGGCGTGCAGTCCGTCGATCGGGGCACCCGGTAGCGACATGTGCACGATCCTGGCATCTCGGGGAGGTGACGGGAGGGCCAACTTCCGGATGTGGTTTGGAGCACAGTCCTCCGGAGGCTTACCGTAGGGGCATGGCGGTGCAGAGCGTGCAGCGTCCCGCGGACGTGCGGGAGCAGGCCCTGCCCGGATTCGCCGTAGCGGTGATCCGGGAGGACGGTCTGTGGCGTTGCCTGCGTCTGGCACCCGAGGCGCTCGTCGACCTCGATGCGGCGATCACCGAGCTGCGTGAGCTGCGGTCCACCGGCGCCGTGATCGGCCTGCTCGACGTCGACGACGAGTTCTTCGTGCTGCTGCGACCCACCCCGGGCGGGGTCGCGTTGATGCTGTCCGACGCCGTGGCCGCCCTGGACTACGACGTGGCCGCCGACGTGCTCGACCTGCTGCGCGTCGAGCTCCCCTCCGAGGAGGACGCGCTCGACGCCCCGCCGTGGCCGGAGGGCGATCTCGCGATCGTCGCCGACCTCGGCCTGCCCGCCGACGAGCTCGAGGTGCTCGCCGCCGAGGTGGAGCTCTACCCCGACGAGCAGCTGGCCACGATCGGCCGGCGCTGCGGGTTCGCCGCCGCTCTCGCCGAGGTGGTCAGCGAGCCTCGGTGACGTTGCCACCGCTCGCCTCGGACGAGGCGCTCGTCCGGCGTGCGCTCACGGTGGCCGCCGCCGCCCCCGCCACCGGCGACGTGCCGATCGGGGCGGTCGTCGTCGACGCGGCGGGCCGTGAGCTGGCCGCCGCCTGCAACGCGCGCGAGGCGCTCGGCGACCCGACGGCACACGCCGAGCTGCTCGCCCTGCGCGCCGCCGCCAAGGCCACGGGGGAGTGGCGGCTCGAGGGCTGCACGGTCGCCGTGACCGTCGAGCCGTGCACGATGTGCGCCGGTGCGTTGGGGCTGGCCAGGGTGGCGCGGGTCGTCTTCGGGGCGTGGGAACCGAAGACGGGTGCCGCGGGCTCCTGTGGGACGTGCTGCGGGACCGGCGGCTCAACCACCGCCCCGAGGTGCTGGGCGGCGTGCTGGAGGCCGAGTGCGCCGCCCTCATGGAGGCGTTCTTCGCCTCCCACCGCCGTTAGCCGGGGAACCGCTGGGTCAGCCAGCTGCGCACCAGCTCCAGCGCCGACGGGTCCATGGTCGTGTCGATCGTGGCGTACTCGTCCAGCCCACCGTTGACGGCGGGCTGCATCAGGTGGTTCAGCCCCGGCAGGGTGCGGACCGTGGCGTCCGGGTTCCCGGCGAGCAGCGACCGCATCAGCGGCTCGTTCTGCCCCGCGGGCACCTGGAGGTCGGCACCGCCGTAGAACGCCAGCACCGGGACGCGCAGCGCCTGCAGCGCCGGGGCCGGGTCGTGCACCGCCCACGAGCGGTAGTACGGGTTGACCGTCGACGCCACCTGCGCCTCGATCTGCTCCGGGGCGGGCTGTTGCTCCGGAGGCAGGCCGGTGGCCTGGGTGACGAGCTGGCGCACGGCCAGCGCACGCGCGCGGTCGTAGTCCTCGGCCCGCAGCAGGGCGACCAGGGTGCGGACGTACGCGACCTGGTTCCCGACCAGCTCGGGAGGAGCGCCCGCCGACTCCAGCAGCAGCTGGTTCTGCAGCGCCAGCACCTCCTCGCCCGACGCCGCCGGACCCGCCATCATGATCACGAATGCGAGCGGGGTGCGCTGCGCCACCAGCGGTGCGAGGTAGCCACCCTCGCTGTGCCCGAGCACGCCGATCCGGTCACGGTTGATCTCGGGGCGGCCGCGCAGGAAGTCCACGCCGGCCACGAGGTCGGCGGTGAGCTGGTCGTAGTCGGACTCGAGGAGCTGACCGCCGGAGCCGCCGACGCCGCGGTCGTCGACCCGCAGCACGGCGTATCCCGCGCGGGTCAGGATGTCGGCGAGCAGCAGGAACGGCTTGTGCCCGAAGAGCTCCTCGTCGCGGTTCTGCGCGCCGCTGCCGGTGGCGAGCACCACCGCGGTGAACGGGCCCGGCCCCTCCGGCCGGGTCAGCGTGCCCGCCAGCTCGACGTCCTGACCGGGGTACTTCACGTCCTCGCTGCGGTACGGGAACGGCGGCTTGGGCTCCTGCGGCCTCCCCGCGACGGGCCCGGGACGCAGGACGAGCGGGTAGGACTGCCCGAACTGCGTGAACGCGCCGGGGATGCTCTTGCCGTCGGTCTCGAACGTGCCGCGGTACCACGCGTCGCCCCCCACGTCGGGAAGGCGGAAGTAGAGCTCGCGGCCCTCGAGCAGCACGTCGGAAAGCGGCATGGCCTTGATCGCCTGAGCCGGGATGTCGATCTCGCCGCGGAGCCCACCGTTCTCGGCCGTCAGCCGGATTCCGATCTCGACGGCCGCGCCGGGGATCCCGATCCGGCCGGCCCACTCGCCTGCCGTGGTCTCCACGGTGGGTGTCACCGGCGCGGGCGGGGGAGGAGGGGGCGGAGATGGGGCCGTCGCCGCAGCGCAGCCCGCGAGCAGCAGCAGCACGACGGGCAGAGCGGCGAGCAACCGGTGCATGGCGATCACCGTATTGGAGGAGCCCCGGCCGGGTTAACCCAGTCGTCCTGCGGCGATCACACGGGCCAGGAACTGCCGGGTCCGTTCGTGTTCGGGTTCGCCGAGCACCTGGCCGGTGGGCCGGATTCGAGTACCCGCCCGCCGTCGAGGAAGCAGACGCGGTCCGACACCTGGCGGGCGAAGCCCATCTCGTGGGTGGCCATGAGGATCGTGACGCCGTCGGCGGCGAGGCCGCGGACGATGGCGAGCACCTCGCCGACCAGTTCGGGGTCCAACGCGGACGTGATCTCGTCGAGGAGCAGCAGCCGGGGGCGGACGGCGAGAGCTCGGGCGATCGCGACGCGTTGCTGCTGGCCGCCGGAGAGCCGGTCGGGGTGGGCGTCGGCGCGGTCGGCGAGCCCGACGCGGTCGAGCAGGTCCCGGGCGCGGGCGTCGGCCTCGTCGGCGGGCAGGCCGTGCACGACACGCGGGGCGAGCGCGATGTTCGCCGCGGCGGTCATGTGCGGGAACAGGTTGAAGGCCTGGAACACGATGGCCATGCGGCGTTGCGCGGCGGCGGCGTCGTTGCGCGGGTCGGAGACGTCGACGCCGTCGAGCAGGATCTGCCCGTCGTCGATCTCCTCGAGCAGGTCGACGCAGCGCAGGAGGGTCGACTTCCCGGAGCCCGACGAGCCGATGACCGTGACCACCTGGTGCTCGTCGACGGTGAGGCCGACGTGGTCGAGCACGGTGGTGTCGCCGTAGCGCTTGACGAGGTCGCGGACCTCGAGAACGGGGGTCATGCGAGTCCCTGTCTGCGGGTCGCGCGGGCCGCCACGGCGTCGGCGATCCGCCCGGTGGGCACCGCGAGCAGCACGAACAGCAGCGCCGCGACGACGTACGGGGTGAAGTCGAAGGTGCGCGCGGAGGCGATCTGGGCGGCGCGGATCGCGTCCACGGCCCCGAGCACCGAGATCAGGCCGACGTCCTTCTGCAGCGCGACGAAGTCGTTGAGCAGCGGTGGCAGCACCCGCCGGACGGCCTGCGGGAGGATCACCAGCCGCATCGACTGGCGGTGGGTGAGGCCGAGCGAGCGGGCCGCGGCGCGTTGCGAGGGGTGCACCGACTCGATGCCCGCCCGGAAGACCTCGGCGACGTACGCGGAGTAGATGAGGATCAGCGTGATCGTGCCGAGGACGGCGGTGTCGGTGGGGATGCCCTGCAGGCGTAGCGCGGGGAGCCCGAAGCCGATCAGGTAGAGCGCGATGAGCAGCGGCACACCGCGGAACAGGTCGACGTAGCCGGTGGCCAGCGCGCGCAGCGGGAAGAAGACCGGGCCGCGCAGCGTGCGCAGCACGGCGATCAGCAGACCGAGCAGGAGGACACCGATCTCGGCGACCACCAGCACCCGGACGTTCAGCCACAGGCCGGACAGGATGGCGGGCAGCGACTCCCAGCCGACGCGCAGGTCGAGGAACGTGTCCTGCACGCGCGGCCAACCCGGGGCGCTGGTCACCCCGACCGCGACGGCCACCGCGAACACCACGGTGGACGCGAGCGCCACCAGGGTGGAGCGCCGGGCCCGCGACCGCCGGTAGGCCTGCCGCTCGCGGGCCAGCGGGCTCAGCGCCAGCTCTGGGGTCGCTAGCTCTGGGGTCACCGCAGCTCCGGCGCGGTCTCCGCAGAGGCGAGCCACTGCTGCTCCAGCGCGGCGAGGGTGCCGTCCGCGCGCAGCTTCTCGACCGCGGCCGTGACGCACGCGGTGAGCGGGCTGTCCTTGTCCAGCACGGCCCCGAACTGCTCCGGCGTGCCTTCGCCCAGCGGCAGCTGCCCGACGATCGTGGCGTTCTCCAGCTCCGCCGAGGTGATGTAGAACGCCGTGGGCAGGTCCACCACGATCGCGTCGACCTGGCCGTTGGACAGCGCGAGCTTCGCGTCGTCGTTGGTGTTGAACACCGCGGGCTCGGCCGCGGGAGCGATCTGGTCGACGATGGCCTCGTAGCTGGTGGTGCCCACCTGCGCACCCAGCCGCACACCCTTCAGGTCGGCGATCGACGTGGTGCCCGCCACCGGGGCGTCGGAGAGCGCGACCACGGCCTGCTTCACGTCGTAGTAGGGCGCGGAGAAGTCCACGGCCTGCGCCCGCTCCGGGGTGATCGAGAACTCGGTGAGGTTGAGGTCGTAGGACTTGGGCCCGGGCTGGATCGAGGCGTTGAACGGCACCCGGACCCAGGTGACCTGCTCCCGCGGGTAGCCGAGCCGGTCGGCGACCGCGTACGCCACGGCACTCTCGAAGCCGCGCCCGGACGCCGGGTCGTCGTCGAGGTACCACGGCGGGTACACCGGCTGGTCCGTACCGAACGTGAGCGTGCCCGCCGTGAGAGTGGGGAGGGCGCCGGGCTCGCACGACGATCCGCCCGCCGCCGGGGGAGCGGCGACGGGCTCCGGGGCGCACGCGGCAGCGGCGAGGACGAGAACGGCCGCCGCGAGCACCCGGCGGACCGCTGACGAGGAGATCACCGCTGGATTCTCCACCGTCGCCCGGGCGGGTCGGAACGCAGGCGGGGGACCTTGTAAGCTCGTCGGCGGTAGCGTGTCCGAGCGGCCGAAGGAGCGCGCCTCGAAAGCGCGTGAGGTGCAAGCCTCCGTGGGTTCAAATCCCACCGCTACCGCCAGCCTGAACAGGCGAAACGCCGGGCCTCCCGCGAGGGAGGGCCCGGCGTTCGTCGTTGTGGTTGCAGTCGTGGGTGCAGTTCGGCTCTTCAGGCGGCCGGTGGCGGTCCCTCACCGGCACCCGGAGGCATCGCGTAGCTCGAACAAGCGTGCGATGCCGTCCGTCGTCATGAGGTGCGAGGCGCGATGTACAAGCCGTGGAGCTCCACGACGGCGGTACCGCCGTCGCTGGATCGGCCGGTGTGGGTGGATCTCGAGCAGGGCCGCATGCACGGACGGGGAGTGCTCGTGCCTCACCGCCTCAGTAGCGATCGCCCGCGAGCTGGACCTCCTGCAGTCCGCCGTGCACGGCGGAACGGCGGACGGCAGCCTGAGTGGTGTCAGCCGCTGCTGTACGGATCGTCGATGACGTCGAGCCACGACCCGTCAGGCTGCTTGCGCATGACGTCAGTGGCTCGGCCGTCCAGGTTGACGGCGTTCCCGTCAGGGTCGGTCCCGCCCTTGAGGGTCCACTCGCCGTACGCCACGGCGAGGTCCCCGCTCTCGACCACAGCGACGGTTCGCAGTTGGAACTGCCCCTGCAGTGCGAGGAAGGAACCGAGCGCCTCACGTATCGCAGCGTGTCCGGTCACCGGGTTCCCGGGCTGCGGGATGACCGTCGCGCCCGGCTCGTAGAGCGCGACAAGAGCGTCGATGTCGCCGCCGTTGAACGCCTTCTCCCACTCCTGGTGGAGCTGCCGGGGATTCTGCACTGACACCGCGGCCTCCTCGATGACTTGATGGCCGACCAGCCGGCCGACCAGCGTCTCGCGGTCTGCTCGCCGCGTCGAGGCTCCGTCCACCATACGTCCGCAGGGCTTGACCCGGATGCGCGCGGGCGTCTCGCCTGGCGGCTCGCGGGCACGCGGTCAGTGCGCCGCGTCGTCCCAGCGAGCGTCCACCCGCGCCGCGCAGCGCGTGCATCGCCGCCTTGGCGACGTGGGCGGCGTCGCGGGAGATCATCACGTTGGTCCATGGTGCCTGTCGGAGCTTGAGGCGCCTGTCTCATGCCGTGTCGCTCAGCTCTGTCGTAACCGGGTGAGCCATGCATGGCCGGGATCCCGCCGCTCGATCGCGGTCTGGAGCCAGGTCCGCTCGGACGGGCCGAGGACGGGAAGCGCAGCCTCGAAGTCGATGAGGTCCTTCGGGCGGGGCGATCTGGCCTTGTAATACAGCTGCACCTGAGGCGCGAGGAACGGGACATCGCCCGCGGTGCGGCGGACAGCGACGCCAAGCGGAAGGCGGACGCCTGGATCGCGCCGCGAGACCCAGTCCATCCCGTCGGATTCGTCGATCATGAGCTGGACTCGCCAGGGTGTGGCAGCGCTGGGACGGCACCACACGTCGTGCACCTCCCGCGGGAGGTTTTCGCCCCGCGCCCACGGCCGCAGAGCTCCCGGCGGGTCGGCTGCCCACAGCTCCCAACCGGGAAGAACGTCATGAGCGGCGATGTGGTCGGTGCGTAGCACGCTGATGTCGATGTCGGCGTGATCACGAATTCGACGGCCCACCGCCAGTTCGATCGCCACCCCGCCTGCGACCCACCACGGCCCGGTATGCCGCGCGAACGACGCAGCGACCTCCTCGACACTCGCCGGCTCCCAGCGGCTCAGATCATCGGGGAAGACCATCGGATCAGTCTTGCGGAACTCGGTGACCTGGATCGGGTGACGAGCACGGGTGAGAGCGGCGGAGCCCGGCGGCCTCCGAACGTGACGCCTCGCGGGGGGCCGTGTGCTCCGAGGACCTGGTAAGGGAGTGGTGAAGATCCGACTGCACCGACCGATCGAGAGGCGTCATGAGCAACACCGTTGTTCTGCGAACCGCAGTGGCCGGCGATGCCGCGCCCCTGGCAGCCACCATCGCTGCCGCCTTCGAGCAGTATCGCGGCCGGCTCATCCCCGAATCGGGCGCCTTCCGCGAAACGGCTGAGGCGATCTCACGTGAGCTCGCGGATGGGACCGACGCCATCATCGCCGAGCAGAACGGCGAGACACTCGGCTGCGTCATGATCAAGGCAGGTCAGGATGATCTCTACTTCGGACGGCTGGCAGTAGTCCCGTCTGCGCGCGGTCGCGGCATCGCCCGACGCTTGGTCGAGGCCGTCGAGGCCGAAGCAGCACGTCGCGAGCTCACTGCTGTTCGGCTGAGCGTGCGCCTGGTGCTGACCGAGAACCAGCGGCTCTTCACCGCGTTGGGTTATGTGGAAACGTCGCGCGAAGCGCACCCGGGCTTCGACCATCCAACCTCTATCAACATGCGCAAGTCATTGCCACCGAACCGTGTCCCCGGATCGCATCGGTTGAACCACGGCGCCCAGCAGCTGTAGCGCGAGCTGGCCGTTCTCGGCACACGGATGGACCACTTTCGCCGATCATGTGCACGTCGATCGTCGACAGTGGTGGCAAGACGACACATCGGTCGTCCCGGCACCGTTTCCGGCGATCACGAGCCACCGGCCGGCTCATCACCCACGAGCCGGCGTCCACGCTCGGACGATCCTGAACGAGAGATCGCACATCTCGCCCGGCGTTCTGGGTTTCAGGGCGTCTGCAGTGGGGCGCCGTTCGCGCACCGGGGGCAGTGCTGCGGCTCCCAGATCTCGTTCTCGCGGGTGGCGACGGCCTCGAGCGGCAGGCCGGCCGCCGCGGCAACCTCGGCGGGTGTGCCGCCGAGCGTGAGCAGCGCCCCGAGCGCCACCGGCCGGGCATCCGCCTGCGTGAGCGCGGCAAGGGTGGCCCGCACGGACGACCCGGCGTTGACGACGTCGTCGACCACGGCCACCCGCAGGCCGCGGAGCCGGCCCACGAGCACGCCGGGCAGCCGGTAGGTGGCCGCGTACAGGCCGCCGTCGCCCGCCGACACCCGCTCGGTGTGGCAGAACCGCACGCCCAGCCGCGCGGCGACGAGGTGGGCGAGGAACGCTCCGCCCACCGACGGGCCGCACACGACGTCGGGTGCGTGTGGCGCGACCAGTGCCGCGAGCCGGTCGACCGGACCGTCCAGCCGGCCCGGCTCCCAGAACAGCGCGTCGAGCTCCAGCCAGAGCTCGCCGTGGTGCCCGGATTCCAGTGGGAAGTGACCGGTGCGCGCCGACATCAGGGCGAGCACCGCAGCGGAGGGATCAGCGGGGTCTTGCCGTTCGGTCACGATCGAATGCCGCACACGGCACATCTTTCACACGGACGTGCCGTACCTGCATAGAGTTCTGCTGCATGTGGGGGGCCCGCAGACGCATCATCACCTCTCTCGCCCGGCTTCGGCTGGGGCGCAGGCGCAGCGGCAGCACGGATGCGTTGCTGTCCGTTCTGCCCGACTCGGCGCTGGTGCCGCTGCAGCGTGCCGGGCTGGACCCGGTGGCCGAGCTCGCGGCGCGCCGCGACGTGGAGCCGGTGGGCCGGATGAAGCTCCCCTTCGGGCTGCGGGCGTGGCTGGTCACCGGGTACGAGGAGGCCAAGGAGGTGCTCGCGAACGGTCCCGCGTTCAGCAACGACTTCACCAACCTGGTCGGCACGGTCGGGATCACCGCCGAGCAGAACCCGGGAGGTCTCGGGTTCACCGACCCGCCCGACCACACCCGCCTGCGCCGGTTGCTCACCCCGGAGTTCACGGGGCACCGCCTGCGCAGGCTCGCGCCCCGGATCGAGGCCATCGTGGCCGGGCAGCTGGACGAGATGGCCGAGGTCGCGGCGGCGGGCGGCCGCGTCGACCTCGTGCAGAGCTTCGCGCTGCCGATCCCGTCGCTCACGATCTGCGAGCTGCTCGGCGTGCCCTACTCCGATCGCGCCGAGTTCCAGCGCCTGTCCACCACCCGCTTCGACCTGCTCGGTGGGGTCACGGGGTCGCTCGGTGCGATCTCGGAGTCCATGGAGTACCTGCTCAAGATCGTGCAGAACCAGCGCGACGAGCCGGGCGACGGCCTGCTCGGCCGGCTGGTGCGCGAGCACGGCGACGACCTGTCCGACCACGAGCTCGCAGGCCTCGCCGACGGCCTGCTCACCGGCGGGCTGGAGACCACGGCCAGCATGCTCGCGCTCGGCACCATCGTGCTCATGCAGCACCCGCAGAGCCGCGAGGCGATCCGGGAGGACGACGACGCGGTCGACCCGTTCGTCGACGAGCTGCTGCGCTACCTCACGGTCGTGCAGGTGGCGTTCCCGCGCTTCGCCAAGCAGCGGGTCGAGATCGGCGGTGCCGTCATCGAGGAGGGCGACATCGTCCTGTGCTCGCTGAGCGCGGCCAACCGCGACGGCGGGCTGGACGACTTCGACCCGAGCCGCCCCGCCCGTCCCCACCTCGCGTTCGGCCACGGGCTGCACCGCTGCATCGGCGCCGAGCTCGCCCGCATGGAGCTGCGCGCCGCGTACCCGGCGCTCGTGCGCCGCTTCCCCGACATCACCATCGGCGCGGAGCCGTCGCAGCTGCGTTCCGGAAGCTGTCGTTCGTGTTCGGCGTCGACACGCTCCCCGTCGAGCTCGGGTGGCACGGCTCGGCGACCGAACCGGTGCCGAACGCCGGGGTGAACCCCGCGAGCTGATCAGCCCGCCACCAACGCCGCGAAGCGGTCCAGGTCGACGTTCCCGCCGCTCACGATCACCCCGACGCGTTGCCCGGCGAGCTCCGGGGCGAGCCTGCGGACGGCGGCGAACGCCAGGCACCCCGTCGGCTCGACGACGATCTTCATCGTCGATGCGAACACCCGCATCGCGGCCACGAGTTCCGCGTCGCTCGCCGTCACGATCTCGTCCACGTCCCGGCGGATGATCTCGAACGGGAGCACGCCGAGGTGCTGGGTCTGCGCGCCGTCGGCGATCGTCACCGGCGTGTCGATGTGCACGATGGAGCCGGTACGCAGCGACCGGACACCGTCGTCACCCGCCTCCGGCTCGACGCCGACGACCCGGCACGACGGCGAGAGCGCCCGCGCCGCGAGCGCGGCGCCCGACAGGAGACCGCCACCGCCCAGGCAGACGAAGAGCACGTCGAGCTCCCCGGCCTGCTCGAGCAGTTCCATCGTGGCCGTGCCCTGCCCGGCGATGATGTCCGGGTGGTCGTAGGGCGGCACCAGGGTGAGCCCCTTGTCCGCGGCCAGCGCGCGGCCGATCTCCTCCCGGTCCTCGGTGTAGCGGTCGAACCGCACCACCGACGCGCCGTACCCCAGGGTCGCGGCGACCTTGCTCTCGGGCGCGTCGTCCGGCATGAGGATCGTGGCCGGGATCCCGAGGATGTTCGCGGCCAGAGCGATGCCCTGGGCGTGGTTGCCCGACGAGTACGTCACCACCCCGGACCGGCGCTGGTCCTCGTCGAACCGCGACAACGCGTTGAACGCGCCCCGGAACTTGAACGCCCCCATCCGCTGGAAGTTCTCGCACTTGAAGAACAGCCGGGCGCCGGTCGCGGCATCGATCCTGCGTGAGGTCAGCACCGGAGTGCGGTGTGCGTGGCCGCGGATCCGCTCCGCGGCCGCCCGCACGTCGTCGAAGGTGGGTGGGGTCGGCATCGCTCTCCTGTCGTGGTCGGCTCGCCCGATCATCCCCGAGCCCCGGCGAACCTGACCGTTAGTGCAGGAACTTCAGACCCACGACACCACCGACGATCGCCACCAGGCACAGCAGCCGGGCCGCCGTGACCGGCTCGCCGAGAACCGCCATCCCGTACAGGGCGGTGCCGACGGCGCCGATGCCGACCCAGATCGCGTACCCGGTGCCGACCGGGATCTCCTTCAGGGCCAACGCCAACCCGATCATGCTCAGCACGAGCGCGACCCCGAACACGATCGACGGCGCTGGCCTGCTGAAACCTTCGGAACGGCTCAGGCCGCCGCCCAGACGGTCTCCAGAACGCCCGACACCACCAGCACGATCCACGCCACGACACACCTCCAGTGCGCCGTCTTGTCGTGCCGGGTACGACGTTCCTCGTCCGGGGGTCTCCGCGGTTGCGGACCCATGTGCAGGTTACGTCCGCGATACACCCGTGGCACGCGTTGGTGACCGGTCTGACCCACGCGGGCAGCGTTCAGGCTCGATCGGCGGTCGCCCGGTCACTCGATCTTTTGCGACGCTGGGGCAACTGATTGCTCGGCCTGTCCGATTGCTCAAGGGGGAGCAACCGAATGACGTCCGTACTTCATCTTCGCCGCCGGAGCGCACTGTTGATCTACAGCGCCGAAAAGCTGATCACCTACCTGGTCGGCACGGCGCGCGGCATGGCGATCTCGCTGTTCCTGCTGGCCATCCTGTTCACCGGGATCGAGTTCGACGACCTCGTCTTCGGTGTGGTCCTCAACCTGGAGGGCCTCGAGGACGTCGCACTCGGCGTCATCTTCGGCACCGTCATCTCGCTCACCGGCCTGGTACTCGCGATTTCCGCTCTCGTCGCGCCTGCCGGGTGGAGATCCCGAAGGACTACATCGTCCTGTTCGCGATCGCCCCACTCGTGCTGATCTTTCCCGCATTGCTCGGAGAGCTCGGCGCCATCACCGGGATCGTCCTCATCCTGCTGTTCGTGCTCTTCGTCGCCTACGTCGCATACCGCGAGTCCCGGCGCGCGACCCCGACGTTCCGCAGCGCCGAAGTGCTCGAGCGGATGGACAGCGTCGAACTCGCCACCGCCGTCGCCGGGACGACCGGAGGTGGCGGCGGCCCTGGCGCGGGGGATCTCTACGAGACCGGCGACGTCGGCGATGCGAAGCAGGACGGCCGCCCCGGATGGATGCTCCTCGCGCTGGCACTCCTCGCGCTGGTCGGCCTCGTCCTCGGCGCATGGGCCATGACGGAAGGCACCGAGGGCATCCTCGAGGAGTTCGCCATCAGCGGCACCGTCTTCGGCGCCACCATCGCCACGCTCGTGCTCTCCGTGGAGGACATCTTCCTGACCGCGGAACCCGCCCGGCGCGGCGCGCCGGCCATCGGCGTCGGCAACGTCATCGGCAGCGTCGTGTTCTCCGTCACCGCGAAGGTCGGCATCATCGCGCTCGCCGGCGGCACCCTCCTGATCACCTCCGACCTGTTCAGCTGGCACCTCCCCGCCCTCGTCGTCATCAACGGGTTCGCCGCGTACGCCCTGTTCACCGGGCACCTGAAGCGCTGGCACGGCGCCACACTGCTGGTCGGCTACATCGCCTACTGGGCCATCAGCTTCTCGGTGTTCGGGCTCGTACCCGTCGAGGAGGCCGAAGGCCCCGATGACGCGCAGCAGCCGAGCATCGGGGCGCCGGCGGTTCCGGGTGAGCCGGACGACGACTGATCAGTGGCAGGATCGTCGATCCGATGCGCCGGCGGCCACATCCGAGGGTGTCGCCGAATCGCCCGGACCGGGACCTGGCGACCACGGCGGCGCCATGATCTGCCCGAGTCGCACACTCATGTCGCGTCGCCCGCCGAGGCGTGCCGCTCGGACCGATCACCGCGGCTCGCAGCATGGTCAGCAGCACGCCAGCGCGAGCCGGCCAACGCTGACGTCCTGCTCGCGGCCGCCGGGGCCGCAGTTTGGGGGCAACCGCAACCAGACGCACGAACGCCCCGCGGGCGGGCTAGCGCCCCGGGGCGTTCCTGCTGCTCAGCGAGCGGAGGATGCGGGATTCGAACCCGCGAGGGCGTGAACCCAACACGCTTTCCAAGTCGGCTACCGCTCCACCGCCGCAGGTCGTGGCCGGTTGTTGCCGTGGCCAACGGCAGGTAGAGCATGGGCCGGAAGGTGCGCGACCGCCTGCGAATGCAACCAGATCTGCAACCACCGGGCGCGTCCTGCCGGCTGATCGCTCAGGCCCGCGAGGGGGCGGAGGATGAGGCTGTCGAGACCGCCGCACGCGGAGGGGCGTCGCTATGGCGGTGGACTCGATGGTGACCGGCACGCTTCGAGGGGTACGGCTGACCGACGACTACGTGCGGACCCTGGGTCGGCTGGCGTACCTGTGGGGATGGCTTGGGCTTCCGGCAGCCGTACGTCTGCACGTATTCAGCACGCCGGGATGCGCTGGAACGAGTCCTACGGCACGCGTTGAGATAGAGAGTCGGGGCACCGGGCGAGGGGGACGGAGGCGCTCCGGAGCTCGAAGAAGGGTGCGGTGGGGAGTCCACCCATCTGCGCTCGCCAGGTCGAGCAGCGGGTACCGGTGTCGGGCGCTACGGTCGCGTGCGCGAAGTTGTCCGTGAGCCGCAGGGGGGAGTGGATCGTGCGAGACCGTGACGTCCGTGTCTCTCTGCTGCGGCACCTCCACCATGAGCACCAGGAACCGGGCACCCTGTTCGTCGACGAGCTGGATCTCGGTGGACTTGTGCGGGTTGACGTCGCCGCGATCAACGGCAGCCTGTGGGGCTACGAGATCAAATCCGCGCGAGACACTCTGCGACGGCTCCCGTTGCAGGTCGAGGTGTACTCCCGGGTGCTGGACCACGCTGCGCTCGTCGTCGCCGACCGCCACCACGAGCACGCGCTCGACCTCCTGCCGGACTGGTGGCAGATCTATGTCGCAACGGCTACCCCGGACGGCGTCGAGCTGATGCTGGAGCGTCCCGGCGGCCAGAATCCCGACGTCGACCCGATGCAGCTCGCGCAGCTTCTTTGGCGAGATGAGGCGCTGGCTGAGCTGGCCGAGCGCGGCTTGGATCGCGGGGTTCGGTCCAAGCCACGCCGGGCCGTGTGGCAGCGGCTTGCCGAGAGCCTGGACCTGCCCGAGCTTCAGCGGTGCGTCCGCCAGCGCCTTAAGACGCGCGTCGGGTGGCGAGTCGGTCGGTGACGAACGCGAGGTGGTGGTTCGTTGCGGTACGGCGCCACCGTTCCGGGTTGCCGCAGCTCGCCGCGGGGTCCAGGGCAACCCGGTTGATCCACCTGTCGCCCTCGGAGAAGTCCGCGCCGCAGAACTCCTCGTGCAGGGCGAGCATCTGCGTCGCCGGGCGGATCGCCTCGCCGCCCGCGCCGCCTCCGCGGCCCTTGAACAACTCGCCACCCTTGGCCACCAGCCAGTCGTCGTCGCTGGTGTAGCGCAGGCTGCCGCTGATGCTCATGAACCGCGGATTGACCGTCAAGGTCGGGTCGGGGTGTGCGACCCCGTAGTCCCCGAAAGTCGGTACGCGTTGGCCCGCGCTTGACGCTTCGTTCGCCAGCAGGCAGTACAGGTGCCAGTCGTGGCGCGGGATCCGAGTGATCTGCTCTTTCGGGACCCCGGCGAGGTCGCGCGGGAACGCAGCACCCGCCAGGACAAGGGTGCGCCATTGGCCGGCGTGGGGCAGGTTCGCCAGAGCGAAGCGGGCGACGGATTCGACAAGTTCTGTGTTGGCTTCCTCGCCGAGGTCGAGGACGAGGTCAATGTCCTCGGGGTTCACACCGAGGTGCCGATGAGGGTGGTCAGCTCCGCGTGGGCCTGCGGTGCGTAGGGCCATTGCCTCGCTGAGAGCCGGACGCACGACCCCGGCGCCGCGGAGCCGATGCAGGTCGGCGGCGGCGGTGGTGTGCCCATGATCACGGCCCGGGGAGACGACCGGCACGAGGTGCAGTCCCATCTCGGCTGCATCGTCGGCGATGGTGCGCAGGCCGCCGGTCGGGTCGGTCTCGTCGATCACGAAGGCCGTGTCGAGCATGGCGCGCTCGGTGCCCCAGCTCTCTGCGATCTTCTTGCCGAGGCGCGCACATGCTCGGCAACGGTCTTCGAGGGGCCGTCGGTTTCGAAGTCGATATCGATGGGGTGGACCACGAACATCGGTGTGAGCGCGTTCCGGACCGCAGCAGAGAGGTCGGCGACGGCAGCAAGCTCGCCGCGCTTGGTGAGCAGGATGGGCAGGTAGGACATGCCGGACATAGGTGATTCTTCTTCCACGATCGCGGCTCGCAGATGTGATCAGCCACGTCGCTGCAAGTGACGCCACGGCCGCGGAGCGTGGTGTCAACGTGAAGTGAAGCACCCCCGATGCGGTGAACATGCGTAACCGAACTACATCTGTGTCGTTATTGCGCCGAGCGGCGCCCCTTGACTCGGCGGGCGGCTTCTGAGCTAGACCGAAGCGGCTCCCTGAGGGCCTGCAGCCGCCGTTCGTCGATTCGCCGCCGCTCGTCGGCATGCGCTCGTCAAGCGCGTCCGGCCTGGGGCTCCTCCCTGGGCACGCGTTCCGCAATGTCGAGGTCGACGGCGAGTCCTTGGCCGGCGCGACGTCAGGCTCGACTTCACCGCGCTGCAAGCAGCCGTGCCCGCAGCCGCGCGCCAACGGGCGACGGTCGCCATCAGGCGACTAGTTGATCGAACTCCTACGCATCGGCACCGGTACCTGCACGGCTTGACTCGGTAGTTGGGTACGGGGGTTGACGATGTGGCCATGCGCATCAGTGAGCTGGCCGGCCAGGTTGGGGTGAACCCGCAGACGCTGCGCTACTACGAGCGGCGCGGTCTGCTGGACGAGCCGCCGCGCAGTCCGGGTGGCTACCGCGACTACCCGGGCGCGGCGGTGGAGCTGCTGCGGTTCATCAAACGCGCCCAACAGCTCGGGTTCACCCTCGACGAGGTCGAGGAGCTGCTGCACCTCGACCAGGGCGGCCCAGACAGCTGCGACGCCGCCCGCACGGTCGCGCTGGCTCGCAAGACCGATCTGGAGGCCCGGATCGCGGACCTGAAGCGCATGCGCGACTCACTGGCCGACCTGATCGCGACCTGCGATCTGCCGCGTGCCGACCGCAGTTGCCCGCTGCTGGCCGCGATCGACAATCCGCCAGCCCCACCCCCGAACGGGAGCACTCGATGACCTCGACGTTGGAAGTCCTGCACGTGCCGGACTGCCCGAACCTGCCGCCCCTGCTGGAGCGGCTCCAGCAGATCACCGACCTGCCGGTGGCGGCCCGGGAGATCCGCACCACGGCCGAGGCGGAAGCGGCGGGGATGGCCGGATCGCCGACGCTGCTGGTCGACGGCCGCGACCCGTTCAGCCCGGCAGACGACGCGGCGTACGAGTGCGGGGTGGCGTGCCGGATCTACCGGGACGAGCGGGGCCGACCGGTTCCGGCCCCGTCGATCGCGCAGCTGCGCGCTGTGCTCGCCGCCTCCGACGGATCGACCCACGATGGAGGCCTGGCATCGGCTGGCGGATCGCCGGCCGAGAGCCCCGCGGCACCGGACAGCGCCATGTGCGAGCCGGGACAGCCCGGCGCTGTGTTGAGTGCCTGGCGAAGCCGAGCGCTGCCACTGGACCCGATCGAGAAGGCGGCGCACCAGGCGGTCCTCCGCAGCTTCGCCACGACCGGCCACGCCCCCACCGCATCCCAGCTGACCCCGATGATCGCAGATACCGAGCGTGCCGCCGACGACGTGTTGCGGGCGCTGCACGAGTTGGACGCGATCCGCCTCGCCTCCGACGGGCGGATCGCGGTGGCCTACCCGTTCTCCGCGCAACCCACCCCGCACCGGGTGCGGATCGACGATCGGGTGGATGTCTACGCGATGTGCGCGATTGACGCCCTGGGCATGTCCGCGATGCTCGGTGTCGATACCCGGATCGACTCGATCGACCTGACCAGCGGGCAGCCGGTGACGGTCGCCATGACCGCTGCCGGCCGGGCCAGCTGGGATCCGGCGACCGCGGTGGTGTTCCTCGGCGCGGACGCGGGCGGCGGGCCCTCGGCGGACTGCTGCTGCGACTACCTGAACTTCTTCGCTGATCAGGCGGCAGCCACGGCCTGGACGATCGCGCATCCGCACGTCCCGGGCCAGATCCTCAGCCAGGCCGAGGCCGAACGGCTCGGCGCGCAGCTGTTCGGTCCGCTGCTCGCCACACCCTGACCCGATTCGGCAGGAAGGCTCGCTGCCGGGTCCCGATCCGATCAACTGTGTGAGGAGCTTCCTCATGATCACTCAAGATGCGCAGAGACTCGTCGCGCTGATCCGCGCCCAATTCGGCCTGCCCGACCTGATCGCCCACATGACCCGGCTGCTCGCCGCCAGCAGCGACCCGGTCACCGTCGACCAGGCCGCCACGGCCGGCGGCTGGACACCCGAGCAGGTACGGGCCGAGCTGGCCCGCCACCCCGGCGTCGACTGGACCGAGGACGGCCGGATCGCCGGGTTCGGCATGACCCTGCACCCCACCCCACACCGGTTCACCACCGACGACGGACAGACCGGATACGGCTTCTGCGCCAGCGACGCGCTGAGCTACCCGGTCATCCTCGGCCACCCCAGCCTGATCGAGTCCACCTGCCCGATCACCGCCCAGCCCATCCGCGTCGAGGTCACCCCCGACGAAATCGTCTCGGTGGACCCACCAGGAGCGGTCGTGTCCCGGCTGCGGCCCGAGGCAGCGGTCGCCGACGTACGCGCCGAGATCTGCGCCCTGGGCAACTTCTTCGCCTCAGCCGAGGCTGGCGCCGGCTGGCAGACCCGCCACCCTGACACCACCCTCGTCCTGATCACGCAGGACTTCCAGGTCACCCGGGAGGCGGCCATCGAACTCGGCTGGGCAGCGGCCCGGGTGTGAACCCGCCGTCCGGGCGCCGCTATCCCACTTACCCGTCGAGCTTCGTAGCTGGCTGCGCGCCTTGGTCGTGCAGCCAGCCAACAAGGTCCTGCGCGCCCTCTGCGGAAGCCGCGTCCAAGGGTGTCTGGTCCGTCCATGGCGGGACCCGGTTGAGGTCCGCGCCTGCGGCAAGCAGCAACTCCGCCGAGGATTGGCGACCGCCGTGGCAGGCACCCCAGAACGCGAGGTCGATCTCGTCGGCGGATGGGCCCGGAGCTGCGGCAAGGAAGGCGGCGACGCGGTCGTCGAGGCCCATCGTTGCGGCGTCCATGAGTGTTGTCGTGGCACCTCGCTGGACCAGTCGCCGTGCCGTCGCCCACTGCTTGAACCCGCGCGCGTCGGCGAGCGGTGTGCCACCACCGAGTACGGCCCCGGGCGCATCGATGTCCGCGCCGGCGTCGAGCAGCGCGTCGAGCGCCTCGACGTCGTCCGAGCTGGCCGCCCAGTGCAGCGGGGTCTCCTCGTGCTGTCCCCGGAAACGGGCGTTCACCTCGCGCCGGACTCGACGAGCGCAGCGATGGTCGCCGCGACCCGCGGGTAGTGGCCGGGCCAGTCGGTGGCGACGTGCAGCAGCGTTCGTGACATCGCGCCCGGTGCGTCGTCGCCGAGCCGGGCGGTCGCCAGCCAGGGGTGCTCGGCCAGCAGCCGGCGCAGGTCTGCGACCCGGCCCTCATGGATTGCGGCGGTGGCCGTAGCCGCGACCGGATCATCGGTGGGGATGGTCACCATGACCTCACCTCACCACAGCACTGCGGACGCTCAGGAGGGCGTTGGCGCAACGTCACGAGAATGGCGATCCGCGGGTTCAGCCGAGCAACGCCTTCACGGTCTCCTCAGGACTGACGCAGCGGAAGCCCGTGTCGTCATCACACATGCTGGCAGCAGCGTCGTTGAACGAGGATGGTGTTGAGCGATCGAAAGGGCTCGTCCACGCCCCGCCTTTCAGCTCATACCGGGCTGGCTTGGTCTCGGTCGCGCACCATTCCCAGACATTGCCGCACATGTCGTAGACGCCGTACGGGCTGATGCCGCTCTGGTAGCAGTCGCGCGCGGTCGTGTTGCCGACACCGTTTTCGCGGACGTTACACTTGGCGGGTGTCGGCTGATCGCCCCACGGATAGATCGTTCCTCGCGTGCCGCGAGCGGCTTTCTCCCACTGCTGGCTCGTCGGCAGGGTCTTGCCGGCCCATGTCGCATAGGAATGCGCGTCGTTCCATGTCACGAAGACGACCGGATGGTTGAGGAGTTCTTCAGGGCATCTCCCAGCGACCCAATGTTGGGGCGAGTGGTGTCCGGTAGCGGCGACGAAACGCGCATAGTCTTCGTTGGATACGGGATGCACGTCGATGTAGTAGGTAGGAATCCATGCCGGGGTATTGCTTGGACCGGAGAGGTAGACGCTCCCTTCAACTTTGACCATGAGACTGCCGTCTCTTGGATGCTGAATCTGACTACTCCCGATCGGTTCGATGCGATCGTCATCGTCGGCAGTGGGGACCAGCGAATCGCCAGTAAGGAACGCGAAGCGAGCTTGAGTATCGGGATCGCTTCGGCTGAGGCACGTGTCAAGCGCTGCCTGGTTCACGGGGCGCGGCCGGATGTTCTCCCGGCCTGCCTCCCACTTGGAGATCATCCGCTCGCTGACGCCGAGGTGTGCAGCGAACTCGCGGATGCTCATCCGCTTGGCCTCGCGCAGTGAACGAACCTCTGCTCCTGACCAGCTCTGAACAGTCGTCACCCCGTGCTCTCCCCCCACAGCGAGAACGTCTGGATGATCGTAGCTGGCGCGGCGCGCGTCTACAGGCGTTCCGATGGAATATCCACGTACTGCTCGCGCAGGTCCTTCAGCATCGGGTGCTCGGTAGACCGCCATAGGGTGCTGTCCACGGATGCGACAGGCCTGATGCCAGTTGCGGCGTTCGTTGCGAACGCGGCGTCCATGCCTGCGAGATCGGATAGCGTGAGTGGCTCCGTCGTCACGGGCTCGTCGAGCGCCTGGTGCAGGAGCGTCATCGTTATGCCGGAGAGGTACGCCGCCTGCGGCCAGACGATATGACCGCTCCGGACGAACCCGATGTTGGATGTTGCAATCTCGGAAATTGTGCCGTCTGGATTCAAGAAGAGGACATCGTCATACCCTTCGCGCTGTGCTGCGCGGCGTCGCTGAAGGGCTCCAAACAGGCCGATGTGTTTTACCGCAGGAATTTCGCGTTGGTAGGAAGCGGCCTGCAGGCGCAGTGGCGACGGGACTGCATCCGAAGCGGGCCGCGTTGTAATGAGGACGTGAGGGCTGCTATCTGAGCCGATCGTTCCGAGGTCCAGTGCCGGATCGTAGATCGTAACCCGTACGACCGTCCGCGGATTATCGGTGCCGAGCGCTTTCCTGATGTACAGGCGCACGCTGTCGGTGTCGAGTTCGCTGTTGAAGAGGATGCGCGTGTCTCGTGCGAGCCGCTGCATGTGGAGTGAGAGCCCGCGCACGCGGCCATCCTCAACCAACATCGACGTGAAGTTCCCGTAGTTCGTGAGCGCCAGGGCCTTGATCTGGTCCGCAGTCGCCGTGACGCCATCTAGTTCCATGCTGCGCAGTCTCCCACTCTTGCGCGCCCTGCTGAACCCATGACTATGTCAAGTTCAGTGAAAGTTCAGTGCCCCCGGTTCAGTGAAAGTTCAGCGGTGAGGGAGTACCTGGGCGATTCGTCGGTTCAGCGGAAGTTCAGCGCTGAGGTGGCGCTCGGGCAGTTCTCGAAAAGTCCGCGCAGTCGGAAGCTTGAAGCACGCAAGTTCAAGCGACTGACTACGACGGAGGAAGTCATGGCACGCAGGACAACGATGATGCAGCCGATGATCAACGGAGGCGGTAGCGGCACCGGGCGCCGGGTGCTCACCGTGGTGGTAGTGCTCGTACTGGTGGCGCTCGTGCTCCGGGACCCCATCGGTGCGGCGCACACGGTCCAGCTACTGGCGGAGTGGGCGGGCGATGCCCTCGACGCGCTCGGCAAGTTCGGCTCTGCGCTGTCGAGGACATCGTGACCAGGTCGACGGTCCTGCCTGGGTTTGGCTACTCGCTCGGCGGCCTGCGCTCCGCTTCAAGGGCCGAGACGCGGGCCTGCAAGTCTCGGACCTCGGCGCGGATCGCGCTGAGGTTGTCGGAACCGCCCGCCATCTCGGTCGCGCTCGACCGGCCTCGGAGGACCTGGCCGAGGTGGTCGCCTGGCCACCCGAGCGCGACTGAGAGGGCAGTGAGAGTTCGCGGCTGTCGACGTCTGGTGTTGAGCACGTGGACCAGCTCGCGGACCGTCGTGAGGGAGACGCCCGACTGGGCGGCTAGCTCAGTCATCGTCATGCCGCGCTCATCGAGTCGTTCGGCGATCGCGGTCGCGACGGCCTGCCAGTCCTGCGTCAAGTGGCCTCCAGAGGTTCTGACCTGCGAAGAGTCTAGCTAGACCCTACGAGATCGCGCGTGGTTCGAGCACAGCACTGTTGACGAACTATCAATTAACGCTCAAGATGAGCGTGAAGTTGGCAACCTGGAAGGACGATATGAGCACCACGAAGGACGGGGCCGTACTCACTGAGTGCGTCGCTCCGCTGAGCGAGGACGACCGGCGGGCCGTGCGTCGGTACTGGGAGCAGGTGATCCGAGAGGAGTGGGTGCCGACCGCTCGGCCGGCACCGCGGCCGGTGTCGCTGGCCGAGCTGGACGAGCGCCGGGAACGCCGTTCGGCGCGTCGGGCGGTGGCTCGGCTCGCGGCAGCAGGCCGGGTGGCGCAGTTGCACCCGGCGCGGCCGGTGGTCCGGGGCGGGTTCGGGCCGGGTGAGGCGGCATGAAGCGGGGAGAGCGTCGTAGCCCTGTTGGTTCGCGGCTGCACCCGCTGGCGGGGGTGGCCCAGCGTCGGTGCCGTGAGCTGCACCCGCGCACGGCTTCCGCTGTCGCGGTGGCGTGTGCGGACTGCTGGGAGCGGGCGATCCGGGATGACGAGCGCGCGGTGGTGCTGTTCGGGCTGCCGCGGGAGATCGAGCCGGACCCGACCTATGTGGACCAGGTCGCTGTGGAGTTGGCGGTGGCCGGGCACAAGCCGCGGTTGACGGCGGTGGAGGAGGTCGAGGCGGTCGCGATCCTGCTGCGCCGCGGGTGGCGCGACACGCGGATCGCGGAGTGGCTGGGCATCCGCCCGGCTCGCGCCGTCGACCTGCGCGCCGCCGCCACGGCGTCCAAGACGCGGACCGGGACGGAGGCCGCGTGATGGCGAACTGGCGTCCCTGGAGCAACGAGCCGGAGCCGGTGTCCACGATCGACGACCAGTCGTGGCGGGACCTGCAGGGCCGGGCGCTGAAGGCGAACCCGCGACGCGGGGACACGTGAAGCGCCGAGTCGGTGGCCGCGCGGAAGGCCGCGTCGGACAACTACAAGAACCGGCGGATGAACTGATGGCCGGCCACCGGAATGCCCGGTCGCTCGTGCGGCCGGAGGTCATCGAGGGCGAGCTCGTCGCCCGGGCGCAGCTGCCGGCCGTCGTCGACGGCGTCGTCGAGGCGTCGGTGGCGGTGTCGTCGAGGGCCAGGTGGTGCGCGTCATCGAGATCGAGCAGTACCCGCAGGCGAGCACTGCGCTCGGCGGGTGCACCGCGTTCACCGGCCACTACGTCACCGACCCGGCCGAGGTCGCGGCCATCGCTCGACGTGTCGGGGGTACGCGATGAGGAACCTCACTGCGATCGCGGTGCTCGTGGCCGGTCTGGTGCTGGCCCGCCACAACGGCGTCGTACTGGTGGCCGCGCTGGTCATCGCCTGGTTCGTGGCTCGCCCGGGCCGCGCGGGTCGGGCGGTGGCGGGTCGGGGGATGCGTCGGGTCGCGGTGCGCACGCACGGCGGGCACGGCACCAAGACGGCGGCCCGGCACGAGGCCGGGCACCGGCGGATGGCCAAGGCCAACGGGTGGCGCGTGGTGAGCGCGGAGATCTTCCCGGACGGGTCCGGGGTGACCTGGATGGACATCCCGAAAGACGCCCCGGTGGACCAGTTGGTGGCGGTCGATGTGGCGGGCGGGATCGCGGCTGGCACGTGGGCGGGCTGCTCGTCGGACATGGCGCACTTGCGCAAGGACCTCGGCCGGTTGCCGGGCGGGTTCATCTTCGACGGCCCGGAACGGGATGCGGCGAAGCGGTCGGGCTACGCGCTGGCCCGCAAGCACGTCGGCAGCGGCTGGCTCTCGGACAACGCCGCGGTGCGCAAGGACGCGGACGAACTGCTGAAGAAGGGACGGATCAACGGATGACCCCGCCCATCGGACACGAGTGGCGGATGTGCGCCTGTGAGCGCGCGCTGCCCGCCCACGTCGACACCGCCCCGGATCCCGCTGGCGGGACCGGATGCGGGATGGCCTGGCGGTTCTGCGAGGCCAGCACCGAGATCGAGGAACGACACATCACCGAGGTCCAGCCCGGCGGATACCTCCGCCAAGACGTCCCCGCCGGGCTGGTTCTCCCCAACCACCAGAACAGCAGTGAGGAGAACGTGATGGTAGAGGCCACGATGCCGACCGGGCGGGTGTCGACCCGTGCCGCGCGGCGGGTGGTGCGCGAGCTGGTGCGGTTCGAGGTGCTCGACGCCGCCACCCGCCCGGCGGGCTGCGGCCCGATCGCCGTGCGGGGGCTGTGGCGCTGGCTGAGCACGGACCCGCACACGGTCGCGATGGCGTTCCACCCTGGCACCCGCGCCGAGGTCACCTGGCTGGTCGGCCGGGACCTGCTGGCCGCCGGTGTGCACGGCCCGGTCGGGCTGGGTGACGTGTCGGTGCTGCCGGACGTGGACTCGGCCGCGTACCGGGAGCTGGTGCTGTCCAGCTCGGATGGCCGCCGCGGGCTGCGGTTCCCGGTCGCCGCCCTGGTCGCGTTCCTGGATCGCACCGACGCGATCGGTGGTGCGGCATGAACGAGTTCATCAAGTTCGAGGGCTACTACGTCGAGTACGGGCCGGGCGGTGGCGTGAACGTCGGCACCCCCAGCACGCACATCACCCTCGGCAACGGCACCACCGTCGAGATCCCCACCCCGTTCATGCGGATCGACCGCAACCTCGCGATCACCCCGGCGATCGTGCCGGACGGCGAGTCCGCGCTGCGGATCGACTTCACCCGCTGGTCGCCGCTGCGCTTCGGCACGGACCTCACGGCCGGGTTCCCGTTCAACTTCCCGACCCAGGACCTCGCGGTCAGGGTCGCCCGCGCGTTCGACGCTGACCCGCGCACCAGCTGGCGGGACACGCCCGACGCGATCGGTACTTGGCTGCGCGCCTGGGTCGCCGACAACGAGCAGGACCTCAGCCTCCCGCCGGGAGGTGCGCGATGACCGGCATGGATCTCGCCTCCGCGGTGTCGTTCGCCGTCGTGTTGCCGGCTCTGCTGGTGGCGCACACGGTGGCCGACCACTGGGTGCAGACCGATCACCAGGCCGGGCACAAGGGCCTGCCCGGGTGGGCGGGCCGGTGGGCGTGCGGCAAGCACGTCGCCACCTACACGCTCGTGACAACGCTCGCCGTGCTCGCCGTCTGGGGGCTGTTCGCGCTGCCGCTGACGGTCACCGGCGTGGCGGCCGGTCAGGTCGTCTCGGCGGTGACGCACTACTGGGCAGACCGGCGCAGCACCCTCGCCCTGCTCGCCGAGATCACCGGGAGCGGCGCGTTCTACCGGCTCGGCGCCCCGCGCCCGGGCCGCGACGACAACCCGTCGCTGGGCACCGGCGCCTACGCGCTGGACCAGTCGTGGCATTGGCTGTGGCTCGGCGGCGCCGCCGCGGTCACCGCCCTGGTTGGGGGTGGGGTGTGATGACCAGCGCCTACCCGCTGGCACCGGAGGTGCTGGCCGAAAAGGTCCGCGCGCTCGCGGTGGAGATGGGCGGGTGGCCGTCGCGGAACAAGGTGATGACCACCTTCCGGGTCGGCGCCCCGAAGGCGACCGACGCGCTCGACACGCTGCGCGCGGCCGGGTTCGACCCCACAGCACCGACCCCCGCACCGGCCGCCGAGACCAGCGCGGAGAGCGCGCCTGAGGTGGGCACCGGGCCGGGTCTGCACCTGGTCAAGCCCGCACCCGCCGATCTGGCAGAGGGCCGCACAAACGGCCACAGGATCGCCGCAGAGCCCACCGACACCACCGGCGCGGATCTCGACACCCCCGCGCCGGGCGAGGAGACGGCCGATCAGGCGTCTTCCGAGGTCGCGCCGGTTGCGGACCCGGGTGCGGGGCGGCGGGTGCGGGTGCCGCGCTGGCCGATCCTGGTGATCGCCCTGGGTGCGTTCGTGTCCATCTGGGGTGGCTGGGTCGGGCTGGGCAAGCTGGCCGGGTTCGGCCCGGTGCAGTTGCTGCCGGGGATCGCGGACGAGTTCGTCATCAACTCGGCGATCACGCTGCCGCTGGGTGTGGAGGCGTACGCCTTCTACGCGCTGTGGGTGTGGCTGGCCCCTGCCGCGGCGCGGGTCCCGGCCCGGGCCCGGCGGTTCGCCTGCTGGTCCAGCGTCGCCGCGCTGGGTGTGGGCCTGTTCGGGCAGGCCACCTACCACCTGTTGGCCGCTGCCGGTGCCGAGCGCGCCCCGGACGCGGTCGTGGTGTTCGTGTCCTGCCTGCCGGTGCTCGTGCTCGGCGCCGCCGCCGCCCTGACCCACCTGACCCACGACGCTCTGACCCACGATTCGGAGGCCCGCCGATGAGCACCAGCACGCACAACGGGCGCGCCCACGCGGGCCCGGTCAACCCCAATACCGGCAACCTCGCCGTCAACCCCGACCCCACCAGGCCCGCCCCCTTCGGGCCCGGCACCGACCTGGACGGCGCTGCGACCCGGACGGCGCTGCCGTGGTCGGTACGCCGTCCTCGGTGTCCGGGGCGGCCCCAGCCACCGAGCCGGCCCCGGTGAGCGGCTCGACTCCGGAGTTCGGGCCGGTCCCGGTGAGCGAGCCGCGACTGCCGGACGCCGATGAGCAGCTCGAGCAGGGCGGCCAGCGCGCGGACGCACCGGCCGCGGGCGAGCGGGGCGGGCGGGTCGCGCGGCGGCCGCTGGTTCCGCCCGCCTGGACGGGCGCGGCCAAGTCGGTGGGTGCGGCGGGGTGGCGCCACACCCGCCGGCACACCACGATCGTGGCCCGCGGTGCCGAGCAGCAGCGGCAGCGGCGCAAGGCCGATCGGGAGCAGGGGGATCTGAAGGCCGCGCGCGGGCTGGCGGTGGCCCGGGGTGACTACGAGCAGGCCCGGGAGATCAGCCGGCAGCTGGTCCAGGAACGCTACGTCGGCGCGGAGGCGCTCAAGGCGCGGATCGAGCTGACGTGGATGGCGCTGACCCGGGCCGCGGTCGTCGTGTTGGTGCTGGCCGGGATCGCGATCGTGGCCGGCACGGTGAACGCGTTCGGGCACTGGCTGGGCCCGTGGGACGCCCTGGACGTGCTGTACCTGCTGGGTGCCCTGGTGGCCGGCGGCTTCTACACCGCCCACTACGTGGTGACCCACTGGCAGCAGGTCGCGGCCTGCGTGCTCGCGATCGCCGGAGTGGTGTGGGTGTCGCGGCGCTGGCGCGATGGCAAGCGGCTCGGTGAGCACGTGCTGCCGATCGACCTGCGCCGCGGGGACGCGGTCACCCTCGTCGACTTCGACGAGTCCGCGCTGGTCACCGCGCTGGCCAACATCGGGGTGCCGGCGTTGAAGGAGGCGGTCAAGGACGGTTGGCCCAACCGGGCCACCGACCGGGCCTGGGTGCAGTTCCCGGTGGTGGACGGCAACGGCATGACCGCGAGCCTGCGGCTGCCGCTGGGTGCCCCGGTGGAGAAGCTGCGCAAGGCCAAGGTCACCCTGGCCCACAACCTGGGGTGCCTGCCCGCGGAGCTGTGGATCGAGCGCAACTCCGACGACGCCACCGTGATGGACCTGTTCCGGCTCAACCCTGGTGAGCTGCGCAAACCCGTCCCGGACTACCCGCTGTTGCATGAGGGCACCACGGACTACTTCACCGGGTTCCCGGTCGGGATCTCCCCGCGCGGGCAGGAGATCACCGGCCACACCAACGAACGCAACTACGTGGTCAGCGGGATCATGGGCTCGGGCAAGTCGACCCTGGTGCTGACGCTGTTGGCCGGGGCGATCCTGGACCCGTTGGTGGACATCGACGTGTTCGTGTTCGCGCAGAACGCCGACTACGACGGGCTCAAGGACTGCTTCGACACCTTCGTCATGGGCGACACCGCGGAGAACGTGCAGGCCTGCCGCGACCACATCGCCGACCTGCACGCCGACCTGGAACGCCGCGGCGAGCTGTTGCAGAAGCACGGGGTGAACTCGGTCAACCGGCAGGTCGCGGCCAAGGAACCAGGCCTGCGGCCCCGCATCGTGGTGATCGACGAGTGCCAGTCCTACTTCCGCCAGGACAAGCCCGAAGACCGCCGCGCGGTGGTCAACCAGATCGTGCGGTTCTTCTCCGCGGCCCGCAAGTACGGGATCACTTGCGTGTTCGTCACCCCGGTGCCCTCGGACCAGTCGCTGCCGCGGGACCTGGTGTCGGTGACCACCAACCGGGCCTGCTACGCGATCGGGGACAAGACCCGCAACAACGTGGTGCTCGGGGAGAAGGCACACGAGAACGGCATCTCCGCGCTCGGACTCAAGCCGCGCACCAAGGACGAACTGCGCGACGTGGGCACCTCCATCACCGTGGGGTTCACCGAGGAGGACGGCACCGTGCTGCGCTCGTACTACCTCTCCCGCCCCCAGCAGGAACAGCTCGCCCAACGCGCCAAGCAGCTGCGCTCCGGCGCCGCCCGCCAGCGCCAGCCGGAGCCGCGGGATGTGCTCACCGACGCGCTGGAGGTGATGGGCACCGAGGTCACCCGGGCCTCGCACGTCGCCGACGCCATGGCCGCCCGCTGGGGCCACTACCACGCTGGGGCATCAAGCAGCTCGTCGACGCGCTGGCCGCCGAGGGGGTCAAGGTGCCCTCCACCGGCAACAAGTACCCCATCAACCCGAACACGCTGCGTGACGCCCTGGCCGGTCGGGACGCTGGTCCCGTGGTCGCGCCGACCACGACGGCTGACCCGAGTTAGGCGCCGGGCACCCGCCACGCACCCCCGTAACCAGGGGGTTCACGTGCCTCGGACCCGGCGCCTAACTCGCTAACTTCCCTCACTCCGCCCAGCTCAGCCCACGAGTGAGGCCCGAGTTAGCAACCTAACTCGCCACCGCCGAGCTAACCCGAGATCTAACCCCCGGCTAGCGCACCCACCGGTGCCCTCGCCCGGCCCCGCACGCCCACACGCGACTACTCACAGTCACGAGACGACACGTCATGGAGACCGCATTGGCCAGCACCGACCGCCCCGCCGGGCGGACCGACCAGCCCCCCACCGTCCGCGAGATCGCCGCCTTCGCCGCCCGGCTGCGCGCCGTCGCGGCCGCCGGACCGGACGTCGACCCGGCCGAGCGGGCCGCCTTCCTCGCCGACAAGGCCGCCCTGCTCGCCCGCATCCACCACCACGCCAACCGCCACGACCGCAACGGAGGTGACCGGTGATGGCCACCGGCCGCTGGATCGCCACCAACTCCCCCAACGAACGCAGCGGGGTCGGGTACGTGCCCGGCCGCCCACCCGGCGTCAAGGCCAAGTCCGGCGTCGTCGACTTCGTCGAGCACGACTGCCAGCCCCCCGCCAGCGGCAGCACCTGGACCTGCGGATGCGGCCGGTCCTGGCACTGGTCGCCGCGCGCCGGGGTGTTCACCTGGGGTCAGGCCAAGCGGGGCGGTGGCGATGACCGGGATCGAGTGGACCGATCGCACCTGGAACCCGGTCACCGGCTGCACGAAGGTGTCCCCGGGCTGCGATCGCTGCTACGCCGAGAACATCGCCCGCCGCTTCGCCGGCAGCCCGGCGTTCCCGAACGGGTTCGACGTGACGCTGCGACCGGAGCGGCTCGCGCAGCCGCGCGGCTGGCGCAAGCCGGCCCGGGTGTTCGTCAACTCGATGTCGGACCTGTTCCACGCCGACGTCCCGGACGCGTTCATCGCCCGGGTGTGGGCGGTCATGGCCGCCACCCCACGGCACACCTACCAGGTGCTGACCAAGCGGCACGGCCGGATGCGCGCGCTGCTGTCGTCGCCGAGCTTCGGCCACCTCGTCGCCGAGGAAGGCCGCCGCCACGTCATCGGCTGCCAGCAGGACTGGGTGGCCGTGGGCGCGATGCTCGCGCACGACGTCCTGTCTCTGCCTGATGGACGCGGACGCGTCGTCCCCCGCCCGCTGCCGAATGTGTGGGTCGGTGTCTCGGCCGAGGACCAGCGGCGCGCCGAGCTGCGCATCCCCGCCCTGCTCGGCACCCCAGCCGCGGTCCGGTTCGTCTCTGCGGAACCGCTGCTCGGGCCGATCGATCTGTCGCGCTGGCTCGGCATCGAGCGGTACGACTCGTTCGGCTGGGGCGAGGAGATGTTCGCCGCCCTGAACGGGCGGGTGGGCGGCGGCCTGCACTGGCTGATCGTCGGCGGCGAGTCCGGGCCCGGCGCCCGCCCCATGCGCCCCGCCTGGGCACGCGACCTCGTCGAGCAGTGCCACGCCGCGCACGTGCCGGTGTTCGTCAAGCAGCTCGGCTCCGCGCACGGCCCACACAAGGGCAGCGACACGGCCACCTGGCCACCGGAGCTACGGGTGCGCGAATGGCCGACCGCCCGGCCGGAGGTCGCGTCATGAACACGCTCAGCGTCCCCGGCACCGATCCGTTCCCGACCCTCGCCAACCTGACCGCCTTCGGCCACTGCTGCTACTCGATGGGTGAGAACGGCGAGACCGTGCTCGTGGTCGGGCACGGCCGTCGTGCCCGCGCCGCGGTCAACGCGTGGCGCCGCATGTTCTGGCCGAACGATGCCGGGTTCGAGATCGCCGACCGGTGGGCCGTCGTGCACACCACCTGCGGCTGCACCGAGGACCAGCACCGCGAGCACGAAGACTCCGACGACGACTGCGGCGACGCGTGCGCCCACCCCGGGCTCGCGCCGTGCACAGACAGGTACGAGGCCTATGTGTGGTGGGCCGCCTACGTCGACCCCGCCACGCCCGGCGCGATCGCCGTGACGGTGACCGAATGGTGACCCCGGCCCGCCGCACCGACGCGGCCACCAAGGCGCTCACCATCTGGCAGCCGTGGGCCGAGTGCATCGCCACCGGCGCCAAGACCGTCGAGAACCGGCGCCGCCCGTTCGGCTACCGCGGCCCGCTGGCCATCCATGCCGGGCTGCGCCGCGACCACCGCGCCGAGTCCTGGCCGCAGATGCGGGCGATCGTCGGCGACCCCGACGCGCTCGTCACCGGCGCGCTGGTCGCGGTCGCCGAGCTCGTCGACTGCCACCTCGATGCCGGGTGCTGCCGCCCCTGGGGCGAGGCCGACGCGGTCCACCTGGTGCTCGCGAACATCCGCCGCCTGCCCCGGCCGGTCCCGGCCCGCGGGCAGCGCGGGCTCTGGGACGCCACCCACCTGCTCGACACCCGCCCGCTCGACGCACCGGAGGCCACGCCGTGATCACGATCGCTGACCTGTTCTGCGGGGCCGGGGGTTCCGGGCTCGGCGCGTCGGTGGTGCCCGGCGTGCAGCTGCGCTACGCCGCCAACCACTGGCGCACTGCGGTCGAGACCCACGCGCAGAACTTCCCGGACACCGACCACGACGTCGCCGACATCTCCCAGGTCGACCCGCGCCGCACTCCGCGCACCGACATCCTGTGGGCCTCACCGGAGTGCACCAACCACTCCGTCGCCAAGGGCCGCCGCCGGCCCGCCGTGCAGCCGGACCTGTTCGGGGAGACTCTGCCCGACGAGGCCGCGGAGCGGTCGCGGGCGACGATGTGGGACGTCCCGCGGTTCGCCGAGCACCACCGCTACCGCGCGGTCATCGTCGAGAACGTCGTCGACGCCGCCCGCTGGATCATGTGGCCCGCCTGGCTGCAGGCCATGACCCTGCTCGGCTACCGGCACCGGGTCGTCTACCTCAACTCGATGCACGCCCCCGCGATCGCCGCACCGCGGGCACCGCAGTCGCGGGATCGGCTCTACGTGGTGTTCTGGCGCGACGGGCAGCCGGCGCCCGAGCTCGAAGCTCGGCCGTGGGCGTGGTGCTCGGCGTGCGGGATGCAGGTGCAGGCGGTTCAGTCGTGGAAGCGGCCGGACCGGGCGCCGTGGGGCCGCTACCGCGCGCAGTACGTCTACCGGTGCCCGCGCCCGGAGTGCCGGTACGCGGTCGTCGAACCGTACGTCGACCCGGCCGCCGCCGCGATCGACTGGACGCTGCGCGGGCAGCGCATCGGCGACCGCGACCGGCCCCTCTCGGTCAAGACCCTCGCGCGGATCGCGGCCGGGCTGCACCGCTACGCCCGCCCGCTCGTCGTGCCGTCCGGTGGCACCTGGAACGAGGACGCCCGGCCGGTCGACCGGCCGTTCCGGGCGCGCACCACGCGCGAGGCCGAGGCGCTGGTCGTGCCGGTGGAGGGCCGCGACGGCAAGACGGCGTCTCCGGCGTCGGTGCCGCTGCGGACGCAGTCGACCCGCGCCGAGACCGCGCTGGTGGTGCCCGACTGCGGCACCGGTGTCGCCCGGCGCGTCGCCCGGGAGCTGCCGACGATGGGCGCCGTCGACACCGCCGGGCTGGCGTTCATCGCCGAGCTGCGCGGCGGTGGCTCCGACGCCCGCGACGTCCGGGAGCCGCTGGCCACGGTCACGGCGTCCGGGAACCACCACATGCTCGTGCGGCACAACTCGAGCAAGGGCGACGGCGGGGAGATGTGCACCCCGGCCACCGAACCGGCCCGCACCCTCACCACCCACGGCCACCAATCCCTCGTCGGCTGGCCGCATGAGGTGCCGGCCGTCGAGGACTGCACGTTCCGGATGCTCGAACCCCGCGAGATCCAGACCGCGATGGCCTTCCGCTCCGACTACCGCGTGCTCGGCACCCGCCGCGAGCAAGTGCGGCAGCTCGGCAACGCCGTCACCCCACCCGCCGCCGAGTTCCTCATCCGCGCCGTCGTCGACTCCCTCGGGGGTGGGCGATGAGCACCCCCGCCGAGACGTTCGACCCGCTCGCACTGGCGCTGGTCCTCGCTCAGCTCGACGAGGTCGACCCGGAACACGAGCTGCTCGTCGCGGCCCGGCTCGCGCTCGACATCGCCGCCGCCCGCCGCGTCGAGCGCCGCGCCCTCCGCGAGGCCGCGCTCGACGTGCACGCCGCCCGGACCCCGGCCCAGTGGCGCCGCTGGGCACAGCACCACGCCCCGTTCGAGGAGCTCCAACGCCGCCGCGGGGAGGAACGCGGCCCCGACGGCCAATGGCGCGCGATCGACCGCGCCGACCGCACCCGCACCGACACCGGAGATGCCGCGTGAACCCCCACACCCCCACCACCGCCCCGGCCCCTCACCCCACCGCCACCGAGAACGGCCGCCAGAACGGCTCTCAGGGCCGCCTGAACGCCTCCATGCCGACCGCCGAGCAGGCTGCGCCGCTCAGCCCGGCCCATGCCGGTGCGGACGTCGACGCCCCAACCAGCGGCAGCGACCCGCGGCCCGTCGACGGCGCCGAGCTGCTCGACCGCGTCCACGCCGCGCTCGCCCGCTACGTCGTGCTGCCCTCCGATGCCGCCGCGGTCGCGGTCACCCTGTGGATCGCCGCCACCCACGCCCAACCCGCGTGGGCGCACGCCGCCCGGCTGGTGATCCGCGCACCGGAGAAGCGCTGCGGCAAGTCCCGGCTGCTCGACGTCGTCGAGGCGATGTGCTGGAACCCGCTCGTGACCGTGAACGCCAGCCCGGCCGCGGTCTACCGGTCCATCACCGCCGACCCGCCCACGATGCTCGTCGACGAGGCCGACACCATCTTCGGGCCGAAAGCCGACGGGAACGAGGACCTGCGCGGCCTGCTCAACGCCGGCCACCAACGCGGACGCCCGGCGATCCGCTACGACGCCGCCGCCAACCGCGTCGAGCAGATCCCCACCTTCGCCATGGCCGCGCTGGCCGGGATCGGCGCCATGCCCGACACCATCGAGGACCGCGCCGTCGTCATCCGGATGCGCCGCCGCGCCGGTGGGGAGAAGGTCGCCCCCTACCGGCACAAGCGCGACCGGCCCGCGCTGCGCACGCTCGCACAAGAGCTCACCGCGTGGCTGCGTACGGACCTGCGGCCGCTCGAACACGCCGCACCCGCGATGCCGGTCGAGGACCGCGCCGCCGACACCTGGGAACCTCTCGTGGCCGTCGCCGACCACGCCGGTGGGCACTGGCCTGACCGGGCCCGCGCCGCGGTCATCACGCTCGTGGACGAGGCCACCGAGAAGTCCGAGAACTCCGACCGCATCCGCCTCCTGCTCGACATCCACGCCGCATTCGCCGACCTTGACGCCATTCCCACCGTGCTATTGCTGCAGCGGCTCAAGGCCGATCCGGAAGCGCCGTGGGTCGACTACGGGCACAACGGACTCACCCCGATGAAGCTCGGAGTCCTGCTCCGTGAATACGACGTCTGCTCGCGCACCATCCGGTTCCCGGAATCCGGGCAAGCGAAGGGCTACTACCGGGCCGACTTCACCGATGCCTGGCGCCGCTACTGCCCATCGCTGCCCACGCCCGACGGCGCGCACGACGGCCCCGCAGCCGAGCGCGACGCGCCGGACGGACACCCGGGCGACGCTCGGGAGGGGGTAAGCCGTACCAGCCGTACCAGCCTCATCAGTGCAGGTCAGAGCGGTACGGCTTGCAACCCTGGTACGGCTCAAGCCGTACCACCACCCGAGCCTGGTACGGCTCAAGCCGTACCACCCGACCAAGCCGTACCAGGGCTGACCAGGGAAAACGAGGCTGGTACGGCTGGTACGGCTTACCCACCCCTCCGCGTCATCGGAGCGACCGATGACCCCGGACCGCACCGCTCAGATCACCTCCCTCCTCGGCCAGCTCGCCGGTCTGCTCGCCGAACCGGCCGACCGCGAAACCCCCGCCAGAAACGACGCACACAACCCCCCGCCGCGGGTGCTGCTCACGGTCGAGGAAGCAGCGCAACAGCTCGGTATTGGGAAGACCAAGACGTATGGGTTTGTCAGAACTGGGGAGCTTGAGTCTGTCCGAATCGGTCGACTCCGCCGAATCCACGTCGACGCCATCGCGGCATTCGCTGCACGACTCGTGTCCGAGCAGAACACCAACAGAACTTCGGCCGCCTGAAGGAGACCAGATGACCACGACCACCCTGGTCGCCACGCCTGACCCGGACGAACCACGGAGGAGCGGCCGGAAGAAGCCGACGCGCGAAGCCAACGGCCGATCAAGCATCTACAAGAGCCAGGCCGACGGTAAGTGGCACGGCTGGGTCACGGTAGGGATCAAGGACAACGGCAAGGCTGATCGTCGCCACGTCCAGGCGCGAGCAAGACCAAAGTCACCAATAAGGTCCGCAAGCTGGAGCGCGAGCGCGATGAAGGGAGTGTCCGTGCTGCTGGTCAAACGTGGACCGTCGAGCAGTGGCTCAACCACTGGCTGACGACGATCGTCGCCCCACCGACGATCACCCCGAATGCCTACGAGGCATACGAGGTCGCGGTCCGTGTGCACCTGGTCCCCGGCATCGGCGGGCAGAGGATCGACCGACTTCGGCCCGAGCACCTGGAGCGCTTGTATCGGAAGATGCTGGCGGCCGGAGCCAAGCCCGGACGCGTGCACCAGTCCACCGGACGATCCGCGCAGCGCTCAACGAGGCGAAGAAGCGCAAGAACATCACCGAGAACCCGGCCCTCATCGCGCGGGCGCCCAAGGTGGACGAAGACGAGATCGAGCCCTACTCCGTCGAGGACGTGCAGCGCATCCTCGAAGCCGCCGCTGCGCGGCGCAACACGGCTCGCTGGGCAGTCGCGCTCGCGCTCGGACTTCGGCAAGGCGAGGCGCTGGGGCTGATGTGGTCGGACGCAACCTCGAAGCCGGGACTCTGGTCGTGATGCGTAGCCGACTCCGGCCCAAGTGGGCGCATGGTTGCTCCACACCGTGCGGGCGCAAGCAAGCTGGGTACTGCCCGAGCCGTGTCCCTTTGCGACCGGAGACGGCTCCGACGAAGTCGCGGGCCGGACGGCGGGGGATGGGCCTTCCGGATCCGCTCATCGAGTTGTTGAAGCAGCATCGGCGGGTGCAGGCGCAGGAACGAGAGCTCGCGTGTGAGCTCTGGGAGGACACCGGCTACGTGTTCACCACGCCGACCGGCCGTCCGCTGAGCCCGCATGCCGACTGGGCCGAGTGGAAGCGGCTACTCGACAAGGCCGGCGTCCCCGAGCGTCGTCTGCACGACGCCCGGCACACGGCGGCCACCGTGCTGCTTCTGCTCGGGGTCACCGAGCGAACCGTCATGGCGGTCATGGGGTGGTCCAGCACCGCGATGGCCGCCCGGTATCAGCACGTGGTGGCCGCGGTGCGACAGGCCGTGGCGGACCAAGTCGGCGGCCTGCTCTGGACGCCGCCAGTCGGCTCGTCGAAGGCCGAGCGGGGGAGGAGCGAAGGAAGCGACGAGGAGTCGCCAGGGGCCGCGTAGCGGGGGCAACTGCAACCACAACTGCAACCAGACGCACGAACGCCCCGCGGGCGGCCAGCGCCCCGGGGCGTTCGTGCTGCTCAGCGAGCGGAGGATGCGGGATTCGAACCCGCGAGGGCGTGAACCCAACACGCTTTCCAAGCGTGCGCCATAGGCCACTAGGCGAATCCTCCGCGTCGAAGCATAGCCGGGCCGCCCACCGCCCTCGCGACCCCACTCCACTACACTCGGCCCCGGACCCCGCGCGGCGTCCATCCTGTGAACTCCCCCAGGGCCGGAAGGCAGCAAGGGTCAACGGGCTCTGGCGGGTGCGCGGGGTCCCCTTCGCTCGTGGGTGGGGTGTGCTCGCGCTTCGCGCTTCGCCGCCCTCGCTCATCAGTGTCTTCTGGGGGCCGAGCCCCCGTTGCCTAAGACAGAGTCACAAAGATCACGTGTGCCTGTTGAAGCCCGTCACGGGCCCACAAGACGAGTCGTCTACGACGGAAGGCGCTACGCGGTCGACCGCCATCACGACGTCATCGTGGCTTTGCGCGGCACGGAAGATCCTCGATCTCCATCAGACGCAGCGCAGCCTGGCTGCGGGTGATCCGGCTACTGGCGCGCAACCGGATCACTTGCGTAACGATCACTTCAATGGCCGTCGGCAGGGCCGAGACCGCGACGAGTGCGCCGAGAACCCAGCCCGGCAGGTTCCCGCACAAGAGCGCAGGAACCCCGAGCACGGGTGGTGCGATCGGCGCGAGAGCGGTCAGGCGCATGGAGCAAAGTCTTCAGTGACATCCGCCGCGCCGTCAGCCAATCCACGGGGCACGCAGCGATGGTGCTCGATGGATGGCAGATCGGTCGATGCGGCGTCTACCTCGTTGATCTGCGCTGGCAGGCTGTGTGCATGCCGGTCCATACCCCGGGTGAGGACGCAGCGGATGCGGAGTTGCGCGCGCTGCTCCAAGAGCTGAAGAAGGCTGTCAATGTGTGGTCTCAGGTGATGCTTGGCCGAATGTCATCAGTTGATCATTGACGACCGGGGTCGTCGTGGACGCCTGCTCCGGTGACGTGGAGGCGGGTGATCGGGGCGAGGCTGCGTCGGGGCCGGGCGGCGATCTCTTCGCCGTTGTGCAGGACGCGGAAGTGGGTGTCCTCGACGACGACCGTGACGAGCTTGCCGGCGTGGCGTGGTCCAAGTTTGATTCGCTGGCGGGC
>MKJV01000126.1 GCA_001942185.1 Pseudonocardia sp. CNS-004
GCGACCCGGTGCAGGACGCCTGCCGTGCCGCGGGCCTGCTCGCCGCCGACGGCGTGGCGACGATCGTGGTCGACTGCGAGAACGGCCCCGTCCGCCTGGGCCTTGCGCCGCGCGTGGCCGCGGCGGCGGGCGGCGAAGCGCTGGGACTGGCAGAGCTGTCGGCAGACCAGGTGGCAGGCGTGGTCCGCGCCGCGCGTGCAGCCTGACGACAGCCCGACGGAGGAGGGAACATGCCACAGGGGCAGGTCACGGCCGTGCCCGACGACGGGCTCACCACCCGCCAGCGCCGCAACCGGCCGCTGGTCGTCGTGCACACCGGGGAGATGAAGGGGAAGTCGACGGCCGCGTTCGGGCTCGCGCTGCGCGGCTGGAACCAGGGCTGGTCGATCGGGGTGTTCCAGTTCGTGAAGTCGGCGAGGTGGAAGGTCGGCGAGGAGGCCGCGTTCCGCGCGCTCGGCCGCGTGCACGAGCAGACCGGCGAGGGCGGGCCCGTCGAGTGGCACAAGATGGGGGAGGGCTGGTCGTGGAGCCGCAAGCCGGGCTCCGAGGCCGATCACGCCACCGCGGCAGCAGAGGGGTGGGCGGAGATCCGCCGCCGCCTCGAGAACCAGGCCCACGGCCTGTACGTGCTCGACGAGTTCACCTACCCGATGAAGTGGGGCTGGGTCGACGTGCGCGAGGTCGTCGACGTGCTCGCCGCCCGGCCGGGCCACCAGCACGTGGTGATCACGGGCCGGGACGCCGCGCCCGAGCTGGTCGCGGCCGCCGACCTCGTCATGGAGACCGCCAAGGTCAAGCACCCGATGGACGCGGGCCAGAAGGGGCAGCGCGGCATCGAGTGGTGAATGTGGAGCGCGCGGGAACCTTTTGCCGTGCCTGCGCGTTGTAGCTGTCAGGTCGTTCAGTTTCGTGATCGTGTAGTACGCACGCCCGCAGGAACAGTCGGTGAGCACCGCGCCGGCGTCACAAGGACGTCGTAGCGGCCATCGTGGCCGGCCGGTACCCGCACAGTGCAGGTACCACCAGACCTGCGAGGAGCAGATCGATGGCACAGGGAACCGTCAAGTGGTTCAACGGCGAGAAGGGCTTCGGCTTCATCAGCCAGGACGGCGGAGGCGCTGACGTCTTCGTGCACTACTCGGAGATCGACGCAGGCGGCTTCCGCAGCCTCGACGAGGGCCAGCGCGTGGAGTTCACGATCGGCCAGGGCGCCAAGGGCCCGCAGGCCACGGGCGTGCGCGTCCTCTGATCCACCGCTAGAACCGAGAGCCCGCCTCCACCGGAGGCGGGCTCTCGGCGTTCAGGCGGATTCCACGAGGTCGCGGTACTCGCCGGGGTGCCGCTCGATGTACCCCTTCACGAACGGGCACACCGCCCGCACCTGCCGGCCGGTGGCCCGGACGTCGTCCAGCGCCACCCGCACCAGGCCGCTGCCGACGCCCCGGCCCTCGAACTCCGCCAGCACCTCGGTGTGGACGAACGTCACGAGCCGGTCGGTGGTGCGGTACTCGGCGAACCCGGCCAGCTCGCCGTCGATCCGGGCCTCGTAGCGGTGCTGGTCGGGGGAGTTCGTGACGTCCATGCTGATCGACGCTAGCCCGCGAACCGGGTGAGCGCGACGTCATGCGCCTGGAGTAGACAGATCGCATGGAGTACACGCGACTGGGCTCGACCGGGCTGCAGGTCTCCCGGATCTGCCTGGGGATGATGAGTTACGGCACTCCGAGCTGGCGGGAGTGGGTGCTGGACATCGACGCCTCGCGGCCGCTCGTGCGCAGCGCCGCAGAGGCCGGGATCACCTTCTTCGACACCGCCGACGCCTACTCGCTCGGCGTGTGCGAGGAGGTCACGGGCACGCTGCTGCGGGAGCTCTTCCCGCACCGCGAGGACTACGTGCTGGCCACGAAGGTGTTCATGCCGATGAGCGACCGGCCGAACGACCGCGGCCTGTCGCGCAAGCACATCATGGCGAGCATCGACAACTCGCTGCGACGCTCGGCACCGACCACGTCGACCTCTACCAGATCCACCGGTGGGACCCGAACACCCCGATCGAGGAGACGATGGAGGCCCTGCACGACGTCGTGCGTGCGGGCAAGGCCCGCTACATCGGCGCCTCCAGCATGTACGCGTGGCAGTTCGCGAAGGCGCAGCACACCGCCGACCTGGGCGGCTGGACCCGCTTCGTCTCCATGCAGGACCACTACAACCTGATCTACCGCGAGGAGGAGCGGGAGATGCACCCGCTCTGCCTCGACCAGGGCGTCGGCGTGATCCCGTGGAGCCCGCTGGCGCGCGGGCGGCTCGCGCGGATGCCCGAGGAGCGCACCACCACCCGCTCGGGCAGCGACCCGATCGCCGACAACCTGTACAGCGATGCCGACGACGCCGTCGTGCGGGCGGTCGCCGACGTCGCCAAGGCCCGTGACCTCCCGCTCGCGCAGGTGGCGCTGGCCTGGATGCTGCGCCAGGAGGCGGTGTCGGCACCGATCGTCGGGGCCACGAAGCCCGGTCACGTCGAGGACGCCGTCGCCGCGGTGGACGTGGAGCTCAGCGACGAGGAGATCGCCGCGCTCGAGGCGCCGTACGTGGCGCACCCGGTGCTCGGGCACCAGTGACCGCGGCGGCGGTCGTCGTCGCCGCGCCCGCGTCGGGGAGCGGGAAGACCACGGTCGCCACGGGACTGATGGCCGCGTTGCGGCGGCGGGGCACGGCGGTGGCGCCGTTCAAGGTGGGGCCGGACTACATCGACCCCGGCTACCACGCGCTCGCCGCGGGCCGGCCCGGCCGCAACCTCGACCCGGTGCTCGTCGGCGCCGACCGGATCGCGCCGCTGGCCCGCCACGGGTCGGCCGGTGCCGACGTCGCCGTCGTCGAGGGCGTGATGGGCCTGTTCGACGGCCGCATCCCCGATGGTGCCGGGTCCACGGCGGAGGTGGCGGGGCTGCTCGGTGCGCCGGTGCTGCTGGTGGTCGACTGCCGGGGGCAGTCGCGCAGCCTGGCCGCGCTCCTGCACGGGTTCCGCTCCTTCGACCCGGCCCTGCCGATCGGCGGGGTCGTGCTGAACCGGGTCGGCAGCGCGCGGCACGAGGACGTGCTGCGCGCCGCCGCCGACGAGGCCGGGCTGCCGGTGCTCGGCGCGCTGCCGCGCCGCGCCGTCCTCGAGGTCCCGTCTCGGCACCTCGGGCTCGTCACCGCGGCCGAGCACGGAACCGCCGCGACGGCGGCCGTCGACGCGATGGCGGAGCTCGTGGCGTCCCACGTCGACCTGGACGCGGTGGTCCGGCTGGCCGTGCCGCTGCCGGCCGGACCGGCCTGGTCGCCGGTGGACGCCGTGGGTGAGCGCGCGGGCCACGCCGCGGTTGTGGCGGTGCTCGGCGGGCCGGCGTTCACGTTCGGCTACGCCGAGCACGTCGAGCTGCTGGCCGCGGCGGGGGCGCGGCCCGTCACCGTCGACCCGCTGCGCGACACCGCGCTCCCGCCGGGCACGGGCGGGCTGGTGCTGCCCGGCGGCTTTCCCGAGGAGCACGTCGCCGGGCTCGCGGCGAACGCGTCGCTGCTGGCGGCGGTGCGGGGGCTGGCTGCGTCCGGGGCACCCGTGCACGCCGAGTGCGGCGGGCTGCTCTACCTCTGCGAGACGCTCGACGGCACGCCGATGTGCGGGGTCCTCCCGGCTGCGGCCACCCGCGCCGACCGGCTCACCCTCGGCTACCGGGACGCCGTGGCGCTCACCGGTTCGGTGTTGCACCCGGTCGGGGCGCGGGTCACCGGGCACGAGTTCCACCGCTGGTCGGTGACCCCGCGGGCAGGCGGCGCGCCCGCGTGGGGGTGGCGCGGTGCGGAGCCGGAGGGATTCGTCGCGAGCGGCGTGCACGCGTCGTTCCTGCACACGCATCCCGCCGGGAACCCGGACGCGGTGGCGCGTCTCGCGCGGTGCGCCACCGGGTGACCGGTCCCGCTCAGCGGATGCCGGTCGGCAACCCGCTTGCTACCGTTCGGTAACCGACGCTCACCGGGGAGGTCGCCGTGCCGGACGTGCTCGAGCCCCGCTCCCGCTCCCGCCGGCGCCGCGGTCCCCGCGTCGGCATCGTGCTCGGCGCAGGCGGCCTGCTCGGCTCGGCGTGGACCGCAGGTGTCCTCGCCCAGCTCGCCGAGCGTCTCGACCGGCCGCCCGGCGACGCCGACCTCGTCCTCGGCACCAGCGCGGGTGCCGTGCTCGGTGCGGCGTTGCGGTGCGGCATGGACGTGCCCGAGCTGCTCGCCCACCAGCGGGGAGCCGATCCTGAGAGCTCCGGCGACCGCAGGCCGGGCGGGCTGCCCGAGCTGCACACGATCGAGCGTGAGTCCGGCAACGGCCTGCCGCCGCTGCCGCTGCCGTGGATCGGCTCGCCCCGGCTGCTCGCCACCGCGGCCGTCGCGCCGTGCCGGGTGAACCCGGTGGTGGTGGCGTCGGGCCTGCTGCCGCTGGGACGGCGCCGGATGACCTCGATCGTGCAGATGGTCGACGTCCTGCAGTCCCGTGGCGGGTCCCGGGAGGACGGCTGGGTGCCGGGACGGGCGCTCTGGGTGGTCGCGGTCGACTACGACTCGGGCAGGCGCGTGGTGTTCGGCCGCACCGGTTCGCCCGCCGCGTCGGTGGCCGACGCCGTGCTCGCGTCCTGCTCGATCCCGGGATGGTTCGCGCCGCAGGTGATCGGCGGGCGCCGCTACGTCGACGGCGGGGTCGCCTCGTCCACCTCGCTGGGCCTCCTCGCCCGCCCGGGGGCGCCCGTGCTGGACGAGGTGTACGTCCTCGCACCGATGGCCAGCTACGACTACGACCGCCCCACCGACCCGGTGGCGGTGGTCGAGCGCCAGGTGCGCCGGTTGATGACCCGCTGGCTCGACGTCGAGGTGCAGGCGGTGCGGGACCGGGGCACCCGGGTCACCGTGCTGACGCCGGGGCCGGAGGACCTGCGCGCCATGGGCGGCAACCTGATGAACCCGCGGCGCAGGCTCCAGGTGCTGGACACGGCGCTCGCGACGTCGGCCGGGGCGCTGGCCTCCGCGGTCGTGGCCGCCTGATCACGCCACGACCGGTCCGTCCGCCGGGGCGTACGCGGGCAGCCGGAACGCGCGGGCGGCCTCGTCGACGCGCCCGGCGAGCAGCCGCTTCGCCGGGCCGAGGTGGGGGAGCGCGGCGAGGACGCGGTTGCGCAGCCACAGGCTCGTCCGCGTACGGGGGATGAGGGTGGCGCCGCCGGACGTCGCGAGCTGCTGGTTGCGCTCCACGAACGGGCGCAGCGCCCGCTCGTAGGCGGCGAAGGCGGCACGGTGGTCGCCGCCCGCCGTGGCGAGCTCCCCGGCGAGCACGTACGCGCCGACGAGCGCCAGGCTGGTGCCTTGACCGGACAGCAGGGCGGGCGCGTACGCCGCGTCGCCCACCAGTGCGACCCGGCCCGCCGTCCACGACGGCATCCGGATCTGGCTCACGGTGTCGAAGAAGAAGTCGTCGGCGCTCCGCATCGCGGCAACCAGCCCGGGGACCTCCCAGTCGCCGTCGGCGAACGCCTGGGCGAGGGCGTCGCGCTGGCCTGCGACGTCGCGCGGGTCGACGGTGAACCCTGGCGGGGTGGCGAATGCCAGCACCCCGATGAGCCCGGCCTGCCCGCGCACGGCGGACCAGCCCGCCATCCGGCCCGGGGTGTTGTGGACGACCACCTCGCGGTCCAGCCCTCGGCGGCCGTCCGCGGAGAACCCGGCGAAGGCGAAGCCGAGGTCGTGGCGGAACTCCTCCTCCGGCCCGAACGCGAGCGCGCGGACGCCGGAGTGCAGCCCGTCGGCGCCCACGACGAGGTCGACGGTGCGCGGCGGCGCGTTCCGGAAGGTCACGTGCACACCGTCGGCGTCCTGGTCGATCGCGGTGATCGAGTCCTCGAACAGGTACTCGACGTCGTCGCGGGTGCGTTCGTGGAGCATGGCGGCGAGATCGCCGCGGGGCAGTTCGGCGTCGCGGCCCTCGGGGCTGCCGGTGAACTCGTCGGGCGTGATCCGGGCGATCGGTCGGCCGCGGGTGTCGACGAACGTGGTGCGCCGCATGTCGATGTGGGCGGCGCGCAGCGCGGGCAGCAGGTCCATGCGTTCGACGACCTCGACCGCGGTGGCCCGCACGTCGATCGGGTAGCCGCCGCCCCGGACGGTCGGGGCGCGCTCCACGACGACGGGCCGCATGCCGCGGCGGTGCAGCCAGAACGCGAGTGCCGGGCCGGCGATGCTCGCTCCGGAGATCAGGACGGTGCGGGTCACGGTTCCTCCCGAGGATGCCTACTTGCCGCACGGTAAGGGTGTAACTGACCGGGCGGCAAGTAAATAGCCGGGTAAGGTCGGCGACGTGCCGCGCCGCAACGCAGACACCCGGGAGGACATCCGCGCCGTCGCGATGGAGCTGTTCGCCGAGAACGGGTTCGAGCAGACCAGCCTGCGACAGATCGCCGAGCGGCTCGGCATCACGAAGGCGGCGCTCTACTACCACTACCCGTCCAAGGACGAGCTGCTCTCCGAGCTGGCCCGGCCGATGGTCGACGACCTCGGCGCCTACGTCGCACACGCCCGCGACGCCGGCCCCGGTGATGCGCCCGACCTGCTGCGCCGCTACCTCGAGCTGTGCCACCGCCACCGGCTGCTGCTGCAGAGCGTGCTGCGCGAACCGGCGGTACTGGCCAAGCTGGGCGTGCTCACCGCCGTGCTCCAGCGGCGCCTCGAGGTCGACCGTGCGCTGGTCGGCAGCGACCGGCCCACCGACCGGGTCCGCGCGATCATCGCCTTCGGCGGGCTGCAGGACTGCGTGGTGCTGATGGGCGACGAGCGGCTCGAGACCTACGCCGACGCCGCCGTCGAGTCGGCCCTGCGTGCACTGGCGCCGCCGCGCTGATTCCGCTGGAGCGTAGTGGTATCACTGCGGTATCGTCATCTCATGGCCATGACCCTGCGGCTGACCGACGAAGAGACCGAAGCCTTGCGCGCGCAAGCGGAGCACGAGGGCCGATCGATGCAGGTTGTCGCACGGGCCGCCATCAGGCAGTACATCGAGCACGACGCACACCGCGCCCGGGTCGCCGCCGCGGCGAGCGCCGGCGCGAGCCGCTACGCGGAGGCCCTCCGCAGACTCGGTGAGGCGTGACCGAGTTTCTCGACCCTGACGACCTCCTGACCATCGCAGAACACGCGATGGTCGGTGAGGTCGCGATCCGCGACCACGGGCTGCTCGCATCCGCGGTGGCGCGTCCGCAGGCCAGCGCCTTCGGCGTCGACGCCTATCCCGAACTGCACCTGAAAGCGGCTGCGCTGCTGCACTCGCTGGCCCGGAACCACCCGTTGGTGGACGGCAACAAGCGACTTGCGTGGCTCGCCACATACGTGTTCCTGGACATCAACGGGCAAGCTCCGAGCGCGACCCAGGACGAGGTGTTCGAGCTCGTCATGGCCGTCGCCGCCGGCACTCTCGACGACCTGGAGAAGATCGCCGGGCGGCTCACCGCATGGTCATCCGGCTTGTGAGCATGCGACCTCGCGCACGCGATGGGGGAGTGTGGGGCCGCGCGCGAGATGATGTCGCACGTGGATCCCTATCTCGTCGGTCTGGACCTGGCCGGCCGCCGCGTCGTCGTCGTGGGCGGGGGTGGTGTCGCCCAGCGCCGTCTCGTCGGGTTGCTCGCGGCGGGCGCCGACGTCGAGGTCGTGGCGCCGGAGGTCACCCCGGCCGTCGAGGCCATGGCGGGCGCGCGCGAGCTGCGCTGGTCGGAGCGGGAGTTCCGCCCCGGCGACCTGGACGGCGCCTGGTACGCCATGGCCTGCACCGACGACCCCGCCGTCACGCCCGGGTGGGCGCGGAGGCGCAGGAGCGGCGGGTGTTCTGCGTGCGCGCCGACGACGCGCCGCAGGGGAGCGCGGTCACGCCGGCCGTCGGCCGCCACGGCGGGCTCACGGTGGGTGTGCTCGCCGGGCGCAACCCTCGCCTCCGCCGCGGTGCGCACGGCGCTGGTCGAGGCGCTGCACGCGGGGGTCGTGGACGACGCCGCGGAGCCGGTGCGCCCGGGCGTCGCACTCGTCGGCGGTGGTCCCGGCGACCCGGACCTGATCACGGTGCGGGGGCGGCGCCTGCTGTCGCGGGCCGACGTGGTGGTCGCCGACCGGCTCGGCCCGCGCGATCTGCTCGACGACCTCGCGCCGCACGTCGAGGTCATCGACGCCTCCAAGATCCCCTACGGGCGTGCGATGAACCAGGAACGGATCAACGAGTTCCTCGTGGAGCGCGCCAGGGCGGGGAAGTTCGTGGTGCGGCTCAAGGGTGGGGACCCCTACGTCTTCGGCCGCGGCTTCGAGGAGGCGCTCGCGTGCGCCGAGGCCGGGGTGGCCGTCACGATGGTGCCCGGCGTGACGAGCGCGTTCGCCGCCCCCGCGGTGGCCGATGTGCCGGTGAGCCACCGCGGTGTGTCGCACGAGATCGTGGTCGTGTCCGGGCACGTCGCGCCGGGTGACCCGCGCAGCCTCGTCGACTGGCCCGCGCTCGCCCGGATGCGCGGCACGATCGTGCTGATGATGGCGGTGGAGCGGATCGGGGCGTTCGCCGACGCACTGGTCGCGGGCGGGCGGCCCGCCGACACCCCGGTGGCCGTGGTGCAGGACGGCACGATGCGCATCCAGCGCACGCTGCGCACCACGCTGGCCGACGTCGCCGCCGAGGTGCGCGCGCAGGGCATCAACCCGCCCGCCGTGGTCGTGGTGGGGCCGGTGGCCGGCCTCGGCGAGGGCGTCACGGCGGGCTGAGCCACCGAGCCATCGTCAGGGGCGCAGCATCACGAAGGTGCCCGAGAGGTGCCGGCCCGCGTCGCTGCACAGGTAGGCGCACAGGCCGACCACGTCGTCGGGCTGACCGACCCGGCCTCCCGGGTACGTGGCGGCGACCCGGGCGATGTGGTCCTCGCCCGCCACCTCGCGCATGCCGGGGGTGTCGGTCAGCCCGGGCGCGACGGCGACCGTCCGGATGCCCTGGTCGGCGAGCTCCTGGTGCACGACGTTGCTGAGGATGTTCATGCCCGCCTTGCTCGCGCCGTACGCCGAGGATCCCGCGAGCGCCTGCACGGCGCCCTTGCTGGACATGTAGACGATCCGGCCGCCGCCGCCGCGGATCATCAGTGGCGCCGCGTGCCGGGTGACGAGGAACGCGCTGACGAGGTTGGTCTCGAGCATCGAGCGGAACTCGTCCGCATCCATGTCGAGGACGGGCCGGCCGGTGATCATGCGCCGGCGTTGTTGATCAGACCGTCCAGCCGGCCCCAGTGCTGGTCGACGCGGGCGACGGCGGCGGCAACCTGCCCGTCGTCGGTCACGTCGGCCACCGCCGCGAGCACGCGGTCCTCGCCGGAGCGGCGGGCGATCTCGTCGGCCACCTGCTCGGACTTCGCCGCCGTCCGGGCGACGACCACGACCCGGGCGCCGAGCTCGGCCAGGCCGACGGCGACCGCGCGGCCGATGCCGCGACCCGCGCCGGTGACCATGATGATGCGATCGGAGATGTCGAGGGAGTGCGTCACGGCGGCGACGCTAGGTCCGTGGCTCACCCGCCGGGTATCCGTGCGACGTGCACCCGGACCGGCCGCGGGTTCCTACCATCAGGGCATGCGCACGCCCACCGACAACCGGCTGGGGGAGTTCCTGCGCGCCCGCCGCGAGCAGGTGCAGCCCGGCGATCACGGGATGCCTGCGCCGCTCGACCGCCGGACCCCGGGGCTGCGGCGCGAGGACGTGGCGGCGCTCGCGGGCGTGAGCACCGGCTACTACGTCCGGTTGGAGCAGGGCCGGGAGCGCAACCCGTCCCCGCGCACGGTCGACGCGCTCGCCGAGGCCCTGCGCCTGGACGTCGACGCGCGGGCCTACCTGCACGGCCTCGTGCGGCCGGCGCCCGCGCGACGCCGTCGCCGCGCCGACGACCGCGTGGCGGCCGGGCTGGTAGCCCTGATCGACAGCTGGCACGAGACCCCCGCGGTGATCATGAACCGCTGGACCGACGTGCTGGCCACCAACCCGCTCGCCCGCGGCCTCTACTCCTGGATGCACGACGCGGACGAGCGCAACCTGGTCCGGGCGGTGTTCCTGCACCCGGCGGCCCGGGACTTCTACCCCGACTGGGAGCGCGCGGCGGCGAGCGTGGTGGCGGACCTGCGGCTGCGCGCAGACGGCGATCTCGACGACCCCGGCTGACCGCGCTGGTCGGTGAGCTGAGCCTGAAGAGCCCGGAGTTCGTGCGGCTGTGGTCGCGGCACGACGTGCGGCGCAAGCGCGGCCAGGCCAAGACCGTGCGTCATCCGGTGGTCGGGGAGCTGGAGCTCGACGTCCAGCCGCTGACCGTCGACGGGCCGCCGGGCCACCAGCTGATGGTCTACCGGGCCGAACCGGGGAGCCGGTCGGCGCAGGCGCTCGCCCTGCTCGGGTCCCTCGTCGCAGCGCCGGCGGCACCGGGCGTGCGAAGGTGAGGGCGTGGCCGACCCGGATCCGTCGCTGCTCGACCTGACCGTCCGCGACCTGCTCGACTCCGTCGCCGCCCGCACCGCACCCGGGGCGGTGGGTCGCCGCGCTCGTCACCGCGATGGCCGCCGGCCTCACCGCGATCGCGCTCGTCACCGCGATGGCCGCCGGCCTCACCGCGATGGCCGCCCGCTTCGGCGACGGCGCGGTGGCCGGGCGTGCCGACGAGCTGCGCGCGGTCGCCGGCCCGCTCGCCGCGCGACGCCGACGCGTCACCGGGCTTCCTCGAGGCCGCTGCGCCGCCCCCGCGACGACCCCGGCCGCGCGGCCGCGGTCGCCCGCGCCCGCGCGGAGACGATCGCGGTGCCCGTCGTGATCGCCGAGGTTGCGGGCGAGGTCGCGGGCCTCGCCGCCGATCTCGCCGCCCACGGCAACCCGCACCTGCGCGGCGACGCGATCGCGGCGGTGCACCTCGCCGCCGCGGGCGCGGCGACGGCGGCCCAGCTGCTCGCCGAGAACGTCGAGGGGGATCAGGGTGTCACCGAGCGCGACCGGGCACGGGCGATCGCGGAGCGGGCCGGCTCACTCCTCCCGGGCCCCTGAAGCGCGGGGGCGCGTCGCCAGCCGGTGCCGCCGGTGTGCGGCCATCCGGACCGGCGCCGATACCGCGCCGACGCCCCGGTAGCCGCCCACGCGCTGGACCACCTCGAAGAACACCCGGGATCCGATGAGCTCCGTGCAGACCTGGAAGAACTCGCCCGCCTCGTCGCTGTCGTAGAGGATGCCGTGCTCGCGCATGGAGTCGAGCAGCTGCGGCGGCGGGGCGAGGCGCGCGTCGAGGTCGTCGTAGTAGTTGTCGGGGATCTTCAGGAGCGGTGCGCCGCGGGCCCGCAACGCGCGGGCGGTGGCCACGATGTCCCGCGTCGCGAACGCGACGTGCTGGGGGTCGGGCACGGCGGGCGCCCAGTCGCCGCGGCGCAGCAGGGTGCCGGTCAGCGTGATCCGGGTGCGCCCGTCCGGGTCGGCGACGGCCCGGTTGCGCATCACGCCGTACGGGGCGACGTACTCGATGTCGTCGCGCGGGTCGAGCCCGAGCACGGACCGGTAGAACAGCGTCGCCTCGTCGAACGCGTCGAAGGGCTGGGCGAGCGTCACGTGGTCGATGTGGGTGAGCCCGGTGTCGGCGGGGCCCACGGCGCCGGTCGGCTCGAAGTCGGCGAGCCAACTGTCGCCGCCGCCGGTGCGGCAGAAGAACACCTGCGTCCCGTCGGGCGCGGCGACGGCGGCGAGGTCGGCCTCCGCGATCCCGCGATCGCGCGGCAGGACCGGTGCGAGCAGCGCCTCCGCGCGTTCCCGGGACCGGGACGGGTCGGCGCTCTCCACGGCGATGGCGCCGATCTCCGCGACGCCTGCGGCGGCCGCCGCGTTCACCACGACCCGGGCGGTGCCCTGCTCCCACAGCTGCACCGGCTTGGACCGGTGCCGTCCGGTGCGGGCGAAGCCGAGCGCGTCGAGCGCACCCTCCACCTGGCCGAGCACGTCCCCGGCCACCGCCAGCTCGGCGAACGCGTGGCCGGACAGCTGCGGCGCCCGCGGCAGCAGATCGGTGGCCCCGAAGCGGCGCGCGTGCCGTTCCCGCAGGTCGAGCAGCGACCGCAGCGCGTCGACCGCGGTGCGGGCGGGGTCGGCCTGCCGGAACACGTCGTTGAACACCTCGAGCGACAGCGGGCCCGCGTAGCCCGTGCGCAGCACCTGGTCGAGGAACGCCGGCAGGTCGAAGTCGCCCTGACCGGGGAAGAGCCGGTGGTGGCGGCTCCACTGCAGCACGTCCATGTCCAGGCGCGGCGCGTCGGCCAGCTGCACGAAGAACAGGCGGTCGCCGGGGACCTCGGCGATGCCGGTGAGGTCCTGGGTGCGGGACAGGATGTGGAAGCTGTCGAGGCAGAGCCCGAGCGCCGGTCCCGGCCGCCTGCACGATCCGCCACGAGTGCTGCCACGTGTTCACGAACCTGCCCCACGCGAGCGCCTCGTACGCCACGCGGATGCCGTGCTCGGCCGCGCGTGCCGCGAGCGTGTGGAGCTGCTCGGCCGCCAGGTCGTCGTCGGCGCGGGTCTGCGGCGAGACCGACGAGCAGACCAGGACCGTGTCGGCGCCGAGCCGCCCCATCAGCTCGAACTTCCGCTCGGCCCGGCGCAGGTTCCGGGCGAGCTCGGCGGGCGGGACGGCCTCGAAGTCGCGGAAGGGCTGGTAGAGGTCGATCGAGAGGCCCAGGTCGGCGCACCGGGCGCGGATCTCTTCGGGCGTCGACGCGGCCGCGACCAGGTCGTTCTCGAAGATCTCGACACCGGGGAACCCGGCTGCCGCGGCCGCGGCGAGCTTGTCCTCCAGCGTCCCCGAGAGGCAGACGGTGGCGATCCCCGGCCGGCCGGTGCGCGGGGCCGTCACAGCGCCGTGGCCCGCAGGCGGGCGTAGTCGTCGGCCGGCACCGGCGTGGCGTCGGCGGAGCCGAGGTCGTCCAGGCGGATCCGGAACGTCTCCCGCGCCGACCACGCGGCCAGCGCGGCGAGCACGGCGAACCCGAACGTGAACGCACCGACGATCACGGGCACGTTCGACCCGGCGGGCGCCACGATCGCGAAGATCGTCGGCATGAACGCGGTGATGGCCGTGCCGATGTTCTGCGACACCGCGAAGCCGGTGACGCGGGTGCGCGTGGGGAACAGCTCCTGGTAGAAGGCGGGGAACACGGCGTTGTAGCCCTGGTACACGACACCCCACATGAGGACGGCGAGCACGAACGCGAGCGGCACGTTGCCCTGGCCGACCGCGCCCAGGTACGCGAAGGCGAGCACACCGGAGCCCAGTGAGCCGACGATGATGCACGGGCGGCGCCCGATCCGGTCGGACAGGTCGCCGACGAGCGGGATCAGCAGCACCGCGACCAGGTTGCCGACCACGGAGATCCACAGGTACGTAGTGCTGCTGAAGCCGAGGCCGTACGCCTTGCTGGTGGCGTAGGTCGCGCCGAAGATCGTGGTGGTGGTCGGCACGATGTTCATCAGCGCCATGACGACCACCCGCAGCATGTCGGTGCCGTTCTCGCGCACGACCTGCACGATCGGCGCCTTCGGGACGGTGTTCTGCTCCTGCTCCTCGCGGAAGGCGGGCGTCTCGTCGACGCGGCGCCGGATGACGTACCCGGCGAGCACCACCAGCGCGCTGAGCAGGAACGGCACCCGCCAGCCCCACGCCAGGAACGCCTCCTCCGCCAGCAGCGCCGACATCGGCAGGAACACCGCGGCCGCGATGATCTGCCCGGCCTGCACGCCCTGGAGCGCGAAGCTCGCGTAGAAGCCGCGGCGGCCGAACGGCGCGTGCTCGACGATCATGGCGCTGGCCCCGGAGATCTCGCCGCCGACGGCGAAGCCTGGACGAGGCGCAGGACCACCAGCAGGACCGGGGCGAGCACGCCGGCCGTCCCGTACGTGGGCAGGAGCGCGACCAGGAACGTCGAGACGCCCATCATCAGCATGCACAGCACGAGCACGTTCTTGCGGCCGTGCTTGTCGCCCCAGTGCCCGAGCACGAACGCGCCGAGCGGGCGGGCCACGTACCCGACGCCGAACGTCGCGAGGGAGGCGACGACGCCGACGGCCGGGTCGTCCTGCGGGAAGAAGATCGCCGGGAAGACCAGTGCGGCGGCCTGGGCGTAGATGAAGAAGTCGTAGTACTCCAGCGCGCTGCCGATCCACCCGCTGGCGGCGGCCTTCCTCGGGGTGCGTTCCACGATCTTCTCCTTGAAGCTCGGGGTTGTGCACGATGCGCACAACTGTGCGCAATGAGACGAGCCCAGGGTAGGGCAGATCGGGGGCCCACGGGAAGCGTCGGTCAGCCGAAGGCGGTGCCGACCAGGTCGGCCTCGATGAGTCGGGCCGTGCGCAGGATCGCCGGCACGTGTTCCCGCTCGACGAGCTCGGGCGTGGTGCGCCCCGCGTGCAACGACACGTTCGCGGCGGCGATCGCGCGGCCCGCCCGGTCGCGCACCGGGACGGCCGCGCCGCGCAGCCCCTCCTCCAGCTCGGAGTCGACCAGCGCCCAGCCCTGGCCGCGCACCTTGTCGATCTCCTGCCGCAGCTGCTCCACCGTGCGGACCGTGCGCTCGGTGCGGGTGGTGAGGTGCAGCCGGGCGAGGTAGCGGTCGAGATCCGCGGGTGGGAGGCCCGCGAGGAGTACCCGCCCCATCGAGGTGGCGTAGGCGTCGAACCGGGTCCCGATGTTGATCTTCACGGCGGCCAGGCGGGAGCCGGGGACGAGCGCGACGTAGACGATGTCGTCGCCGTCGAGCACGGCCAGCGCCGCGGTCTCGTTCAGCTCCGCGGCGAGCTTCTGCAGGTGGGGCCGGGCGATCTCGGGCAGCGACAGCCCCGACAGGTAGGCGTACCCGAGCTCGAGGATCCGCGGGGTCAGCTCGAACGTCCGGCCGTCGCCGCCCACGTACCCGAGGTCGGCGAGCGTGAGCAGCAGCCGCCGCGCCGTCGCGCGGTCGAGGCCGGTCGCGCGCGCCACCTCCGAGAGCGACTGCCTCGGCCGCTCACCGGAGAACGACCTCAACACCGCCAGCGCACGGGCGACCGACTGCACGAAATGCGGGCCGCGGGTGTCCCGGCTCGGGGGCGTCGGTACATCCTCTGTGCGCATCGCGCACATGGTAGTCCGGCTTTCCCGGAGCGCGTTTGACCGGCGGTCCCGGGATGTGCTCCAGTTCTCCGCGACGGCAGTGCAGGAAGCCGGTGTGAGTCCGGCGCGGTCCCGCCACTGTCACCGGGGTGCACACCCCGGGAGCCAGACACTCGCTGCCGTCATCACTCCGCCGAGCAGGGGGCGCGGACCCTCGGGAGGAACGCTGATGACGCAGCCCGTGCTGCAGACGACGAACACGCTGGTAGGGGTAGGTGTCGGGCCCGGTGATCCGGAGCTCGTCACGGCCGAGGTGGCCGACCTGCTCGCCACTGCCGAGGTCGTGTTCGTCCCGGTGACCGCCCAGGCGGAGACCGGTCGCGCCGAACGGACGGTGCTCTACTACGCCGAGGCGTGGCGGGTGGATCCGGTCGTGGTCGCGCCGCCGGGCTGTGGGCGCGCACCGGACGCGGCCGCCGTGCAGGTGGCGGCGTGGTTCGCCGCCCACCCGGGCAGCACCGCCGTGTTCGCCACCAGCGGCGACCCGTCCGTGCACCCGGTCTTCGGCCGGTTGGCCGCGTCCGTGCGCGTGCTGCTGGGGGCCCTCGACCTGCGGTTCGTCCCCGGGAACCGCGCCGTGCGAGGTGAGGCGTCGTGAGCGGGGAGCAGCTGACCGGTGTCGTCGACGCGATCACCCCGCCGGATGCCGCGGCGCGGGCGGCCGCGGTGGAGCGGCTGGACCGGATGACGAAGCCGCGCGGGGCGCTCGGCCGCGTGGAGGACCTCGGTGTCACGCTCGCCGGGATCGCGGGCGCCTGCCCGCCGCCGGTGCCCGAGCCGGCGGTGGTGGCCGTGTTCGCCGCCGACCACGGGGTGCACGCGCAGGGTGTGACGCCGTGGCCGCAGGAGGTCACGGCGCAGATGGTGGCCAACTTCGTCGCCGGGGGAGCGGTGGTGAACGCGTTCGCCCGGCGGCTCGGTGTCGAGGTGTGCGTGGTGGACGTCGGCGTGGCGGCACCGCTGGACGCGGCGCCCGGCCTGCTGTCGCGGCGGGTGGCCGCGGGGAGCGCTGATCTCGCGGTGGGTCCCGCGCTCACCCGCGAGCAGGCGCGCGCCGCGGTCGAGGTGGGCGTCGGGACGGCGCGTGAGCTGGTGGCGGCCGGCAACCGTTGCCTCGTCACGGGTGACATGGGCATCGCCAACACCACTGCCGCCGCGGCCCTGATCAGCGTGTTCACCGGCGCGACCCGGCGGAGGTCACCGGCCGCGGCACCGGCGTGGACGACGTCACGCTGGCGCGCAAGACGTCCGTGGTGGCCGCCGCACTCGCCCTCCACCGGCCCGACCCGGCAGACCCGCTCGGCGTCCTGGCCGCCGTCGGCGGGCTGGAGCACGCGGCATTGGCCGGGTTCGCGCTCGCGGGCGCCGCGTTGCGGGTTCGGTGCTCCTCGACGGCGTGAACGCGGGCGCCGCCGCGCTGGCCGCCGCCGCGTTCGCCCCGGACGCACCGCGTTCTGGGTGGCGGGGCACCGTTCGGCGGAACCGGGCCACACCCGCGCCCTCGCCCACCTCGGCCTCGAACCGCTCCTCGACCTCGGCATGCGCCTCGGCGAGGGCACCGGAGCCCTGCTCGCCCTCCCACTGCTGCAGAGCGCCGCCCAGGCGCTCCAGGACGTCGCGACGTTCGACGCCGCGGGCGTCACGGAGAAGCAGGGCTGACGGCCCGGCCGCGTTCCGCGGAACGCAGTCGAGGAGGCGGTCAGGCCGCCGCCGGAATCCTCCTGGGCAGCAGGCACCCAGGACCGGATCTACGTCGAGTCGTTCGCCGTACCACTGCGGGGACAGGGTTGTGCGGTCGATCCGCAGCCGGTCCCAGGTGTGCATCTCGATCAATCCTTCGGTGTTCCCGTTCAGCACCACCGGTTCGGGGATCGGAGTGCCGTCCGGGCGGAGGAACTCCCACCGCCCCGGACGACGCCGAATCAGATAGCCGTGATCATGGATCGTGGCGTGATGAAACGAGCAGATCAAAACCAGGTTGTCGATATCCGTAGTTCCACCGTGAAGCCAGTGCCTCACATGATGCGCCTGGAGGTAATGGGTGTGGGTGCAGCCGGGGAATTGGCATCGTTCACCGTCCCGTGTCATGAGTGCGGTGATCTGGGCCGGGGTGGCCAGGCGCCGGGACCGCCCCAGGTACATCCGGTTGCCCTCCCGGTCATCGAGTAGCAGTTGCACCCGGGCGTCGCAGGCGAGGCGTTCGGCGGTCGAGGCCGGGATCTCCGGGCCGCCGGCGATCCGGGCCGCCCCGGAGGTGACGTCGAGGTGCACGACGACCTGGGTGGTGCCGCGCTCGACCACCGGCCCCGCCTCGTCGCGGGCGGCGCTGTCGCCGGCGGTGCTGCTGGCAGTGCGGGTGCGGGTGACCAGGGTCAGGAGTGCGTCGGCGCGGCGGGCCGCCATCCGATCGACCACCGGGCCGGGTTCTGCTCCCGGGCCCGTTCATCCACGTCTACCGGAGCCGGGCTGTCGGAGTACCGGGGCGGGATCTTGGGCGGGACCAAGGCTTCGATGGCGGCGATGAACGCGGCCCCGGCGTCTGGGGTGAGCCGGGCCCGGACCAGGAGGGATCCGTCGTCGTCGGTGCGCCAGGTCACCGACCTTCGGGCGGCGGTGTCTTGGGGTGGGGTGTGCAGGCGGCGGACCGCGGCGACCACGGTTTCGATGTGGCTGGCGGTGCCGCACAGGGCCACGTTCAGCAGAACACGCTCCGCCGCCTCCGGGTCTGCCACCCGGGTGTGGCGCCATTTCGGATTCCCCGCCGCGACGGCGGCGCCGATCTGGGTGAGCGTGGCGGTGTCGGTGCCGGTGACCCGGCTGATGGCCCGCACTTTGGAGTAGGAGATCTTCCCGGCGCCGAACGCCTCACGGATCTTCGGCAACTGCTGCAGGGCGTGCGCGACCCGGATCCGTTCGGTGGCGGTGCGCAGGTTCATCCCGGCCCGCCAGGACAGCCAGTGGGCGCAGGAGCGGATCCCGTCCCCGGCCCAGCCGTTGCGATCATCGAACTCGGCCAAGAGCTGGAGGAAGCGGCATTCGGCGGCGGCGATGTGCCCGGCCATGGTCAGCAGTTCGGATTCGAGGTCATCGGTGCTCATGCGCTGCAATGCGCCCGCCAGGGGGTCGGGCGACGTATTGGGCGGCGATGCGGACGCGACCCGAACGACGGCGTGGACAGCGGTGTTGGCGGCGACGCGGATGACGACACGGGCAACCGCGTGGGCACCGATGTGGGCAGCGTAGTGGACTGCGGGGTGGGTCGGGAAATCACGGAGGTGGACACGGGAGCCTCCTGATAGCGGGCTGGTGTTCGCATTCAGGATGGCAGTGGGGTCTGACATTTTCGGGTGCGTGGTGCGTTCCGCGGAACGCGGTGTCCACAGTTTCTTCTTGGCGGGTGCGAGGAGGTGGTGGATCGGGACCACCGGATAGTGGCGTAGGCACCCGGCAGCGACGATCTCGTCGAAATACGGGCGTGCCCCCGCGCCGGGAACGGCCGCCAACGCCACCCCGGTGTTCGGTAGTGATCCCCACCCGGCCACGCAGGCACGCATGGAGAGGATGCGACGGAAGCGACTGCACCCGAGACTCCAGCGCGGAGGTCGGGGGCGGGGCTACGAAGGTGACCAAGCGCGCCCACGAGAGACGGGCTACGAGGCCGCGCCACCCCCGGGAACAGTGCCGCTGCGTTCCGCGGAACGCGGTCACGGTCTTCTCTTCGCGGGTGTCCGGGATGGACAGCCCGACACTGGCGTGGCACCCGGCAGTGACGGTCTCGTCGAAAGACGGGCGCGCCCCCGCGCCGGGAACGGCCGCCAATGCGACCCCACGGCCCGGTAGTGATCCAAACCCAGCCACGCCGGCACACAAGGGGAGGAAGCGACTGCACCCGAGACCCGAGCGCGGAGTGTCGGGGCGGGGCGACGAGGGTGCCTAGGGCGCGCCCACGAGAGACCGGCTACGAGGCCGCGGCATCCCCGGGAGCAGTGCCGCTGCGTTCCGCGGAAGGCGGGTGACAGTAGTGATCCCAACCCTGCCACGCGGCCACGCGAACCCCGGATGCGACCGCCCGGTCGTGGTCAGGGCCGGGGTGCGATCGTCGGCGCTGCGGGTGCCGGGGTGGCTGCGGCGCGGCGCCAGACGGCGGGCCACGACACGCGCACGAGTTGGACCGCCAGCGCGGCGACGACGGCGACGTGGAAGCCGAGCACCATCCGCTGGAGGATCCCGCCGACGTCGACGGGGCCGTAGATGCCGGGCACGAGGTCGTTGAGTCTGCTGGCGACGTACGCCCCGGCGAGGACGGCGGCGGCGATGGAGAGTGTGCGGACCGTGGAGACGACGGGCTGCCACTCCGGTTTCTCCGCGAGGCGGGCGGCGGCCGCGAGGCCGGCGAACGACAGGAGCGCGAGGATGCCGGCGCCTGCGAACTGGTGCACCCAGCCGCCGAACGTCTCGATCTGCGGGGCGTCGTCGGCGGGGAAGACCGCGGCGAGCACGAGGCACAGGGTCCACACGGCGAGCAGCACGGTGGGTCGCCCGGCCATCCGCACCCCGGACCGTGCCATCCCGATGAGAACGGCCAGCGTGCCGACGGCGAGCGCGGCCGCGGCCGAGAAGAACAGCTGCTCGCCGCCCTCGACGAAGGCGTAGTAGCTGAGCGGCACCGAGATCGGGTTGACCTCGCGGAAGTGGGTGACCCCGAGGTAGATCATGATGATGGTCGAGCGGGCCAGTGCGAGGAGCGCGATCACCGCGAACACCAGCGGTGCGATCACGCCCCACCGGCTCGGCCGCTGCACGCCCCCCATGCTGATCCCCCCGTCCCCCGATCCGCGATCATGCGAACGCGGCGCGCCGGGTGATCTGTTCCCGGCGGTCAGGCGATGGGGCCGACCGTGGCGGGCGCGGTGGTCTCCAGTGCCTCCAGGAGGTGGTCGACGGTGATCGTGCCGTGGTAGATCTCCCCGTTGACGAACAGCGTGGGGTGCCGCGCACCCCGCTGCGGACGCCGGAGTTGAAGTCGGCCTCGACGCGGTCCTCGACGAACCGGGTGGCCGGCCACAGCACCTTCTCCGGCGGGATGCCGATCTCCTCGGCGTACCCGCGCAGGTCGTCCTGCCGCAGCCGCGGCTCGTCACCGGAGTAGAGCTTGGCGTGCATCGGCCAGAACTGGCCCTTGAGCGCGGCGCCTTCGGCGGCCACGGCGGCCGACAGCGCGTAGGGGTGCAGCTCGGCCAGCGGGAAGTGCCGGAACACGAAGACGAGGCGGTCGCCGAGCTTCTGGCGGACCTCTTCGATGATCGGGTATGCGCGCCGGCAGTACGGGCACTCGAAGTCGCCGTACTCGACGAGTGTGAGCTCGGAGCCGAGGACGCCCTGGAGGTGGTCGTAGCTGCCGATCCGCGGTTCGAGAGGAATCGTGGCCTCCCTGACGTGCTGATGGGGGTGGCTGCCGCCGATGGCAGGATCACGCCGTGACGGTGACAACCTTAGCCGAGCGCGGCGACCTGAGTCGTGCCGCGCGCGACTTCCTGCGCACCGAGTCCGGGTCGGCGGTGCTGCTCCTCGGGGCGGCGCTGGTGGCATTGTCCTGGGCCAACTTCGGCACCGGGTACGAGGCGTTCTGGCACACCGACGTCGCGCTGACCTTCGGTGACACGCAGCTCGCGCTGGACCTGCGGCACTGGGTGAACGACGGGCTCATGGTCCTGTTCTTCTTCAGCGTCGGGCTGGAGATCTCCCGGGAGATGGTGCTCGGCGAGCTGCGCGGTCTGCGGGCGCTCGCGGCGCCGACGATCGCGGCGGTCGGCGGGCTCACGGTGCCCGCGCTGCTGTTCCTGCTCTTCAACTTCGGTGGCCCGGCGTCGGGGGCGTGGGGGATCGCGATCTCCACCGACACCGCGGTGGTGATCGGGGTGCTCGCGCTGGTCGGCCCGCGTTGCCCGGACCAGCTGCGCGTGTTCCTGCTCGCGCTCGCGATCGTCGACGACATCGGGGCCGTCGCCGCGATCGCGATCTTCTACACCGACGACGTGCAGGTCACGTCGCTCGTGTGGTCGGTCGTGCTGTTCGCGGCCCTGCTCGGGCTGCGGTTCGCACCGTTCTGGCGCACCCCGATCTACGTGTTCATCGGCGTGGTCATGTGGCTGGCGGTGCTCGACTCCGGGGTGCACCCGAGCGTGGTCGGGGTCGTCATGGGGCTGCTCGTCAACGCGTACGCGCCGCGGCCGCGTGATGTGATGCGGGCGCAGGTGCTGGGCAGCAGCTTCCTGCTCGACCCCAGCCCGGAGCGGGCGATGGCGGCGCAGGCCGCCGTCACCGAGGCCGTGTCGCCCAACGAACGGCTGCAGCTGCGCATCCAGCCGTGGAGCAGCTACGTGATCGTGCCGCTGTTCGTGCTGGCGAACGCCGGGGTGGTGCTCACGGGTGAGACCCTCGCGGCCGCGTTCGCGTCGCCGCTCACGTGGGGCATCATCGTCGGGCTCACGGCCGGGAAGCTGGTCGGCGTCTCGGCGGGCACGTGGGTGGCGCTGCGCACCGGACTCGGCAGGGTTCCCGACACGCTGCGCTGGGGCCAGCTGATCGGCGGCGCGGGTCTGGCCGGCATCGGCTTCACCGTGGCGCTGTTCGTCACGGAGCTGGCGCTGGAGGACGAGGAGCTCGTCACCGACGCGAAGATCGGCATCCTGACCGGTTCGCTGCTGGCAGGTCTGATCGGCTGGCTGATCTTCCGCATGGCAGGCGAGCGGGGCGGCCAGTGCGCGCCCACCGGCCTGCCTGTCCTGCCGCCCCGTCCCTGGCGCCCGCCGGCCTGAGACGCCTGCGACCACTTCTCGGCATCAGACACGGCCTTCGTATAGTATGAATCTCGTACAATACGAGAACGAGGAGGCGGCATGGTCCAGTTCGGCATCGTGGTGGGGGGCTGAGCGGGGTGGTTCTCGCACTCCTCATCGCGGCGGCGTCGGCTCTGATCGGCAGGCGCGCGGCCGGGCGGGTGGCCCGCTGGGCCGGCCTGCTGGTCCCGGGAGTCCTCGCCGCGCTCCTCGCGTACCGCTACTCGACATCGGAGGTCGTCGTGCTCGAGATCGCACTGTGGGTGGCGCAGGGGCTCCTCGCGCTGTTCTTCCTCGCCGCCGGGCTGCCCAAGGTGGCCGGGCGCGGCATCGACCGGTGGGTCGGTTTCGACGACCTCCCTCGCGGGCTCACGATCCTCATCGGGGTGGCGGAGGTGGCCGGGGCCGGTGCGCTCGTGCTCCCGCCGCTCCTCGGAGTGGTCCAGTGGGCGGTCCCGCTCGCCGCAATCGGGATCGCCGTCATCTCGCTCATGGCCAGCGGCTTCCACGTCCGCGCCGCCGAGGGCCTCCCCACGGCCGAGACCGCGCTCTTCGCCGCGCTCGCCTGCGCGATCGCGATGGGCCGGTGGGGTGAGCTCGCGCCGGGTCCCGTGGTCCCGTCGGACGCGCTGGCGATCGTGATCGCGCTTCTCGTGCCCTCGGTGCTCGCCGTGCTCGTCCTCCTCGCGAGCGCCCTGCCGGGACACCACGACGCGTGGTGGCCGCAGGCTGACCCGGTTCGGGCCCGCGCGGCATGTGGTCGAACCGGATCGGACCGTTCGGTGCTACCCGCGCGTCGCGGCAGGCGCGACCCTCGTTGCTCAGCCGCGCCCCGCGCGCGGGCACGTCGGACGTGGAGATCGACATGGGATCGGTCACGGTCAACGGAACCAGCCTCTACTACGAGCTGCGCGGTGACGGTCCTCCGGTGCTGTTCATCTCGGGCGCCACCGGCGACGCCGGGCACTGGACGGAGGTCGCCGACGCCCTCGCGGACGAGTACACGGTCCTGACCTACGACCGGCGGGCGCACTCGCGCAGCCCCCGGCCCGCGAACTGGACCGCGACGTCGATCGACGAGCAGGCCGACGATGCGGCCGCGCTGCTCACGGACCTCGGCCTCGCCCCGGCCGTCGCGTACGGCAACAGCCAAGGGGCGATGATCCTGACGAGCCTGGCGCTGCGGCACCCCGAGGTGCTGCGCGGCGCGGTCTTCCACGAGGCCCCGTATCTCGGGGCCACGTCGGTGGCAGGGGAGATCGGTCCCGCCCTCCAGCAGGTCATCGGTGAAGGCATGGCGAAGGGTGGGCCGCCCATGGCCACCGAGATGTTCCTGCGCTGGGTCGCCGGGGACGAGACCTACGAGTCCTTCGACCCCGAACTGCGGGACCGGATGCTCGGCAACGGGGAGGTCCTCTTCGGCATCGAGATGGAGACCATCACGTCCTACCTCCCCACCCCGGACGAGCTGGCCGGGGTGAGGCTGCCGTGCGTCGTCGCCGTGGGCGTCGACAACCGCGACCCCGCGGCGCCCCACCACTGGTTCTACGAGGCGGCGCAGTGGCTGGCAGGCTGTCTCGACGCGCCGCTGGTCGAGACGCCCGGCGCGCACGTGCCGCAGGCCACCCACCCGGGAGCGCTGGCGGAGACGCTGCGACCGATATTGGGCAAGCTCACCGCCGCCGAGCGCTACGAGGCCTGACGGCGTCCCGGTCAGGCGAGGCTGGCCAGCGGGTCGGCCCGGGTGAGTTCCGGGTCGTCCGCGGCGAACGTGCGGGCCCGGCCGGGGCCGGTGCTGCGGGTCTCGAACCTGACTGTGACGCGGCCGTGGCCTGCGCCCTGCACCCATCCGTGGCCGTGGTCGGGGTGGGTGACGTCGTCGCCGGGGCCCCAGGGGCGGTCGGCGATCGGCTGCTCCTCCGGCTGGTCCGGCTCGGGCACCTCGACGGGCTCCGGGGCGGCCCCGGCGGCCGGTTCGAACAGCGCCGGTGGCGGGTCGTCGGTGAGCCCGGCGAGGGACACCCCGATCAGCCGCACCCCGCCCTCGGGCACGGCGGAGCGGGCGAGCCGCTGCGCCACGGTGGTGAGCGCGCCGAGGTCGGTGCTCGCGAGGCCTGCGGTCTCCGACCGGCTGGAGGTGGTGAAGTCGGCGCTGCGCACCTTCACGGTGACGGTGCGCGCCGCCCGGCCGGACGCGACGAGCCTGCGGTGGGCGGCCTCGGTCATCCGGGCGACGGCGTCGTGGACGGCGGCCATCGCGGTGAGGTCGGTGTCGAACGTGGTCTCGGCGCTGACCTGCTTGGCGGCGCCGCGGGGCGCGACCGGCCGGTCGTCGACGCCGCGGGCGAGGCGGTGCAGCTCGGTGCCGATCGCGGTGCCGAGCAGGCCGTGGACCTCGCGCAGGTCCATCGCGGCGAGCTCGCCGATCGTGCGGACGCCGAGCTTGTGCAGCCCGGCCTCGGCGACGGGCCCGACGCCCCAGAGCGAGCGCACCGGTAGCGGCCCGAGCACCTCCCGCTCCTGGTCGGGCGCGACGACCAGCAGGCCGTCGGGTTTCGCCAGCTCCGAGGCGATCTTCGCGAGCTGTTTGCCGGACCCGGCGCCGACCGACGCGGGGAGCCCGGTGGCCGCCCGGACGTCGGCCCGCAGCCGGGCGCAGAACCGCTCCACCTCGGCCGCCGACGCCCCGGCCAGTGCGGGTGGTTCGAGGAAGGCCTCGTCGATCGACACCGGCTCCAGCACCGGCGACGCCTCGGCGAGCACGCTCATGACCCGCGAGCTCAGCTCCTTGTACAGCGTGAACCGCGCCGGCAGCACCACCGCGTGCGGGCACAGCCGCCGGGCCTGGCCCATCGGCATCGCCGACCGCGCCCCGAACACCCTGGCCTGGTAGCTGGCACCCGCCACGACCGCACGCGGGCCCAGCCCGCCGACCAGCACGGGCCGCTCCCGCAGGGTGGGCCGGGTGAGCTGTTCGGACGCCGCGAAGAACGCATCCATGTCCAGGTGCAGGACCCAGCGCGCGCCCACGTGACCCATTCTCCCTGGACGGACCGACAGTCTCCGCCGTACCGTCCTGGAGACGTGGCCACCGCAGAGATCAGCCCAGAAGAGATCAGCCAGGACACGACCAGCGCCGAGATCACCGACGTCGCCGAACTGGAGGCCCTCGTCGGGGCCCCGCTGAAGGCGGTCGCGGAGAAGGTCCGCCCGTCGCTCGACCCGATCGACCGGTTGTGGCTGGCACACTCCCCGCTCTGCCTGATCGCCACCGGCGACGCTGCCGGGAACCTCGACGTCTCCCCGAAGGGCGACCCGGCGGGCCACCTCGCCCACGTGATCGACGAGCACACGCTCGCCGTGCCGGACCGCCCCGGCAACCGGCGGGTCGACGGCTACCACAACATCCTGGCCAACCCGCACGTCGGGCTGCTCTTCCTGGTGCCCGGCCGGGGGGACACGCTGCGGGTGAACGGGCGGGCGCGGATCATGCGCGACGCGCCGTACTTCGACGAGATGGTGGTGCAGGGGCACCGGCCGCGCCTGGCCCTCGAGGTCGCGATCGACGAGGTCTTCTACCACTGCGCCAAGGCGTTCATGCGGTCGAAGCTGTGGCAGCCCGAGACGTGGGACCACGAGGCGCTCCCGTCGACGGCGCGGATCTCGAAGGCCCTCGTCAACAAGGACGTCCCGCTCGAGGAGCTGGAGCGCCGCTACGGCCCCGCCTACGCGGAGATGCTCTACCGGGCCTGACCGGCGAGCAGCGCGTCGCCGCGTCGTTCGGTGATCCGGAGCCGTTCGCCGGTGCCGGCCACCGCGGCGTGGTACCCGGCGGCGGGACGGAGGTCGGCGAGCCACAGCGGGGCGCTCGGGGCGTCCTCCCCGGTCCAGTCGAGTACGCCCGCGGGGCCGAGGGTGATCGCGGACATCGGTGTGGAGAGCCCGGTCCCCACGGCCTTGAGCAGCGCCTCCTTGCGGGTCCACAGGGTGAAGAAGGCGTCGGCGTCGGGGGCGGTCTCCCGCGGCGAGCAGGCGTGTGCGGCCATCGCCTGCAGGTCGGTGAGCTCGCGGACCTGCTCGACGTCGAGGCCGACGTCGCCGCCGGGGTGCACGGCGACGCCGACGAGGTCGCCCGCGTGGGTCAGGGAGAACCCCGGGCCGCCCGGCAGCACCGGCTTGCCGTGCTGCTCGCCGCAGCGGCAGGTGCGGTCGAACTCCAGCGCGGCCGCGGACGTGCCGATGGAGTCGGCGAGCACCAGCCGCGCCAGTGCGTGCGCGGCGAGGTAGCGGGCCTGGTCGGCGGGGCGGCGGAAGCGGTCGAGCCGCTCGCGCTCGCGACCGTCCAACAACGGGACCAGCCCGGGGGCGTTCGCAGGCGCCACCGGGGCCGCCCACCACACGACGGTCATGTGATCGGGCGGGTCAGGGCTTGCGTCCGACACCGCAGTAGGCGTCGATCGGGCCGGCGCGACCGACCTCGACGTCGTCCGGGCGCCACTGGGTGAGCGGCACCAGTCCGGGCTCGATCAGCTCCGTGCCGTCGAACCAGCCTCGGACCTCCTCGACGGTGCGCAGCGCGTAGGGCGAGCCCAGCGCGGCCTGCGCCTCGGCACCCCGGACGACGGCCTCGCTGGTGCTGGTGCCCTCCCAGAGGGCCAGGTAGCTGCCGGCCGGCACGGCCTCCACCACCCGCGAGATGATCGAGCGCGCCACCTCGTAATCCGGGACGTAGCCGAAGACGCCCATGAACATCACGCCGATGGGCCGGGAGAAGTCGAGGATCTCCGTGGCCTGCTCGAAGATGCGTTCCGGTTCGTGGTAGTCGGCGTCGATGTACTGGGTGACGCCTCTGGGGTGGTGTTGACCAGCAGCGCGCGGGCGTGGGCGAGCACCAGCGGATCGTTGTCGACGTAGACGATCCGGGCGTCGGGGGCGACCGACTGGGCGACCTCGTGGGTGTTCTGCATCGTGGGCAGGCCGGTGCCGATGTCGAGGAACTGGCGGATCCCGGCCTCACCGGCGAGGTGGCGCACCGCTCGGTTGAGGAACTGGCGTGACTTGAACGCCATGTCCACGATCTCCGGGAAGACCGCGCTCACGGCATCGGCGATCTCCCGGTCGGCGGCGTAGTTGTCCTTTCCCCCGAGCCAGTAGTTCCAGATCCGGGCTCCGTGCGGAACATCGGGTCGGATCTCCGGCAGGGGCTGGTCGGACACGGGCACTTCCTCCGGGCGGGGAGCGGGTTGCGGCTGTGTGGCGACCGTAGCGCAACGAGGACCGTGACGATCACCTGTCCGGGTCGTGGAATCCGTGGCCGACGGGCGGAGGACCGAGCAGCAGGACGCGAGCGCGCCTCACCGTGTGCGCTCGTGCCGCTCGGTCGTCCGCCCGTCCCGGATCAACCGGTGCGCCGCACCGGGTTGACCCGGCGGCCTTGCGCTGCGCGGGCGCGCCCCGAGGAGTCGGCGTGGACGGCTCCACTCGGGGCGTTCTTGCCCGCGCGGCCGCGGCGGGCCGCCCGGTTGCCCGGCGCCGGGGTGGCGTCGGCGAGGTCCTGATCGCCGGTACGGGCGTCGACGGCGGCGGCCAGGGACGGGAACAACGAGTCGGGCATGGGTGCCTCCTGCAGGTGACGGGGCCGGCCAGCAGGGCCGATACGGCGTCCGGATCTGGTCCGGGGCCGGCCGGTGGGCTGGGACGGGGGCGGCGGGGCGGGAAGCCGGGCCGCGTGTGCCGCGGTGGGGCGGCCGTCGCTACAGGCGCATGGGAGGAACGATAGGACGGTCGCAGCAGGGTGCGCCACGGGTTTTCCAACGCCTAGCGTCTGGGACGTGACCTCCATCGACGTCGTCGTGGTCGGCGGTGGCATCGCGGGCGCATCGATCGCCTACGAGCTCGCCGCGAGCCGCTCCGTCCTGCTGGTCGAGGCGGAGACGGCGCTGGCCCGCCACTCGACCGCCCGTTCGGCCGCCACCTATGTCCCGGGCCACGGTGCGGCGCCGGTGCGTGCGCTGATCGCGGCGAGCGGGCCGCGGTTCGCCCGCCTCGCGGCGGAGTTGGACGCCCCGCCGCTGCTCGCCCCGCGCGCGGTGCTGCACGCGGCGTTCGACGCCGACGGCGCGGCGGACCTGGCCGACTACGTGGCCGGGCAGGCCGGGGAGCCGGGCGCGCCGCTCGCGATCGATCCGGCCGAGGCCCACCGCCGCTGTCCGGCGCTGCGGCCGGGCTCGGTGGCGGCCGCCGCCGTCGTGGAGGACGCGGCTGACGTCGACGCCGAGGCGCTGCACCAGGCCTACGTCCGCGGGCTGGTCCGGCGCGGCGGGCAGGTCCGGGCCGGCTCCCCGGTCACCGGCCTGCGACCGAGCGGCTCCGGATGGCGGGTGCAGGCCGGCCCGGACGGGGAGGTGGTCGACGCGGCCGAGGTGGTGGACGCTGCGGGTGCGTGGGCGGACGAGGTCGCCGCGTTGGCCGGGGTGCCGCGGATCGGGCTCACCCCGTACCGCCGCACCATCGCGCTCGCCCGCGTGCCCGATCCGTCCCGGATGCGCGGGCCGGACGGGTCGAGGCTGCCGATGGTCGTCGGCACCCCCGAGAGCTTCTACTTCAAGCAGGAGGGGGACGGGCTGCTGGTCAGCCCCGCGGACGAGACGCCGGTGGCGCCGCACGACGTGCGTCCCGACGACCTCGACGTCGCGATCGCGATGGAGCGGGTCGAGGCCGTGACCGGGCTCGGCCTGCGTTCGGTGCGCACGGCGTGGGCCGGGCTGCGCTCGTTCGTGCCCGACCGGCTGCCGGTCGTCGGGGCGTGGCCGGAGCACCCGGGGTTCTGGTTCTGCGCCGGTCAGGGTGGTTCCGGGATCGAGTCGGCTCCGGCGCTCGCGGCGTTCGCGGCGGCGGTGGTGACGGGCGGCGCGCTGCCACCGGACGTTCCGCTCGAACGCACCGCGCTGGCCCCGGGCCGCGGGTAGCCGGCGCTCACCGGCTCAGGGTGGTCTCCCGCTCCAGCTGGGACAGTTTGTCGGGGTTGCGCACGGCGTAGAGGCCGGTGATGAGGCCGTCGTCGATGCGTACCGCCAGCACGGTGTCGATCCTGCCGTCGAGGCGGACCAGCAGTGCCGGGTGGCCGTTGACCTGCGCCCGCTGCAGCGGCGCCGCGGCGGCGGCCCGGCCCAGCCGGCTGCCTGCCAGCAGGGCGGCCACCCGGTCGGCCCCCACGACGGGCGACAGCGTGGCCTGCACCGCTCCGCCGCCGTCGCCGAGGAACACGACGTCCGGCGCGAGGATGTCGAGGAGCCCCTGCAGGTCGCCCGTTTCGACGGCCCGCCGGAACGCGTCGATCGCGTCCCGCGCCTCGGCGGGCGACGCGGCCCGGCGTGGTCGGCGGGCGGCGACGTGCGCGCGTGCCGGTGGGCGATCTGGTGGACCGCGGCCGGTGTCTTGTCGACGGCTTCGGCGATCTCGTCGTACCCGACGTCGAACACGTCGCGCAGCACGAACACCGCCCGCTCGGTCGGCGTGAGCGTCTCGAGCACCAGCAGCATCGCCATCGAGACGCTGTCGGCCAGCTCGACGTCGTCGGCGACGTCGGGCGTGGTGAGCAGCGGTTCGGGTAGCCAGGGGCCGACGTAGGACTCCTTGCGCCTGCCGAGTGTGCGCAGGCGCGTGAGCGCCTGGCGGGTGGTGATCCGGACCAGGTAGGCGCGCTGGTCGCGCACCGTGTCGAGGTCGACGGCGGTCCAGCGCAGCCAGGTCTCCTGCAGGACGTCCTCGGCGTCGGTGGCCGAGCCGAGCATCTCGTAGGCGACGGTGAACAGCAGGTTGCGGTGGGTGGTGAACGCTGCGGTGGCGGCGTCCGGACCGCCGTCGCTCCCGTCGGCCATGGGTGGCTCCTGTTCGCCGTCGACCCGTGTCGCGCACAAGACGCCGGACCTCGCCGGTTCCTGACAGGAGCGGGCGGGTGACTCACGTCACGTGCCGGCGCTGTCAGAACGGTCGGCGCATCGCCGTCTCATGGCCGTTCGGTTCGGCCACCACGAGTGAGGACGAGATCATGGAGCCACGTTTCGACCTGAACGGCAACGAGCTCGGCGCCGAGATCGGCAAGCGGTTCAGCGGCATCAGCATGGCGATCATGCGGTCGGCGACGGTGCCGAGGACCACGCTGGAGCTGGTGGAGCTGCGCGCCAGCCAGATCAACGGCTGCGGCTTCTGCGTCGACGCCCACGCCAAGGAGCTGGCGGCCGCCGGTGAGCCCGGGGCCCGGATCAACCTGGTCGCCGCCTGGCGCGAGTCCACCGTGTACACCGAGGCGGAACGGGCCGCGCTGGCGCTGGCGGAGGAGGGCACCCGGATCGCCGACGCCGCTCAGGGCGTGGCCGACGAGACCTGGGCCCAGGTGCGCGAGCACTACGACGATGACCAGATCGCCACGCTGCTGTACGTGGTCGCCATGATCAATGCTGCCAACCGGCTGCTCGTGATCACGCGGACCAAGGGTGGTTCCTACGAACCCGGCACGTTCGACGCCATGGCGAGCTGAGCGGCAGCCGAAGGCTCGGTCACGTCGCACACCCGGGCCGGGAGTGTGGCCGAGATCCTCGGGGCCGTAGGTTCCGCGTCATGACGAGCGCGCTCTTCGACCCGCTGTTCGGGGCCGACCGGGTGGCCGCCCGGCTGGACGACGCCTCGTGGGTGGCGGCGCTCGTCGCGGTCGAGGTGGCGTTGTCGCGGGCCGCGGCCGAGCACGGGGTCGTGCCCGCGCAGGACGCGGACCGGATCGAGGCGGCCGCCGCGACGCTGCGGATCGACCCCGCGGCGCTCGGGCGGGCCGCGGTCGAGGGCGGCAACCCGGTGATCCCGCTGGTGCGGATGCTGCGCGGTGCGGCGGGGGAGGCGGGTGCGTCGGTGCACCCCGGCGCCACCAGCCAGGACGTGATGGACACCGCCGCCGTGCTGCTCGTCGGGTGGGCGGCGGAGGTCGTGCTCGACGACCTGCCGCGGGGCCGCCGACGCGGCGGCGGGCTGGCGCGCGGGCACCGGGACACGCCGATGATCGCGCGCACGCTCGGGCAGCAGGCGTTGCCGACGACGTTCGGGCTGGTCGCGGCGGGGTGGTTCGCCGGGCTGGACCGGGCCAGGACGCGGCTCGCCGAGGTGGTCGGCGGGCTGCCCGTGCAGTTCGGCGGGGCGGCCGGCACGTTGGCGGCGCTGCACCCGCACGGCCTTGCGGTGGCGGCGTCGGTCGCCCGCGCGCTGCGCCTGGCCGACGCCGCGCCGTGGCACACCGAGCGGACGCGGATCGGCGAACTCGCCGGTGCGCTCGCCGTGGCTGCCGGCGCGTGCGCCAAGCCGGCCACCGACGTGGTGCTGCTCGCCGGCACGGAGCTGGGGGAGGTGTCGGAGGCCGCGCCGGGCGACTCCTCGTCGATGCCGCACAAGCGCAACCCGATCGCGGCGGTCACCGCCCGCGGTGCGGCGCGCAGGGCGCCCGGCCTGGCCGCGGTGCTCCTCGCGGCAGCCGACCACGAGCACCAGCGGGCCGCCGGGCCGTGGCACGCCGAGTGGCAGACGATCGGGGACCTGCTGCGGGCCACCGGGGGAGCAGCCGCCCGGCTGCGGGCCTCGCTGGAGGGGCTCGGGGTGCATCCCGACCGGATGGCCGCGAACCTCGCGCTCACCGCCGAGGCGAGCGGGCCGGCCGGCCACGCGGGTGAGCTGGTCGACCGCCTGCTCGCCCAGCGTCCCTGACCGGGGTCGTCCGGACTGTCGGAGGCGCGGGGCAGACTGCGCCCGTGACCGAGCGCGTGCTGTCCACCCGGGAGCTCAACAGGGCCGTGCTGGCGCGCCAGTTGTTGCTGGAGCGCGCCGAGCTGAGTCCCGAGCAGGCCGTCGAGCGGGTGGCCGGGCTGCAGACGCAGTACGCCCCGTCGGGGTACGTCGGATTGTGGTCGCGGCTGGTGGTTTCCGCCGCCGGCTGCTCACGGACGCGTTGCTCGCAGGCCGGGTCGTGCAGGCGTGGGTGATGCGCTGCACGATCCACATGGTGGCGCCTGCCGACTACTGGCCGTTCACCGAGGCGGTGCGGGAGGAGCGGCGGGAGTGGTGGCGGCGCGCCCACCCGATCTCCGGCTCGGTCGACATGCCGGCGATCGCCGCGCAGGTCCGCTCGTACGTCGCCGACGGGCCGCTGAAGCAGGCCGAGATCCAGAAGCGGCTGGCCGCAGCGGGGCATCCGCGGGAGGTGTGGCCGGGTGTGCAGCTGTGGGTCGACCTGGTGCGGGTGCCCCCGGCCGGCACGTGGGACACCCCGAGGGCCCACGTCTACGGGCCGGCCGAGCACACCGTGGCGGTCCCCGACCCCGCGCCCACCCGGGCCGCCGCCGCTGAGCTGCTCGTCGCGCGCTACCTGCGTGGGTTCGGCCCGGCCGCGCCCGCCGACATCGCCTCGTTCTGCGGGTGGAGCATCACCGCCACGCGTGCCGTGCTCTCCCGCATGTCGCTCTGCCGCCACCGCACCGAGTCGGGCGGCGAGCTGGTGGACGTGCCCGGTGCGCCGCTGCCCGAGGCTGCCACGCCCGCGCCGGTCAGGTTCCTGGGGCAGTGGGACGCCAACCTGCTCGTGCACGCTCGCGCGCGCAGATCCTGCCGGAGGAGCACCGGCCGCGGGTGTTCGCCCGGAACATCCCGCAGTCGGTGCCCACGTTCCTCGTCGACGGGCAGGTGGCGGGCACCTGGCGTTATGCGGCGGGGGAGGTGCGGTGGGAGTCGTTCCACCCGCTGGACCGCGCGGTGGAGCGGGAGGTGGCGGCCGAGGCGGGCCGGCTCGCCGCGTTCCACGTGGAGTGATCGGCCCGGTGGCCTGCGATGGCGCGTAGCTCGGCGAGTTGCCGTTCCTGCTCGCGGTCGCGGTAGTCGCCGGAGAACCCGGCGGCGGGGTCGCCCGGGCGCACGATCGAGAGTGCGACGACGGCGGCGACGAGGACGAGGACGATGATCGCGGTGGTCATGGCAGTAAGTTTGCGCCCGGCAATATGTCGCCGACAGTGGCAGAACTGACTACCTCAGTCAAAATCCTGCCTATACTGCGTCGCATGTTGTCCACGGTCGCCGCGCTGGTGATCCCCCCGATCACCCCCTTCGAGTTCGGCACGATCTGCGAGGTCTTCGGCATCGACCGCACCGACGACGGAGTGCCGTTCACCGAGCTGAGGGTGTGCGGCGAGGTGGCGGGCCGGCCGATCCGGACGTCGGTCGGCGCCGACATGGTGCCCTCGCACGGTCTCGACGGGTTGCGCGGCGCGGACGTCGTGGCGATCTCGGCGACGCGGGCCCGGGAGTTCTCCGACGAGGTACTCGACGCGGTGCGCGATGCCGCGGCGGCCGGCAGCACGCTGCTCAGCGTGTGCTCGGGCGCGTTCGTGCTCGGCGCGGCCGGCCTGCTCGACGACCGGCCGTGCACCACCCACTGGGACACGGCCGACGAGCTGCGCGAACGGTACCCGCGCGCCCGCATCGACCCGGACGTGCTCTACGTCGACGACGGCAACCTGATCACCAGTGCGGGCACCGCCGCCGGTATCGACGCCTGCCTGCACCTGGTGCGCCGCGAGCTCGGCAGCGCCGCGGTCAACGTGATCGCGCGGCGGATGGTCGTGCCGCCGCAGCGCGACGGCGGGCAGCGCCAGTACATCGAGCAGCCGGTGCCGGAGTGCCGGTCCGACGGGCTGGCGCCGGTGCTGGACTGGGTGCTCGAGCACCTGGAGGTCGAGCACGCGGTGTCCGACCTCGCGCGTCGCGCCCGGATGTCCGACCGCAGCTTCGCCCGCCGTTTCGTGGCCGAGACCGGCACCACCCCCCACAAGTGGCTCACGCTGCAGCGGGTGCTGCGGGCCCAGCGGCTGCTGGAGGACACCGACCTCGGCATCGACGACATCGCCGGGCGCTGCGGCTTCGGCAGCGCCGCGCTGCTGCGCCACCACTTCCGCAAAGTGGTCGGGGTGGCGCCGATGGACTTCCGCCGCACGTTCGCCGCCCGTACTAGGGTCGGGGTGTGAGCGAGGAGGCGAGCGCCGATGCAGTGCTCGCCGAGCGCGACGGCGACGGTGTCCTCACCCTCACCTTCAACCGCGCGGAGCGGCGCAACGGCTGGGCAGAGGACCTGCAGAAGGGCTACGTGCAGCGGCTCTCGGAGGCCGCGGCCGACGAGCGGGTACGCGCCGTGGTCGTCACCGGTGCGGGCACCACGTTCTGCCCGGGCGCCGACATCTCCCGGCTCGGGAGGCTGGGGGAGGAGGGTGCGCGGCTGCCCCACCAGCCCGTCGACGTGCAGCGGAGCTTCCCGAAGCCGCTGATCGCCGCGATCAACGGTGCGTGCGCGGGCGTCGGGCTCGTCCAGGCGCTGTTCTGCCACGTCCGGTTCGCCGCCGACACAGCCCGGTTCTCCACCGCGTTCGCCCGCCGCGGGCTCGTCGCCGAGTACGGCATCGCCTGGACGCTCACCCGGCTCGTCGGGCAGGAGCGCGCGCTCGACCTGCTGCTCTCGGCCCGCACCTTCGAGGCCGCGGAGGCGCGGGAGCTGGGCATCGTCGGCCGGGTCGTCCCGCGCGAGGAGGTGCTCGGCGCCGCCCAGGCCTACGCCCGCGACCTCGCACAGCACTGCAGCCCGCGCGCGATGGCCACGATCGCGGCCCAGGTGCGCGAGGCGCAGGACACCACGTTCGAGGAGGCGCTGCAGGCTCGTACGAGCACGTCGACCGGTTCGTCGGGTCGGCCGACCTGCGAGAGGGGGTGGCCTCCTTCGTCGAGCGGCGCCCGCCACGGTTCGCGCCGCTCGGTCCTTCCCCGGACTGACACCTCCCCCACCACAGGAGATGACCACATGCAGCAGCGACAGGCCCGGGTCGCGGTGATCGGAGCGGGCCCGTCCGGGCTGTACGCCGCCGCCGCGCTGCTGGCCGCCGACCGGCCGGTCGGCGTCGACGTGCTGGACCGGCTCCCGGCGCCTACGGGCTCGTCCGCTACGGCGTGGCGCCCGACCACGTGAAGATGAAGTCCGTCATCCGCGTGTTGCAGAAGCCCTTCGACCCGGCCCAGATCGAGTTCCTGGGAAACGTGCGCGTCGGTGAGGGTGGCGTGCCGCTCGACGTCGTGCGGCAGCACTACCACGCCGTCGTCCACGCCACCGGCAGCTCGGTGGACCGCGCGCTGGGCATCCCCGGTGAGGAGCTGGCCGGCTCGCTCGGCTCGGGCGCGTTCGTCAGCTGGTACTGCGGCCACCCCGACCACACGAAGCTGCAGCCCCTGCTCGACCATCCGGGCGTCGCCGTCGTCGGTGCCGGCAACGTGGCACTGGACGTCGCGCGGGTGCTGGCGAAGACCGCCGACGAGATGGCGGCGACCGACATCCCCGACCCGGTCCTGGACGTCCTGCGCTCGAGCGCGGTCCGCGACATCCACGTGCTGATCCGGCGGGGGCCCCAGCACATCCGCTTCACCCCCGCGGAGCTGCGCCAGATCGGCGAGCTGGCGGGCGCCGACGTGCTCGTGCACGACGACGGGCTGCTCGCCGCTGGTGTCGAGGCGCCGGAGGACCGCAGGCACCGGCAGATGCTCGACATGCTCGCCGAGTGGTCGGCCACCGAGCCCGCGGGCAAGCCACGGCGGATCCACCTGCGTTTCCTGCGTTCCCCGGTGCGGATCATCGGCACCGGAGGCCGGGTCGGTGGACTGGTGGTCGAGCGCAACACGATCCGCGACGGCCGCGTCGTCGGCACCGGCGAGCAGGAGACGATCGACGTCGGGCTCGTCGTGCGGGCGATCGGCTACGACGCGGAACCCATCCCCGGGCTGCCGTTCGACCCCGCCACCGGCACCGTCCCGAACGAGGGCGGCCGCGTGCTGCGCGACGGGAGGCCGGTGCCGGGCGCGTACGTCACGGGCTGGATCAAGCGCGGCCCCACCGGCGTGATCGGCACCAACAAGGCCGACGCCGTCGAGACGGTGGCCGCGCTGCTGGAAGATCTTCCCGGGCTGCCCGAGCCGGCCCACCCCGACCCGGCGGAGTTCCGGGCCGCGCTGGCCGCCCACGGCGTGCGACCCGTCGACTGGACGGCGTGGCTGCGGGTCGACGCGGAGGAGGTGCGCCGCGGCGGGCTGCGGGGGGCGGAGCGGGTGAAGGTCGCGGAGCTCGCCGAGATGCTGGACGCGGCGCACGGTGCGACCACCGGCTGATCAGGTGGTCGGCAGGCTCCCGCGGATCACCGGACGTTGCCGGCGACCCTCTCGACGTGCAGCCGGACGATGACCCGCTCGACCTCCGGACTCCGGGGCGGCGTCCTCACCGAGGTACTTGTGGCTGAGGATCTTCGGCAGCGTCCTGCCCGGGTCCGCGGTGATCGTCACGGTGCCGCGCAGCTGGGTGTGCCGGTAGGGGTCGCGCGCGTCGCTGATCGAGACGCTCGCGCGGGGGTCCCGCCGCAGGTTGCGAACCTTCTTCCGGTCCTCGGTCGCGCTGAACACGAGTGCGTCGCCGTCCAGGCCGACCCAGACGATCGATGTCTGCGGACCGCCGTCCGGGTCGAGCGTCGCCACCGTCGCGAAGTTCGGCCCGTCGATCAGGGCGCGAACGTCGGCCGAGAGAGTGAGTGCCATGTGAGGGCGAACCGTCGTCGGTGTGATCGCATTCCGGGGCGCTGACGGCCCCACCGGGTCAGGCCGCGAGCAGGCGGGCGCCCTCGGCCAGCCGGGCGAGGTCGTCGTCGGTCCACGGCGTGCGGGTGATGACGCCGACGTGCTCGGCGCCCAGCTCGCCCAGCGCCGCGCAGCGTTCGGCGAACGCGGCGGGCGTCTCGTCCGGGTGCAGGGCGGTGCCGACGGTGGTTTCGATCTCCGCCCGGGGCCGGCCGGCGTCCTCACACGCCTGCGCGAGGACGTCGAGCTTGCGGCGCAGCGTGACGCCCCCGTCGGGGATGTCGAAGAGGTTGCACGCGTCGGCGTAGCGGGCCACCAGCGGCAGCGTCTTCTTCTCCCCGGCCCCACCGACGAGGATGCGCGGCCGCCGGGCCGGGGTGGGGTGGTTCAGCGGTCGCCCGGCACGCACGTGCCTGCCCTCGAACGCCGTGTCGTCGCCCGCGAACATCCGGTGGGCCAGCTGCAGCGTGTCCTCCAGCCGCTCGAACCGCTCGGCGAGCGGCGGCATGGGAATGCCCATCTGCGCCGCCTCCTGCTCGTGGTACCCCGTGCCGACGCCGAGCCAGGCGCGCCCGCCCGACAGCGTGGCGAGCGTGCTGACCGCCTTGATCAGGAGGGTGGGCGGCCGGAACGTGACCGGGCTGACCATGGCGCCCAGCCGGACCCGCTCGCTGCGCGCCGCGAGCCAGCCGAGCGTCGTGTAGGCCTCCAGGTGCGGGTCGGTGGGCTCGGTGCCGGGGGCGTACTGGACGAGGTGGTCGGCGACCCAGACCGTGTCGATCCCGCCGTCGTCCGCGGCGCGCACGATCCGGTCCAGCGGGGTGTGGCCGGCGTCGGCCGGGAACTGGGTGATGCTCAGGCTGACACGCATGCGCACGAACGATAGAGCTCGAGACCCGCGAGAAGGCCAACCAGACCGCGACTCGGCCGCGCTCAGACCGCGACTCGCGGGGATGGGGGTCCCCACCTCCCCGCGAGTCGCGCTGTCGATGCGCGTGAGTCGCGCTCCGGGTGTGCGCGTCAGCAGGGTTCGACGGACACGACCGCGGGCACGTCGCCGAGGCGGTCGGCGAACGTGTCGCACTCGGCCGCCGTCAGCGACACGGTGCAGGTGACCGAGCTGTACGGGACGCCGTCGCGGACGTCGACCGTGAAGTCGCGCACGGGGAAGCCGCACGCGCACAGCGCGGTGCCGATGTCGAGGACACCCTGCATGCCGCCGGTGTCACGATCTCGTGACGGCGCTGGAGGCGCGGGGCCCAGGTGGTGCGGGGGGAGTGGTCGAGAACGGTCATCGTTCGGCTCCGGGGTTCCACGGGTGGTGGGCGCCGAGCCAGGCCTCGGTGGGCAGGGGGGAGCGGGGCGCGCCGGCGACCTGGCTCAGCCGACGCGCGGCCGTACTGCCGCGGTGAGGACGAGGGCGATGCGCACGTCGTCGAGGGTAACCCGGGTCACGTCCCCGTCACGCACCGGCCCGGGTGTGTCGGCGTCGAGCACCTCCGAATCGGTCCGGCGTCGCGGTGGTGCCGGTACTCTCCCCGGCATGGCTGCGGGTGACGACATCGAGAAGCGGGTGGCTGCGCTCGAGGTGCGCCTCGGCCAGGTGTCGGCCGAGGTTCACGCGGCACGCGACGACGCCGCGGCAGCGCGCCACCTGGCCGCCGCGCGTGACCGGGACATCGCCGACCTCGGGGTCAAGGTCGACGCCAACCGCTCGGCGATCAACGCACTCGGCGAGCAGACGCGGGAACGGTTCGATGCGGTCGACCGCCGGTTCGACGCGGTCGACCGCCGGTTCGACGCGTTGGATCGCAAGGTCGACGACGGGTTCCGGCGCATCGACGAGGAGTTCCGCAAGGTCGACGACGGGTTCATCGAGATGCGCGGCAAGTTCGACGCGACGGCGGCTGGGCTCGACCGGATCGTCACACTCCTCGAGGAGCGGGGCGACCGCCGCTAACGCACGAGCTTGCCCATCACCGATGCGGCCCCGATGATCCCGAGCACGGCGGCCCGACGAGCACACCGAAGTCGGCCCACAGGTTCGCGGGGCCCGACGAGCAGGCCGCGCAGGGCGTTCACCAGGTAGGTCAGCGGGTTCACCTGGCTGATCACCTGCAGCCACGTCGGCATGATCTCGATGGGTAAAGGGCGTTGGAGGCGAAGAACAGCGGCATCGTCATGAGCTGGCCGACGCCCATCAGCCGGTCGCGGGTCTGGGCGATGCCGGCGATCGCCATGGACAGGCAGGCGAAGAAGCCGCCGCTGAGCACGAGGCGACGGCGGCGGCGAGCAGTTTGAGCGGGTTGACGGTGATCTCGACCCCGAGCAGCAGCGCCACCGGCACGAGGACCACGACCGGGGCGAACCCGCGCAGGCCCGCCGCGAACGCTTGGCCATGATGATCGCGGCGCGCGGGGTGGGCGTGACCATCACCTTCGTGAGGATCCCCGCGTCGCGTTCCCAGATGATCTGGATCCCGAAGAAGATCGCGACGAACAGTGCGGACTGCGCGAGGATCCCGGGCGTCAGGTAGGCGAGGTAGGGCAGGTCGCCGGTGGGGATCGCCCGGATCCGGCTGAAGATCTGCCCGAAGACGAGCAGCCACAGCACGGGCTGCACCATGCGGGTGAAGAGCTCGGTGTGGTCGCTGCGCAGCTTCTGCAGCTCGACGGTGCTGAGTGCGGCGGTGCGCACGGCGAGCAGGCGGACGGGCTCAGCCCAGCTTGCGCGCGGTCGTTCGACTGCGACGGACATTCCGCACCCCCTCGGCGCTGTGATCTTCGAGGCCGGCCCCGGCGTACCGGCGGAAGACGTCCTCGAGCGTGGCCTCCGGGCCGATGCCGGCGCGGAGTTCGGTGGGGGAGCCGACGGCCTGCAGCCTGCCGTGGTGCATGAGCGCCACGGTGTCGCACAGCTCGTCGGCCTCCTCCATGTAGTGGGTGGTGAGCAGGACGGTCATGCCGTGGTCGGCCTGCATCTGGCGGACCCGTTCCCACACGCCGGCCCGGGCGATCGGGTCGAGCCCGACGGTCGGCTCGTCGAGCACCAGCAGGTCGGGCCGGTTCACGAGGGCCTGTGCGAGCTCGAGCCTGCGGATCATCCCGCCGGAGTAACTGCCTGCGCGGCGGTCGGCGACGGAGAGCAGGTCCATCGCGTCCAGCGCGTCGTCGACGCGGGCCGCCCGCTCGGCCCGCGGCACGTCGAACAGCCGCGCGAACCACGTGACGTTCTGCCGCCCGGTGAGCGCGGCCTCGATGGAGAGCTGCTGGGGCACGTAGCCCAGGTGCCTGCGGACGTCGAGCGCCCGGCGGCGGATGTCGAGGCCGAAGATGCGGACGCTGCCCTGCTGCGCCGGTAGCAGCGTGTTCAGCACCCGGATCGTGGTGGTCTTGCCCGCGCCGTTGGGTCCGAGCAGGCCGAACACCTCGCCCGCCGCGATCTGCAGGTCGAGGTGGTCGACGGCCACGGTCTCGCCGAACCGGTGCACCAGGCCGGTGCATTCCACCGCGAGCGTCGTCATCGGGCACGTTCCAGGTGGCGCAGCTGCTCGGCCAGCGCTTCCATGGCGTCGATCCCGGCGGCGAGATCTTCCAGCTGGCGCGGGGTGAGCCGGTCGAGTGCCTCGTGCAGCAGCCCGCGCCTGCGGGCCCGGGCCGCGTCGATGGCAGCCTGGGTGGGGGCGGTGAGGGTGAGCCTGCCGACCCTGCGGTCGCGGGGATCGGTCTCGCGCACCAGCATCCCCGCGCCGACGAGCTGCGTGACGATCGTGGACACGCTGTTGGGGGCGAGGCCCAGCTCGTCGGCGATCTCGGCGACCGATCTGCCCGTGCGCCTGCCCACCGCGAGGAGCACCTCGCGCTGCGCCATCGAGACATCGAGCTGGGTGTCCGACCCGCCGGTGACGACCGGCCCGGTGAGCCTCCGCAGCAGCCTGCGCACGGCGCCTGCCGCGGGCATCAGCGTCTCGGACACGGCGTCCGCCGTCGCCGCGGTGGGAGTGATCATGCGGCCAGCATATACCTCTGAAGCAGAGTAGATCTGGGACAGAGCGGTTCAGCTCAGCGGGATCGGGTCGGTCACGTCGAGCAGGGCCGGGCGGAAACGCCGCCACGCGACGGCGGTGAGCACGGCCATGCCGCCGAACGCGAACCAGAACGGTGCCGTGATGCCCAGGCCGCGGGCGACGAACCCGCCGCCGAGGGCGCCGAGCGCCGCGCCGCCCACCGAGAACAGGAAGTAGCCGCTGTTGACGCGCCCGCGCAGCGCGTCGGGCACCACCCGCTGGCGCCAGGACACCGAGAGGATGCCCCAAAGGCTCGCGTGCACGCCGAAGATCACCAGGGTGCCGACGGCGACCCACGGCGCGCGGGCCAGCGCCAGCGACAGGTGCGTGCAGGTCTCGATCACGAGGCCGGCGCGCAGCAGCAGCGCGATGCCGAACCGGCGTTGCAGGCGCGCCGCCACGAGCGTGCCCGTGATCCCGCCCACCGCGCTCGCCGCGAGCAGCAGCCCGAACCCGACCTCGGTGAGGCCCAGCCGCTCGCGCGCGTAGAGCACGAGGATCGCGAACGCGCCGACGAGCGTGACGTTCATGAGGCACAGGCACACCGCGAGCATCCGCAGCACCGGGTGGCCCAGCAGGGCGCGCATGCCGGTGGTGACATCGGCGCGCAACGGCCTGCGCGGCTCCTCGGACACCGGCCGGAACCGGCCGCGCAGCGTGGCCAGCAGCAGCGCAGCCACCAGGAACGTGGCCGCGTTCAGGCCGAACGGCAGCGCCGCGGCCGCCACGAACAGCGCGGCACCCAGTGGCGGCGCGAGGAGGTGGTTGCCGACGAGCTGCACGCCCATCAGCCGTGCGTTCGCCCGTGGCAGGTCCTCGGCGGGCACGATCGCCGGGAGCAGCGCGGTGCTCGCGTTGTCGGCGAGCGTCTCCATCGTGCCGACCACGAACAGCGCCGCGTACACGACGGCCACCGTGGCGACGCCCGCGGCGACGGCGCAGGCGAGCCCGCCGACGACTGTGGCGCGGACCAGGTTGACCAGCACGATGAGCCGGCGCCGGTCGAGCCGGTCGACGTACACGCCGGCCGGGAGGGCGAAGAGCAGCCACGGCAGCTGCTGCACGAACATCGCGCCCGCGACGAGCGCGGGGTCGGAGGTCAGCGACGCCAGGAGCAGTGGGCCCGCCGCGAGCGCCACACCGTCGCCGACGTTGGACACCGCGGTGGCCGCCCACAGTCGCCCGAACCCCGCCTTCACCTGGTCAGCGTGGCGGTGGGGTCAACCGGTTTGCTGCCGGGACCTCACGTGCCGACGGCTGCGTGTCGGAGTAGGGCGGGCCGAGGATCTCCCGGGCGAGCTCGGTGAGGGCGGCGCGGTCCTCGGCGAGCGCCTGGCACCCGGCGTCGGTGGCCCGGTAGACGCGCCGGACGCGCCCGTCGACGACCCGCTGCTGCGAGGTGAGCAGTCCGTCGGACTCGAGCCGGTGCAGGGTGGGGTAGAGGGTGCCGGGACTGATCCGATGGCCGTGGCGGGCGAGCTCCTGGGTCATCCAGGCGCCGTGGATCTCCTGCTCGGCGGCGTGGTGCAGGATGTGCAGCCGCACCGCGCCGCGCATGAACTCGCGCACCCCCCACCTCCCGGATCGTCCAACGGTGACGGAACCGATATCGGGTTCGACACTAGCGGCGGGCGAGGGCCAGGCGGGCGGCGCGGTAGCCGATGCCCAGGGCGAAGACCCCGATCCCGGCGACCACGGCCTCCCAGGGCAGCGTCGCCACGAGGAGCAGGCAGCCGGCGGCGCGAGGATCTGCAGCACGCGGGGGAAGCGGCGCCGGTCGGAGGGCTGGGTGAAGGCCGACAGGTTCGCGATCAGGTAGTAGACGAGGACACCGAAGGAGGAGAACCCGATCGCGCCGCGCAGGTCGACGGTGAGCACGAGCACCGACACCACGAGGGCGAGCGCGACCTCCGCGCGGTGCGGCACCTGGTTGCGGGGGTGTACCGCGGCCAGCCATCCGGGCAGGTCGGCCTGTCGGGCCATGGCCAGCGAGGTGCGCCCGATGCCGGCGACCAGCGCGAGCAGCGCCCCGAGCGCCGCGGCCGCGCCACCGGCGGCCACGACGGGCACCGCCCACTGCCAGGTGCCGGCCCCGACCATGTCCGCCAGCGGCGCGGTCGACGTCGCGAGCTGGTCCGGGCCGAGTGCGAGCAGCGCGGTGACGCCGACGACCGCGTAGACGGCGACCGCGATGCCGAGCGCGAGCACGATCGCGCGGGGGATGGTCCGTTGCGGGTCGCGGACCTCCTCGCCCATCGTCGCGATCCGGGCGTACCCGGCGAAGGCGAAGAACAGCAGGCCCGCCGACTGCAGCACCCCGTAGACGCCCGGCTCGCCGGGCAGGCCCCCCGACAGCCGGGCCGGGTCGGGCTGACCGCCGAGCAGCCCGGCGGCCACGACCACGGCCAGCGCGACCAGCACGACCGCGACGATGATCCGCGTCAGCCGCGCGGTCCGGGTGACGCCGCGGTAGTTGACCGCGGCCAGCGCGAGGACGGCGACGACCGCCGCCGGGCGCTCCCACGCCGCGGGGACGGCGTACGCCGCGAACGTCAACGCCATGGCCGCGCAGCTCGCGGTCTTGCCGACCACGAAGCCCCAGCCGGCCAGGAATCCCCACCAGTGCCCGAGCCGCTCCCGCCCGTAGACGTAGGTGCCGCCGGACGTCGGGTACTGCGCGGCCAGCTGCGCCGACGCGGTCGCGTTGCAGTAGGCGACCACGGCCGCGATCACCAGCCCGAGCAGCAGCCCGGAACCCGCGGCGGCCGCGGCCGGGGCGAACGCCGCGAACACCCCCGCGCCGATCATCGAGCCCAGCCCGATCACCACCGCGTCGACGCTCCCGAGGCGACGGGACAAGGCCGGCTGATCAGTCACATGGGCTCCCCGGAGCGAATGATATCGCGTTTCGATATCGACGAACGATATCCCGCTCCGGGAACGTCGTGCTCAGGCGACGCCCGCGTACGCGCCTCGGACGTGTGCGGCGAGCGGGCCCATGACGTATGCGGCGTCGCGGCCGACGCCGCGCAGGGTGTTCGAGGAGAACGAGCGTTGCAGTTCGAGACCCGTGTACGCGAGGCCGGGGTGGGTCGTGGAGATGCCGCCGACGTGCTGGGGTACG
>MKJV01000127.1 GCA_001942185.1 Pseudonocardia sp. CNS-004
GTCTCGCGCATCGCGCTCGCGGCCCTCACCGCGATCGTCGCGATGCTCTCCGTCGCCGCCGCACCCGCCCCGTCTCGCGCATCGCGCTCGCGGCCCTCACCGCGATCGTCGCGATGCTCTCCGTCGCCGCCGCGCCGGCCCCCGTCCCTCCGGCGCCCCCCGACCGGGTGGAACTCTCCGCGCGAACACGCTGACCCGCGTTGGGCTCAGCCGAGGAGGCCTGCGTCCTGGGCTGCTATTGCCGCCTGTACGCGGGAGCGCAGGCCCAGCTTCGTCAGCACCCGGGAGACGTGGGTCTTCGTGGTCGCCTCGGTGATCACCAGTTCCGCCGAGATCTCGGCATCCGCGCAGAGCACGCGTCTGATCCGACGAGCGGCGCGCTCGTCGGATAGGTACCGACGAACGCGCGTTCGTCGGAAACGGGGGTGCGCCTCAGCGGGCGGACAGGTCGGGTCGGGTGAAGCTGCCGTCCGGTTCCGGGCGGTAGGGGAGCGCCGCTTGCACCGCTGTCGTGGGGATCGGGCCGTAGGCGTGGGGGAAGCGCATGGACGCCGGGTCGCCGGGCACGCCGGGCTCCCACCGGATCTCGACGTCGATGCGGGCGGGTCCAGCACCAGCAGCAGCACGTCGGACCGGCCGTGGAACAGCCTGTTCGCGGGCAGCTCCACCTGGCCGGGGGTCGAGAGGTGCACGAACCCGGCCTCGGCGAGCGACGGCGGGGTGAGCGCGCCCGCCGCGCGGGCGGTCTCCCACTCGGTGGCGGTGCACATGTGCAGCAGGACGTCCGGCTCCATCGGACCAGTCTGCCGGTCCTCGTCGTCGGCGCTCTTGTCTTTGGCATGACGTGTCAATTAACGTCGGTCACACCCGAGCCACCGTCGTCAGGAGGATGCGCATGTCCCCCACCAGCGAGTCCCAGGCCGCCGCCGAGGAGCCCGTGGTCGAGGAGACCCTCGTCGAGGAGGTCTCCATCGACGGCATGTGCGGCGTCTACTGACCGCCCCGGTGTTCGACCCGGCACGGCCGCACCGCTGCAGCCCGCAGGTGGCGGTGCGGCCCGAGCCGTTCGGAGCGCTCGTCTACCACTTCGGCACGCGCAAGCTGTCGTTCCTGAAGACCCCCCAGCTCGTGGACGTCGTCTCCGGGCTGGAGCAGCACCCCGACGTGAACGCCGCGCTCGCCGCGGCGGGCGTCGAGGACGGCCAGCGCCCCGCATACCTGCGCGCGCTCGCCGGGCTGGCCGCCAACGGAACCATCGAGGAGCGCCCGTGAAACTGGTCGAGCACTTCCAGTACGGCCTGAACTCCCCGATCTGCCTCACCTGGGAGCTCACGTACGCCTGCAACCTCGCCTGCGTGCACTGCCTGTCGTCGTCGGGACGGCGGGACCCGCGGGAGCTCACCACCGCCGAGGCGAAGTCGGTGATCGACGAGCTGCAGCGGATGCAGGTCTTCTACGTCAACATCGGCGGCGGCGAGCCGACCGTCCGCTCCGACTTCTGGGAGCTGCTCGACTACGCCGTCAGCCACGACGTCGGGGTCAAGTTCTCGACGAACGGGATCAAGCTCGACAAGGCGCGGGCCGCCCAGCTCGCGGCCACCGACTACGTCGACGTGCAGATCTCGCTCGACGGCGCCACCGCCGAGGTCAACGACCACGTGCGCGGCCCCGGCTCCTACGCCACGGCGATCCGGGCGCTGGAGAACCTGGCCGAGGCCGGGTTCGGCCAGCCCAAGATCAGCGTCGTCATGACGCGGCAGAACGTCGACCAGCTCGACGAGTTCAAGGCGATCGCCGACAAGTTCGGTGCGCAGCTGCGGATCACGCGGCTGCGGCCGTCGGGTCGCGGCGCGGACGTCTGGGACGAGCTGCACCCCACGGCCGCCCAGCAGCGGCAGCTCTACGACTGGCTGGTGGCCCGCGGCGACGGCGTGCTCACCGGTGACTCGTTCTTCCACCTCTCCGCCTACGGCGAGGCGTTGCCCGGGCTGAACCTGTGCGGGGCCGGGCGGGTGGTCTGCCTGATCGACCCGGTGGGCGACGTGTACGCGTGCCCGTTCGCGATCCACGAGAACTTCCTCGCGGGCAACGTCCGCTCGCCGGGTGGGTTCCAGGAGGTGTGGCGCGGCTCGGAGCTGTTCGCCGAGCTGCGGCAGCCGCAGACCGGTGGGGCCTGCCGCAGCTGCGGGTTCTACGACTCCTGCCAGGGCGGCTGCATGGCGGCGAAGTTCTTCACCGGCCTCCCGCTGGACGGCCCCGACCCGGAGTGCGTACGCGGCTTCGGCGAGCAGGCGCTCGCGGCGAGGGGCACCGACACGGTGATCCCGAAGTCGGACGTCGACCACTCGCGCAGGACCGCCCCGCGGGGCGGCAGGGGCCCGGTGCCGGTGACGATCGGGATGCGCCCGGACCGGGCGTGCGACGAGAGCCCGCTGGCGGGCCTGCAGGTCTAGGCCGCGACCTTGGACGAACGGCACGCTCGTCCCGACCTGTCGGACGAACGTGCCGTTCGTCCGAAGGGCGGGGAGCTCGGGGGGCAGGTCTGGCCCGAGGTTCGCGGCGCCACCCTGCTCGTTCCCGTTGGCTCGTTGGAGCAGCACGGGCCGCATCTGCCGCTGGACACCGACGCCCGCATCGCCGCGGCCGTCGCCGGGCGGGCAGCTCGGGGAGACCTCGCAGTTCTGGTCGCGCCGCCGCTGGCGTACGGCGCGTCCGGCGAGCACGAAGGTTTCCCCGGCACGCTCTCGATCGGGCACGACGCCTGCGGGCGGTCCTGGTGGAGCTGGGCCGCTCGGCGTCCCGGTGGGCGCCGCGGCTGGTGTTCGTCAACGGCCACGGCGGCAACATCCCCACCGTTCCCGATGCCGTGGGGCAGCTGCGACGGGAAGGCCGCGCCGCAGCGTGGTGGCCGTGCGCCCCGCCCACCGGTGACGCCCACGCCGGCCGCACCGAGACGTCGGTCATGCTCGCGCTCGACCCCGCCGCGGTCCGGCGGGACGCCGCCGAACCGGGCGCGACGGCCCCGCTCGCCGAGCTGCTCCCGACCCTGCGCGCGGGCGGTGTCGCGGCCGTGAGCCCCAACGGTGTCCTCGGCGACCCGACCGGCGCCACGGCAGAGGAGGGGGAGCGCCTGCTGCGCGCGATGGCGGAGCGCCTCCGCGGTGGCATCACCCGCTGGCGTCCCGACCCCGCGGGGCGCCTGGGCTGACCCGGGCCCGCGGCTCGGTGGGGCACGCCTCCCACGCCGCCTCGATCATGCGGAAGATCTCGTCGAGCGCGTTCTCCGGATCGGGCGACTCACGGGCCAGCGAGAACGCCTCGACCACGAACCGGGCGATCGTCCGGCAGGCCGTCGTGACGTGCGGCAGCGCGAGGTCGGCGGCGATGGCCGTCGCCAGCGACTCCGCGTGCCGCATCCGCATGGACACCTCGAAGTCCCGCAGGGCGGGCGAGTCGTCGATCATGCGCCAGAGCGGGGCGGCGCTCTCGGCCGTGCAATGCCGCACCATCGCCCCGATCGCGCCGCGGAGTGCGGGGACGAGTGGCTCGTGCGGTGGGCGGTCGGTGACCGCGTGCGTGAGCTGCCGTTCGAAGTCCGCGTCGAGGTCGAACACCAGCGCTTCCTTCGAGGGGAAGTGCGCGAACAGCGTGGTGACGGCCACGTCGGCCGCCGCGGCCACGTCCCGGATGCCCACGGCGTCGTACCCGCGCTCCAGGAAGAGCTGCAGCGCGGTGTCGGCGATCTTCTGGCGGGTCGCGGCCTTCTTGCGTTCGCGGCGGCCGGGCGGCTCGGTCACGGACCGATGCTAACAGGTAGGAAATCATAGTCGTTACGAAACGCTAACCGTTAGTGTTACTCTCGGCCACATGAAGAAGGTGAGCTTCGCCGAGTTCGGCGGCCCGGAGGTCCTGGAACTGGTGGACGCGGAGGAGCCGCACGCCGGCCCCGGCCAGGTGCGCATCGCCGTGCGGGCAGCGGGCGTCAACCCCGTCGACTGGAGGGTCCGCCAGGGGCAGGTCCTGTCGGCGCATCCGATCGAGCTGCCCGCCGGGGTCGGGATCGACGCCTCGGGCGTGGTGGACGAGGTCGGCGCGGGGGTCCGCGGGGTCGCGGTCGGCGACCGCGTGTTCGGCGAGGGTGCGAGCACGTACGCCGAGTTCGCCGTGCTGTCGGCGTGGGCAGGCATGCCCGACGGTCTGACGTTCGAAGAAGCGGCCGGGTACCCCTCCGTGGTGGAGACGGCGCTGCGCATCATCGGGCAGGTCGGGGTGCTGCCCGGGCAGACGCTGCTGGTCAGCGGGGCGTCGGGCGGAGTCGGATCGGCGGTGCTGCAGATCGCCCGCCACCGCGGCATCGCCGTGATCGGCACGGCCGGGGCTGCCAACCAGGACTACCTGCGCAGCCTGGGTGCCGCCGCCACGACCTACGGCGAGGGCTGGGTCGAGCGGGTGCGGCGGCTCGGCCGTGTCGACGCGGCGCTCGACCTGGCCGGCTCGGGTGTGATCGGTGAGCTCGTCGAGCTGACCGGGGACCCGCAGAAGGTGATCTCCATCGCCGATCTCGGTGCGCCGGAGCTCGGTGTCCGCTTCTCCGGCGTGGCCGGGAGCGTGCCGGACGCGCTCGCCGAGGCCGTCGACCTCATCGCGCGGGGAGAGCTCCACATCCCGGTCGAGAAGTCCTACCCGCTCGCCGATGCCGCCGCGGCGCACGTCGACAGCCGGGCCGGGCACGCTCGCGGGCGCCGGGTCGTGGTCGTCTAGAGGGTGATCGCCGGAAATGGTGTCAGGGCGACACACCCGGCGCTCTCGGACCACTTGCGGCGATCACGCCCCGGATGGCCGGCGCCTACCGGTCCGGGGTGCCGGTGACGAGGAGGCCGTGGGCGATCACGTCGGTGGCGGTCTGCAGCAGTGCGCGCAGCCGCGCCTCGTCGTGGCGCAGCGGGTCGGGGCGCCAGGCGAGGCTGATGATGCCGTTCCACGCCGCCCACAGGACGGTGGCCACCTGCTCGGGGTCCGCAGCGCGCAGCTCGCCCGCCGCCACACCCCGGCGGATCGCGTCGACGAGCCGCTGGTTCTGCTCGTCGACGGCGCGGGCCAGTCGCTCGGACAGCTCCTGGCCCGCGGCGTAGCGGCCGGGAGGGGCCGGGAAGGCGAGCATGCGGAAGTAGTCGGGGTGTGTCAGGTAGAAGGCGAGGTACTGCTCGGCCGCGGCGCGGATCTGCTCGACCGGTGTGGTGCCGGACCGGTACGCCAGGTCCATGAAGCCGCGGTCGACCTGGAGCGCGCGCTCGACGAGTGCGGCGTGCAGCCCCGCCTTGGAGCCGAAGTGGTTGTAGATCGACCCGACGGCCACGCCTGCCGACTCGGCGATCTCGTCCACGGTGACGTCGTCGACCGGCCGGTGCCGCAGGAGCTCCTCCGCGGCGTCCAGGAGCGCGGTCACGGTCCGTTGCTTCCGCTGGTCGGCCACGCGCTCATCCTACTTTTGCAACGGTTGCAAGAGCTGGTAGCGTCCCGGTCATGGCCGACTGGCCGAGAATCCACCAGCGGGTCGTCGACCTGTTCGCGCAGGGCTGGCACCGCCCCCACCCGCACGCGTGGGACGCGCTGCTCGCCGAGGACGCGGAGCTCGTCCAGCCGCTGCTGCGCTCCGGCCGGGGAGCGGCGTGCTGGCAGGAGGAGGCGCGCAGGCTGCTCCGGTTCGCACCCGACCTGCGGGGCGACGTCACGGCCTGGGCCGGGCGCGACGACGTCGTCTTCATCGACGTCCGGCTCAGCGCCACGCTGGGCGGCAGGCCGCTGGTCGTCCACAGCTTCGACAAGCTGCGGATCACCCCGGAAGGCCGTGTCACGTCGCGCGTGGCCGCCTTCGACGTCACGCCGGTCGTGCTCACGCTGCTGCTCCGGCCGACGGCATGGGGCCGCTCGGCCCGGCTCCTCCTGGGCCGGTGAGACCACCCGACGAGGCGACGTGGCGGGACCCCCGGCTGGGCCCGTCCCGGGTGCTGCGGCTGGCGGCCGGGCCGATCCGCTACCACGACGTCGGGCACGGCCCGGTGCTCGTCCTCGTCCACGGCTACCTGGTCAACACCAACATCTGGCGGAAGCTGGTCCCCCTGCTCGCCGACGGCCACCGGTGCATCGCGGTGGACTGGCCGCTGGGCTCCCACATCGACCCGATGCCCGACGCCGACCTCTCGCCTCCCGGCATCGCGCGGCTCGTCGGCGAGTTCCTCGACGTGCTGGACCTGCGCGAGGTCACGCTCGTCGGCAACGACTCCGGAGGGGCCTACGGCCAGATCGCCGCGGCCGACCGGCCGGACCGGATCGCGCGCCTGGTGCTGAACTCGTGCGAGACACCGGAATGCTCGTGGCCGCCGGGTCCGGGCGGATTCGGGCTGCTCAGGGCGGCCGCCCGATGGCCGGCGACGCATCGTGCGCTCTACCAGGCACTGCGGTCGCCCCTCACGTGGCGACTGCCCAACACCTACGGCCGGCTGGCCAAGTACCCGATCGATCCGCAGGTGATGCGCAGCTACGTGCGACCCGTCCTCACCCGGCGTGCCATAAGGCACGACGGGCGCAGGGCGATCGGCGCCGTGTCGCCGCGGTACGTCCGGGCCGCGGCGCAGGGGCTGCGCCGGTCGTTCGGCAAGCCGGTGCTGCTCGCCTGGGCCGGCGAGGACCACGTGTTCCCGCTCGACCGCGCCGAGCGGTACGCGGCGGCACTCGGCGCCGACCTGCGCACGATCGCGGGCGCGTACACCTACACCGCGGAGGACCGGCCGGAGGAGACCGCCCGCGTCATGGCCGAGTGGTTCGGTGTGCCGAAGGTTCGGGCCTAGTCCCTCCGCCCCGTCAGGGCCACCGAGACCCCGAGCCCGATCATCGAGAGCCCGCCGATCCGGCCGATCGTCGCGAGCCGTCGGGGTGAGCGGCCGAACCACTGCCGGGCGGCGGACGCACCGAGGCCCCAGGCGCTGTCCGAGGCGAGCGCGATGGCGTTGAAGACCAGGCCGAGCAGCAGCATCTGGCCCGCGACGTGCCCCTGTGCGGGATCGACGAACTGCGGCAGCACCGCGGCGAAGAACACGATCGTCTTGGGGTTGGCCACGCCGACCCCGAACCCCTCCCACACGGTGCGGAGCCGCCCCGCGCGACCGGTCCGTCCACGTCGGCGGCGTGGAACGAACCGCGCTGCCGCCACGCCTTGACACCGAGGTGCACGAGGTAGGCCGCGCCGGCGAGCTTCAGCACCGTGAAGGCGACGGCGGAGCGTTCCACGACGGCTCCGACCCCGAACGCCACGGCGACGACGAGCACGTACGCACCGATCATGTTGCCCAGCACGGAGGCGAGGGCCGCGCGGCGGCCCTGGGCGAGCGCCGTCCGACCACGAACAGCACGCTCGGCCCGGGCACCACGATGAGCAGGAACGACATCGCCGCGAAGGCGAGCAGCCGGTCGGGGGACACCATGTCTCCATGCCAGCACATCCCGGCTCCCGGCGCACCCCGTTCTCGCCCGCCGGGATCAGCCGGCGTACGCCGCCAGCACGATCATGATGGCCAGCGCGATCCCCGCGGCGATCCACGGCCAGACGGGGCGCCGGTTCGTCCTCAGCTGGGTCGCGTAGGGAAGGGCGGGGCGCGGGTTCAGGTAGCCGTGCCCGGGCCGCAGCTTCGTGCGGGACGCGGATCGCTGTGGGCGGATCTGACCGTTCAGCCGACGGTGCACCCGGAAACTCCTTCGAGATCGCGGTTCGGCCGAGGCGACCGCGAATGGTGAGAATGCCGGTGTGGCGAGCCACGAGGTGGCCGCGCACGGTCGCGGCAGCGGTGGAACGGGTGCGCCGGGCGGGGAACGATGCACGTCACGGGCTTGCTGGTTTCGGCGGGGAGCTCGCGGTGGATCCGTGGCGGCTTCGAGAACTGGCGCACCGGAAAGTTTCGGAAAACCCCTTCCTCGTTTTCCGGCTCTCGCCGTGCGGTGTCCGGTCGTTACCGCACGTTCCCGGGTTCGTACGTACGGCGGAAGCCGCTCCGCTGGACGGGACGATCCGCTCGTCCGGAGGACGGCGACCGCGTTCGCCCGTGCCGGTGCTCAGCAGCGCGACCGGAGCGTCGCCACCCCCGGCCCGGTGAGCTCGTCGCAGAAGGCCCGCCTGCCCGTCATCGCCATCACCAATGCCGGGGTGCTGCCGGTCACGAGCGGGCCGTCGCCGCACGCGAACGGGCCGTCGGTGGCCTCGAGCCGCAGCCCGCGCACCCGGCTGCGCGCGAGGACCACCTGGTCCGAGCCCGCGTAGTACCGGGCGACACGGGTGAGGACGTCCACCGGGTGGTCGCGCGCGATCCCGAGCGGCCGCCGGACGTCCTCACCGTGCACCACGACCTCACCGAGCAGCGCGAGCACCGGGAGCGGCGGGGCGGTCGTGCTGTCGACGACCCGCTCGAAGCGGGCGAGTGTCTCGGCGGGCGAGGCGCCGAGCTGCTCGGCGAGGCGCATCGACACCTGGCGGTCGAAGTCGAACCGGCAGCGGATCACGCCCGCCAGCCAGCGGAGCCCGTTCAGGCTGCCCGCGGCGGTCAGGTGGCGACGACCTCGCGCACGGTGAGGCCCGCGCACAGGGACGGGGTCGACCACTGCGCATCGGTGAGGTCCGCGAGGTCGGCGGCGAGGGCCGCCCGCTCGGCGTGGACGAGCGGCCACATCTCGTTCTTCGTTCTCGGCACGTGGGGTGGGTCGCTGCGCCGCCCTCCGATTCATCGGGCGGTGCGGTGCTCGGCGAGCACCTCGTCGGCCACGCGGGCGGCCTGCGCACCGTGTGCCGGGTCGTCGAGCGTGATCAGCGCCTTCCACAGCGCCCAGCCGCGGGCACGCGCCCACATCGCGTCGTCGGCGGGCACCAGCGCCGGAACTCCGCGCGGCTCTCGCCCTCGAAGAGGGTCCAGGCGATCACCAGGTCGCAGGCCGGGTCGCCGACACCGGACGTGCCGACGTCGATGACGGCGGACAGGTCGCCCCGGTCGTCGAGCAGGAGGTTGCCGGAGGCGATGTCGCCGTGGAACCAGACCGGCGTGCCGGTCCACGTGGCGTCGAGCGCGGCCTTCCAGGCATCGGTCGCCGCGGCGCCGTCGACCCTCGTCCCGAGCGCGTCGATCGCCTCCTGCGTCTCGGCGTCGTAGACGCGCAGGTCCCCGCCGCGGTGGAAACAGTGGTCGCCGGCCGCAGGACCGCCTGCCGGGTCGACGCGCCGGAGCGCGACGAGGAAGCCCGCGACGTCACGGGCGAACCCGACGAGATCGCGGATCCGTTCCCCGGAACAGACCCGCCCGTCGATCCAGCGCCGGACCGACCACGGCCACGGGTACCCGCCGCCCGGCGCTCCCAGCGCGAGCGGCACGGGAATCGGGAGGGGCAGCTGCGGTGCCAGCCGCGGCAGCCACGTGTGCTCCTTCTCCACGCTCGCGACGTAGGCGGCCGCGCTCGGGAGCCGGATGGTCATCGTGCCGCCGAGGCGGAACGTGCGGTTGTCCCATCCCGGCTGCTCCACCGGCACGACGGGCAGCTCGGCCCACTGCGGGAACTGGGTGGCCACCAGGTGCGTGGCGAGGGCGGCGTCGATCTCGTCGCGGTGCATCGTCGGCGATCCTGGCGTGCCCGGGACGGGCACGCGAACGGATTTGCGTCCACAGGCCCCGCACATCGTGGAGCAAGCCGGCCGACAGGGTCACCCGGCACGTTGGTGCGTGCCGGGGACATGCCGCGCCAGGGCCTGGGGGGCTGGGCGCGGCCCGGAAGGGACCCGCCGGCAGTGTCGGGGGCACCGGCGGTCCCTGCGGCGCCGGGTTCGTGGCCTTTCGGATCGCGGCGCGATGAATCCGGCTGTCGTGGAGCGTCTCTACCGGTGGACGGGTTCAACCACGACGAGGGGATGCCCATGAGCGAGTTCGTCACGTCGGCCGCCGGGGACCGGGTCGCCTACGACCGGCGGGGAAGCGGTCCTGCGCTGATCTTCGTTGCGGGTGCCGGGCCGTGGCGCGCCATCGACCCCACCACCACCGAGACGGCGGAGCTGCTCGCGAAGCGGGGCGTCACGACCATCGTCCACGACCGCGTCGGACGCGGGGAGAGCTTCGTGCCCGGCGCGATCGGGCTCGAGCGCGAGGTCGCGGCGATCGCCGCGCTCATCGACGTCGCAGGCGGCAGGGCGGTGCTGTGCGGGCATTCGTCCGGCAGCTCCATCTCCCTGTACGCCACCGCGGTCGCGGGGCTGCCCGTCTCCGGGCTCGCGCTGTGGGAGGCGCCGCTGGCACCACCGCACAGCGGTGCCCGGGAATGGGCGGAGACCGTGAACCGCCACATCGACGGGGGGAACCTCGAGGGGGCGTTGCGCGAGTACATGCGCGACATGCCCCCCGAGCTGCTCGAGTACGTGCTCGGCACCCCGGCGATGGTCGACCAGGCCGGCAGCCTCCGTGCCGACGCCGACTCGTTGGTCTGGGCGGAGTCGGCCCCGCACGCGGACCTGTTCGGCGGCATCCGGGTACCGACGCTGGCGATGATCGGCGCCGAGACCTACGACATCATGCGCCCGGCCGCCGAGTCGATCGCCACGGCCGTCCCGGGCGCGAGCTGGAAGCAGCTGCCCGGCTCCCAGCACACCTGGCAGCCCGAGCCGATGGCCGACGAGCTCGCCCGCGTGGTGGCGCTCGCCGAGCAGGACCGGGACGGCGAACGCCCCGGATAGGGTGGCGGCATGCTGCGGCGGCCGAGCATGCCCCTGCCGGGAGGGACGCGATGACGCGCACCAGCACGAAGGCGGGGCTCTTCACCGAGTCGGTGATCCGGGAGACGTTCCGGCTGGCCGCCCAGCACGGCGCGATCAACCTCGGCCAGGGCTACCCGGACTTCCCGTGCCCGCAGGAGCTCAAGGACGCGGCGTGCGCGGCGATCCAGGCCGACGACAACCAGTACCCGATGACGTTCGGCACGCCGGCGCTGCGCGCGGCGATCGCGGAGAAGACCGCGCGGACCTACCCGGGCTGGACGATCGACCCGGACACGGAGCTGTGCGTCACCTGCGGGGCCACCGAGGCGCTGGTCGCGGTGGCGTTCGCCCTGCTCGACCCCGGGGACGAGGTCGTCCTGTTCGAGCCCTGGTACGAGAACTACCAGCCGGACGCGATCCTCGCGGGCGCCGTACCGCGAACCGTGCGGATGCACGCCCCGGACTGGACGTTCGACGAGGCGGAGCTGCGTGCGGCCTTCGGCCCGCGCACGAAGGCGGTCTTCCTCTGCCACCCCAACAACCCGACGGGCAAGGTCTACTCGGCCGAGGAACTCGCGCTGCTGGCGGAGCTGTGCCGGCGCTGGGACGCCGTGCTCGTCGTCGACTCGATCTACGAGCACATCCACTACCTCGAGGCGGGCGAGTACCTGCCGCCCGCGCTCGTGCGGGTCTCGAGGACCGCACGGTCACCGTCAACGCGCTGTCCAAGACCTACGCGGTCACCGGGTGGAGGGTCGGGTGGACGGTGGCGCCGCCGGAGCTCACCTCCGCGATCCGCAAGGTGCACGACTTCCTCACGATCGCGGCGCCCGCGCCGATGCAGGCGGCGGGCGTCGCGGCGATGGGGTTGCCCGACGGCTACTACGCCGATGTCGCCGCCCGGTACCTGGAGCGGCGCGACCTGCTCTGCGACGCGTTGGAGGGCATCGGCTTCGGGCTGCGGCGCCCGGACGGGTCGTACTACGTGCTGTGCGACTCGTCCCCGCTCGACCCCGCCGGCGACGGGGTCGCGTTCGCCCGCAGGCTCATCACCGAGATCGGCGTCTCGTGCGTGCCCGCCGTGTCGTTCTGGACGCCCGAGAACGAGGCAGCCGGGCGCAGCATGATCCGGTTCGCGTTCCCGAAGCGGCCCGAGACGTTGCGAGCCGCGATCGAGCGCCTGGAACGGATCGCCTGACCTTCGTCCGAGGCGGGCGCATGATCGGTCCGACTGGACAGCGCCTCGCGGCGGCGGGCGGTGTGATCACCGGGAGTGGTCCGAGAGCGCCGGATGTGACGACCTGGCACCACTTCCGCCGATCACGAGCACGCTGATCGTCAACTGTGGTCGCGAGACGCCAGATCAGCCGTCGCGGCACCACTTCCGGCGATCGCAGCCGGTCGGCTATCCCCGGCCGCGCGGCATCGCCTTGCGCAGCAGTTCGACCGTGGCGGAGAACGTCTCGCGCACGGCCGCCGCCGATGCGGCCGGGTCCCCGCCCGCCTCGAGCGTGATCGACCCGTACGGGACGGTGGTGCGGGTCGTCGGGAGGTCCGGCACCCCGCCGACGATGTGGCCCGCGGCCGGGAAGTCGAGCAGCTGCGAACCGTGCGCCTCACCCTCGCCATCCTCGGTGATCGTCTCGAGGATCCGCTGCGCCTGCTCGCTCGACGGCCACAGCCCGTCCGCACCACCCGACGTGAGCAGCACCGGGGCCGTGATCTTGTCGACGGGGATGCTGGCCACCGCCAGCCGCCAGCGCGAGGCCGAGGAGACCGAATCCTCGTACGACTCGGTCGTGCTGACCGGTTGGGCCGGATCCGCGGCAGACCCGCTGCGTGAGGTCGTCGACCGCAGGAACGGCACTTCGGCACCTGCCCTGGTCCACGACGACATCTGCGTGCTGGAGGTGCCGAGCCCCGGCCAGACCACGTCCGACGCGGCGTGCGCCACCACCGCGGCGAACCGGGACGGCTCCGACGAGGCGAGCAGCAGCCCGTACTCGGCGCCCTTCGCCGTGCCGACGACGCCGACGCGGTCCCCGGCCACCTCCGGACGTCGGCGAGCCACCGGGCAGCGCTGAGCCCGTACTCGACGGGGATGCGGGTCAGCGTCTCCGGCAGGCCCACCTCGTCGAAGTAGGCGAGCCCGAACACCACGTAGCCCTGCGACGCGAGCAGCGCGGCATACGCCGGGTCGGGGCGTCCGCCCTCTGCGCCGCCGAGGAGCAGCACCCCGGGCCAGACGCCCGAGCCCTTCGGCAGGTAGAGGTCTCCCACCAGGCCGGCCTCGGCGATGCGCATCACCTCGCCCCCGGGATCGCGGACCGCGCGGCGCAGCGTGCTCCGCGCGACGGTGGTGCCCGCGCGGTCGACGCCGAGCAGGACGACCATGTCGTCGGCGTCCACCATCGGGTAGGGCGCCTGCGTGTCGTCCGGCAGCCGCATCGACCAGAACAGGCCGTGCGGGTCGACGCCCGTGTAGGTGCCACCCGTGGACGGTGTGGTCGACAGATCCACCTGGCCCACGCCGTTGGTGACGAACTCCCCCGACGACTCCCACAGGTGGCCACTCCGGTCGTACGTGCGCGCCCAGACGCGCACCGGATCGCCGGCGGGAAGGCCTTCCACGGTGACCTGGACCGGGACCGCTATGCTGACCCCGTCGGGCGTGACGCTGATGTGTGGCCCGGCTTCTTCGGCATGTGCAGCGCAGCCCGCAACGAGCATTGCCGCCGCGCAGGCCATGCCGATCGACGTCCGCATGTCTCGGATGCTATTCACCGGAAGTCGATCTCACCGCACGTCTCGCACGGACGGGTTACACCACGTTGGTGCGAAACCTCGACATGCCTCCACGGCGGTCCTCGATCGGGTGGTCCTGTCCTTTCGGACCGGAACCGGGGGTGATCGTGATCGGGGGACACGCCCCTTCGCGGGTTGTTAGGGTGACAACCACTCCGCCGGTGGTCCCGACGGAACGGCGCCGCAGAACGGGACCATCCGCTCACCGGGCGAGGAGGGGCGGCTGACGATTCCGCCTACCCTCCGGAGCCCTCATGAAGATCGGTATCGGCCTGCCGGTCGACGACCCGGACGTGCTGCTGGAATGGGCCGTGCGTGCCGACGCCGGCCCGTTCAGCACGCTCGGCCTGCTCGATCGCCTCGTCTGGCACAACCCCGAGCCGCTCGTCACGCTCGCCGCGCTCGCGGGCGCCACCGGCCGCATCCGCCTGCAGACCGAGGTGCTGCTCGCCCCGCTGCGGGACACGGCGCTCCTGGCCAAGCAGGTGGCCACGCTCGACCGGCTCTCCGGCGGCCGCTTCACGCTCGGGCTCGGCGTCGGCGGGCGCGCCGACGACCACGCCGTCGCGGGGGCGACCTGCGCGACCGCGGCCGCCGGTTCGACGAGCAGCTCACGCGGATGCGCGAGCTGTGGGACGCCGCGACCCCCATCGCACCCGCCTTCGCGGCACCGGGCGGGCCGGAGGTGCTGTTCGGGGCGTTCCGCCCGGCAGCACTCGCCAGGGTGGCCCGGTTCGGCGACGGCCTGCTCTGCGCCGCGCCCCCGTCATGGGCGGGTGACCTGTTCCGCACGGTCGAGCGGGACTGGGCAGAACGTTCCCGTCCCGGCAGGCCGCGGTTCGTCGGCCAGGTGAACGTCGCGTTGGGGCCGGAGGAGGTGGCCGCCGCCGCACATGCCGCCATGGGCGCCTACTACGGCTTCACCGGCGCCGCCGACCGGATGCTGGCGGGCCTGCTGACCAGGCCGGACGAGGTGCGGGACGCGGTGAGCGCCTATGCCGACCTCGGCGCCGACGAGGTCGTCCTCTGCTGCTGGGCGACCGACGTCACCCAGGTGGACCGGATGGCGGGTCTGGTGCACTGAGCCGGACCACGGCGTGCGATGCTGGACGTGCACGTGGTCGCTTCCCCCGGCCGCCGGTCAGGTCGCTGGAAGGGGAAGCCGTGTACAAGCCGTGGTCGTCGAGCGTGAGCACACCGCCCGCGCCGCTGGACCGGCCGGTGTGGGTCCACCTCGACCGCCTCTACGGCCCCCCCGACTCGCCCGGCCCGATCGCCGACCCCGTGCCCGGCGGGCTCCTCGTCGCCACCGCGCGGGTGCCGGGGCTGCTCAAGCGGTGGGCCCGGGCGGTCGACGGGCGCTGGTTCGGCCGGGTCAACTTCGCCGTCTGCGACGCCTACGGCGCGGTCGTGGCGGAGCACCTGGCCGCCCTGGTCCCGGCATCGGCCCTGACCCCCCGAGAAGAGGAACCCCGCCGGTGAGGGCAGCGTCTTCCCAGGGCGGTGATCAAGGGGAAAAGGTGGTGGTTCGATCTTCGGAAGCCGCCGTTTGCCCTTGATCACCGCGAATGGGCGGGGGTTGTCCACATCGGGGACCGGTTGTCCACAGATTGCGGGAGGGCCGTGGCGACGGCCGAGTCGGACCGCAGGCTCCAAGCATGCGCAGGACACTTCGCGACATCGCCGCGGCACAGCACGGCGCGTTCAGCACCGCGCAGGCGCTGAGCTGCCACACTCGCGGCGAGTTGCGAGCGCTGGTCGATTCGGGCCGCTGGTGCGGAGTGTTCACGGGTAGCTTCCGTACGAGCTCGGCCGAGCCGGGTCCGAGGCTCCGGCTCTCGGCAGCCCGGCTCAGCATCGGGCGCGATGTTCCTGCCTGTCTGCACACGGCCGCCGAACTACACGGCTTCGGTGTACTCGACGACGCGGTCACCCACGTCGCGGTCCGGCCGGACGAGCCGTGCGCGCGCAGAGCGGACCTCTGGCCGCATCAGCTCACTCTCGCGGAGGACGACGTCGTGCAGCTGAGGTGTGGGGCGCTCGCCACCACAGCCGACAAGACGGCCATCGACCTGGCCCGCACCCTTCCGCGCGTCGACGTCCTGCCCGTGCTCGATGCCGCGCTCGCCGCGGGTACCTGCACGCCGGAGACGCTGGCCGCCGAGCTGGAGCGGCACGCCGGCCTCCGCGGCGTCCTGCAGGCACGGGAGCTGGTACCGCTTGCAGATCCCGCTCCGGAGTCGCCGGGATGCCGCAGCCCAGCGTGCAGCTCCCGGTCCTCGACGTGCGTGGCCACCCGCGGCGCTGGCTGGACCTGGCCTGGGAGGAGGCGAAGGTCGGCCTCGAGTACGACGGTGAAGAGGGGCATGCCGGGCGGCAGAACCTGCGTTCCGATCGCCGCCGCCACAACTTTCTGCAGGACGACGACTGGGCGATGTTCTATGCCACCGACCTCGACGTGTACCGCGACTTCACGCACCTGATGCGGAAGGTCGGGGCGGCAATCGAACGCCGAACACAATGACCCGGCGCCAGCGGCTCTGGCCGACCGCCCCTCTCCGCCGATCAAGGACAGATGGTGGCTCTGGAAGATCGATCCGCGACCATCTGCCCTTGATCACCGACGTGGCAGGCCATCGTCCGCGGTCAGGAGTGCAGCCAGCCGCCGTCCACCACCCAGTGCTGGCCGGTGCACGAGCGGCTGTCGTCGGCGGCGAGCCAGAGCACCAGCGTGCGACGTCGGCGGGTTCGAGCCGCTGCGGGAGGGCCTGGGCCGCGGAGCGGTGGGCGTCCGACTCCGGGGTCACCCAGTTCTCCAGCTGCCGGGGCGTCATGATCCAGCCGGGCAGCACGCAGTTGACGCGTACGCCGTCCGGTCCGTACTCGCGGGAGAGCGACCGGGTGAGCCCCTCGATGCCGGCCTTCGCCGTCATGTAGGCGGGCAGGTCGAGCAGGTCGACGTGGGCGCTGATCGAGCCCATGTTGATGATCGAGCCGCGGCCGGCGGCACGCATCGCGGGCGCACGGCCTGTGCGGCGAAGAACTGGTGGTCGAGGTTCACCCGCATGAGCTCGTCCCAGTGCTTCGGGTCGATCGTGGTGACGTCGTGCCGCACGTCGTGGCCCGCGTTGTTCACGAGCACCTCGACGTCGCCGAGCTCGGCGGCGATCTCGCCGATGACGGCGCGGTAGGCGTCGAGGTCGCGGACGTCGCACGCGCGGAAGTGCGGGCGGGGGTGCCCGCGCTCCGCGACGGCCGCGGCGAGCGCCTCTCCCGCCTCGGCCGCGATGTCGACGAACCCGACGCGGGCACCCTGGGCGGCGAACTGGGCCACGAACTCGGCGCCGAGACCGCTGGCGCCTCCGCTGACGAGTACGACGGCGTCACTCAGGCTGGGGTAGGTGGCGTATCGGGGCTCGCGTGTCATGAGGGCAGTACTACCGCCCGGCCGGTGGCGCCGGCGCGGAGGGCCTGGTACGCCTCGTCCACGCCGTCGAGCGGGTACCGCTGCCCGAGCAGCACGTCGAGCGGGAGCCGTCCGGCGAGGTACAGGCCGAGGATCCTGGGCAGGTCCACCGGCGGGTTCGCCGAGCCGTACAGGCTGCCGACCAGGCGCTTCTGCTGCTGCACCAGCTCGTTGATCGGGACCTGTGCGGTGGCGTCCACCGACCCGAGGCCGACGGCGATGGCGGTGCCGCCGGGACGCAGCACGGCGAACGCCTGGCGCAGGGTCTGCGGCAGCCCCACGGCGTCGACGGCCACCTCGGCTCCGCCGCCGGTCAGCTCCTGGACGGCCGCGACGGCCTCGTCGGGTGACAGGCCGGACGTGTCGAGGGTGTGGGCGGCGCCGAGGCGGCGGGCGAGCTCCAGCTTGTCGGCGGCGACGTCGACCACGACCGGGACCGCGCCGACGAGTGCGGCGCCCATCAGCGCGGACAGGCCCACTCCGCCTGCGCCGATCACGACGAGCGGCTTGCCCGCCACCTGCCCGGCGACGTTGACGACGGCGCCGACCCCGGTGATGACCGCGCACCCGGTGACGGCGGCGACGGCGGGTGTCACCCCGTCGGGCACCTTCACGACGGCACGCTGGGACACGACCGCACGTTCGGCGAAGCAGGAGACGCCGAGGAAGTGGTGCAGCGGCCCACCGTCGAGGTGCAGCCTGGAGGTGGCGTCGAGCAGCCCGCCGCTGCGCGCCTGCACGCGCCCGTACACGCACATCACCGGGCGTCCCGTCACGCAGTACTCGCAGTGCCCGCAGCGCGGGCGCCAGGTGAAGGCGACGCGGTCGCCCACCGCGACGGAGTCGACGCCGGCCCCGACCTCCTCGACCACGCCGCTGCCCTCGTGGCCGAGCACGATCGGCAGCGGGCACGGGATGGCGCCGTCCATGTAGTGCAGTTCGGTGTGGCAGACGCCGGCGGCCTCCACCCGGACCAGTACCTCGCCGTCGTGCGGCGGCTCGAGCTCGACGTCCTCGACCCGAAGTGGTTCGCCCGCCGCCCTCAGCACGGCGGCCCGTACGCGTGTCATCAGACCCACACCTCCTTCGCGACGCGCACGTCCTGGCCGGTGCGTGCGCTCTCCCCGATCGCGAGCGAGATGGCGTGGTCCTGGCAGCCCTGCGCGAGCGGGTACGGGGGCGGGGCCTCGTCGCGGGCCCACGCCCCGGTCGCCTCGAGGATCGCGGCGACGCCGATGTCGTCCTCGGACAGGCGCGACCCGCGGAACGGGTTGCGGTAGAGCACCCGGCCGTCGAGGGAGACGTGGTCGAGCTCGTTGCCCTCCAGGTTGAGGTCGATCCCGAGGCGCCGGTACTGCAGGTGCGACTCGACGGGCGTCTGCGGCTCGGTCAGCCGCACGATGCGGTCGTCCACCAGTTCTCCGGTGGTCCCGCGCACCGCGATCCGCCGGGCGAGCAGCGGGTTCCACCACTGGTTCTCGGTGAAGTCGTAGAGGCCGTGGCGGCCGTCGCCGAAGTCGAGGGTGGCGATCGTCCTGGTCCGCGGCTCGGGGCCGGCCTCCGGTCGCCACCCGTCGAAGCCGAGCGGGTCGACGAGCGGGGCGGCGAACGCACGCCCGCAGACCGTGACGTCGTCCATGTCGACGCCCAGGAGGCCGCGTACGAGCGAGACCGCGTGGTAGAGGTGCGTGGAGCAGACCTGCACCGACGTCGGGTCCCCGATGATCCCCGAGCGCACGGCGGCCAGCCGGGCGGCGTGGCCGGGCATCAACAGGTACTGCTCGGCCACCTGCACGAGGCCGCTGCTGCCCACGTCGGCCCAGAGGCCGCGCAGGCCGTCCAGGTCGGGGGCGGGTGGGGTCTCGACGAGCACCGGTACGCCGAGCGCGACGGCCGCGCGGGCCACGTCGGGCATCTGCGGCCACGGCACGGCCGCGGCCACGAAGTCGGGGCGCTCGCCCGCGAGCAGTTCGTCGAGCGTGCGGAAGGCCGGGATCCCGTCGACGACCTGTTCCGGCCGGCGGCTGACGATGCCGACGGCCCGCAACCGGTCGGGCGCCGCGGCGGCCATACGGAGAAAGAACCGGCTTCGCTTGCCACTTCCCACCACTGCGAACGTCGTCGGCGCCATTCGGCCACCGTCGTTCATGATCGGGCGTACGCGCAAGCCCGATCGTGACCGGATGTCCCGACCGCGGGAATCGTCACTCACCATGCGTTGTGATCTACACCACAAAGGGATCACTCGGACAAGTCGGAGTAACCCGAACGGGCCAGCCTCGTTTGATCAATTACGCGGACCGTGACTGGGCGACGATGCACAAGTAGTCGGCCGGTCGGGTTCGTCCCTGTCCGATCAGCTCTGTTGGGTGACATGTCACAGCACACCGCGCCGCCCGAAGCGGCGCCGTCGCGGGGCACGGGCCCCGGCCCGTCCCGGCGTGGGATCGTCTTCGGGGCGATCGCCGGGGTCGTCGTCGCGATCGCCGTCGCGCTGGGCTTCACCTTCTTCGGCGGTGGGTCGGGTACCGACCCGTCCTCGGTCGCAGAGGGTGAGATTCCTCCGGGCGACCTTCCCGTGAGCAGTACCTACACCGAACTGACCGGTGCGCCGGCCGACCCCGACCCCACGGGGATCACCGACGGTCTGGTCGTGCACCCGATCCGTGAGACCCCGGTGCGCGACGCCCCCGACGGGCGTCCCATCGCTCGAATGGAGACCACGCAGTTCGGCGACACATGGCTCCCCGTGATCGCCGAGCAGCCCGGTTGGGTGCAGGTGCTCCTGCCGTCCAAGCCGTCCCAGACCGCTGGCTGGATTCGTGCCGACGACGTGCAGCGCGCCGTCACGCCCAACGTCATCAAGGTGCACCTGGGTGCGAAGAAGCTCGAACTCGTGCGCGACGGCAACGTCGTGGACGAGTGGTCGGTGGGGATCGGCACGCCCGAGACCCCCACACCGACGGGCCGGACGTTCCTGCTGGGGGCGTTCACCAACCCGAACGAGACCTACTCGTCGGTCTTCCTCCCGCTCGGGGTGCACAGCCCGACGCTGGACAGCTTCGGTGGCGGTCCGGGAACCGTCGCGATCCACGCATGGCCCGATGCGAGCTCCTTCGGCGCCGCCGAGAGCAATGGCTGCATCCGGGTCCCCGAGGACGCACTGGAACAACTTCGCCAGGTCCCGCTTGGCACGCTCGTGATCATCGATGAGGAATGAGGGGTTAGCACCACAGTGAAGACGAAGAAGCTCGCCGGTGCGGCAGCGGTCGGGGCCGTCACCGCGGTCACGACCCTGCTGCTCGGCGCGACGCCCGCGTTCGCACAGGACGACGACTCGAAGGGCGACAGCGCCTTCGCGCTCTCGGCTTCCGGGCTCATCGACATCAACCCGATCTCCTCCGTGGAGTCCACCGACGGTGCGCTCGTCCACGACGAGCTCCTCTCGATCGGTGACGTCGCCGGCGAGTACGAGGACGACCTCGCCGTCGGGCTGCTCACGTCGGAGGCGGAGTCGAACCGCTCCGAGACCGTCGTCAAGGAGGTCAACCTCCTCGGCATCCTGAAGGCCGACGTCATCCGCACCTGGTGCGACGGTGGCGAGGGTGGCCTGCAGATCGTCAACGGCTCCGTCCTCGGGCAGAAGCTGCCCGACACCTCGGTGCCCGGCAAGACCCTCGACGTCTCGCCGCTGGTCAAGCTGTCGCTGAACGACCAGGCGCGCAACACCGACGGCTCGCTGTCGGTCACCGGCATCGAGCTGACCGTGCTCCCCGCCCCGGAGCTCGCGGACTCGGACGAGCCGCTCTCCGAGTCGGAGAAGGCCGCCCTGCCGCTCGTCGGCGACCTGCTGGGCAAGGAGCTCCCGGTGAACACCGACACCGTCGGTGGCCTCGTCGGCGAGCTCGGTGGCCTCGCCACCGGCGGTGACCTCCAGAAGATCACCATCGGCAACGCCACCTGCCAGGAGGGCTCTGCCTCCGGCGACAACGAGAACGCCGGCAGCGACGGCGACGACAACAACGGCTCGTCGAACGACGACGACGGTGACGACAACGGCTCGTCGAACGACAACGACAACGACGGTGACGACGACGGCGACGCCGGCAACGGTGGCGACTCCGACGTCAAGGCGGACACCGCTCCGGCTCCGTCCGTGGTGAAGGCCGCCCTCCCGGTGACCGGCTGACACGCAGTACCTGAGACACCCTCGCGACGGGCGGGAGCCATCGGCTCCCGCCCGTTGTGCTTTCCGGGTGCGGCTCTCAGGCGTCGGGGAGGCGCCAGCGCATCGCGACGCTCGTGCCGGCCGCGGCGCGCCGCACGTCGACGTGCTCGGCCAGGCCCGCGATGAGCACGAGTCCGCGCCCGCGCCAGCCGGGGTCCTGCGGCGGTGTGCGCCATCTGCCGTGGTCCCGCACCACGACCCGGACCTCGCCGTGATCGCATTCCGCGTCCAGCTCGGCGTCACCGCCGCCGTCGGGGTAGGCGTGGTCGGCGACGTTCGCCAACGCCTCGTGGGTGGCCAGCACGATGTCGTCGACGGCGTCGGCGGGCAGGCCGAGCCGCCCGGCCCACCTCGCCACCTGGGTGCGGACCTCACGCAGGCGAGACGGCAGGGACGCCGCGGCGAGACGCAGCCGCAACGGCCGCGGCCCGTGGACGAGCGCAGGCATCGATCACTCTCCGGTCGTGTATCTGCCAAGCAGATGCCAGAGGCATACCCGCGGGCACGGCGGTCTACCGGACCGGATCGGGTAAGGATTTCGCCGGAAGGGTGTTGGGGGATGGTGTGGATCGACCTGGGAGAACCCCCGACCGCACCTGGTTGATCGCCGTCGCGGCCGCCATGTGGGGCACCGACGGCCTGTTGCGGCAGCCACTCGCGGGCCAGCTGCCCGCCGCCACCGTCGTGTTCTGGGAACACCTGCTGATCGTGGTGGTCCTGGTGCCGTTCGTGCCGTCCGCGGTGCGGGCCTTCCGATCGGCGAGCAGGCGGGAGCGGGTGGCGCTGCTGCTGATCGGCGCGGGGGCGTCCGCGGTGGCCACGGCGCTGTTCACACAGGCGTTCCGCTACGGCGATCCGGTCACCCCGCTCGTCCTGCAGAAGCTGCAGCCGGTCATCGCGGTGGTCGCGGCGGCCCTGCTGCTGGGCGAGCGGATGCGCCGCGGCTACTGGATGTTCGCCGTGCCCGCGCTCGTCGGGGCCTGGCTGATGGCCTTCGCCGACCCGTTCTCGGCGGCGCCGCAGGCCGTCACCGCCGCCCTGCTGGCCGTGGCCGCAGCGGCGCTGTGGGCCATCGGCACCGTCCTCGGCCGCATGGTCAGCGTGCGGATCTCCAGCCGTGACGTCACCGTGCTGCGGTTCGCCATCGGTCTGCCGGCCAGCGCCGTCGTCCTGCTCGCGCAGGGCGCCCCGGTCGCGGTCACGGGAGCCCAGCTCGGCCCGCTGGTGCTGCTCGCGCTGGTGCCGGGCCTGCTCGGGCTGACGCTCTACTACATCGGACTGCGGTCCACCGCCGCGGCGCGCGCCACCCTCGCCGAGCTCGCGTTCCCGGTGACGGCCGCGCTCATCGGCGTCGGGCTGCTCGGCACCCACCTGGAGCCGAGCCAGTGGCTCGGGCTGCTCGTCGTGGTGGCCTCGGTCACGGCGTTGGGCCTGCGCGAGCGCTCCCGCCGCCCGGTGGTCGAGGTGGAGGCGGCGGCGTAGCCCCGCCCCAGCCGACTACGTGCGGCCCGATCGGAACGCGTCGAGGACGCGGCGCTCCCGTTTCGTCGCGCCCGGCGCCGCGGTCGCGGCGGGCCACCGGAATCGCGGCCTCCGGGGGAGGGGCGGGAGTGCGGTCGATGTAGCACGTGGCCGCGTCGGCGGCACCCACCCGTTTCTGGATCACGCGGACGACCTCGACCACCCGCGTCCGGTCCTGCACCCTGGCCCTGATCTCGTCGCCGGGGTGCACCGGGGTGGCCGCCTTCGCCGGGCGGTCGTTGACCCGTACGTGCCCGCCCCGGCAGGCTGCCGCGGCGTCCGGCCGGGTCTTGGTCAGCCGGACCGCCCACAGCCAGCGGTCCAGTCGCGTCGACTCCACGCCTCCGATGATGCTCTACCGGGCGAACCGGAATTCCACCTCGCCGAGCTCCCCGAAGTCGGCGCGCACCTCGTCGCCGGGTCCGACCGGCACGGGCGCGGTGGTCGTTCCCGTCGTCACGAGCTCGCCCGCGCGGAGCGTGCGGCCGTGGCGGCGCAGGTCCTCGGCCAGCCAGACGAGGGCGTTGCGCGGGTCGCCCAGCACGTTGCCGCCGCTGCCGTCGCGGCCCGCTCCCCGTTGATCCACACCGCTGTCTCCCACGTGGCCAGGTCGTGCTCGGCCCAGCCGGGCACCTCCGGCCCGCACACGAACCGGCTCGCGCAGGCGCAGTCGGCGATCAGCTGCGGTGCGCCGACGACCTCGAAGCGGGTGAACCGCGAGTCGGGCACCTCGACGGCCAGGTGTAGCCCGTCGACCGCGGCGAGGATCTCGTCCCGGCCCGCACCGGGTGCGACGTCGGCGCCATCAGGTAGGCGAACTCGGCCTCGACCACCCGCATGTGCATGTCGTCGCTGGGGAGCACGTCACCCGGGTCGTGGCGGAACCGCTCGAACAGCGGGCCGGGCAGCGGGCCGGTCACCCCGATGTGGGCCTGCCCCGCCGCCGTGGTGGCCGCGATCTTCCAGCCGTACGTGCGCCCGGCGTGCCTGCCGATCGCGAGCTGGGCGGCGAAGCCCTCCGCGTCGTCGCGGGGCCGGGCGTCGTCGGGGAGCTCGCCGAGCCGCTCACCCGAGGTCCAGGCGGCCCAGAGGGCATCCGCGGCGCGGCGGGCACGGTTCTCGTCAGGCATGTCCTCCATCCTTCCCGTCACGGTGCCTGCGCACCTCGTCGACCACGGCACGCACGCGCGGGTCGGCGCGCAGCTCCTCGAGGCTGACCGGCAGTGGGAGCCGCCAGTTCGGGTACTCGTCCACGGTGCCCGGCAGGTTGGGCTGGCGCACTTCACCGACCACGTCGTACGGCGACACGAGCACCATGCGCGACCGGCTGCGCGCCAGCAGCGCGTGCATCGCGACGACGATCTGCTCCTCATCGGGATCCGGCCCGTCGATCAGTCCCTGCGCCCGGAGCAGGTCCACCATTTCCCGCCGCTCGCGCGCGGCCTTCGCCTCCTCGGCCCCGACGTCGTCGAGCAGCCCGAGCTCGGCACGCACCCGGACGTGCTCGCCGCGCAGGAACCCGGCGGCCGTGGGGAGGTCGTGGGTCGAGACCGTCGCCACCGAATCCTCCGGCCACTCCTGCGGCGGCAGCAGCGGCTGCCCGGGCGCGTCGACGTCGCGGGTGAACCAGAGCACCGACGAGCCGAGCACGTTCCGTTCCGCGATGCCCTCGGTGACCTCGGGCTCGACGGTGCCGAGATCCTCGCCGACCACGAGCGCCCCGGCGTGGTGGGCCTCGAGGGTGAGCACGGCGAGCATGACGTCGGAGTCGTAGTGCACGTACGTGCCGCGGTCCGGGCTCTCCCCCGGCGGCACCCACCACAGCCGCCACAGGCCGGCCACGTGGTCGATGCGCAGCCCGTCGGCCTGCCGGAGGAGCGCGCGCAGCAGGTCGCGGTACGCCGCGTAACCGGTGGCGTCGAGCCGGTCGGGCCGCCACGGCGGCAGGCCCCAGTCCTGCCCCTGCTGGCTGAACGCGTCCGGCGGGGCGCCGACCCGCACGCCCTGCGCCAGCACGTCCTGCAGGGCCCAGCCGTCGGCGCCTCCGGGTCGCAGCCGACGGCGAGGTCGTGCACCACCCGGACCCCGACCGCCCGCGCCGCGTCCCGCACGGCCGCGAGCTGGTCCTGCACCTGCGCCTGCACCCACGTGTGGAACGCGACGCGTGGGCCGAGCTCGTCCTGGCGGCGGCGACGTCCGGGCCGTCCGGCCGGTGCAGGCCCCGCGGCCACCGGCTCCAGCGCGCGCCGTACCGCTCCGCGAGCGCGCAGTAGGTGGCGAACTCCACCACGTCGGCCCCGCGCCGCCGGGCTCCGGCCTGCCCTCGCTGCGCCACAGCAGCTCCAGCGCCGCGCGCTTCGCGGCCCACACCCGGTCGTGCTCGATCCGGCCGCCCGCGAGCTCCGGCCGCAGCGCGTCGACCTCCGCCCGGCTCGTCGCGTCGGCCCGCGCGTAGGCGGGGACGTCGGTGATCCGCAGGGCGAGCGGGGTGCCGAAGCGCCTGCTGGACGGCGTGTAGGGCGACGGCTGCACCGGGGGCACCGGGGTGATCGCGTGCAGCGGGTTGAGGAGCACGGCCCCGGCTCCGTGCTCGGCGCCGGTCCACGCCGTGAACGTGCGCAGGTCGCCGAGGTCCCCGATCCCCCACGAGCCCGCCGACAGGAGTGCGTACAGCTGCAGCATCCAGCCCCAGTCCCGCCGGGGCCGCGGCAGCGCAGGCGGCGCCACGACGACCGTGACCTCCTGGTCCGCGAGCTCCAACCGGTACCAGCCCGGCTCCAGGCCCGCCGGGATCTCGGTGACCTCCCGCCTGCCACCCGCGGCGTCGACCAGCACGCCGGCAGCGGGAAGGGGGCGGGCACGGTCGGTGCGCGCCGCGATCGTGCCGGGCAGCCGCCCGCCTGCCTCCCTGTGACGTGCCTCCGCGAGCGCGTCACGCCGCGCGCCGTGGCTGCCGGCGTCGACGTCGAGCAGGCCCAGCACCCGGACCACGACCTCCGGATCCACCTGGACCGGCCGCCGGTCCCCGTCGCGATAGCTCGTGGCCACACCGTGCGCGGCCGCCAGTTCGATCAGCTCGCTGTCCACCCGGCTCCCTTCCCCGTTCCCGGCCAAGGATGCCGGATCGGTGAATGATCACTCTTTGGCCCGTGACCTGCAGCAACACGCTCCCTACTGCTCCGGGCCCAGATCAGGATCAGGTGCTAGGTTCGCTCCGGCGGGCTCCCGCAGGGCAGGGCGGTCCACCACCGTCCCCAGGCGCCGGACACCCGCAGCGGGTGAAGGCGGACGCGGAGCGGAGAGCGCCGGGACATGACAGAGCTGGTGGGCGGGGCACGCACACGGCGCCCCATGGGGGGAGCGCCATGAACACGCTCGTGCTGATCGGTCTGTTGCTCGTCGCCGCGGGGATCGTGCTGCTCGCCCTGAGGGTCGCAGGCCGGGTACGCCGGCAGTTCTCCGCCGAGCCCGCCCGGCCGCGCACCGTGGCCGACCTCGTGCGCATCCGGCAGGAGACGGCCGCCGCGGCCGGGCGGCCCGTGCAGCCGGCCGCGGCAGCGGCCCCCGCCACCGAGCCGGCTGTCACCGAGCGGGTTGCCACCGAGCCGGCCGCACCCGCGCCGGAACTGCCGGCGCAGCGCGTCGCCGCGCCGCAGACGCCACCGGTGCCCGTCCAGGCCCAGGCCAGCCCCACCTCGACGTTCGTGGCCCCGTCGCCACGCCCCACCCCGGTGGTGGGCGGGTGCGGCGAGAGTCGCCGGAGCCGCCGTCGCTGCCGCTCGGCGGCGACAACTCACCGTGGCAGCGTGGCGCGCGCATGGCCGTGGGCCTCGGCGGCGGGCAGCCCTGGCGGGAACCGCCCGCACCGCCGACCCCGCTGCGGATCGTGCCGACCGCGGAGCCGGACGCTCCGGTCGAGGCGGCCGAGCCGGAGGCTTCCGTCGAACCGGCCGCGCCCGCCGCGTCGACCGAACCCGCCGCGCCGATGCGGCTCGTCCCGCGCGAGTCCGCACCCGAATCCGAGCCCGAGCCGAGCGAGCCGGCACCGGCCGTCGACGCCGCCGACGGCGCGGACGCGCAGACCGAGCAGACGCCCATCCGTCTCGTGCCGGGCGAGGCCGCCGAGCCGGCCCGGCCGCGCCCGTGGTCAACCGGGACGCCGTCTGGATCGAGCCCGGTGCCGTGGCGGCCGCCGAGTCCGCCGCTCAGGAGACGGACTCGCCGCAGCCGGTCGGACCGCCTGCGGTCGAGTCGGGTGTTCGAGAGGCGGTCTCGCCGGAGCCGGTGGGGTTGCCGGCGGCCGAGCCCGTCGTCGAGGCCTCTTCGTCGGAGGAGGTGGGGTCGCGTGCTGTCGAGCCGGCTGTTCGGGAGGCAGCCCCGCCGGAGCCGGTCGGATCGCCGCCGGCCGAGTCGGCCGCGTCGGAGTCGGGGCCGCCGGCAGCCGTCGGGCCGGCCGCGGCGGCGCTGGGTGGCGCCGCGCTCGCGGCGGGGGCGGCCACGGCCGCGCCTGCCGGGCTACGGCCGGCGGATACCCCGGAGAAGCAGAACCCGGTCCCGGACGACCGGAGCGACGCGGCCGTGCCGGAGCGCCGCAACCGTCAGACGTCCGACGAGCGGGCCGCCGAGCAGGCCGCTGCCGACCTCGCCCTGCTGCGGACCTTCGGGTTCGCCGACGCCGGGCAGCGTCCGGACAGCGCACCGGTGGTCGCGATGGAGCACGCCGACGAGCCGGGGGCGCCCGTCGGTGCCGGTGCCGCGCAGCCCGTTCGGTACCGGGTGGTGCGCCGCGACGGATCGGTGGTGGGCGGTGCCACCGTCACGTTGCTCGACGACCGCGGTGGCGATGTGGCCGCCGGAGCCGCCGACGATCAGGGGCGGGGCCAGGTGCTCGCGCCTGCGCCGGGCGGGTACGTCCTGGTCTCGACCGCTGCGGGTCACCAGCCGGGCGCGTGGCGATCTCGGTGGCCGACGCGGCGACCGAGACCGACGTGCTCATCGCCCGTTCGGCGTCCGTCTCCGGGAACGTCCGCGGCGAGGACGGCCCGATCGCGGCGCCCGGGTCACGCTCGTGCAGGACGGGGAGGCCGTGGATGCGGTCGACACCGACGCCGACGGCGCGTACCGGATCACCGACATCGGTGCGGGCGAGTACGGGCTGTCGGTGACCGCGCCCGGCTGCGAGCCCGCGGCCTCGTTGCTCGAGGTGGCCGAGGAGGACGACGTGCGGCACGACGTCGAGCTCAGCCCCGCCACCCCGGTGGCGGAGTCCGGCCGCGCCGACGACGCCATGAGCCGCCTGCGCTGACGCAACCCGGTGGAGCACCAGCGGATCGAGGGCAGGCTGCCGGGCACCGGCGGCGTGGAGCTGTTCTGGCAGGGCTGGCTCCCGGCCGGCGACCCGCGTGGGGTACTGCTGCTCTGCCACGGGCTCGGGGAGCACAGCGGGCGCTACGGCACGGTGGTGGACGCGCTGATCCCCGAGGGATGGGCGGTGTACGGCGTCGACCACCGCGGCCACGGGCGCTCCGGTGGCCGCCGGGCCCACCTGCGCCGGTACGCCGACTGGCTCGCCGACTTCGACGTGTTCCGCCGCGCGGTCGTCGCCCGCCACCCGGGCCTCCCGGTGTTCCTGCTCGGGCACAGCATGGGCGGCCAGATCGCGCTGGCCTACGCGCTCGACCACCAGGCCGACCTGGCCGGGCTCGTCCTCTCCGCCCCGGCGCTCGCCAACAGCACGGTGCCGAAGGTCGCGGTCGGTGTGCTCCGGGCCGTCGGGCGGGTCGCGCCGATGCTGCGTCCGGCCGGCATCGACCCGTCGAAGATCAGCAAGGACCCCGCCGTGTACGCGGCGTACCGGGCAGACCCGCTGGTGCACCACGGCCGCCCGACCCTCGGGCTGTCCAGCGCCGTGGTCGGGCAGTTCGAGGTGCTTCCGGAGCGGGCCCGCGACCTGCGGATCCCGGTGCTCATGCAGCACGGCGCGGTGGACGCGATCGTGGACCCGTCCGGGTTCCGGCGGCTGCAGGCCGCCTGCGGCTCCCCGGACCTGACGGTCCACTGGTACGAGGGCCTGTGGCACGAGATCTACAACGAGCCCGAGCGCGCCACCCCGCTCGGTGACCTGCGCGACTGGCTCGCCGCCCACACATGATCGCTCCGAGATCGGCCCGACGGCCCTCCCGAGGACGATCCGGCGAATCTCGGAACGATCACTGGGCACGACCTCCACCTGGCCCATGGGATCTCCGTCCTGCCCGGACATTACGGGTGCCGGTTCCCGGGCGGTGGGAGCAACTGGCGATCCGGCTGCCAGGTGTGCTCCTATACGCGCATGTCGCCCGCCGCCCTCCTCGGAGAGATCTGGGGTTCTCGTCGTGCGGACGCTTTCGACCAGTGCTGTTGCCCGAGCTGACCCTCCCCGTCTGCTCGATGCTCACCACTGGAGTCCCCCGTGCTGCTGCACGCCCCCACGCCGATCGCGCTCGGCGATCTCACCGCACTCACCCGTGACGTCGCCGCCGAGGTGCGTGCCGGTCGCCACGAGGTCCAGATCGACCTGGACCGGCGCTGGTGCCGCCTGCTGCGCAGCGACGAGTACAGCGCCTTCCCTGGTGGATCTCCGCCTGGCGGCATTGATCCATCAGAAGTGCTTTGGGACGTCTGGCTGATCAGCTGGGCCACCGAGCAGACGGCCGAACTGCACGACCACGCCGGCTCGCTGGGGGCGCTGACCGTCGTGTCCGGGAGCCTGGTGGAGCAGCGCTGGGTGGGGCACGGCCTGCGTGAGCGCCGGGTGCGCGCGGGACGCAGCCTCGGCTTCCCGCTGGGACACGTCCACGACGTCGGGAACACCGAGGTGACGCCCGCGGTGTCGGTGCACGCGTATTCTCCGCCGCTGACCGCGATGTCGTACTACGCGGTGGAGCCGGGTGCCCGGCTGCGCAGGACCGCAGCGTGCTGGTGGAGTCCGGATCATCGGAGGGAGTGGGATGACCACCGTGAACGACCTGCTCGCGGCGGCCCGCGCCCGGCTCGACCGGCCGGACCCGCAGCGTGCCGCCGAGCTGGTGCGCCGGGGCGCGTTCCTCGTCGACACCCGCCCGGGCTGGCAGCGCGCGGACGAGGGCGAGCTGCCCGGCGCGCTGGTGATCGAACGCAACCACCTCGAGTGGCGGCTCGACCCCACCTCCGACGCCCGCATCCCCGAGGCCACCGACCACGACGTCACGTGGATCGTCGTGTGCTCGGAGGGCTACAGCTCCAGCCTCGCCGCCGCCTCCCTCCAGGACATCGGGCTGCGCAACGCCACCGACCTCGACGGCGGCTACCGCGCCTGGAAGGCGACGTTCGGGTAGCACCCGGCCGCTCGGCGAGGCGGCCGGCTCGATCGTTGCGAGATCACGCCGCCCGCCGCAGCGAGGGCGCTGCGGCCCACATCGGGTCGATCATGTGGTCGTGATCGGTCCGAGACGGGCTCGGGTGCCCTGCTGAGGGCGATCCGGCGCCTGTCGCGCTGCCGGCCGGTCCGGCACCCGATCCCCGACGCCCACGAGCACCGATCAGTTCGCTAGGGCTGGAAGAGCTCCACCAGGTTCCCGGCCGGTCCTGCAGCAGGGCCTGCCGCCCGCCCCGGCCGGTGATGACGTCGCTGCGGAAGGTGGCGCCCGCCGCCCGGAGCCGGTCCACGGTGGCGTCGAGGTCGTCGACCTCGAGCTGGAACCTGTTCCACCCGCCCGGCGCGGGCGCGCTCCCGTCCGGCAGCGTCTGCCCGGCCCCGCCGGCGCCCGGTGCGTTCAGCAGGAGCGTGAGCGAATCGCGCGCGAGCATGGCGAAGCCGGGCGCCGGGCGCATCCGCAGCTCGAACCCGATGTGGGTGGTGTAGAAGTCGACGGCCGCGTCCACGTCGTCGACGATGTATCGCACGTTGACCATGGGGTCACGCTACGAGCCCGCGGCCCGCCCTGGCTTCTCCTGGCTTGCGGCTCCGTGCAGCGCGTCGACGAGCCTGCCGAGCTCGGGCAGGGCCGCGGCGGCGTCGAGCGACTCCTTGAGCGTGGCGTCGTGCACGGGGCGGGCGCGTTCGAGCAGGTCCCGGCCCTGGTCGGTGATCTGGCTGTAGATCCCGCGGCGGTCGTCGGGGCACAGGAAGCGCGCGAGCAGCCCGCGGTTCTCCAGCCGGGTGACGAGCCGGGTGGTGGCGCTGTGGGAGAGCGCCGCGGCGCGCGCGAGCTGCTGCATCCGCATGTGCCAGCCGTCCTGGCGGGCGAGGGTGTCGAGCACCGTGTACTCGACGACCGACAGGTCGAAGTCGGCCTGCAGCGCCTTCTCGAGGGCGTCCTCCAGCCGGCCGTGCAGCGCGGCGAGGGTGCGCCAGCCCTGCGCGCGTACTTCGACGGCGTCGTCGGCGATCGGCATCAGCCACCTCCTCCTGTGCGCACCACCATACCTGCTTGCCGCAATAGACAGCGTGTGCAACTGTTGTGGACGCGTGTTACCCGCGTTCGACCACAAATGGAGGAAGTCCTCTCATGCCGCTCGCCCTGCTGGCCCTCGCCATCAGCGCCTTCGCCATCGGCACCACCGAGTTCGTGCCCACCGGTCTGCTGCCCGACATCGCCGCGGACTTCGGCGTCGACATCCCCGCCGCAGGCCTGCTGATCTCCGGGTACGCGCTGGGCGTGTTCGTCGGCGCCCCGCTGCTGACCGGCGCGGCGACCCGGCTGCGTCGCAAGCCCGTGCTGCTCGCCCTGCTCGGGCTGTTCGTGGTCGGCAACATCGGGTCGGCGCTCGCCCCCGACTACGCGACGATGATGGTCAGCCGGATCGTCGCCTCGCTGTGCCACGGTGCGTTCTTCGGCGTCGGCTCGGTGGTCGCCGCCGGGCTCGTGGCCCCCGCCCGCCGGGCCGCCGCGATCGCGATGATGTTCACCGGGCTGACGCTGTCGAACGTCCTCGGCGTGCCGCTCGGCACGCTCGTCGGGCAGGCCCTCGGCTGGCGCACCACGTTCTGGGTGGTCGCCGCGCTGGGGGTGATCGGTGCGATCGGCGTCCTGGCGCTCGTGCCCGACCGGCCCGCCGACCCGGCCGCGGACCTGCGGGCGGAGTTGGCGGCGTTCCGCCGTCCCCAGGTGTGGCTGGCACTGGGGATGACCGCGCTCGGCTTCGGCGGGGTGTTCGCGTCGTTCACCTACGTGGCGCCGCTCATGGTGGACGTCGCGGGCTTCCCGGCGAGCTCCCTCACCTGGTTGGTGCTCCTGTTCGGTGCCGGGCTGGTCGTCGGCAACCTGCTCGGTGCCCGCGCCGCCGACCGCGCCCTCATGCCGACGATCGTCACGACGATCGCCGCCCTCGCCGTCGTGCTGGCGGTGTTCACGGTGACCGTCCGGTCGCGATCCCCCCGGCGATCACCCTCTTCCTGCTGGGCGTCGCCGCGTTCGCGACCGTTCCCCGGCCTGCCAGACGCGGGTGCTGGACGCGCGGGCACCGGCGGGCACGCTCGCGTCCGCGGTCAACATCGGCGTCTTCAACCTCGGCAACGCCGCGGGAGCGTGGCTCGGCGGCCTGGTGATCGGTGCGGGTCTCGGCTTCCCGGCGGTGAACGGGGTGGGGGCGGCGATGGCTGCGGCCGGCCTCGTCGTCGCCGTCGTCTCGCTCGTCCTCGACCGCCGTCGTACCCCCGTGAACGTGTGAAGGAGCTTTCATGACCACGACCAGGACCGCACTCGTCGTCGCGCCCGCGGCGTCATCGGCGGCACGCTCGCCGAGCACCTCGCAGGCCTGCCCGGTTGGGACGTCGTCGGCCTGTCGCGCCGCGGCGGACCCGCCGACGGCCCGGTGCGCCACGTGGCCGCCGACCTGTTCGATCCCGCCTCCGTGCGGGACGCCCTGCGTGCCCACCCGGGCATCACGCACGTGTTCTACGCCGCGTACCAGGACCGTCCGGGGTGGTCGGAGCTGGTGGAGCCGAACGTCACGATGTTGCGCACCGTCCTCGACGCCGATCTCCCCGAGCTGCAGCACGTCAGCCTCATGCAGGGCTACAAGGTCTACGGCGCGCACCTCGGCCCGTTCTCCACGCCGGCGAAGGAGAGCGACCCGCCGCACATGCCGCCGGAGTTCAACGTCGACCAGCAGCAGCTCGTCGAGGAACGTGCGGCCGCCGCGGGGTGGACGTGGTCGGCGATCCGGCCGTCGGTGGTGGCGGGGTTCGGCCTCGGCAACCCGATGAACCTCGGAGTGGTGCTCGCGGTGTACGCGTCGATCAGCAAGGAGCTGGGCGTGCCGTTGCGGTTCCCGGGCAGGCCGGGTGCCTATGACGCGCTGCTGGAGCTGACCGACGCCGGCCTGCTCGCCGAGGCCACGGTGTGGGCGGCCACCGACCCGCGCTGCGCGAACGAGGCGTTCAACATCGCCAACGGGGACGTGTTCCGTTGGAATCGGATGTGGCCGGTCGTCGCCGACGCGTTCGGGCTGGAGCTCGCACCGGCACTCCCGATGTCGCTGCAGGACGTGATGGCGGACAAGGAGCCGGTCTGGGACGCGATGGTCGCCCGGCACGGCCTCGCCCCCGACCCCGTACTCGGACGTGTCCTCGTGGGCGTTCGGCGACTTCGTCCTCTCCTGGGACTACGACATGTTCGCCGACACCTCGAAGTCGCGCCGGTTCGGCTTCCACCGCTACGTCGACACCGAGGCCATGCTGCTCGGTCTCTTCGACGACCTGCGCAAGCGGCGGATCATCCCCGGGTAGCGTGCGCCCGGACGATCCGGGGAGGCGTGGGATGGGCGAGCGTGCGGGCGAGACGGCGGTGAGCGAGCAGGAACGCTCGGTGGCCGGGAGCATCGCGACCGACAGCAGCGTGGCCGTGGCCGGGAGTGTGGCCACCGGGGGCAGCGCCGCCGTGGCCGGGAGCGTCGCCACGGCCGGGAGCGTCGCAGTGGCCGGGAGCGTGGCGACGTCCGGGAGTGCCGGGGTGGCCGGCAGTGTGGCCACCGCCGGCAGCGTCGGGATCCTCGCGTCCGTGTTGAGCCTGCTCAGCGTGGCCCTGGTGGCGTGCATCGCGTGCCTGGGCTGCGTGGCTGCCGCCGGTGCGTGGCCTGCGTGGGCTGCGTCGACTGCGTGGGCTGCGTCGGGTGCGTGGGGTGTGTCGGCCTGCGCGGGGCGGTCGGGCAGGTCGGCGTCCGGGCCTAGGGCCTGTCCTGTAAGCCCAGGACCACGCTCTTCGCGCCGAGATCGCCCCTGCGGCGTTGCCGGCACGACCGGGTACGTCCAGTACAACGGCTCGTGCCGGCGCTTGCCAGGGACGATCTCGATCACGAAGCCCCCGGCCCGGGGCCTACAGGACAGGCCCTAGCCGCCCCGCTCAGACGCCCAGGGCGTCGCGGATGTCCTCCTCGACGGCGGAGGTGGCGACGAACAGCAGCTCGTCGCCCGGTTCGAGGCCGTCGTCGGCCTGCGGCACGATCACGCGGCCGCCGCGCAGGATCACCACGAGCGCGGAGTCGACCGGCAGCTGGAGCGACCGCACCGGCTTCCCCGCGAGCGGGGTGTCCTCGGGCAGGGTGACCTCCACGAGGTTGGCCTGGCCCTGGCGCAGCGTCAGCAGCCGCACGAGGTCGCCGACGGCCACCGCCTCCTCCACGAGTGCGGCGAGCAGGCGAGGGGTGGACACCGCGACGTCGACGCCCCAGTTGTCGCTGAACAGCCACTCGTTGCGCGGGTCGTTCACGCGGGCCACCACGCGCCGGACGGCGAACTCCGTCTTGGCGAGCAGCGACACCACGAGGTTGACCTTGTCGTCGCCGGTGGCGGCGATGACGACGTCGCAGCTCTCCATCCCGGCCTCTTCGAGGGAGGCCAGCTCGCAGGCGTCGGCGTGCACCCACTCGGCGCGCTCCACCGCCTCCGGTTCGATGTTGGCGAGCTCCCGCTCGATGAGCATCACCTGGTGCTTGCTCTCCACCAGCTCCAGCGCGATGGAGCGGCCGACGGCCCCGGCTCCGGCGATCGCGATGCGCATCGTTCAGCCTCCTGCGGCGGCGCGGCGGCCGCTGCGGTGACATCGCTGACCGTGCCGGACACCGCCGCCACGTAGATGGTGTCCTCTGCCTGCACCGCCGTGTCGGGGCCGGGGAGCACCCCGGTGCCGAACCGTACGATGAACGCCACCCGGCAGCCCGCGACGGCCTCGAGCTCGCTGATCGGGTGGCCCACCCATTCCTCGTTCACCGGCAGCGGCAGGATCGCGACGGTGCCGGTGGGCTCGCGCCACGCGGACGCCACGCCGTCGGGCAGCAGCATCCGCATCAGCCGGTCGGTGCTCCACGGGACGGTGGCGACGGTCGGGATGCCGAGCCGCTCGTAGACGGCGGCGCGTTTGGCGTCGTAGATGCGGGCGACGACGCGTTCGACGCCGAACGTCTCGCGGGCCACCCGCGCGGAGATGATGTTGGAGTTGTCGCCGCTGGACACGGCGGCGAACGCGTGGGCCCGCTCGACCCCGGCTTCGACGAGCACCTCGCGGTGGTAGCCCTCGCCGACGATCTGCTTGCCCCGGAAATCGGGGGACAGCCTGCGGAACGCCTGCCGGCTGCGGTCGATCACCGCGACCTCGTGGCCGAGCCGGTCGAGCCCGGCGCACAAGGCCGCGCCGACCCGCCCACATCCCATGATCACGACGTACACCGAACTGCCCTCCTGGGATCGCCGGAACGCTATCGCGTGGCGCTGCATCCCACCGCATAGGCTTTCCCCGTGCCCAAGCTCGGCATCGCGCTGAAGCGCGTACTGGTCGGGCGGCCGCAGCGCAGCGACCGTCTGGCCCACACCCTGCTCCCCAAGCGGATCGCGCTGCCGGTCTTCGCCTCCGACGCGATGTCCTCGGTCGCGTACGCGCCCGAGGAGATCTTCCTGACGCTGTCGGTGGCGGGGCTCTCGGCGTACGCGTTCTCGCCGTGGGTGGGGCTCGCGGTCGTGGTCGTGCTGCTCACGGTCGTCACGAGCTACCGGCAGAACGTGCACGCGTACCCGTCGGGTGGCGGCGACTACGAGGTGGCCACGGTCAACCTCGGGCGGAAGGCCGGCCTCACCGTCGCGAGCGCGCTGCTCGTCGACTACACGCTCACCGTGGCCGTCTCGATCTCCGCGGCCGCGGCCAACGTCGGCGCGCTGATCCCGGTCGTCGGTGACAACAGGGTGGGGTTCTCGGTGGGGGCGATCCTGCTGCTCACCGCGATGAACCTGCGCGGGGTGCGGGAGTCGGGTGTGGCGTTCGCGATCCCGACCTACGCCTTCATGGTGGGCATCGGATCGATGATCATCTGGGGGCTCACGAGGATCCTCGTGTTCGGCGAAGCCGTGCGGGCACCCAGCGCCGACATCGAGCTGCTCGCGGAGGGCGACGCGCTCACCGGGCTCGCGCTGGCGATGCTCGTGCTGCGCTCGTTCACCCAGGGATGTGCCGCGCTCACCGGCGTCGAGGCGATCAGCAACGGGGTGCCGGCGTTCCGCAAGCCGAAGTCGCGCAACGCGGCCACGACGCTGCTGCTGCTCGGCACGGTCTCGGTGCTGATGTTCTCCGGACTCATCGCGCTGGCGCAGCTCACCGGCGCGAAGATCGCGGCGAATCCCAGGGAGCAGATCGTCGGCGCCCCACCGGGCTACGTGCAGGAGACGTTGGTCGCCCAGCTGGCGGAAGCGGTGTTCGACGACTTCCCGCCGGGGTTCTTCTTCGTAGTGGTGTTCACGGCGCTGATCCTCGTGCTGGCCGCCAACACCGCCTACAACGGCTTCCCGGTGCTCGGGTCGATCCTGTCGCAGGACCGCTACCTGCCCCGGCAGCTGCACACCCGCGGCGACCGGCTCGCGTTCTCCAACGGAATCCTCGTGCTCGCGGCCGTGGCGATCGTGCTGGTCGTCGGGTTCCAGGCCGAGGTCACCCGCCTCATCGCGCTCTACACCGTGGGCGTGTTCACCTCGTTCACGCTCAGTCAGGCCGGCATGCTGCGCCACTGGAACCGGTTGCTCGCCACCGAGACCGACGCCGCCGCCCGGAGCCGGATGATGCGCTCGCGGATGATCAACGGGTTCGGGGCGGCGATGACGGGCGTCGTGCTAGTCGTCGTGCTCATCACCAAGTTCACCCGCGGCGCCTGGATCGCGATCGCCGCGATGGTCGTGTTCTACGTGATGATGGAGGCGATCCGGCGCCACTACGACCGGGTGGCCGTCGAGCTCGTGGCGGGGGAGACCGACGCCGTGCTGCCCTCGCGCAACCACGCGATCGTGCTGGTCTCCACGCTGCACAAGCCCACCCTGCGGGCCCTCGCCTACGCCAGGGCCACCCGTCCGGACCGCCTCGAGGCCGTCACCGTCAACGTCGACGACGCCGACACCAAGCGCCTCATGCGCGAGTGGGACAAGCGCAAGCTGCCGGTGCCGCTCAAGGTCGTGGAGTCGCCGTACCGCGAGATCACCAAGCCGGTCCTGGACTATGTCAAGCGGATCCGCAGCAACAACCCGCGCGACGTCGTCACCGTGTTCATCCCCGAGTACGTCGTGGGCCACTGGTGGGAGCAGATCCTGCACAACCAGAGCGCGCTGCGGCTCAAGGGCAGGCTGCTGTTCCAACCGGGTGTGATGGTCACGAGCGTGCCGTGGCAGCTGCGCTCCTCCGAGCGGATGGTCGCACGGCGTCCGGAGACCGCCCCCGGCTCGTCGCGGCGCGGGTACGAGCCGGTGGTCCGCGACGACGGCGGCGCCGCGGCGCCCAAGGTGGCGGCGGGGCGGCGGCGGCATGAGTGACGGCGAGCGGGCCGGCCCCGTTCTGCGGGGGCGGCGCGCAGGGGGCGAGCAACGAGCGACCGAGCACCGGAGGAACACCGGCGATACGGCCTGGACCGACCGGGTGCTGGAGCTCGACGTGGGCCCGGTCGCACACGGCGGGCACTGCGTGGCCCGCCACGAGGGCCGGGTCGTGTTCGTCCGGCACGCGTTGCCGGGGGAGCGGGTGCTCGCGGTGGTCGTCGAGGACGGCGGTGGCGGGTTCTGCCGCGCCGACGCCGTCGCGGTGCGGGAGGCCGCGCCGGGCCGGGTGCCTGCGCCGTGCGTGTGGGCGCGGGCCGGCGGGTGCGGCGGATGCGACTTCCAGCACGCCGACCCGGCGCTGCAGCGCGAGCTGAAGGCGGCGGTGCTCGCCGAGCAGCTCCGCAGGCTCGCCGGGATCGAGCGGGCCGTCGAGGTCGAGGAGCTGCCCGGTGGCGCACTCGGCTGGCGGCACCGGGTGCGGCTGGCCGTCGACGAGCACGGCACCCCGGGCCTGCGCGCGCACCGCAGCCACGACGTCCTGCCGATCGCCGACTGCCCGATCGCCCCACCGGGAGCCCTGCCGCCGGTGCTCGGGCGCCGGTTCGCCCCGGGCACGGAGGTCGAGGTCGTCGTCGACGCCGACGGCGCAGGCACGTGGGCGGCCCGTCCGTGCAGCGCGCAGCAGGCCGGGAGTGGCTGCTGTCGCCCGGCGTGTTCTGGCAGGTCCACCCGGCACTGCCGGACGTGCTCGCGTCGGTGGTCGGTGAGTGGGCGGACGCGCCCGCCGGTGGCAGCGCGTGGGACCTCTACGGCGGGGTCGGTCTCTTCGCGGCGGTGCTCGCGGGGCAGGTGGGCCCGGCCGGGGAGGTCGTCGTGGTCGAGTCGTCGGCGCAGGCCGTCACCGACGGGCGGGCCGCCCTGGCCGACCTCCCGCAGGTGGGGTGGCGCACCGGCCGGGTCGAGCGGGTGCTGCCCGGCCTGGAGGGGAGCCCGGACGTCGTGGTGGCCGATCCGCCACGGCGAGGGCTGGGCCGGGAGCTCGTCGAGGCGCTCTGCGCGCGTGCCCCCGACCGGGTGGTGCACGTGGCCTGCGACCCGGCGGCGCTCGCGCGGGACGTGGCGCTGTTCGCCGAGCGCGGGTACCGGCTGGACGGGCTTCGCGCGTTCGACGCCTTCCCGATGACGCACCACTTCGAGTGCGTGGCCGTGGTGACGCGGACCCGGTAGCCGCTCGACGACCCGGTCCACGATCAGCGTTCCGGCGCGAAAACCGTCGGATTCCGTCGGGTTTCGCGCCCATTTGGTGATCACCCCGGTTCGACCGGGTTGCCATGTGCGAGGAGCGCCGCGATCGAGCCTCAGGGCTGAACCCTGCCCGGTTCGGCACAGGTGATCGATTCGAGCGGCACCTCGCCGTTCTCGCGACGGCCTGGTGCGCTTCTCGAAATGATCTTCACATCAGGTGCGCGAGGGGTACGCAGACCGGCCCTGACGCCTCTGGTTCAGCGGGACATCGCGCGCAGGGCCAGGTCGGTGACGGTGTCGGCATAGGCCTCGGTGAGCGGGGCCGTGCGCAGCAGCCACCGGTGGTAGAGCGGCCCCACGAGCAGCTCGACGGCCACGGGCAGGTCGAGGTCGGCGCGCAGGTGCCCGGCCTGCCGGGCGGTGCGCAGCCGGTCGGCGATGGCCTCCAGCTGCGGCCCGAGCAGCCGTTCGCGGACCATGTCGGCGAATTCCGGGTCGTCCTGCATCTCGGTCATCAGTGCGCGGGTGGTGCCCGAGAGCGTCGGGTCGGCCAGCTCGGCGACGATCGCGCGCACGACGCCACGGATGTCGGCGGCGACGTCGCCGGTGTCGGGGAGCGAGAGGTCGTCCGGGTTCTCGTTGACCGCCGCGAGGAACCCGTCGAGGACGACCGCGCCCTTCGACGGCCACCACCGGTAGATCGTCTGCTTCCCGACGCCCGCCCGTGCGGCGATCGCCTCGATCGTCAGCTTGCGGTAGCCGACCTCGTGCACGAGGTCGGTCGCCGCGGTGAGGATCGCGCGGCGGGACCGCTCGCTGCGGCGGGAGGCGTCAGGGGGCACGGGCCGAGCATAGGGCGAAACGAGACGAGACGCATCGTCTTGACTGGGAGTGCGGGTCCGTGCATGCTGGTCATCGCGAGACGAACCGTCTCGTTCTGATCGAAAGGGGTCCGATGGCGCACATCGCCATGGTCAGCATTCCGGCACCCGGGCACGTGAACCCGAGCCTGGAGATCATCCGGGAGCTGGTGGCCCGCGGGCACCGCGTGACGTACGCGAACGACCCGGCGTGGGCGGACACCGTGGGGGAGGCCGGGGCCGAGCTGGTGCCGTACGAGTCGACGCTGCCGTTCCACCGCGAGGACAACGCGTGGGACGGCGACGCGATCGAGGCGCTGCGGCTCTTCCTCGACGACGCGATCGCGATGCTCCCGCAGCTGCGGGCCGCCTACTCCCGCGACCGGCCCGACCTGTTCCTCTACGACATCGCGGGCGGCCCGGCCTGGATCCTCGCCACGCAGTGGGGCATCCCCTCCATCCAGCTGTCACCCACCTACGTGGCCTGGGAGGGCTACGAGGACGACATGCGGGCGATGACCGACGAGTGGAAGGCCGACCCGCGCGGCGCGGACTACTACCGCACGCTGCTCGACTGGCTCACGGAGAACGGGATGCCCGCCGACGAGACGTGGATGGGGCGGCCCGAGCGCGGGCTGGTGCTGATCCCGCGGGCCCTGCAGCCGAACGCCGACCGGGTCGGCCCGCGGTTCACGTTCGTCGGGCCGTGCCTCGCGCCGCGCCCCGCGCAGGGGGAGTGGCAGCGGCCCGCGGACGCGGATAAGGTCCTGCTGGTCTCGCTCGGGTCCGCGTTCACCGATCAGCCGGACTTCTACCGCCGGTGCATCGCCGCGTTCGGTGACCTGCCCGGTTGGCACGTGGTCCTGCAGATCGGCAAGCACGTCGACCAGGCCGTGCTCGGCGACGTCCCGTCGTCGGTCGAGCTGCACCCGTGGGTGCCGCAGCTGGCGATCCTGGAGCAGGCCGACGCGTTCCTGACCCATGCCGGGATGGGCGGCTCGTCGGAGGGGCTGTGGACCGGCACCCCGATGATCGCCGCGCCGCAGGCCGTCGACCAGTTCGGGAACGCCGACGCCTGGTGGCCGCCGGGGTGGCCCGGCGGGTCGACTCCGACACCGTCACCGCCGCCGAACTCCGCGCCGCGCTGCTGGAGCTCACCGGGTCGCCCGAGGTCGCCGCACGCGCGCGGCGATCCGCCGGGAGCTGCGCGAGGCGGGCGGCACGTCGGGCGCGGTGGAGCTGATCGAGCGGGAGCTCACGCCCGCGACGACCGGCCGGAAGGGCTGACGGCCCGACGGGACCCCTCGTCGACGGGCTGCGGGGCTACCGGGACGATGTGGGGGTGACCAGCACGTCGCTCCCGACCCCGCAGCAGTCCCCGCCCAGGCCGACCGGACCCCAGTCGATCCCGAACCGCATCGCCGACGAGCTCGGCGTGCGCCCGCACCAGGTGCGTCCGCGGTCGACCTGCTGGACGGCGGCTCCACCGTGCCGTTCATCGCCCGGTACCGCAAGGAGGCCACCGGGGCGCTCGACGACGCGCAGCTGCGCACCCTGGAGGAGCGCCTGCGGTACCTGCGCGAGCTGGAGGAACGGCGCACGGTCGTCCTGGACGAGATCCGCAAGCAGGGCAAGCTCGACGAGGCCCTCGAGGCCCGGATCATGGCCGCGGAGTCGAAGGCGCGGCTCGAGGACATCTACCTCCCGTACAAGCCGAAGCGCCGCACCAAGGCGATGGTCGCGCGGGAGAACGGCCTCGAGCCGCTCGCCGACACGCTGCTGTCCGACCCGACGCAGGACCCGAACACGCTCGCGGAGGGCTACCGGAACGAGCAGGTCGCCGACGCCGCCGCCGCGCTGGAGGGCGCCCGCGCCATCCTCGTCGAGCGCTTCGCCGAGGACGCCGACCTCATCGGCGGGCTGCGCGAGCGGATGTGGACCCGCGGCAGGCTCGTCACCAAGGTGCGGGAGGGCAAGGAGACGGAAGGCGCCAAGTTCGCCGACTACTTCGACTTCTCCGAGCCGTTCACGAAGCTGCCCTCGCACCGGATCCTCGCGGCCTTCCGCGGGGAGAAGGAGGAGGTGCTCGACGTCGCCCTCGAACCGGAGGCCGAGCCCGTCGAGCCGGGCGTCGTCACCGACTACGAACGCACGATCGCCGCGGCGTTCTCGATCGCCGACGAGGGCAGGCCCGCGGACAAGTGGCTGTCCGACGCCGTCCGCTGGGCGTGGCGCACCCGGATCCTGCTGCACCTGTCGATCGACATCCGGGTGCGGCTGCGCACGGTGGCCGAGGAGGGCGCGATCGGTGTCTTCGCGGCCAACCTGCGCGACCTGCTGCTGGCCGCGCCCGCGGGCAGCCGCTCCACGATGGGCCTCGACCCGGGCCTGCGCACCGGCGTCAAGGTCGCGGTCGTCGACGCCACCGGCAAGGTCGTGGCCACCGACACGATCTACCCGCACGCGCCGCGCAACGACTGGAACGGCGCGCTCGCGAAGCTGTCGAAGCTGGCGACGGCGCACGAGGTCGACCTCATCGCCATCGGCAACGGCACCGCGTCGCGCGAGACCGACAAGCTGGCGGGCGAGCTGGTGGCGCAGAACCCGGCGTTGAAGCTCACCAAGGTCATGGTCAGCGAGGCGGGCGCGTCGGTGTACTCGGCGTCGGCCTTCGCGTCGGCGGAGCTGCCCGACCTGGACGTGTCGCTGCGCGGCGCCGTCTCGATCGCGCGGCGGCTGCAGGACCCGCTCGCCGAGCTGGTGAAGATCGACCCGAAGTCGATCGGTGTGGGGCAGTACCAGCACGACCTGCCCGAGTCGTCGCTGTCCCGCTCGCTCGACGCTGTGGTCGAGGACTGCGTGAACGGCGTGGGCGTCGACGTCAACACCGCGTCGGTGCCGCTGCTGCGCCGGGTCTCCGGCATCACCGAGGGCCTCGCCGCGCAGATCGTGCAGCACCGCGACACGAACGGCCCGTTCCGCACCCGCACCGCACTCGCCGACGTCCCGCGGCTCGGCCCGAAGGCCTTCGAGCAGTGCGCGGGCTTCCTGCGCATCCGCGACGGCGAGAACCCGCTCGACGTCTCCGGCGTGCACCCCGAGTCCTATCCGGTGGTGCACCGGATCCTGGAGCGCGCGAAGACCGACATCGCCGCGCTGATCGGCAACAGCCAGAAGATCAAGTCGCTGAAGCCGCAGGACTTCGTCGACGCGCAGTTCGGGCTGCCCACCGTCAGCGACATCCTCTCCGAGCTGGAGAAGCCGGGCCGCGACCCGCGCCCGGCGTTCCGCACCGCCACCTTCGCCGAGGGCGTCCACAAGATCGCCGACCTCAGGCCGGGGATGCTCCTGGAGGGCGTCGTCACGAACGTGGCCGCATTCGGTGCGTTCGTCGACGTCGGCGTGCACCAGGACGGCCTCGTGCACGTCTCCGCGATGTCCGACCAGTTCGTGTCCGACCCGCGCGACGTCGTGAAGTCCGGCGACGTCGTCCGCGTCAAGGTCCTGGAGGTCGACGAGGCGCGCAAGCGCATCTCGCTCACCCTCCGGCTCGACGACGAGGCAGGCGGGGCCGCGCGGCAGGGCCGCGGCGGGCCGCGGGCCGAGCAGCGGGGCGGCGGCCAGCGCAAGGCCAGGGCGGGACGGCGCGGCGGGACCGGCGCGGCGGGACCGGCGCGCGG
>MKJV01000128.1 GCA_001942185.1 Pseudonocardia sp. CNS-004
CCGCACCGACCGGCTCCGCGCCGATCGGGTTGGGCCGCCGGTGGGCCCTGAAGTCGGGCCACGCGAGTCGACGGCCCCGCGTACGGGCGGACCCGGTCCGCGCCGACCACGTCCGGACCGACGGGGTCCGGGCCGAACGGAGCGCGGCGTCCCGTTCGACGCCGGGCTGGCTCCCGGCCCGCCCCGATCCGCGCGACCCGAATCCGGGCCACCCCACTCGGCACCGAACGGGCTCGGCGTCCCGTTCGGACCGGGCTGCTCCGGTCCACCCCGATCCGCGCGACCCGAATCCGGGCCACCCCACTCGGCACCGAACGGGCTCGGGGCCCCGTTCGAGCCGGGCTGCTCGGAATCGAACACGTTGGAGCCGACCGGCTCCGCCTGCGAGTTCTCGTCGGCGAACGGGGTCGGGCGATCGGTGCGCTCGCTGGGCGGACCGCTCGGCCGGCCGAGGTTGGCCCAGCGACGCAGCCGGGGGTCCGAGTCGAGCTTGCGCTCCGCCTGCTCCGGGGCGGGCTGGTCGCGGTCGTCTGCGCCGGGGCCTTGCGGCCCGTGCTCGAACCGGCCGCGCGGTGACGGGCTCGCCCCGCGGTCCGCGGGCACACCGGGCCCCCGCTGCTCCGGCCCGTCCCGATCCGCCCACGACCGCTCCGGCGGGTTCTGGTCCAGCAGGTCGCGGCCGGCGTTGTCCGGGGAGCGGTCCGGGAGCGGGGGTGCCAGAGGAGACCGATCGGACCGGTTGCGCTCCTCGCGTCGTGCTCACCGTCCATCCGGCCATCGTGCATCGGATCCGGCTGCGGGACGTCGTGATCTGCGGCATCGTCGCCGAGCGGGCCGGGGTCGGCGGGGACCCGTCCTGCGGCGAGGGCGTCGAGCGGGTCGTCCGCGAACTCGCTACCGTCGAACCGCTGGTCGTCCGGCGGCCGTTCGCGATCGAGGTCGGGTGCGGGGCTGCCCCAGTCGTCGCTGCCCAGGTCGTCGCGGTCGCGGTCGGACCAGTCGCGGTCGTCCGCGCCGCGATCGGCGGGGCGGGAGCTCTCGTCGTGGAGGCGGGGGGTCGGGAACCCCTCCTCCGGCTCGTCCGCGTCCCGGGCGGCCCGCTCGTCCGGGCCCCAGAGCTCCGGGATGTCGTGCAGCGGTTCCCTGCCGCCTGCGGCAGGTCGCCCCATCCCCAGTCGAAGGGTTGGTCCTCGCCGCTCCCCTCCAACAGCCGGTCGACGAGCGACCGGTCGTCGGAGGCGGGGTGCCGCCGCGATCCCCCCTCGTCGGCCACGGCATGCCGCGCTGCGCCGTAGCGCCCACTCACCGCCTCACCGGCCATCGCACGCTCCCGTCCCCAGATCACGTTCTTGCCGTGTCTGTACAACGAGCGGATCACGAGGAGGGCGCGGTCACGCGCGTCACGGCGCCCAGCCCAGTGAGATCGGTCACAGGTTGTGCAGGCGCGACGCGCCGTTCGTCCCTCCTCCGCTACGCGCGGTCACCACGGTCGAGGCGCGTCGACACCGCCCGTTCCGCCATTCATCCGCGCGCGGCAGGACCATTCGCCGTAGCGCCCCGGATCGGGTGAAAACCCGCGCGCCAGGGCAACGGCCACCGGCCTACCCGGCCGCGCCGTCCAGACCGGCCCGCAGCCCGTCCGTCAGCAGGTCGAGGTGCTCGTCGGCCAGCGTGAGCGGCGGCGACACCGCCACCGACGACACCATCGGCCGCACGAGGACACCGCGGTCGCGGGCGTGGCGGGCCACGGTGGCGGGCAGACCGGGGTCGGCCGCCAGCCGTTCCGGGTCGAGCTCGATCGCGGCGAGCACGCCGGTGCCGCCGCGGGCCTCGGCGACGAGCGGGTGGTCGGTGAGGGAGAGCACCGCCTCGTGCAGCGGCAGCTCGAGCCCGTCGGCCCGCTTGAGCAGCTCGTCGTTCTCCATGATGTCGAGGTTCGCGAGGGCGGCGGCGCAGGCCGTCGGGTGGCCGGAGTAGGTGGCGCCGTGCCGGAACGGTGCCGCGCCGTCGGCGAAGAACGGCTCGGCCACCCGCTCGTGCGCCACGACGCCGCCGAGCTGCACGTAGCCGCTGGTGACGCCCTTGGCGAACGTGACGAGGTCGGGCTCGATCCCGAACCGGTCGACGCCGAACCAGTCGCCGAGCCTGCCGAAACCGCAGATCACGCTGTCGATGACGAGCAGCACGCCGTGCTTCGTGCAGACCTCGCGCACCCGCTCGACGTAGCCGGGCGGCGGGGGCAGCACGCCTCCGGCACCGATCACCGGCTCCACGAAGAACGCCGCGACGCGCTCCGGCCCGATCCGCTCGATCTCGGCGTCCAGCGCGTCCGGGTCGTTCCACTCCACCTGCACGACGTCGGGCACGAACGGCGCGGCGAGCCGGTTGGCCGGGATGCCGGCGAGCGCGGTGCCGAAGCCGTGGGTGCCGTGGTAGGCGTTGCGGCGGCTGATCAGCACCGTGCGCTCGGGCTGCCCGGTGCGGGCGAAGTACTCACGGCTGATCTTCGCCGCGGTGTCGATGGCCTCACCACCACCGTTGACCAGGAAGATCTTCGCGCCTGGCACCGGGGCCAGGTCGGCGAGCCTGCGGGTGAGCTCCAGCGCCGGGCGGTTCGCCACGTCGCCGAACGTCTGGTAGGTGGCCAGCTCGCGCATCTGCGCGGCCACGGCGTCGGCGATCTCCGCCCGCCCGTGGCCGACGTTGACGCACCACAGGCTCGCGGTGGCGTCCAGGTAGCGCTGCCCGGCGTCGTCCCACAGCCAGACGTCCTCGCCGCGGGTGATCACGAACTCGCCGTGGCGCACAGCGCCCATCGCGGCGAACGGGTGCCAGAAGGCGGTGTCGGTCGCGTCGCTCATGGCGGTGACGGTACGCGTCCCGCGCCGCGTGATCAGCCTCGAGCCTGCGCTCCTCGGACACGACGTGCACCGCGGCCTCCTCCGCCGACGCCGCGCCACCGTCGATCCCGGCGTCGAGCGCGTACAGCTCGGCGTCGTCGTCGAACGTGCCGTCCGAGGCGACCAGGCGGCCGGCGCGCACGTCGCCGACCTCGTCGTCGAGCAGCTCACCGTCGGTGTCGGACGTGTCGCCGAGATCGTCTCCCCGGCGGTCGTCGCGGTCGGGGAGCTCACGGGCCAGCCGCCCGTCGAGCGACTCGCCGTCGGCCGCCTCACGGGCGGTGGTGCCCCACCCGGCGCTCGCCCACGGCTTCTCCGCCGGCGACCAGCCTTCGTCGAGCACGTCGGCCACACCGCGGTCGTCCAGGGTGTCCTCCGGCTCGAGGACACCGGAGTCGTCCTCGTCGGATCGGTTCTCGGGATCCATGCCGCAAGGGTGGCACAGCTCAGCGGAGGCACTCCAGGGCGAGGAGCACCACGGCGGCGTCGGCAGGCACCGTGACGTCGCGGCCGGTGAGCTCGGTGAACCGGCGCAGACGGTTCAGCACGGTGTTGCGGTGGCAGTACAGCCGCGCGGCGACGTCCGCCACGGACCCGGTGGCGGTGTAGGCGCGCACCACCGCGAGCAGCCGCTCCCGTTCCCTCGCGGGCACGTCGACGAGCCCGGCGAGCTCCACGGCAACGAGGTCGGCCGCCGTGTCGGACAGCCGAGCGGCGGCGAGGGGGAGCCAGGCGTCCGACAGCTCGCGCGGACCGTCCGCACCGGCCCCCACGTCGACGATCTCCCCGGCGATCCGGGCACCGCGCGGCACGTTGGCCAGGCCGTGCGCGAGCGGTGCCACCCCGCACGCCACCCCGGCGAGCGCAGCCCGCACCGGGGCGCCGGCGCGCCCTCCCAGCGCGCGATCAGCACGACGTGCCGCCCGGTGGACTGCAGGTGCACCATCCGGCCGTCGGCGCGAGCCGGTCGGCCGCCCGCCGCAGCGCGGGCCCGGCCGTGGCCGCCGCCGCCGCGACGAGGAAGTCGGCGTCGACGTCCACGTCGAGCGCCACGGCGACCCGCTCCACGTCGTCGGGGTCGGGATCCTGGCCTGCCAGCAGCGCGGCAACGAGCATCGTGCGCTCGCCCTGCCGCTCCCGCGCGAGCAGCGCCGCCTCGGCCCGGTAGCTCACCTGGATCTGCGTGGTGTAGTCCTCGACCGCCGCCCACACGTCCTCGACGTGGGACACGAGCAGCGGCTCGTCGTCGGGTTCGGCCCGCGCGCGCAGGCCGGCCCAGAGCACGCGGAAGTCCAGCCGCACGGCCGTGAGCAGGTCGTTCAGCGGGACGCCCCGGCGCGCCCTGTCCCGGCCGATCGACGGCCCGATGTCGAGCAGCCGCTCCGGGACGGGCTGCCCGGCGATCCGGCGCAGCAGGTAGTCGAAGGTGCGGTGGGCGTCGGCTTCCAGGATCTCCTGCGGCACGACCCCGCGCCCGTACGGCGCGATCGCCCGCACCCGGCCGACGAACTCGGTGACGAGCGCGTCGCGTCCGCGCGCAGCCGCCCGACGAGGGTGGTCCACCGCGCCGCCGTGTCGCCCTGCAGCTGCGGCATGCGCACACGCTAGTGCCGCGTCAAGGAATCAGCCGGTGAGCCGGCGGTGGAACCACGTCGTCACGATGTCGTCGACCGCCCTGGCCACGGGGAGCTGCGGGGCCGGTTCCAGGCCCGGTTCGTCGGCCAGCGGGTGCGCCAGGTCCGGCACGGTGACCAGCTCGACCGCGTCGGGGTGCGCGTGGCGCCCGCGCAGGACGTCGACGAGCGCGGCCGCATCCGCGCGCAGGTCCGGGTGGTCGCGCTCCCCGCTGACGAGCAGCAGCGGCGGCGGGGCGGCGAGGTCCGCGGCGCGGGCCACGAAGTCCAGCTCGTCGGCGGTCCGGTGCGCCTGTTCGGTCCAGCGGTACGGGTGCCCGGCGAGGCCGTCGACGAGCCCGACGACCGACCGGATCCGCACCGCCGGGTTGACCAGCGCGACCGCCCTGATCGGGATCTCCGACGCGGTCAGCACCTGCAGCGCCACGGCTCCGCCGAGCGAGGCGCCGAGGACACCGATCGGCCCGTCGTCGACCGGCAGCTGCTCGCGCAGCGCGGCGAGCGCGGCCGGGAACTCGGCGGCGGCCTGCCGGGTGAACGGCGCGAGGAAAGCCAGCAACGCGTCCTCGCGGGCGAGCGCGACGACGGCGTCGGGCGCCCGTCGACCATCCGCGCGCCGCACATCGGCATGCCCAGGTGCACCCGCCAGGCCGGCACCCCGGCCATGGGCAGGGCGGCCGCGAACGCCGCGTCCGTGCGTGGCGCGTCCAGCATGTGCCACGTCACGACCAACGGTGCGGGCCCCTCGGCTCCCGCTGGCGGGAGCGCCGTGAACGGCACTCCGGCCGCGGTACCGGTGATCGTTTCCATGCTGCCCCTCGGTCGACGGCTCGCCACCGTAACCGGCTCCACGGCGGCCACGACCGTGCTTTTCGCCGAGGGCGAAGCGATCCTGCCGATCGTCAGCCGGCGAGCGCCTCCGCGAGCCGCCGGGTGCGCTTGCGGTGGTCGGCGCGGGCCGCCAGTGCGCCGTCCAGGTCCACCTCCACGAACCGGGTGCGGGTCTTCGGGGCCGACTGCGCCACCACGTCGAGATCACCCGACAGCACGGTGGCGATCATCATGTAGCCGCCGCCGGAGACGGCGTCGCGGTGCAGGATGATCGGCTCGACGCTGCCGGGAACCTGGATGGAGCCGATCGGGTACGGGGCGTCCACGATGTTCGACGGGTCCTGGCCCGCCCCGAACGGGGGCTCGCGCGGCACCGTCTCCAGCTCCGGCCCGGCGTAGCGGAACCCGATGCGGTCGGCCACGGGGGTGAGGTCCCACGTGGTGTCGAGGAAGGTCGCGCGGCCCGCGGCGGTCAGGCGGTGGTCGTAGAGCCCCATCACGACCCGCACCTCGACGTCCTTCGCCAGGTTCGGGCGCAGGTCGGCGGGCACGCTGCGGCCGGGCGACGCCGGGGGCGCCGCCCCGACCGGCAGCCGGTCCCCGGCCGCGAGCGGCCTGCCGGAGAATCCGCCGAGGGCGCCGAGGGCGTAGGTCGAGCGGCTGCCCAGCACCTCGGGCACGTCGATCCCGCCGGAGACCGCGATGTACGCCCTGGCGCCCGCGGTGAGGTAGGCGAAGCTCAGCACGTCGCCCGCGGACACCGGGAACGACTCCCAAATCGGCTGCTCCGCCCCGTTGACCTTCGGGACCATCGCCGCGCCAGTGACCGCGACCACCGCGTCGGCGGCGAACGCCAGCTCCGGGCCCATGTAGACGGCCTCGAGCACCGCGGCGCCCGCCGGGTTGCCGACGAGCAGGTTCGCGGCGCGCAACGAGTACTGATCCAGCGCACCCGACGGTGGGATGCCCAGGTGGTAGTAGCCGGTGCGACCGGCGTCCTGCACGGTGGTGGAGAGCCCCGGCTTGACGACCTCGATCAGCTCTGGAGCGATCACTTCAGCACCTCCAGCAGGCGGGCGTTGTAGCCGTCGGGGTCGTCGAGGAACGACTGCAGGTGGAACTCGACGGGGCGGGCCTTCACGTGGAACGTGCCGCCCTCCACCTCGGCGAGCAGCTCGTCGTAGCGCTCCCGGTCGATCGGGGTGAACTTCACGATGTCGGCCGGGCGGAACAGCACCATGAAGTCGGTGAAGTCCGGCAGCGTCTGCGACGGGTCGTAGATCGGGGCGGGCGTGATGCCGAACATCTGGTAGCCCCCCGCGCCGCGCACCGAGTAGATGCAGGAGAAGCAGCCGCCGTAACCCACGGTCTGCTTCGGGGTGTCGGTGCGCGGGCGCAGGTACTTCGGCACGACGATCTGCCGCTCCCGCGGCACCATCTGGAACTTGAACGGCAACCCCGCCACGAACCCGACCATCGAGGTGAACCACGGGGAACCGGAGTGGGCGGCGATGAAGTCGTCCACCGACGGGTAGCCGTTGATCCGGGCCGCGTACTCGATGTCGGTGGCGTCGGGGTCCTGGTGGCGGTCGCGGAACCGCATGAGCGTCTCGGTGGTCCACGGGTCGCGGTAGAGCACCGGGATCTCCAGCACCCGCGTCGGCAGCGCCAGCTCGTGGGCGTCGCCCACCTGACGCTCCAGGTCCTGCAGCAGCGCGAGCAGCTCGGCGGGCTCCAGGACGTCCGGGTCGAACCGCACCTGGTAGGACGCGTTCGCCGGGCAGATCTCCAGCACGCCGTCGGGCCGCGCCTCGGAGAGCTTCTTCGTGATCGCCATCGCCCGGTAGTTGGCCTGCAGGCTCATCTCCTCGGCCAGCTCCACGAAGACGAACTCGTCACCGCCCCAGCTGTAGCGGGCGGGCGCCACGCCGGTCGTCGCTGTCATGCGTCCTCCCACCACTGCTCCAACGTGCCGGTGTGGAACTGCCCCGACGCGAACCACTCCTGGTCGAGGATCGCGGTGTGCAGCCCGACCGTCGTCGCGACGCCTCGACGGTGAACTCGGCGAGCGCACGGCGGGAACGGCGGATCGCCGACTCCCGGTCCTCGCCCCACACCACGACCTTCGCGAGCAGCGAGTCGTAGAACGGCGGGACGGTGGCGTCGGGCTCCAGCCAGGTGTCGACCCGCACCCACGGCCCGGCCGGCAGCTCCACCCGCCCGACCTTCCCCGGCGAGGGCAGGAAGCCGCGTGCCGGGTCCTCGGCGTTCACCCGGAACTCCATCGCCCACCCGCGCGCGACGATGTCGTCCTGCGCGTGGCGCAACGGTTCCCCCGACGCGATCCGCAGCTGCTCGGTGACCAGGTCGATGCCGGTGACGAGCTCGGTGGTCGGGTGCTCCACCTGGATGCGGGTGTTCATCTCGATGAAGAAGAACTCGTGGGTCTCGTCGTCCACGAGGAACTCGACGGTGCCGGCGCTGCGGTAGCCGACCTCACGGGCCAGCCGCGCGGCCGCGGCCGTCATCGCGTCGCGCACTCCGGCGTCGATGCCCGGGGCGAGGGCCTCCTCCACGACCTTCTGCCTGCGCCGCTGCAGCGAGCACTCCCGCTCGAACAGGTGCACGGCGTCGGTGCCGTCGCCGAGGACCTGCACCTCGACGTGACGGGCCCGGCGCACGAACCGCTCCAGGTACATCCGCCCGTCGCCGAACGCGCTCGCCGCCTCCCGCGACGCGTCCGGGAATGCGGTCCGCAGCCCGGCCTCGTCGTCGACCACCCGGATGCCGCGCCCGCCGCCACCCGCCGCGGCCTTGAGCATCACCGGGTAGCCGATCTCCGCGGCAGCGGCCACCGCCGCGGAGACGTCGTCGACCCCGCCTGCCGTGCCGGGCACCGTCGGCACGCCCGCGGCAGCGGCCACCTGGCGGGCCCGGACCTTGTCCCCCATCCGGTCGATCACCGCGGCGTCCGGGCCCACGAAGGCGAGCCCGGCGTCGAGGACCGCCGCGGCGAACGCGGCCCGTTCCGACAGGAACCCGTACCCGGGGTGCACCGCGTCGGCGCCCGCCGCACGCGCCGCCTCGACGATCGCGTCGACCACCAGGTAGCTCTTGCCCGCGGGCGGCGGCCCGATCTCCACCGCGGCGTCGGCGAGCCGGACGTGGCGGGCCTGCGCGTCCGCGGTGCTGTGCACCGCCACGGTGGCGATCCCGAGGTCGCGGGCGGCCCGGATGATCCGCACCGCGATCTCGCCCCGGTTGGCGACGAGGAGCTTCTTCACCCGGCCTCGATCACGGCGACGGGCTGGCCCGCGTCGACGACGTCCTCATTCTCGACGAGGAACTCCACCACCGTGCCCGCCGCCCCGGCCGGCACCTGGTGGAAGGACTTCATGACCTCGACGAGGCAGACCGTGTCCTCGGCCCCGACGGTCTGCCCCTCCTTCGCGAACACGTCGCTGTCCGGGTCGGGCTTTCGGTAGAAGACACCGGGGATGGGCGACACGACCTCGTGGCGAGTCACGCGAGCTCCTCTCGGATCGGACGGCTCAGTTGAGGTGGGGACGTAGCGCCTCGTGAACGGCCTTCGCGAGGTCGACGGCGTTGGGGGTGTCGGAGTGCACGCAGACGCAGTCGGCGCGCACCGGGATCTCGGTGCCGTCGACGGCGGTGGCGACCCCGTCGGTGACGGCGCGCAGCGCCTTGCGGGCCGACGAGGCGGGGTCGAACGCGGCGTGCTCGCGCGTGATGATCAGCGAGCCGTCCGGGCGGTAGTCGAGGTCGGCGTAGTACTCGGAGATGAACCCGCCGGGGCTCGCACCCCAGACCTTCTCGTGCACCGTGCCCGACATGCCCATGAGCGGCACGCCGAACACCGCCGCGGCGTCCGCGACGGCCTCGGCCACCTGCTCGTCGCGGGCCGCCATCCCGTACAGCGAACCGTGCGGCTTGATGTGGTGCAGCTCCGTGCCCCGCTCGCGCAGGAAGCCCGCCAGCGCGCCGACCTGGTAGATCACGGCCGCGGTCAGCTCGTCGCGCTCCATCTTCATCTCGCGGCGGCCGAAGCCCTCGCGGTCGGGCAGCGACGGGTGGGCGCCCACCCGCACGCCGTGCTCCTCGGCGAGCGCGACCGTCCGCCGCATCACCCGCGGGTCGGAGGCGTGGAAACCGCAGGCCACGTTCGCCAGCGTGATCCACGGCATCAGTCCGTCGTCGTCGCCGCAGCGGTAGATGCTGAAGGCCTCACCCATGTCGCAGTTGATCGCCACCATGGCTCCTCCTGATTGCCTCCGCTTCGCTCCGGCGTGCTCGCGGGCCCCTCAGGCGCCGCCCTGCTCCTCCGGTGCTCGGTCGCTCGTTCCTCGCTCCCTGCGCTCCTCCCCCGCAGGACGCCGCCGGCCCGCGAGCCGTCGGTCACTGTGTGCTGGCAGTGTTACCCGCTCCGCTGACGGCTCGCCAGACCTTCTCGGGAGTGATCGGCATGTCGAGGTGCGTGACCCCGAGGTGGGCGACGGCGTCGATCACCGAGTTCACCACGGCGGGTGACGAGCCGATCGCCCCGGACTCGCCGATCCCCTTCACCCCCATCGGGTTGGTCGGCGACGGGGTGACGGTCTGGTCGAGGGTGAAGCTCGGCAGGTCCACCGCGGTCGGGAAGTGGTACTCGGCGAGCGTGGCCGTCGTCGGGTTGCCCGCGGCGTCGTAGCCGGCCTCCTCGTAGAGCGCCTGCGCCACCCCCTGGGCGATCCCGCCGTGCAGCTGCCCCTCGACGATCGCCGGGTTGACGATCGGGCCGCAGTCGTCCACGGCCACGTAGCGGCGGATCCCGACGCGGCCGGTCAGGGTGTCGACCTCGGCCACGCAGATGTGCGTGCCGAACGGCCACGTGAAGTTCGGGGGGTCGAAGTGGTGGTCGGCGGTGAGGTTCGGCTCCATCCCTTCGGGCAGGTTGTTCGCGAGCGACGCGGCGAGCGCGACCTCCTGGATCGTCACCCCGGGACCCGCGGTGCCCGCCACCCCGAACCGGCCGCCGACGAACTCCAGGTCGTCCTCGGCGGCCTCGAGCAGGTGCGCCGCGATCGCCCGGGCCTTCGCCGCGACCTTCCCCGCCGCCACGTGCACCGCGACCCCGCCGACCGGCAGGCTGCGCGACCCGTAGGTGTCCCGGCCGAACGGCGCGACGGCGGTGTCACCGTGCAGCACCTCGACGTCGTCGGGGTGCACGCCGAGGGCGTCGGCGGCGATCTGCGCCCACACCGTCTCGTGGCCCTGACCGTGCGGGGAGGTGCCGGTGACGACCTCGACCTTGCCGCTCGTCGTCATCCGGACGGTCGCGGCCTCCCAGCCGCCGCTCTGCAACCGCACCCCCGCGGCGACCTTGGACGGCGACAGCCCGCCGCTCTCGGTGAAGTTGCCGATCCCGATGCCGAGCTGCACGGTGTCGCCCGCCTCGCGGCGCTCACGCTGCTCGGCGCGCAGCCGGTCGTACCCGACGAGATCCATCGCCTTGCGCATGGCCGCCTCGTAGTCGCCCGAGTCGTACATCACGCCCGACGGGACGGTGCGCGGCTCGGAGAACGGCGGGATGAGGTTGCGCAGCCGGACCTCGGCCGGGTCCAGCCCCAGCTCGCGCGCCAGGTCGTCCATGATCCGCTCATGGGCGTACGCCGCCTCGGAGCGACCGGCGCCGCGGTAGGCGTCGGTGGGGGTGAGGTTGGTGAACACGCCCTTGCACTCGAAGGAGTAGGCGCCGAAGTCGTAGAGGCCGCAGTAGGTGAACGCCCCGAAGACGGCGATGCCCGGGGTGAGCAGCTGCAGGTAGGCGCCCATGTCGGCGAGCAGCTCCACCCGCATCCCGAGGATCTTCCCCTCGCGGGTCGCCGCCACGGCGATCTTCTGGACCTGGCCGCGCCCGTGGGTGGTGGCGATGTGGTTCTCCGAGCGGGTCTCGGTCCACTTCACCGGCTTCCCGAGCCGCCGCGCCAGCACGAACGCGAGCGCTTCCTCGGCGTACACGTTGAGCTTGGAGCCGAACCCGCCGCCGACGTCCGGGGCGACGACGCGGATCTTGCTGTCGGACACCCCGCAGATCAGGGCGAGCAGGTCGCGCACGAAGTGCGGCACCTGGGTGGAGGTGTAGACGGTGAACGCGCCGCCGACCGGCTCCGGGACCACGACGACCGCACGCGGCTCCATCGCCGAGGGCAGCACCCGCTGCTGCAGGTACCGGCCTTCCACGACCACGTCGGCCTGCGCGAAGGCACCCTCGACGTCGCCGACGGCCAGCGGCCACGTGTAGCAGTGGTTGGTGCCCAGTTCCTCGTGGACGAGCGGGGCACCCGGTTCGAGCGCCGCCTCGATGTCGACGACCGCCGGCAGCTCGTCGTACCCGACCTCGACCAGGCCGAGCGCCTCCTGAGCCGTGCGCGGGTCGGTGGCCAACACGACGGCCACCCCGTCGCCGACGTGGTTGACCTCGTGGACTGCCAGTGGCGGGTGCTCCGGGACCTTGATGTCCTCGGTGACCGGCCAGCCGCACGGCAGCCCGATCGCGAACTCGCCCGCCAGGTCCGCGCCGGTCAGCACGGCCACCACTCCGGGCAGCGCACGGGCGGCCGCGGTGTCGATCGCGCCGATCCGGGCGTGGGCGAGGGGGCTGCGCAGCACCGCCATGTGGAGGGTGCCTGCCGGGACGATGTCGTCGGTCCAGGTAGCCCTCCCGGTGATCAGCGCGGCGTCCTCGCGGCGCGGCACGCTCTGCCCGACGAAGGTCGGAGGCTCGGCGATCTGGGTCATCTGGCGCGGCTCCTCACTCGACGGAACCCCCAGGGTGTTCTGGATCACGTCCCACGGGAAGAGGCGAGCGCCCGATTCACCCGGCCGCCGCCGACCACTCGGTGGGTGCCGCGACGCGCCGCTCGGTGAGCTCGGACTCGGTCACGGCTCCCAACCCGACCTCGCGCGCTCACGCCTCGGGAGATCACCCCCTCCCGCCATGGTCGGGGAGGTTGAGGTCGGGGATCACGCCTTTCGGATCGTGCTGAACGGGTCGACGTCGCCCGGTGGTTCTCGCAGCAACCGACGCAGCCGTGCGTTGATCGTGCGCAACTGGTTGATCTCGCCGCTGTGGATCGCGGCATGACCTTGGGCGATCAGTTGATCGGCTTGTACGGGGTCCGTCATCTCGCCTCGATGCTCACACAGCCCGTCGAAGACGAGCACCGGGAGCTCGCCGGTGCGGTCGAGCATCGACATCAGGATGCGGCGCAGCTCGCCCATCCGTTGCCGCAGCAGGTCGGGTTCGCGGCTGTCGATCGCTTGGCGGACGGCGATCTCGTTCTGGTCGAACTCGCGCCGGTACAGGTCTTCGTCGAGGTCGTCGACGAGCCGGCGCGTGTGCTCGAGGAGCTCATTGGCCTCAGCGACCAGCCTGGGCCACATCAGTTCGTCCTCGACCTCGTCGATGGCGGCACGCAGGTCGCGCAGCCGCTGACCGGCTGCGATGGCGGCATCCGGATCGCCTGCTGCGACGTCGACGAGGTTCTTGGTGTCGTCGACGGTGTGCTCCTGGTCGATCCGATCGAGCAACAGCTCGGCGGTCGGGCCGCCGTACTGCGCCTGTTGGCTTCGGATCTCATCCAACCGCTGCAGCTCCTCATGGGTCTGCTGCCGCAGGTCGCTCGGGTCCGGCGCCTGTTCCGTGTTGAGGTCGATCACGTTCTCGAACTCGGTGTCGAGGTAGGGCACGTAGGCTCGGGCGATCATCATCCGGGACGTGTCGATTTCGAGGGTGAGTTCGATGTCGCTGCCTTGCGGCACGCTGCGCTCGATCTGGTCGGTGGTGATGTCGAGCCGGCCGATCGTCCGGTTGCGATCGGCGCGAGCGTGCTCGCCTTCCAGAACCGGAATTCGGATCAACCCGCCGGTGGCGCCGCGATGGACGGCCACAGTGGTGCGCAGCCGCTTCCGCCCGCGGGTCGGCAGCGGGGTGTTGCGTGCGATCAACGGCTCGGTGGTGTTGTCGGCGAAACCGACGCTGAGGGTGTGGATCAGTGGCGGCTGGGTGTCGATCGCGCCGACGGTGTAGGTCAGGGTGTTCGGTGTGACCTCGCGCAGGCGCCCGGTCGCGTCGGCGATCTCGATCGTGTAGGTGTTGGTACGGCCGGTCTCCGCCCAGATCGTCGTGGCGAACACCCCGTTGTCGGCGACGGACACCTTTCCGCTGCGCCATGGCGGCCGGGCGGCCGCGTTGACCAGTTCGACGGTCAGCTCCTCGAGAACGGCGTCGTCCGGGCCTTCGAGCCGGCCGACCACCAGCGACTCCCGATCGGGCCCGACCGGCTGGTACTCGAGCCGGACGGTGAATCCGCCCCGGGGCGCACTCGGCGCCGCCGTCTGTGGAATCCGCTGAGTGCCCGCGAAGATCGCGGCGCCCCGCGCCACGACGGTCAGCGGGTCCTGGCTGATGTCGAGCTCGATACCGAGTCCGAGATCGTCGTCCCGCAGGTACTCGCGCAAGGAGGGCGCGAGGGTGGGGCCGCCGACCAGGATCAGCTTGTCGATGTCGGTGGGGGCCAGGCGCGCTTCCTCCAGTGCCTTGCGGCACAGGTTCACCGAGCGGGCCAGCAGTGGCTCGGCGAGCCGCTGCACGTCGGCGCGCTGGAGCTCGTAGTAGAAGTCGAGCCGTCGACCGGTGCCGTCGTCGAGCTCGACCTCGATGTCCGCCGACGACGCCCGCGACAGCTGGATCTTCGCCTTCTCGGCGTTGATCTTCAACTTGTTCACGACGGGGTTCCAGCGCGCGCTGCCACGAGCCAGGTCGGGCAGCCCGAACTCACTGCGGACCGCGGGAATCAGCAGTTCGTCCACGATGCGCCAGTCGATCAGCTTGCCGCCGAGGTAGTTGTCACCGCGGTGGTTGAGCACGGTGAACTCGCCGTCGCGCAGCTGGATGATCGCCGCATCGAACGTGCCGCCGCCCAGGTCGTACACCAGCCACCGGGCATCCTCGTCGGCGGACTGGAACCCGTACGCCAACGCGGCCGCGGTCGGCTCCTGCAGCAGCGGCGACAACCGCAGGCCGGCCTCCTCGGCGGCAGCACGCGTCGCGTCGCAGGCGCTCATGTCGAACGCGGCCGGCACGGTCACCACCGCCGACTCGATGTCCTCGCCGAGCCGCTGCTGGACATCCGCGCGGACCGACTTGAGCACCTCGGCCGACAGCTGCGTCGGGGTGAGGACACGCCCACTTGCCCCGAAGGTCACGGACTGGCCTGCCGTTCCCATGCGCAGCTTGAACTCGACCGCGGTGTTGTCCGGGTCGGACTCGGCGCGGTCCCGTGCTGCCCGGCCCACGCGCAGCCGTCCACGCCGGTCGATCCACACCGCTGACGGCGTGGTGTCGGTGTCCTCGTTGTTCTTGATCACCTCGGCGTCCACTCCGCGCAGCACGGCGATCGCGCTGTTGGTCGTGCCCAGGTCGATCCCGAAATCGATCGTCGATCGGTCCATGATCATCCCCCTGCGCCGTCGGGTGTCGGCGCCTGGCCGGCATCGGGACCGGCGACGACGATCTGGCCACGCTGCGTGATGTTGCCGTTGATGTACACCGTCGGAGTGATGGTCTCGACCACCGTTTCTCGACCCACCTCACTGCTCACCGAATAGGCCACAACGTCCACGGACTGACCGGCGTCGAACGGTTCACCGGTATGGTCCTGAACGTGGACACCTGCATCGTGCAAGGCGTCCGCCATCGAGGTCAGCTGCCTTTTCAGGGATCGCATCAGCTTCGCCGAATTCTCTGTCTCATCGGGCTCGTTCGCCGCGAGTTTGCCGCGTAGCCGCCACACACCGGTCGCCAACTCGACCAGCACGGGCGTGAAGTCCGTTCCGTTCATGTCTCCCTCTTGGCCCCTCGGTGCCTACGCCGGCCTGGTGCCCTTCTGCCAACCACGTTGCTTCAGTTCGGCCACGGGCGGGTACTGCATCGCCCTCGATTCTTCCGCGTTGCCCGTCGAGGCCCCGACGACGAGGGAGATCACCAAGGTGAGGAGACCGACGATCCCGATCACGAATCCCGCCGTCGATCCCGACGAGGCGAGGGCGAAGATGAACCCCAAGAGCATGCACATGAATCCAAGGGCGCCGAAGCACCCGGCGCTGGATTTGGTTTTCTGGGCCGGTTGGTGCGCGGTCCAACACTCTTCGCAACGCGGCACCTCGACGGTGGTGGACCGATACCTCTTCGAGTTCCAGTGGTGGGTCACATCTCCATACATCGGGATGTTGTAGGCCCGTCCGCCAACCGCTGATCGTTCTTTGCAGAACCAGCACGTCGTCGCAACGGCGCGTTCGCCCCGGATCCGGGTCAACGTCGCGATCTGCTTGTCGATGTACTCGGTGGCGTCCTTGCCGACGGCGAGTGCTTGGCCCGGTCCAGCAGCTCTGCGGTGGGCGACAGCGCGCCGGTCTCGTTGAAGGTCGCCACCGCGCACGACGCCGCGGACCTGGCGACCAGATCACGTGCTCGGGCCATCCGCTCGTCGTCGGGTTCGGCGCTCGCCGGATCCGGGCGAACAGGGGCTCGGCCTGCTCGAGCAACTGCTGCGACTGGGTCGTTCCGGCCTGCGGGTCGGCCTGAGTTGCGCCGGTCGCCTTCTCGGCCAGCGCGAAGATGAGCGGCGTGGCGATCGCGGCCAGTGTTCGGCGAGTCGAGAACGGGTCTGCTCGGTGGTGGCGATGGGGGTGAGCCGCTCCAGGAGCGCCTCTGCCGCGGCGGCGTCCTCGGTCTCGTTGTAGTGCCGGATCTCGCACTGCAGCGCGGCGTACACGAGATCGTCGTGCGCGCCGCTGCGGACCGGATCGGTCGCCGGCCGGAGCCGGTCGATCGCCTGCAGGAACAGCCGGGTCCGGTCCACCGCACGGTTGGCTGCCGCCGACCCCTCGCCCGGCTCCTTCGCCGCGTGGGCGAGCTCGTCGTCGGCGATCGACTTGACGCGAGCGGCGAGCGTGCGAGCCGCCGATCCGCGAGCGTCGTCGATCAGCGCGGTGGTGAACGCGCTGTCGGGATGGCCCGCCTCTTGGGCGAAGCCGTCGAACACCGCGACGTGCACGTCGACGGCAGCGGTGTCGTCGTCCTCCGCGGCACGCACGATCCGGCCGGCATGCACGGTCAACAGCGCTCGTGGCAGCTCGGCGCGCAGCTCGTCGACCGCCGAGGGAAGCAGCCTGCGCTCGTCGATCCGAGCCGCCCGGGCCAGCACCCGTTGCCACACCGCGTTGCTCACGATCGCTGCGTCCCACGCGGTCAACGCGTCCAACCAGGTTGCTACCGGCACACCGCCGGGCGTCTCCAGCGCCTGGATGTGACGCAGGATCGCGATGTTGTGGGCGGCGATCCCGGCATCGGCGCCGTCGCCGTTCACCTGGTCCAGCCACACCTGCGCCGCGCCGTCCACATCACCTGCGGCAAGTCGCGCGATCGCCGGGTCGGCGCGATCGTCCGACCAGAGCCAGAACCATTCCTGCACCAGTCGTTGCACCGGTTCGCGCAGCTGGTTCAGCGCGGCCTTCACGTCGGCCAGCTCCGGCGTCGGTGTCACCGGCAGGACGGCCTTCTCGTTCGACAGCGGCGCCCCCAGCTTCGCGCCGGCCTCCAGCTCGGTCGTTCGTCGGGCGAGCCCACGACGGTCCACCGCCACATCCAGCCCCGCCAGCCGGAACGCATTGCGCCGGTACGGCGAGTCGGCGACCAGTGAACCCAGCAGCGCCGACACGCCCGTCGAATCCGACCGCGACCCGCCGAGGTCCGATGTCGGGACCGGTGCCGACCTCCGCACGTGCGCGGGAACGACCGTCCGCTCGACCACGGGTGGCGCCGAATCCGTGCTCGCGGTTCCGCGCAGCCGAGCGAGGTTCTGCTTTGCCGTGGCCTCACCAGCTGCGGCGCCACGTTCGTACCATTCCAGGGCCGCCGCCTGATTCCGACCTTCGAGCAGCACGCCGAGGTTGTTCATCGCGAGTACCACACCGGCGGCAGCGGCCTTTTCATACCACATCGCCGCCGCCTGCCGATCCTTGTTGTGGAGCAGGTGCCCCATCTTGTAGCAGGCGTCCGCGTGACCACCCTTCGCAGCCTTCTCGTACCAGTTTCGCGCGGCGTCGAGATCGGGCGGATCGAACTTGAAATGGTAGAGCAGGCCCAGGTTGTAGTGCGCCCAGACGTCACCGCGCGCGGCGGCCTTTTCGTACCACTGGCGCGCGGTCGCGGTGTCGCCGGCGTCGTGGTAGATCCTGCCGATCTCGTTCATCGCCCAGGAGTCACCGACGTCCGCGGCCTGCCCGTACCAACGCTTCGCGGTGTCGAGATCTGGCGGCTCGGCTTTCTGGGCGAGCTCGCCGAGCGCCTTCATCGCCGCAACGTTGCCGTTGTCCGCAGCCTTCTCGTACCACCGCTTCGCGGTGTCGAGGTCGGGTGGATCGAGCATGAACCGGTGGAGCTGGCCCAGGTTGAAGTTCGCCAGATTGCAACCGTGCGCGGCGGACTTCTCATACCACCCGCGAGCGGGCTCGAATTCCTTGTCGGCGTAGTGGAAGCCCCCGACCTCGTTCATCGCATCGGCGTGGCCACCGGCCGCGGCCTTCTCGTACCAGCGCTTCGCGGCGACCCGGTCCGGCGGGACGATCTTGTTCTGGTACAGGGAGCCGAGACTGTACATCGCGGCAACGTCGCCGAGGGCGGCCGCCTTGCCGAACCATTCGCGCGCGGCGTCGAGATCCGGCGGATCGGCTTGCCGCGCAAGCTCGCCGAGCGCGTTCATCGCCCCGGCGTTGCCGTTGGCCGCCGCTCTTTCGTACACTGCCTCGCCATGTCGAGGTCGGGGGGATCGAGCTTGTACCGGTAGAGTTGTCCCAAGTTGTAGTTCGCCGGATCGATGCCGCTCGCGGCGGCCCTTCTGAACCACTCGCGAGCGGTCTCGAAATCCTCCTCGGCGTAGTAGAGGCGCCCGGTTTCGTTCATCGCATCGGCGTGGCCGCCGACCGCGGCCTTCTCGTACCAGTGCTTCGCGGCGGCGAGATCCGGCGGGTCGATCTTGTGCCGGTGAAGGGAGCCGAGACTGTTCATCGCGGCGACGTCGCCGAGGTCGGCAGCCTTGCCGAACCATTCGCGCGCGGCGTCGAGATCCGGCGGGTCCGCTTGCTGTGCGAGCTCACCGAGCGCGTTCATCGCCGCGACGTCGCCCGCCGACGCGGCCTGCCGATACTCCACCTCGCGCGTCATGCCGGCCCCCTCCTGCCGTCGTTTCGATCTTCACGTCTCGCCGCGACGAACGTCAATGGCCATGCGCGCAACGCGGGACGGCGGGATCCACGCCGAACGCACGATGTGTCCGAAATGGCATGTCCAGGTCCCGCGGGACTGCCGAGGGCAGGCCGGTCGCCCCACACGCTGTCATCGCTCGCACGTTCGCGAGAGCGAACGCCGGACGGGGACCCCGGACCATTCCTGAGGCGGGGGTCCACTGCCGGGTGCTGGTTTCCAGGCGGCAGGTATTCGTGTCGTGGACCCATCGGGGTGCTCCAGATCGGCTGGTCGGTGCGATCGCGCACCTGTACCGACCCGGCGTCACGACCGTTGGTTGGGGTGCCGTGGTCAGGTCGGCATTCCGCAGGGCCTCCGGGCATGATCGAGCTCTCGGCGCGAAGACGTGCGGGATCACCGCGGGAACGCGCCGAGACACCGATCAAGAGCCGTCACGGACCGGTACCGGTCACTCCCGCCCGAACAGCTGCTCGGCCATCCGCAGCGAGCTGTCCACCACGTCGAAGCCGCGCGGCAGCAGCACCCGCTCGTAGGCCGCCACCGCCTCGACGAGCGGCGCTCCGCCCAGCAGCTCCTCGGCCAGGGTTTGCGCATCCCGCAGCGCGGTGTTCGCGCCCACCCCGCCGGTGGGCGGCATCGGGTGGATCGCGTCGCCGAGCAGCGTGACCGGGCCGGGCTCCCACGGTTCGACGCGCTCGCCCGCCCGGATCGCGATCGGGAAGAACGTGGTGGGGTCGGCGTGGGCGAAGAGCTGCCGGACGGCCGCGTGCCAGCCGGCCGTGGCGTCGACGGTGAGCTTCCAGATCTCCTCCGGCGCCATCCGCTGCAGCGTCTCGTCCGGCACGCCCATGCGGTGGGGCGTGGCGGTCAGCACGGTCATGAGGTAGTCGGCGGCGCCGTTCTCCGGGCGGGTGCGGAACCGCATCGGGGCGAACCCGGCGCCGTATCCGGTGCGGTCGGCCACCCAGGAGAAGCCGCGGTCGAAGTCGGCGGGCACCAGCGGGTCGGTGGCCGCGGTGAGCTCCATCCGGCCGTACAGGCAGCGGACGCCCAGGTCGCGCACCGTGGCGTGCGGGAGGAGCCCGCGACGTACCGCCGAGCCGATGCCGTCGGCGCCGACCAGCACATCGCCGTCGTCGGTGCCGCCCTCGGCGAAGTGCAGGCGCACCCGCCCGGACCCCAGCACCTCGAAGCCCGACACGGTGCGCCCGAAACCGACGGTGCCGCCCAGCCCGGTGAGCAGGCCCTGGCGGAACGTGTACCGGTCGACGCAGGTGATCTCGTGGTCGCCGCTCGGCGGGACGACCTGGGCCGTCACCTGCGCCAGCTGGTCGGTGTAGGCGGCCAGCAGGTCGCCGTTGGTGCCGCTGGTGCGCCGCACGACGTCGAGCACCTCCGGCGGGAGGCATGCGGCGAGCGCCGCGTTGCCGTCGCGGTCGATGTGGATGCGGTAGCCTGGTGGCGCGGCCGCGGTGAGGGGTCCCGCTCGTACACCGCGACGTCCAGGCCGCCGCGGCGTAGCGCGTGTGCGAGCGCCAACCCACCGATACCGGCACCGCCGATCAAGACCCGCGTCATGCCCCCAGATTATCAACTGTTCATTTGATTGTGTCACGTGAATCTCAAGATTGTGCATCTGCACAAGAAGAGAGCCGGATCTCGTGCGCCTTCCAGCTTTCCCGCCACCGGTGCGAGCACCATGCTGTGCCGATGCCGAGCCCGGAGGGTCCATGCACCTGACCCCGCGCGAACACGAACGGCTGCTGCTCGCCGCAGGCGCCGACCTCGCCCGCAGGCGCATCGCCCGCGGCGCGCTCCTCGGCGCGGCCGAGGCCGTGGCACTCGTCTGCGACGAGATCTGCGAGCTGGCCTGGGACGGCCTGGCCTACGAGCAGGTCGTGGCCCGCGCGCGGGAGGTGGTAGCGCCCCACCAGCTCGTCGACGGGGTCGCGGCGGCGGTGCCCGCGCTGCAGGTGGAAGCGCTGTTCCCGCACGGCAGCGTGCTGGTGCACGTCGACGCGCCGTTCGGGTCACCTGCCGCCGACGGCCCGGGCGCGGTCCGGGCGGCCGCGGGCGAGGTCGAACTGGCGCCCGGCCGCGAACGCGCCACCGCCGTGCTGCACAACACCGGCCACCTACCGATCTGGGTGTCCTCCCACGTCCCCCTCGATCAGTTGAACCCGGCGCTGCACGTCGAGGGACCGGGCGGGCGCTACCGGCTCGACGTCCCAGCCGGAACGGCGCTCCGGGTGGACGCCGGAGCCGAGCGGGAAGTCGCCGTCGTGCGGATCGGGGGTACGGCATGACCGCGATCGACCGCACCGAGTACACCCGCCGCTACGGCGCCACCACCGGCGACCGGATCCGGCTCGCCGACACCGAGCTCTGGGTCGAGGTCGAGGCGGACGACACCGAACCGGGCGAGGAGCTGCTCGGTGGCTGCGGCAAGACCGCCCGGCACGGCGCGCTGGTGTCGAGCTCGGCCGACCGGTCGTCGGCACTGGACATGATCGTGCTCGGCGTCGTGCTGCTCGACCCGGTGCTCGGGATCCGCAAGACCAACATCGGGATCAAGGACGGCCGGGTCGTGGGCGTCGGCCGGGCGGGCAACCCGGACGTCCTCGACGGCGTGGACCTCGAGGTCGACGCCCACACCGCCATGATCACCGGCGAGGGTCTGCTCGCGACGCCGGGGATCGTCGACTCGCACGTGCACCTGTCCAACGCCGACCTCGCAGGAGCCGCGCTCTCCGCGGGCGTCACGACGATCGTCGGGATGGGCATCGGCGGCGTCTGGGACGTCGGGGCCAACCCGCGGTACAACCTGCACTCGCTCATCGAGGGCTGGGCCGACGTGCCCATCAACGCCGCGTTCCTCGCCCGCGGGTCGTCCACGTCGGCGGCGCTGCTGGAGGAGGCGGTGGGCTCGGGCTGCGCCGGGTTCAAGGTGCACGAGGACTGGGGCGCCACCCCGGACGTGATCGACACCTGCCTGGGGGTGGCCGAGGCCGCCGACCTGCCGGTGGCCCTGCACACCGACACGCTGAACGAGTCCGGCTACCTCGCCGACACCCTCGACGCCGTCGGCGGGCGCACCGTGCACGCCTACCACGTGGAGGGCGGCGGCGGGCACCCCGACCTGCTGTCGATCGTCTCCCGGCCCAACGTCCTGACCAGCTCGACGACGCCGACGCTGCCGCTCACGCCGTCCACGGTGGCCGAGCTCGGCCCGATGACCCTGACCGTGCACCGCGGCCACGCCCACGTCCCGAGCGACAAGGCGATCGCCGCGAGCCGGATCCGCGAGCACGCGATCTCGGCCGAGAACCGGCTGCACGACCAGGGCGCGATCAGCATCGTCAACTCCGATGCGCTCGGCATGGGCCGCATCGCCGAGTCGGCGCGCCGCACCTGGCAGCTCGCGTCCGTGCAGGCGGCACTGGCGGGCGAGACCGGCCCCGACGTCACGAACAACGCCCGGGTGCTGCGCTACCTGGCCAAGCTCACGCACAACGCCGCCGTCGCGCACGGGATCGCGGCGCACGTCGGATCACTGCGGCCGGGCCGCCTCGCCGACATCGTGCTGTGGAACCCGGCCTGGTTCGGCGCACAGCCCGAGCTCGTCATCAAGTCGGGGTTCGTCGCGTGGGGCGCCGCCGGGTCGGGCTCGGGCTCCACGCGGCTCACCCAGCCGCGGCGGATGCGCGCGTTCTACGGCGGGCACGGCGCCGCGCCGGCGCGGCTGGCGCACGTGTTCGTGTCGGCGCAGGCCGACCGGACGGCACTGCCCGCCGGACGCGCCTACTCGCCCATCGCCGACAGCCGCGGCCTGACCTGCGCCGACATGCTCCACAACACCGCCACCCCGCACGTCGAGGTGGCACCGGAACCGATCCCGGTGCGCGTGGACGGCCGGGAGGTCCCGCTGCACCGGTCCGCCACGCTGCCGCTCACGCGGCTGCACCACCTGGGTTGAGGGGAATGGGCTCGAGTTGATCGCTGACCTGGTCGTGCGCAACGCCGTCATCGTCACCGTGGACGACGACCGGCCCCGCGCGCACACGCTCGCCGTGCACCACGGGCGCGTGCTCGCGCTCGACCCCGACGGCGTGCGCGGCCGCACGGAGATCGACGCGCAGGGTGCGGCGCTCGTGCCCGGGTTCGGCGACGCCCACAACCACATGGCGTGGTTCGGCTCGGCGCTCGACGAGGTCGACCTCGCAGGCCTCTCCGACCTCGGCACCCTCTACGACCGGGTCGCGCAGCGCGCGGCGACCCTCGCCCCGGGCGCGTTCGTGATCGGCGCGGGCTACGACGACACCGCGATCGGCGGGCACCCGCACCGCCGCGAGCTGGACCGGGCCGCGGGCGGGCGCCCGGTCGTCCTCAAGCACCGCTCCGGGCACGTGACCACGGTGAACAGCCCGGTGCTCGACCGCATCGGCGTGCTCGACGGCACCGCGGTCGTGCCCGAGGGCGGTGTCGTGGTGCGCGACGGGTCGGGCGACCCGACCGGCACGCTCGAGGAGCAGGCGCAGAACCTGGCGAGCGCGCTGCTCGTCCCGTACGCCACCGGCGACCTGGCCCGCGCCATCGGCAACGCCTCCGCGGTGTACGCGGCGGAAGGGCTCACGCACGTCACCGAGTGCGGCATCGGCGGTGGCTGGGTCGGCGCTCCCCGCGCGAGCTCGCCGCCTACCAGCAGGCCCGTGACGCCGGGACGCTCACGGTCCGGGTGCAGCTCATGCCCGTCGCCGACGTGCTGCACCCCGTGGCCGGGCACGCGAGCGACCCCGACGGGATCGGGCTCGACCTGGGCGTCCGCACCGGGTTCGGCGACGACCGGCTCCGCATCGGCCCGATGAAGATCTTCACCGACGGCTCGCTCGTGGCCCGCACGGCCGCGATGCGCGACCCGTTCTGCGACCGGCACGGCCACGGGTACCTGCAGGACGACCCGGAACTGCTGCGCTCGCGCATCCTGGGCGCCCACGCCGCGGGCTGGCGGGTGGCCGCACACGCGATCGGCGACCGCGCGATCGACCTCGCCCTCGACGCATTCGCCGAGATGCAGCGCACCCACCCGCGCGCGGACCCGGCCCCGCATCGAGCACGCAGCCGTCACCTCACCGGAACAGATCGCGCGCATGGCCGAACTCGCCGTCACGCCCGTGCCGCAGATGCGGTTCCTGCACGAGATCGGCGACACGATGGCCGCCGCTGTCGGGCCGGACCGGGCCGCCGCGCTGTACCGGCACGGGAGCTTCCTGCGCGCCGGGCTCCGGGTGCCGGGCAGCTCCGACCGGCCGGTCGCGGCCGGCGCGCCGCTCTCGGGCATGCAGTCGATGGTGCTGCGCCGCACCGCGACCGGCGCCGTGATCGGCCCGGACGAACGCGTCGACGCGGCCACCGCGCTGCGCGCCTACACCCTCGACGCCGCGTGGATCGCGGGCGAGGAACACGAGCGGGGCAGCATCACGCCCGGCAAGCTCGCCGACTTCGTGCTGCTCACCGACGACGTCACCGCCGTCGAGCCGGAGAAGATCGGCGACATCGGCGTCGTCGCGACGTTCGTCGCAGGGCGCTGCACCCACGGAGCGCAGAGCCTGACCACCGTGCAGGGCCCGATCAAGGAGGCATGAGATGGCCGTCACCGTCACGGAGGCCGAGGCGCGCAAGGTCGCGTTCGGCGCGTTCGTCGGCACCGCACTGGAGTGGTACGACTTCTTCCTCTTCGGCACGGCGGCGTCGCTGGTGTTCAACCGCCTGTACTTCGCCAGCGACGACGTGGTCGTGGCCACCGCGGGCGCGTTCGCGTCGTTCGCCGTCGGGTTCCTCGCCCGCCCGCTCGGCGCCGTGCTGTTCGGCCACCTCGGCGACCGCATCGGCCGTCGCAAATGCCTGATCATCACGGTCACCCTGATCGGGTTCGTGACCGGTGCGATCGGGCTCCTGCCCACGTACTTCTCGATCGGCGTCGCCGCGCCGGTGCTGCTCACGCTGCTGCGGTTGCTGCAGGCGTCGCGGTCGGCGGCGAGTGGGGCGGCGCCGTCACGCTCGCCGTGGAGCACGCCCCGAAGGAGCACCGCGGCCGTTACGCCGCCATGCCGCAGATCGGCTCCCCGATCGGCACGCTGCTGTCGTCGGGCGCGTTCCTGCTGGTCTCGCTGCTGCCGTCGGAGAGCTTCGACTCCTGGGGCTGGCGGATCCCGTTCCTCGCCGCGTTCCCGCTGCTCTACATCGCGCTGTGGATCCGGCGGCGGATCGAGGAGTCGCCGCTGTTCGAGCAGCTGCTGCGCGAGGACGAGCTCGCCAGCTCCCCGGTCGTCGAGGTGTTCCGCCAGGGGCTCCCCCAGCTGCTCGTGGGCGCCGGGTCGGCACTGCTCGGCATCGGCGGCTTCTACCTCATCACCACCTTCGTGATCAGCTACGGCACCGCCAACCTCGGCATGCCCCGGTCGCTGCTGCTCACCGCCACGCTCGTCGCGGCCGCCGTCGAGATCGTCGTGCTCATCGTGGGCGGGCGGCTGGCGGAGCGCTTCGGCCCGGGGCGCATCACGCTCATCGGCGGCCTGGTGTCCGCCCTGATCGCGTTCCCGGCCTTCTGGATGATCGACACCAGGGGACCGGCCCTCGTGATCCTCGGCGTCACGCTCGCCGTCGCGTGCCTCTCGGTCCCGTACGCGGTGTCCGGCGCGCTGCTCACCGACCTCTTCCCGGCGAACCTGCGCTACAGCGGGGTGGCGCTCTCGTCCAACATCGCCGGGGTCGTGAGCGGGTTCGTCCCGCTGCTCGCCACCGCGCTGCTGACCGTCAGCGACGGGCGGTCCTGGTCGGCCGCGCTCCTGCTGGTGGTCATCGCGCTCATCACGGCGGGCTCCGGCGCACTGGCCCCGCGCATCTCCCTGTCCCACGACGAGGTGGTGTCCCGGGGGTAGGCCGTGTCAGCAAAGCCACTTTCATGACGACTGGTGTCGTCAAAGTGGCTTTGCTGACATCACGGCGGGGAGCCTGCGGAGCAGCAGCGCCAGGAGCAACGCCGCAGCGAACAGCGCCGTCACGTAGCCCACCACCCCTGGCCAGCCGCCGTGGTCGTAGGCCACCCCGCCCGCCGCGCCTCCCACGCTGTTGCCCATGTAGTAGGCGAACAGGTAGAGCGAGGCCGCCACGGCGGGTGACCCGGCGGGCAGCGTCGAGGCGCGCCTGCCCACCCAGCCGCTCGCCACCGAGTGGGCGGAGAAGAAGCCGACGGTCAGCACCACGAGGCCCGCGAGCACCGTGGGCAGCAGCTCGGGCAGCATCAGCCACGCCCCGGCCGCGGCGACGATCACCGTGGCCCAGAGCACGCGCCGCCAGCCCCAGCGGTCGCCGAGGCGCCCCGCCGCCGTGGACGCCCAGGTGCCGGCGAGGTAGCCGAGGAAGACCAGCCCGACCAGCGCCGACGGCAGGTCGAACGGTTCGGCCAGCAGGCGGAATCCCAGGTAGTTGTAGACGGTGACGAACCCGCCCATCATCAGGAACGAGATCCCGAAGAGGCACCGCAGGCCCGGATCGGCCAGCTGCGCGCGCAGCGGGCCGCCCAGCTCCCGCAGCCGCACCCGCGGCGCCGCCGGAGCCGTCTCCGGCGGCAGCAGCAGCCGGAACGCCACGGTGCAGAGCAACGAGAGCCCGCCGATGACGGCCAGCGCGAGCCGCCAGCCCGCCACGTCGGCGATGGCGCCGGAGATCAGCCGCCCGGACAGGCCACCGATCGTATTGCCCGCGATGAGCAGCCCGAGCGCACCACCGAGCCACCGCGGCGCGACCTCGCGCGTCACGTGCGCCATCGCCAGCGCGGGCAGCGCGGCGATCGCGACGCCCTGCAGCGCGCGCACCCCGACGAGGGCCCAGAACGTCGGGGCGAGCGGGGCGAGCACCCCGAGCACGGCGGACGCCGCGAGGGCGACCGTCATCACGCGGGTCCGGCCCCACGACTCCGCCACCGCCGACAGCGGGACGATCGCCAGCGCGAGGGTGCCGGTGGTGGCGGACAGCGCGAGGCTCGCCACCGACGAGGACACGTCGAACTCCGCCGCGAGGGTGGGCAGGAGCGCCTGCACGCAGTAGACCAGCACGAACGTCGCCAGGCCTGCACACCACATCGCCGCGCCGAGCCGCCGGTAGGCGGGGGTGCCGCGCTCGTGGCCGACGAACGCCTGCGCAGTCGTTGTCATCGCTCACCACGGTAGGAGCGGCTCATCGATGCGTCCAATGCATCTCTGATCGCCATACGATGAAGAAGTGGATGAGTCAGAGCTGCTGGCCGCGCTGGCACCCCGCCTGCGCCAGTTCACCGCCGTCGCCCGCACCGAGCACATGACCCGCGCCGCCGAGGCGATCGGCGTCCCGCAGTCCACGCTGAGCCGCGGCATCGCCCGGCTCGAACACGACCTCGGCGTCGCGCTGTTCGTCCGCGCGGGCCGCGCCGTGCGGCTCACCCGCGCGGGTCGCACGCTGCTGCGCCACACCGAACGCGCGGTGGCCGAGCTCGACGCGGCGGCCCGCGAGATCGTCACCGACGCCGACGCCGTGCGCGGCCGGGTGGCGCTGGGCTTCCTCCACACGTTCGGTGCCGAGGCGGTGCCGCGGCTGTTGCGCGAGTTCCGCCGCACCCACCCCGACGTGCGGTTCGACCTCGCCCAGGGCGGAAACGACGCGATCCTGCACCGGCTGCGGCCGGCGAGGTGGACGTGTGCGTGACCTCGCCGCTGCCCGCCGACCCCGCACTCGTCAGCGCCCCGATGTACGAGCAGGAGCTGCGGCTCGTGGTGCCGCTCGACCACCCCCTCGCCGCCACCCACCGCGACGGGCTGCCGCTGTCCGCCGCGGCAGGCGCCCAGTTCGTGGGCTACCGGCCCGGATTCGGGCTGCGCAGCCTCACCGAGGCCTGGTGCCGCGAGGCGGGCTTCGTGCCGCGGATGGCTTTCGAGGGCGAGGACGGGGAGACGCTGCGCGGCCTCGTCGGCGCCGGGCTCGGCGTGGCGCTGCTCGCTCCGTCGACGCACGTCACGCCGGGTGTGGTGGAGCTCCCCGTGACCGAGCCGCGCACGACCCGCACGGTCGGGCTGGTCTGGGTGGCCGACCGCCCGGTGGGCCCGGCCGTGCGGGTGTTCCGCGACTTCCTGCTCCGGTCCGGCCCGACGCTGCTCACCCCGCCGTAGACGAGCAGGTGTGGGGCCGGGTGGCCGTCGCGCTCAACGCGTGTGCGCCCGCCAGGACAGCAGCACTCCCGGCCGCGCCGGGCACTGGCGCGTGATCGCCGGAAGTGGTGCGAGAGCGCCGGATGTGACGCACTGCCACCACTTCGCCCGATCATGCGTGCGTCGATCGTCCGCTGTGGTGGCACAGCGACGGATCTGACCTCCGGGCTCCACTCCTGGCGATCACGAGCCACCGACCGGCCCGGCACCCCGGTCCTCATCGCGCCACCGGCCGGGTCCGGCATCAGTCGCCCGGACATGTCCAGGGTGGATGATGGCTCCGTGTTCGACGACCTCGGCAACGCCGTCCCGGTGCCCTCGCGGGTGCGTCGGATCGTCTCGATCGTGCCGTCGCTCACCGAGGCCGTCGCCGCCACCACGCCGGAGGTGCTGATCGGCGCCACCGACTGGTGCACCCACCCGCCCGGCCTGGACGTCGCGCGGTGCGCGGCACCAAGAACCCGGACGTGGACGCGATCGTCGCGCTCGCACCCGACCTCGTCGTCGCCAACCAGGAGGAGAACCGCGCGGGCGACCTCGACGCGCTGCGCGCCGCGGGCATCGCCGTCTGGGTCACCGACATCCGCACCCTCGACGGCGCGTTCACGTCGCTGGGCCGGATGCTGGGGGCGGCCGGGCTGGGCAGGCCGGGGTGGCTCGACGAGGCCGAGACGGCCTGGCGGGAGCTTCCCGAGCCGGTCGTGCGGCGCCGCGCGGTCGTGCCGATCTGGCGCAGGCCGTGGATGGCCGTCGGGCGCGACACCTTCACCGGCGCCGTGCTCGCCCGGCTCGGCGTCGATAACGTGCTCGCCGCCGCCGACGAGCGCTACCCGCGCATCGACCCGGCCCGGCTGCCCGCCCACGACCTCGTGGTGCTGCCCGACGAGCCCTACCTGTTCACCGCCGACGACGGGCCGGAGGCGTTCCCCGAGGTGCCCGCGGCCCTGGTCAGCGGGCGGCTCCTCACCTGGTACGGCCCGAGCCTGACCGAGGCGGCGCGGGTGCTCCCGGCTGCGCTGACGCTCTAGCGGAGGCGGGGGCCGACGCGCACGCACCCGGTGTCAGGCGACGCCACCGATCGATGGGTCGCGTGGGACGGGAAGGGGTGCGTGGGCGGAGGCGGGGTGCGTGGAGCCGGCGGAGCGATCGATGCCGTCGCCGTCGAACGCCGCGCACCGCTCGTCGGCCGGCGCACCCCGCGTGCGGCCGCGCTCCCCGTCGACGAGGAGCGTCAGCCGAGGCCGGCAGCGTGGGCGTCGGACGCGCCGGGGGTGGCGGACAGCGACATCGTGCCGGCCACCACCGCGGCCAGCGACACCACGGCCGGGAGGCCCTGCGCGGTCACCAGCCCGTCCAGCCCGACCTGGGACACCACGAACACTCCCGCCGCCGTGACGAGCGTCCCTGCCACCACCACCGGCGTCCGGACCGACCCGCGCACCAGCGCGGCCGCCTGCCGCTCGAACCGGCGGAACAGCGCCACGAGCCCGACGCAGACCGGCGTGCAGGCGAGCAACCAGACGGCCAGCCCCGCGAACCACACGGGACTGTCGGCAGCGGGCAGCCGGGTGCCGGTCGCCAGCAGCACGATCTGCACCAGGTAGCAGGCGGTGAGGTGCCAGCAGAACACCGTCATGATCACCGAGCTGCCGCTCGCCACCGCGAGCCACGCCTTCGGCCGCTCCACCAACGCGGTGCCCGCCCCGCGCAGCAGCAGCGCGACGCCCACCAGGAACAGGCCCTGCGCCAGCAGCGCGAGGTTCGGCGGCGCCGAGTTCGACGCGTCGTTGCCGGGCAACCCGACCATCAGCACCGGGTAGGCCGACGTGCCGAAGACCAGCAGGACCGCCGTGGCCAGCCCACCGCAGGCGAGCAGCCCCGCCAGCCTGCGCCCGCCGCGCAGCAGCGTGCCGTCGGCGTAGCCGAAGCCCAGCTGGTGCACGGCCGGCCAGACGAACAGGTAGTTCACGAAGCCGACGAGCGGGACGCCGGTGACCATCCGGAGCGCGTCGACGACCGCGACGACCGCCGCCAGCGCACCCAGCACCCGCCACAGCCCGAACCGCAGGTGCAGCCGCATCGCCGCAGGCGCCGCCAGCACGATCACCAGGTACACGCCGATGAACCACAACGGCACCGTGATCAGCTGCAGGCCGACCTCGAACTGGCCGGTGGTCAGCCCGGCCGCGTGCATCAGCGTCGCCAGCACCGTCCAGACCGCCAGCATGACGAGCACCGGCGGCAGCAACCTGGCCAGCCGCGCCCGCACGAACGCGCCCGTGGGCGGCCGGTGGCGCAACGCCCTGGCGTGCGCGAACCCGCCCACGAAGAAGAACAGCGCCATCACCTGCCACACCCATGTCGACAGCATCAGGGGCATCGAGGTGGCGACCGAACCGGCTCCGTGCATCGCGAGCAGCGCGACCAGCCAATGCCCGACCACGACCATGCCGATCGAGAACAGCCGGAGCAGATCGGCGTACCGGTCCCGGTCGACCGGGGTCGCGGCGGCGAGCTCTGCGGCCCTCGGCGGGACCGTCGGTGCGTTCGTCATGACGATCAGAGTCCCGGCCCGCGGCCCGCGCGGGATCCGGGAGACTACGCACCCGCGGCAACGTGAGGATCACACCGGGTCGCGCGGAGCCCGGCCGCGGACCAGCGGCAGGAAGACGTCGTCGACGATCTCGGCGAGAACGGCGTCCGGCACGGCCGGGACGCCATGCGTCACGTACTCGTTGCGCAGCAGTGCCACCGGCACGGAGGCGACCCGGGGGTGCAGCGCCTCGGGCGCGGCCTCACCGCGGGCCACCGCCCTGCCGAGCAGCGTGAGCCACACCGCCTCGCTCGCACCACCGCCCGCAGCCGGGTCGCGCCGCAGTTCGGCCAGGAACTCCGGGGTGCCGCCCGCCTCCGCGACCAGGCCGCGCAGGATCTCCCCGTACGGCGACGACCAGGTGCTGTTCGCGCGGCGCAGCATCTCCAGCGCGTCGCCGCGCAGGGAACCGGTGTCCGGGGCCGCGGTCTGCGCCGCGGCCAGCAGGCCGTACGCCGCCACCCCGAGCGCAACGCGGTTGGGCCACCGCCGGTAGATCGCGTTCTTGTTCGTGCCCGCGCGGCGGGCCACTTCGTCCATGGTCAGGCCCGCGACGCCGGACTCCCGCAGCACCTCGGCCGCCGCCTGCAGGATCGCGTCCTGGAGCACGGATCCACGTCGCCGCGTCGCCGCCGCCTGCTCCCCTCGCACCACCCGGCATACGGTACTGCACGTACGCAGCAGCGGCGATAGCCAGCCACGCAGTCCGGAATTAAGGTACTCCAAGTACCGTACTTACATGCGCACCTTCGGCATCACCTACGACACCGGCTTCGCCTCCGCGGGAACCACCACCCGCGAGCCGTTCGATCCCGCCACCGTCCGCCGCGAGATGCAGATCATCCGCACCGAGCTCCACTGCGACGCCGTTCGCGTCACCGGCGGCGATCGCGACCGGCTCGAGACCGCGGCGCGGCACGCGGCCGATGCCGGGCTGGAGGTGTGGTACTCACCGTTCACCAACGGCCTCGGCCAGGAGGAGCTCCGCGACTTCCTCGACGACAGCGCCGAACGCGCCGAACGGCTGCGCCGCGCGGGCGCCGACGTCGTGTTCCTCACCGGCTCGGAGATCTCCCTGTTCACCACCGGTTTCCTCCCGGGGGACACGTTCGAGGAGCGCGCCGCCGTCCTCACCGACCCCCAGCGGCTGCGGGCCGCGCTCCCCGGCCTTCCCGCCAGGATCAACGCCTTCCTCGGTGAGGTGGTCGCCGCCGTGCGGGCCCGGTTCGGCGGCCGGATCGGGTACGCCTCACTCCCCTTCGAGGGTGTCGACTGGGCGCCGTTCGACGTCGTCGCCACCGACGCCGGCTACCGCGACGCGCAGACCGGCGACCGGCTGGCCGACGGCATCCGCGCACTGACCGCCCACGGAAAGCCTGCCGCCGTCACGGAGTTCGGCTGCACGACCTACCGCGGGGCCGCCGACGTGGCAGGCCGGGGCGACGCGGTGATCGAATGGGATGACGGCGCCCGTCCCGCGCGCTTCACCTCCCCCGTCACTCGCGACGAACGGGAACAGGCCGCGTACCTGCGTGAACTACTCGCGTACTACGACACGTCCGGCCTCGACGCGGCCTTCGTCAACACGTTCGCCCGCTACGACCTCCCGCACTCGAACGCCGAGGACCGCGACTTCGACAAGGCGTCCTTCGGCATCGTCAAGGTGCTCGACGGCGGCCGCACCGGCACCGCGTACCCCGGCCTCCCGTGGGAGCCCAAAGCGTCCTTCCACGTCCTCGCGGAGTTCGGCCGGCTCAGAGGAGCAGCTCGGCCAGGTGCAGCGCCTTGCGGTCGCGCAGCTCGCTGATCTGGGTGCGGCAGGAGAACCCGTCGGCGAGGACGACCGCGGTGGGGTCCTCGTCGAGGGCCGGGAGCAGGTTCTGGCCCGCGACCGCCACCGACACCTCGTAGTGCCCGGCCTCGACGCCGAAGTTGCCGGCGAGACCGCAGCAGCCGGCCAGGGTGCGGACGGTGGCGCCTGCGCGCGTGAGCAGCTGCATGTCGGCCGTCCACCCCATCACGGCGTGGTGGTGGCAGTGCGGCTGGGCGATGACGCTGGTGCCGGTGAGGTCCGGCGGCGACCAGTCCTCCTGCCGGCTCAGGAACTCGGCCAGGGTGAACGTGTGGGCGGCCACGGTGCGGGCGTCGTCGGTGCCGAGCAGCTCGACCGCGTCGCTGCGCAGCACCGCGGTGCACGAGGGCTCCAACCCGACGATGGGCACCCCGGCTCGGGCCACCTGCGCGAGGTCGGTGGTCGTGCGGCGCAGGATGCGGCGGGCGGCGTCGAGCTGGCCGGTGGAGATCCAGGTCAGTCCGCAGCACCCGGACGGTGCGGAGATCTGCGGGGCGAACCCCGCCCGGCGCAGCAGCTCGACGGCGGCGTGGGCGGCGGCCGGGGAGAACGCGTTGGTGAAGGTGTCGACGTAGAGCATGACCGGGCGGGCGGTGGCCGCTCCGGTCGGACGGTTGCGGCGCCACCACCGGCGGAACGAGGTGGGCGCGAACGCCGGGACGCTCCGCCTGCGGTCCACCCCCGCGACCGACAGCATCGCCCGCCCGATGCCGGGCAGGGTGGTGGCGCGGTTGGCGGTGCCCGGCGCGAGGCTCGCGAGCCGCGCCCACCGCGGGAGCCAGCCGAGCGAGTAGTGCGAGCGCGGCCGGACGCGCCGGCGGTAGGCGTGGTGGAGCACCTCCGCCTTGTAGCTGGGCATGTCGATCCCGGTCGGGCAGTCGGAGGTGCAGCCCTTGCAGGACAGGCACAGGTCCAGCGCCTCGTGCACGGCCGGGGACCGCCAGTCCGTCCGTTCGCCGCGGATCATCTCCTGCAGGATCCGGGCCCGGCCGCGGGTGGAGTCCTTCTCCTCGCGGGTGGCGAGGTAGGAGGGGCACATGACGTCGCCGTGCGCCGAGTTGTCGGCTCGGCACTTGCCGACCCCGGTGCACCGGTGGACCGACGCGACGAGGTCGCCGCTGTCGTGCCCGTGGCGGAATCCGCCCGCCCTGACGAGCGGCAGCCCGGCGCCGACCCGGACGGACGAGTCGACCGGGTCCGGGTCGACCAGCACGCCGGGGTTCAGCAGGTTCCCCGGGTCGAACGCCGCCTTGATGCCGCCGAACAACGAGAGCGCCTCGGCGGAGTACATCGCGGGCAGCAGCTCACTGCGCGCCCGGCCGTCGCCGTGCTCCCCGGACAGGTGCCGCCGAACCGCGCGACGAGCGCCGCCGCGTCGCCGAGGAACTCGCGGAACCTGCGGTTGCCGTCCGGACGGTCGAACGGGAAGTCCAGCCGCACGTGGATGCAGCCTTCGCCGAAGTGGCCGTACGCGCCGACGTCAGCCCGTGCTGCGTCACCAGCTCGTCGAACTCCGCCAGGTAGGCGCCCAGCGAGGCGGGCGGCACCGCCGCGTCCTCCCAACCGGCCCATGCCGGCTTCCCGGACGGGGCCGTGCCGGCCAGCCCGGCACCGTCCTCCCGGATCCGCCAGAGCCGGGCCGACGCCACCGGGTCGTCGACGATCCGGGCGTCCTGGGCGAAGCCCTCGGCCGCCAGCTTGCGCGCCCGGTCGAGCACCTCGTCGCGGTCCTCGCCCGCCAGCTCGACGAACAGCCACGCCCGCCCGTCCGGCAGCTCGGGGACGCTGCCGGGCCCGCGCCGCTCCCGGATGACGTCCACCACCCGCGAGTCGAGCCCCTCGCAAGCCGTCGGCGAGTACGCCACCGCGAGCGGGGCCGCGGTGCCAGCCTCCACGATGTCGGCGAACCCGAGTGCGACGAGCAGGCGGTGCGGTGGGGTGCGCACCAGGGCGACGGAGGCCTGCGTCAGCACCCCGAGCGTGCCCTCGGAGCCGACCATCGCGAGGCCGAGGTCGAACCGTTCCGGCAGGAGGTGCTGCGCCGCGTAACCGGACACCTGCCGGCCGAACCGGTCGAACTCGGTGCGCCCGACCGCGAGGAACCCGGACATGAGCTCGCCCAGCCGCTCGACGATCCGGTCGCCACCGGTGACGACGGGCCGGCCCGCCTCGTCGTACCCGGTGCGGATCTGCTCGCCCGCCGCGGTGAGGAACTCGAGCTCCCGCACGTTGTCGGACGTCCGCCCGTAGCCGAGGCTGCGGGCGCCGCACGAGTTGTTGCCGATCATCCCGCCGATCGTGCAGCGGGTGTGGGTCGAGGGGTCGGGACCGAACCGCAGGCCGGCGGCCTCGACCTCCCGCTGCAGCACGGCGTGCACGACCCCGGGCTGGACGAGCGCGGTGCGCGCCTGCGGGTCGACGGCCAGCACCTGGTTCATGTACCGGCTGAAGTCGATCACCACGCCCGGGCCGATCGCGTTGCCGGCGATCGAGGTGCCCGCTCCGCGCGACGTCACCGGGACCTCGAGCTCGCGGCACACCGCGAGCGTGGCGGCGACGTCGTCCGCGGAGCGCGGTCGCACGACCCCACGCGGCGGGATCCGGTAGATCGACGCGTCCGAGGAGTACATGGCCCGGGTGCCCGGGTCGTCACGGAAGTCCAGGTCGTGCCGTCGGAATGCGGAGGCTAGCTCGCGGTCCCGATCGGTGGGGGCGATGGCGGGCACGACGGTCAACACTTCCACATCGTGCCCCGCCCGCCCCCACCAGGTCACGGCTCCGGCGCCTCCTTCACCCGCGCCACGAGCTGCGTGGGGTTGACGTAGCGCAGGGCGATCACGAGCAGCACCAGCATCGTGCCCGTGTAGATCACGGCCATCGCGTCCACCGACTGCTGCGCCCTGATCCCGGCCGCCGACATCGAGTAGTACAGCGCCACCACCAGGGTCTGCGAGTCCGGGCCCGCCGTCAGGAACGTCAGCTCGAACATGCCCACCGTGCGCACGAGCACGAGGATCGACGCCGCCAGGATCCCCGGGACGAGCAGCGGGCCGAGCACGCGCAGGAACAGCGCCCGCATCCCGGCCCCGCACATCCGGGCGGCCGACTCGATGCTCGGGTTGATCTGCTCGATGAACGGGGTCATCGTCAGGATCACGAACGGCACCGACGGCACCAGGTTCGCCAGCACCACACCGGACATGTTGCCCGCGAACCCGTACTTGTAGAGCACCGTGGCGAGCGGGATGCCGTAGGTGATCGGCGGCATGAGGATCGGCAGCAGGAACGCGAAGTACACGAGCTGCTTGCCCGGGAAGCTGCGCCGCGCCAGCACGTAGGCGGCGGGCACCCCGATCAGCACCGAGATCACCACGACCAGCAGCGAGATCTGCAGCGTGACGAGCACGACGTCGAACAGCTGGAACTCCTGCCACGCCCTGGCGTACCAGCTGGTGGTGAAGCCGTCCGGCAGCCAGGTGCCGAACCACTGCGTGCCGAACGAGCTGACCAGCACCGACCCGACCACGCCGGCCAGGTTGATCAGGAAGAACGCGACGACGCCCCACACGAGCCACGCTCCGGGGCTCGCGACGATCGGGCGCCGCGCGGGAGCAACGGTGGCCATCAGCCCTTCCCTCCCGTGGATCCGGTGTAGAGCCGAGACCGCCACAGCAGCACCACGGCGATGACGAGCAGCTCGACCGCACCCATCACCATGGCGATCGCCGAGGCGAGCGAGTAGTCGTACTGCTCGTAGGCGGCCTGGTAGGCGGCGAGCGCGAGCACGCGGGTCTCCCCCGCCGGGTTGCCGACCAGCACCGCCGACGGGAACACGCTGAACGCCAGCACGAACGCCAGGCAGAACGTGGTGGCCAGCCCGGGAGCCAGCAGCGGCAGCGTGATGTACCGGAAGCGGGCCTTCCAGTCGGCGCCCAGGGTTGCCGCCGCCCGTTCCAGCGTGGGATCGATCCCGGACAGGTAGGACAGGATCAGCAGGAACGCGAACGGGAACCCGGTGATGACCAGCGAGAAGAACACGCCCCAGTAGTTGCCGACCAGCTGCACCGGCTCGTCCACACCGAAGCTCAAGAGGACCTTGTTGAACCACCCGGCCGGGCCGAGGAAGTTCAGCAGGCCCTGCGCGGTGAGCACGGTGCCGAGCGTGATCGGCACGACGAGCACGATGGTGAGCAGCCGCTTGCCGCGGAAGCTCCCCCGCATCCGGTAGGCGATCGGCACCGACGCCAGCACGTTGAGCAGCGCGGCGGGCAGCGAGAGCCCGAGGGTGATCCAGATGGTGTTCCGCTGGTACGGGTCGGAGAAGAACGCGGCGTAGCTGCCCAGCGGCCCACCCTCCTCCGGGGCGAACGACAGCTGCAGCCCGTAGAAGAACGGGTAGAGGAACAGCAGCACGACGAACAGCACGGCCGGGGCGAGCAGCAGCAGCTGCCGGTCGACCCCGCGCTCGGCGAGCCGGTGCCGCAGCGCCGGTGTCTGCGCGGCGCGCGCTCCGCGCTCGAGGGTGGCGGTCACGCGCCACCCCCCGTCCCGAATGCCGCGCTCATCCGGTCACCTCTGCCAGTTCTGGCCGCGCCTCGTCCGTCGACTCCGTCGGGTAGACCAGCAGGCGGTCCGGGGAGACCGTCAGCGACACCGCGTCGCCGGGGGCGAGCCGGTGGTCGGTGCGCAGGTGCAGGGCCCGGCCTGCCGTGCTGCGCGCCTCGACGGCCAGCTCCCGGCCCTGGTACTCGACCACCTCGACGGTGGCGTCGATCCGGTTGTCCGCGTCGGGGCCCGCGACCCGCACGTCCTCGGGCCGTACCGCCGCGACGACCGCCTCACCGGCGGCGACCGGGGACATCGCGGTGCCGACGAGCCGCACGCCATCGCCGTCGAGCGTCACCTCGTCGCCGGACGCCTGCGTCGCGGTCATCTCGATCATGTTGCGGAAGCCCATGAAGTCGGCGACGTGCCAGTTGACCGGCCGGGCGTGGAGGTCCTCCGGCGTGCCGATCTGCTGCACCCGCCCCGCCCGCAGCACGACGAGGCGGTCGGCCAGCGAGAGAGCCTCCTCCTGGTCGTGCGTGACGTAGACGGTGGTGAGCCCGAGCGACTGGTGCAGCCTGCGGATCTCGGTGCGCATCTCCAGCCGCAGCTTGGCGTCGAGGTTGGACAGCGGCTCGTCCATCAGCACCAGCGACGGCTCCAGCACGACCGCGCGGGCGATCGCCACCCGCTGCTGCTGGCCACCCGACAGCTGCCCGGGCAGCTTGGAGGCGTGCTCCTCGAGCTGGACGAGGCGGATCGCCTCCTCGGTGCGGCGCGCCACCTCCGCCTTCGACAGCCTGCGCATCTGCAGCCCGAAGGCGACGTTGCGGCGCACCGACATGTGCGGGAAGAGGGCGTAGTTCTGGAAGACCATCCCGAAGCCGCGCTTCTCCGGAGGCAGGACGTCGATCCGCTTCTCCCCGTCGGCGCCGGTCTGCCAGATGCTGCCCGCTGTGAGCGGCAGCAGCCCGGCCAGGCAGTTCAGCGCCGTCGACTTCCCGCAGCCGGACGGCCCGAGCAGGGCGATGAACTCGCCCGCCCGGATCGTGAGGTCGAGGTCGACCAGCGCGTCCTTGCCGGAGAACCTGCGCCCGACGCCGTCGAGCCGCAGCTCACCGAAATCCGACGTCACGGGTTGCCTCCACCGATCTCCCGGTCCCAGCGGTCGAACGCCGCGACCATGTCCTTCGTCTCCAGCGGGGTGGCCTTCGGGTTGTCGGCGATCAGCGCCTCGTACTCGGGGCGGCCGTAGTCGCGGATCACCTGCTGCGACTCCGGCGGCGCCATGTCGAGCGTGACGCCCTCGACGGCCGGGCCCGGGTAGAAGTAGCCGGTGTCGTAGGCCTTGGCCTGCTGCTCGGGGGTGAGCATGAACTGGATCAGCGCGAGCAGCGCGGCCTGCTTGTCGGCCGAGACGCTCCGGGATCGCGGCGTAGTGGGCGTCGGTGACCCAGGTGAAGCCCTGCAGCGTGCCGACCTGGTACTCGGCCGGGACCGTGCCCAGCGCCCGCGGGTTGATGTCCCAACCGGTGGTGCTGACGATGATGTCGTAGGTGCCGTTGGCCAGGTTCTTCATCGTGTCGGTAGTGCCCGACGGGTACTGCGTGATCGTCTTGTCGAGCTCGGCCAGGTAGGCCCAGGTCTTCTCCCAGCCGTTCACCGGGTCCTTCGGGTCGGAGTCACCGAGGATGTAGGGCAGCCCCATCAGGAAGGTGCGCCCCGGCCCGGAGTTCGACGGCCGCGCGTAGCCGACCTTGCCGGGGTTGGCCTGCGCGTAGGCGAGCAGCTCCTCGGCGGTCTTCGGCGGGCTCGGCACCCGGTCGGGCGCGTACTCGATGAGCGGCCCGGACGGGTAGTAGGTGACGACGACGCCCTGGTCGGCGGCCAGCTCCTGCATCGCGGCCGCGGGTTCCAGGTAGGCGTCCATGCCGGAGAGGCGGTCGGCGAACTGCGGCAGCAGCGGGGTGAACAGACCCTGCTCGGTGCCCGCCGACAGGCCGTCGGTGCCGGTGAGCACCAGGTCGATGCCGAGCCGGCCCGCGTCCTGCTGCGCCTTGATCTTGCCGGCCATCTCGGGCGCCGCGGCCTTCTCCGTGGTGACCCGGGAGACGATGTCCGGGTTCTGCGCCACGAAGTCGTCGATCATCCCCTGCGTGAGCTGCAGGTTGCCCGCTACGTCGAGGATGTTGAGCGACACCGGCTCCGACGGACGGTCCGGCACCTCACCCGCGGGCACTCCGCGGCTCCGGGGCCTCGGGGGCGCCGCATCCGGCCAGCAGCAGGATCGCACTGATCCCGCCCGCTGTGAGTGCCCTGCGCCATTGCACGGTCATCAGGTCGATCCCTTCGTCGGAGGGGTGGTCGCGACCGCTGTTGTGTCGCGCACGATGAGCTGGGTGGGGAGTTCGCGGTGCACGGGGCCGGCGTCGGCGCCGGCCTCGAGCATCGACAGCAGCAGCCCGACCGTGGCCCGGCCGGCCGAACGTTTGGGCACCGACACGGTGGTCAGCGAGGGGTGGCTCATGGCCGACATCCCGATGTCGTCGCAGCCGACCACGCTCATCGCCGACGGCACCGGGATGCCGCGCGCACCGAGCCTGCTGAGCAGGCCGAGCGCGACCAGGTCGTTGTAGGCGATCACCGCCGTGGCGCCGGACGCGACGACGAGGTCGGCCGCGGCGACGCCACCCTCGAACTGCGGCGGGAAGTGCCCGATGCGCACCAGGTCGACGCCGCCCGCCTCCGCGGTGCGGCTCAGCCCGGTCTCCCGCTGCGTGTTGGACCACGACGTTCGCGGGCCCGCCACGAACGCGATCCGGTGGTGGCCCAGCGCGACGAGGTGCTCCAGCGCCTGCCGCATGCCGTCGGCGTTGTCGACGGTGACGCTGGGCCGGTCCCCGGACATGCGGTTCATCAGCACCACGGTGGTGTCGGAGCCCACGCCGGCGAGCTCCTCGTCCGGGGCGCGCGGCGAGCAGAGGATCAGCCCGTCGACCTGCTTGGACAGCGCCCGCAGCAGGTCGGCCTCCGCGCCCGCCTCCTCGTCGGTGTCGGCGATGAACACGGAGTGGTCGGCCGCCCTGGCCGCGGCCTGCACCCCCTTCACCACCGACGCGAAGAACGGGTTGGCGAGGTCCGGGACGATCAGGCCGAGGTTGCCGGTGCGCCCGGTGATCAGGCCGCGGGCGGCCCGGTTGGGCCGGTAGCCCAGCTCCCGCGCCACCGCCTCCACCCGCGCGCGGGTGCCGGGCCGCACCAGGTCCGGCGTGGACAGCGCCCGCGACACCGTGGCCTGCGAGACGCCCGCAGCGCGGGCGACGTCGCGGATGGTGGGCGCCACGGGTCCTCCGTCGTTGGTCGGCCGGTGTGTGCGGAAGTCTGAAACCGTTTCCGAGCCGCGTCAACCCCCAGTTGCCAGGCGGGTTGAACCGTTACCGAACGACGACGGTGTAAGGACTGCAATCCTTTCCAGTGATGCGCAGCGTCAGCGCACCCGGATGACAGGCGCTTCGGATTTGCCGTACGCTCGCGCAGGGCGGGGAGCAGCTCGCGCTCGGCGAACGTCAGGTACTCGTGCTGGGTGTCGCCGCCGATCTGCACGAGTGCGACGTGGGTGAAGCCCGCGTCGACGAACGGGCGCACCGCCTCGACGTGGGCCGCCACGTCCGGGCCGCACGGGATGCGCCCGCGACGTCGTCGCGCGTGACGAACTGGGTAGCCGCGGCGAACGCCGCGGTGCCGGGCAGCTCGGCGTTGACCTTCCACCCGCCGCCGAACCAGCGGAACTGGTCGTGCGCCGACTCGATCGCCGCGTCCCGGTCCGGCCCCCAGCTGATCGGCTGCTGACCGATCTTGGGCAGCGCCGTGCCCGCGGCCGCGTCGAAGCCCTGCACCAGCTCCGGCAGCGGCTCGACCGCCACCATGGCGTCGGCCACCGGCGCGAACGCCTCCACCGACTGCCGCCCCGACACCGCGACGGCGATGGGCACTCCGCCGTCGGGGCAGTCCCAGAGCTTGGCCGAGTCGACGCGGTAGTGCGCGCCCCTGCGGTTGACGTAGCCGCCCGCGAACAGCTCCCCGATGATCTCGATCGCCTCGCCGAGCATCTCGTGGCGCACGTTCACCGGCGGCCACCCGGCCCCGACCACGTGCTCGTTGAGGTTCTCGCCCGCCCCGAGCCCCAGGCAGAACCGCCCGTCACCGGCGAGGAGCGCCACCGTCGCCGCCTGCTGCGCGACGACCGCGGGGTGGTAGCGCAGGATGGGGCAGGTCACGTACGTCATCAGCGGGATCCGCTCGGTGGCGGCCGCCGCCGCCCCCAGCACCGGCCACGTGTGCGGCGCGTGCCCCTGGCTGTCGAGCCACGGGAAGTAGTGGTCGCTGATCACCGCGAAGTCGAAGCCCGCCTCCTCGGCCCCGACCGCGTCCGACACGAGCTCGCGCGGTCCGCGCTGCTCGCAGAGCAGGGAGTACCCGAAGGCGACCATCTTCTCCGTCCTCTCACGTCGGGAGTTCCTCTCCCGCGGTACCCGCGGCCGGGTCCGGCTACGCCGCGGGTACCGCTCGTGAGTGGCCGCGCCGCACCCCAGAATGTGTTTGAGAAGCGCGAAGCGGGCCGCCCAGAGCGGCCGGGACCTGCTGGATCATCGGAGTCTGCGGCCCACATGAGGGCTTCTCAAACACATTCTCAGGCGGCGCCGACCCCGACGCGCTGCGCCAGCGCGCGGCCGGTCTCGGCGGCGCGCTCGTTGGCCTGCACCCGCAGGGCCGCGGCCGTATCGCGGAGCTCGGCCATCGCGGGGTTGACGTCGGCGAGCGTCAGCTCGCACTCCACGATCTCGACGTCGGCCTGGAAGACGTCGGCGAAGATCCGCCGCAGGTAGGGCGTGGCGTGGTCCCAGCCCTCCCGGGGCGTGCCGGGGCCGTACCCGCCACCCCGCGCGATGACGAACGAGATCGCGCGACCGGCGAGCGGCGCGCCCTCGCCGCCCGGCCGCAGCTGCGGCGAGGCGATCAGCAGGTCGATCCACGTCTTGACGTGCTGCGAGATGCCGAAGTTGTACAGCGGCACGGCGATCACCGCGGCGTCGGCGGCGATGAGCTCGTCGGCCAGCTGGGTGGCCAGTGCCACGGCGGCGCGCTGCTGCGGGGTCTGCTGGTCCTCGGGCAGCTGGGCCGTCGCCGCCAGCGCCCAGACGTCGGAGGGCAAGGGTTCCCGCCGAGGTCGCGGCGGACCACGGCGTCGTCGGGTGGTGCTCGATCCATGCCCGCTCGAGGCTGTCGGCGACCTCACGGGTCACGGAGCCCTCGCGGCGGATGCTGCTGTCCAGGCGGAACAGGGTCATCGGAGGTCCTTCCAACGGGGTGAACGCTACTTCTCAGATCGTCTGTGTCGCAGACGGTCTTGTCAACAGAGCGTCTACCTCGCCACATTCCCGGGTAGGATTCGAGAGGTGACCAGCCCTTCGGACGTCGAGTCGGACCTCGGCTGGGCGCTGGGCACGGTGATGCGCTCATACCTGCGGGTCGCCGACGAGGCCGTCGCCGGTGTCCCGGGCGGTGCCCGCGGCTACCAGGTGCTCTCGTCCGCCGCCCGCGGCGACCGCGGCAGCCAGCTCGCGATGGCCCAGCGCCTCGGCGTCGACCGCACCGTGATGACCTACCTCGTCGACGACCTCGAGAAGGCCGGGCTCGTCGAGCGCAAACCCGACCCGGCCGACCGCCGCGCCCGGCGCGTGCTGCTCACCGACGCCGGCCGCGCCCGCCTCTGCGACGTGGAGCGCCGGATGCGCAAGGTCGAGGAGCACCTGCTCGGCCCGCTGGAACCCACCGAGCGCCACACCCTCCGCACGCTGCTGCGGCGCGTCGCGCTGGCCAGCGGCGAACACGACGGCGCGGCCTGCGAGGCCGCCGAGGCCCTGGACCGCTGCTAGGGCCTGTCCTGTAAGCCCAGGACCACGCTCTTCGCGCCGAGATCGCCCCTGGCGGCGTTGCCGGCACGACCGGGTACGTCCAGTACAACGGCTCGTGCCGGCGCCTTGCCAGGGACGATCTCGATCACGAAGCCCGCGGCCCGGGGCCTACAGGACAGGCCCTAGTGTCC
>MKJV01000129.1 GCA_001942185.1 Pseudonocardia sp. CNS-004
GTCGAGCGCGGCACCACCCAGGTCGTCGTGCACCTCGACGTCAACTCCGGGACGGCCCGGATCGCCGGCGGCCCGGAGATCGCGGCCTCGACCGCGGAACGCCTCGCCTGCGACGCCCGGGTGCAGCTACTGCTCGATGACCGGGAGGGCAACCGGATGTACCTGGGGCGGTCCCGGCGCCTGGCCACCCCGGCCCAGATCACCGCACTCGTAGCACGGGACGGCGAGCGGTGCCAGTTCCCCGGCTGTACTCATACTCATTATCTTCAGGCGCATCATGTCCGGCATTGGCTCCACGGTGGCACTACGGATATCGACAACCTGGTCCTGATCTGCTCGTTTCACCACGCCGCGATCCACGACCACGGCTATCGCATCCGCCGCATGCCCGGGCGGTGGGAGTTTTTCCGCCCGGACAGCACCCCGATCCCCGAACCGGTGGTACTGAACGGGAATTCCGAAAGCCTCATCGAAATGCACACCTGGGACCGGCTGCGGATCGACCGCACAACCCTGTCCCCGCAGTGTACGGCGAACGGCTCGACGTGGACCCGGTCCTGGGTGCGCTGCTGCTCAGGAGGATCCCGACCGCAGCCTGAGCGTTCCGGGGAACGCGCTCGCGGGGACCTCCGGAAGCCGGTCGCGGCGGGCAGTAGCGTTGGGGGTGACATGAGCGCAACGATCCAGGCCACCGGGCTCGCCGCCGGGCACGGCGCCCGCATCCTGTTCTCGGACCTCGACCTGGTCGTCGCCCCCGGTGACGCCGTCGGGCTCGTCGGCGCCAACGGCGCGGGCAAGTCCACGCTCCTGCGGCTCCTCGCCGGTGAGCAGGACCCGGAGGACGGGAAGGTCGTCGTCAGCCCGCCGGACGCCACGGTCGGGCACCTGCCGCAAGAGCCCGAGCGGCGCCCCGGCGAGACGGTGGCGGAGTTCCTCGCGCGGCGCACCGGCGTCGCCGCGGCGCAGGCCGCGATGGACACCGCGGCCGAGGCGCTCGGCGCCGGGGATCCCGGCGCGGACGACACCTACGCCGCCGCCCTCGACCGCTGGCTCGCCCTCGGCGGCGCCGACCTCGACGAGCGCGCAGGCGAGATCGCCGCCGACGTGGGGCTCGGGGTGGACCTCGCCGCGGAGATGACCGCGCTGTCCGGCGGGCAGGCCGCCCGCGCCGGGCTCGCGGCGCTGCTGCTCTCCCGCTACGACGTGCTGCTCCTCGACGAACCCACCAACGACCTCGACCTCGACGGCCTGGAACGCCTGGAACGGTTCGTCACCGGCCTCCGCAGCCCGGCGGTGATCGTGAGCCACGACCGGGAGTTCCTCGCCCGCACCGTCACCCGCGTCGTCGAACTCGACCTCGCACAGCAGCAGGTCGGCGTCTACGACGGCGGGTACGACAGCTACCTCGCCGAACGCGACGTGGCGCGCCGGCACGCCCGCGAGGCGTACGAGGAGTACGACGACAAGCTCACCGGCCTCAAAGAGCGTGCGCAGACGCAACGCAACTGGATGGCCCAGGGCGTGCGCAACGCGCGGCGCAAATCGACAGACAACGACAAGATCGGCCGCAAGATGCGGGCCGAGACCAGCGAGAAACAGGCCGCGAAGGCCCGGCAGACCCAGCGCATGATCGAACGACTCGACGTGGTGGAAGAACCGCGCAAGGAGTGGGAGCTGCGGATGACGATCGCCGCGGCGCCCCGCTCCGGCACCGTCGTCGCCTCCGCCACCGGTGCGGTGGTCCGGCGCGGGTCGTTCGTGCTCGGCCCGGTCGACGCGCAGGTCGACTGGGCCGACCGGGTCGTCATCACCGGGGCCAACGGCTCCGGCAAGACCACACTGCTCGGGGCGCTGCTCGGGCGCATCCCCGTCGACGAGGGCAGCGCCGGGCTCGGGTCGGGAGTGCGGGTCGGCGAGATCGACCAGGCCCGCGGGCTGTTCCTCGGCCCCGAGCCCCTCGCGCGGGCGTTCGGCGACGCGGTACCGGACTGGGCCGAGTCGGACGTCCGCACACTGCTCGCCAAGTTCGGCCTCACCGCCGACCACGCGCCACGCCCCGCCGCGTCCCTCTCACCGGGCGAACGTACCCGCGCCGCGCTCGCCCTGCTGCAGGCCCGCGAGGTGAACCTGCTGGTGCTCGACGAGCCGACGAACCACCTCGACCTGCCGGCCATCGAGCAGCTGGAACAGGCCCTCGACTCGTTCCCCGGCACCGTCCTGCTGGTGACCCACGACCGCCGCATGCTGGACACGATCCGCACGACGCGCCGCTGGCAGGTCGAGGCAGGCCGCCTGACGGAGACGTGAGCCCCACCACGCACGGTGGAGCACGCGCCGGCGGACCGTGCACATCTCCCGGCCACCGTGCACACGTCCTGACATGTGCACGGTGACAGCGGGATGTGCACCGTCCGCGGGCGCAGGCGTCAGCTCGGACGGCTCGGAGGGGACTGGGTCTTGCTCGGATCGCGTTCCACCACGTCGGCCAGGGCCTCGTCGATGCGCTTCAGGACGTCCGGCTCCAGCCGTACGCCGCTCGCGCGGGCGTTGTCGGCCACCTGCTCCGGCCGGGAAGCTCCGATGATCGCCGCTGCCACGTTCTGGTTCTGCAGCACCCAGGCCACGGCGAGCTGGGCCATCGTGAGGCCCAGGTCGGACGCGATCGGCTCGAGCGCCTGGATGCGGGTGAGCGTGTCCTCGCCCATCCAGCGCTGGATGAAGTTCGCGCCGCCCTTCTCGTCGGTGGCGCGGGATCCGGGCGGGGGTGCGGCGCCGGGCCGGTACTTGCCGGTGAGCGCGCCCTGCGCGATCGGTGAGAAGACGACCTGGCTGATGCCCAGCTCCTCGGCCGCGGGCACGACCTCCGCCTCGATGACCCGCCACAGCATCGAGTACTGCGGCTGGTTGGAGACGAGCGAGAAGCCGAGGTCCTTCGCGAGCGCCTGGCCGTCGCGCAGCTGCTGCGCGGTCCACTCGCTCACCCCGATGTAGAGCGCCTTGCCGGAGCGGACGACGTCGGCGAACGCCTGCATCGTCTCCTCGAGCGGCGTCTCGACGTCGTAGCGGTGGGCCTGGTAGAGGTCGACGTAGTCGGTCTGCAGCCGGCGCAGGCTGCCGTCGATCGATTCCATGATGTGCTTGCGCGACAGGCCCGAGTCGTTGGGCCCCTTCGGGCCGGTGGGCCAGTACACCTTGGTGAGGATCTCCAGCGAGGCACGCCGCTCGCCCTTGATCGCCTCGCCGAGCACGGTCTCGGCGGCGCCGTTCGCGTATCCGTCCGCGGTGTCGAACGTGGTGATGCCGGCGTCGCGGGCGGCACGGACGCACGCGATGGCGGCGTCGTTCTCGACCTGCGAGCCGTGGGTGATCCAGTTGCCGTACGTGATCTCGGAGACCTTCAGGCCCGATCGGCCCAGGTAGCGGTGTTCCACGCCCGAACACTACCTGTCAGACATGTGGGCCCGGACGACGGCGGGCGGCCCGCAGAACGGGCCGCCCGCCGGTCGGTTGATGTCGCTCAGGCTTCGGGCGGCTGTTCCTGCACGCCGATGGCGAAGCGCAGCTCCTGTCCGCCGTCCGCGCCGGACACCGGCTGCACGTCGAGCACCTTGTCGTCGAGCACTTGGGCGACCACGGGCTCGAGGAACACGCTGACCCCGTTCCCACCCAGGACCACGTCCTCGGGGGCCGGCTGCCCGGCCAGTGACAGCTCCAGCCCTTGTTCCGGATCGGGGGCCGATATGCGCAGCCCACCCCCGTCCGGCAGTTCGGCATCGGCGGTCAGCGTCTTGATGGCTTCTGCCGCTGTATCGGTGATTGCCAACATGCCGCGCCAGGGTAGGCGCGGCACGCCCGGCCCGCAGTGCGGGGCGGCTCAGCCGAACGTGTCGGGGTCCGGGCCGAGGCGGGTGCCGGCGTCGAGCTCGTCGATGGTGGCGATGTCGTCGGGGCCGAGCTCGAAGTCGAACACCTCGATGTTCTCCCGGATCCGCGACGGCGTGACGGACTTCGGGAACACGATGATGTCCTGCTGGATGTGCCAGCGCAGCACGATCTGGGCCGGGCTCTTGCCGTACTTCTCCGCGAGCGCTGTGACCCGCTCGTCCTGCAGCAGGTCGCCGCCCTTGCCGATCGGGCTCCACGCCTCGGTGGCGATGCCGTGCTCGCGGTGGTAGGCCTGCAGCTCGCGCTGGGTGAGCCACGGGTGGAGCTCGATCTGGTTGACGGCGGGCACGGTGCCGGTCTCGGCGGCGAGCCGCTCCAGGTGCGGCACCTGGAAGTTGGACACGCCGATCGCGCGTGCCTTGCCCTCGGACTGGATCTTCTCGACGCCCGCCACGTCTCGACGTAGCGGTCGGCGTGCGGCCGCGGCCAGTGGATCAGGTAGAGATCGACGTGGTCGAGGCCCAGCTTCCCGAGGCTCTCGTCGAGCGCGGCGATGGCCTCGTCGTGCCCGTGCCGGTTGTTGATCAGCTTGGTGGTGACGAACACGTCGTCACGTGCGAGCCCGGACTCCCGGATCGCCTGTCCGACACCCTCCTCGTTGCCGTAGCCCTGCGCCGTGTCGATGTGCCGATAGCCGGCGTCGAAGGCCGTGCGCACGACCTGCGCCGTCCTCGCCGGCTCGATCTGGAAGACGCCGAACCCGAACTGCGGGATCTGCACGCCGTTGTTCAGGTGGATGTTCGGTACCTGCGACATGGCCTCGTTGTACCCGGTCACGTGCCGCGGCTACCGGCGGCCCTCGTCACCCACCCGGTCCCAGACCGCCGCGACCGCGGCCACCGCGGTGGTGGCCTGGGTGCGCCCGGCCCGGCCGCCCCGGCGCGGTGGGCCGGGTCGAGCACGTTGCGCCCGATCGCCGCCAGCGCCTCGCGTCCGGGTTCACGAGCGCCACCTGCGCACCTCGGGCCCGCAGGGCGGCCACCTGCGCGGCGACCCCGACCATCGGGCCGATGGCCCGCACGATCGGCGCCAGCACGACCACCTGCTCGTACCCGGCGGCGAGGTCGGCGTTGGCGGGTGAGCACAATCCCCCGTCGACGAGGAGGCGACCGCCCGTGCTCACCGGTGCCCAGACGCCCGGTACCGCGCAGCTCGCCGCGACGGCCTCCACCAGGGGCGCGCCGGAGTGCCGGTCGAGCACGACGAGCTCGCCGGTGCCGGCGTCGACGGTGGCGATCCGCAGGTCGTGCCGGGGCCACTCGTGCACCGGGAGCCGCCGTCCGATCACGGCGATCCGCTCGGAGGCCGGGCCTGTGCGGGCCCGCCGCGCGAACCGGCCGATCCGCGCCCGCACCCGCTGCGGGTCCCGGCCGCCCGCCACGGCGGCGAGCGCGAGCCGCACGAGCGCACCTTTCCCGAGCGCGGCCGCGACCTCACCGTCCGGTGGCAGGAGCTGGGCGGCGTAGCGCTCCTCGGGATCGACGCCGGTGGCGAGCTGTGTGCCCACGATCGCACCGGCCGACGTGCCGACGATCAGGTCGGCGCCCGCGAGGTCGATGCCGCGCTCACGCAGGCCGCACAGCATCCCGAGCTCCCAGGCGACCCCGGTGATCCCACCGCCTCCGAGGACGAGCGCCCGACGCATGCCCGGAACTGTAGCGATCGACTCGCCGTGGCCTCGGGAGTTCAGGACGGCTTCTCGGGCGCAGGGCCGTGCCCATGGCCGTGGCCGTGGCCGTGCCCGTGGCCGTGCCCCGCACCCGGCACCGGATCCCCCGCCCGCAGCGGGCTCCGTGGAAACGACCCTCGTGCGCGATGATCGGCCGCTGGTCACCTGCCAGCTCCGGGTGCTTGGCCTCCAGCTTCTGCCGCCGGTCCCACTGCTTGCGCAGGCCCGTGACGTACTCGCGGTTCCCGTTGTGGGTGCCGCGCCACGTCTGGGGCATCTGTTCCTTGGCGAGTCCGGCCCCGGCCTGCCCGAGGAGGCTCGGGCCGGCCGGGATCTTCTGCGGGGTGCCGCCGCACGCCGGACAGCCCGGCGCGGGCGCGTCGATCCCGACGAGCCGCTCGAAGCGCTCCCCGCAGTCGCACCGGTACACGTAGATCGGCATCGCTACCAGTTCTCGACGGACTTGGTGAGGATGTCGGCGATGTCGTCCTCGGTGGGGGTCTTCGGACAGGTGGCGAGCAGGCGCTGCTGCTTCATCGTGCCGGGCACGAGGTCGGGCACGTCCGCCTCCGTGTAGCCGACGCCGCCGATCCCGTTGGGGATGCCGATGTCGCGCATCAGGGAGATCAGCACGGACGGGAGTTGCTCGCGCTGGTCGTTCACCTTGTCGGCGCGCGGGTCGAGCATCTCGGCGGCCCGCAGGTGCCGGTCCGGGGCGCTCTCGAACGAGAACCGGAACGCCTCGGGTGCCGTGAGCGACACGGACTGGCCGTGCGGCACCATCGGCTCCTCCTGCGGGTAGCCCGCGGGGTGGTAGTCCTTCACCATGCCGGCGATCGGGTAGCGTTGGCGTGCGGGATGTGCACGCCGGAGTTGCCGAAGCCCATGCCGGCGAACGTCGCCGCCATCATCATGTTCGAGCGCGCCTCGACGTCGTCGGCGCCGCGGTGCACCGCGTCCCGGAACGACCGCGCGAGCAACGCCATGGACTTCTCGCACCACAGGTCCGACACCGGGTTCGAGCCGCAGTACGTCACCCGCTCCTCGGGCTTCTTGCGATCGAACGTGGTGTACCAGCGCGCGGTGTACGACTCGAGCGCGTGGCAGACGATGTCCATCCCGGACGCCGCCGTGACCTCCGGTGGCAGGGTCATCGTCAGCAGCGGGTCGATCACGGCCAGGGTGGGGCGCAGCCGCCAGTGGCTGATCCCGGTCTTGACCTTCATCGACAGGATGTCCAGGACGCACATGGCCGTGGACTCCGAGCCGGTGCCCGCCGTGGTCGGGATCGCGACGAGCGGCTTGAGCTGGCCTGGCGGCGTCTTCGCGGCGCCGATGGGCTTGTTGATGTAGTCCATCAGCTCGCCGGGGTAGCTGGTGAGCAGGTTGATCGCCTTGGCGGTGTCGATCGCCGACCCGCCGCCGACGGCGACGAACCCGTCCCACGGGCCCTGCGCGCGGGCGTACTCGGTGGCCTTGTTCATCGAGTCGTCGGTGGGCTCGACGTGCACCGCGTCGAAGATCTCCGACTCGATGTCGTAGCGGCGCAGGTTGTCGGCGATCCGTTCCGGCACGCCCAGCGCGTGGATCCCGTGATCGGTGACGATCAGGACCCGCTTCACCCCGTACCCGGACATCTCGAAGCCGACCTCGTCGGAGGCGCCGGCACCGAACTTCAGCGGCGGCGCGCCCCAGGTGAAGATCGTCTCCTCGGAAAGGTCCACCGCGGTCATGTGTACGAACCCTCCGGCGCGGTGCGCAGCTGGTGGATCTGGTCGGCGTCGTGGCCGAACACCATCTGGGCGCCGTGCGCTCCTGGATGCCGCGCAGCTTCTCCACCGAGGCGTAGAAGTCCTCGAGGTTGTTGACGATCGCGGCGGGGGTGGCGGGCGGGCCGTAGCTCTCGCCCATGTACACCGCGTCCGACGTGAAGATCATCGTGCCGGTGTCGGGGAGGTCGACCTGCATCGACATGCACCCGACCGTGTGACCCGGCGTCTCGATCAACGTGACGCCCGGGAGGAACTCGGTGTCCCCGGAGACGGTCTGGAACTGCAGGTCCTCGTAGTCGGTCTTGAGGTGCGCCCCGGCGAACAGGCCGTCGAACCCGAACGCGAAGTCCTTCTCCCGCTGGTGGCACACCAGCTTCGCGGAGGTGTTCTTGAACATCTGAGCGTTGCCGGCGTGGTCGAAGTGCAGGTGGGACAGCACCACGTAGTCGATCTCGTCGAGGCCGACGCCGAGCTGGTTCAGACGGGAGTCGAGGTACTCCTCCTCGCTCACGTTGTCGTAGGGGAAGAAGTCCTGCAGGCCCGTGGGACCCCACCGCTCCTCCCAGTCACGGGGGCAGCTGGTGTCCCACAGCAGCTTGCCCTCGTCGGTCTCCACGAGGACGCAGTGGCTGGGCACGTCGACCCACGGTGGGGGTGCGTCCCGGTGGTTGCGGTCGGTGATCGAACGGCCCGGTTTCAACAACAGCCAGGTCAGGTCGGCCGTCATCGCACCGCAGGGGATGACGGTCACCTTCTTCGCGGTCGCCATCATGATCCTCTCGCCGATGAGGGATGATTGGGATCGACCGTCGCACCCGGGCCGCCACCCGTCAATCTGAGCGCACTGATCGATGGACGAGGTCTCCGCGCGAAACCTGGCAACCTGATCGGTATGCGGCGTTACGAGTACCGGGTCCTGCAGCTGCGCGAGAGCCTGATCGGCGGGAAGCTGTCCGCCGACAAGCTGGAGCGCCTCCTGAACAACGAGGCGGAGGGCGGCTGGCAGCTGAAGTCGATCACGTCGACCGATGTGAAGGGCCGGATCGGCCCCGGCGGCGTCGACGGGCTGCTCGTCACGCTGGAGCGCCCGGTCGGCTGACGAACGCGGTCCCGACCGCGGTTCGCATAAGGTCGCTGATCGTGGACACCGCTGCCCCCTCCGAGCTGTTCGACCCCGCCGCGTGGCGCCCGGTCGAGGGGTTCGACTTCACCGACATCACCTACCACCGGGCCGTCGACACCGGAGCGGTGCGGATCGCGTTCGACCGCCCCGAGGTCCGCAACGCGTTCCGTCCCGGCACGGTGGACGAGCTCTACCGCGCCCTCGACCACGCGCGGCGGACCCCCGACGTCGGCTGCGTGCTGCTCACCGGGAACGGCCCGTCCCCGAAGGACGGCGGGTGGGCGTTCTGCTCGGGTGGCGACCAGCGGATCCGCGGGCGCACCGGCTACCAGTACGCCTCCGGTGAGACGGCCGACACGGTCGATCCCGCCCGGGCGGGCCGGCTGCACATCCTCGAGTGCCAGCGGCTGATCCGGTTCATGCCGAAGGTCGTGATCGCGGTGGTCACCGGCTGGGCCGCGGGCGGCGGCCACTCGCTGCACGTCACGTGCGACATCACGCTGGCGAGCGCGGAGCACGCCCGGTTCAAGCAGACCGACGCCGACGTCGGCTCGTTCGACGGTGGCTTCGGCTCGGCGTACCTGGCGCGGCAGGTGGGCCAGAAGTTCGCCCGCGAGATCTTCTTCCTCGGCCGGGAGTACTCGGCGGAGGACGCCCACCGCATGGGCATGGCGAACGCCGTCGTGCCGCACGCCGACCTGGAGAAGGTGGCACTCGAGTGGGCCCGGGAGATCAACGGCAAGTCGCCGACGGCGCAGCGGATGCTCAAGTACGCGTTCAACCTGATCGACGACGGGCTGGTCGGCCAGCAGCTGTTCGCGGGCGAGGCCACGCGGCTGGCGTACATGACCGACGAGGCGGTGGAGGGCCGGGACGCGTTCCTGCAGAAGCGCGAGCCCGACTGGACGGGATACCCGTGGCACTACTGACACCGCCCCGCCGGTGAGGGAGCTGCAGCAGCTGGCCGTCGACGGGTCGGCGGAGGCCGTCGACGTGCTCGCCTCGGCGTTGGCTGCAGCGCTCGGCGGCGGGCCCGCCGTGCTGCCCGTCGGCCCCGGGGAGGCCGGCGTCGCCGGAGACCCCGCGACGGCGCCGCGGTCGTGATCGCCACCTCCGGCTCGACGGGCGTCGCGAAGCACGTGGTGCTCTCCGCCGCCGCGCTGCGGGCGTCCGCGCAGGCCACCACCGATCGGCTCGGCGGCCCGGCACGGTGGCTGCTCGCGCTGCCCGCCCACCACGTCGCGGGGGTGCAGGTCCTGGTCCGAGCCCTGCTCGCGGGCACGTCGCCGGTGGTGCAGGACCTGCGCACCGGGTTCCGCCCTGACGACTTCGCCGCCGCCACCGGCGAGCTCGGCGACGACCGGCGCTGCACGAGCCTCGTGCCCACCCAGCTCGGCAGGCTCCTCGACGCGGGCGCGCCCCGCTCGACGCGTTGCGCGGGTACGCCGCGGTGCTCGTCGGCGGAGCCGCGCTCACCGCGGAACTGCACATGCGGGCCGTGGCCGAGGGCGTCGCGGTCGTCACGACCTACGGGATGAGCGAGACGGCGGGCGGCTGCGTCTACGACGGCGTCCCGCTCGACGGCGTGCGCGTCGCGCTGGAGGACGACGGGCGGATCCGGCTCGGCGGCCCGACCCTCGCCACCGGGTACCTCGGTGACCCCCGGCTCACGGAGGCCTCGTTCACCGACGGCTGGTTCCGCACCGGTGACCTCGGCCGCCTGCGCGCCGGACGGCTGGAGGTCCTCGGACGGGCCGACGACATGATCGTCACCGGCGGGGAGAAGGTCGCCCCGGCCGCCGTGGAACGGGTGCTCACCGCGCAGGACGGGGTGCGCGCCGCCTGCGTCGTCGGGGTGCCGGACGCCGAGTGGGGGCAGGCCGTCGCGGCGGCGGTCGTTCTCGACGGCCCCCTCGACGCGGCGCGCACCGAACGGCTCCGGGACGCGGTGCGCGCCGAACTGGGCCGGGCCGCGGCGCCCCGGATCGTGCGGGCCGTGCCCCGGATCCCGCTGCGCGGCATCGGCAAACCCGATCGGATGGCGACGGCGCGCCTGATCACCGTCGACACCGGCGGTGCCCGCGCCGCGGGCCCACCACACCCCCGCAACGGGTGACCCCGGGCTACATCCCTTCGGGCCTGTCACCGTGCGTTGATTGACGATCACTGATCACGTTCGATCTCCTGCTCACGGGACACACCCGTCACATGAGCACCACAGGGGGCATCGGATGAAGTGGGGTATCGCGACGGCGATTCTCGGCATCACGAGCAGCCTCACCCTCGGCCCCACCGAACTCGCGGAGTCCGGCCCACCGGTGACCTCCTGGGCCCTCGACCTCCGGGTCGGCGAGACCGCGGGCATCGTCGTCGACGGGACCGGGGCCCGGATCGACCCGGACACGGCGTTCGCGGCCGTCGGGGAGGACGCCCCCGCGGCCACCGCCGCCCGCCCGACGGGCCTGCTGACCTTCCCGTCCCGCCTGCTCGCGACCCCGACCGACCGAGTCGCCGTCACGGTCACGGGCGAGGTTCCCGAGGGGGCCACCGCCACCGTCGACGTCAGGGGGAGGCGCGGCACCGGTGGCTGGACGGAGTGGATCCCGGCCGCACCCGGTCCCGGCGGCCCGGCGGTCACGCTCCCGGTGGCGACCAGCGAGGTGCAGGCGCGGCTCGTCCTCGCGGGCGACCCGGCGGCCGGGCCGACCGTCCGCGCGGTCGCACTCGCGGCCGGGCCTGCGCGACCCGGCCGCGTCGAGTCGGACGTGGCATCGGCCGCGGTCTCCTACCGCGTGTTCGCCACGCGCGAGGGGCTCGTCGGCGGGACAACGGCCAACGGCCACGTGATCCGCAGACGTGACCACTTCGTCGCGCTCCCCTCCCGCCGCGCTCTCGCACCGCGGAACACCAGCGACTACTCGGTGAAGGTGTGCGCGCCGACCGGTCGCTGCGCCTTCGCACCGGTCTGGGACGTCGGGCCGTGGAACACCCGCGACGACTACTGGAACCCCCGCTCCACCCGGCAGGAGTGGCGCGACCTGCCACGGGGGGTGCCGCAGGCGCAGGCTGCCCACCAGGACGGCTACCACGGCGGGCGGGACCAGTACGGTCGCGGGTCACCAACCCGGCAGGCATCGACCTGGGCGACGGCCTCTTCTGGGACGCGCTCGGCCTGAAGGACAACGCGTGGGTCGACGTCGCGTACCTGTGGACGGGCGCCGAGCGCCTGGCCCGGGTGGCGTCCACCACGGACGTGCTCGCGGGCCCCGACGACGGGGCCGACGTCGTGGGCGTCGCGGCCGGGCACGCGGCCGTGCCGGTGGAGTGCGCGGACGGCGCATGGCTGCGGGTCGGGGCCGGCCAGTACGTCGAGGAGTCCGCGGTCGCCGCCCCACCCCGCGTCGGCGCGTGCCTGGGATAGCGTGCGTGCGTGGCCACGATCGCGCAGTGGGTCGAGGGTGCTCGGCCGCGCACCCTGCCGACCGCTCTCTCCCCCGTCATCGCCGGCACCGGCGCGGCCATCGGACACGGCGTCGTCTCCCCGGGGCGGGCACTGCTGGCTCTGGTCGTCGCGGTCTCACTGATGATCGGTGTGAACTACGCGAACGACTACTCCGACGGGATCCGCGGCACCGATGACGAGCGGGTGGGCCCGGTGCGGCTCGTCGGATCGCGGCTCGCCGCGCCGACCACGGTCCGTACCGCGGCGTTCTTCGCGTTCGGGGTGGCCGGTGTCGCCGGGCTGACGCTCGTGTCACTCAGCGGGCAGTGGTGGATGATCGCCGTCGGGGTCCTCTGCATCGTGGCGGCCTGGTTCTACACCGGCGGCTCGCACCCGTACGGCTACCTGGCTTCGGCGAGATCGCGGTCTTCGTGTTCTACGGCCTCGTGGGCGTTCTCGGCACCGTGCTCACGCAGAGCGGCCCGCCCGGGGCCCTCGCCGTGGTGACGGCGATCGGGGTGGGCATGCTGACCACGGCCGTGCTGGTGGCGAACAACCTGCGCGACATCCCCACCGACGCGGCCGTCGGCAAGCGCACGCTCGCCGTGCGGATGGGCGACCGGGACACCCGCCGCCTCTACGCGGCGCTGGTGCTGCTGCCGTTCGTGCTGTCCGTGGGCGCGGGCCTGCGCAGCTGGCCGATGCTGGTGGCGCTGCTGGCCCTGCCGTTCGCGGTGCTCCCCATCCGGGACGTCCTGGGCGGCGCCGAAGGCGCCAAGCTCATCCGGGTGCTGGCCCAGACGGGCGTACTGCTGCTGGGCTGGTCACTGCTGACCGCGATCGGCCTCGCCACCGGACGGTTCGTCTGACGCGGTGACCGGCGGCTCCGCAGCGGGCTCGGCCGCCACGTCGCCGCGCAGCTTCGCGCGCAGCGCCTCCCGCTCCCGGGCCCGGCGCTCCCGTGCCGTGCTCAGCGCGTCGTCCAGCCGCGCCCGCAGGCCGCGGAACAGCACCATCGACAGGGGCAGCGCGACGATCAGCGCGATCAGCACGGCGAGGAGGAACGGAACCCCCGCCAGCACCAGCAGCGCTGTGACGAATGCGACCAGCGCGAGGCGCGAAACCGTGTAGAGCGCCACGGTGGCGGCGAGCCCGGGCTGCCGCTCCGTGGGGGTCGGCGTCGTCATACACCGAGCGTACGACCGGTGCGGGAGGCTCGTCCGAGCAGCCGCGACGACCTGTCCGGTTCGTCCTTTAAGAGCCCTTTACCTGCGGACAACCGTTCGAGTACCCGGGGTCCGAGGTGTCACGATGGCCCGGAAACACCGCGTTCTGGGAGGTCATGGATGTCGATCACGGCGCACACCGGCAGCAACGAGCGCCTGCTCACCCCCGGCGAGGTGGCGGCGCTCTTCCGGGTCGACCCCAAGACGGTCACCCGCTGGGCATCCGCCGGGCGGATCGGCTCGATCCGCACGCCGGGCGGCCACCGCAGGTCCGCGAGTCGGAGGTGCGCAGCATGCTGGCCGACCTCACGAGCGAGGCCACCCTGCCTCCCGCCCGCCCCTGAACGGGCCCCGTTCACAGCACTTCACCCCGCCCCTGCGCGTCCTCGACTAACCTCGGCTGCGGAGGTGGTTCGACAATGCTTTTCCTCATCGCATTCGTCGGCGCCGCGATCATCGCTCTGGTGCTGTGGAAGGCGATGAACTCCGGCGCCGTCGAGTTCCCGCAGCCACAGCGGCGCGGACCGGTCGCCGGACCTACGCGAGCGCCCCGGGTGAGCGGCCCGGACGACGACCCCGACTTCCTGCGTCAGCTCGACGAGAAGGTCCAGAGGCGCGACGAGCCCCCCGGCCCCTGACTCTCGCTTGCGCTCAGGCAGGCGGCCCTTCGAACACGTCGGCGACGGAAGCCGCCAGCTCCAGCAGTGCGAGCCTGGTCACCGGCTCCAGCCGCTCGAGGTCCACCTCGGCACCCTCCTCGAGGTGCGCGTCGAAGGGGATCCGCACCACTGTGCGGCAGCGGGCCGCGAAGTGCTCGCCCACCTTTCCCAGGTCCACGCCTCCCGCCGAGCGGTGCACGCAGTTGATCACCGCGACGGAGTTCTTCACCAGGTCGCCGTGCCCGTGGGCGTCGAGCCAGTCCATCGTGGCCGAGGCACTGCGCGCACCGTCGATCGACCCGGACGACACGATGATCAACTGGTCTGCGAGGCCGAGCACGCCGTACATCGCCGAGTGCATGAGCCCGGTGCCGCAGTCGGTGAGCACGATGTTGTAGAAGTGCTCGAGCAGGGTGACCGTGCGGCGGTAGTCGTCCTCGCTGAACGCCTCCGACACCGCCGGGTCCTGCTCGCTCGCCAGCACCTCCAGGCGCGACTGGCCCTGCGAGGTGTACGCCCGTACGTCGCTGTAGCGACGCACGCGCTGGGCGTCGCGCAGCAGGTTGCGCACGGTGGCGCTGGTCTCGAGCGGGATCTTCTGGCTGAGCGTGCCGCGGTCGGGGTTGGCGTCGACCGCCACCACCCGGTCGCCGCGCAGTGAGGCGAACGTGGCGCCCAGTGTGGCCGTCACCGTGGTCTTGCCGACGCCGCCCTTGAGGCTCAGGATCGCGATCTTGTAGCACCCCAGGAGGGGGCGGTTGACCCGCGCGGTGAGCTCCCGCCTGCGTACGTCCGCGGGGCTCTCGCCAGGGTTGATCATCCGGCCCGACAGCAGGTAGACGAGCCGCCGCCACCCCGACTGCGGGGGACGACGCGTGGGCGACAACACCCGTGCGGTGGTCAGGTCCGGGCGGGCCGCGCGGCCGCTGCGGGCGTGCTGCGCCTCCTGCGCGGCCACCGCGCCCGGGTCGGTCCACCGCGCGGTGCCGCGCGGCGGGGTACGGGGTGCGGAGGGTGGCTCGACGGTGGGCGCCTCGCCGTCCGACCGGTCGACCTTCAGCTGGTTCGGCATCGTGGTGTCGCCGACACCGGCCTCGGCCGGGGGCGCCATGTCCGGTTCGGGTCGTGGCGCGGGCGGCTCCGGTGCAGGTGGAGCGACCGGCGCGGACGTCGCCCGGGACCCGGTGGCGCCCCAACGCTCGCGGACGTACCGGCCCACGGAACCGTCCGGGTAGTCCCGATCGTCACCGGGTTGACGCTCTGTCATCAGTACATCCCGCCGAGCGCAATGAATCGACCGTTGAACCCCCGCACGGACGCCGACGGTAGTCGGCTGACTGCCCGCGGTCGAGGCGCGGTCGAGTGGCAGCGTGTCACTCGGCGTCAGCCCACCCCGGCGTACGAGTGCAGACCGGCGACGACCATGTTGATGAAGAAGAGGTTGAAAACAATGGTAGCGAAGCCTGCGACGTTGACCCACGCAGCCCGACCGGTGCGCCAGCCCGCGGTGGCACGGGCGTGCAGGTAGGCCGCGTAGATCACCCAGGAGACGAACGCGACGGTCTCCTTCGGGTCCACCCCAGAACCGGCCCCACGCCGCCTCCGCCCAGATCGCCCCAGTGATGATCGCGAACGTGAACAGCGGGAACGCGATGATCGTGATGCGGTAGGCGAGCCGGTCGAGCGCGTCGGCTTCCGGCAGCTTCTCGGCCACCTCGGCGAGCCGACCCGAGCGGCGCAACAGGAACAGCAGGCTCGCGACCCCCGCGACGACCAGCAGGCCCGAGGAGATGCAGATGGTGCTGACGTGGATGCTCATCCAGTACGAGCGCAGGGGCGGCACCACCGGCCCCGCCGGCACGTACAGCACCGATCCGGCCAGCGCCATCAGGACGAGCACGGGGAACAGCACGAACGGGCCCGCGGGCCGCACGGCGGGCGACCGGCGCAGGACGACGAGCCACGTACCGATCGCGGCGACAGCGATCGCGGCGATGAACTCGTACATGTTGCCCAGCGGCCACCGCTGTGCCGCAATGCCGCGCAGGGCGATCGACGCGAGCTGCAGGGCCGCACCGAGCACGGTCAGCGCGACGGCCATCCGGCCGAACCGCTCCGGCCGGCTCCGCACCGGCTCGTGGTCCGGTGCCTCGTCCGGCCCGCCCGCGCCGACCAGCGCGGGCGCCTTCGCCCGCGCCGCCGCGAACTCGACCGCATGGAAGATCATCGCCATCGCGTAGACCCCCGCGGCCGCCACGAAGAGGCGATCGCTGAAGGTCGCGAGTTCAGGGAGCATCTAGGTGTCCTCCGGTTCGAGCAGGTCCGTGCGCAAGCGGTCGAACTCCTCGCCGTAGCCCGCCCGGTCGGTGCGCGCCAGCCCACCGATCTCCACGACGGTACGGCCGTCCTCGGTCGGTGTGAGCCGGGCCCAGAACCGGCGCCTGCGGATCGTCAACGAGAGGCCGAGCCCCGCCATCAGGAGCACGGCGAAGACGAGCACGGCCACCTGGCCGGGGTCGCGGCTGACCTGCAGGTACGCCCAGTTCTGCACGCCGTCGAAGTGCACGACGGTGCCGTCGTCGAGGGTGAGCGACTCCCCCGGCACCAGGTTGGCCCGCGCGACGCGGGTGAGGGCTCCCGACTCGATCATGCGCTGGTCGACCTGGAAGATCGACTGGCCGCGGCCGTCGTCGAGCCCGAGGTCGCCGCGGAGCACGTCGACGGCGGCCTCGGGGGCGAGCAGGTCGGGGAAGACCGACGTGACGATGTCACCACCGGACGTGGTGGGGGCGAACAGGCCCGTGATGGCCAGCTGCGACGCGCGGCGCTGCTCGTCGTCGGTGACCCCGGGCGGCTCGAACTTCGTGGCCCCCTCCGACAGGAGGGTCGCCTGGTCGACAGGCCGCCACTGGATCTCGCCGGTGCGCTGCTGGCCGTCCGGGAACGTGACGGTGAACCGGGGTGCGTACCCGTGGCCGAGCAGGTAGACGCGATGCCCGTCGACCCGCAGCGGGTGGTTGACCTCCAGCTGGTGGTGCTCCCACCGGTCGACGCCCGCCTCGACGTCCTCCGCGCTCTGGTAGGAAAGGTCACCCCGGAAACCCGCGGGCTGGCCGGTCGGGTCGAAGTCGGCCTCGAAGTCGTCCAGGCGCACGCAGAACGGGCTGAGGTTCGTGCCGTCGACGCGCAGGCCGGCCCGGAACGTGTCGTAGCCGAGGATGCCGGTGTTGCAGAACTGACCGCCGCCGGACATGACGATGACCTGGCCCTCGTAGCCGAAGAGCTTTCCCGCCGCAAAGCCGATGAGCAGCCCGATCAGGCTCAGGTGGAACAGCAGGTTGCCCGCCTCGCGCAGGTACCCCTTCTCCGCGGAGACCGTGCGGGTCTCGCCGTCGGTCCGCTCCGCCCGCCGCCAGCCGCGCAGCCGGGAGCGGACGCGCTCACCGGCCTCGTCGATGCCGACGTCGAGGGTGGCGCTCGCGTGGTGTGGCATCCGGACCAGGTTGCGCGGGGTGACCACCGGCTCGGCCCGGATCGCGCCGAAGTGCTCGACGGTGCGCGGGAGCACGCAGCCGATCAGCGAGACCATCAGCAACAGGTAGATCGCGGCGAACCACGGTGCCGCGAAGACGTCGAAGAAACCGAGGCGGTCGAGCGTCGGCGCGAGCCACGGGTAGTCGGTGAAGTACTGGTCGACGAGCTGCTGGTTGAGGGAGCGCTGGGGCAGCAGCGCCCCCGGGAGGGCGGCGAGCGCCAGCAGGAACAGCAGGACGAGCGCCGTACGCATGGAGGTGAGACCGCGCCAGCCGTTGCGCAGCACCGCCCACCCACCCGCGAGTCGCGTCCTGCGATCCCACTGAGCGCTGCACGCTTGCTTCGCGGCGCGCACAGCCCTCAGACATGCGTTGGGTGCACGCGAGTCGCGCTCTGCGCGCGAACGAGTCGGGGTCTCGGTGGGGGTGGCCATCTACAGCACCGGGACGAATCCGGCGATCGAGACCTGCAGCTTCGCCAGCAGGGCACCCCACACGCCCGTCAGGAGCAGGACCCCGACCGCGACCATCAGGGCCCCGCCGGCGAGCTGGATCGCCTGGTGTGGCGGCGCAGCCAGCCCAACGCCCGCACCGCCCGCGACGCGCCCAGCGCGATGAGCACGAACGGCAGCCCGAGCCCCGCGCAGTACGCCACGGTGAGCACGACGCCGCGCAGCGAGCCACCGCCGGTGCCGGCGGCCACCGCCACGACGCCCGCGAGCGTCGGCCCGATGCAGGGCACCCAGCCGAGGCCGAACACCGCCCCGAGCAGGGGGGCGCCCCACACGCCTGCCCGCGGCACCCAGTGCACCCGCTTCTCCCGCTGGAGCACCGGCAGCAGGCCGACGAACGCCAGCCCCATCACGATCATGACGACGCCGCCCACCCGTTGCAGCGTGGCCTCGTTGGCCACGAGCGCGTCGGCGAGCCAGACGACGCCGGTGAGGATCGCCCCGAAGACGACCGTGAAGCCCGCGACGAAGAGCACCGCGGCCCCGGCGACCCGGAACCTCCCGGACCTGCGCTCCCCCGCCTCCGCGGCGTGGCCGGTGGTGCGTCGGCGCCGACGAGCCCGGCGAGGTAGGCGAGGTATCCCGGGACGAGCGGGACCACGCACGGCGACGCGAAGCTGACCGCACCGGCCAGCACGGCCACGGCGGCCGCGAGCAGCAGCGGCCCGGAGACCGCGAGCGTCGTGGAGGGGTCCATCACCCAAGAGAGTAGGCCGCGTGCTAGTGCGCACCCCCACCGGGTTCTACAACTTGTAGTGGATCGGCGCGGCCGGGCCGATCAGGCGGGGGAGGGCGACTCCGCCTGCAGTCGCTGGACCAGCGGCATCAGCTCCGGCACGCGGACGACCGTGAGGAACACCGCCGCCACCCGGTGCTGCTTGTCGAGCACGAGCGTGGACGGCACGGTGTTGCGGGGATAGCCGCTGAGACGCGCGAGCGCCCTGCCGGGCGGGTCGAAGATCGAGTCGAACGTGACGCCGCGGTCGCGGACGAAGTCGGAGGCCGCCTGGCGCTCGTCGCGGACGTCGATGCCCAGAACCGCCGCTCCGGTCTGCTCCTGCACGAACTGCAGGCCCGGCATCTCCTCGCGGCACGGTCCGCACCACGAGCCCAGATGTTGACGATCACGACGTTGCCCGCGTGGTCGTCGAGGCCGACGGTGGCCCCGTCGTGCAGGAGGCTGTCCCCCGAGATGCCCCGCACGGTGCCGCGGCTCTCCGGCGGGTCGTAGAGGATCGTCGTCTGGCCGCCGGGTGCGACGAACTCGAATTCGCCGCCGGTGGCCACCGCCTCCTTCGTGGCCGAGCAGCCCACCAGGAGCAGCGCGGCCAGCACGGCGGAGAGGAGCCGGATCATGCGCCGGTCTGCCTCGGGTCACTGCCCCCCGCGGGCTCGGTGTAGCGCAGCTGGGTGAGCTCCGTGCCGGTGAACACGAGCGAGGTGAGCGACGCCAGCCCGCACTGGCGGCGGCGCGGGTCGTGCCACAGCCGCTGCCCGGTGACGAACCGGCGCAACGTCCAGATCGGCAGCTGGTGCGACACGCACACCGCCTCGTGCCCCTCGGCGAGCTCCCGCGCCCGGTGGACCACGGCCAGCATGCGATGCGCGATCTGCAGGTACGGCTCGCCCCACGACGGCGTGAACGGGTCGCGCAGCAGCGGCCAGTGGCGCGGGCTGCGCAGCGAGCCACCCCCGACGGAGACCGTCTTGCCCTCGAACCGGTTGTCCGCCTCGATCAGCCCGGCGTCGGTGCGCACCTCGACGTCGTGCAGGGCAGCCAGCGGTGCCGCGGTCTCCTGGGCGCGTTCGAGCGGGGAGGCGAGCACCGCCGTCACGTCGGCGTCGGCGAGCGACTTGGCGACGATCTCCGCCTGGTTGCGGCCGTTCTCGGACAGGTGGAACCCGGGCAGCCTGCCGTAGAGGATGCCTCCGGGGTTGTGCACCTCGCCGTGGCGCAGGAGGTGCACGGTCGTGCGGCTGCCGGTCACTGCCCGGCCTCCGCGGGCGCCGTGGCGGTGGCTGCGGCCTTCGCGGCGGCCGGGAGCGCGTCGGCGATCACCTGCCAGGTGTCGTCGTCGAGCGCGGCGGACACGAACCACGCCTCGAAGGCGCTCGGCGGCGGGTAGACACCGCGGTCGAGCAGGGCGTGGAAGAAGCCCGGGAACCGCCACGTGGCGGCGGACTGGGCGCCTGCGTAATCGTGCACCTCGTCCTCGGTGAAGAACACCGACACCAGGTTGCCCGCGAACTGGACGCGGTGCGGCACGCCCTCGGCGCTCAGCGCGTCCGTGATCAGGCCGCCGAGGCGGGCCGCGTTGGCGTCCAGCGCGGCGTAGACGTCGGCGTCGGCGTGCCGGAGCGTGGCCAGCCCCGCCGCCACTGCCACGGGGTTCCCCGACAGGGTCCCCGCCTGGTAGACCGGGCCTGCCGGGGCGAGGTGGCCCATGTGGGCCGCGGGGCCGCCGAACGCCGCGGCGGGCAGGCCGCCGGACATGACCTTGCCGAACGTGTAGAGGTCGCCCGCCACCCCGTCCAGGCCGAACCAGCCGGAGGCGGACACCCGGAACCCGGTCATCACCTCGTCGATCACGAGCAGCGCGCCCGCCTCGTGGCAGATCTCCCGCAGGCCCGCGTTGAAACCGGGGCGCGGGGCGATCGCGCCCATGTTGCCCGCGGCCGCCTCGGTGATCACGCAGGCGATCTCGGGTCCGCGCTCCGCGAACACGGCCCGCACGGCGTCGAGGTCGTTGTAGGGCAGCACGATCGTGTCGGCGGCCTGTGCGCCGGTGACGCCGGGGCTGGTCGGCAGCCCGAGCGTGGCCACCCCGGAACCTGCCTGGGCCAGCAGCGCGTCGACGTGCCCGTGGTAACAACCCGCGAACTTCACGACGCCGCGGCGGCCGGTGATCCCGCGGGCGAGGCGGATCGCGCTCATGGTGGCCTCGGTGCCGGAGTTGACCAGCCGCACCTGGTCGACCGGTTCGACCCGGCCGATGATCTCCTCGGCCAGCTCGATCTCGGCAGGCGTCGGGGCCCCGAAGGACAGTCCCTGCAACGCCGCGGCCCGCACGGCGTCGACGACGGCCGGGTGCGCGTGCCCGAGGATCATCGGACCCCACGAGCTGACGAGGTCGACGTAGCGGTTGCCGTCGGCGTCGGTGAGCCACGGGCCGGACGCCGACACGAGGAACCGGGGTGTGCCCCCGACCGCGGAGAACGCCCGGACCGGTGAGTTCACCCCGCCGGGGATCGCAGCGGACGCCCTGTCGAACAGGCGTCGTGAGGTCTCGGTGCGCGCGACGGCCTCAGGGCCGGACGGGATAGGCGAGCTGGCCACGGGAGCCAGTCTCACATCTGCCCGCGGCCGGGTGTGGCCCGGGACCGCCGCGGGCGCGGTCAGCCTCGGGCGGTCCGGAACCAGCGGCTCGGCCCCGGGAGGAACGTGATGATCGTGCCCCCGACCGACGCCGCCACGACGAGCAGCAGGAACAGCAGGCTGCCCCCGTCGGCTGCCGCCCCGGTGAACATGCCGGCGAGCAGCAGCAGGGTGAAGCCCACCGTCATGATCGTCAGAAGGATCCGTGCCCAGTTGTGGCCCAGGAACGCCATCACGGCGAACAGCACGTAGAGCGCCGCCACGACCAGGATGACGACCGCGGCTCCCCGCAGGGCCGAGATCACCACGTCGGGCGTGACACCGGACTGCTCCAGCTGTTCCTCGAAGCCCGGGGGGATCGCACTCTCGTCCATCGGCATGGCGAGCATCACCGCTCCGGCGGCGAGGAACGGCAGCGCGCTGAGGATCAGCAGCACCAGCGAGACGATCATGAGCGGCGGCCGGGACTCCCGAGGCGTCTCCTCGGAACCCATCCCGGCCGCTCCCCCGCCGAAGGGGCTGCCGGCGTACTGACCGGGCTGGCCGTACGGGTTGTACCCCGGCTGCCCGTACGCGGGCGGCCCTCCGTACTGACCGGGCTGGGGCTGCCCGTACTGGGGCTGGCCCCGGTACTGGGGCGGCCCTGCTGCGCGTACGGGTTGTACGGCTGCCCGTAGGCGGGCTGCTGACCGGACTGGCTCGGCTGGCCGTACTGGTCGGGCTGGCCGTACTGGCCCGGCGGGGGGTACTGGCCGGGCTGGGCGTACGGCTGCTGGCCGTACTGACCGGGCTGGCCGTACTGCTGACCCGGCGGGGGGTACTGGCCCGGCTGCGTGGGCTGCTGCCCCTGCTGACCCGGCCCCTCGGCCGCGCCCCAGCACCCGACTGCTCGTCGGGCTGCTGTCCCCCGCTGCGCGGGTCGGAGGGTGTGCTCACGGCGTCACCGTAGGTCTGTGTGCTCTGAGGTGTCCACGCCAGTTCAGTCCTTGCGCTTGTGGATGTCCTCGGACATCCGCACCACCGCGTAGTAGAACTCGAGGAGGACCCGGAACATGATCAGGTAGAACAGCACGACGATCGCCCCGCCGATCAGGAAGACCAGGCCGATCACCGCACCCTGAGCGAAGCCGCTGATGAGCGCCGCGATGTAGCCCAGGCCCAGCAGGATCATCCCGACGATGTAGAGGATCTTCACAACGGCCGGCGTGGCGAACGTCGTGAACTCGAAGTCGAAGAGCGCCGCGAACGGGCTCGCACCGCTCTGCGGCTGCGGGCCACCCGGCTGGCCGGGAGGCGGGCCGTACGCGCCGGGCTGGCCCGGCTGCTGCGGGTACCCACCACCCCACGCCTGCGGAGGCTGCTGCTGTGGCTGCTGCGGCTGGCCGAACCCGCTCGGGTAGGGCGGCGGCTGCTGCCCACCCTGCCAACCCTGCTGCTGGCCGGCTGGTACTCGCCGGGATTTCCCGGGTCGTTGGTCATCGCGGTTCCTCCACCTGATCAATGGGGCCGTGATCGTAACCCTTGGCCATGACGCCCGCCCGACCCCGTACCACCGGGGCATTGCGAGCGGGTCACAGCCGGGCTGCGACTTCCGTGGCCCAGTACGTCAGAACGATGTCTGCACCGGCCCTGCGGATACCGGTGAGCGTCTCCAGCACGGCGCGGTCGCGCTCGATCCACCCGTTCGCCGCGGCGGCCTCGACCATCGCGTACTCGCCGGACACCTGGTAGGCGGCCACCGGGACGTCGGACACCTCCGCCACCGCGCGCAGGACGTCCAGGTAGGCCATGGCCGGCTTGACCATCACCATGTCGGCGCCCTCCTCGAGGTCGAGGGCGAGCTCGCGCAGCGCCTCGCGCACGTTGGCGCCGTCCTGCTGGTAGGTCTTGCGGTCGCCGGTGAGCTGCGACTCGACCGCCTGCCGGAACGGCCCGTAGAACGCCGACGTGTACTTCGCCGTGTAGGCGAGGATGGCGGCATCGGCGTGGCCCGCGGCGTCGAGCGCCTCCCGGATCACGCCGACCTGGCCGTCCATCATCCCGCTGGGACCGACCACGTGCGCGCCCGCCTCCACCTGCGCCACCGCCATGTCGGCGTAGACGGCCAGGGTGGCGTCGTTGTCGACCCGACCCTCGGCGTCGAGCACGCCGCAGTGGCCGTGGTCGGTGAACTCGTCGAGGCAGGTGTCGGCCATCACGACTGTGGCGTCACCGACCTCGGCACGCACGTCGCGCAGGGCGACGTTCAGCACGCCGTCCGGGTCGACCCCGGCCGAGCCCGTGGCGTCGTAGTGGGTCGGCACCCCGAACAGCATCAGCCCGCCGACACCCGCCTGAACCGCCTCGGCGGCGCCTTGCGCAGCGAGTCGCGCGTGTGCTGCACGACGCCGGGCATCGACGGGATCGGCACCGGCTCGGCGGCACCCTCCTTGACGAACATCGGCAGCACCAGGTGCCGCGGCCGCAGGTCGGTCTCGGCGACGAGCCGCCGGAGCGCCCCGGTCGTCCGCAGCCGCCGGGGCCGATGAGTGGGAAACGCCATGTGCGCCACCCTACGACCGGACCCGTGAGTGGATACGGGTGCCGGAGCACTCGTTTTCACTCACGGGTCGGGTGGGCTCAGCGGCGGCGGGCCTTCACCTTCCGCGGCGGGGGCAGGGCGCCCTCGGCGCGGAGCTTGGCCGCGTGGGCGGCCAGCGCGTCGACCAGCGCCGGAACGCGGGCCTCGGCGGGCTGCACGTCGACCCGCAGGCCGAACTCGCGGGCCGTCTCGGCCGTCTGCGGGCCGATGCAGGCCACGATCGTGCGGGCGTGCGGCTTGCCGGCGATGCCGACGAGGTTGCGCACCGTGGACGACGAGGTGAAGCACACCGCGTCGAAGCCACCGGTCTTGATGGCCTCGCGGATCGGGGCGGGCGGCGGCGCGGCGCGCACCGTGCGGTACGCGGTGACGTCGTCGATCTCCCAGCCGCGATCGCGCAGGCCGGCCGCGAGGGTCTCGGTGGCGATGTCGGCGCGCGGGAGCAGCACGCGGTCGACCGGGTCGAGCACGTCGTCGTAGGGCGGGAAGATGCCCAGCAGGCCCTCGGACGAGGACTCCTGGCCCTCGTCGATCGACGGCACGAGCTCCGGGTTGATGCCGAAGGCCCGCACCCGCTCCGCGGTGGCCGCACCGACACAGGCGATCTTGACGCCGGAGAACGCGCGGGCGTCGAGCCCGAACTCGGCGAACTTCTCCCACACCGCGCGCACGGCGTTGGTGGAGGTGAACACCACCCACTGGTAGCGCCCGTCGACCAGGCCCTTGACCGCCCGCTCCATCTGGGTGGGCGAGCGCGGGGGCTCGACCGCGATGGTGGGCACCTCCTCGGCGCTGGCACCGTGCACCGCGAGGCGGTCGCTCATCGCACCGGCCTGGTCCTTCGTGCGCGGCACGAGCACGCGCCAGCCGTACAGCGCCCTCGACTCCCACCAGGACAGCTCGGCACGCAGGCCGACCTCGGCGCCGACGGTGACGACCAGCGGGCCGTCGAGATCCGCGGCGTCGGCCGCCAGCGTGGCCAGCGTGCCCTGCACCGTCTTCTGGGTGGTGTGCGTGCCGTTCACGGTGACGGCGACGGGGGTCTGCGCCGGGACGCCGTGCTCGGTGAGCGATGCGGCGACCTCGGGCAGGTGCGACGAGGTGGCGTGCAGCACGAAGGTGCCGGGCGCCGCCGCCAGCCGCGGCCAGTCGACGCCTGCCCGCACGTCGACCTCGAGGTGTGCCGAACCGAGCGGCACGCCGGCGTATGCCGGGACCGCGGTGGCCGCGGGAACACCCGGGACGACGTCGAACGGCACGGCGGCCGCGGCGACCGCGATGGCCTCCTGCACGACCGAGTCGACCGTGAGTGGGTCGCCGCTGACCAGGCGGGTGACGCTGCGACCGGAACGCACCTCGCTGATGAGGTCCTTCGCGACGTCGGCGGGCTGGCCCACGGCGGGCCGTACCTCGGCGCCGTCGGCGACGAGTGCGAGCACCTGGTCCGGGACGTCCGAGTCGGTGATGACGAGCGGCGCGCCCGCGAGGGCCTCCCTCGCGCGGACGGTCAGCAGGCCGGGGTCGCCGGGGCCACTGCCCACGAAGGCGACCCGTCCCGGGTTGGGCGAAGGTGTCATCTCGGAACTCCCGATCCAGCGTTTCTCGGGAGGGCATCGAGGCCCCCCATGTCGAGCAGCTCCGCGGCCAGCGCCGCACCGAGCTTCTCGGCGTCGTCCATGTCTCCGGTGACGGAAGCGCGCAGCAGCGCCCCGTCGATCGTGCCGACCACCGCACGCAGCGAGAGGCGGTCGACGGCCTTCCCGTCGTCATCCAGATCGGAGACGACGTCGGCCAACGCGCCCACCGGCGCGCTGCAGCCCGCCTCGAGGGTGGCCAGCACCGCGCGCTCCGCGACGACCGCGGCCCTGGTGGGCTCGTCGTCGAGGGCCGCGGTGAGCGCGCTGCCGAGCTCGGTGTCCTGCACCCGGCACTCCACCGCCAGAGCACCCTGTGCGGGCGCGGGCAGCATCTGCAGCGGGTCGAGCAGCTCGGTGGCCTCGGCGAGGCGTCCCAGCCGGGCCAGGCCGCAGCGGCGACGACCACGCCGTCGAGCTCGCCGGATGCCACCTTGCCGACCCTCGTGTCGACGTTGCCGCGGATCGCGACGACGTCGAGCCCCAGACCCAGCGCATCGAGCTGCGCGATGCGCCGCGGCGAGCCGGTGCCGATCCGGGAGCCGGGCGGGAGCTCGCCGAGCACCATCCCGTCGCGGGCCACGAGTGCGTCGCGCGGGTCCTCCCGTCCGGGGACGGCCGCGAGGCGCAGCCGCGGGTCGGGGGCGGTCGGGAGGTCCTTGTAGGAGTGCACGGCCACGTCGACCTCGCCGCCTGCCAGCGCGTCCCGCAGCGCCGACACGAACACCCCGACGCCGAGCTGCGCCACGGGTGCCGACGAGCGGTCGCCGGACGTGCTGATCTGCACCAGCTCGCACTCGTGGCCCGCCGCGCGCAGCCGGTCGGCGACGATCCCGGTCTGGGCTGTGGCGAGCGCGCTCGGCCGGGTGCCGATACGCATCTTCATACGTCCTGCCCATCGTGGGGGTCGGTGCGGACCTCGAGCGCGGCGAGCACGTCGCCGCTGCGCTGGACGGCCACCGCGGCCGGGGTCTGCGGATCGAGCTCGAACAGCGCACGCAGGGCGGCGGCGTAGCTGTCGCCGTCGGGTCCTTCGGCGAGCCGCTTCACCTGCACGGTGGGGGTGTGCAGGAGCTTGTCGACCACTCGGCGGACGCTGCGGCCGAACTCCTCGCGCACCTTCGGCTCGAGGTCGGGCAGCCGCGAGTCGAGCCGAAGCAGCTCCGAATCGATCACCTCGGACGCCCGCCTGCGCAGTGCGGTGACGGTGGGGGTGACCTCGGCGGAGCGCTGCGCCGCCAGGTAGGCCTGGGCCTCCTCGGCCACGAGCTCCTGCGCGGCGGCCACCGCGGCGGCGCCGGCACCGGCGGAGAGGCGGTGCTGCAGGACGGCCAGGTCGACCACGGAGACACCCGGCAGGTCGGCCACGTGCGCGTCGACGTCGCGGGGCAGCCCGAGGTCGCAGATCGCGAGCTGCCGCCCGGGCCGCGTGGCCATCGCGGCGGCGACCGCGTCGAGCTCGACGATGGTGCCGACGGCGCCGGTGCACGCCACCATCAGGTCGGCCGCGGCCAGCTCGGACACCAGCGCGTCGAGGCCCGCGGCCCGTGCGGGGGTGCCCTGCGCGCGGGTGTTCTCGGCCAGCCGTTCGGCCCGCTCGGCCGACCGGTTGAGCACCGCGATCTCCGCGACCCCGGCGCGGCGCAGGTGGGCCGCGGCGAGCGCACCCATCGCCCCGGCGCCGACGATGACGGCCCGCCGCCCGGCGAGGTCGCCCGGCACCAGGTCGGCGGCCGCGGCGGCGAGCGCCTCGGAGACGACGGACGCGCCCGCGGTGTCGATCCCGGTGCTCGTGTGCGCCCGCTTGCCGACGCGCAGCGCCTGCTGCGCGAGCTCGTGGAGGGTGCGCCCGACGGTGCCGGCCTCGTCGGCGGTGGCGTACGCGGTGCGCAGCTGGCCGAGGATCTGGGCCTCGCCGACGACCATCGAGTCGAGGCCCGCGGCCACCGCGAACAGGTGCTGCACCGCCGAGCCCGCATAGTGGACGAAGACGTGCTCGGTGAGCTCGGTGAGCGTCATCCCCGAGTGGCGCGCGAGGACGGCGGAGACGTCGGCGAGCCCGCCGTGGAATGCGTCGACGACGGCGACGACCTCGATGCGGTTGCAGGTGGACAGCAGCACGGCCTCCGACACGTGCTGTCCGCGCAGGAGCTCCTCGAGCAGCTTCGGGACCTCGTCGGCCCCGACGGCGGCGCGTTCGAGCACCTGCACCGGCGCGCTGCGGTGTGAGAGGCCCACCACCAGCACACTCATGAAAGCAGCCCTCCTGCCCCGTTCACCGGGTGGCCGTTGACCGCCACGGTCTGCTCGGCGGCCGCGACGTGCTTGCGGGCCACGTGGAACGCGAGGACCTGCAGCTCCACCGCGAGGTCGACCTTGCGAACCTCGACCTCGCCCGGGACCTGCAGCACGGTCGGTGCGAAGTTGAGGATGCAGCGCACGCCCGCGTCGACGAGGAGGTCGCACACGCCCTGGGCGGCCTGGCCGGGGGTGGCGATCATCCCGATGGTGACCCCGCGGTCGACGCACACCTGCGGGATCGCCCGGACGTGCTCGACGAGGATGCCGTTGATGTGGATGCCGACGAGGTCGGGGTCGACGTCGAACAGCGCCGTGACCGGGAAGCCGCGCCCACCGAACCCGCCGTACCCCGCGAGCGCGTGGCCGAGGTTGCCGATGCCGACGAGCGCGACGGACTGCCGGTGGTTGAGCCCGAGCGTGCGCTCCAGCTGGTGGACCAGCGCTGCGACCTCGTACCCGACGCCGCGGATGCCGTAGGACCCGATGTAGGACAGGTCCTTGCGCAGCTTCGCCGGGTTGACGCCGGTGGCGGCGGCGAGCTCGTCGCTGGACACCGTGTCGGCGCCCTCCTCGGCGAACTCACCGAGCTTGCGCAGGTAGACCGCGAGCCGGGCGACACTGGCCTCGGGGATGGACCGCAGCGGGGCGGACGCACCCTCGGAGCCGGCATGCGGCGGCTTCGTCACGCTCACGTCTCCTCGATGCGTCTGTGCCCGGTGGTGCCGGCGATGGCGGTACGCCGCCTCGCCTGATGCACTGGAGCCGAAAACCCCGGGTCCGGGTGTTGACGGCGACTGGATAACACGGTAGTCGCTTGTGAAGGCGCGCACAAAGTTGCGATCTTGAACGGGATCGTGCACTCGCGGTGCGCGCGCGACGCCCGACCGATGGTCGTCCCCCGGCAGCCGCTCGTCGCGCTCCCGACGTTTCCGGTGGCCGGGCGGGCCGGCAGGCGCACACACCACGGCCGGGAGCTCGGCGCTCCGGGCGGCGCCGTTTCCACCGCGGTCGGATCCAAGGTCACCGGCAGTGTCGGCGAGGTCACGCCGCACGGGCGCGGGGGCGTCGCGGCTCGACCGGGGCACCCGGCCCCGCGCGGCGGTGACCGATCGACGATCGGGCGTTCCGGACCGCCGAACGGCCGACCGGCTCAGTAGACGGAGAACGAGACGTCGGGCCATCCGGTGGCACCGTCCGGCACGGGATCGGCCTGGACCGCCGTCTGCAGCGTGCCGTCGGCCGCGGTCGCCCGGCTCTGCACCCGGTGACCGCCGGGCCCGAGATCGAACCCGGCCCGCCACATCCGCCAGGTGTCGCCGCTCACCTCGGTGGCGAGCTCGGCCTCCTGCCACGGCCCGCCGTCCACACTCACCTCGACCCGCGCGATCCCCTTCGGCTGCGACCACGCGATCCCCGCCACGGTGACGCGCCCGGCCGGCAGCTCGGCGAACCCGCGGGGGCTGTCGATGCGCGACTGGGTCTTGATCGGCCCCCGCTCCGCCCAGCCCCGCTGCAGCCAGTAGCCGGCCTTCGCGTCGAACGTCGTGAGCTCGAGGTCGGTGACCCACTTCGTCGCCGAGACGTACCCGTACAGGCCCGGGACGACCATCCGCACCGGGAACCCGTGCTCGAACGGCAGCGCCTCCCCGTTCATGCCGATGGCGAGCATCGCGCCGCGACCAGGCTCCAGCAGCACGTCGACCGGCGTGCCGGTGTACCAGCCGTCGACGCTCGTGGAGAAGAGCTGGTCGGCGCCCGGCCGCACCCCGGCCTCCATGAGCAGGTCACGCAGGTCGACCCCGGTGAACGTCGCGGTGGAGATGAGGTCGCCGCCCACGGTGTTGGACACGCAGGCGAGCGTGACCGGGCGCTCGTGCAGCGGCCGGGACAGCAGGTCGTCGAAGGACAGCGTCAGCTCGGTGTCGACCATGCCGTGGACGCGCAACGACCAGTCCTGCGCGGACAGCACCGGGACCCGCAGGGCCGTGTCGATGCGGTAGAAGTCCGCGTTCGAGGTCACGAACGCCGACGTGCCGGACTCGGGGAAGGCGGCAGAGGCCGGGATCGCGGGGGCCCGTTCGGCGATCCGGCGCCCGCGAGCCGCGCCGTGACCGGTCCGCGGACGTCGCCGACACCGCGCCCCAGCCACAGGCCGGCCCCGCCTCCCGCGAGCGAGGCGACGGCCACCGCCGACGCGAGCGCACCAGCACCGCCCGGCGGGTGAGGTCCCCGGATCTCGGCGGGTCGTCCGGCCGGGAGGCGGCGAGCGCACGCCCGTGCAACCACCGCATGGCCGCGACCCCCGCCACCAGCGACGCCGTCGGGGCCAGCACGTCCAGCGGCGAGAACGCCGACCGGAACACCACGGCGCCGAACCCGAGCACCCCGAGCACGATCACGACACCGACCCCGGTGCTCGCACGCCTGCGCGACGCCAGTCCCGCGAGCGCGGCGACGACCGTGATCACCACGGCCATCCCGGCGAGCAGCACCGCCTTGTCGGCCGTGCCGAACGCGGCCTTCGCGAACTCGGTGAGCCAGTGCGGCGACAGGCCCACCACCGCGTCGCCGACGGCCAGGTACGGCGACGACCCGGGCGCGACGACGCCCGCGACCAGCTGACCCGCCGCGACCGCCGCGAGGACGGCCAGCACCCCGACGAGCGCTGCCCACCCCCGGGGGATCGTCACGGCCCCGGGGTCGTCGACCCGGCGCGGTACCTCCGTGGTGCTCACGGAACCAGTCTCGCCCCGGACGGCCGGGAAGGATGTGACGATCCGGGGACGGCCGGGGAGACACTCAGCCCAGGGCGGCGCGCAGCCGGTCCTCCTCGACCCGCCAGAAGCCGTGCTCGCGGCCGTCGACCTCGATCACGGGCACGCGGTCGCCGTACTCCGCGCGCAGCTCGGGGTCGGAGTCGACGTCGACGGTGGTCCAGCCGGCGCCGACGTCGGCGCAGATGCGGGCGACCTCCGCCTCCGCCTTGGCGCACAGCCCGCAGTCGACGCGGGTGTAGACGATGACGCGTCGCTGCGTCACGACTGCCTCGCCAGCTGCCTGCGCGCGACCTTGCCGGTGGGGGTGCGCGGCAGCGCGTCGGTGAACTCGATCACCGACGGCACCTTGAACCTGGCCAGCCGCTCCGTGCAGTGCGCGAGGACCTCCTCCTGCGTCAGCTCCGCACCCTCCGCGCGCACCAGCACGGCCTTGACCGCCTCACCGGTGTTCTCGTCGGGAACACGACGACGGCGGCCTCCGCCACCGCGGGCAGCTCGGCGAGCACCGACTCCACCTCGCGGGGATAGACGTTGAAGCCGTTGACGATCACGAGGTCCGACGAGCGGTCGACGAGGTGCAGGTCGCCGTCGTGGTCGAGGAAGCCGACGTCGGCGGTGCGGAACCAGCCGTCCGCGTCGGGGCCGCCGTCTCCGTCCGGCCAGTAGCCGGAGAAGAGGTTGGGCCCGCGCACGGCGACCAGCCCGGTGTCGCCCGCGGGATCGGAGACGTCCTCGTCGATGTCCTCGGGGTCGGGGTCGGCGACGGCCTCGATGGGCCGCCCCTCCCGGTCGACGAGCCGGAGTTCGAGGCCCGGCAGGGCCCGCCCCACCGACCCGGGCTTCGGGGGGCCGCCGATCGGGTTCATCGTGAGCACCGGGCCGGCCTCGGTCAGCCCGTACCCCTCGTAGATCGCCATCCCGGTGACCGCGCGGAACTCGTCGAGCCACTGCGGTGGCAGCGGCGCCCCGCCGGAGGTGCACAGGCGCAGGCCACCGGTGGCGACCCGCAGGTCGTCGGGCGGGAGCTCGAGCAACGCCCGGAACATCGACGGCACCCCGGCCATCCCGCTCACGCGCTCGCGCACGAGCACGTCGGCGACGTGGGTCGGGTCGAAGCGCTCGGTGAGCACGACGGTGGCACCCGCCCAGCAGACCTGCAGCAGCCCCGCGCCGAGCCCGAAGACGTGGAACAGCGGGATGGACAGCAGGATCCGGTCCACCGGGAGCACGGGCGCGGGCCGCAGTGCTGCGGTCTGCTCGCGGTTGGCGAGCACGGCCCGGTGGGTGAGCTGCACGCCGCGCGGGCGACCGGTGGTGCCCGAGGTGTAGATCAGCAGTGCCATGTCCTCGCCGCCCCCGACCGCGTCCACGGCGGCTGCGGCGTGGAGATCGGGTGGTGGCAGCAGGGCCGCCCCGCGAGGGGGACCGCAGCGGTGTGCCGCGTCGTCACCCTCCGCAGCCACGACGATCGCCGGGCGGCAGTCGTCGAGCACGATCTCGAGCTCCCGGGCCACCGCGACCGGTCCGAACGGGACGGACACCGCGCCCGCACGCATGGCCCCCAGCACCGACACGCAGAACGCCGCGCCGTTGCCGAGCCGGACGAGCACCCGGTCCCCCGCCCTGGCACCGGCCTCCCGGAGGCGGTCGGCCTCCGCGCTCACGGCGGCGTCGAACTGCGCCCAGCTGAGGGTGGTTCCGCTGGTCACGTCCACGATCGCGGCGGCGTCGGGGGTGCGTCGCGCCGCACGGGCGACCAGGTCGGCCACGTGGTGCGGCGGCCCGTCCTGCGGGCTGCCGGTGGGACTGTCCACGGTTCTCCCCAAGGTCGGCCTGCGCCGGGTGGTTTCGACCGCGAGTCTGGCACGAACGGGTCCTCCCGGCGGGAACCGCGCCCGGCGTCCCGATCCGGGTTCCGGCGTCGCGACGACACGCGGGAACCGGTGACGCTGACCGCGCGTAGTCGGCCACTCACCGGATCGCGGGCGCGGCGAACGGTAGGGCCTGCTCCGCCGCATGTGGCCGCCCGTATGCTCCGCCGCTACAGCCAACTCAACGCTCGACCCACGAGATCGTCGCGAAGCTCACCCGAGGGAGTGGCATGCAGCCTGTCGCCGCCGGCGCACCGCGGGCCGACCCGACGGACGCCTGTGCGTTGCGCAGACGCTCGGCACGGCCCGACCACCGACTCCGTCCCAGGGCCTGCCGGGAGCCATGACTCGTCCCGCGCGACAGCCTCGGCTGCTCCCCACCGAGTCCACCCGATCCCCAGCGGGTGAAGAGGTACAGATGCCCCCGACCGCAGCTCCCCGCGTAGGTCAGGCCGGCCCGCCCGCACGAGCGGGCGCCACCCGCCCTCCGCTCCCCCTTCCCAGACGGCACAGCCCCGGCGAGTCCGCGCCCTCCGCCGGCAGCCACGACACCCGCAGGAACGACGCGGCCGAGGTGGCCGAGGCGGTGCAACCCGAGGAGACCGGCGGTGCGTGGGCGCTGGTCAAGGCAGCGCAGGAAGGCGACATGGTCGCCTTCGGCGATCTGTTCGACCGCTACTACGACGTCGTCTTCCGCTACGTGCTCTTCCGCACCGGCGACCGCACCCTGGCCGAGGACCTCACCCAGGAGACGTTCGTCCGGGCGCTGCGCCGCATCTCGTCGGTCAGCTACCAGGGCCGGGACATCGGTGCGTGGTTCGTCACGATCGCGCGGAACCTGATCTTCGACCACGTGAAGTCGAGCCGCTACCGGCTCGAGCAGACCACCAGCGAGATCATCGAGCTCTCCCCGAGCACCGGTGGCCCCGAGCAGGAGGTCCTCGACGGTGCCACCAACGACGAACTGCTCCGCTGCGTCGGGAAGCTGAACCCCGACCAGCAGGAATGCATCCAGCTCCGCTTCCTGCAAGGCATGTCCGTCGCCGAAACGGCGGAAATCATGGACCGCAACGAGGGCGCCGTCAAGGCCCTTCAACATCGAGCGGTCCGACGGCTCGCCCAGCTGCTCCCGGAGGGCCTCCGATGATCGGCAGCGATATCGCATCTACCGCCCATCGTGTTACAGGTGCGACGAATGAACGACTCAATGCGGTGAACGGTCCTGGACCCGTAACCCCCGGCCGGTCTGCTCGTTGTAGGTCTGAACGCCGCGCCGCGCACGCCCGCGGCACGGGTACTGACAGCGCAGGGATGCAGTGAGGACGGCCAACATGCCCGCCGGACAGGGCAAGGACGCAGAGCGGTTCGCCGCCGCTGTGGAGTCGGGGACACCCCTCGGCGCCGCAGGCGACGCCGATCTCGCTCGAGAGCTCGAGATCGTGGCGATGCTGCGGACGCGGGGCACCGAGTTCGCGCCGGACGCCGAGACGAAGGTCCGCGCCAAGCAACGCCTCATGGCCGTGCTCGCCGCCGAGCAGGCCGGCCCACGGCAGCCCCGCCACGCAGCAGCGCCTCCTGCCGAGGCTGAGCTCACGGCGCCACTCGGCCGCCTCGTCGAGCACGCGGACGCGGACGCGACCGCCGAGACCACGGTGATGGACCCGATCGGCTCGGAGGCCGACACCGACTCCGGCACCCTCGTCGAGCCGATCCCGCTGCACGGCGAGCGCCCCGACCGCACGGCCCGGCACACGCTCGGCGGCCGTTCCCGGGGTACGTCGCGCTCCGCCCGCCGCAACGCGGCACGCGGGCTGCCCCGACGGGCCGTGCTCGTCGGCTCGGCCGCCGCCGTCACGTTGCTGGCGCTCACCGGTGGCGGGGTTCTCGCCAGCGGCGACGCGCTGCCCGGCGACACCCTCTACCCGGTGAAGCGGGTGGCCGAGTCCGCGGGCTCGCCCTCACGTTCGACGACGCCAGCCGGGCGCGCCGCCACCTCGAGATCGCCGCGACCCGGCTCTCCGAGGTGGAGGAGCTCGCCCACGACACCCAGTCGACGCCCGCGCCCGAGGTGTTCACCACGGCGATGGACGAGTTCGACACGGCGACCAACGAGGCTCCGAGCTGCTGCTCTCCGCCGCCGAGGCGGACTCGGGCGGCACCGCGGCCGACGACCTGCACAAGTGGGCGGCCGAGCAGTCCGACCGGCTCACCGACCTGGAGCCCACGCTGCCTGCCGCGGCCGACGCCGACACGTCGAGGGAGCTGCTCGACCGGCTGCTCGGCCGCACCCAGCAGCTCGACGTCGAGGAGTGCGAGCAGGGCGACGCCGACTGCGACTCCCGCCGCACGTCCAGCGACAGCACGACCGATCCGGACGCCGACGGCTCCGAGAAGGACACCACGTCCACCCCGGACGAAGACTCATCGGAGTCGAGCGAGACCGAGAAGCCGTCCCGCACCCCCGACGACGAGAGCACCGAGCGCACGAACCCGCGGCTCCTGCCCGACCTCGTGCCGGACGCCGGCCGGGACGACGAGGAGTCGAGCACCGAGTCGTCGAAGAAGGACGAGGACAGCACGTCGTCGTCCGACTCGGAGTCCGACTCCGACGAGGGAGAAGGCGAGGGCGACCGCGACCTGTCGGTGCCGCTCCCGCTGCTGCCTCCGGTGACGCTGCCTCCGCTGCTGCCGGGGATGCCCGGGATCACCATCGGCTGAGTCGGGTCACCTCGAAGCCGCCGCGGAAGCACGTGTGCCGCGGCGGCTTCGCTTCGCGCGGGATGTCACGTTCGGCAAGCTGCTGGTCACCGACCAGCCTCGTCCGCCTGCCCGGCGACAGTAGGCTGGGGCCCCAGTGAAGACCCACGGAGGCCCGTAGGTGGTTGAACAAGAAACTCGCGAGCCGCTGTCCCCCACCGGCTCCGGCGAGCTGACCGGGGCTGCGGAAACGCCGGGGGTGACCGACGCGGCCACCTCCTCCGACCCGGCGATCCGCGCGGGGGAGGCGGCCGCTGCGGCAGCGGTGGCGGCGGGTGACAGCGGTCCGTCCGACGTCCCGCTCACCGACCTCACCGCGGCCGCCTTCTTCGACGTCGACAACACGATGATGGTCGGGGCCTCGATCTTCCACTTCGCCCGCGGTCTCGCAGCGCGGAAGTTCTTCACCACGGCCGACCTCGTCGGATTCGCCTGGCAACAGCTGAAGTTCCGCATCGGGGGCCGGGAGACCACGTACTCCACCACCACCGGGCGCGACACCGCGCTGTCGTTCGTCGCGGGCCGCCCGGTCGCGGAGATCACCGCGCTCGGCGAGGAGATCTACGACGAGCTGATGGCCGACCGGATCTGGGCCGGCACCCGTGCCCTCGCCCAGATGCACCTGGACGCAGGCCAGCGCGTCTGGCTCGTCACCGCCACACCGGTCGAGCTCGCGCTCATCATCGCCCGCAGGCTCGGCCTCACCGGTGCGCTCGGCACGGTGGCCGAGAGCGTCGACGGCCACTACACGGGCCGGCTGGTGGGCGAGATCCTGCACGGGCCCGCGAAGGCCCACGCCGTGCGCGCGCTGGCCGTCACCGAGGGCCTCGACCTGCGACGCTGCACCGCCTACTCCGACTCCGTCAACGACGTGCCGATGCTCTCCGCCGTCGGCACGGCGGTCGCCGTCAACCCGGACTCCGAGCTGCGCGACGTCGCGAAGGAGCGTGGGTGGCAGGTGCGTGACTTCCGCACCGGCCGCAAGGCGGCCAAGATCGGCGTGCACTCGGTGCTCGGCGCGGGCGCCATCGCCGGGGTCGTCGCGGCCGGGCTCGCCGCGCGCCGACGCTGAGGCGGGTCCGTTCCCCGGCGGGATCAGCCGTGGAAGGCGCTGCGACGCTGGCTCAGGAGCCGGTAGAGGGTGTGCTGGATCGTCTCCCGCACCTGGTCGGTCAGGTTGAACACCGTCATCGGGTCGTCCGCGTCGGCGGGCTCGATCGAGTCGGTGCGGATCGGCTCGCCGAACTCGATGTACCACTTCGACGGCAACGGGACCAGGCCGAGCGGCCCGAACAACGGGAACAGCGGGGTGATCGGGAAGTACGGCGCCCCGAACAGCCTGGCGAGCGGCTTGATGTCGCCGATCTTCGGGTAGATCTCCTCGGCACCGACGATCGAGCACGGGATGATCGGCACCCCACAACGCAGCGCGGCCGAGACGAAACCGCCACGGCCGAACCGCTGCAGCTTGTACCGGTCCCGGAACGGCTTGCCGATGCCCTTGAACCCCTCCGGCCACACACCCACGAGCTCACCGGACGACATGAGCCGCTCCGCGTCCGGCGTGCACGCCAGCGTGCTGCCCTGCTTGCGGGCCAGCGCACCCACGACCGGCAGGCGGAACATCAGGTCGGCCCCGAGCATCCGCAGGTTCCGCCCGGCGGGGTGGTCGTCGTGCAGGGCCACCGCGGTCATCAGGGAGTCGAGCGGGAAGGTGCCCGAGTGGTTGGCCACCACCAGCGCGCCACCCGTGTCCGGCACGTTGTCCATGCCGATGGTCTCCACCCGGAACCAGCTGCGGTACAGCGGCCGCAGCGCCGGCAGGATGACGTGCTCGGTGAGGTCGGCGTCGAACCCGAACTCGTCGACGGCGTAGTCGCCCTCCAGCCGCCTGCGCAGGAACGCGAGCGACTCGGCCAGCGCCTCCTCCCGCGGCTGGGTGCCGGTGTCTCCCGGTTCGGCGCCGGGCGGGGCATCGGCGTCGTCCCACGTCGTCCGGCGGTCGTCGGCGCGCAGCGGGATCACCCGGGCTTCCGTCGGATCGGCTCGCGCGTCCTCGGCCCGGGACGCGGCAGGGCTGTGCACGGCGCGGCGGCGAGAGGTCATCGCGGCATCCTCATCCGTGGTTCCTCGATCCAGAGGTCCTCGCTGCTGGGGTCCTCGTTCCGGTGTCATCGCAGGATCCTCGCGGCGGCGAGCACGCCCCGCTCCAGCGCCGCGAACCGCTCGGGATCCACGACGGGGTGCAGTGCCCGCCCACGAACGTAGTCGTCGAAGGCCTGCACGGTGGTCCACCGAGGGGTGAACCCGAACTGGCGGCGCAACCTGCGGTTGTCCACCACCCTGCCGAAGTTGAGCAGCCGCATCTGTTCCGGGGAGAAGTCCACGAGCCCCGCGCCGCGGAACACCCTGCTCACCGGGCCGACGGCAGGGCTCGGCACCGGGATCGGCACGCGTCCGGCACGCCGGATGGCCTGCGACAGCAGCAGCACCCCGTCGGCGGCGACGTTGAAGACGCCCGGGACGTCCTCGCTCGCCGCCCGCTCGAGAACCGCCAGCCCGTCCTCCTCGTGCAGCAGCTGCACGCGCGCGTCGTAGCCGAGGACGACCGGCACCGCGGGCAGGGCGAAGTACCGGGTGAACACGGTGTCGATGCGCGGGCCGATGAAGTTCGAGAACCGCAGCGTGGTGACCGACACGTCGGGGCGTCTGCGCGCGAACCCGCGCAGGTACCCCTCGATCTCGACCGCGTCCTTCGCGTACCCGCCGGACGGCAGGTCCTTCGGTGCCATGGTCTCGTCGAACAGCGCGGGGTCGCGCGGGCTGGACCCGTACACGGCGGTGGTGGACTTCAGCACCATCCGCCGCACCGACGACGCCTTCTGGCACGCCGCGAGCAGCTGCATCGTGCCGATGACGTTCATCTCCTTCATCGCCAACCGGCCACCCGACGAGCCCGGGTTGGCGGAGAGCGACGCGTGGACGACGGTGTCGACCGACGCTGCGGAGATGACCTTCGAGATCAGCGGGTTGCGGATGTCGGCGCGGACGAACTCGGCGCGCCCCATCCGGCGCAACAGGTCCCTCGGGGGCGGCACCGTGTCGACTCCGAGCACGCGGTCGATGTCCGGGTTCTGCGCGAGTCGAGCAGCGAGGTGACCACCGAGGAAGCGACTGACCCCGGTGACGAGCACGACGGATGGCGGCACGGCCCTACCCCAGGAACGCAGACGGATGCGGCGAGTGACCGATGGTAGACCGCCCGGCCGGCGACGCGGCGACGACTTCTCCCGGGCGAGGGGACGCACCGCACACGGACGCGATCCCGGGCGCGGCATCGTGCCGCACCCGGGATCGCGTCACGCGACGATCACTTGCCGAGCTTGCGCCGCTGCACGCGGGTCCTGCGGAGGAGCTTGCGGTGCTTCTTCTTCGACATCCGCTTGCGGCGCTTCTTGATGACGGAGCCCATGCGTGGCGGCCCTTCCTGTCGGGACGCGGCCCGGGGGCGGGCCACTGGTCGTGCGGTGGAGGTGCGGCCGGCCGTGCGCAACGCGATACGCGTGCGCGGCCGAGCGATGACCGATCGCCCACTCTACCGGGGGGTTCTCCGGCCGGAAGCGCCCCCGGGGGTCTTCGCGGCGTGCGAGGCCCCTCAGCCGGCGTCGAAGTAGGCGCTGCGCAGGTAGTCCTCCACCGCGCCTTGGGCACGCGGAACGAGCGCCCGACGCGCGCGGCGGGCAGCTCGCCGCCGTGCACAAGGCGGTACACGGTCATCTTCGAGACCCTCATCATGGCCGCGACCTCGGCGACCGTCAGGAACTGCACCTGCGAGAGGTGAATCTCCGTAGGCTCGGATGGCATCCGATCACCGCTTTCGTGGTCGCACCGGCCGGCTCCGGTCATCCGTTGGCCGGGACGGCGCCGATGTTCCGAATGAGCTTAGCGGTGCTGGTGTGACGCCATCGAGGCGAGTGCTGCACAGGAGAGTGGCCCGCTCCGGCGCGTACGGGTGATCCTGCCGCCCCGATCAGGGCAGCGGCCGCCGAGCGGCTGCTTCGCCCAGCTCCACCGAGCGGTCCCGTGCTGCTTCGATCGCCGCGATCAGGGCCGCCCGGACACCGTGACGTTCGAGCTCGCGGATCGCCGCGATCGTCGTACCCGCCGGCGAGGTGACCGCCTCCCGCAGGATCACCGGGTGGTCGGTGGACTCGCGCAGCATCCTCGCCGCCCCGAACGCCGACTGCACGATCAGATCCGCCGCGACGGCACGGGGCAGGCCGAGCAGTATCCCGGCGTCGATCATCGCCTCGACGAGGAAGAAGAAGTAGGCGGGCCCGGACCCGGACAGCGCCGTGACCGCGTCCTGCTGCGACTCCGGGACCCGCACCACCCGCCCCACCGAGGCGAGCATCTTCTCCACCGCGTTCAGCTGCTCGTCCGTGGCGTGCGTGCCCGGCGAGATCGCGCTCATCGCCTCACCCACCAGCATCGGGGTGTTCGGCATCACCCGGATCACCGGGGTGCCGGCCGGGAGCGCGCCCTCGAACAACGCCGTGGGCAACCCGGCGCAGAGCGACACCACGAGGGTGCCGGGGCGGAGCACCGACGCGAGCTCCGTGAGCACCGGCGAGATGTCCTGCGGCTTGACGGCCAGCACCACCATGTCCGAACGGTGGGCCGCCGTGGCCACGTCGACCGCCTCGACCCCGAGCCGGGTGGTCAGCTCGGCGGCGCGCTCCGGGTGGCGCTCGGTGAACACGAGGTCGTCGACGGACCGACCACCGGCGAGCAGCCCCGCCAGCAGCGCCTCACCGATCTTCCCCGCCCCGAGCACAGCGATCCGTGTCATGGCAGGAAACGGTAGTCGCAGCCCTAGCGGTCGAGTGGGGACAGGGCCAGCTGGCGGGCCTGGCAGACCAGCCGGCCGTCCGCGTCCACGACCGTGACGTCCTCGTCGAACCAGTCGCCCGCCACCGCGACCGACCGCGCCTCGATCCGCAGCCACCCCGGCGCGGGGCGCCCCCGCAGCAGGGCCGTGAGCTGCACCGTCGGAGCCCAGCCGATGCTTCCGCCGAGGTTGAACACCGTGGGCGCCATGATGTCGCCCGCGAGCAACGCGAACAGGACGTCGGTCGGCTCCCCGATCGGGCGGGCCCAGCCGCGCAGCACGGGCGGCGCCTGCTCCCCCCGCGCGAACGCGAACGTCGGGGTGTCGTAGCGCAGCTCGCAGGCGCTCGCGACACCCAGCGCGACGCCCTGCGTGCGCGGGTCGGTCGCGTCGGGCGGCGGCTCGGCCGACATGTCGGGCAGGTCGCTCCACCGCACCCCGTCGTCGGGGAGCCGCCCGGCCGTCACCGACGCGGCGAGCACGAGCCGGTCGTCCTGGCGCATCCGCACCGACACCACCGACACCGTCCGGCCCAGCTTGAGCACCTCGGTGTCCAGGTGCACCGGCCCGGGGTCGGGCGCACGGAGGTAGTCGGCGGAGACCGCCAGCGGATCCGGCGCCGACCCCGGCGCCTCGGCCTCGACACGGGCCAGCCCGGCCCGCACGAGCAGAACCATCAGCAACCCGCCGTGGGCCTTCGGGCCGACCGTGAACCGGGTGCCCAGCTCGGCGCGGAACCGGCCGTCGCCGAGCGCGGCCAGGCCGATCGCGTCGCCGAACGGCCGATCGACTTCGGTGCTCGAAACGGTTGGTCGCACGGAACAGACGTATCACCCGCCGCGCCGCCACGCGCGCTGATGTGAGCTGCGTCTACCGTGCCGGGACCGGGGCCGGGCGCGCCGTCGGCTGCAGGTGCAGCCGGGCGAACAGCAGCGACTCGGCGAGCAGCGCCGTGCGTTCCTGCCTGGTGCGGCAACGCCGGGTGCTCACCTCGACGACCACGACACCATCGAAGCCCGACGCCGTGAGGCGCTCGCAGACCTCGGCGCAGGGCTGGCGGCCCCGCCCCGGCACGAGGTGTTCGTCGCGCGGTGCGCCGCTGCCGTCGGCGAGGTGGACGTGGGTGAGGCCCGCCCCCATGCGGTCGAGCATCGCGAGCGCGTCGACACCGGCCACGGCGGTGTGGGACAGGTCGAGCGTGTAGTGGGCGTGGCCCACCTCGGTGGGGTCGAACCCCGGGCTGTACGGCACGGTGCGCACCCCGGACCGCATGATCGGGAACATGTTCTCCACGGCGAGCGCGACCCCGGCGTGCTCGCCCGCGCGCGCGACCTCGTCGGCGAACTGCGCCGCGTACCGGCGCTGCCAGCGGAACGGCGGGTGCAGCACGACGGTGCGGCAGCCGAGCGTGGCCGCTGCCGCGACCGAGCGGCGGATCCGGCCGATCGGGTCAGCGGTCCAGACCCGCTGCGTGACGGCGAGGCACGGCGCGTGGACGGCGAGCACCGGAACCCCCCAGCGCTCCGCGAGCCCGGCCACCCCGGCGACGTCCTGGCTGAGCGGGTCGGTCCAGACCATCAGCTCGACACCGTCGTAACCCAGCTCGGCGGCCAACTCGAACGCCACCCGGGTCGACTCGGGGTAGACCGATGCGGTGGAGAGCGCGACCGGCGGAGCCGGCGACTGCCCGGGCGGCATCACCGATCATCTCCCGAGCACCACGAGGAGCGCCGGCGAGACGGTGAGCAGCAGACCGACGAGCACGGCGAACAGCGTGGTGCGCAGGTCGCTGCTGCGCAGCAGCGACCGGACGAGCACCACGAGGCCGACCGTGACGAGCACCGCCGCGGCGACCGCCACCACGGTGAGATCGCGCCACAGGAAGCGGAAGCCGACCCACAGCGCGGCACCGCCGATGCGCCCGCGATCCACTGCGCGATCACGGCGGCCCACGCCGGACCCCCGGCCGCCTCCTCCTTCTCCTGCGTCTGCGCGGAGCGGCGCCGCTCCGGCGCGTCGTCGTCATCGCCGGGGGCGAAGAAGCCGGTGGGTTCCTCCGCGACGCCGTCGCGGTCGAGCCCGGCCGGGTAGTCGGCTCGGTAGTAGGCGTCGTCGTCGCCGTCGTCGTCGAAGGCCACCGGCGCCGAGGCCTGCGTGGGCGGGCCTCCGTCGTCGGCTCCGCGGCGCCTGGGGTCGGTGCGGTTGCGGTGCCACGCCTCCGCGCCGGGCGGCGGGCCTCCGACCATCGTGGCCGGCCCGTCGTCGCCTGCCACGTCGTAGCCGTCCATGTCGTCGTCGTGGTCGGCCCCGCGCCGCCTGCCCTGGACCCGGTCCCGGTGCCAGTCCTCGGCACCGACCGGCGCGCACCCACCATCGTGGACGGGCCGGCCTCGTCGTCGAAGTCGTCGGGCTCGGGCTCCGGTCGTCCGCGCTGCTGCTGGATCCGGCTGGTGGCCGCCGGATCGGCAGCCCTGCCCCGACGGATGTGCGGCATCTGCTCGGTGGGGATCTCACCGGGGCGGTCCGGTCCCAAGTCGTCGGGCTCGGGCTCCGGTCGTCCGCGCTGCTGCTGGATCCGGCTGGTGGCCGCCGGATCGGCAGCCCTGCCCCGACGGATGTGCGGCATCTGC
>MKJV01000130.1 GCA_001942185.1 Pseudonocardia sp. CNS-004
TGTCGAGGGTCTGGTTGAGGGCGGTGACGTAGGTCTGGTGGTGCTTGGAGTGGTGCAGTTCCATGATCTCGCCGGCGATGTGCGGGGCGAGGGCGCCGTAGTCGTAGGGGAGATCGGGAAGCGAGTAGGTCATGATCTGATCCTCGAACCTCGACCCGGGTTCAGCTCAAGACGGCCATGACACAGGTCACCTACGCCCGGGGGAGTAGCCGCATCGCCCGCGCCGGGCTGACGACACCACAGCCGGTGCACCCGACGATCGAGGGCATGGACGTCCGGGTACTGCGGCCGCGCCGGGTCTGGCTGATGCTGCTGGTCGCCGTGGTGGCGAGCGCGGTGATGGTGGCGCCGTACGCGCTGCTCGACGTCGGGTCCAGCCGGCTGGACGTCGGCGGCGGGCTGCGCTACGGCCTGCTGGTGACACACGTCTTCACCGCGACGGTGGCGCTGGTGCTCGGCCCCTTCCAGTTCGTGCCGGCGATCCGGGCGCGGGGGCGGTGGCACCGCCGGATCGGCCGCACCTACCTGCTGGCGGGGGTGCTGCCCGCGGCCGTCACGGCGGTGCCGGTCGCGATCCTGTCGGGCCGGCTCGTCACGCAGGTCGGGCTGGTGGTCCCGGCGGTCGGCTGGCTCCTGACCGCCGGGCTCGCGGTCCACGCGATCCGCCGGGGGGACGTGGCCGCGCACCGGGCGTGGATGACGCGCAACTACGCGCTGACCTTCCTCGCCGTCACCGCGCGGATCCTGGTGCCGCTGGTGCTGCTGACGGGGCTCGCCACCGGCGCGATCGCCCCGGCCGACGCTCCGGCGGCCGTCACGTCGCTGATCCCGGTGGGGCAGGTGCTCGGTTGGATGATCAACCTTGCGCTCGCGGAGGTGATCATCCGGCGCCGCCGGTCCCGTGGGCGCGATCAGGTGGCGGTCGACAGGCTGGTGGGGCCGCTCGCGAGCACGGCGGCGGCGAGCGCTTGGTGGCCGGGCGGTCCTCGGTGCGCGGGTTGGTGAGCAGGACGAGGTCGAGGTAGCCCAGCTCGGGCAGGCGGTGCTGCGGCCCGAGCGGGGTGAGCTGCACCGGCACGAGGCTGCTGGCCAGCGCCGAGATCCCGATCCCTGCCGCAACCGCCCCGATCAGCCCGTTGACGCCGCGGCAGATGCACGCAGGCCGGTAGGTGATGGTGGCCCGCTGCAGCGCGTGCTCCATGGCGGAGCGCGACAGGCTGGGGTTCGGGTAGACGACCAGCGGGAGCGGCTTGCTCGCGTCGAGCCGGGTGGACGCCGTGCCCACCCACACGAGCCGGTCGCGCTTCACGAGCTGCCCCCGCGACTCGCCGCGCGGGCGCTTGCCCACGAACAGGTCGAGCCGGTCGTTCTCCAGCCTGCGGTGCAGGGAACCGCTCTGGTCGATGGACAGGTCGAGGTCGACGAGCGGGTTGTCGCGGCGGAAGTCGCGCAGGATGTGGGGGAGCCGCGTGAGTGCGAGGTCGTCGGACATGCCGATGCGCAGCCGTCCGTGCGGGCGCTCCTCGTTGAAGTAGTTCGCCGCCTGTTCGTGCGCGGCGAGGATCGAGCGGGCGAACCCGATCATGGCCTCGCCGTCGGGGGTCAGTGCCACGCTGTGGGTGTCGCGGTGGACGAGCACACGCCCGGTGGCGTCCTCCAGCTTGCGGATGTGCTGGCTCACCGTGGGCTGCCGGATGCCCAGCCGGGCTGCCGCCTGGGTGAAGCTGCGGGTCTGCGCCACGGCCAGGAAGGTCTGGAGCTGGGCCGGCTCGTAGATCATCTGTGCCATTCTGCTCCACAATAACAGTTAGTCGGCTGATCGTCGTTCACAATACGCTACTGGCGAGGGATACTGAGGTACGGATTTCTGCGAGAACTACGAAGGGTTATCCGTGACAACGGCTGCGGCCGACATACCCGTGAGCGGGACCACATCCACCACCGATTCCAGTAGTCGCCGCAGCGGCACATTCGCCGCGTTGCGCGTTCCCAACTTCCGGATCTACGTCAGCGCTCACGCGGTCGCCAGCACCGGCACGTGGATGCAGAACATCGCCCTGGAGTGGCTCGTCCTCGAGCTCAGCGGCAGCCCCGCGGCGGTGGGCATCGCGATGGCCTGCCAGTTCCTCCCGATGTTGCTGCTCGGCATGTACGGCGGCATGCTCGCCGACCGCTACCCCAAGCGCGTCATCCTGATGGTCACCCAGAGCGTGAACGGTCTCCTGAGCGCCGTCCTCGCCGTCCTGACGATCACCGGCCGGATCGAGGTCGGCCACGTCTACCTCTTCGCGCTGGCCGCGGGCCTCGTGTTCGTGGTCGACAACCCGGCGCGCCAGGTCTTCGTCAACGAGGTCGTGCCGGACCGGTACGTGCGCAACGCCATCGCGCTCAACGCCGCGGTGTTCCAGACCAGCCGCCTCGTCGGGCCCGCCGTGGCCGGTGTGATGATCGCGACAGTGGGGACGGGATGGGCGTTCGCCGCGAACGCGGCCTCCTACATCGCCCCGATCGTCGGCCTGATCCTCATCCGTTCCGCCGACCTGATCCGCACGCCGCCGGTGGCGCGGGCGCCGGGGCAGCTGCGCTCGGCGCTGCGGTACGTGGCCGACCGCCCGCACGTGGCGTGGACGATCGTGCTGGTCGGCGTCTTCGGCACGTTCGGGCTCAAGTTCCCGGTGGTGCTCACGGCGATGGCCGACGAGGTCTTCCACGGCGGCGCGGAGCTCTACGGGCTCTTCAACGTCGTGCTCGCCGTGGGGTCGGTGGCAGGCGCGCTGCTCGCGGGCGCGCGCACCCACCCCCGGCTGCGCACCATCGTCCTCGCCGGTGCCGCGTTCGGCGTGGCCCAGTTCGCGGCGGCGCTCGCCCCCGGGCTGTGGGTGTTCCTCGGCGCGCTGGTGGCGATGGGCGTGGTGAACCTCGCGTTCCAGGCGATGGCGAACTCGTCGGTGCAGTCCTGGGTGGACGCCGACGTCCGCGGCCGCGTGATGAGCCTCTACATGCTGGCGTTCGTCGGGGGCACCCCGCTGGGCGGGCCCGCGGTCGGGTGGATCACCGACGCGTTCGGCGCCCGGGTCGGCATGGCCGTCTGCGGGCTGGTGCCGCTGCTCGCCGCGGTCGCGGTCGCGGTCGTGCTGGCCCGGCACGCCCGTGCGAATCGGGCGGCCGGGCTCGTGCCCGCGTGAGGGGTTACCGGCCGAGGAGCTTGTCCAGCCAGCGGATCTGGGCCTGGCGCTGGTAGGACTCGCCGCCCTCGTGGTCGTTGAAGCGGTAGACCTCGATCTCCTTGTCCATGCCCGCGTAGTGGTTGTACGCGGCGTACACCGTGGACGGCGGGCAGATCAGGTCCATCAACGCCACCGAGAACAACGCGGGCGCGGCAGCGCGCTTGGCGAAGTTCACGCCGTCGAAATACGACAATGTCCGCAGCACGTCGTCCACCCGCGGGCGGTGCACGGCGAGGTAGCGGGTGAGCTCGGCGTACGGGTCCTTGTCGCAGATGTCGAGCGCGCGGCTGAAATGGCACAGGAACGGGACGTCGGGCAGTGCGGCCACCAGGTCGGGCACGAGCCCGGCAACGGCGAGGGTGATCCCGCCGCCCTGGCTGCCGCCCTGCACGGCCACGCGCTCGGCGTCGACGCCGGGGAGGGTGCGCACCGCCTCGACGGCGCGCACGGCGTCGGTGAACACCCGGCGGTAGAAGTAGGTGTCCGGGTCGTCGACGCCCCGGGTCATGAAACCCGGGGCCGCGGGGCCGGAGCCGTGCGGGTCGGCCGTGCGCCCACCCCCGCCCCAGCGGGCGCCCTGCCCGCGGGTGTCGACGAGCAGGTGGGCGTAGCCGGCGCTCGCCCAGCGCAGCGACTCCCCGGGTAGGTCGCGGCCGCCGTTGTAGCCGATGAACTCGACGACGGCGGGCAGCGGGCCGTCGCTGTCCGTGCCGATGCCGCGCGGCACCGTGAACCAGGCGCCGATGCGGTCGCCCGCGAAGCCGGCGAAGGAGACGTCCCGGACGGTGGTCGTGCGGTAGGGCGTGTCCACCTCCTCGGAGCGGACGTCCAGATCGTGGGTGCGGGCCTCGGCGAGCGTGCGGGACCAGAAGGCGTCGAAATCGTCCGGTTCGCGGACTTCGGGGAGATAGCCGACGAGTTCGTCAAGGGGCAGATCGGCGCGGGCCACGGAACTCCTGTCCTCGAATCGGGATGCCGCGCCACGATAACCCGCGGGAGGCCGTCAAATGCTGTGCAGTGCGCTCTCCAGATCCGGGTGCAGCGGCAGGATCTGCTGCAGGTTCATCGTCTCCCACGGCCGCAGCACCGCGGCGTTGTCGGGCGGGGACACGACCCGCAGCGGCAGGACGGGCGCGGGCGGCCGGGAGCGGTAGCCCTCGGCGCCCGCCGGTGCCGTGGTGCGGGTGGCGAGCTCGGCGAGGGTGCCCAGCCCGGACGAGCGAGGAAGCTCACCGCCGTGAGGTCGACGACGACGCCGCCGACGTCCGGAATGCGCATCATCTCGTCGACGGTCGTCATCAGCTCGCGTGCGGTCATCAGGTCCAGCTCGCCGGTCACGGTCACCACGGCCGCCGCGCCGATCCGCCTGGCGGTCAGCGTCATGACGTCGCCGGTGTGGCCGGCAGGGCCGTCGCCGATGGGGTCGTCGCCGGTGGGGTCGCTCATCCCGGAACCGTATCCGGCCCGGTGCCCGCTCGCGATGCTGTGCGTGACGGGTGCGGGGCCGGATGGTCCGTCCGGGCGATGTGGCGGGCCCTCCGTGTACGGCCACCGCCGTCCGGGTAGCCGATCCCGTGTGGATCTCGTTCGTCGTGCCGGTAGCCGTACTGCTGGCGACGCTGCTGCTGCAGCGGCTCGAGGCGAAGCTCCTCAGTGCGCCCGCGCCGGACGAGCATCCCGATCCGGACGAGCCCCTTCCGCTGCTGACCGACGGGCCCCTCGACCGGCCCCCGTCCCCACGACCACGGCGAGTGTTGCCGCGAGGAACAGCAGCTGCATGAGGGTGCGGGGGAGCAGCGGCGTGCCGGTGCCCTCCAGCGCGGCGTGGACGTTCGCCGGGAACATCACGAGGAGCAGCACCGACAGCCCACCGGCCGCCCACCGCGCGGTGCGGGGGACCAGTAGCCCGGCGGCGCCCGCGAGCTCCAGCACCCCGGTGATCGTGACGAGCAGTTCGGGGGCGGGAAGGGCGGGCGGCACCATCGCCACCAGCTCCTGACGCATCCCGACGAAGTGCACGACGCCGGTGAGGGTGAACATCGCCGCCAGCCCGCCGCGGAGCGCCACCGGCCAGGGCCGCAACGCGCGTACGCCGAGAGCACCCGCGCCGAGCAGGGCCGCCGTGACGGCGATCAGGGTGATCAACGGTTCCATGGGGTCTCCCGAGTCTTGTCAGTGCAAGTTGCCACTGACAAGATGCCTGCGGGGGTGCGCGTTGTCAATCGAGATCGCCCAGGCGGCCACGCCCTCACCGCGGCGTGACCGCGCCGTCCGGCAGGATCGGGGCATGGACGAGCAGGCCACGACCGCCCCACGGCAGCAGCATTGGACGCGCGGCGCACCGTGGATCGCGTTCGGCCTGGCGGTGGTGGTGCTGGCCGTCGACCAGCTCTCCAAGCTGTGGGCCACCACGAACCTGCGTGAAGGCGTCCGGCTGCCGCTGCTCGGCGACGCACTGGGCATCAAGCTGATCTACAACCCGGGCGCGGCGTTCTCGATCGGCGCGGGTGCACGTGGATCTTCACGATCGTCGCGGCCGGGGCCGTGGTGGCAGGCACCTGGTACGCGTGGCAGGTGCGTTCCCGACCGTGGGCGGCCTGCATCGGCCTGCTGCTCGGCGGCGCCGTCACCCACCTGCTCGACCGGCTCCTGCGCGCGCCGTCGTTCGGGCAGGGGCACGTCGTCGACTTCATCGCCTACTTCGACTGGTTCATCGGCAACGTCGCCGACATCGCGCTGTTCGGGGGCGGCGTCCTGCTGGTGCTGCTGTCCTGGCTCGGGCTCACGCTCCGACCCGAGCCCGGCGAGTAGGCGACCGCCCCACGGCGACGGTCACGAACGCGCCGAGCGCCAGCACGGCGGCGAAGACCAGGACTGCCGTGCTGCCGACACCGTCGACGACGAACCCGCCGCCGAGCGCGCCGAGTGCGATGGCGGCGTTGAAGACCCCCGCGAGGAGCGCGGACGCCGTCTCCCGGTGCTGCGGTGCGGCGGCCGCCATCCAGTTCTGCGCGGTCACCGAGACCCCGCCGTACGCGACGCCCCACCCGACGAGTGCGAGCACCGCCCACGCACCCGACGGCGCCACGGCCAGCAGGAGCACCGCGGGGACGAGCAGGACGCGAGCGCCTGCGCGGTGCGGTGCGGGGAACCGACGGCCGCGGCGCCCGCCGCGAAGTTGCCCAGCACGCCGGCCACGCCGTAGACCAGCAGCAACGTGCCGACCAGCGCGGGCCCGGTACCACCGTGCTCCAGCACCGGACGGACGTAGGTGTAGGCGCCGAAGTGCCCCGTGACCAGCAGCGCCACCGCGGCGAGCCCGGTGGCCACGCGCGGGTTGCGCACCAGCGCGGCAACGCCCCGCAGGCCCGTGGCACGTTCGGTGGGCAGCGCGGGGACCAGCACGGCCATCGCGACGCCCCCGAGCGCCGCCAGCACGCCGACCACCACGAACGCCGCCCGCCATCCGGCGAGCTCGCCGAGGAACGTACCCGCCGGCACGCCCAGCACGGACGCCACCGCGATGCCACTGAAGATCAAGGCGGTGGCCCGCCCCACCGATGCGGGGGCGACGAGCCGCGCCGCGAGCCCGGCCGCGACCGCCCAGACCCCGCCCATGCAGACGCCCACGAGCACCCGGGCCACGACCAGCACCCCGAACACCGGCGACCACGCGGCGACCAGGTTCGCGACGGCGAGCAGGCCCATGAACGCCACGAGCGCGCGTCGCCGGTCGATGCGGCGAAGCGCGGGCACCACCAGCGGAGCCGATACCGCGGCGACCAGCCCGGTGATCGTGAGCGTCTGCCCGGCGGCGCCCTCGCTGACCGCGAGCGCGGCGGCGATCGGCGTGAGCAGCCCGACCGGCATCATCTCCGCGGTGACGACCGTGAAGATCCCGGCCGCCACCGCCAGCACGGCCGGCAGGCCGGTCGTGCGGTGCGTGTTCGTCATGATCCCCAGCCCATCTCCTGGGGCGCTGCGGAACAACGTCGGAGCTCTCACGCTTCCATGAGTCGGGCTCATCGATCGGAGGCGGGCGTGGCCGGGCTGGAGATCCGCGAGTTGGAGTGCTTCCTCGTCCTCGCCGACGAGCTGCACTTCGGGCGCACGGGGGAGCGCCTCTACGTGAGCCAGAGCCGGGTGAGCCAGCTGATCGGCTCGCTGGAGCGGCGCGTGGGCGCCCGGCTGGTGAACCGCACCAGCCGCAGCGTCGCGCTCACCCCGCTCGGCGCGCGGTTCCGCGACGCGCTCGCACCCGCGTACGGCGCGCTGCGCGCGGCCGTCGACGACACCCGCGACGCCGCCCGCACCGTGGCCGGTCCGCTGCGCGTCGGGTTCCAGGGCACCGCCGACGACCGGCTCCTCGCCGCCGTCACCACCTTCCAGGACCGGTACGCCGGCAGCAGCGTCGAGATCACCGAGATCCCGCTGTCGGACCCGTTCGGGCCGGTCCGGCGCGGCGAGGTGGACACCGCGGTCGTCCTGCTGCCCGTCGAGGAGGAGGAGCTCGTGCTGGGGCCGGTGTTCTCCTGGCACCCGCAGCGCCTCGCGATCTCCACCCGCCACCCGCTCGCCCGCTGCACCGAGGTTTCGGCGGAGGACCTCGCCCAGGTCCCGCTGATCTCGGCCGCCGAACCCGCCGCGGAGTACTGGCGCCGGGCCCACGCACCCGCCACCACACCCGGCGGGCGACCCATCCCCAACGGGCCGGCCGTCAGCACGCTGCAGGAGGGCGTGTGGCTGATCGCCGCGGGTCGCGGCGGCATGCTGCTCTGCGCGCCCACGGCCGCCTACCACCGTCGCAGCGACGTGGTGGACGTGCCGGTCCCGGACCTCCCGGAGTCGGCGCTGGGCCTGGTGTGGCACCGCGACCACGAGAACGCCCGCGTGCGCGCCTTCGCCGAGGTGGTGGCGGCCACGGTGCCGTGACCGGTCAGCCGCTCCGCGGGCCGACCCCCGCCCGGTTCGCGCGCACCAGCAGCCACATCAGCACGGGAGCACCGACGCCGGCGGTGAGCACGCCCGCCGGCAGCTCGTCGGGGCTGAACAGGCGGCGGGCCGCGAGATCGGCCGCCACCACGACGAGCGCGCCGACCCCGGCGGCGGGAAGCAGTCCGCTGGACCGGGTGCCGAGCACGCGCCGGACGATCTGCGGCGCGACGAGCGCCACGAACCCGATCGGGCCCGCGGCCGCCGTCGCGAGGGCGGTGAGGCCCACCGCGGCCGCCGCGAGTGCGGCGCGGGCCCGGCCGATCCGGCCGTCGAGGGCGCGGGCGATCTCGTCGCCGAGCTCCAGCAGCCGCAGGTGCCGGGTGAGCAGCAACACCACGGGCGTGCCGACGGCCAGCCCGGTGGCCACGGTGAGCACGTCCGGCCACGACCGGCCCGCGACGTCGCCCACCAGCCAGGTGGCGGCCTGCTTCGCCGCGTACCGGTCCGACCGGGTGAGCAGGAACGCCCCCGCGGCGTTCGCGAGCGCGGTGACCCCGATGCCGACCAGCACCAGCCGGTACCCGGCGAACCCGCCGCGCGCCGCGATCGCGTAGACCGCGGCGGCGGCAACGGCGGCCCCGGTCAGCGCGCCCGCGACCACGGCCGACGCGCCCGCCCCGACCACCACGATCACCACCACGGCACCCGCCGACGCCCCCGACGCGATCCCGATCACATCGGGGCTGACCAGCGGGTTGCGGGCGATGCGCTGCAGCACCATGCCTGCCATCCCGAGCGAGCGCCCACCAGCATCGCCACGATCGCGCGGGGCAGCCGGTTGCGCACCACGACGTCGTAGGTGAGCAGCGTGCCGTGGCCGGCGAGCGTGTCGAGGACGGCCGGCAGCGACATCGGGTAGTCACCGACGGCCACCGCGGCGAGCCCCACCGCGAACGCGGCCGCCCACACGCCCGCCCCGAACAGCACGGCCCCCGGATCCATCCGCAGGGAGACCGGCCCGGCCCGCAGCGTCGCCCGCTGCGTCGTGGTCGGTGTCGTGGTCACAGCTGCGCCACCCGCCGCCTGCGCACCAGGTACAGGAAGACCGGCGCGCCCAGCGCCGCCGTGGTCACCCCGACCTGCACCTCCTCCGGCCGCAGCACCACCCGGCCCGCGACGTCGGCCAGCAGCAGCACCGCCGCGCCGAGCAGCGCCGACAGCGGGAGCACACGCACGTGGGCCGGCCCGGTGAGCATCCGCGCGATGTGCGGCACCACCAGCCCGACGAACCCGACCGGGCCCGCGACCGCCGTGGCCGTCCCGGCGAGGACCACGACCGCCGTGATCGCGAGCCCGTGCAGCAGTCCGGGCCGGACGCCGATGCCGCGCGCGGTGTCGTCGCCGAGCGCTGCGGCGTCCAGCGGGCGGGCCAGCGCGAGCGCGAGGACCGCGCCGGTCGCGACGAAGGGGACGGCCTGGGAAACGGTGCCGAGATCGGCCCGCGTCAGCGAGCCGACCAGCCAGAACCGGAACCGCTCGAAGAGAGCGTGGTCGCGCAGCACGACCGCCGAGGTGAGGGAGAACAGCAGCGCCGACACCGCGGCACCCGCCATGGCGATCTTCACCGGCGTGGCGCCGCCGTGGCCGGCGGCGGCGACCGCCAGAACGGCCGCCAGCGCGAGGGCGGCACCGGCGAAGCAGAACCACACGTACCGCCCGAGCGGCCCGACGCCGACCACCGCGATCGCCACCACCGCGGCGAACGCGGCCCCGCCGTTGACTCCGAGCACCCCCGGACCTGCGAGCGGGTTGCGGGTCAGACCCTGCGCCACCGCGCCCGCCAGCCCGAGTCCGGCGCCGCGAGCAGGCCCGCGGCCGTGCGCGGCACCCGCAGGTGCAGGACCACGGCGTCGGCCGGGCTCCCGCTCGGGGAGGTGAACGCCAGCACGACGTCGGCGGCGGTGATCGGCTGGATGCGACGAGCAGCGACAGCCCGGCGGCGACGGCGACCGCGAGCGCTGCGCCGGTCAGCGCGCCCACCTGCCGGGGAATGTCGCGCGGCGGGAGCGCACCCGTGTCGGGCCCGGTCACCGGTCGGGGTGCAGGAGGGACGCCACCAGTTCCGCGGCGTACGGCACCCGCACCCCCGCGGCGCGGTCGGCGAACAGGAACCCGTGCACGCGCCCGTCGCGGACGGCCCGGACCGAGGCGAACGCCGGTTCGCGCGGATCCGCTGCGCGTCCGGCTCCGCGTCGGCGAGGGTGTAGGTGCCGTCGCAGCACGTGCTGGTGAGGATCACGTCGGGATCGCGCGCGATGATCTCCTCGGCGCCGACCGGGACGTTGCGCCTGCCCCGCAGGTCGGCGAAGACGTTCTCGCGCCCGCGATGTCCAGGATCCGCGTGACGAAGTCCGGGCCGCCCGCCACCCGGAACGTGCCGTCGTCCTGGGGGCTCACCACGGCGACGCGCGGGCGGGGCGCGCTCTCGACGCGCTGCCGCACGGCCTCGATGCGCTCCTGCATGTCCGCCACCACCTGCGCGGCGCGTTCCTCGACGCCGAACAGCGCCCGAGCTCGCGGACGTCGGTGTAGACGTTCTCGACCGTCACCGAAGCGGGGTCGATCGCCTCGTCGGACTGCCCGTCGGCGCTCGGGCACAGCGGACCGAAGATCCAGGACTGCACGCCGAGCTCGCGCAAGTTCGCACGGGTGCCGAGGGTCTCCGACCCGGTGGTCGCGAACAGGCCGTTGTAGCCGGACACGACGAAGTCCGGGTTCGTGGCCAGCAGCGCCTCCCGGCTCGGTAGCTCAGGCAGGTACTCGGTGGCCGCCTGGGCCTGCGCGTACTCCGGCAGCACCTGCGCGTCGAGGAACGCCGTGCCGACGACGCGGTCACCCACGCCGAGCGCGTGCACCATCTCGATCGCGGGCTGGTAGGCCGCGTAGATGCGCTGCGGCGGGGCGGGCACGGTGACGTCGATCCCGCAGTTGCGCGCGGTCGTGCCGCCCGCCACGGCGCCTGCGGACGGCGGGCCGCCGCAGGCCGTGACGAGTGCCGAGGCAGCGAGCGTCGCCACGATACGAGGCAGGAGCATGGAGCCAACTATGGCTCATCTGAACAGTTCTTCAGTAGATGGGTGTGCTCATACCGCCTCGCGGTCGCAGTGGTGGCCGAGCTGCGTGGAGAGCCTGCGCAGCTCACCGACCAGCACGTCCCCGAGCCGGGTGATCCCGTGGTCGTTGATGCGGGTGGTAGGGCCCGACACCGAGACGGCCGCGACCACGTCGCCGTGGATGCCGCGGACGGGGGCGGCCACCGCGCCGAGCCCCACCTCCAGCTCGTCGAGCGACACGGCCCACCCGCGGCTGCGCACCTCGACCAGGACGTGCTCCAGCTGGGCCCGGTCGACGGGGGAGTGCGGGGTGGGGCGCTCGAGCTGCCCGGACGGCAGCGGCAGCGCGCCGAAGGCGTAGAGCACCTTGCCCAGCGCGGTGCAGTGCGCCGGCACGTCGACGCCGACCCAGTTGGTGGACCCGAGCAGGTAGCGGCTGTCGATCTGCGCGATCTGCACGACCTCGCGGCCGCGCGGCACGCTCAGGTTGACCGTCTCCTCGGTGAGCTCGCCGATCCGGTCGAGCGTGGGCCGCGCGAGCTCGACGAGGTCGTGCAGCGCGTTCGGCCGGGCCGCGTAGATCGAGAACAGGGCTCCGGGACGGAACGCGCCGCTCTGGTCGCGCTGGACCAGCCTGCTGCGTTCGAGCGCGTGCAGCAGCCGCGAGGTGGTGGACTTCGCCAGCCCCAGTTCGGCCACGAGCGAGGTGAACGTGCGCGGCGTGCCCGACTCCACGACGAGTGCGAGCAACGCGCTCGCGCGGTCGACGGCCTGACTGCCCAGTGGTTGAGCCGGCATCGCGGAGATCCGTTTCGCCCTGGGTTCCATAACATGGAACCCGTGTTCCGAGGAGTGCCGACAGGGTCCTGCCCGGCGCCGATCCTCGTCAATGCTCCATTCCGGGCCCGCTCGGTCCGGGCCCTGACGGTCAGAGTCCGGGAGGGTCGAAGCGGCCGTCGACCGCCGTCCAGCCGCCGTCGACGGTGAGCACGCTGCCCGTCACGAAGCTCGCCGCGTCCGAGGCCAGGTACACCACGGCCCCGGCGAGCTCCGACGGCTGCGCCCACCGGCCGAGGGCGCTCTTGGTGGCGTAGGCCGCCTCCCACGCCGGGTCGGCGCGGATCTGGGACGTCAGCGGTGTCTCGACGACGCCGGGGGCGATCGCGTTCACCCGCACGCCGCGCGGCCCCAGCTCGGCGGCCGCGGTGCGCAGCAGCTGCACGAGCCCGGCCTTGGTGGCCGCGTAGACACCCTGCCCCGGCTCGACGGTGACCGCGCGGATCGACGTGAACCCGACGATCGAGCCGCGGCCCCGTTCGGCCATCGGCCCGCCGAACGCGCGGACCAGGTCGAACGAGGCGCGCAGGTTGAGGTCCACGACGCGGTCGAACTCGGTGTCGACGTAGTCCAGCAGCCGCTTGCGCACGTTGGTCGCCGCCGTGAACACCAGCACGTCGACGGCACCCAGCTCCGCCGCCGCGGCCCGCACGGCGTCGCGGTCGAGCACGTCGAGCGCGTAGGGCGTGCCGGCCCGCGTCGCCGCGGCGGCCTCGGCGTCGCGGTCGGCGCACACGACCTCGGCCCCGTGCGCGGAGAGGGCCCGGGCCGCTTCGCGCCCGATCCCGCTGCCGGCCCCGACGACGACCGCGCGCTTCCCGTCGAGCCGGAACAGGTCCTGGTAGTCCGCCCCGTACGTCACGGACGGATCACCGCCATCCTCGTCACGGTCAGTTCCTCCACCGCGAACCGCGGCCCCTCGCGCCCGATGCCGGAGTCCTTCACCCCGCCGTAGGGCATCGTGTCCGAGCGGAAGCCCGGAACCTCGTTCACGACCACGCCGCCCACCTCCAGCCGGTCGATCGCGCGGAAGGCCGTGGCGAGCGAGCGGGTGAAGACGCTCGCGTGCAGCCCGTACCGGGAGGCGTTGACGGCGTCGAACGCGGCCTCCACGTCGGGCACGCTGCGCACGCAGACCACCGGGCCGAACACCTCCTCGTCCCAGGCCCGCGCGCCGCCGGGCACACCGGCCAGGACGGTCGGCACCCCGTCGCCCAGCCGACGCGCGCCGGCGGAGACGGCTTCCTCGACCCACTCGTCGACCCGCTCCTGCGAGCCGGGGTCGATCAGCGCGGACACCCGCGTCGACGGGTCGCGCGGGTCCCCGACCCGGACGTCGGCGAGCCCCGCGGCCAGCCGGTCCAGCAGCGGCTGCGCCACCGCCTCCTCCACCAGGACCCGCTGCACCGAGATGCACGCCTGCCCGGAGGCGTAGAACCCGCCGCGCAGGATCGCGGCGGCCGCGGCGTCCAGGTCGCGTCGGCGGCCACGACGAGCGCGGCGTTCGAGCCCAGCTCCAGCAGCACCTTGCGGGGCGCGGCCGAGCGGGCGATCCGGTGCCCGACCTCGGCGGAACCGGTGAACGAGACCGCCCCGATCCGTGGGTCGGTCACCAGCCGGGCACCGACCTCGGCGTCGCCGGTGACGAGCTGCACCATCGCGGGCGGCGCTGCGTTGTTCATGGACGCCGCCTCCCGCAGGGCGTGCACCAGCCAGAGCGTCGCGAGCGGGGTCTGGGGAGCGGGCTTGCCGATCACCGGGCAGCCTGCGGCGATCGCCGGGGCGAACTTGTGGGCGGCGAGCAGCAGCGGGTAGTTGAAGCCGGTGATCCCGATGACGACGCCGATCGGGCGCCGGGTCCAGAACCCGATCATGCCGTCGCCGGAGGGCAGCAGGTCCAGCGGCACGGTCTCGCCGTGCAGCCGCGCGACCTCCTCGGCCGCGGCGGCGAGCGTGACGAGCGTGCGGTCGACCTCCACCCGGCAGTCCACGAGCGGCTTGCCGGTCTCGAGGACGAGCAGCTGCTCGAGGTCCTCGCGGCGGGCGGCGAGGGCGTCGCGCGTGGCCAGCAGCACGTCGCGGCGCACCCGGGACGGGAGCGCGGCCGCCTCCGCGCGCACCGCGAGCGCGGCCTGCAGAGCGGCCTCGGCATCGGCGACGGTGCCCACCGGCGCAGGCGCGACCACCGAGCCGTCGTAGGGGAACACGACATCGGCCGTGGCCGCGGGCACCCAGCCGGCGCGATCGGGAGGCCAGCGGGGAACGGGAGACCTGGGGTCACCACCGATGTCATCGCAGGAACCGGTCGGCCGCCGCGGCGTACACGTGGGCGCAGCGCACGATGTCGTCGACCTCCACGAACTCGTCGGCCTGGTGGGCGATCCACTTCCCGCCCGGCCCGTAGACGACGGTGGGGATCCCCGCGTCGCGGGTGAGGATCGTGCCGTCGGTGCGCCCGGCACGCCGCCGTAGCGGGCGGGCTCGCCGAGCACCTCCTCGTGTGCGCCGGCGAGCGCGGTGACCAGCGGGTGGTCGGTGGGGATCTCCACGCACGGGCGGTCATCGACGACGGTCAGCCCGGTCGTGATGCCGTCCGGCTCGCCCGCCCGGGCCGCCAGCTCGCGCACCCGTTCGACCAGCCCGGCGTGGTCGACCCCGGGGATCGTGCGCACGTCGACCGCCACGGTGGCCCGGGCGGGGATGACGTTGATCTGGTCGAGCGAGCCGGCGCGGCTCACGGTCGGGGTCACGTAGACCTCGCCGAGGTGCTCGTGCGCCGGATGCGCCTTCTGCAGCTCCTCCTGCAGCGCCGCGAGCGCCACGAGCAGCCGCCCGGCCGAGGGCAGCGGGTTGCGCCCGTGCTGGGGCATGGCGCCGTGGGCCATCGCGCCGAGCATGTCCACACGGATCCGCACGGCCCCCTTGGCCGACGTGCAGATCTCGCCCTCCTCGGGCTCGCAGATGATCGCCCCGTCAACACCGTGGGCGAGGTCGGTGCCTGCGAAGTGCTTCGCGCCGAGCATCAGGCCCTCCTCGTCGACGAGCGCGCACACGAGCGCCCGTCCCGGGAACGGCCCGGCCAGCTGCAGCGCCCGCACGGCGTGCAGCATCGCCGCCACCCCGGACTTCATGTCCGCCGCGCCACGGCCGTAGAGCCGGCCGTCGCGGATCTCGCCGCCGTACGGGTCGACGCTCCAGCGGTCCGGGTCGCCCTCGGTGACCACGTCGGTGTGGCCCTCGAACGCCAGCGTGCGCCCCGGCCCACCGCCGCCGTCGACGACGGCCACGACGTTCGGCCGCCCCGGTGCCACCTCCGTGACCTGCGGATCCCAGCCGAACGACCGCATCGTCGCGGCCACCAGCTCCGCGGCGGGTGCCTCCCGGAAGCCGTCCTCGTTCACGGTGCGCAGGCGCACGAGGTCGCGGGTGAGCGCGACGACGGCGTCGTCGTCGACCGGGTACCTCGCCGCCGGGTCGGTTCTCACTGCTCCTCCTCGGGGGTTCCGCGGGCGAGGACGGCAGCGTCGATCGCCGACCCTGCGAGCAGGTCGGCGGCGGTGCGGCCGTCCAGGGCCCCACGGATCGTGGGTACGGCGGCGACGAGCCGCCGCGTGTACGGGTGCTCCGGCGCGTCGGCGACCTGCGCCGCGGGCCCGAGCTCGACCAGCTCACCGCGGTGCAGCACGGCGATCGTGTCGCAGACGTGGCGCACGACGGACAGGTCGTGCGAGACGAACACCAGTGTGAGCCGGAACCGTTCGACGAGGTCGGCGATCAGGTTCAGGATCTGCGCGCGCACCGACACGTCGAGCGCGCTCACCGGCTCGTCGGCCACCAGCACCGACGGCCGCGGCGCCAGCGCCCGCGCGATCGAGATGCGCTGGCGTTGCCCGCCGGAGAACTGGTGCGGGTAGCGGTCGCCCGCCTCTGCCGGTAGCCCGACGGCGGTGAGCAGCTCCGCCACCCGTCCGCGCACGTCCGGCTCGCGGCGCCCGGCGAGGGGCTCGGCGACGATGTCGCGCACCCGCATCCGCGGGTCGAGCGATCCCATCGGGTCCTGGAACACCACCTGCAGCTGCTCGCGCAGGAAGCCGAGCCGTCGCTCCGGCTGCCCACCGACGTCCCGGCCGTCGAACCTGATCGTGCCCGAGGTGGGGGAGTCCAGCCCGGCGAGCAGCCGGATCAGCGTCGACTTGCCGGACCCGGACTCACCGACCAGCCCGAACCGCTGCCCGGCCGCGATGTCGAACGACACGCCGCCCAGCGCGTGCACCGGTGCCCCCGGCTGCCGCAGCGACGAGCGCCTGCGGCGGTAGGTGCGCTGCACGTCCCGGACCTCGATGAGGGCGGGGGCCGCCGCCCGGGGAGGTCGGGAACGGCACGTTCCCGAACCTGGAGTACCGGAACTTCCGGGGCGGCCACCGGGTGGTGGCAGGCATACCCTCCGCCGTCCGACTCGGTCCACGCGGGCGCCACCGTGCAGTCGTCGGCGGCGTTCGGGCAGCGGGTGCGGAACACGCACCCGTCGGGGAAGCGACCGGCCGCGGGGACGGAGCCGGGGATCGTGCGCAGCCTGCCGCCGGTGCCCGCCATGTCGGACGCGGCGAGGAGGCCCTGCGTGTAGGGGTGGTGCGGGTTGGTGAAGACCTCCTTCACCGGCCCGGACTCCACGATCCGCCCGCCGTACATGACCAGCACCCGCTCGCACACCGTCGCGACCACGGCGAGGTCGTGCGTGATGAACAGCAGCGCCGCGTCGCGCTCGGCAACCCCGGACAGGATCAGGTCCAGCACCTGCGCCTGCACGGTGACGTCCAGCGCGGTGGTCGGCTCGTCGGCGAGCAGCACCGACGGGCCGTTGGCCAGTGCGATCGCGATCATCACGCGCTGGCGTTGCCCGCCCGACAGCTGGTGCGGGTAGGCGCGGGCGAGCCGCTCGGGGTCGGGCAGGTGCACGCTGTCCAGGACCTCCACGGCGGCCGCCCGCGCGGCCCGCCGGTCCGCCTGGGTGCCGTGCAGCAGCATCACCTCGGCCACCTGGTCGCCCACCCGCATCGACGGGTTGAGCGCCGACATCGGCTCCTGGAACACCATCGTCATCGCGTCGCCGCGCAGCGCCGCCATGCGCCGCTCCGGGGCACCGACCAGGTCGTGGTCGATGCCGGCCAGCCGCACCGACCCCTGCGCGCGCACGCCGTCGGGCAGCAGGCCCAGCATCGCGAGCGCCGTGAGCGACTTGCCCGATCCCGACTCGCCGATCAGGCCCACCCGTTCACCGGCGACGAGCGTGAACGACACGTCGGACACGAGCTGCAGGTCCGCCGTGCCCACGTCGAGACCCTCGACCGTCAGAACGTTCACCGGCGGTCCGCCAGCCGTGGGTCGAACCGGTCGCGCAGCCCGTCGCCGAGCAGGTTGAAGCCGAGCACCGCGATCGCGATCGCGAGCCCGGGCCACAGCGCGAGCTCGGGCTTCAGGTAGAGGAACTGCTGCGCCTCCTGCAGCATCCGGCCCCAGGACGGGGTGGGCGGGCGGGTGCCGAAACCGAGGAACGACAGCGCCGCCTCGGCGAGGACCGCGATCGCGAACGACACGGACGCCTGCACCAGCAGCAGGCCCGCGATGTTGGGCAGGACGTGCCGCACGGCGATCGCGGTGCGCGGACGGCCCGCGGACCGGGCGGCGAGCACGTACTCGGTGGCGAGCACCTGCAGCGCGCCGCCGCGCGCCAGGCGGGCGAACGACGGCACCGTCGCGATGCCGATCGCGACCATCGCGGTGAGCGTGCTCGGCCCGTACACGGCGCCGAACATGATCGCGAGCAGCAGCGCGGGGAACGCGAGCACCAGGTCGTTCGTGCGCATCACCAGCTCGCCCAGCCACGGCGGGCCCATCGCGGCGAGGATGCCGATCGGCGTGCCGACCACGCCGGCCAGCCCCACGGCGACGACGCCGACGAACAGCGTGGTGCGCGCCCCGACCAGCAGCTGGCTCACCACGTCGCGGCCGAACGTGTCGGTGCCCAGCCAGTGGGCGAACCCCGGCGGGGCGAGCCGGGTTCCCGGGTCGACCTGCACCGCGTCGTAGGGCGTCCAGACGAACGAGAGCAGCGCCGCCGCGACCACGATCCCGACGATCGCGCCGCCGACGACGAGCGCGGCAGGCGTGCGGGTCACGTCGCCCTCCTCAAACGCGGGTCCAGCACCGTGTAGGCCACGTCCACCAGGAAGTTGACCACCAGCACCGCCAGCACGATCACGATCACCACGCCCTGCACGAGCAGCAGGTCGCGGTTGGCCACCCCGTCGAGCAGGAGGCTGCCCAGCCCGGGGATCACGAACACCCGCTCCACGACCACCGCCCCGACCAGCAGCGTGGCCAGCTGCAGCCCCAGCACCGTGACCACCGGGATCGCGGCGTTGCGCAGCCCGTGCCGCACGAGCGCCCGGCCCGGCGTGAGGCCCTTGGAACGGGCGGTGCGCAGGTAGTCCTCGCGCAGCACGTCGAGCACCGCGGAGCGGATGTAGCGGGTGAGCACCGCACCCTGCACCAGCCCGAGCGCGAGCGCGGGCAGCACGAGCCTGCGCAGGAACTCCACCGGGTCCTGCGCGGGTGGCACCCACCCGCCGGAGGGGAGCCAGCCCAGCCGCACCGCGAACACGGTGACCAGCAGGATGCCGGCGAGGAAGCTCGGCACGGCCACCCCGACCTGGCTGAACGCCGAGATCACGGTGCCGCCGGCGCTCCGGTGCCGCATCGCGGCGAGCACCCCCAGCGGCACCGCCACCACGAGCGCCACGGCCATCCCGGACAGCACCAGCCACGTCGTGACCAGCAGCCGGTCGACGATCTGCGGCCCGATGTCGACCGCGGTGACGTAGGAGCGGCCGAAGTCGCCGACGGGCAGCCCGCCCACCCAGTCCAGGTACTGCACGACGAGTGGCCGGTCGGTGCCGAACGCCGCGCGCGTGGCGGCGACCGCCTCCTCGGTGGCGTTGACGCCCAACGCCACCCGGGCCGGGTCGCCCGGCAGCACCGACATGAACGCGAACGCGACCACCGAGGCCACCACGAGGCTCACGGCGAACACCGCTGTGCGCCGGACCAGCTGCAGAACCACGGCTACCCGCGGGAGAGCGCGGTCAGATCGAGGGACTCGCCGATCCGGTTCTGGGGGAGTCCCTGCACGTCGGTGTCGGCGACGATCAGGTTCGGGAGCAGGAAGAGCCAGTCGGCCGCCGCGTCCTCGGCGATCAGCCGCCCGACCTGCTGCAGATCGGTGATCTGCTGCTCCTGGGTGCCCGCTTCGGAGTCGGCGAGCAGCCGCTGCACCTCGGGGTTGTCGTAGCGCCAGTAGTACGACGGGTCGCCGAAGGTGCGGATGTCGCGCGGCTCGACGTGGGAGACGATCGAGAGGTCGTAGTCGGCGTTCCGGAACACGTCCTCGAGCCAGCGGGCGGGGAACTCGAGCGGCTCGATCTGGGCGTCGATCCCGACCTCCCGCAGCTGGCTCTGCACCACCTGCGCCGACGCGACCGCGTACGGCAGGTTCGCGATCCGCATCCGCAGCGACGGTGCAGGCGTGCCGGCCTCGGCGAGCAGCGCCCGTGCCGCCGCGGGGTCGTAGGGGGTGACGTCGGGCAGCGGCTGGTACCACGGGTCGGTGGGCGGCACCATCGTGTCGATCAGCGTGCCCCGGCCGGCCCACGCCGTGTTCAGCACGGCCTCGTGGTCGATCGCCATCGCGATCGCCCGGCGCACGCGCGGGTCGCTCGTCGGGCCGGCGGCGTTGTTCATCGCGAGCGTGACCTCGCCGTTGGTGGTGCCCTCGATCACCTGGAAACGGGGGTCGCCCCGAACTGCGCGAGCGCCTCGGGGGCCTGCACCGGTGCCGATCACGTCGATGCCGTCGGTGAGCAGCGCGTTGACGGCGGCGGTGGCGTCGTCGAAGTACTGCAGGTCGACCCGGGCGATCGCCGGCTTCTCGCCCCAGTAGTCGTCACGGCGGGCGAGCACGAGCGCGTCGCCGCGGCGGAACTCCGAGACCGTGTACGGGCCGGTGCCGACCGGGGTGTTGGCGAGGTCGTCGACGCCGGACGGGTCGAACATCGCGCCGATGCGGGTGGTCATCCGGTGCAGCCAGCTGTTGCTGGGTTGGCTCAGCGTGACCCGCGCGTGGGTCGGGGACACCACCTCGACCCCCGACACGACCCCCATGCCGCTCTTGAGCGAGACCGTCCACGCGTCGGACCGCACCCGCTCGATGCTGAACTTCACGTCGTCGGCGGTGAACGCCTCGCCGTTGGAGAAGGTGACGCCCTCGCGCAGCGTGAAGTCGTACACGAGCCCGTCGGGGCTGACGGTCCAGGACTCGGCGAGTGCGGGCTCGATCTCCCCCGTTCCCTGGTCGAGCTGCACCAGGCCCTCGTAGACGTTGACCAGCAGCGCTTCCGGGATCGCCGCGCCGTCGGTGCGGGTGAAGTCCAGGTTCGCGGGCTCGGCGGTGAGCCCGATCCGCAGGGGGGCGTCCGGGCTGCCGGGCGCGGCACCGGGGGAGGCGGTGGAACCCGCGGAGCAGCCTGCCACGAGCAGGACGCCGGCCAGCAGGAGAACGCCGGGACGGAGGAGCGAACGCGTCACCGGGGGGATCTTTCCACCAGGCGACCCAGGAACGCGAGGCCGGACGGTTGACCTGAAGCGAGGTTCAAGTCCTAGCGTCTGCTGCATGATCGATGGACTGGGCCGGTACGGGGTCGCGCTCTCGGTGGACGACGACCTCGAGGTGCACGCGAAGGCCGTGGAGGAGCTGGGGTACTCCGCGATCTGGGTCGCGGGCGGGCAGCTGGCCACGCTGGAGCCCCTCCTGCGGATCCTGCGGGCGACGACCCGGACGGCCGTGGTGCCCGGGATCATCCCGCTGGACGTGCACGGGCCCGCCGCGATCGCCGCGCTGTACGCGGAGGCCGAGCGGATCGCGCCGGGCCGTCTCGTGGTGGGGCTCGGCGCGCAGGCGGGCGGCATCGCCGCGCTGAACGGCGCCGTCGACGAGCTCGACGCCGCGGTGCCGCGCGGGCGCCGGCTGCTGGCAGCGCTCGGGCCGCGCAAGCTGGACCTGGCCCGGGACCGGTTCGGCGGGGCCGTCACGTTGCTGGTGGACCCCGGCTTCACGACATGGGCCCGGGAACGGCTCGGACCCGGATCGACGCTCGTCGTCGACCAGATGGTCGTCCTCGACGACGACCCGGCCGCGGCGCGCGCGGCCGCCCGCGAACCACTGCGCTTCCTGGCCACCGTGCCCGGCTACGCGGCCGCCTTCCGGCGGATGGGCTTCGCCGACACCGACATCCGCGAGCTGAGCGATGGCCTCGTCGACGCGGTGTTCGCCTGGGGTGGCGTCGACCGGGTGGTCGAGCGACTCCACGAGCAGAGGGCGGCAGGCGCCGACCACGTGGTGATCGGGGCCCTGGGCGGCCCAGGCGAGCTGACGACGGCGGAACGCCTGGCCCGGCCCCTGATGCCGTGAGCCGGATGTCAGCAAAGCCACTTTCACGACCCGTGGCGTCATGAAAGTGGCTTTGCTGACACGGGCACCCAGCCTGTCGTGCCGCTCACTTCTGGTAGCGCGCCAGGATCTCGTTCATCTCGTCCACGCCGCGCCATTTCTCCAGGAGGAACTCGCAGGCCTGCGCCTCGTCCATCTCCGGGAAATCCTCGACCATCACCGCCAGGAAGCGGTTCGCTTCCTCCCGGTTCAGGCCCCTGGTCAGCGCCTCGCTCAGGTATCTCTGGCGGACGGTGGTCGGGCGGCCACCGCCGGTCCCACGCCCGGGAAGGCTCTCACGCCACTGCACGATCTCGTCCAATCTCGCCGCGAGCCAGCCCGGGGCCCCGTCGATCTCGACGTCGGGCTCGGGGAAGGGGTGGGCGGAGTTGCTCGGGAATCGGGAGCGCCACTTGTGGACGGCGTGCCGGCTCACCCCGAGTGCCTCGGCGACGCCGAGGACGCCGAGGTAGCGCTCCGTCATGCCAAAAACCTTGTCTCTTGCGTGGACAGAGTATCCGCGGACGTCGAACCTCGTCAACGAGCGAGACGACGTTACCCGCCCGGTCAGCCGCGCATCAGTTCCACCACCGGCTCGAACGCCTCGTAGTACGGCTCGTGCACCGTGATGTAGGAGAAGCCGTAGCGCTCTCGGGACGCCCGCAGCTGCTCGGCGATCTGTGCGTGCGTGCCGATCAGCAGGAACGGCGTCTCCAGGGCCTCCTCGACGGTCATCTCGCCGCCGAACCGGCCGACCAGGTCCGCGGCGGCGGCCCGCCGGTCGTCGGTGACGACGACCATCTGGGCGAGCAGGTTCCACTCGACGTCGTCGGCGCGGGCGCCTGCCAGCTCCCGCGTGAACCGCACCCGCTCGTCGGCCTCGGCGGCCGTGCCGAGGCGGAACGTCCCCGGTGGCCGGCCCGGGAGCTGGTAGACGCCCGCCACGCCGATGATGTCGGCGTAGCGGGCCGCGATCGACAGCACGCGGTCACCGGTGCCGCCGACGATGAGCGGCGGCCCGGAGCCGTCGAAGCCGGTGCGCTGCACCGGGACCGGTGAGTGGCCGCCGGGCAGCGCCTCCAGGTCGGAGGTGAAGAACCGGCGCAGCTGCGTGATCGTCTCCTCCAGCCGGTGGGCCCGGGCCCCGAACGGCTCCCACGGGATCCCGGCGGTGTCGAACTCGTGCTTCATGTGACCGGCGCCCAGCCCCAGCTCCAGCCGGCCGCCGCAGAGCACGTCGAGCGTCGCGGCGTCCCTGGCGAGCAGGGCCGGGTTCCAGAACGGCACGTTCAGCACGAGCGTGCCGACTCGCAGGTGTTCGGTGGCGTCGGCCGCCGCCTCCAGGACGGGGAACGGGGCCGGGGCGCCGAGGTGGTCGGGCGCGAAGATCGTGTGGAACCCGGCGCTCTCCGCGCGGCGGCACCGCTCCTGCAACGCCTCGCGTGACGGATCCCGAAGATGTTGGCGGAGAACCGGAAGTCGCGCACGGTGATGACCCTGCCGAGGGGTTGCCGGGCGCACAACCGCGGTTCACCCGCGGCGGACGGCCAGGACCGAGTTCGGCATCACTCGACACTAGGTCTCCCCGCGCGGCCGCTGCCGAGCGTCACCACGTCCGGCGCGCCGCGCTCCACCGGCACCTCGAGCGTGGTGACGCCGGTGAAGAGCCCACCCATCCGGGCCACGAGCGCGGGGGAGGGGGCGGCGCTCCACACGGCGAGGATCCCGCCCGGGGACAGCGCGCGGGCCGCCGCGGCCAGGCCGGAGTCGGTGTAGAGCCGCGCGTTGGCCGGGCTGACGAGCCAGTCGGGACCGTTGTCGGTGTCGAGGCAGATCGCGTCGAACGACCCCGGCGCGGCCGCGGCGATCACGTCGGCGACGTCCGCCTCGTGCACGCTCACGCGCGGGTCGGCGAGGGCATCGCCGTGCAGCGGCGCGAGGTGGCCGCGGTTCCAGCGGATCACGGCGCCTCGCGCTCCACCACGTCGACGGCCGTGACCGCGGGATGGGCGAGTGCCGCGGCCAGCGAGAACCCGACCCCGAGACCGCCGATGAGCATCCGGCCCGGCGGTGGCATCCGGTCGGCGGTGGCCGTGACGAGCAGCCGCTCGGAGCTGCCGCCGCGGGTGTCCATGAGGAACACGCCGTTCGCCACGATCTCGTGGTGGTCGCCCGCACGGCGCAGCACCAGCTCGCCCGCGTGCCCGGTGGTGCGTTCGACGACGGTTGCCTCGCCGTTCACAGCGCCTCCGTCCGGGCGGTGTACCTGCGGTTCGCTGGGCGCGCGGTGGTGAGCCCCGGGACGTCCGGGGCGGGTTCGGCTGGTTGCACGGGGCCGAGTGTTCCACCGGCGGCGGTGTCAGCCGATGTTCTCGGCCAGGGACACGATGATCCCGTCCGGTCCGCGCACGTAGGCCATGCGCCAGATGTGCTCGTACCGGCCGATCCCGCCGACCAGTCCGTACCCGTCCGCGGCCAGCCGGTCGACGACGGCCTGGAGGTCGTCGACCTCGAAGGCGACGTTGCGCAGCCCCAGCTCGGTGGCCATCGCGGCCGGCGAGCCGGCTCGTGGTCGGGCCGGATGAAGCTCGACAGCTCCAGCCGCGTGCCCCCGTCGGGCGTCCGGAGCATGACGACCTCGGTGCGGGAGCCGGGGATCCCGATGACGGTGTCCAGGAACTCACCTTCCACGACCATCCGCGTGCCCTCGACCTCGAGGCCGAGCCCGACGAAGAACGTCGTCGCCGCGTCCAGGTCCGAGACGGTGATGCCGACGTGGTCGAAGCGCCGTATGCGTGCCATGGGGTTGCTCCTCCGGTTCGCGTGTTGCCGTCGACCCGGGGACGTGGCGGGCCGGAGGTTCTCGACACCGGCACGCGCCGGTTGACAGAGGTTAGATATCTGACCTATTTTCCGCCGGGACTCGGACAAGGAGGTCGGACATGCGGGCAGTCCTGAGAGCGGGCGTCGTGATGGCCGCCGCCGTCCTCGCGGCGGCGGGATGCGCGAGCGGTGGGGAGAGCGGCGGTGACGCGGCGGCGACGGAGCCGCTGTCGGTCTGGCAGTTCTACGGCGACGAGACGATGCGACCGGCAAGCCGTTCTACGACCTCGTGGCGCGCTACGAGCAGCAGAGCGGCACCGACGTCGACATCCGTTTCATCCCCTACGACGACTTCAACCGCACCCTGACCCAGGCCGCGGCCGCGGGTGACGGTCCGGACATCGCGCTGATCAGCGCGTTCGACACGGCGGCGATGGCCGACGCCGGGGTGATCCAGGACCTCAGCGCCCAGGTGGAGGCCTGGGGGCAGAGCGACGCCTACTTCCCGACGGCTGGGAGTCCACGCAGGTCGAAGGGCAGACCTACGGCATCCCGCACCTGGCCGACGCCTACGCGGTCTACTACAACACCTCGATGGTCCAGCAGGCCCCGACGACGTGGACCGAGATGGAGTCCGCCGCGGCGGCGCTGTCGGCCGAGGGCAGGGCCGGGCTCGCCGTCAGCGGGATCGAGGGGGCCGAGGGCGCAACCGGACTGGTGATCCGGATGCTCGCGGCGGGCGCGCAGCCCACGGACATCGACAGCCCGGGCGGGCACGCCGCGCTCGAGTCGTTCCAGCGGATGGTGGACAGCGGTGCCCTCTCGGAGGGCTTCCTCACCTGGAACGAGGAGGACGCGAAGAACCAGTTCGCCACCGGCCAGGCCGCGATGATGATCAACTCGGCCACGTACGTGAACATCCTGCGGGAGGAGAACCCGGACCTGCACTGGAGCGTGGCCGTGCTGCCGTCGGAGAGACGGGGCAGACGATGCTCTCGGCCGAGAACCTGACGATCGGCTCCACGAGCGACGACGTCGACCGGGCCTGGGACCTCATCACGTTCCTGCAGCGGCCCGAGGAGCTGCAGGTCTACCTGCCGGAGCGCAACAAGCTGCCGGCCCGTGACGACGTGCCCGGCACCGCGGAGGACCCGGTCCGCGCGGTCTTCGCCGAGCAGCTCCAGCAGGCGTGGGCGCCGGACGCGGCGCTCGCCCCGCACAACAACGAGGTGCTGACGGCGCTGCAGGGCGCGCTCCAGCAGGCGATCAGCGGTACCCCCGTGCCGGACGCCGCGAGCAGCGCCCAGGCCGCGATCGACGAGGCACTCGGCACGTCATGACCGCATTGCAGGTGCCGGAACGGACCCGCACGCGGCGTCGGCCCCCCCGCCGCGCCGGCGCGGCGGCGCCCGCGCCGACCAGCTGTTCCTGCTGCCGGCGGTGCTGTTCGTCGCGGTCACGGTGGTCTACCCGCTGATCTACAGCGTGCTGCAGGCGTTCCAGGACGTCGGGCTCCGGGAGGTCATCCGCGGCGGCGCGGAGTGGGTGGGCTTCGCCAACTTCGCCGACCAGTTCGGCCGCGCCGAGTTCTGGCAGGCGCTGTGGCTCTCGCTCGTCTACACGATCGGCACGGTCGCGCTGACCTACGTGGGTGGGCTCGCGCTCGCCATGCTGTTCGTCCACCGGTTCGCGGGCCGCAACGTGATGCGGGCGCTGCTGATGCTGGCGTGGATCCTGCCGACGGTGGTCGGTGCGAACGTGTGGCGCTGGTTGCTGGACGGGTCCTACGGCCTGCTGAACGCCACGCTGCGCGGGCTGGGACTCATCGCGGGCGACGTGTTCTGGCTGGGCCAGCCCGGCCCCGCGCTGGTGTCGGTGATCGTGGCGACCGCGTGGAGCTTCGCGCCGTTCGCGATGATCCTGCTGGTGGCGGCCCTGCAGGGGGTGCCGGCCACGCTGTACGAGGCGGCCCGCATCGACGGGGCGACGACGTGGCAGCAGTTCCGGCACGTCACGCTTCCCGCGCTGCGGCCGGTGAGCATCACCGTGATGCTGCTGATCTTCATCTTCGCGTTCAAGACCTTCGACACGATCTACCTGATGACGCGCGGCGGGCCCGGCGGCGCCACGCTCACGCTGCCGCTCTACGCCTTCCAGGAGGCGTTCGAGTTCCGCCGCTACGACACGGCGGCCGTGGCGACGACCGTCATGCTGTTCGTGCCGCTGGTGCTGTCGGTCTTCTACTTCCGGTCGCTGCGCAACGAGGAGGCGGCATGACGCGCGAGCGGACCCGGCTCGTCATCGGCGTCGTCGTGACGGCGGTCTACCTGCTGCCCGTCTACTGGATGCTCAACACCTCGCTGAAGGAGCAGGCCGAGGTCTTCGCCCGGCCGCCCGCCCTCGTGCCGGTGCCCCCGACGCTCGCGGCGTACCAGAGCGCCGTGTTCGGCGACCCGGACATCGCCCGCGGCCTGGTCAACACGTTCGTCATCGCGACCGGGACCACCGTCCTCACGCTGGTCGTGGCCGTCCCGGCCGCCTTCGCGCTCGCCCGCCTGCGGGTCCGCTGGGTCACGCCCGCGCTGCTGCTGTTCCTCGCGGTGCAGATGATCCCGGCGGTCAACCTCGCGCTGCCGATGTTCGTGCTGTTCGGCCGGGTCGGGCTGGTGAACACCTACGCCGGGCTGATCGTCGCGAACTGCTCGCTCTCGATCCCGCTCGCCATCACGATCATGCGGCCGTACTTCCTCTCGGTGCCCGGCGAGGTGCTGGAGGCGGCCCGCGTGGACGGCTGCACGACCTTCGGCGCGTTCGTCCGCGTGGCCCTGCCGGTCAGCATTCCCGGGTTGATCACGATGGCGGTCGTCAGCTTCCTCGGCGCGTGGGGCGAGTTCGTGTTCGGGCTCGCGCTCGCCACCGGGGACGAGCTGCAACCGGTCAGCGTCGTGATCGCGAAGCTCACCAACGCCTACGGCACCCGGTGGAACGAGCTCATGGCCGTGTCGGCCGTGGTGGCCGTACCCGTGATCGTGCTGTTCGTGCTGCTCCAGCGTTACATCGTCGCCGGTCTCACCGACGGCGCCACGAAGGGTTGAGAAGGGACTCGCTTGATGCTCGAGATCTGGGCCGCCGCGCCGACACCGTTCACGCCGGACGGGAAGCTGGCGCTCGACGTCGTCGCGGCGCAGGCCGCCCACCTGCACGCCGCCGGGGCGGCGGGGGTGTTCGTCGGCGGCACAACGGGCGAGTTCCCGGCCATGGACGCGGCCGAACGCCAGTCGCTCGTCGAGGCCTGGCAGGACGCCCGGCCGGCCGGGCTGGGACTGGGCGTGCACGTCGGGCACACCGACCTGGCGCAGGCGCAGCAGCTGGCGGCGCACGCCGAGTCGTGCGGGGCCGACCTCGTGGCGGCGGTCGGGCCGTACTACGGCGACGCCCCGACCCTCGACGCGCTGGTGGGGCACCTGGCCGGCATCGCGGTGGCCGCGCCGGGCACGCCGTTCGGCTTCTACCACATCCCGAGCATGACCGGGTCGCGTCACCGGCCGTCGGACGTGGTCGGGGCGCTCGCCGCCGCAGCACCGACGACCGCCGCGGTGAAGTTCACCGACGGTGACCTGCTGGAGTTCGACCGCACCCGCGCGGCCGCCCCGAACATCCACGCGTACTTCGGGCGCGACGAGGTGCTGCCCGCGGCACTGGCCTTCGGTGCCGACCGCGTGATCGGCACCCTCTACAACGGCATGGCCCCGCTGGCGCACGCCGTCGCCGCGGCCTTCCACCGCGGTGACACCGCCGAGGCCTACCGGCTCCACGCGCCGTTCCGGCAGGTGGCGTGGGCGGCCACCGCGCACGGCGGGATCGGGTTCCTCAAGGCGTTGATGAACGCGCTCGGCCCCGACGCCGGGCCCGCCCGCTCGCCCTACGGGCGCCTCGACGGTGCGGCGGCGGCCGTGGTGGAGGAGCTCGCCGCCGTGGTGCGCGCCGCCCAGGAGGCAGCCGATGGCTAGATCCCCGATCTACCTGGAGGCCCAGGCCCGGTTGCGGGACTTCATCGCCGAGGCCGGGCTCGGGCCGGGGGACCGGCTGCCGCCCGAGGCCGTGCTCGCCGAGCGGCTCGGGGTGAGCAGGCTGTCGCTGCGGGAGGCCACCCGCAGCCTGCAGACCCTCGGGGTCATCGAGGCCCGGCACGGCAACGGCCTGTTCGTCTCCGCGTTCTCCTTCCGCCCCCTGATCGAGCAGCTGCCCTACGGCCTCGCCGCCGCCGGCACCGGGCTGGAGGAGATCCTCACCGCCCGCGAGGCGATGGAGGTCGGGCTGATGCCGGCCGTCGCGCGGCTCAACCCGCAGGTGGAGCTGGCCGAATGCGCCCGGCTCGCCGACGAGATGACCGCGCTCGAAGGCGCCGGGAAGGCGATCACCGAGGTGGACAAGCGGTTCCACCTGCTGCTCTACCGCGCGCTGGGCAACCCGCTCGTCGACAACCTCATCGAGGTGTTCTGGGAGCTGTTCACGCGCCTCGGCGACTCCATCCCGGTGCCGCCCGAGGGTGGGCGCGGCGCGGTGCACCTGCAGATCATCCGGGCGCTGCAGGCGGGGGACGCCGGCGAGAGCATCGCGGCGATGCAGCAGCACTTCGACGACATCCGGGTGCGCGCCGCGTTGCTGCGCCACCCCGAGTCGGATGCGGGCTGACGTGGAGACGCTGACCGCGGAGGCGTTGCGCGGGGTCTGGGCCGCTGCACTGCTGCCGATCCGCCCCGACGAGAGCATCGACTTCGACCGGCTTGCCGCGGCGCTCGACCACGTGCTCGGCTCCGGTGTGCACGGCGTCTACACCAACGGCACGGCGGGGGAGTTCCACACGCTCACCGACGCCGAGTACGACCGGCTGCACGACCTCGTCGCGCAGCGCTGCACCGCGGCGGGCGTGCCGTTCCAGCTCGGCGCGAGCCACCCCAGCGGCCAGCTGTCCCTGGACCGGATCGCTCGCGCCGCCGCCCTGGCACCGGGCGCGATCCAGGTGGTGCTGCCCGACTGGCTGCCGCTGCGCCCCGACGAGGTGCTCACCGCGGTCGAGCGGATGGCGACGGCCGCCGACGGGGTGCCGCTGGTGCTCTACAACCCGCCGTACGCGAAGACGCAGGTCGCGCCCGAGCTCTACGGAGAACTGGCCGACGAGGTGCCCGCGCTGGTCGGGGTGAAGGTGCCCGGCGGTGACGACGACTGGTACGCGCGCATGGCCGACGCCGTGGGCGGGCGCCTCGCCGTGTTCGTGGCCGGGCACACCCTGGCGTCGGGCTACGCACGTGGCGCGGCGGGCGCCTACTCGAACGTCGCCTGCCTGAGCCCCGCCGGCGCCGCCCGGTGGTACGCGCAGATCACGAGCGACCTGCCCGCCGCGCTGGCGTTCGAGGAGCGGTTGCGCGGCTTCCTGGACACCCACATCGCCCCGCTCGCCCAGGCCGGCCACAGCGACCCGGCACTGGACAAGACCCTCGCCGCGATCGGCGGCTGGGCACCGATCGGCACCAGGGTGCGCTGGCCCCACCGCTCGGTCCCGGAGGAGTCGGTCCCGGCCCTGCGCGCCGCCGCCGAGGCGGCGTCCCGGAGCTGTTCGGTCCCTGACCTGCACGAACGGTCAGCATCTGCCCCTCGCGGCGGCCTCGCCCGCGGGCGCGACGAACACCTTGTCGACCTCGCCGCTGCGCTGCGCGGCGAGGGCATCGTCGAACTCGTCGAGCCCGAAGAACGCCGTGGTGAGGCGGTCGAGGCCGAGCCGGGGCAGCAGCGCCACGGCCCGCTGGTGGGTCCACGGGTTGATGACCGAGCCCAGCAGCGTGAGCTCGCGGCTGAACAGGTCGTGCGGGCGGACGGCGGCGACGTCGTCCGGTGCCGCGACGCCGAACTCCAGCACCCGGCCGCCGCGGCGCGCCATGGCGATCGCCCGTTCGAGCACCGCGGACGAGCCGACAGCATCCACGACCGCCGGGTAGCCCTCACCCCCGGTGAGGTCGAGCGCCCGGCGTTCCTGCTCCGGGTCGCGCGGGTCGTACACGACGTCGGCGCCCATGCGCCGGGCGAGGTCGCGCCGGGCCTCGCGGGTGTCGGCCGCGACCACGGGGGTGGCGCCCAGGAGCCGCCCGATGGCGATCAGAATCGCCCCGGCCGGGCCGGAACCCAGCACGAGCAGCGGCTCCCCGGCGACCACGGCGAGCCGGTCCATCGCGTGCACGCAGCACGCCACCGGCTCGCACAGGGCGCGACCCACGGGACGGTGTCCGGTGGCAGGACGTAGGCGATCCGCGCCGGCACGACCATGGACTCGGCCATCCCGCCGTCGAGGCGCACGCCGTAGCCGCGTTTCGCGGAGCACAGGTGTTCCTGCCCGGCCCGGCACCACGTGCACGCGGTGCAGTAGCGGTGCGGCTCGACGGTGACGAGGTCGCCCACCCGCGGTGCCGTCGGGCCGACCCCGTCGCCGACCTCTGCGCCGACGTCCACGACCCGGCCGCACACCTCGTGGCCGAGCACCACACCCGGCTCCGCCGGGAACGACCCGCCCACGATGTGCGCGTCGGTGCCGCACACGCCGACGGCGAGCGGGCGGAGCCGGACCTCGTGCGGGGCGAGGGGCTGCTCGACCGCGGTCGTGAGGCGGACGTCGCCGGCGCCGGCGAACCGCAGCGATCGGGTTTCAGGGGTGGGCACGGAGCAGCTCCCGCAGTCGTGCGATGTGGTGGCGGGCGGCCGCCTCGCCCGCGTCGGGGTCGCCGGAGGCCAGCGCCTCGAAGATCCGGCGGTGGTCGGCGACGGCCTGGGCCATGCCGCCGCTGGCGCTGGTGGAGCGCATCGCGAGCATCACCTGGCCCTGGATCTCCTCGAGCGTGCGGGCGAGCACCGGGCTGCCCGCCGCCCTGCGGATCTCCCGGTGGAACGCCGCGTCGACGTCGATGTGGCGGGTGAAGTCGCCCGCCGCGACGACCTCGTCGTGCTCGGCCAGCAGGTCGCGCAGGCGGCGCCGCAGGGCAGGGGTGAACCCGGCCGTGGCGAGGCGGGTGGCCATGCCTTCCAGGGCCTCGCGCACGTCGTAGAGGCTGATGAGGTCGGCGCGGCTCGGCCGGCGCACCACCGCGCCCCGGTTGAACGTCTCCTCCGCGAGGCCCTCGCGGACGAGCTGCAGCACGGCGTCGCGCAGCGGGCTGCGGCTCAACCCGAACTCGCGCGCGATCGCCGGCACGGACAGCCGCGCGCCCGGGGCGAGGTCGCCGGTGAGGATGCGGTCGCGCAGGGCCCGGTACACCCGTTCGCCGACCCGCTCGCCCGCCTCGGGGTGGCCGGGCGGGGCTGCCTGCTCGGTCACCTCGACGGCCGGGCTGTGCCGGCCAGGGGAGCCGCGGCGACGAAGGCGTCGACGAACCGGCGGTAGCGGTCGGCGACGGCCGCCACGGCCGGGCCGTGGCCGGTCTCGCCCGCGAGCAGCGCGCGCACGGCGTCCCACCAGATGCTGCGGCCCACCGCGAAGCCGGCGAAGCCGTGCCGGGCCGCCCGAGCGAGCCACTCGTCGACCTGCTCCGCGCCGGCGCCCGCGCCGAGCAGCAGACAGGTGGCGTCGTGGGTGGCGGCGAGGGCGGCGGCGTCGGCGTAGGCCGGCTCGGGGCCGAGGCTCTCGAGCTTCCAGACGTCGACCGGGACCTCGGCGGCGATCTCCTCCATCGCCCGCAGGACCAGCCCGGGGCGGACGTCGTCGGCGTACCCCGGGCCCTGCTGATGCGGGGCCGGCGGGACGATCAGCTCGAACAGGAACCGGGACCCGGCGTCGCGGGCGGCCCGCGCGGTGGCCGCGAGGCGGCGCCGCTGCAGCGCGTTGGCCTCGGCGTCGCCGTCGGGGTGGTAGCGGACGAGGACCTTGGCGAGGTCCGGGCGGTGGTGGGCGAGGTGGGCCGGGACGTCGGCGGGCGCGTCCTCGTACACGTCGAGGCCTGCCCGCTCGAGCGGCATGCTGACCGTGACGCCCGCCGCGCGGGCCCGCTCGGCCACCCCGGGGCCCAGCTCGTCGTCGACGAGCAGGCCCGCGGACGCGCGGGGGACCCCGGCGTCGACCGCGGCGAGGAGCCCGTCGAGCACGGCGTGCTTGGCGCGGGTGGTGGCGGCGCGCTGCTCGGGGGTGGCGGTGCCGGTGTGGCCCCACAGCGCCTTGGTGAGCCAGGGGCGCTGGTCGACGGCGAGGACGAACAGGTGGGGCGCGCTCATGCGGTGGCTCCGGAGACGATGTAGGGCTTCAGCAGGTCGCCGGCGACGAACCGGTCGAAGGCCTGCGCGAGCTCGGGCAGGGTGAGCGGGTGGGCGAGGACGTCGCGCAGGGCGGGCCCGCACCGGCGCAGCAGCTCCCAGTTGTCCTCCACCTCCGCGAGCGGGAAGTAGAACGACCGGACGGTGAAGCAGTCGGTGCGCCGCCACCGCGGGGTGGCCGGCATCGTGTACGGGTCGTTCGACTCCCCGAGCGCGAGGACCGCGCCGCCGGGCACGACGACCCGTTGTGCGGTGGCCCGGGCCGCCGCGGCGCCGCTGACCTCCACGGTGACGTCGTACTGGTTCTCCGACTCCTGGTCGACGCGGGTGCCGGCGCCGAGCCGCGCGGCGAGCGCGAGGCGGCCCGGGTGCGGGTCGACGGCGTCGACGGACTCGATGCCCATCGCCCGCGCCACCGCGACCACGCCCAGGCCGAGCGGGCCGCAACCGACGACCAGCAGGCGCCGCGGGGGCCGCTCCTGGGTGCGCAGGGCAAGCCGGAGCCCGTGGGCCGCCGTCCCGACCGTGTCGAGACCGAGCACCGCGACGTCCTGGCCGATGTCGTCGGGCACCGGCAGCGCGCACCGCTCGGGCACGTCGACGACGTCGGCGAACCCACCGTCGCGCTGCCAGCCGATGAGCTCTCGCAGCTGCAGGCACCGGTTGGTCTGGCCGCGCAGGCACTGGTCGCACCCGCCGCAGAAGACGGGGATGTAGACGATGCAGCGGGTGCCGACGGGCCGGGACACTCCGGGCCCCGTCGCCACGACGGTGCCGGCGATCTCGTGCCCGGGAACCACCGCGGATCCGCTGGCGAGGAGCCGCTTGTCGGATCCGCACAGCGCGCAGACGTCCACGCGCAGCCGCACCTCGCCCGGCGCGAGTTCCGGCAGTGCGTCCTCGGTGAAGTCGATGACCGCGTCGCCGCGGAAGCGGGCGGAACGGCGGGTGGCGCCCGTGATCTGCTCCGCGGTCACTTGACCGCCCCGCCGGTGAGGCCCCGCACCAGCCAGCGCTGCGCGAAGATCGTGAGCAGCAGCGCGGGCAGCGAGATCAGCGTGCTGGCCGCCATGAGTCCTCCGTAGTCGCTCGCGCCCTGCCCGATGAAGTTGAACGCGATCACGGGCAGCGGCAGCGTGTCGGCGTTCGCCAGCGCCAGGGCGAACAGGAAGTAGTTCCAGGAGAAGATGAAGCTCAGCGTGACGGCGACCGAGAGCCCCGGCAGCGCCAGCGGCAGCACGACGTGCCGGAACCGCTGCCACACCGTGCAGCCGTCGAGCATGGCCGCCTCCTCGAGGCTCACCGGGATCTCCTCGAAGAACGGCACCAGCAGCCAGATGCACAGCGGCAGCGTGATGATCAGGTGGGCGACGACGAGCAGCGCGAAGTTGAGGCCGTTGTTCGACGGCGCCCCGATCTCCACCGAGAGGACGAACAGGGGCAGGACGAACAGCACCCCGGGCGCATGCGCGCCAGCAGCATGACGAACCCGATGCTCGCCACCTTCCGCCGCACGATGACGTAGGCGGCGGGCACGCCGAGCGCGAGGCCGAGCAGGGTCGACCCGCCGGCCACGATGAAGCTGTTGCGGATGTAGTAGAAGACGAAGCGGTCGAACAGGTTCGTGAAGTTCTCCAGGGTCAGCGGTGTGGCCACGTCGAAGATCGAGCCGGTGATGTCGACGTTGCGCCGGAACGCCGACCACAACATGAACAGGACGGGCCCGAAGAACACCAGCGCTGCGAGCACGTACAGGGCGTAGACCTGGACGAGCTGCCGCGGGCGCGCCCGCACGGTGTCAGTGGTCAATGCTCCGCCTCCTGCGCCAGAGGGTGAACGCGCCCGCCATGACCACGACGAGCAGCAGCAGGCTCAGCTGGAGCGCGGCCGCGTAGCTCGTCTGCTGGTCGATGAACGCGGCGCGGTAGCCGTAGACGTTGAGGGTGTTGGTGGAGTTCACCGGGCCGCCCTGGGTCATGATGTAGACGGTGTCGAAGAACCGCACGAGATCCACCGTGCGCAGCAGCATCGCCACCGAGATCACCGGCGTGAGCAGCGGCAACCCGACGTGCAACGCCTTGCGCCAGCCCGATGCGCCGTCGATGGACGCGGCCTCGAACGGCTCGGCCGGCAGGGACCGGATGCCCGCCGCGATGATGAGCGCCATGAACGGTGTCCACTGCCAGACGTCGACGAGCGCGATCGACCAGAGGGCGATGTCGGGGTCGCCCAGCCACACGACCGGGTCCAGCCCGACGGCGGTGAGGATCTGGTTGGCGGCGCCCAGCGTCGGGTCGTAGATCAGCATCCAGACCAGTGCCACCGCGACCGAGGCCGTGATGGCCGGGATGAGCATGAGGCCCTGGAAGATCTTGCGCCCCGGTACGTCGATGCTCATCAGGTAGCCGAGCGCGATGCCGAGGACGGTCTCGACGACGAGGCAGACGACGAAGAGCACGAGCGTGACCCGCACCGAGTTCCAGAACTCCGGCGACTGCGCCATGCGCGCGAAGTTGTCGAGCCCGACGAAGCCGGCGTTGGTGCCGTCGCGCCGCAGGTCGGACACCGACAGCCAGACGGTGTAGAGGACGGGCAGGACGACCAGCGCCAGTGTGACGACCATCGCCGGCACCAGCAACGGCCAGACGCCACGGGCCACCGGGGTGACCTCGCCGCGGCGGCGGGGCCGCGCCGGCGGGGGTGCCGGTGGGCCCGCCGGGGCGGTGGTCTCGCGGGTGCGGGTGGTCACGGTGGTCATCCGCCGGCCAGCTGGGACACGAGGCCGGACTGGATCTCCGCCGCCGCCGCGTCGGGCGCGGCCTCACCGAGGATGACCTTGCCGACGGCGTCGCCGATGGTCTGGCGCATCGCCGGCGCGTTCGCGCCGACCGGCCCCACCTCGACGTTGCCGTTGTCCTGCAGGTCGGCCACCGCGGCGCTCCACTGCTGCCGCGTCGGCGTGTCGAGCGACTGCGTGTACGCGGGGTCCGCGGCGACGCCGGTGCGCGGCGGGGCGATGTCGGCCTTCGTCAGCTCGAGCTGGATCTCGGGGCTGGTGGCCCACTGCATGAACGCCCACGCGGCGTCCTTGTGCTCGGAGAACGGGGACATCGCGATCCCCCACGACAACACCGTGGGTGCCGAGCCGGGAACGGGGACGACCCCGACGTGGTCGACGACCGTGGAGCTGCCGGGGTCGACGAGGCTGTTGAGCTCGTTGCTCGACTCCAGCTCCATCGCGACCTTGCCCTGGGCGAAGAGCGTGGAGGACTCGGTGAACGAGTAGTTGATGACCCCGGGCGGGCCGAACTCGCGGGCCAGCGTGGCGTACCGGTCGATGGCCTGCGCCGCCCGCGGGTCGTCGAACGTGGGGACACCCTGGTCGTTCGTCCACTCCAGGCCGGTGGCGTGGAGGAACGGGCCGAACGTGAACGGGAGCGCCGCGGCCGAGCCGCGCAGCGTGATCGGCGTGACGTCCGCGGTGCGGCTCTTGACGGCCGCGGCCGTGGCGAGGAGCTCGTCCACGGTGGTGGGCGGGGTGAGCCCCCACTGCTCGAACAGGTCGGTGCGGTAGTACAGCACCGGGCCCTCGACGTTGACCGGCAGCGCGTAGGTCATGCCCCCGACCTTCATGCCCTCGATCGCGCCGCGGCTGAAGTCACCGGAGCGGTACTCCGCGGGCGCGTGGACGAGCCGGTCGTCGAGCGGCTCGTAGTAGCCGGACGACGCGAAGAGCGGCCCCTCGCGCGAGGGCAGCGTCATGTAGACGTCCATCGCCGCGCTGCGGGACTGCAGGTTCAGCTGGATCTTGTCGCGGGTCTGCTGCTCCGCGAACGTCTGCACGTTCACGGTGATGCCGGACTCCTGCTCGAACCGGTCGATGAGCGGCTCGATCCCGCGCTGCCACGGGTGGTTCGACATGACCAGGGTGATCGACTCACCGCCGCCGGACGCGGCGTCGGTCGGGTTGCCGCACGCGGGCAGGGCCAGCAGGGCCGCGCCGAGGACGCAGCCGAGGATGCGGGTCTTGGTACTCATGAAGCCTCCAGGGCTGTTGCAGCGGTGCAGGCTGCCGTGGGGGTGGTGACGAGGGGGGCCAGCCACGAGTGGAAGTCGCCGAGGGCGGCCGGGTCGCGGTGCCTCCAGCGCTCCGGGACGGTGCGCACCCGCGACGCCACCTCGGCGAGCGGGACGAGCGGGTGGTGCGGCCGGTAGCCGGCGCCCGGCAGGCGCCCCACCCCGACCATGACGTCGCCCGGTGCCGCGCGGTCCAGGAGGGTGGTGGCGGCCAGCCGGCCCACCTCGGTGGCCTCACGGGCGTCGGCCGCGCTGACGAGGTGGGAGGAGCAGCGCTGCGCGACGCCGAGCACCTCGCCCCGCGCGGGCAGGCCGAGCTCGCCGGTGACGAGCTCGGCGAGGCGCCGCGCGACGCCGCCGACCAGCAGCGTGGTGTGGTTGGTGGCGTGGATGGGCAGCGCCGTGAGGTCGGCGGCCACGCCCTCGCTGACGACCACCAGTGCACGTCCGCGCCGCTCGACGAGGCCTGCGACGTCGGCGAGGAACTCCCTCACGTCGAAGCCCAGCTCCGGCAGGTGCACGCGGTGGACGACGTGCTCGTGGTCGCCGGGGACCGGGAGGGTGGCCGCGAGCGCGAGCCAGCCGGTGGCCCGGCCCATGGTCTCCACGATGCGCACCGGCTCGATCGAGACCATGGCGCGGTGGTCGCGGGCGATGTCCTGGACGGCGGTGGAGACGAAGCGCGCCGCGGAGGGGAAACCGGGTGCGTGGTCGACGCCGTCGAGGTCGTTGTCGATCGTCTTCGGCACGCCGACGGTGCGCAGCGCCACCCCGCGCTCGGCGGCGCGCCGGGCGACGGCGTCGAGCAGGGCCATGGTGCCGTTGCCGCCGACGAGGCACAACCCGTCGACCCCGCGCGCGGCGAGGCCCGAGACCACGGCGTCGACGTCCTGCGCGGTGACGGCCCGGCGGCCGCCACCGAGCCACGACCCGCCGCGCTCGACCTCACCGGCCGGCAGCCCGCCGGGCGGGAGCGGGTCGAGGGTGGCGCGGACCAGGCGTCCGGCCCGCCGCGCGCGACGAGCACCTCGGCCCCGGCCGCGCCTCCGAGGAAGCCCGCGACGCTGCGGTTGACCACCGCGGTGGGGGCGCCGGTCTGGCCGATGACGAGCCGCATCAGGACACCGGGCCGACGACCGCGGTGGTGCGCCACGCCTGGAACGCCTCCAGGCCCTGCGGGCCGCCCTCGTAGCCGGTGCCGGAGAGACCGAGCCCGCCGAACGGCGCTCCCGGGTAGTTGGGCGTGCCGGTGTTGATCCCGACGATCCCGGCGCGCAGCCGCCGCGAGACCGCGCGGGCGGCCTCGGCGTCGCTGCCGCAGACGTAGCCGGCCAGGCCGTAGCCGGTGGCCAGGTGGCGGTCGATCGCGTCGTCGAGGTCGTCGAACGTGCTCACCGCCGCGACGGGACCGAACACCTCGTCGCGGGCGGCCCGCGCCGACGCGGGGACGTCGACGAGGACCGTGGGGGCGAACCAGTGCCCGTCGGAGGGGACCGCGGAGCGGGTGCCCGCCACCCGCGCTCCCGCGGCGACCGCGTCGTCGACGAGCGCGCCCATCCGCGCCGGGTCGCCCGCGGGCGCGAGCGGGCCGAGGTCGGAGGTGGCGTCGAGCGGGTCGCCGACCACGAGCCGCTCGGTCGCCGCGACGAACGCGTCGACGAACTCGCCCGCGACCTCGCGGGCCACGAAGATCTGGTTGGCCGCGATGCAGGACTGGCCGTTGTTGCGGTACTTCGCCACGAGGAGCGTCTGCACCGCCTGCTCGACGTCGGCGTCGGGCAGCACGATGAACGGTGCGCAGCCGCCGAGCTCGAGCACCGTGCGCAGGAACCGGGGCGCGCCGCGGCGGCGACGAGCCCGCCGACGCGCGTCGATCCGGTGAACGAGACCACCCGCACGTCGGGGTGGGCGAGCCACGGGTCGACGACGTCGGCCGGCTCGCCGAGCACCGTGTTGACCGTGCCCGCCGGCAGGTGCCGGTCGAGCAGGGCGGCGAGGACCATCGACGACAGCGGCGCCACCTCGGACGGCTTGAACAGCACCGGGCACCCGGCGGCGAGGGCGGGGGCGATCTTGCGGGCCGGGATGGACACCGGGAAGTTCCACGGCGTGAGCACGGCGGCCACGCCGAGCGGCCGCGGCTCGACGTGGTGTGCGGTGCCGGTGACGACGTGGTGCACGCGCTCGCCCTGCTCCTCGACGAGGTCGGCCATGACCCGGAAGTAGACGGCCGACAGGCCCAGCTCGCCCCGGGCCTCGGCGAGCCGCTTGCCGGTCTCCTTGGTGACGAGCGCGGGCCAGCCGTCGGACGCGCGAGCGGCGTCGAGCTCGGCGGCCACGGCGCGCAGCGCGGCGAGCGTTCGCGGACGGGGTGCGGCCACGTCC
>MKJV01000131.1 GCA_001942185.1 Pseudonocardia sp. CNS-004
GCCGAAAGACCTCGTCGCACGGCTGGAACGCCTCGAACGCGACCGCCGCACCACGGCCCTCTGGGACGGCGAAGTCATCCCGCCCGACGACAACGAGGACCCACCCCCGTTCTGAGCCTGAAGAGCGCTGCCACGCGTCGTCGACGACTCTCCGGGGCGCTCGTGCGCGTCCTGGGCGGGTGACCGCCCCCTGCGGTCGTGGTCCTGACCCGGGGCACGTGCGGCCTCGCCTCGCGAAGCACTCGTCGCATCGCCTGCCGGCGGTCTCGGGCCACCCGGCCCGGCCGGTCGACGCGGCCCGCGCATCGAGCAGGAGAGCTGCCGTCCGACCGTGCCCGGACGCGATCATCGGACCGTCACCCGGGATTCCCGTGCCACGTCCGCCAGAGTGCGGCGTACGCGCCGCCGGCCGCGAGCAGCGCGTCATGGGTGCCGAGCTCGGTGACGCATCCGTCTACGAGCACGGCCACGCGGTCGGCGTCGTGGGCGGTGTGGAGGCGGTGGGCGATCGCGACCACCGTGCGGTCGGCGAGCGCGGCCGCGAGCGCCCGTTCCGTGCTCCGTGCGGTGGCCGGGTCGAGGAGCGCGGTGGCCTCGTCCAGCACCACGGTGTGCGGGTCGGCGAGCACCACACGGGCGAGGGCGAGCTGCTGGGCGACGGCGCCCCCGGGCTGGTGGCCGCCCGGCCCGAGCCGGGTGTCGAGGCCGTCGGGGAGCTCGTCGAGGCGGGCGCGACCTTCGCGAGCGCGGCCCGCAGCGCCTCGTCGCCGGCCGCCGGGTCGGCGAGGAGGAGGTTGTCGCGCACCGTGCCCAGGAACACGTGGTGTTCCTGGGTGACGAGGAGGACGTGGCGGCGCCGGTCCGCCCGGTCGAGACCGGCCACGGGCACCCCGCCCACCGTCACCGAGCCGGTGTGGGGCGTGTCCAGCCCGGCCAGCAGCCTGCCGAGCGTGGACTTGCCCGCGCCGGACGGACCGACGAGAGCGATCCGCTCACCGGGGCGCAGGGCGAGGTCCACGCCCCGCAGCGCGTCGCCGTCGTGCCCCGGGTAGCGGAAGTACACGTCCCGGACCAGCACGTCCTCCCCGGCCGGCCGGGCCGGGTGCACCGGGTCCCGCGCGGTGATCTCGGCGAGGCCCTCGGCCCGCGAGAACGCGGCGGTGCCGCTCTGCAGCTGGTCGACGCGCCACAGGATCGTGTTCAGCGGGGTGGCCAGCTGCGTCATGTAGAGCGCTGCGGCGGCCACGGCGCCGAGCGTCACCGCGCCGTGCGCGAGCAGCGCGCCGCCGGCCAGCAGCACCGCGGCCACAGGGAGGACGTGGCAGACGTCCACGGCCGGGAACAGCACGCTGCGCAGCGCGAGCGTGCCCTCCCGGGCGCGCCGGGCCGTCTCGATCGCCGACCGGCAGGCGCCGACACGGCGCTCCTGCAGGCGCAGCGTCTCCACCGTGCGCGCGCCGGCCGCGGTGGCCGTGAGGACCTCGGCGAGCGCGGCCGCCGCGGCACCCTCCGCGAGGTACGCGGCGTGGGCCCGGCGCAGGTACCAGCGCGTGGCCCACCCCATCCCGACGAGGCCGACGAGGCCACACACCCCGAGCAACGGCGCCACCACCGCGACGCCCGCGAGCAGGAACACCGCCTGGATCGCCGCGACCGCCATGGCGGGCCCGGCGTCGCGCAGGGTGGCGGCCAGCACGGCGACGTCGGCGGTGCCGCGGGCGGCGATCTCGCCCGTGCCGGCCCGCTCCACCGCCGCGGTCGGGAGGCCCAGCACCCGCTCGACGTAGCGCTCCCGCACCCGGGCGAGGGTGCGCTCGCCGAACCGGTGGGCGGCCCACCGGGCCTGGCGGGCCAGCAGGAGCTGGGCCAGCGCGCACGCCACGATGCCCAGCGCCAGCCGGTCCACGACCTGCGGCCCGCCACCCGCCCGCACCTCGTCGACGATGCGGCCCACGAGCCACGGCCCGGCGACCCCGGCCGCCGCGGCGAGGGCGGAGAGCACGACCGTCGCCGCGGCGGCCCCGGCATCGGCGCGCACCAACGCCACAGCGGCCCGGCGGGCGGCGGCCGGGCCGGCGACGGGGAGCGTGGATGGTGTCACCGGGCGACCACCGCCGCGTAGCGCGGGTCGGTGAGTAGTTCCTCGTGAGGGCCCGCCGCGGCCACCCGGCCGCCCACCAGCAGGAACACCGGGTCCGCGTAGGCCAGCAGGAGTGGTGAGGTGGTGGTGACGAGCGTCGTGCGGCCCACGCGTGCGGCGCGCAGCCCGGCTGCCACCGCGGCCTCGGTGTGCGCGTCGAGCGCCGAGGTGGGCTCGGCGGCGAGCAGCACCTCGGGGTCTGCGGCGAGTGCCCTGGCGAGCCGGACGCGTTGGCGCTGGCCCCCCGACAGGTTGTGGCCGTCCCCGTCGACGTGGCCGTCGAGGCCACCCGGGAGGCCGTGCACCACGTCGTACGCCGCGGCGGCGTCGACGGCCGTCCGCACGGCCGCCGCGACGCCGCGGTGGTCCGGGTCGGCCGGGCCGGCGAGCACCTCCCGCAGCGGCCCGGCGAACAGCGCGGCATCGGGATCGGCCACGAGGATCCGCTCCCGGACCCGGGTGGGCGCGACCGCGTCGAGGCGGTGCCCGTCCCAGGTGACACGGGAGCGGCGATGCCGGCCCCACCGATGCCCGCCCCACCGACGCCGCCGAGCCGTTCGAGCACTTCGGCGGCGTCCGCGGGCCGCGCGCTGACCAGCGCGGCGAACGCGCCGGGGTGCAGCTCCACACCGGAGTCCGGGTCGCGCAGCACGGCCGGGCCGCGCGGGCCCTCCGCCCCGGCGGTGGCCTGTGGTGGTGTGGTGAGGAACCGGGCCACCCGGTCGGCCGCCACCCAGCCCCGGCCGATCTGGTGGCCGCCCTCGATGAGCGCGCCGACGGGGACGGCGAGGAGCGCGACGTAGCCGTACACGGCCAGGAGGTCACCGACCGTCATGGCGCCGGAGGCGGCCGTCCGGGCGGCGATCCAGGTCACCGCACCGACGAACAGCACCGGGAGCCCGGCGCCGACCGCCTCGATCCAGCTGGTGATCCCTCCGACGCGGTACCCCTCGGCGCGCAGTGCCCGCGAGGTGTCGCGGTAGCGGCGCGCGACGACGTCCTCGCCGCCGAGGCCGGCCAGCACGCGCAGCCCGCCGACGATGTCGATCAGCCGGGCGGTGAGCGCACCCTGCTCGGCCCGGTAGACGGACTCGACGGCGCGCAGGCGGGTCAGCAGCGGCGCGACGAGCAGCGCCAGCAGCGGCGCCCCGAGCAGCACGACCGTGGCCAGCACCGGCGAGACCAGGCCCATGAGCACGGTCACGACGATGTAGGTGACGAGCGCGCCGACGCTGGGTCCGGCGACGGTGAGCGCGGTGCTCACCACGAGGACGTCGGTCAGGCCGATGCTCGCGATCTCACCGGTGGTGGTGCGGCCGGGCAGGGCGGCGCCGAGGCGGGTGGCGTGCACGAGCACCGCGTCCGAGACGCGGAAGGCGGCGTCCATCCGGACCCGCGACATCGTGCGGTGGCGCAGGATGTTCAGGGCGGCGCTCGCGACCCCGGCGACCAGCAGCGCACCCGTCCAGCCGGCGAGTGCGGGCCGGCTGCCGGTGGCGAGCCCGTCGTCGACGGCGCGCCCCAGCAGGTAGGGCGTCGCCACCATGCTCGTCATCGACAGCGTGCCGTACACCGAGCCGGCGGCCACCCGCCCGCGCTGGCGCACGACGAGCCACCACAGCACGCCCCACGCGCCGAGGCGGGCCGGCACGTCGATCACCGGCCCTCCTCGCGTCGCGCGCTGCGCAGATCACCCGGGCGAAGATCACCCCGCGAAGATCACCCTGCCAGATCGGCGAGCGCGGTGGCGGCCTTCTCCCGGAACGCGGCCACCGCGCGGAGCTTGATCTGCTCGTAGCCGCGGATGACCTCGGGCAGGTCCGCGATCTCCGCGACGGCCTCGGCGGTGCCTGCGTCCAGGTGCTCGAGGGCCTGGCGGACGAGTGCCTGGTACTCGGGCACCAGTGCCCGCTCGACGCGGCGGACCTCGGCGTGCCCGAACGGGTCGAGCGCGGTGCCCCGCAGGCGGCGGGCGGCGCGCAGCACCCGGAACGCCGGGGCCGCCGAGCGGCGCAGCCGGATCTTGCGGGTCATCCCGAGCGCGCGCAGGACCGGCGGGTGCAGCATGACCGAGACCGTGGCACCGGGCCCGAACTCCGCGTCGCGACGGGCCTGCTCGGCCGGGTCGAGGTGCAGGCGCGCCACCTCGTACTCGTCCTTGTAGGCCATGAGCTTGTGCAGCCCGCGGGCGTAGGCGATGGCGATCCGTTCGCCCGCCTCCGCGCCCGCGCGTTCGGTGGCGATCGTGGCCACCCGCTGCACCTCCTCGGCGTAGCGGTCGGCGTAGCCGCGGTCCTGGTAGCCGGTGAGGTCGGCGACGCGGGTGGCGAGGACGTCGGCGAACCCGCCGGGCTCGGTGCCGGCGGCGGGAGGGCACGTGGCCGCCTCGACCGCGGCCGGGTCGGCGACGGCGGCGCGGCCCCAGCGGAACGCGGCGAGGGTCTTCTCGACGCCCGCGCCGTTGAGCCGGATGGCCTGCTCGATCGCCTCCGCCGCGATCGGGATGCAGCCGTGCTGGTACGCGGCGCCGATCAGCAGCATGTTCGCCGGCATGTGGTCGCCGAAGAGCGCCTCGGACAGACCCTGCGCGTCGACGTGCAGCGCGGCGTCGGCGCGGGTGGCGGCGGCGATCCGGTCGAGGGCGTCGGCGGGGGAGCCGGGCACGGGGACGCGCCCGGTGACCATGGCCGCCGTCGGGACGACGGCGGAGCTCACCACCGCGATCGTGTGCCCCGCCCGGGCGGCGTCGAGGTTGGCCGGGGAGGCGGCGCCGAGCAGGTCGAAGCCGATGAGGACGTCGGCGGTGCCGCGGGAGGCCCGCAGCGCCCCGCGCACGGGCTGCTTGGCGATGCGGACGTCGCTCACCACGGGGCCGCCCTTCTGGGCCAGCCCGATCTGCTCCAGCCCGGCGGCGTAGCGCCCGTCGAGGAGGGCGGCCATCTGCAGGACCTGCGACACGGTGACCACGCCCGTGCCGCCGATCCCCGGCATCCGCAGCAGGGTGGTGTCGCCGGTGAGCCTGCTCTCCGGCTCGGGCAGGCCGGTCGGGGGCTCCGGCACGGTGCGCGGGCCCGCTCGGCCGGCTCCACCAGCAGGAACGACGGGCAGTCGCCCTTGAGGCAGGACAGGTCGGTGTTGCAGGACGCCTGGTGGATGCGGGTCTTGCGGCCGAACCCGGTCTCCACCGGCTGCACCGACAGGCAGGTGGAGGCCTGGGCGCAGTCGCCGCACCCCTCGCACACCCGTTCGTTGATCGCGACCTTCGCGGTGGGCGTGGGGAGCTTGCCGCGCTTGCGCAGGCGGCGCTCCTCGGCGGCGCACCGGTCGTCGTGGATCAGGACGGTGACACCGTCGACGCCCGCCAGTTCCCGCTCGGCCGCGGCGAACTCGTCGCGGTGGCGCACGGTGGCGAGCGGGTCGAGGGTGACACCGCGGTAGCCCTCCGGCTCCGCCGTGGTGATGACGATGCGCCGCACGCCTTCGACGGCGAGCCAGCGGGTGAGCGCGGGGACGTCGAGCCTGCCTTCGGCGCGCTGGCCGCCGGTCATGGCGACGGCGTCGTTGTAGAGCAGCTTGTAGGTCATCGTGCGCCCGCGGCGACGGCCGCGCGGATGGCGAGCGAACCGGAGTGGTGGAACGTGCCGTCGCGAGGTTCTGCACGAAGTGGCGGTCGGCGGTGAACGGGGCGAGGCCCAGCCACTGCGCGCCTTCGCCGCCCATCTGCGTGAGACCGAGCTGGTGGCCGCGGCCCGCGCCGTCCAGCGCGATCATCGCGTGGCAGCCGATACCGACGCGACGAGTGTGTCGTCGCCGGTGCGGGTGGAGGTGTTGTGCGGGCAGCCGGAGCAGAAGAACGGGGTGCGGGCGGCGAGGGGGATCGCGATCCGGGACGGCGGCTTCGGGGTGACCGCTTCCAGCGCCGCGGCGGCGGTGCGGGGCAGCCGGTCGGGGCCGATGCGGGCCGCGAGGACGCGGGCGACGTCCTCGGAGCCGACGCTGGAGCGGGTGGGCAGCAGCGGGCGGCCGTCGGGGTCGTGGCGCCCGACGACGCGTGGCGCGCCCGGCCTGCCGTAGAGGGCGGCCTTGAGGTGGTCCTCCAGGAAGGCGACCTTGTCCTCGACGACGAGCACCTCGTCGAGCCCCTCGGTGAGCTCGGCGAGCGTGCCGGCGTCCACGGGGAACGGCATGGCGAGGGTGATGATCCGCAGCCCGAGCGCCTCCATCGCCGCCTCGTCGAGGCCCAGGTCGTCGAGGGCGCGCTGCACGACCGCCGCGGTGGTGCCGGACGCGAGCACGCCGAGGCGCGCGTTGCGGGAGCTGAACGCGACGCGGTTGAGCCCGGCCGCCCGCGCGTACGCGCGGGCGAGGTCGAGCCGGCGGGTCAGGGCGTCGTGCTCGGCGTCGAGGGCGGTGGCGCCGACGAGCACGCGGGGCGGTTCCTCGGCGCGGCCGGGCATCGGGACGCCGAGGTCGAGCGCGTCGACGTCCACGGTGGCGGCCGCGTCGGCGACGTCGGCCACGATCTTGATCCCGGTCCAGAGCCCGCAGGCGCGCGACATCGCGACGGCGTGCAGCCCGAGCTCGACGATCTCCGCGACGGACCCGGGCGCGAGCAGCGGCAGGTTCAGGCTCTGCGCCATCGGCTCGCACGAGCTGGGCACGGTGGAGGACTTGCAGGTCGGGTCGTCGCCGATCAGCGCGACCGCGCACCGAGCGCGGTGGTGCCGGCGAGCGTGCCGTGCCGGATGGCGTCCGCGGCACGGTCGAGGCCGGGGTTCTTGCCGTACCAGAATCCGGTGACGCCGTCGTGGCGGCGGCCGGGGGCCTGGCGCAGCAGCTGGGTGCCCGCGACCGCGGTGGCGGCGAGCTCCTCGTTGACGGCCGGCCGGAAGACCACGCCCGCGTCGTCGAGGAACCGTGCGGCGCGGGCCATCTCCTGGTCCAGGCCGGCGAGCGGGGACCCTGGTAGCCGCTCACGAACGCGCGGGTGTCCAGTCCGCGAGCGGTGTCGAGCCTGCGTTGCTCCAGGACCATCCGCACGATCGCCTGGATCCCGGTGATCAGGACCCGACCGTTGCGGGCGGAGTACTTGTCGTCCAGCGTGACTGTGGTGGGCGGCACCGTCGACCTCCGTCAGTGCGAGTAGATGGAGGAGACCCGGTTCACACCCGTTCGGGCAAGAGCTCGCGCGTCCTCTGCGTAGAACACGCAAATGAATTGTGCTTGGATCGGTGAACGGTTCCAGTTCTTTGCGTGGAGGTCCTGGTGGTCGACGACACCGACCGGCTGCTCCTCGACCTGCTGCGGACCGACGGCCGCCGGACCTACTCCGAGATGGCCACCGAGGTCGGGCTCTCCGTCGCCGCGGTGAAGCGGCGGGTCGACCGGCTGCGGGAGGTCGGCGTCATCACCGGCTTCACCGTGCAGGTGGACCACGCGAAGCTCGACCAGGGCGTCGAGGCGTTCATCGAGCTGCGCTTCCTCGGCACCACCCGGGTGAGCGAGATCGTGCGCTCGGTGTCGAACATCCCGGAGGTCGCCGCGGTCTTCACGATCGCGGGCGACCCGGACGCGCTGGTGCGGCTGCGCGTGCGCGACCTGGGCCACCTGCAGCAGGTGATCGACACGCTGCGCCGCTCCGGGTCGGTGACCGGCACCCGCACGCTCATGGTGCTCGGCTCGTGGGAGCGGCGCAGCTGACCCGTGAGCCGGCCCTCAGGGCCTCTCCGCCCGCAGCACCGTTCGCACCACCGGCCACGGCCGTCCCGCCTCGGCGAGCACGAGGTCGGCGCGCGAACCGGGGGTGAGGGCGCCGCGGTCGGGGAGGCCGACGGCCTCCGCCGCGCCCGCCGTCACCATCCGCACGGCGGCGGGCAGGGTCGTGACGTCGTCGGCCGCGAGGAGGAACGCGGCGGCGAGCAGGCCGGCGGGCAGGTAGTCCGACGCGAGCGCGGTCACCAGGCCGCGGGCGACGAGCTCGCGTGCCGAGGCGTTGCCGGAGTGGGAGCTGCCGCGCAACGCGTTCGGCGCGCCCATCACCACCGGCATCCCGCGCTCGCGGGCGGCGACCGCGGCGTCGACGGTGGTGGGGAACTCGGCCACGGCGCCGCCGCGGTCGGCGAGGTCCGCGATCTCCTCGCCCGATGCGGGGTCGTGCCCCAGCAGCCGCACCGCCCCCGCCCGGGCCAGCCCGCCGAGGAACAGCAGCGCCTCGTCCCGGACGTCGCTGTTCGCCTCCCGCGCCGCGGCGAACGCGTCGACCTCCGACCGCGCCTGCTCGGCGGAGATGCCGCGGGTGCCCATGATGTAGCGCTCGTAGTAGGTGCGGTCGGCGTACTGGCCCTGCCCGGGTGTGTGGTCCTCGTGCGAGACCACGGCCGGCCCGTCGAGCACCGCGTCCCGGTCGGCGAGCCGGGCGCGCAGCGCGGCCAGCCCGCCCGCGGAGCGCACGTCGAGCCGGTGCAGGATCCGGTGGTCGACGGGGCCCTCGCCGCGGTCGGCCACCTGGCGGCACATCTCCAGCGCCACCTCGGCCGACCGGGTCTTGAGCGACCCGTCGCTCTCCTCGAAGGCGGCACCGTGGAAGACGGTGGTGATCCCGGCGGCGCGCAGCTTGCCCTCGAACGACAGCAGCGCGAACCGCCACGGAACCTCGCGCCCGGGCGGGGCAGCCGCTCGCGCTCCAGACCGTCGGAATGGACGTCCACGAGGCCGGGCAGGCAGTAGGCGCCACCGCCGTCGACGTCGCGCCCGCCCCGGCGGGGTGCGGGCCGACCTCGGCGATCCGCCCGCCGCGGACGGCCACCCGGGCGTCGTCCAGCAGCCGGTCGGGCAGCACCGCCCGCACGTGCCCGAGCACGTAGTCGGCGGGCGGGCGCAGCAGCGGCCAGCGCTCGGTGGCCGGCGCGCTCACGAGGCCCTCCCGGTTCACGCCGCCACCCCCAGCACCTGCGCGGGCGTGCCCTCCGCGGCGATCCGGCCGTCGCGCAGCTCCACCACCCGGGTGGCGAGGGTGCGCATCGCGTCGGCGTCGTGGAAGACCGCGAGCACGGCGACGCCCGCGCCGGAGAGGGAGGCGATCAGGTCGAGGGCGCGCTCCCGGTTGGCCGGGTCGAGCGCCGACACCGGCTCGTCCAGCAGCAGGAGCCGGGGCGGGCGCACGGTGGCCGCGGCCAGGTTGACGCGCTGGCGCTCCCCGCCCGACAGCACGCCGCAGTCGACGTCCCACAGCGCCTCGTCGAGGGCGAGCCTGCCCAGGGCGTCGGCGGCGGCGTCGGCGGCGGCGTCGCGGTCCAGACCGCGGCGGCGGGCGACGGCGGCCACCAGCTCGAGCGGCCCGGTGCGCGGCGGGGCGGCGAGGAACTGCGCCACGTAGCCCAGCTCGCGTCCCCGCAGCCGCGCGAGGGCGCGGTCGGGGAGCGCGGTGAGCTCGACCGGCCCGTCCGGGCCGTGCAGCGTCACCGTGCCGGCGTCGGGCAGGTAGGTGCGGTGCACGCAGCGCAGCAGGCTCGACTTGCCCGCCCCGCTCGGCCCGGCCAGCGCGACGTGCTCGCCCGCGGCGACGTCGAGATCGACGCCGCGCAGCGACACGACCGTGCGGCCGTCGACGGTGTGCAGGGTGAACGACTTCTCGAGGCCTCGTACCTGCAGGACTCTCATGGTCACCTCCGGGCCGCGGCGACGAGCCGCTGGGTGTAGGGGTGGTGCGGGTCGCGGAAGAGCTGGTCGGTGAGCCCTGCTCGACCACCCGGCCCAGCTGCATCACCAGCGACCGGTCGGTGAGCGTCTCGATCACCGCGAAGTCGTGGCTCACGACCACGGCGGCGACGTCGCGTTCGGCGAGCAGCCCGCGCAGCAGGTCGAGCACCCCCGCGGCGACCGACGCGTCGAGGCCGGTGGTGGGCTCGTCGAGCAGCAGCACGTCCGGGTCGGTGGCGAGGGCCTTGGCGATCTGCACGCGCTGCCGCATCCCGCCGGAGAACGTGCGCACCGGGTCGTCCATGCGTGACAGCGGCACCTCCACGCGGTCCAGGAGCTCCGCGGCGCGGGCGCGGATCGCGCCGTAGCTGCGCCAGCCCGCCGCGGTCAGGCGCTCGGCGATGTTGCCGCCGGCGGTCACGTTCAGCGCGAGCCCCTCCGACGGGTCCTGGTGGACGATGCCGAGCGTCGAGATCCGCAGCTTGCGCCGCGCGGGCCCGTCGAGCGTGAGCACGTCGGTGCCACCCCCGTCGACGGCGGCGAGGTGCAGCCGCCCCGCGGTGGCCGCCTCGTCCCCGACGATGCAGCGCAGCACGGTCGACTTCCCCGAGCCGGACTCGCCGATCAGCCCCACGGCCTCGCCCGGCGCGACGTCGAACCCGACGTCCCACGCCGCCACGATCGCCCCGGTGGACGGGCTGACCGCGGTGCCGTGGGCGGGCCCGGTCCCCGGGACGGCGGCGCCGCCGCCGGGCCCGTGCACCTTCCCGATGTCCTCGACGAGGAGGGCCCACTCCGGCCCTCCCGTGTCAGCAAAGCCACTGTCCTGACGCCGGGTGTCGTGAAAGTGGCTTTGCTGACGTTGCGGGGGGCGGCTCCCTGAGACGGGGAGCAGGTGTAGGGGGGCCGCCTTTCGGTGGGTCACCTCGTCGGCGTCGCCATCCGTCACCCTCGCGCACCATTCCGTGTCGCTGCACGCGAACCGGCCGGGGCCTGCCTCCACCAGGAACGTGTCGTCGGAGCCGCAGCGCACGCACACACCGTCGGCGCCTTCCACCTCGAAGGGCACGTCGTCGAACGTGAGGGGCTCGACGTCGGTGTGCGGGGGCACGGCGAAGATCCGCTTCTCCCGGCCTGCGCCGAAGAGGCTGAGGTGCTGCGAGTGGTGCAGGCGCGGTACGTCCCAGCGGGGGATCGGGGTGGTGGCCATGACGTAGCGGCCGCCGACGAGCACCGGGTAGCCGGTGGACTTCGTGATCACCCCGTTGCGGACGAGGTCCTCGTAGAGGCTCACCCACATCGTCGAGTAGTCGCCCTCGGCGTGCATGCGGGCGCACTCGGCCACCGAGCGCTGCACGCCGCGCAGCGGCTCGGGCACCGGCACCTGCAGCACGAGGACGTGCCCGTCGGACAGCGGCTGCTCGGGCACCCGGTGCCGGGTCTGGATCACGGTGGCCTCGCGGGAGTCGGCCGATTCGGCGCACCCGGTGCTGCCGGCGACGAGCCGGCGGAGGTTGGTGGCGTTGACGCCGGCGTCGTCGCCCTGGTCGATCACCTTGACCGTGTCGTCGGCGCCGATCACGGCGAGCGTGACCTGCAGGCCGCCCGAACCCCATCCGCGGGCCACCGGCATCTCCCGGGACCCGAAGGGCACCTGGTAGCCGGGCACGCAGACGGCGGTCAGGGCGGCGCGGCGGATCTCGCGCTTGGCGCCCTCGTCGAGGATCCCGACGGGTGCGGTGGTGGCGTCGATGCCGGCGAGCAGGTCGTCGACGCCGGAGACGGCGGCCAGGGTCGGTGTCGTCGTCACTGGCAGTCCCTTCCGAGGGGGTCCGTCGCCACGCCGGTGGCGCGCATGGCCTGCTTGCGCTCGACCATCGACCGGAACGTGACGTAGTGCGGCAGCTTGAGGTGTTCGAGGAACCCGGCGGAGTCGAGCCCGTCGGTGGTGAGCAGGAGCAGCTGTTCGAGGGGGCCGGTGCGGCCGAAGCGGCGGCAGGCGATGTCGAGGTTCGCCATCGCGATCGCCTTGCGTTCGTTGTGCCCGAAGCACAGGCCGTAGCCGACGTCGAAGCGGGTGCGGTCCTCGTCGGCACCGTCGAGGTCTTCGATGGCCTCGGTCTCGGTGGCGCGGAACCGGCCGATCTGCACCGGGTTGCCGGTGTGCGGGTGCCGCACGCGCAGCGGCAGGTGCCCGTGCCGGACCTCGCCGAGCGTGACCTCGTGGATGTCGCCGTCGGGGCCGAGGATCGAGCGGTACCACAGCCCGACCAGCGCCCCGGTCTCCGCGCGGGCCATCGAGGCGAGCACCGCCGAGCGTGGGGCGGGCGGCCGCGCGGGCCGGCGGGTGACGTCGAAGGGCTGGGTGTCGGGGGCGGGCGGGTGCTCGACGAGCAGGTCCTGCGAGCGGAGGAACGCGGAGAAGCGGGCGGGGTGGCGCTGCTCGGTGCTCCGCGCCGGCGCCGTCCCGTTGGACGAACGGTCCGTTCGTACCGACGCATCGGACGAGGGTGCCGTTCGTCCGGCGGGTTCGCGCTCCAGCATCCGGCCCGTGTAGTCCGTGGTGCGGCCCAGGAGTTGCGGGCCGTCGGGGGTGCGGTGCGCCGGGACGATGCGGCGCAGCACCACCATCTCGTCGGGGTCCACCGGCTCGGAGACGGCCAGTCGGGGCAGGGTCGAGCGGTGGGCGCGCACCAGGTGCGAGGCCTCCAGGGTGTCGCCCTCGGCCTGGCGGAACGCGGCGGCGGCGGTGGGCTCGTGGTAGAGCCCGGCCTCGCCCTGCACGCGGTCGACGGCGAGCCGGAAGCGGGCGGTGATCTGTTCGGTCGACGCCCAGGGTGCCGGCGCGTCGTCGCGGGCCTCGCGGACGAGGCGTTCGGCCGCGAGGATCGCCTCGAGCCCGCCGCGGGCTCCGGAGTACCCCATGTCAGTTCTCCTCGATCCGGGTGCTGCGGGGGAGGCCGAGCACCGCGCCGTCCGGGGTGACGAGCAGCAGGTCTGCACCCGCCGGGAACGCGATGGCGGCCCGGGTGGCGACCAGGTCCGGCGGGAGCCGGCGGGGTGCCACGGTGCGGGTGCGGGGACACCGGGCCCGGTCAGGGTGAGCGCCGGCCCGCCGTCGAGCGCGGGGACGGCCAGCGCGACGAGCGCGGCCTCCTCGGGTGCTGCGGCGCTGCCGGTGCGGACGGTGGCGAGCTCGCCCGCGGCGAGCGGTCGCAGCGCCGTCACCAGGCGGGCCGCTCCGAGCGGGACCGCCGGTGCGGACGCGGTGGTGAGCTCGCCCGCGGCGAGCGGTCGCAGCGCCGTCACCAGGCGGGCCGCTCCGAGCGGGACCGCCGGTGCGGACGCGCGGTCGTGATCGCGCCCTCCCGGGCGTCGTCACCGAGCACGCACACCGGGGTGTCCAGGTCGGCGAGCGCGAGCACCGGCAGCAGGGTGGCCGGCACGTCGGCGGCGGGCAGCCGCGTGGGCCGGCCGGGCCGCGCGAGCGCGTCGAGCACGGCGCGGAACGTGCGCTGCGAGGTGTCCCCGTCCAGCACGGGGACCAGGGGGGTGGTCACGTCAGCTCCTCGAACTCGACGACGGTGGGGGCGATCCGCGCCCACTCCTGCGCGTCGGCCGTGGCCTCGCGGGCGGCGACCCGCCCGCACAGGTCGGCCACGTCGGCGGCGCGGGGCCGCCGCGCCTGCACCTCGGCGTCGCAGATCGCGGCGGCGAGGGCGGCGGCGCGGTCGTCGCCGAGGCGCATCGACCAGCCGCGCGCCCCGCCCAGCTCCACCTCGGCCTGCACGGCGAGCACGTCGCCGAGGAGGAAGCGGTCCGCGGCGATCGGCTCGGTCACCTGCGTAGCCACGCACCCGACTTCGGGGGCCCGCAGCACGCGGGGGACCGCGCCGTCGGCGAGGCAGGCGTCGGCGAGCCCCACCAGCTCCTCGGGGTGGGCGAGCGCCAGCAGGCCCGCCCGTTCCTCTCGTGTGAAAAGCATCGTTCTCCTTCTGGCTACTCTCCGTCCGGTGGCGAGCCCAGCTCGACCACCACCCGGACCGCGTCCGAGCGCATCCACGATCTGCTGCACATGACCGGGCGCCCGCTCGTGGCGTCCCGGCTGACGCTCTCGACCAGCCACACCGGCCGGCTCGGTTCGACCTGCAGCGCCGCGCAGACGGCGGGCGGGGGCACGTCGAGGCTCACCCGGCACCAGGCGCGCACCGGGTCCACCCGTGCGACCTGGCGCAGCACCAGGTCGAGCGACTCGGCGGCGTGCACCGCGAGGTCGAGGTCGGCGACGAGCTCGACCGGCACCCACTCGTGCACGCGGGCCGCGAGCAGGTCGTCGATGTAGGACTGGCGCACCAGGCGGTGGCACGGTGTCCCGGCGGGCAGCCCGAGCGCGGGTGCGTGCTCGGCAGGCAGCGGCAGCACGTCGATGCCGCGCACGACCGTGCGCGGGTGGCGCCCGCCGCCGCGACCGTCTCGTGCCACGAGGGCCGCCGGTCGTGGGCGATCGTGTAGTCGATGCGCCGGTTCACGAACGTTCCCGCGCCCTGCACCCGCCGCACCAGCAGCCGGCGTTCCAGCTCCTGCAGCGCCGCGCGGGCGGCCGCGCGTCCGACGCCGAACCGCCTGCCGATCCCGTGCTCCCCGTCGACGCGGGAACCCGCGGGTGCGCCGGCGAGCTCGGCGGCGAGCTCGTCGGCGATCTCCAGGTACCGGGTGGTCGTCACGATCGGCAACGCTGCCGGGTGGGCTTGTCCGGACAACGGCGGTGCAGGTAACGGGCGCGGAAACACCCGTGAACGCCGGGACCACTTGTTCAGGAGACGGCGCGGCGCAGCCACAGCGCGAGCAGCTCGACGGCCATGACCGTGGCGAAGACCATGAGCATCACGGTGGTGACGACGTCGAACCGCATCACCCGGGACGCGTTGAGCAGGTAGAACCCGATCCCGCCCGCGCCGACGATGCCCAGGAGCGTGGCCGAGCGGATGGCGACGTCGAGCTGGTAGAGCAGGTGCGCGACGAGTGCGGGTGCCGCCTGCGGCAGCGTCACGGCCGTGAAGACCTGCAGGCGGGACGCGCCGGTGGCCCGCACGGCGTCCTGCACCCGGACGTCGGTCTCCTCGAGGGAGTCGGCCACGAGCTTGCCCAGCAGGCCGATCGCGCCGATCGCGAGCGCGAGCGCCCCGGCCACCGGGCCGAGCCCGGTGATCACGACGAACACGATCGCGATGATCAGCTCCGGGATGCCGCGGACGACCACGATGACGGCCCGGAACGCCGCGGCCACCCCCGGCGTCGGTGCCACGTTGCGCGCGGCCATCGCACCGACGGGCAGGGACAGCAGTGCCCCGAGGAACGTGGCCGCGAGCGCGATCTGCACGGTGACGAGGAGCTCGGCGAGCAGGTCGGGGAGGATGCCGCCGGTGCTCGGCGGCCAGAACAGGGACAGCGTGGCGGGCAGCTGGGCGATGCCGGAGACGAGCTGGGTGGGCGACAGGCCCGCGGTGGGCACGGAGAGGCCGATCACGAGCAGCGTGGCGCCGGCGTAGAGCGCCGCGCGCACGCGCCGGGGCGTCCACGGCGGTGTCAGGTGGCCCCCGGGTGGCGGGGTGGCGGCTCGCCCGGTCGTGCTCGTCAGCAGGGCCCGGCGCACCGCTCCCGAGACGAGCTCGACCGCCACGCAGAGGCCGAGCACGACGAGCGCGAGCGCCATGCCGCGCTGGTAGTCGAGGCGGCGCAGGGCGCCGGCGATCTCGAAGCCGAGCCCGCCGACGCCCACGAAGCCGAGCACCACCGAAATGCGCAGGTTGATGTCGAACCGGTGCAGGGCGGTGGCGACGAACGCCGGCAGGACGGCGGGCAGCACGCCCGTCACGAGCTCCTGCAGCCGTCCCGCCCCGGCCGAGCGGACGGCGGTGCGCGGCCCCTCGTCGATCTGCTCGATGGCGTCGGCGTAGAGCTTGCCGATCATCCCGACGGAGTGCAGGCCCATCGCGAGCACGCCCGCGGCAGCGCCGAGGCCGAAGAGCCGGAAGAACACGATGGCGAGGACCACGTCGGGCACGGCGCGCGCGACCACGACCAGCGCACGGCGCCGTAGCGCGCCGCGGGCCCGGGGCTGGTGTTGCCTGCGGCGAGCACCGCGACCGGCACGCTGAGCAGCACCGCGAGCAGCGTCGCGCAGACGACGACGGCGAGGGTCTGGCCGCACAGCGCGAGCACCTCGGTGGGCGGCGGGAAGTCCAGCGGCACCGTGCGGGACAGGAAGCCGCGGCGTTGCCGGCGCTGTCGACCAGGGTGGCGACGTTCAGCCGCAGCTCGCCCACCGACCACAACGCCGCGCCGAGCAGCGCGAGCAGCACCAGCACGGCGGCGGTGCCCGTGCCCGACGGCCGGGCGAGGGTCCGGGTGTCGGTCACCGTCGTGTCGGTCACCGGGCGAGCACCGGGACCGGGTCGGGGGTGCGGGGCGTGTACACCGCCATCGCGGTGTCGTGGTCCAGCTCGGCCACCGGCCGGTCGAGCACCACGCGTCCCGCGCGAAGGCCGACGACCCGCTCGCCCAGTGCGAGTGCCAGGTCCACCTGGTGCAGGCTGCACAGCACGGTGAGCCGGTCCTCGCGGGCGAGCGTGGCGATGAGCTGCAGCACCTGCTCGGCCGACTCCGGGTCGAGCGAGGCCACCGGCTCGTCGGCGAGCAGGATCCGGGGCCGCTGCAGCAGTGCCCTGGCCACGGCCACCCGCTGCTGCTGCCCGCCGGAGAGGGTGTCGGCGCGCTGGAAGCGCTGGTCGGCGAGGCCGACGCGCTCCAGCTGTTCGAGCGCGGCCGCGCGCACCCGCCGCGGGTAGGTCGGCAGCCCTAGCCGCGGGCCACGCAGCGTGCCGAGCGCGCCGGTGCAGGCGTTCTCCAGCACGGTCAGGCTGCCCACGAGGTGGAACTGCTGGAACACCATCCCGACCTGCGCCGCAGCCGCGCAGGGCGGCGCCGCCTGCGGGGCCGACGTCGTGCCCAGCACGCGCACCGTTCCCGACGACGGGCGGTGCAGGCCGTTGACGTGCCGCAGCAGGGTCGACTTGCCCGAGCCCGACGCGCCGAGCAGCACGACGACCTCCCCCGCGTGCACGGTGAGCGACACGTCGTCGAGCGCGTGGACGGCCGGGCCGAAGCGCTTGTGCACGCCGGCCAGCTCGACGACGGCTTCCGGTGCGTGGGTCACGGCGGTCAGCTCAGGCTCGTGCACGACTCGGCCTTGGTGACCTCGCAGACCCGGCGCACACCGTCGTAGAGGGCGTCGTCGACCGAGGCGTAGCCCCAGCCGGCCTCCTCGCCGACCTCGCAGTCGGATGCGGCGGCGCAGAAGCCGCCCGCGGACAGGTAGTCGACGTTCGCCTTCTGCGTGAACGCGTCGGCGATCACCTGGCGGCGCTGCGGGTCGACCTGGCTCGCCACCGCGATCGGGGATCCCGCGATCGTCTCGGAGCGCCACACCACGCGCACCTGCCCGGGCTGCAGCTGCCCGGAGTCGATGAGCTGCGTGTCGACGATCGTGTCGTAGGCGAAGCCCGCGTCGCACTGCCCGCTCGCCACGGCCAGCGCCGACGCGTCGTGCCCGCCCGCGAACACCGGGGTGATCCCGGCGGCCGGGTCGACGCCCGCCTCGATGAGGCCCGCGGTGGGGTAGAGGTAGCCGGAGGTGGAGTTCGGGTCGACGAAGCAGACGTTGCGACCGGCGAAGCCCGCGAGGTCCTGGATGTCGGACCCGGCGGCGGTGATCCCGTAGGACTGGTAGCCCGGCTCGTCACCCTGGGCGTCCACCACCGCCGCGATCGGTGTGATGCCCGTGTCCTGGCCCTTGGCGAGCACGTAGGAGAACGGCCCGAACAGGGCGATGTCGATCTGCCCGGCCCGCATGCCCTCGATGACCGCGGCGTAGTCGGTGGCGTTCTGGAACTCGATCGTCGTGCCGGTCTCGCGCTCCAGCATGGCGAGGACGGCGGCGTAGTTCTGCTGCAGCGAGGTCGACTCCTCCGACGGGATGGAGGCGAACACCAGCGTGTCGCCGCCGGGGTCCGCACCGCCACCCGACGGTTCGACGGCGCTCTCGCCGCACGCGGTGAGCGCGAGCAGCGCCGCGCAGACGACGGCGGCGCGACGGAGGGTGGAGGTCATGGTCGGGAGCTCCTCGTGGGGAAGGGCAGGGGCGCACGCCGGGGGCGGACGGCAGCGAGCGTGGGGGTTTCGGGTTCCGTCGCCGGCACGGCAGGGTGTCCTGGGGGCGAACGGGACCGGTCGGTTGTCCCGACCGGTCCGGACAGCCTCGGACGGGGACGGGTGGAACCGGCGAGTCGGAGATCACCCGGCGGGCGGCGGTGCGGGCTTGTCGTCCTGTCGCCAGGCGTTCATCATGCAGCGAGCCGTTGTGAAACTGCGTTCCATTACGTAGAACGTCGCTGGTGCCGTGGCGGATGACCTGTGCGGCGCCCGAGGAGGGGGACCGCCCGTGACCGTACCCAGCACACCCGAAGTGCGGCGCGTCCCGGTGGGCGCCGGGCTCGCCGCCACCCGCATCGTGGCGATCCTGCGCGCGGAGAACGCCGACCGCGCCGAGGCGGTCGTGGACGTCCTCGTCGAGGCCGGGGTGCGCAGCCTTGAGCTGACGCTCACGACCACCGGCGCGCTGGAGGTGGTCGAGCGGCTCGCGGCCCGGGTGCCTTCCGAGGTGGAGGTCGGGGTCGGCACCGTCCTCACCGGCGCGGACGTGGACCGCTCGGTGGCCGCGGGCGCGCGCTTCGTGGTGTCGCCGTCGGTGGAACCGGACGTGATCGCCGCGGCGCTGCGCCACGGGATCGCCAGCTACCCCGGCGCGTTCTCGCCCACCGAGATCACCGCGGCGTGGAAGGCGGGCGCGAGCGCGGTCAAGCTGTTCCCGGCCGGCCGGCTCGGCCCGGGGTACCTGAAGGACGTGCGCGGCCCGCTGCCCGACATCCCCGTGGTGCCGACCGGTGGCATCGACATCGGTTCGGTCGGCGACTGGCTGGCTGCGGGCGCCCTGGCCGTCGGCATGGGCGGGCCGCTGATCGGCGACGCGCTCACCCCGGACGGGGACCTCGCCGCGCTCGCCGGCCGGGCGGCCGCGGCGCTCGAGGCGGCCCGCTCGTGAACGCCGGCCTGGTCACACTCGGCGAGACGCTCGGGCTGCTCGTCGCCGAGGACGTGGGGCCGATGTCCCTCACCCGGGGGATGCGGCTGTCGATGGGCGGCGCGGAGTCGAACGTCGCGATCGGCGTGTCCCGGTTGGGCGCTCCCGCCACCTGGATCGGGCGGCTGGGCCACGACCCGGTCGGCGACCTGGTCGAGCGGAACCTGCTGGCCGAGCGGGTGCGGGCGATCGTGCACCGCGACGACGCGCCGACCGCGCTGATGCTGCGGGAACGGCGGACCGGCACCGTGCAGAACGTCACGTACTACCGCCACGGCAGCGCGGGCTCGCACCTGCGGCCCGCGGACGTGCCGGCCGGGGTCGTCGAGGAGGCCGGGGTCCTGCACGTCACCGGCATCACGCCGGCGCTGGGGGAGGGCCCGGCCGCGACGGTCCGGGAGGCGATGCGCCGGGCGCGGGCGGCGGGGGTGCCGGTGTCGGTGGACCTCAACTACCGGTCGCGCCTGTGGGACGCCGCCACCGCGGGGCCGGTGTTCCGGGAGCTGGCCGCGGGCGCGGACATGTTCTTCGCGGGCGACGACGAGGCGCGCATCGCGCTGGAGGTCGGCCCGGACACCGGGCCGGAGAAGCTCGCGGCGGCGCTGGCCGAGCTCGGGCCCCGCGAGGTCGTGATCAAGCGCGGTCGCCATGGCGCCACCGCCCTGATCGACGGCAGGTCGATCGACGTGCCCGCCGTGCCCGTGCAGGTCGTCGACAGCGTCGGGGCGGGCGACGCGTTCGTCGCCGGGTACCTCGCGTGCCGGCTCACCGGTCGTGACCCGGACGAGGGGTTGCGCACCGCCGCCGCCTGCGGCGCGCTCGCCGTCACGGTGCCCGGTGACTGGGAGGCAGCCCCCCGGCCGCACGAGCTCGCCCTGCTCGGGGCGGAGGAGGACGTGCAGCGCTGACCACGACCCGACCCCGGCAGACCACCCGACCCGCCCCATCGACCCATCACGTTCTCGACCCCGAAAGGGACACCACACATGTCCACCGATCGCGACGACACGGTCCCCACCGACCCGTCGGCGCTCTTCCCCACGAAGTACCTGCCCGCCCCGCAGGTCCGTGAGCTGCCCGCCCCGCCGCTCAACCAGTGGCGGTTCGTCGGCCCCGGCATCATCGCCGCCGGGGTCGGCCTGGCGAGCGGCGAGTTCATCCTCTTCCCCTACATCGCCTCGCAGATCGGCCTCGGTTTCGTCTGGGCCGCGCTGCTCGGGCTGATCACCCAGTACTTCCTGAACATGGAGATCGAGCGCTACACGCTCGCCACGGGCGAGACGGCGCTCACCGGGTTCAGCAGGATGTGGCGGCACTGGGGCCTGGTCTTCGCGATCCTCGCCTACTTCGCCAACCTCTGGCCCGCGTGGGTCACCAGCTCCGGCACGTTGTTCAGCTACGTCTTCGGCGGGAGCGCCGCGGTGATCGCGGTGGTGCTGCTGGTGCTGGTCGGGGCGATCCTCACCCTGGCGCCGGTGGTCTACAACGCGCTGGAGCGCGCCCAGATGCTCAAGGTCGCCGCCGTCGTGCTGCTGCTGATCGTCGGGGCGCTGTTCGCCGTCGGGTCGGCGTGGGCGGACGTGCCTCGGATCGCGACCGAGGCGCAGTTCCCGGCCGCGCAGCTCGGGTTCGCCACGCTGATGGGCGCGCTGGCCTTCGCCGGTGCGGGCGGCGGGCAGAACCTGGTGCAGAGCAACTGGATCCGGGACAAGGGCTTCGGCATGGGCAGCTACGTGCCGCGGATCGTCTCGCCGCTGACCGGGGAGCCCGAGGCACGCGGCCGGGTCGGGTACGTGTTCGTCCCCAGCGACCAGAACCTGGAGCGCTGGCGCGGCTGGTGGCGGTTCGCCAACCGCGAGCAGCTGTGGACGTTCGTGCTGATCTCGTTCCTGTCGATCGTGTTCATGTCGCTGCTCGCCTACGCCACGGTGTTCGGGCACCCCGACGTCACCAACGACATCTCGTTCCTGAAGATCGAGGGGAACGTGCTGATGGACCGGGTCGGCACCTGGTTCGGCTACTTCTTCTGGGTGGTCGGGGCGGTGTCGCTGTTCGCGGCGGCACTGGGCATCGTCGACTACACCAGCCGACTGGCCGCCGACGTGCTCAAGACCATGTACTTCCCCGAGGTCAACGAGAGCAAGCTCTACGCCGGGCTGGTGTGGGGGCTCGCCGTGCTCGGGATCATCGTGATCTCGGCCGGTTTCTCCCAGCCCATCGTCCTGGCCGTGATCGCGGCCTGCGTGGGCGGCGTGATGATGTTCATCTACTCCGGGCTGCTGATCGTGATCAACAAGAGCTGCTGCCGGAGCCGATCCGGATCCGCGGGTTCCGGGTGGGCGCGCTGGTCTGGTCCGTGGTGCTCTTCGGCGTCCTCGCGATCCTGACGGTCGGTCAGCAGATCGGAAAGCTCATCGGCGGCTGAGTGCGCGGCATCGATCGGGTCGAAGAGGCCCTGCACGCCGGCCCGGACGCCGAGGTCGACGACAAGTGGCTGCACGTGCGGCCCGGCGATCCGGCGCGGACCGCCCCGTTCCTGGTGCTGGCGCAGGACCGGATCTCGGCGCCGGGCTACGAGTGGCATCCCCACCGCGGCATCGAGACGGTCACGGTGGTGCTGGACGGGGCCCTCGTGCACGAGGACGACGCGGGCGGCTCGGGCGTGCTGCGGGCGGGCGACGCCCAGTGGATGACCGCGGGGCGGGGCATCGTGCACCGCGAGGTGGCCGCCCCCGGCGCGCCCGCGCACGTCCTGCAGCTGTGGCTGGATCTGCGCCCGGCGCCCGGTCGGCGGTGCCCGGTCACCAGCAGCTGCGGGCCGCGGATCGCCCGCGGCTGCTCCGGCCGGGCGTGGAGGTCGACGTGCTCGCCGGGACGGTGGACGGGGTCACCGGCCCCGCCCGGCCCGCGTCCCCGGCCCAGGTCGTGCTGGTCACGCTCGCCGCCGGGGCCGGGTACGACCTCCCGGTGCCGGCCGCCGACCGCGCGTTCGCCTCGTGGTCGAGGGGGACGCCGTGGTGGGCGGCACCCCCGTGCCGGCGCGCCACACGGCCTGGTCGGAGCCGTCGGGGGCCACGCACCTCGCCGTGGTGGGTGGCGCCGCGGGCGCCGGCTCCTGGTCGCGAGCGGCTGACGCCCGGCCCGCCCGGGGCCGTCCGGGCATGGTCGTCGCGAGTGGTGCGAGGGCGACAGATCTGTCGCGGCTGCACCACTCCGGGCGATCTCATAGGGGTGAGCACCAGAAGTGGTGTCAGGACGACAGGCCTGTCGCCGTGAAGCCACTTGCGGCGATCAGCGACGGGCCCACCCCGGCCTGACGGGCGGCCGTTCGCGCAACTCAGGCCGCTGCGGGCTGCGCGGTGTCGCGCGGGGCGGTGTCCCGCGGGGCGAAGAAGGCGTGCACCAGCAGGCTCAGGCCGAGCCAGAACATCGGGAACACCGGCCAGAACACGGGCGCCGGGTCCATCGCCCAGCGCGTCACGAGGAACACCGCGAGGAAGCCGACCACCGCGGCGTGCACGGCGAGCCGCCTGCGCGACCCCGCGGTGAGCGGGCCCCCGCGCCTGCCGCGGCCGGTGCGGTGCGTTCCTGCGCCACCTGCTCGGCGGGCAGGTCGGCCGTGAGCGGCACCAGCTCGTCGCGGGTGACGGCGGCGTAGGCGGCCGCCTGGCGCTCGTCGGCCTCGGTGATGGTGAGCAGCCCGGCCGTTGCGGCCTCGCGCAGGCGGGTGGCCACGGTCTCGCGTTCGGCGTCGGAGGCGCGCACGCCCCCGCTGGTGGGGTTCGAAGGTGTCGTCATGACATCGATGCTGGCCCCGCCGCGGCGTCGGCGCGTCGGCCCGACGGAGGCATCCGCGCTACGCCCGTGGTCGTAGGAGCTCACCCGGCCGAGCTCACCCGGCGCCGGGCGGCGGGGGCGGCGGCGGAACCGAGCCGGTGCTGATCTGCAGCGCGATCGTCTCCTCGGGGAGTGCCGTGCCGCGCGGGGACTGGCCGATGACGGTGCCGGCGGGCGCGCGTTGTCGACGGTGCCGACGGTGACCGGGAACCCGGCGCGTTCCAGCATGGCGCGGGCGTCGGCCTCCGTGCGCCCGAGGACGTCGGGGATGCGCGTGCCTCGCCGCCCTCGACGTAGCGCGGGTCGGTGGGCGGCAGCGGCTCGATCGGGCGCCCGGCGAGCAGCGCGGTCATGGTGCCGAACCAGGTCTGGGCCGGTGTCTTGCCGCCGAAGATGTTGCCGGTGTGGCAGGCGAACGGCGCCCCGGGGCCGTCGCAGAGTGGCCGGGGCCGCGCCGAGTTGTCGAACGTGATCACCGCACCGGCCATCTGCGGCACCACCCCGAAGAACGCGGCGGACTGGTGGACCTGGGTGGTGCCGGTCTTGCCGGACATCGGCCGGTTCCAGCCCACCTGGCCCGCGGCGCCTGCCGCCGTGCCGCCGGGCAGGTCGTCCTTGGCCAGCCCGGTGAGCAGCGAGTTCGCCAGCCCGGGCTCGACGACCTGCTCGCACGGCGAGTCCGGTACGGGCACCGGAGCACCCGCGGCGTCGGTGATCGACTCGATCGGGTCGGGCGGGCACCACCGGCCGCTGCTCGCGAGCGTGGCGCCGACGTTCGCGAGCTCCAGCACGCTGGTGGGGGTGACGCCGAGCGTGAACGACGCCTGCCGCTGCGCCTTGGTGACCTCGGCGATCGAGCGGTCGGTGGGGCGGCCCGTGGCCGGGTCGACGAACGGGGTGGTGGCGAGCGAACGCATGCCCAGCCGGACCGCCATGTCGACGACGGGCGGGACGCCGGTGAACTCCATCAGCCTGATGAACGCGGTGTTGGGCGACTGCGCGAGCGCGTCGGTGAGCGGCAGCCGGGGCGGGTAGCTACCGGCGTTCTGCACCGGGATCGGGCGCCCGCCGCCGTCGCGGTAGATGGGCGAGGCGTACCCGCCGCCCGGCACCTCGATCTGGGTGGTGATGCCCAGGCCCTTCTCCAGGGCGGTGGCCGCGGTGAAGATCTTGTAGACCGACCCCGCGCCGAGGTTCACCGGCTGGTAGGGCAGCCCGTAGCTGGTCTCGCGGGCGGCGGCGTCGAGGCCGAAGACGCGGCTGGATCCCATGGCGAGGATCCGGTGCTCGTCGCCGCCGGGTTCCACGATGGCCATGACGTTCGCGGCGTCGGGGGACTCGGGCGGCACCTGGGCCTTGAGCGATGCGCTCATCGCGGCCATCGCGTCGGGGTCGAGGGTGGTGCGGATCGTGTAGCCGCCGCGGTCGAGCTGGCTGCGCGGGATGCCGGCGGCCTCCAGGTGCTCGATGACGTAGCTGCAGAAGAAGCCGTTGTCGCCCGCGCCGATGCAGCCGTTGGGCCGGGTGTGCAGTGGTGAGGCCACGCCGAGCGGGCTGGCGAGCGAGGCCTGCGCCTGCTCGGCGTCGATCATGCCCTGCTCATGCATGAGCCGGATCACGAGGTCGCGGCGCTCGCGTGCGGCGTCGGGGCGGCGCACCGGGTCGAAGCCGGCCGTGCTGCGCACGATCCCGGCGAGCAGCGCGGCCTGCGGGATCGTGAGCTCGTCCGGCGTGACCCCGAAGTACGTGCGGGCCGCGGCGGCGATGCCGTAGGCGCCGTTGCCCCAGTACACGGTGTTCAGGTAGCGGGTGAGGATCTCGTCCTTCGTGAGCTGCCGTTCGAGCTGCAGGGCGATCTGGACCTCGCGCAGCTTGCGCGTCGGCGTCTGCTCGACCGCCTCCAGCTGCTCGGCCTCGGTGTTCGCCAGCACGTAGAGCGTGTAGTTCTTGACGTACTGCTGGGTGAGGGTGGATGCGCCCTGCTCGATGTCGCCTGCCGCGGTGTTGGCCAGCACGGCGCGCAGGGTGCCGGCCCAGTCGACGCCGCCGTGCTCGAAGAAGCGCCGGTCCTCCACGGCGATGAGCGCGGCGATCATCGCCGGCGCCACCTCGCCCGCCGTGACCAGCTCGCGGTCCTGCGCGAACAGGTGGGCGATCGGGGTGCCGCGGTTGTCGGTGATCGTGGTGGCCTGCGGGAGCGACCCGGCGATGACCTCGGTGGACAGCCCGCTCAGGCTGTCGCTCGCCTGGTTGGCGGCCAGCCCGGCACCCGCGGCGACCGGGTAGGACACACCCGCGACGAGCACACCGGCCAGCATGCAGAGGCCGAGCAACAGCCCGACGCACCGAAGGATCAGACGCCCCCGCACGCCATCTGACGGTAGACCCGATCGCGTCACACCGCGGTCAGAAAGGCGAAATCACCCCAGGACGGGGAGCCGGGCCGCCCGCGGGCCGCCTGGGCCACCTGCTCGTCGTCCGGCGTGAGCCGGCCGCTCCCGATGAGGAGCCCACCGCCTCGTCGTCCCACGGCAGTCGACCACCTGCCAGCTCCTCCACCGTGGCCCTGGCCAGCGCGACCGCGGCGGGCGCGGGCGGATCGAGCGTGAGCTCGGCGCCGAGGTCCATGTGGTGGACGGCGACCTCGAGGGCCCAGGTGGCGAGGAAGTCTCCGGTGTGCATGGTGCGGTCCTGGATCGTCACGACGCCCTCGGGCAGCGCCCCGACGGCCGCGGCGAGCGCATCGGCGGTGGGGCCCAGGTGTTCCACGATCCCGGTGGGACGCCGGTACGCCCCGCCCATCGCGCGGACGAACCGCACGTGGCCCACCGGGCTGGCCGCGGGCTGCGGCCCGGCCGGGTCGCTCCAGTACGTCGCGGCGTCGAGGTCGGCGGCATCGCCGGGGATGGCCTCGCCGGGGCTGACGACGCCGAGCAGCATCTGCTGCAGGCCGAGGTGCACGTGCACGAGCACGTCGCCGACCGTCCAGCCGCGGCACCGGCTGGGTGCGAGTAGCTGGTCGTCGTCGAGCCCCTCGGCCACGCCTCTCAGCGCTTTCAGCCCATCGAGGAACGCCGAGCGTCCTCCGTCGTGGTCGACGTGCACCCGCGAAAGGCTAGTGGTGGGGCGTCATCGCCCGTGACGGCGCCCGTGACGGTGCCCGCGGACGCTACGTGCGGGGCGCCGGGCCGGTGGAGCTCCGCACCACGAGCTCGGGGCGCAGCAGCAGGGACCCGCCGTTGGGGGTGCTGCCCGCGTGCTCGACGCCTGCGCGCAGGTGGGCGAAGGCGGCGTCGGCCATCGCGGGGAGCGGCTGGCGGATCGTGGTGAGCGGCGGGGAGGCGAGGTCGGCCAGCACGATGTCGTCGAAGCCGACGACGGACAGGTCGGTGCCCACCTGCAGCCCGGCGTCGCGGGCGCCGGCGATGATGCCGAGCGCGCACATGTCGTTGATCGCGACGATCGCGGTGGGCGGGCGGCCGGTGGCGAGCAGCTCGCGGGCGGCGGTGCGGCCGAGGTCGGGGAAGTCGAGGTCGCCGTAGTCGTGGTCGGCGGCGCCGGACCAGACGGGGGTGTCCTCGGCGGTGAGGCCGAACTCCTCGAGGGCTGCCTCGAAGCCGCGGTAGCGGGCGCGCCGGTTGACGCTGCGCAGCGAGCCGGACACGAACGCGATCCTGCGGTGGCCCAGGTGCAGGAGGTGGCGGGTGGCGAGCTCGGCGCCCACGGCGTTGTCGACGCTGATGTTCACCAGCGACGCGGGGTCGCCCGCCTGGGCCGTGCGGTCGAAGGCGATGAGGGTGAGCCTGCGCTGCACCAGCGGAAGCACGTGCTCGAGCGAGGGCAGCGACGAGCAGAGCACCACGCCGCGGATGCCGTCGGCCCACAGCTCCTCGAGGTAGTCGCGCTCGCGGGTGGGGTCGCGCTCGCTGTTGCACAGCAGCACCCGGTAGCCGGCCTGCAACGCCGCGGCCTCCAGGTGGCGCGCGAAAGTGCCCCAGAACGGGTTCGCCACCGACGGCACCACCAGCCCGAGCACCTGGGACCGGCCGGTGCGCAGCTGGCGGGCCGGTCCGTTGGGGCGGTAGCCGAGCCGGGCGATAGCCTCCTCCACGCGCTCGCGGGTCTGCGGCAGCATCCGCTCCGACCGGCCGTTGAGCACGTTCGACACGGTGCTCGGCGAGACGCCCGCCTCCGCGGCGACCTGGTGGATCGTGACACTCACCGCGCCTCCTCCGGAGTCCACATCCCTGCCCGATGTCGATCGTTGACAGGGCATGAGGGCGCACCTAGTTTGGTGCATCGTTGCAATGGTGCAACGTTGCAGTGGTGAGCGCCACCCCGTCCGGCCGACCCACACTGCAGTCGAGGGGAGTTCAGCGATGACCATCCGACACCGGTCCGTCCTGCGGATCGTGGCGGCTGCTGCGGCCGGCCTCGTCGCGCTCGCCGCGTGCGGGGGCCCCGCCCCGGGCGGCGGCGACGGCGCCGTGAGCGGCGAGATCAGCCTGCTCACGCCGATCTTCGAGGAAGCCGACGGCCACGCGGTGCTGGAGCAGCAGCTGGCCGTGTTCAAGCAGCAGTACCCCGACGTCACCGTGCGGCCGGACTACACGTCCTACAGCAAGCTCAACGAGAAGCTCACCACGTCGATCGCGAGCGGGCAGCCCTACGACGTGATGCTCATGGGCGCGGGCTGGATCCCGCCGTTCGCGGAGAAGGGCGTGCTGGCCGACCTGCAGAAGGACCCGGCGCAGCTCGCGTCCCAGTACTACGAGGGCGCCCTGGCGCCGGGGATGCACGAGGGCAAGGTCTACGGCCTGCCGATCATGATGGACACCCGGATCGGCATCTACCGCAAGGACCTGTTCGCCCAGGCCGGGATCACCGAGCCGCCGAAGGACTTCGGACAGCTGCGCGAGTACGGCAAGCGGCTCACCCAGCGCAACCCCGACGGCACGCTGGCCGTCGCCGGGCTCGACGTGCTCGGCATCGACCCGCGCCAGGAGTTCCTCACCCTGCTCTGGGCCGCTGGTGGCGAGCTCTTCGCCCCCGACGGTTCGCCCGCGTCAACTCACCCGCAGGGGTCGAGGCGCTGCAGACGATGACCGACGTCATCCAGGTCGACCGCAGCGAGGACATCGGCTGGGCCGAGCCCAACTCGAAGACCGGCAACGTGATGGCGCAGGGCCGGGTGGCGATGATGATCGGGCACCACAACTTCTGGACGGCGATCCAGAAGGAGAACCCGGACATGATCGCGCGGGACCAGCTCGGGTTCTTCGTGATCCAGGACGAGCGCCCCGCCGTGTTCCAGGGCGGCACCCTCGCCACCGTCGCCGCCCAGAGCAAGCTCCCGGCGGCCGCGAAGGCGCTCGCCGAGTTCCTGGCGTCGGAGGGGCCCGCGCTCGCCGCCAACCAGCAGCGCGGCAACATCCCGGCGCTGAAGTCCCTGGAGTCCTCGGACTTCGTGCAGCAGAACAAGGCGATCCAGTTCGCCATGCAGCACTTCGACAGCGTCCACTCCGAGGGCGGCGTGCCGCAGTGGCTCGACATCCGCGACAAGTTCAAACCGGCGGTCGAGAGCGCGATGCTCGGTCAGAAGAGCCCGCAGCAGGCCCTCGACGACCTCGCGGCCGAGGCGAGCGCCGCGCTGTCCGGAGGCTGAGCGTGCCCACCACCACGACCGCGGAACGCGTGCCCGCCCGCCCGGCCACACCGCGCGGCGGTCACGCCCGCTCGGGCACGAGCGCCGCCGGGCGGCCTACCTCATGCTGGCCCCGGCGGTGCTGCACCTGGCGTGGTGGATCGGCATCCCCACCGTGGCGACGTTCGTGCTCGCCTTCACCCACTACGACATCCTCGCCGGCACGATGTCCTGGGCGGGCCTCGACAACTTCGTCGCGATCTTCGGCGACCCGGTGTGGTGGCAGTCGATCTGGAACACCGTCGTCTACACGTTCTTCACGGTGCCCTTCGCGATGGCGCTCGCCGTGGTCATCGCCGTGCTGCTCAACACGAAGCTGCGGGCCCGCGCCTGGTACCGCACCGCCGTGTTCATGCCGCACATCACCGCGACCGTCGCGATCGCGCTGGTCTGGATGTGGATGTTCGAGCCGAACATCGGCCTGTTCAACTGGGTGCTGTCGTGGTTCGGGGTGCGCGGCCCGGCGTGGACGTCCGACCCGGCGTGGGCGATGACCTCGGTGATCATGATGAGCGTCTGGAAGGGCATCGGGCTCAAGATGGTCATCTACCTCGCCGCGCTGCAGGGCATCCCGCACGACCTGTACGAGGCGGCCGAGATCGACGGGGCGGGCCCGGTGCGCCGCTTCTTCTCGATCACCCTGCCGCTGCTCGGGCCGGCCACCTTCTTCGTGCTGGTCATCTCGCTGATCGACTCGTTCCAGGTGTTCGAGCAGTTCTACGTGCTCACGCCGGAGGGCGGGCCGGCGGGCTCGACCACCGTGATGACCTACGAGATCTACAAGTCGGCGTTCCAGCGCTTCGACATGAGCACGGCGAGCGCGCAGAGCGTGGTGCTCTTCGCCTTCCTGCTCGTGCTGACGATCGTCGGCAGGCGGTTCACCGGGAGGGACGATGTTGCCTGAGAGCACGTCGGCCGTACCGGCGCCGCCTGTTGCGGGGGCGCCGGGCGGGGCGGGTGGGGGGTGCGCCCCGGCCCGGGCGGATCGCGTTGCACGCCGCGCTGATCGCGCTGTCGCTGCTGATGGTGGCGCCGTTCGTGTGGATGCTGCTGACCTCGCTGAAGTCGCACGCCGAGGTCATGGCCTACCCGCCGACGTTCCTGCCATCGGTGTGGCAGTGGGTGAACTACCCCGACGCGCTGGAGTTCGCGCCGTTCGGCACGTACTTCCGCAACAGCCTGGTGATCGCCGTGAGCCACACCGTGATCAACGTGGCGCTCGCGGCGATGGCCGGGTACGCGCTCGCCCGGCTGCCGTTCCGCGGGCGCTCGATGCTGCTGATGCTCGTGCTGGCGGCGATGATGATCCCGACCTTCACCAAGATCGTGCCGCAGTACCTGCTCGCGAAGACCATGCCGTTCTTCGGCGGCAACGACTTCCTGGGTCGCGGTGGCAGCGGCTGGCTGGACTCGTGGTGGGGGCTGATCGTGCCGGGTGCGCTCACCCCGCTCGCGATCTTCCTGTTCCGCCAGTTCTACCTGACGCTGCCGCGGGAGCTGGAGGAGGCGGCGCGCCTGGACGGTCTCGGCGAGTTCGGCATCTTCGCCCGCGTGATGACGCCGCTGATGAAGCCGGCGATCGCGACGGTCGCGCTGATCACGTTCGAGAACAGCTGGAACAACTTCGTGTGGCCGCTCATCGTCACCCGCAGCGACGAGCTGCGGGTGATCCAGGTCGGGCTCGCCGCGTTCCAGCAGGTCGACGAGACGCTGTGGGAGTACATGATGGCGGGCACCGTGCTCGCCACCCTCCCGATGATCGTGTTGTTCCTGTTCACCCAGCGGTACTTCGTGCAAGGCTTCGCCACCGCAGGGATCAAGTAGCAAGTAAGGAGATCGCGTGAGCTTCGATCTGACGGGCCGTCGGGCACTGGTCACCGGCGCCGGCCACGGCATCGGCGCAGGGATCGCCGAGGGCCTCGCGGCCGCGGGCGCCGACGTCGTCGTGCACTACGGGCACTCGGCGGGCCCGGCCGCCGAGGTCGTCGAGCGGATCGGCGCGCTCGGGCGCAAGGCCATCGCGATCGGTGCGGACGTCACGGTCACGGCGGAGGTCGACCGTCTCGTCGACGAGGCCGTCGGGTTCCTCGGTGGCCTGGAGATCGTCGTGACGAACGCGGGGCACCTCGTCGGGCGGTCCCCGGTGGCGGAGATGACCGACGAGCACTTCTCCAAGGTGATCGAGGTGAACCTGGGGTCCACCTTCCGCACGGTGCGTGCCGCGATCCCGCACCTGCGCGCCGCCGGCACGTTGGGCCGCGTCGTCACGATGGCCTCGCTGGCCGCGCACAACGGCGGCGGCGCGGGCGCAGGCGTCTACGCCGCGTCGAAGGCCGGGGTCGTCGGGCTCACGAAGGGCCTGGCCAAGGAGCTGGGCCCGGCCGGCATCACCGTCAACGCGCTGGCCCCCGGATTCATCGGCGGCACCGCCTTCCACGACACGTTCACCCCACCCGAGGCGCAGAAGGCGATGGTCGGCGGCATCGGCGTCGGCCGCGGCGGCACCGTCGAGGACGTCGCGGGCGCGTGGTCTGGCTCTGCTCCGACGCGGGTGCGTTCATCAACGGCACCACCGTCGACATCGACGGGGGCGTCGGGTACCGGTGAGCCCGGTGGCGCCGCCGGCCGTGCTGCCGGGTGAGCGGGGCGGGTGGTGGCACCACTACGTCTGCCCGGCCCACGGCGTCGAGCTCGAGCACGTCGGCCTGCTCTCCGGCGAGTTCCCCGACAGCGGGGCGCCGTGCGCGTACGGGTGCCGGGTCGACACCGCCGACGTGCGCGGCGCGTGGAGCGTGCTCGCCCACCAGGCGTGCGCGCGGGCGATCCTCGCCGCGGCGGGCGGCACACCGGACGAGCGGGCGGCCGCCGTGGCGTTGCTGCGCGAGTACGCCGACCGCTACGCCGCGCTCGGCACCACCGGGCACAACGGTGCGGCGGGCTGGATGTTGCGGGGCGGCTGTTCCACCAGGCGCTCACCGAGGCGATCTGGGCCGTGACGATCGGGCGCGCCGCGCGGCTGCTCGGTGACCCGGTGCCCGAGCTGACCTCCGGTCTGGCCGAGGCGGCCCGGATCGCCCGCGACTCGCTGGTGGCCGAGGGCCGCTTCAGCTCCAACTACACCGCGTGGCTGGACGCGGCGGGCGCCGCCTGCACCGGCAAACCCGAGTGGCTCGACGGGCCGCACGGGATCTTCGCCCACGTGCTCACCGGCACCCACGCCGACGGGTGGGAGTGGGAGGCGAGCACCTATTACCACTCGTTCGTGCTGCGTGCCTACCGGCTCGCGATCGCGGCCGTGCCGGGGGTGAAGGTGCCTGCCACCGTGCGGGCGCGGGTCGACGCGATGGCCGACGTCCTGCGGGTGCTGGTCACACCGGGCGGGGTGCTGCCGTCGCTGCACGACGGGCCGTACCGGCGGGCGGAGTGGGACCGCGAGCTCGCGGAGCTGGACATGCGGCCGGTGGCGCGGCGCCCGGTCACCGTGTACCGGGACGCGGGCTACGCGGTCCTGTACCGGAACGGCGTGCAGGCCATCGTCGACTACGGGCCGCACGGTGGGTCGCACGGCCACCTGGACACGCTGGCGCTCTACCTCTACGGCGACGACGTGGCGTGGCAGCCCGACCCCGGGCAGGTGCCGTACGGGCACGCGTACTGGCGCCGGCACTACGCGTCCACCGCGGCGCACCCCACGTTCTCCGTCGACGGCCTCGACCAGGCCGAGTGCGCGGGGGAGCTGGTCAGCGCCGGTGCGGAGGAGGTGACCGTCGCCTGCGGCACCGCGTACGAGGGCGTGAGCGCGGTGCGCCGCGTGGTGCTCGCCCCGGACGGCACGCTGCGCGACGAGCTGTCGGTCACGACCGACCGGCCGCGGCGGATCGCCGCGCACCTGCGCCCGGACGTGCCCCTCACGGCCCGCACCGACCCCGACGGCACCGTCCGCACCAGCTGGGCGCCACGCTGCACGGCACCCACACCACCTCGGGTGCGGCGGCGCGGTTCGTCACCCGGCCCGGCCCGGCCCCGCCGACGACCCGCAGCGCACCCGCACCCACGTCGACTGGGTGGCCGAGGACGCCACCGCCGTGACATTCCGATCGACCTACCGTCTGGACGGCTAGTGCCCCCCGTCGAAGGTCGGCCACATATCTCGACGGCCCAGCCTCCCGCTGGGCGCACCGGCGATCCGGCCGAGTACGCCCGGTACGAGGCCGGCCCGCCGGCACACCCAGCGAGAACCTGGATCCGCCGATATACGCAACCGACCTCCGACGGGGGGCACTTGTGGAACCGCTCCTGATCGCCGGCCGCCTCGACGACCTGCGCGCATCGCTCACCACCACGCACGCGGCGCAGTGGCGCCGGCTCGCCGAGCAGTGCGACTGGTACCGCGGGCAGACCCCGCCGCCGGAGCACCCGACGGCGAGCATCACCTACTTCGGCCCGGCCGCGGCCAACCTCGCGCTGGCCTACCGGCTCACCGGGCAGCGCGGCTACCTCGACGAGGCGTGGCGCTGGATCGCCACGGCGATCTCGTACCCGCACTGGGGCAAGGCGAAGATGCCCGACCACGACCTCGACGCGGGCTGGCTGCTGCACGGGCTGTCGCTGGCCTACTCGTGGCTGCGCGACGACCTGGCCCCCGACCGCGCCGCCGCCTGCGGGAGAAGCTGGAGCTGCAGGGGCAGCGGCTGTACGACTTCGCCGTGGAGTCCGAGGGCACGTGGTGGTCGTCCAGCTTCTGGCAGAACCACAACTGGATCTGCTACGCGGGCCTCGCCACCGCCGGCTACGCGCTGGACCGCCCGGAGTGGACGGCCCGGGCGCGCGACAACTTCGCCCAGGTGCTCGAGCTCATGCCCGCCGACGGGTCCGACTCGGAGGCGTCGTCTACTGGCGCTACGGCGTGCCGTGGCTCGCGATCTACGTCGACCTGCTGGAGCGCACCGAGGGCCTCGACTGGTGGCGCCGCGGCTCGTTCCTGGAGAACACGTTCACCTGGCGGCTGCACCAGTGCGCGCCCGGGTTCGAGGAGAACGTCGACCACGGCGACTGCCACGACCGCCGCAGCGGCCACAGCGTGGCGCTCTACTACAGGCTCGCCGCCGCGTACGGCGACGGGCGGGCGCAGTGGCTCGCCGACCGGGTGGCGCAGCAGCACTTCTGGCGCGAGGCGTACGCGTCGGGCGTCAAGCCGGGCGTGATGCCCGAGGCGTTCTACGAGCTGCTCTGGTACGACCCGTCCGTCTCGCCGGTCGACCCGGCCGGCGAGCCGACGGCGGCCCACTTCCCGGACCTCGGCCAGGTCACCGCCCGCACGTCCTGGGCGGACGACGCCGCCTTCGTCAGCTTCAAGGCCGCGCCGGGCGGCGGGCACACGGCGTGGGAGACGGCCGAGCGGTTCCGCCGCGACAAGGGCTGGGACACGCTGTCCGCGGGGCACCACCACCCGGACGCAGGCGGGTTCGTGCTCACGGCGCGCGGCGCGTTCCTCGCAGTCGACTGCGGTTACAGCAACGCCAAACGGGCGGCCGAGCACAACCTCGTTCTCGTCGACGGGCAGGGCTGGGCGGGGGAGGGCCGCTACCACGTCTACAAGGACCTGCCGTTCGAGTCGCAGCCCCGGCTGCACGACGTGGCGATCACCGACGGGTGGGTGCACGCCGTCGCCGAGTCGGCCGCCATGTTCGACCCTGCCCTCGGGGTGCGGCGGGTGGACCGCACGCTGGTCGTCACGCCGCGCGGGCGGCTGGTGCTGCTCGACCGGCTGGCCGCCGACGAGCCCCGCGAGTGGACGTTCCTGCTGCACAGCGACTGGCCCGCCGACCCGGTCGACGGCCGGTGGGCGATCCGCTCGGGCCCGGGGATGGCCTGGCTCACCACCCTCACCCCCGGGCTGGACGTCGAGCAGACCGACACCACGATCGAGGCCAACCCCACCGGCAGCACCCCCAGCCTGCGGATCGAGAAGACGCTGCGCACCCTGCGGATCAGCACCCCCCGGGTCGCCGAGGCGGTGCTCCTGACGGCACTGGAACCGACCGGCGCCCTCGACCCGGACCCGGCCCTGGCGAGGTCGATCCCCGAGGGAGTCGACTTCGGCGACGAACAGGTCCGCTTCGCCGAGGATGCAACGGTGCTGACGGCAGGGGACCGGGTGACCCGGATATGAGCCCCACCGGAGCGAGCGCCCCGCAGGCACGCCCGGTGCGTGCCGATGTGCCGTCCGCTCCGGCTGCGCGTCCGGGGACCGCGGAGCGAACGGCACCTTCGCTCGCACCTGGCACGCGAGCGGGCCGTCCGCTCCCGGCGGGCGGGGTGGGGTGGGAGCGCGAGGCGCGCGGGTTTGCCGGGGCCGCTTGCGGGGGCTCGAGTTCGTCGCTCACCCGGCGCTTGCCGGGGCTGCGTTCTGCCTGCTCGCACTCGGCGTCGTGACCTGGCTGCCGGCGCTCGCGGCGCTCGCATCCGCGCTGCACCGGTGGCGACGCGACGGCGACAGCCGCTGCTTCACCGGCGTCCTGACCGCCTTCCCGCGGTACTGGCGGGCGATGTGGCGGCACGCGCTGGTGGCGACGGCCGTGCCGGCCGCGCTGCTCGTGGCGATCGGGTTCCTCGCCGGGCGCCGGAGCCCGTGTCGATCCCCCTGCTGGCGGTGCAGGTCGGTGGGCTGGCCGCGTTCGCCGTGTACCACCTGGCGCTGGCCGTCGTGGCAGGCCACGACCCGGCGGCCCCGGCGACGTGGCGGGCCGGCGCACTCGTGTTCGCCTTCGGCTCCCCGCGCCGCGGCCTGGCCCTGCTCGGCGCGCTGGTGCTCGCCCCCGTGCTGGGCCTGCCGCTCGTGCTCGGGCCGCTGCTGTTCGGCCCGAGCCTGCCGGTGTTGTGCGGCCTGCTCCTGCTCGAACGGGCCGACACCGCCCGACCCTGATCACCCGCCCCGGCCGAGCCATGATCATCGCGAAGTGCGGCCCAGCGCCCCGGGCAGGGCGATCCACCGCCACTCGCTCGGATCACTGCTGGTCGTTGCGAGTGTGGGCCGGCTGCCCGGGTGAGGGCGATCGCCGTCAGCTCGGACGGAGCGTCGTCTGCTCAGTCGTCGGCGGGCAGCGGCTCCGTGCGGGCGGCGCGCAGGCGGTCGAACGCGCCGACCAGGTGGTTGTCGATCGTCGCGATGGCGCCACCTACGTCCCCGGCGGCGACGATGTCGCGGATGGCGAGGTGCTCGGGGTGGGCGATCTCGTGGAAGTCGCGCCGCGCCTGGTGGCGGTCGTGCAGGAACATCGCGATCTGGCTGCGGATCTGCTGCCACGACCGCTCCAGCCGGGCGTGCCCGGCAGCGTCGACGAGCACGTCGTGGAACTCGAGGTCGAGATCGACGGCGAGCTCGGGGGAGTAGTCGGGGGCGAGCTGCCGCATGCGGTCGAGGACGACGTCCAACGCGGCGAGGTGGTCGGGGGTGAGCCGGCCGCAGGCGCGCTCGACGGCGAGGCGCTCCAGTGCGCGCCGCAGTGTGTAGACCTCCTCGGCGTCCGCGCCGGTGAGCGTGATGACCTGGGCACCGCGGTGGCGGCGCAGCACCACGAGGCCCTCGCGCTCCAGCTCGACGAGCGCCTCGCGTACCGGACCACGGCTCATGCCGAGCGCGGTGGCGAGCTCGGCCTCCCTCAGGTGCACGCCCTGGGCGAGGACGCCGGTCGTGATCATTTTTCGGATCGCGGGCACCACGGTCGCGGACAGCGCGGGGCTGGGTTGGGTCTCGATGGTCAGCTGGTCGAGCGGCCCGGGCACGGTGTCCCCCTCGGCGACAACATCTCGTAGATTGTTAACAATTGACTTTCGCTCACGCGCGGATCAGGCTACCGGCGATGACGACGAAGGGAAGCCCCGTGACCGTGGAGAAGCTCGCCCCGGGTGTGTGGGGTGTCCTCGCGACGCCCCTGACGGAGGACGGTTCCGCGGTCGACACCGCGTCCCTGACGCGCCAGGTAGAGCACTACGTCCGCATCGGGGCCACCGGGCTCACCGCGCTCGGCGTGTTCGGTGAGGCGGCACGCCTCACGCCGGACGAGCGGCGCACGGTCGTCGCCACGGTGGCGGCGGCGGCCGCGGACCTGCCGATGGTGATCGGGCTGTCGTCGCTGGACACCGAGGGTGCGTGTGTCGAGGCCGCGAACGTGCTCGACGTGCTGGACTCCCGGCCCGCGGCGCTGATGGTGCAGGTGGGCTCGTCCGACCCGGACGCGGTGGTCGGGCAGGTGAACACGGTGGCCGAGCGCACCGGGCAGGGTGTCGTCGTGCAGGACTACCCCGTGGTGAGCGGGGTGTCGATCGCCACGGACGACCTGGTCGCAGCGGTGCGGCGGATCCCGGCCGCGGTGGCCGTGAAGTCGGAGTCGTCGCCCAGCCCGCCCGCCGTCGCGACGCTGGTGGCCGGGCTGGACGTGCCGGTCTTCGGCGGGCTGGGCGGCACCGGTCTGCTCGACGAGCTCGCCGTCGGCTCCGCCGGGGCGATGACCGGCTTCTCGGTGCCGGAGGGGCTCATCGCGTGCGTGAACGCGTTCCGCGACGGCGGGTACGCGGCCGCGCGCGAGGTGTGGTGCGACTACCTGCCGCTGGTCAACTTCGAGTTCCAGGCCGGGATCGCGCTGTCGCTGCGCAAGCACAGCTTCGTGCACCGGGGGATGATCGCCACGCCCGCGGTCCGCCCGCCCGCCGCGCTCGCGCCGGAGTCGATGTTGGGCCTGCTGCGCGAGCACCTGCGGCACACACCGCACGCACTCCCGGCGTCCCGGTGAACGGTCTGGACCGGGGTTTCGCCAACTACGGCGACGTCGCGTTCTCGCGGTTCCTGCGCCGCAGCTTCCTGCACGCGAGCGGTCGTTCCCCGGAGTCGCTGGAGCGGCCCGTGATCGGGATCGCGACCTCGCCGAGCGACTTCAACCCCTGTCACCGGGCGCAGCCGGAGCTGGTGACGTCGGTGGAGCGGGGGATCCTCGCTGCGGGCGGGCTGCCGATGGCGTTCCCGACGATCTCGCTGGGGGAGAGCTTCCTGACCCCCACGTCGATGGTGTTCCGCAACCTCATGGCGATGGACGTCGAGGAGATGGTGCGGGCGCAGCCGATGGATGCGGTCGTGCTCGTCGGTGGCTGCGACAAGACGGTGCCCGCGCAGCTGATGGGCGCGTTCTCGGCCGGCCGCCCGGCGATCCAGCTCGTCACCGGTCCGATGTCCACCGGCCGCTACCACGGCGAACGGCTCGGTGCCTGCACCGACTGCCGCCGGTTCTGGGGGCGGTACCGGGCGGGGGAGGTCGACGACGACGAGATCGCCGAGGTCGAGCAGAACCTCGCCACCACCGCGGGCACCTGCGCGGTGATGGGGACCGCATCCACGATGGCCTGCATCGTCGAGGCGCTCGGGATGGCGCTGCCGGGCAGCGCCACCGCGCCCGCGGTGCACGCCGACCGGTTGCGCGTCGGGGAGGCCACGGGTGCGGCGGCCGTGGAGATCGCCCGCGCCGGGCGCACCCCGGACCAGGTGGTCACGCCCGCGTCGCTGCGCAACGCGCTGCGCGTGCTGCTCGCGATCGGCGGTTCGACGAACGCGCTCGTCCACCTCACCGCGGTGGCGGGCCGGCTCGGCATGCGGGTCGACCCGGACGAGCTCAACACCCTGAGCGACACCACGCCGGTCCTGGTGGAGCTCAAGCCGACCGGTGACCACTACATGGAGGACCTGCACGCCTCCGGCGGGCTCGCCGCGGTGCTGCACGAGCTGCGGGACCTGCTCGACCTGTCCGCTCCGACCGTCACGGGGAAGACGCTCGGCGAGGTCCTGGGCGACGGGCCGCGCTGGGTCGACCGCGCCGTGGTCCGCCCGCTCGCCGACCCGGCGCGGCCCGTCGGCGGGCTGGTCTGGCTGCGGGGGTCGCTCGCCCCGCAGGCGCGGTGATCAAGCGCTCGGCGGCCGACCCGGCGCTGTTCGAGACCACCGGCCGGGCCGTCGTGTTCACCTCCCTCGCGGACCTCGCGCGCGGATCGACGACCCCGACCTCGACGTCGAGCCCGACGACGTCCTGGTCCTGCAGAACGC
>MKJV01000132.1 GCA_001942185.1 Pseudonocardia sp. CNS-004
GACCACCACGAAACCGCCACCCTCGCAACCCTTCCGACAACCGCAGAGCCACACACCTTCGGTTGTTGACGGCGACTCTCACCCCCGGGCCACACACCACACCGATCCCGGGGTGGGGGTGACCGCCAACCACCAACCACGCACCACCAACCGCAAGGAGAACCGTCATGACCGCCACCCTCGACACCCCCACCACCACGACCGCCGCCACCAGCACGCCCGTCCCGACGCCCGCGGAGAGGCCGCGTTCCTGCGCGCAGAGACCTACTCCCTGACCGCCCGCGAGATCGTCTACGCCCTCGCCGCGCACCTGACCTACTTCGGCGACACCCTCACCATCACCGTCGTCGACCCCCTCGCGGCGATCGACGCCCACATGCGGTTCAACGGCGACCTGATGGCTTGGACCCGGGGCCGCCACCCCGCCGACGTCGCCGCCATCCGGGCCCGCGCCGAGCAGATCGCCCGCGACTACTTCGGCACCTACTTCCCCGCCATCCCCTGGTAGCCGCCCATGCCCACATCAACGATTACCGACGAACTCTCACACCACGAACGCAGACTCCTGCGCCGCGCAGGTTCCGACCACCTCAACCAGTGGCTCACCCACACCGCCAGTACCCGAGGCTGCCGCCGACCGGTCCGGCTCACCGGCTCCATCGACACCGTCGAACGAGATACCGGGCGCATCATCGACACCCGCCACACCGCTTCGGACATGCCCGACGGGGTCCTCTACGTGCCCTGCGGCGACCGCCGTGCCTCGGTCTGCCCACCGTGTGCCGAGACCTACCGCGCCGACACCTACCAACTCATCAAAGCCGGCCTCACCGGAGGCAAAGGCATCCCCACCTCGGTAGCCGGACACCCCGCCGTCTTCGCCACCCTCACCGCTCCCTCCTTCGGGCCGGTCCACAGCCGCAAGGTCAACCCGCGCACCGGCAAGGTCGCCCCCTGCCACATGCGCCGCAACGCGATCCGTTGCCCGCACGGGAAACTCCTGGTCTGCACCCAGCGCCACACGGAGAACCATCCCTCGTTGGGTCGGCCGCTGTGCCTGGACTGCTACGACCACGCCCATCACGTTGTCTGGAACTGCTGGGCCGGGGAACTCTGGCGCCGCACCACTCAGGCCATGAACCGCGCCCTCCGCCCCTGGGAGCGGCTCTACGGGGTCAAGCTGCGGGTCTCCTACGGCAAGGTCGCCGAATACCAACGCCGCGGAGTCGTCCACTTCCACGCCCTGATCCGGCTCGACGTCCGCCCGAACATCGACCCGAAACGCGGTCCGGTCCAGGACCCCGATGCCATACTCGCCCCACCCGCGGACATCACCGGGCAGGATTTCGCCGAGCTCGTCGCTCGCGCCGCCGCCTCCGTCTCCTTCGAGACCCACCCCTACGCCGACACCGGCCACACCTGGCCCATGCACTGGGGCCCACAGATCGCGTCCGCCCCGTCGGCAACCTCGGCACCGGCCAGATCACCTCCGAAGCCGTCGCCGCCTACCTGGCCAAGTACGCGACCAAGGCCACCGAAACCACCGGGCTCCCACCCACCGGGCGGATGACCGCCGAAGCCGCCGAGCACTACAGCGACGCCCACACCCACCTCGGACGGCTCATCGCCTACGCCTACCAACTCGGCACCTACCCCACCGAGTGGGCCGAAAACGAAGACCTCACCGCCGCCGAGCGTGATGCACGAGACGAAGAACGGCAAGCCGACTGGCACGCCACCTGGGGCCGACTACGCCGCTGGACCCACATGCTCGGCTTCGGTGGCCACTTCGCCACCAAGTCCCGCCGCTACTCCACGACCCACAAGGCACTCCGCGCGCAGCGACGCGAGTACCACCGCACATCCCGCACCGACTGGCGCAACCGCCAACCCGACCGCCTCGAGGCCGAACACGACGACGAGACCACGTTGATCGTCTGCCAACTCACCCTCGCCGGGATCGGCTGGAACAACACCGGGGATGCACAGCTCGCCGCTGATGCCGCCGATCGAGCCCGCGCCCACCGCCAACTCGCCAAGCAGGAACGCACCACCGCACGACCCGCATGACCCCACGCCACCCAACGACCAGGAGCTAGGAAGCCATGGAACGCGTACTACTGACCGCCGAGGAGGTCGCCGAAGCACTCCGCATCGGACGCTGCACCGTCTACGACCTCATCCGCACCGGACAACTCCAATCCTTCAAGATCGGCAAACTCCGGCGTATCCCCGTCGACGCCGTCCACGACTACGCCCGCCGCATGCTCGCCGAAGAAGGTGATGTCGCGTGAGCGGCCGCAACGCCAACGGAGAGGGCAGCGTCTGGAAGCGCAAGGACGGACGATGGTGCGCCGCCGCCTACCTCCCCGTCGTCACCGGAGGCCGGCGCCGCGTCGTCACCTACGGCAAGACCCGCCAGGAAGCCCGCGCCAAACTCCGCGAGCTGCTCGACCGCGCCGAACGCAACATCCCCGCCACCCCCGCCAACCTCACCGTGGCGACCTACCTCACCGAGTGGCTCACCCACATCCGCCGGCACGTGCGCCCCAGCACCTACGCCGGATACGAAAGCAACGTCCGACTGCACCTCATCCCGCGCATCGGCAAGAAGAAGATCGCCCGACTCACCGCCCGCGACGTCCGACTCATGGTCGACGCCATGCGAGCCGACGGGCGCAACGCACGTCTCATCCAGTACGTGCACGCCACCCTGCGCACCGCACTCGAACACGCCTGCCGGGAAGAACTCGTCACCCGCAACGTCGCACGCCTCGTCCGCATCGAAGCCCCCACACCGCTCAACCCCCGGGAACCGCTGTCGGCACAGGAAGCCCGCAAACTCCTCGCCGCCACCCACGGGCAGCACCTCGACGCCCTCTGGGCGATCCTGCTCATGCTCGGCCTGCGCCGCAGCGAGGTATGCGCACTGCGCTGGGACGACATCGACTTCACCGCCGGAACCCTGCGCATCACCAAGAGCGTGCAACGCGTCGACGGCCAACTGCGCGAGATGCCCACCAAGACCCGCCGCAGCAACCGCACCGTCCCGCTCCCACCCCGCTGCCGCTACGCCCTCGCCGACCACCACCGCCGACTCCAAGAAGCCCACGGCAACGGGCCAGGCCGGCCCTGGCCACCCACCGGCTACATCTTCGGTACCCGCTGGGGCACCCCACTCGAACCGCGCAACCTCACCCGCATGTTCGGCAAGCTCTGCGAGCACCACGGCATCCGCCGCGTCCCACTCCACGGCCTCCGACACACCTGCGTTTCGCTGCTACTCGCGCTCGGCACTCACCCACGCGTTGTCATGGAGATCGTCGGCCACAGCGCCATTGAGATGACCATGAACGTCTACGGCCACGTCAACCTCGACACCCAACGCGCAGCGCTCAACCATCTCGACGATGAGCTGTCGGGCTGAGCCTGTTGCTATCAGGTGCCGCTATCACCCTGGACTGAGTGATCATGCAAGGCACCGACAAGATCATGTCGAAGGAAGACAAAGGCCCGGTGAGCTGCGAGAACACAACTCACCGGGCCTCGCCCGTGCCGTCGGGACGACAGGATTTGAACCTGCGACCCCTTGACCCCCAGTCAAGTGCGCTACCAAGCTGCGCCACGTCCCGGCCACCCCCCGAGGGGGCTCGATCAGCCTACCGCATGGCCGATCCACCCCGACCGGCCGGTCGTGGCTCCCCCCAACGCGCCTGGTAGCCGCACCTGACCGTCCGCGCACCGGTGGCCCGGCGCCGCGGAGGCATCAGTCTCCGTGGTGTGTGGCTGGTGCGCCACCGTCGTCGGTATCCCGTCGATGGCGACTTTGGTGGGTACCGGCCGGTATCGCCGGCGTTACGTCCCGTTCGTCCGATCAGGGGAGGGCGGGGGCCTGCGCGCGGGCCGGCTTGGTGGGTGCCGGGGGCGGTGGGTCGAGCGGGAACGACGCTCGCACGGCGAAGCCGCCGTCGGGACGGTGGCCCGCGGTGAGCTTGCCGCCGGTGGCGGTCACCCGCTCGGCGAGGCCGGTCAGCCCGGCGCCGCCGCCGACGTCGATCCGGCGCGGCCCGGCCGGTGCAGGTCCGTTGCGCACCTCCACCACCAGCTCGGTCGGCAGCCAGCGCAGGTGGACCCCGACCTGCGCACCTGCGGCGTGCCGGGCGGCGTTGGTGAGCGACTCCTGCACGACCCGGTAGACGGCACGGCCGGTGCCGGGCGCGACCTCGACGGGGTCACCGCGCTCGTCGAGGTCGACGCGCACCCCCGCCGCGCAGGAGCCCGCCACGAGCGCGGAGACCTCGGCAAGGCCCGCGACGTGCTCGCTGCCGTCGAGCAGGCCGAGGGCGGCGCGCATCTCCGCGAGCGCGCGCTTGGCCAGCCCGCGCAGCTGCTCCGCGCCCTGCCGGGTCTCCTCCTCGGCGGTGGAGGCGGCGATAGCAGCGGCACCCACCGCGATGAGCGTGGCGTGGTGGCCCACGGCGTCGTGGATCTCCCGGCCGATCCGGGCCCGCTCCTGTGCCCGCGCGGCGTCCCGGGACGCGGCGAGCGCATCCTCGCGGGCGCGTTCGAGCTGCAGGAGGCTCTCGGTGAGCCGGGCCCGGGTGCTCACCAACAACCCGAGCGCGGCCGGGGCACCTGCGTACAGCGCGACGAACGCGATCGTGAGGACGATGCGGCCGGCGTCGAGGGCCTGTGTGAGCAGCACCGGTGTGACCGCAACGGCGAGGGTCGCCACGAGCCACGGTACGAGGGTGCCGACACCGCGGCAGCGCCGCCCGAGCGTGTAGAGGGCGACGATCGCAGGCGGCCAGCCCAGCCCTCCCGCGATCGCCCAGAACGATCCGAGCAGGCCCAGCGGGGGCCAGACGTGCCGCAGCGGCAGCAGCGCGCACGCCACGAGGGCGGCGGCGACCGACCACCCGAACGGCGGGACCCCGAGCAGCACCGCGATCGCCGGGAGGCCGACGGCGGCCGCCTCGACGATCAGCCTGCGCGCCGGGATCCTGGCACGCATCCGGATCCGGATCATGGTCACGGCAGTCCCCATCCTGTGCCAGCAACGCGGCCTGGACGCGGTTCCCGGCGCCGAGCTTGATCAGCAGCGCTGACACGTACTTCTTGACGGTGGCCTCGGCGAGGCCGAGCCGCTCGCCGATGACCGCATTGGACTCGCCCGCCGCGAGCCCGCGCAGCACCTGCAGCTCCCGCGACGTCAGATCGGCGAGCCGCGACGCGCCCGCGCGGGCGGACCCCGCGGCGAGCCGGGGCAGCAGCCGCGCCGTGATCCGCGGGTCGAGCACCGCGCCGCCCGCCGCCAGGTCGAGCACGGCGCGGACCAGCGTGTCGGGGTCGGCGTCCTTCAGCAGGAACCCCTGCACGCCCAGCCGCAGCGCCTCCGCGACGTAGTCGTCGAGGTCGAACGTCGTGAGCACGGCCGCGGGCGGCGCGTCCGGGCGGGCGCACAACACCCGCAACGCCTCCAGCCCACCGACGCCCGGCATCTGCACGTCCACCAGCACGACGTCCGGCCGGTGCGCGTCGACGGCGGCGAGCATCGAGGCACCGTCGGCCGCCTGCCCGACGACCTCCACCGTGCCGCCGGCCTCCAGCACCGTGCGCAGCCCGGCCCGCATCAGGGGCTCGTCATCGGCGAGCACGACCCGGACCGTCACCCGACGAGGGTAACGCGGACGGCCGATCAGCCCTTTCTGCTGCGCTTCTCCCGCACCCGGACGGAGATGCGCACCGGCGATCCGGTGAACCCGAACTCCTCGCGCAGGCGCCGTTCGAGGAACCGCCGGTACCCGGCCGCCAGGAAGCCGGTGGAGAACATGACGAACGTGGGCGGGCGGGTCTGGGCCTGGGTGGCGAACAGCACCCGTGGCTGCTTGCCGCCGCGCACCGGCGGCGGGGTGGCCGCGATGACGTCCGAGAGCCAGCCGTTGAGCCGGCCGGTCGGGATCCGCTGGTCCCAGGACGCGAGCGCGGTGCGCAGCGCGGGCGCGACCTTCGCGACGGCCCGGCCGGTGAGCGCCGAGACGTTGACCCGCTCGGCCCACGGCACGCGCACGAGGTCGCGTTCCAGCTCGCGCTTCATCGCGTGGCGGCGGTCCTCGTCGACCAGGTCCCACTTGTTGAACACCAGCACGAGTGCCCGGCCCGCCTCCTCCACCATGGAGATCACGCGCTGGTCCTGCTCGGCGATCGGCTCACTCGCGTCGATCAGCACGACGGCCACCTCGGCGGCCTCGATCGCGGCGCGGGTGCGGAGGCTGGCGTAGTACTCCATGCCGCTCGCGGTCTGCACACGCTTGCGCAGGCCCGCCGTGTCGACGAACCGCCACACCTCGCCGTCGAGCTCGACGAGCGAGTCGACCGGATCGACGGTGGTGCCCGCGACGTCGTGCACCACGGAGCGCTGCTCGCCGGACACCCGGTTGAGCAGGCTCGACTTGCCGACGTTCGGCTTGCCGACGAGCGCGACGCGCCGCGGCCCGGAGCCCGCGGCGCCGAAGTCGTCGCGCGGGGTTTCCGGCAGCGCTCGAGGATCGCGTCCAGCAGGTCGCCGGAGCCGCGCCCGTGCAGGCCGCTGACGGGGTGCGGCTCCCCCAGCCCGAGCCGCCAGAGCGCGGCGGTGTCGGAGGTGAGCCGGTCGTCGTCGACCTTCGTGGCGGCGAGCAGCACCGGGCGGTCCGAGCGGCGCAGCACGCGCGCCACCGCCTCGTCGGTGGCCGTGGCTCCGACGCTCGCGTCGACGACGAGGAGCACGGCGTCGGCGGTGCGCATCGCGAGGTCGGCCTGGGCCGCGACCGCGGCCTGCAGGCCGGTGGCGTCGGGCTCCCAGCCGCCCGTGTCGACGAGCGTGAAGCGCCGCCCGTTCCACAGGGCGTCGTAGGCGACGCGGTCGCGGGTGACGCCGGGAATGTCCTGCACCACCCCTTCGCGGCGCCCGAGCATCCTGTTGACCAGCGTCGACTTGCCGACGTTCGGCCGCCCGACGACGGCCAGCACCGGCGCCGGTGGGGTCGCCTCGACGTCCTCGTACGCCCCTTCCGGGCCGTCGGGGGACTCGAAGTCGTCGGGGTCGATCCCGAGCGCGGCCATCGCGGCGCGATCGTCGGTGGTTCCGTTCACGTCCTGCTCCGTAACTCATCAAGTTCGCGGACCATGCCGGCCAGCTCGGCCCGCAGGGTCTCGGTGGCAGCGGCCAGTCCCGTGCGCCCGCCCCCGGCGGGGATGGTCAGCGGCTCCCCCACCACGACGTCGACGCGCGGTCGCCACCGGCGCCTCGCCCCCTCGGGACGCCGGGTGCCCCGGGACACGACCGGCAGCACCACGGCACCGCTCGTGCGGGCAAGCCATGCTGCGCCGTGCTGCGCCGCCGCGACGTCGCCGCTGCCGCGCGTGCCCTCCGGGAACACCCCGACGAGACCGCCGCCGCGCAACACCGCCGTGGCCGCCGTCAACGGCCGCCGGTCGGCCTCGCCGCGACGTACGGGCAGCTGCCCGATGCGCCGCAGACCCCAGCCGGCTGCGCCGATGAACATCTCCTGCTTCACCCAGAACACCGCGCGCGCCCGAGTAGTCCGAACAACAGCGGTCCGTCGACGTTCGCGCTGTGGTTGGCGATGACGACGACCGGTCCGCCCGCCGGGATCCGGTCCAGGTGGTGGGTGTGCACCCGGTAGAACGGCCGGAACATCCAGGACGCGAGCCAGCGCCCCCGATCGTGCAGCCAGGGCCACGCGTCGGACGGCAGGTCGGGCGAACTCACGTCACCATCCCGCGGTCCTCCACCAGCCGCATCAGCTCGGTCAGCACGTCGTCGACCGACAGGTGATCGGTGTCAAGCACCAGTGCGTCGGGTGCGGCGTGCAGCGGCGAGGTCTTGCGGGTGGAGTCGAGCCGGTCGCGACGGCGGACGTCGGCGAGCACCGTGCGGTGGTCGGCGGCCCTGCCGGCCTTGCGGTCCTGGGCCTCCCGGCGCGCGGCGCGGATCTCCTCGGATGCGGTGAGGTAGACCTTCAGCGGGGCGTCGGGGACCACGACGCTGCCGATGTCCCGCCCCTCGACGACGATCCCGCCGTGGGCGGCGACCGCCTTCTCGATAAGAGCGCGCTGGCGTTCCACGAGTGCCGTGCGCACCGCCGGAACGGCCGACACCGCTGACACCGCACCCGTGACGGCGGCGCCGCGGATCTCGGCCTCGACGTCCTCACCCGCGAGGAGGGTGGCGGGGGCCGCCGGATCGGTGACCGACTCCAGGTCGGTCACCGCGTCCACCGCGACCTTCTCGGCGTCGGCCTCGGTGCCGTCGAGCCCGGCGCGCAACACCGCGAGGGTGGCGCCCGGTACATCCCGCCGGTGTCGAGGTAGGCAGCACCGCACGCAGCGGCCAGTCGCCGGGACACGGTCGACTTCCCCGTGCCCGACGGCCCGTCCATCGCCACGACCCCGTGCAGCCGCCCGGTCACCGGCAAGCCCCCTTGTCATCGGGCCGCGCCGGCCCGTTCTGCCGCGCGCCGTCCGCGGGCCGCGAACCATCATGCCTTGTCGCCCACGTCAGGCTCCGCCCTGGTCGTGAGTGGCAACGAGTGCTATGGCACTCGTTGCCACTCACGGCGTGGTCATTGGGGCAGGTCGGTGCGCAGGGCGGCGGCTCCCCGCAGGTAGACGTGGCGCAGCTCGGACCGGGCCCGCGGGGTGTCGACGTGGGCGAGCAGCCGCAACGTGCGGGGCAGCGCGCCCGGCACCGCGATCTCGGTGGCGCACATCAGCGGCACGTCGGTGAGGCCGAGCAGCCGCGCGGCGTAGGCCGGGAACTCGGCGGTGAGGTCCGGGGTGGCCGTGAAGAGGATGGAGATGATGTCGTCGCTGGTGAGCGCGTTGCGCTCCAGGACGCGGTGACGAGCTCTGCCGAACCCTTGAGGATCTCGTCGCGGGAGTCGCCGTCCACCTGGATGGCGCCCCGGATCGCGCGCACCGCCACTACATGCCGACCGAGCGGTAGAGCGAGCCGACCTCGGGCCGGGTGAGCGGCCGGAACCGCCCGGGCCGCTGGTCGCCGAGGCGCACGTCACCGATGGCGGTGCGCACCAGCCGCTGGACCGGGTGCCGACCTCGTCGAGCAGCCTGCGCACCACGTGCTTGCGACCCTCGTGGATCACGAGCTCCACCAGCGACCGCCCCGGTGTGGAGTCGACCAGCTTGAACGAGTGCACCTGCACCGGGCCGTCGTCCAGCTCGACGCCGTCGCGCAGCCGCTTGCCCAGGTCGCGCGCCACCTGCCCGATGACCTCGGCCAGGTAGGTCTTCTCGATCTCGTACGACGGGTGCATCAGCCGGTGGCCCAGCTCGCCGTCGTTGGTGAGCAGCAGCAGGCCCTCGGTGTCGGCGTCGAGGCGTCCGACGTGGAACAGCCGTGCCCGCGGCGAGCCGGTGAAGTGCTCGTCGACGATGCCGCGCTCGACGACCAGGTCGCCGACGCAGGGGCGGCCGCGGTCGTCGTGCATCGTGGAGAGGATGCCGCGCGGCTTGTTCAGGGCGAGGTGCACGAGATCGTCCTGCAGGACGATGCGGGAGCCGTCGACGTGCACCACCGCGGTGTCGGGGTCGATCCGGCGTCCCATCTCGCGCACGACCTTGCCGTCGACGCTCACGCGGCCGGCCGCGATCATCTCCTCGGCGGCTCGCCGGGACGCGACGCCGGCCTGGGCCAGCACCTTCTGCAGGCGGACGCCGTCGGGCCGCGCACCTGTGGTCATCTCATTCATCAGGGGTGTTCTCACGTCTTTTTCACATTTCGTCGATTGCGTCGACGTCGGGAAGCAACGGGGCCAGCGGGGGCAGCTCGTCGAGCGACGAGAGCCCCAGCCGCTCCAGGAACAGCTCGGTGGTGCAGAACAACGTGCCCTGCGTGGCAGGGTCGACGCCGGCCTCCTGCACGAGGCCGCGGGTGAGCAGGGTGCGCAGGACGCCGTCGCAGTTGACGCCGCGGACGGCCGACACGCGGGCTCGCGTGACCGGCTGCCGGTAGGCCACCACGGCGAGCGTCTCGAGGGCCGCGCGGGTGAGCCGGGCCCGCTGGCCGTCGAGCAGGAGACGCTCGACGTAGTGGGCGTAGGCGTCGCGGGTGTAGAAGCGCCACCCGCCGCCCGCGCGCCGCAGGTCGATGCCCCGATGCTCCGCTGTGTACGCGGCGGAGAGGCGGTGCACCGCCTCCCGCACTGGCGACCGGCTGGTCGAGTGCCTGCGCGAGCGTCTCCTCCTCGGTGGGGGCGTCGACCACCAGCAGCAGCGCCTCCAACGCCGCGTCGAGCGCGGTGTCGTCGCGAGCTCGTCGACGGGCGGGTCGTTCTCGAGCTCGCCGGTGTCCGGCGCGTCGGGCACGAGACCGAGCACGGCGGCGGCGAGATCCGAGGGGGTTTCAGTCATGGGTGGTGGGGGTCTGCTCGGGTCGATCCTGAGCGGACGGTGTCCAGCGTACTGTCAACTCACCGAACGGTTCCGGCTGCTGCAGGTCGATGACCGCGCCGCGGAACAGGTCGAGCACCGCGAGGAAGCGGGCCACGACCTCGAGCGGGCTCGCGCAGTCGGCGGTGAGCTCGGCGAACGTGGCCGAACCCAGCTCGGCCAGCCGCTCCCGCAGGATCGCGGCGTGCTCGGCCACCGACACCTGCACGGCGTGCAGGTGGTCGATCCCGACGGTCGGCGGTGGCTTCGGCCGGAACACCGAGGCGGCGAGTTCGGCGAACGTCTCCGGGTCGACCCCGAGCAGCACCTCGGGCAGGAGCGCCGAGAACCGCTCCTCGAGCGCAACCGACCGGGGGAAGCGCCGCTGCGCCCCCGCCTCCAGCTCGACGAACAGCCCCGCCACCTGCTTGTAGGCGCGGTACTGCAGCAGCCGCGCGAACAGCAGGTCACGCGCCTCCAGCAGCGCCAGGTCCTCGGCGTCCTCCACCTCGGCATTCGGCAGCAGCCGGGCCGCCTTCAGGTCCAGGAGCGTGGCGGCGATCACCAGGAACTCGGTGGTCTCGTCCAGGTCGGCGTCGTCACCCAGCGCGGCGAGGTGGGCGATGAAGTCGTCGGTGACGGTGTGCAGCGCCATCTCGGTGATGTCGAGCTCGTGCTTGCCGATGAGCTGCAGCAACAGGTCGAACGGACCCTCGAAGTTGTGCAGCCGCACCTGGAAGCGCGGGCGCGCCGGTGCCACCACCTGCGCGTCGTCGTCGACAACGGTCACGCGCTCACCGCGCCAGGACCTCGCGGGCCAGCAGTCGGTACGATTTCGCCCCGTTCGACGTCGGCGCCCAGGTCGTGATCGGCTCGCCGGCCACGGTGGTCTCGGGGAAACGCACCGTCCGGTTGATCACGGCCTCGAACACGAGCTCGCCGAACGCCTCGATCACGCGCTGGCGCACCTCCTTGGTGTGCAGGGTGCGCGGGTCGAACATCGTGGCGAGGATGCCGAGGATCTCGAGGTCCGGGTTGAGCCGCTGCTGCACCTTGTCGATGGTGTCCATCAGCAACGCGACCCCGCGCAGCGAGAAGAACTCGCAGGCCAACGGGATGAGGATGGAGTCGGCGCAGGCCAGCGCGTTGATCGTGAGCAGGCCGAGCGACGGCTGGCAGTCGATGAGGATGACGTCGTACTGGTCGAGCACCGGCTTGATCGCACGTCCGAGCGCCTGCTCGCGCCCCACCTCGGTGACGAGCTGCACCTCGGCGGCGGACAGGTCGATGTTGCTGGGCAGCAGGTCCATCCCCTCGACGCCCGTGGGCCGGATGACCTCGTCGATCTCCGCTCCCCGCTCCATCAGCAGGTTGTAGATCGTGGTCTCCAGCTCGTGCGCCTGCACCCCGAGGCCGACCGAGAGGGCGCCCTGCGGGTCGAAGTCGACCAGCAGCACCCTGCGCCCGTACTCGGCGAGCGCCGCGCCGAGGTTTATCGTCGACGTCGTCTTGCCGACGCCGCCCTTCTGGTTCGCGACCGCGATGACCCGAGCCGGGCCGTGTTCGGTCAGCGGAGCCGGTTCCGGAACCATCAAGCGGTGTCTCCCCATCGAGGCGGCGGCATCCACCGCGCCACCCTCGTCGTCGCCATACGGTTCCTCGCCATACGGTTCCTCGTCGAGCGGCTCCGGGCGGGGAGTGAAGGGCCGCGGCGTGTCCATGCGGTCTCCGGTCTCTGGCGGGCGACCCGGGAGGGGCCGATCACCGCAGGGTAGGAGTCCAGGCAGACGACCGCCAACGCACCCCGCCGCGTGTCGGCCGACCAATCGGCCGGATGTCGCCGACCTGGCCACAACGTTACCGGCCGATGACGCTGCGCTGGCGATCGGCACCGTCCGTGGGCGTGTCGGGGTGCCCTCGCGAGTCGGGGTCTCGAGGCACGCGAGTCGCGCTCTCAGCGCAGCGCGCGCGGGTGGCTCGTCGCATAGACCTCGCGCAGCGTGTCGACCGTGACGTGGGTGTAGACCTGCGTCGTGCTCACCGAGGCGTGACCGAGCAGCTCCTGCACCACCCGGACGTCCGCGCCGCCCGCGAGCAGGTGCGTGGCGAAGCAGTGCCGCAGCGTGTGCGGGGAGACCTCTGCGGTGAGCCCGGAGGCCTCGGCCGCACCCCTCAGGACGTGCCAGGCGCTCTGCCGCGACAGCCGTCCACCGCGCGCGTTGAGCAGCAGCGCCGGGCCTCCCCGCCCCTTGGTGGCGAGCCCCGGGCGGGCCCGCACCAGGTACGCGTCGACGGCGGCGAGCGCCGGGCGCCCGACCGGCGCCACGCGCTGCTTGCCCCCCTTGCCCCGCAACAGCACGGTGCGAGCGGACGGGTCGAGGTCGTCGAGGTCGACCCCGACCGCCTCGGAGATGCGGGCGCCGTGGAGTACAGCAACTCCAGCAGCGCCCGGTCGCGCAGGGCACCGGGGCCGTCGCCGATGCAGCCGGCGAGCAGCTGCTCCACCTGGTCCACCGACAGCGCCCGCGGCAGCTTCGCCGGCAACGCGGGCGGCGTGACGTCCCGGGCGACGTCCACGGGCACGAGGTCGTCGCGCAACGCGAACCGGTGCAGCCCGCGCACCGCGGCCAGCGCCCGCGCCGCCGACGACGCCGCCAGGTTCAGCGGCGGGCTGCGCAGCGCCGGGACGAACGCCGCGACGTCGGCCTCCCGGACCGCGGCCAGGTCGTCGAGGCCGCGACCGTGAAGGTGGTCGAGGTAGCGGGCGAGGTCGGAGCGGTACGCGGCGAGCGTGTTGACCGCACTCCCCCGCTCGACGGCGAGGTGGTGCAGGAAGGCCTCGACGACGTCACCCGGCCGCGCTCCCACGCGCTCATCCTCTCCCGGGCGGGCGGCGGTGGGCGGCCGACGCGCCCCGGAAGTTCAGGAAAGCCACGTTCCTGAACCTGGGGGACAGCAACGTGGCTTTCCTGAACGTCTGGGCCTCACCGCAGCGCGGGGATCACCTCGCGTTCGAAGAGCTCGATGCCCGACTGGTCGTAGGCCGACTCGTGGAAGTTGAAGATCCCGTAGGTCAGGCCGAGCTCGCGGAACTTCCCGAGCTTCTCCACGATCTGGGCGGGCGTGCCGACCGTGGGGCTGTCCCCGTTCAGCGTCCACTGCGCGACGGAGCTCTCGGCCTTCTCGGCGCCGACGTAGGGCTCGAGGCGGGCCCTGGCGGCGTCGATCCGCTTCTGCACCTCGGCCTCGGTCTCGCCGATGAAGACGCTGAAGTTGGCCGTGCGGGTGATCGCGTCGTAGTCGGTGCCGACCGTGTCGCAGTGGCCCTTCAGGATCTCCGACTTGCGGGAGAAGATCTCGGCGGTGCCGATGAAGTTGGTGTACTGGGCGTACTTCGCGGCGATCTTGAGGGTGACCTTCTCGCCGCCACCCGCGATCCACAGCGGGATGCCGCCCTCCTGCAGCGGCAGCGGGCGGACGATCGCGCCGTCCACCTGGTAGTGCTTGCCGTCGAGGGACGCTTTGCCCTCGGTCCAGGCCTGCCGCATGATCTGCACGCCCTCGTCGAGCATCCGCAGCCGCTCCCGGGCGACCGGGAAGCCGTAGCCGTAGGCGCGCCACTCGTGCTCGTACCAGCCTGCGCCGATGCCCATCTCGATGCGGCCGCCGGAGACGTGGTCGCAGGTGGCGGCGACCTTCGCGAGGTAGACGGGGTTGCGGTAGCTCATGCACGTGCACATCTGGCCGAGCCGCACGCGCTCGGTGACGGCGCCGAGCGCCGACATGAGCGTCCAGGCCTCGTGCGTGGCTTCCTCGGTGGGTGCGGGGACGGTGTGGAAGTGGTCGAAGACCCAGATCGACTCCCACGGCCCGGCGTCGGCACGCTGGGCGAGGGCCTTCATGGTGGGCCACTGGTCCTTGGCGTCGACGCCGACGAGGTCGTGTCGCCAGCCTTGGGGAACGAAGATTCCGAAGCGCATACCGGTCACGGACCACTACCGTAGTCCACTTGTATGACGAGTGCGCACCAGTGCACTCTGCACAATCTTGCCGGTCGACGGGGCAACCAGCCCCGTGACGCCGTCCTGACCAGCACCTACGTTTCTCCAAACGGTCGAGGAGGCGCCATGGCTGGGCACGTAGGAGTCGACGACTACGCACTCACCCGGGTCCCGGTGGCGGCCCGCTACTCCTGGTGGACCGTCGCGGTGCAGCGGTTCGGCCAGGTCTCGGCGCTCAGCCAGTTCCTGCTGGGTTCCACGCTCGGGTTCGGGATGGGCTTCTGGGACGCGTTCCTCGCGTTCACGTTCGGCGCGGTGATCCTCGAGCTCGTCTCGATCGGCGTCGGGATCATCGGCTGCCGGGAGGGCATGCAGACCTCGATGCTCACCCGCTGGACCGGCTTCGGCCACGGTGGCAGCGCCGTGGTCGGTGTCGCGATCGGGATCTCGCTGATCGGCTGGTTCGGCATCCAGTCGGGCGTCTCGGCCGAGGGGCTGGTGAGCCTGATCGGGGTGCTGCCGCTGTGGGTGTGGTCGCTGCTGTTCGGGCTCGCGGTCACCTTCATCGTGCTGTGGGGTTTCGCGTCGATGAAGTGGGTGGCCTACCTGACGGTGCCGTCGTTCATCGTGCTCGTGGCGTGGTCGATCGGTAGCGAGCTCCTGCGCCACGACCTGGGCACGCTCGTCGCGTCGGCACCGGCAGGGCCGAGCCTGTCGCTGCTGGAGGGCACCACGCTCGTCGCGGGCGGCTTCATCGTCGGCGCGGTCATCACCCCGGATCTGACGCGGTTCAACCGCACCTCGGCGGACGTGGTCAAGCAGACGGTCGTCGGCTTCACCCTCGGTGAGTACCTGATCGGGTTGTCCGGTGTGCTGCTGGCCCTCGCCATCCGTTCCGACGACATCATCACGATCGTGACGTCCTCGGTGGGCTGGGTCGGCACGCTGGTGATCATCCTGGGCACGCTGAAGATCAACGACTGGAACCTCTACAGCTCCGGCCTCGGCGTGGTGAACTTCGTCGGCACGGTGTTCGGCAAGCACGTCAACCGGGCGGTCGTCACCCTGGTGCTCGGTGTGGTCGGGAGCGTGCTCGCCGCGGGCGGCATCCTCGACACCTTCATCGGCTTCCTCACCGTGCTCGGCGTGGCCTTCCCGCCGATCGCCGGGATCATGGTCGCGGAGTACTTCGTCGTGAAGCAGTGGCGGCCCGAGCTGGAACGCTCCCGCGCCGCGGGCGGTGTGCCGGAGACCGCGCCGACGTGGGTGCCCGCCACGCTGGTCATCTGGGTGGTCGCCGCGCTGATCGGCTACTTCGGGGCCTGGGGTCTGCCCAGCATCAACTCGCTGGTCGCCGCGTTCGTGCTCTACGTCGTGGCGGGCAAGCTCGGCATGGTCCGCGGCGTCGGGGTCAGCCGCACGGTCGACAGCTACGACCCCGTCGAGCAGAAGGAGAGCATCTGAATGCGGATCGGGATCGACGTCGGGGGCACCAACACCGACGCGGTGCTCATGGACGGCGACCGGGTGCTCGCCGCGGTCAAGGCGGCCACCACCTCCGACGTCACCTCCGGCATCGTCACGGCGCTGGACGGGCTGCAGTCGCAGCACCCGTTCCCGCCCGCAGACGTACAGGCCGTGATGATCGGCACGACCCACTTCATCAATGCACTGGTGCAGGCCCGTGACCTGGCCCCGACCGCGGCCCTGCGGCTCGGGCTCCCGGCCACCGCGTCGCTGCCGCCGATGGTCGACTGGCCGGGTCGGCTGGTCGACGCGATCGCCGGGCGCGGCTACCTCGCCCACGGCGGCCACGAGTTCGACGGTCGCCCGATCTCCCCGCTCGACGAGGACGAGCTGCGCCGCCACGCCGCCGACATGGCCGCGAACGGGGTGCGCTCGGTGGCGATCTCGTCGGTGTTCTCACCGGTCAACACCGAGTTCGAGGTGCGGGCCGCGGAGGTGCTCGCAGGCGTGCTCGGCCCGGACGTCCCGGTGTCGCTCTCGCACGAGATCGGCCGCGTGGGCCTGCTCGAACGCGAGAACGCCACGATCATCAACGCGGCGCTGCGGGAACTGGCCGCAAGCATCGTCGACGGGCTCGCCGCCTCCGTCGCCGGTCACGGCATCACGGCATCACGGCCCCGCTCTACCTCAGCCAGAACGACGGCACGCTGATGGACGTCGAGTTCGCCCGCCGGTACCCGGTGGCGACGTTCGCGTCCGGCCCGACCAACTCGATGCGCGGCGCCGCGGTGCTGTCCGGGCTCGGGACGTGCGCCGTGGTGGACGTGGGCGGCACCACCACCGATGTCGGCGTGCTCACCGGCGGGTTCCCGCGCGAGGCCACGGTCGAGGTCAGCGTGGCCGGGATCCGCACGAACTTCCGCATGCCCGACGTGCTGTCGGTCGGGATCGGCGGTGGCAGCCTGGTGCGTGGCTCCGGCACCGACACGACCGTCGGGCCCGACTCGGTAGGCTACCGGCTCACGGAGCAGGCGCTGGTGTTCGGCGGCGACGTGCTGACCGCCACCGACGTCGCCGTCGCTGCGGGCCGCGTGGAGATCGGCGACGGCTCCCTGGTCGCCGGCCTCGGCCGGGCCGACGTCGAGGCCGCCCTCGAACGGATCGCCACCGACGTCGCCGACGTCGTGGACCGGATGCGGATCTCCGCCGACCCGCTCCCGGTGGTCGCCGTCGGTGGCGGTTCGGTGCTGCTGCCGGACTCGTTCCCCGGCCTCGCCGCGGTGCACCGGCCGGAGCACTTCGCGGTGGCCAACGCGATCGGCGCGGCGATCGCGCAGGTCGGCGGCGAGGTCGACCGCGTGTTCGCGATCGCGCCGGGCCGGCGCGACGCCGCGGTCGACGAGGCCCGCCAGGAGGCCGTGGACCGCGCGGTGGTGGCAGGCGCGGATCCGGCGACCGTCGAGATCGTCGACTTCGACGAGGTGCCGATCCCCTACCTGCCCGGCAATGCCACCCGGATCCGCTGCAAGGCCGTCGGGGACCTGCGGATCGAGCAGGCAGCGGGGCGGGGCGCATGACCGCCGTGCTCGCGACGATCGGGGTGGACGACGTGGAGGCGCTCGCCCGCGGTGCCGCCGTGCTCGGCACCGGTGGCGGCGGCGACCCGTACATCGGGCGGCTGCTCGCCACGCAGGCCCTGCGCGAGCACGGGCCCGTCCCGCTCGTCGCGCCGCAGGACCTGCCGGCCGACGCCACCGTGTTCCCGGTCGCGATGATGGGCGCGCCCACGGTGATGGTGGAGAAGACGCCCTCGACCGAGCGGATCGGTGCCACGGTCGCCGCGCTGGCCGGCTACCTCGGTGTCACCCCGACGCACATCGCCTGCATCGAGGCCGGTGGGGTCAACTCCACGTTCCCGCTGGTGGCGGCGGCGCAGCTGGGCCTGCCTGTCGTCGACGGCGACGGGATGGGCCGCGCGTTCCCCGAGCTGCAGATGGTGTTGCCGACGCTGTCGGGGATCGGGTGCACCCCGATGTCGATCGCCGACGAGAAGGGCAACGTCGGCGTGCTGAACACGGTGGACAACCATGCGGCGGAGGCGCTCGCCCGCTCGCTGACGATCACGATGGGGTGCGCCTCGATCATCTCCAACTACGTGATGAGCGGCGGCCAGGCCCGCGACGCGCTCGTGCCCGGCACGCTGAGCCTCTGCACGCGGATCGGCCACCGGCTCGCCGGGGTGCGCGCCGAGCACGGCGACGCCGTGGCCGCGGTGGCCGCCGAGCTGGGCGGGCGGGTGGTGCACGCCGGCAAGGTCACCGACGTCGCCCGCCGCACCGTGACCGGCTTCGCCCGCGGCACGGCGATCGTCTCCGGCTCGGCGGGCGAGCTCACGCTGGAGTTCCAGAACGAGCACCTGATGGCGGTGCGCAACGGCGTCGTGCAGGTCACCACGCCGGACCTGATCATCGTGCTCGACTCCGACACCGGCGAGCCCGTCACCACCGAGGCACTGCGCTTCGGCCACCGCGTCACGGTGGTGGCCGCCCCCACCGACGAGCGCTGGCACTCCCCCGGCGGGATCGCGCTGGTCGGCCCGCGCTACTTCGGCTACGACACCGACCCCGTCCGCTTCGACGCCCGGGAGCGCCCATGACGTGGCAGCTGGGGCCGGAGGACCTGCCCGACCTCGCCCGCGGAGCCGCGCTGCTGGGCACCGGTGGGGGCGGTGACCCGCACGTCGGCAGGCTGATGGTCGAGGCCGCGATGCGCGAGCACGGCCCGGTGACCGTGCTCGACCCCGGCGAGGTCGCCGACGACGCGTTCGTGATCCCGACGGCGATGATGGGCGCGCCGACCGTGATGGTGGAGAAGATCCCCCGCGGCGACGAGGCGGTGCGGGCGCTGCGCACCCTGGAGAGGCACCTCGGCCGGCGGGCCGACGCCACGATGCCGATCGAGTGCGGCGGGATCAACTCGATGATCCCGCTGGTGGTGGCCGCCACCGCCGGGCTACCGGTGGTGGACGCCGACGGGATGGGCCGGGCGTTCCCCGAGCTGCAGATGGAGACGTTCGGCGTCTACGGCGTGCCCGGGTCGCCGATGGTCGTCTCCGGCGACCACGGCGAGACCGTCACGATCGACACCGGCCCGGACAACAAGCGCATGGAGTGGCTCGCGCGCGGCGCGACGATCCGGATGGGCGGGGCGGCGCTGATCGCCGACTACGCGATGTCGGGCGCCGACGTCAAGCGCACGGCGATCCCGCGCACGCTCTCACTCGGCCTCGCGGTCGGGAAATCGTTGCGGCAGGCGAGGGAGCAGCTGCGGGACCCGATCTCGGCGCTCACCGAGGTGCTCGCCCCCACCCTGTACCGGCACCTGCGCGTGCTGTTCGCGGGCAAGGTCGCCGACGTCGAGCGCCGCACGGTGGACGGGTTCGCCCGCGGCAGGGCCCGCTTCGTCTCCTTCGACGGCACATCGACCCTGCGCACGGAGTTCCAGAACGAGACGCTGGTCGCCGAGGTCGACGGGGTGGTCCGCTGCATCGTCCCGGACCTGATCTGCGTGCTGGAGGCCGAGTCGGGCGAGCCGATCACCACCGAGACCCTGCGGTACGGCCAGCGCGTCGTCGTGATCGGCATCTCGACGCCGGACATCATGCGCACGCCGGAGGCGCTCGCCGTCTTCGGTCCGGCCTGCTTCGGCCTCACCGAGGAGTTCCGTCCGGTGGAGGACGCCGTCACGGTGCCGTGAAAGAGCCGGTGGAGCTGCCGTCGAGGGCACGCGCCAGCAACGAGAAGCCGAGTACCACCAGCGAGGCGAACGGCGCCCATGCAGCGATCACGTCGTCGATCACGGCGTCGATCACGGCCAGCCCGATGAGCCCGAGACCAGCGACGATCGCCATCGCCGGGGCAGGCCCGAACCCGTCGTCGGACCAGAGAAATACGGCGTCGAGAACGAACCCGAGGCCGAAGACCACAGAGACCCCCACGAAGAGGGCGTTGTTCGTGCCCCGCACCATCCACAGCAGACTCCGGTCGATCTCCACATCACCGATGCTGCCGAAACCGAGGCGCAACGCAGCGAGTGCCAGCCCCAGCACGCAGCCGGTGAAGAAGACCGCGTGTGCGGCGGTCGACCAGGACCTGGCCGAGGGTGAGCCCTCCCCACGAGATGCATGGCGCAGGCAGAACCCCGGGATGGTCAGGAGGAGACCCGCGGCGAACAGCCAGTTGGCCGCCATCCATTGATCGTGGTAGTCACGTATCTCATTCGGATGGGTTGTGGGCCCCCCGCCTCGCATGGTGAGGGAGGCCAGGACGCAGGCCGATCCGATGATCAGCAGCAACCCGGCGTACACGAGCAAGCGGCGCATCTTTCCTCCACGGCTGAGTTGGTTCTGACGAGCCGTGGCACGCCGGATCCGTTGGGGGTGGTCGGTGATCTGGGATCGATTCCCGGATGGCGGGTGTCCGGCTCGGAGCCGCCGACGTCGATCCGCTCGTCGTCGGGCTCCAGCTGCTCGGCTCGGGCGGCGGTGGGGACCCGCTGCCGCTGCGCCACGGGCTGCGCCGGGTGTTGGCGGCGGGCGACGTGGAGCTGCACGATCCGGCCGACCTGGGCGACGCGCCGGTGGTCGCGGTCGGGATGCTCGGCGCCACCCGCGTGTTCGCGGAGAAGCTGCCGAGCGGGCACGAGATCACGCGGGCGGTGCGTGCGCTGGCCCGCTGGACCGGGGTCGTCCCGGCCGCGCTGATGCCGTACGAGGCGGCGGGGCTCAACGGGGCGGTCGCCGTGGCGGCGGCGGGGGAGCTCGGGTTGCCGTTGGTGGACGCGGACCTGATGGGCCGGGCACTTCCCCGGCTCGACCAGCTCTCCCGCGCCGTCGCGGGCCACCCGCTCACGCCGTACGCGCTGGCGGAGGCGAGCGGTCAGGTCGTGCTCGTGGACGACGCCGACCCGGTGGCGCTGGAACGGGTGGCCCGCGCGGTGGTCGCCCAGGGCGGCGGGTGGGCCGGAGGGCGCGTCGCGCGGTGCCGCCCGGCCGTGGTCGCCGCCGACGCGTGCACCGGCACCCTCGCCAGGGCGCTGCGGCTGGGTCGCGCGCACGCCCGGCTCGTGCGGCCCGCTCCGGCCGAGGTGGCCGACGCCCTCGGCGGCCGGGTGCTCGCCGCGGGCCGCATCGTGGAGATCGCGCGGCACCCGTCGGCGTCCTTCGGACGGGCGGGCGTGACGATCGTGGACGAGAGCGGCGCCGACGAGAGCAGCACCCGCGAGAGCAGCGGCGTGCTGCGCGTCGAGGCGGAGAACGAGTACCTGCTCGCGATCCACGACGGCGAGCCGGTGGCGAGCTGCCCGGACCTGCTGTGCGTGCTCGACCGGCGCACCGCCGCCCCGATCGCGGTGGATGCCCTCCGGCTGGGCGACGACGTCCTCGCGGTGGCGCTGCCGGGCCCGTCGTGGTGGCGGGCCTCTCCGGAGCGGCTGCGCCACGTCGACCCGCACGCGTTCGGCCTCGACTGCGATGCCGTGCTGCTGCCGGAACCGTGGGGGAGCACCCCGTGAGCGGTCTCGCGTTGGGCGCACTGCTGCACCACCCCGACTGGGACGGGGTCCGGGTGCTCGCCGCGCCCGCCACCGGTGCGGGCGCGGTCTCCGTGCGGGACGTGCGCACGGTCGCCGACCTGCGGGCCGACGTGTCCTGCAGCCCCGGCTCCCTGCTCGCCGTCGGGCTGTCCGGCGACCGCGAGGACTGGCACCTGGACGCGCTGCTGCGTCGGGCCGCCGCGGCGGACGCGGCGGTGGTGCTGCTGCCCGGCCACGACCCGCTGCGGCTGGCGAGCCGGCTGCTGGCCGAGCGCGTGCGGCTCACCGTGCTCGCGCCGCCGATCCCCTCGCCGCCGCGATGACGGCCACCCGGCTGCTGCGCGAACCCGCCCAGGTGGTGGCCGAGCTGGTCACCGCCACGGCGGCGGTGTGCGCGGCCACCGGCGGGGGCGTCGACGAGCTCGTGGCCGAGCTGGCCGCCGCGTGGCGACGCCCGGTCTGGCTGCTCGACGGCGCGGGCGACCGGCTGGCCGGGCCCGACCCCGGTCCCCCGGACCCCGCCGCCCTGGTCATCCGGCCGTCGGGGCGGGGCGCAGACCCACCGTGCTGGCGGTGGCCGTGCCCGCGGGGGTCCCGGCCGAGCTGGCCGCGGTGCGCGCCGCGCTGGGTGTGGCGGCCGGTGCGGTCGGTCAGCGCCTCGCCGAGAAGCGGCTCGCCGTCGAACGCGACGCGCGGCTGCGCATGTCGCTGCTGGCCGAGCTCGTGCAGGCGGCGGCCGAGCCGGACCCGGGCACCCGCCGCCGCGCTCTGGACGCGGGGTGGCAGCTCGACGGCTGGCACGTCGCATCCGCATCGACGTCGCGGACACCGTCGACCCGGTGTCGATGCGTCCCGAGGTGCTGCGCGCGTTCGACACGGCGCACCTGCACGCGCTGGTCGTCGAGCAGGGCCGGGGGTGGGGTGCCTGGACGACGTTCGCCGAGGAGCCGTCCGCCACCGAGCTGCACCGCCACGCGTCGGCGGCCCGCCGGGCGCAGTGGCTGCTGCGCTCCAGCGTGCCGAGCGCCATGGGGGTGGGACGGTTGTACCGCGAGGCCACCGGCCTCGCCCGCACCCTCGGCGAGGCGGGCGACGCGGCGCGGCTGGCCGCCACCCGCTCGGCGGGTGGCTACTTCGTGCACGTCGACCGGCTGGGCCTGGGCAGGCTGCTGCTCGCCTGGACCCGCACCGACACGTTCCTCCCGGCGGCCCGCTCGATGCTCGAACCGCTCAGCGGCCGGCCGGGCGACCTGCTCGCCACCCTCACCGCGTACCTCGACGCCGAGTCGTCGCTCACCGAGACCGCCGCGGTGCTCGGGGTGCACCGCAACACCGTCGCCACCCGGATGGCGAAGGTGCAGGAGCTGCTCGGCGTGGAACTGACGGACCCGGACGAACGGCTCGCCCTGCACCTCGCCTGCCGCAGCGTCCTGTTCCACAGCTAGCGGCTTGACGAGCCGGTTCAGCGGTGGCTTAATTAAGCTCCACCGCAATCAGGAGGGCCCGTGAACGACACAGACCCGGTGAGGCTGTTCCAGCGGGCGACGGCCCGGGCGTCCACGATCATGGACGCGGTCTCCCCGGAGCAGCGCACGGCCGCGACACCGTGTTCGGAGTGGTCCGTGCAGGACCTCATCGACCACATGACGGGGTCCACCGACTACCTGCTCGCGGCCGTTGCAGGAGAGTCGCCGTCCGTCCGCCGGGGAGCGACCCCGGATGACTACCGGGCCGGTGTGGCGGCGGTGCTCGAGGCGCTCGCCCGCCCCGGCGTGCGGGACCTGCGGTGCGCGTCACCGCTGGGCTTCGAGTGGTCGGTCGCCGAGGCGACGGCGGGCACGTTCATGGACAACCTGGTGCACACCTGGGACCTCGCCGTCGCGACCGGGCAGGACCCCACGCTGGACGCCGAGCTCGTCGAGGCGTGCGCCGCGATGTTCCTCCCGGACATGCCCGAACGCGGCCGGGCGGGCGGGATCGTCGGGCCGGCCGTCGCCGTCCCGGTCGACGCCTCGCCGCAGGACCGGCTGCTCGGGGCGATGGGCCGCAGGCCGTGACCCCCGCCGCCGGCCCGTCGGACGATCCGTCGGACGAGGCGATCCGCGCCATCGCGCACCCGAGCCGGCGGACGATGCTACGCCTGGTGTGGGACGGCGAGCGGCCGGCGTCGGAGCTGGCAGACGCGGCAGGCCTGTCCCGGCCGGCCGCGAGCCAGCACCTCAAGCAGCTGCGGGAGGCGGGGCTCGTCACCGTGCGGGTGGATGCGAACCGGCGGCTGTACCGCGCCGATCTGGGGCGGATCGCCCAGGTTGCGTCGTTCCTCGACGACTTCTGGTCCGAGCCGCTGCGGCGCTGACCGCCGCGGCCGAGGCGAAGGCGGGGAACCCGGACGCCGGCGGGCAGGCGCCGTGAAGCTCGTCGTGCAGGAGCTGGTGATCGCCGCGCCGGCGGACATCGTCTACGAGCTGCTCACCGACCCGGTGGAGTTCGTGAGGTGGATGGCGGAGGAGGCCGTCCTGGACGCCCGCCCGGGTGGCGCCATCAGGTGGACCCACGCCAACGGCGACACCTGTTCCGGGACCTACGTCGAGCTCGTCCCCGGGCGGAGGGTGGTGTTCACCTACGGCTGGGAACGCCCGGAGGTCGAGATCCCACCTGGCTCGACCACGGTCGAGATCGACCTGACGCCCACGGTCGACGGCGGCACGCTGCTGAAGCTCGTGCACCGCGGCCTGACCGCACCGGCCGCGGACGCGCACGACGGCGGATGGCGCCACTACCTCGACCGGCTGCGCAGGCTGGCCGCCGGCGACCGGCCGGGACCGGACCCGTTCGCGTCACGCCGGGTGCCGACACCGGCCGAGCGCTGAACCCGTCTCAGCTTCTACCCCTGCCGCCGAGCCTGAGGAAGTCGCGTTCGGCCTCGGTCGGTGCCATGGTGGCCGCACGTCCGTAGGCGACCGCGGCCTCGCTGTGGCGGCCCAGCCTGCGCAGCAGGTCCGCCCGGGTGGCGTGGAAGGCGTAGTAGTGGCCGAGGTCGAGCTCGTCGACCAGGGCGAGCGCGACGGCGGGGCCGTGCACCTCGCCGACCGCGACGGCCCGGTTGAGAGCCACGACGGGGGTGGGCGCCATGGCGAGCAGCTGGTCGTACAGGCCGAGGATCTGCGGCCAGTCGGTCTGCTCGGCGGTGGCCGCGTCGGCGTGCACGGCGTTGATCGCCGCCTGGATCTGGTACGGGCCGGGACGGTTCCGGCGCAGGCATCTGCGCACGATGGCCTGCCCCTCCCCGATCAAGGCGCGGTCCCACCGGGAACGGTCCTGCTCGTCCAGCACCGCGAGGGAGCCGTCGCGCGCGTGCGCGACGCGCGCCGGGACTCGATCAGCAGGACGAGCGCGAGCATGCCGTCCACCTCGGGCTCGTCGGGCATGAGCTCGCTCAGGATCCGCGCGAGCCGGATCGCCTCCGCGCACAGGCCCGGGCCGGCGATGCCGGCATTGTGGACCCCGGCGTTGTAGACGAGGTAGATGACGGCCAGGACGGATCGCAGCCGCTGCGGCAGCTCCTCGTCCTCCGGCACGCGGTAGGGGATGCGGGCGGCCTTGATCTTGCGTTTCGTCCGGACCAGGCGTTGCGCCATCGTCAGCTCGGCCACCAGGAAGGCTCTGGCGACCTCCGCGGTCGACAGGCCGCCGAGCAGCCGGAGGGTGAGCGCGACCCGCGCTTCGGCCGACAGGGCCGGGTGGCAGCAGGTGAAGATGAGGCGCAGCCGGTCGTCGGGCACCGTCCCTCCCCCCTCCGGGCCGTCCGGTTCGGCGAGTGCCGCAACCTCACCGAGCAGATCCCGGCCACGAGCGTCGCGGCGCAGCCGGTCGATGGCGCGCTTGCGGGCGGTCGTGGTGATCCACCCGCCGGGATTGGGCGGCACACCGGCTTCGGGCCATCTGCGCAGCGCGATGGCGAACGCCTCCTGCACCGCGTCCTCCGCGACGTCGATGTCACCGCAGAACGCGATCAGGGCGGCGACCGACCGGCCGGACTCCTCGCGGAAGATCCGGCCGATCAGGGGCGCGTCGACCGCCCTGTCAGGCGTGTGGTGCATCCGCGAAGCCGGCCAGCGGCCGGACCTCGATCGGCACCCTGATGGCCGCGGTGACCTTCGCCGCCCAGCCGAGTGCGGCGTCGAGGTCGGCGGCCTCGATCAGGTAGAAGCCGCCGAGGTGGTCCTTGGATTCGGCGAACGGACCATCGGTGGTCAGGACCTCGTCGCCGGACACGTGCACGACCGTGGCGGTGTCCGCCTCGTGCAGGCGCGCGGAGAACACCCACGCGCCCTCCGCTGCCATCTCCCGCTCGATGACGCCGAGTTGTGCGTGGGACCGCTGCATCTCCTCCTCCGTCAGCGGCTCGCGCACCTCACCCTCGCGGCTGTGCACGGACAACATGTATCGCGCCATGCCGGTCCTCCTCCTGGTCGGCGGGCACACCCCGCATCCTCACCCCACTACGAACGGGGTGCGCCCGTATCGACACCGGACCGGGAGAATCTCGCTGCGGGCACACGCCGCGTTCCGCGCAGACCCCGGCCGCGAGCGGTACCGTCGATGGCGTGAGCACGCCATCGGTGCGCATCGGCAACGTCGAGCGAGAGGCGGCGGTCCGCGAGCTGGGCGAGCACTACGCCGCCGGCCGGCTCGACGCCGCCGAGTACGAGGAGCGCACGAGCGCCGCCTACGCCGCCCGCACGGCCGAGGACCTCGCTCCGCTCTTCATCGACCTCCCGCGGGAGCAACCCACCGTCGCGATGGCGCCGCAGCCGACGGTGGCCGCCCCCGCACAGGCCGGCTACGACCTGGAGGCCCCGTACGGGCGGGATCCGGTCACGGGTCGCCCCTACTCCGACCGCCTCAAGGTGATCGCGGCTCTCCTGCAGCTGTTCCTGCCGTTCGGTACCGGGCGCTTCTACACCGGCCACACCGGGATCGCGATCGCCCAGCTGGTGCTGGTCCTGTTCGGGGTCGGGGTGGTCTGGTCGTTCATCGACGGGATCGTGATGCTCGCCGGGGACCCCACCGACCCCGACGGGCGCCTCCTGCGTCCCTGACGACGGCACCGACGACGATGACCGGATCCCAGCTGCCGCCCGACCTGCCCGTCCCGGAGGACGACGGAGCGGCCGCCCGCCTGCCCGGCACGACGGTGCCGCCCGTGGAGCTGCGGGCCACCGACGGTGCGACGGTCCGCCTCGACGCGCTCGGCCCGGGCCGGACGGTGATCTACGCCTACCCGCTCACCGCGCGCCCGGGCACCGAACCGCCCGACGGCTGGGACTCGATCCCCGGCGCGCGTGGCTGCACCCCCGAGGCCTGCGGCTTCCGGGACCACCACCAGGACCTGCGCGCCGCAGGCGCGGTCGAGGTGTTCGGCCTGTCGAGCCAGGACGTCGACTACCAGCGCGAGGTCGTCGAGCGGCTCCACCTGCCGTTCCGGATGCTCTCCGACCCCACCCACAGCCTCGCCGGCGCCCTCGGGCTACCGACGTTCGACAGCGGCGGGCTCACGCTCTACAAGCGGCTGACCCTGATCATCCGCGACGGCGTGGTCGAGCACGCGTTCTACCCGGTCTTCCCTCCGGACCAGCACGCGCACCAGGTTCTGACCTGGCTGCGAGGTCAGCGCACCTGATCCGCCACCCGGTCCGCGAACCGCGTGGGCCGGTCCGGCCACGGGCGTCCGCCGGGCGCGCGGCCGTCGGCGCGACGGCGAGGGCGTTGGCCGCCAGCACCCCCGCCACCGTGGTGCTGTTGACGATCGTGCCCGAGAGCACCATGCGCACCGCGACGGGCAGCGACACCCACCGCGTGGTGAGGTCGGCCTCCTCGTCGCCCTCGACCGCCGGGCGGCCCACCTCGGTGAGCCCGCGGGCGAGGTAGACCCGCACCGCCTCCTCGGTGAAGCCCGGCGAGGGCGCGAGGTCGACGAGCGTGGACCACTCGCTCGCCGCGAGGCCGGTCTCCTCCGTCAACTCGCGCTGCGCGGTGACCAGCGGGTCCTCGCCACGCACGTCGAGCAGCCCGGCCGGGAGCTCCCACAGCCGCCTGCGCAGGGCATGCCGGTACTGGTGGATCATCATGAGCCGGTCGTCCGCGTCGAGGGCGGCGATCGCGACGGCTCCGGGGTGCTCGACGATCTCCCGCACGGCCAGCCCGCCGCCGGGCATGACCACCTCGTCGGCCCGCAGGGCCATGACCTTGCCGACGTAGATGTCCTTGGACGCCTCGACCGTGAACTCGTGCCGGGGTGCCGTCACGATCCCGCCCCGTTCACGGCCGCCTTCACGCCGGCCGTCGCGGGCTCGCGGGGCGGCAGCTCCACCGGCAGCCGGTCGGCAGCGCGGTAGGCGAGCGCGGCCTTGACGAACGCGCCGAACAGCGGGTGCGGGCGGGTCGGGCGGCTCTTGAGCTCCGGGTGGGCCTGGGTGCCGACGAAGAACGGGTGCACGTCGGCGGCAGCTCGATGAACTCGACGAGCTTGCCGTCCGGCGAGGTGCCGCCGAACACGAGCCCGACCTCCTCCAGGCGGGCCCGGTAGGCGTTGTTGACCTCGTAGCGGTGCCGGTGCCGCTCCGACACCTCACGATCGCCGTAGGCGGCCGCGACCGCGGAGCCCTTCTTCAGCACGGCCGGGTAGGCGCCCAGGCGCATGGTGCCGCCCATGTCCCGCTCGCCCGCCACCACGTCGCGCTGGTCGGCCATCGTGGAGATCACCGGGTGCGGGGTGCGCTCGTCGAACTCGGAGGAGTTGGCGTCGCCGAGACCGGCGACGACCGCGCCGCCTCGATCACCATGCACTGCAGGCCGAGGCACAGCCCGAGCGTCGGGATGCCGCGGGTGCGGGCGTGGCGGATCGCGCCGAGCTTGCCCTCGATCCCCCGCACGCCGAACCCGCCGGGGATCAGCACGCCGTCCATCCCCTCGAGGTGGGCGGCGGCGCCCGCGGGGGTGCGGCACTCGTCGGACTGCACCCACACGATCTCCACCCGCGCGCGGTGGGCGAACCCGCCCGCCCGCAGCGCCTCGGTGACCGACAGGTAGGCATCCGGCAGGTCGACGTACTTGCCGACGAGCGCGATCCGCACCGTCTCGTCCGGGTGGTGCACGCGGTCGAGCAGGTCGCCCCACACCGCCCAGTCGACGTCGCGGAACGGGAGCGACAACCTGCGCACCACGTACGCGTCGAGGCCCTCGGTGTGCAGCACGCGCGGGATGTCGTAGATCGACGGCGCGTCCGGGCACGCCGCCACGCCGTCCAGCTCGACGTCGCACATCAGGCTGATCTTGCGCTTCACGTCGTCCGGGATCTCCCGGTCGGCGCGCAGGACGAGCGCGTCGGGCTGGATGCCGATGTTGCGCAGCGCGGCGACGGAGTGCTGGGTCGGTTTGGTCTTCAGCTCGCCCGACGGCGCCAGGTAGGGCACCAGCGAGACGTGCAGGAAGAAGCAGTTGTCCCGGCCCACGTCGTGGCGCACCTGGCGGACGGCCTCCAGGAACGGCAGCGACTCGATGTCGCCCACCGTGCCACCGACCTCGGTGATCACGACGTCCGGAACGATCCCGTCCTCGTCCGGCTCCGCCATGGCGCGGATCCGGTCCTTGATCTCGTTGGTGATGTGCGGGATGACCTGGACGGTGTCACCCAGGTACTCCCCGCGCCGCTCCTTCGCGATCACCGACGAGTACACCTGGCCGGTGGTGACGTTGGCACGGCCGTGCAGGTTCCGGTCGAGGAACCGCTCGTAGTGGCCGATGTCGAGGTCGGTCTCGGCACCGTCCTCGGTGACGAACACCTCGCCGTGCTGGAACGGGTTCATCGTGCCCGGATCCACGTTCAGATACGGATCCAGCTTCTGCATGATGACCCGCAGACCGCGGGAGGTGAGGAGTTGCCCGAGGCTCGAGGCCGTCAGACCCTTACCCAGCGAGGACGCTACCCCGCCGGTGACGAACAGATGACGCGTCGCGCGAGGCTGCACGGGTCTTCAGGGTACATACGGACCGGCCGCGTCGGCCAACTCCCCCGCGTGTCGTACGCCTCGGCACCCGATCAGGCGGCCGGCGCGGCGCCCCCGCTGGCCGTGGCGGCGGTGCCGTAGCTGCCCGCGCGGCCGTCGAGCTGCTCGCGCAGCGCCAGCACGGCGGAGACCTGCCCGGCACCGCTCTGCACGTCGTCCACGGTGGAGATGCCCGCCGCAATGCCCGGGTCGGCACGCGCCACGCCCACGGCACCGGTGGCGTCCGCGGAGCCGGTGCGGCCCGCGAGCACGGCCCCGCCTCCCACCCGGTCGAGCTGCGCGGCGAGCCGGGCGACGACGGCCGCGGCGTCCCCACCGTCGACGCCCGGCAGCGCACCGCCGGTGAGCACGAGCACGACGTTCCCGGGCTGGGGCCGCGCGCCGGGCGCGACGAACCCGGCAGCGGCGAGCCCGGCCAGCACCGCGTCGGCGTCCTGGGGCGCGATCGGCTGGGTGGGCTGCGACCCGGCCGGGGTGAGCACGAGGCCGCCGAGCAGGCCGCCGACGAGGCTGCCGGTGTCGGTGGCCGCGGGCAGCTGCGCCCCGGTGGGGAGGAGCTCCGCGGCCAGCTCGCGCAGCTGGTCGGCCCGCGCCGGGTCACCGACGGCCGGGGTGAGCGCCACCTCGCCGCCCACGGAGGCACCCGCCTGTTGCAGGAGTGCGAGTACGGCGTCCCGGTCGGCCGGCTCCGCACCCGAGGTCACCAGCGTGACGCTGCTGCCCTGGAGCAGGCCGCGCACGGCGGCCGGCCCGACGCGCCGGGCGAACTCGTCGGCCGCACGCTGCCCGGCGGCGAGGTCGTCGCGTTCGGTGCGCAACGTCTCCACCTGGCCGGCGAGGTCGTCGGCCTCGTGCGACACGGCCGACAGCAGCCGGTCGGACACGCCTGCCGACCCCAGTACGACACCGACCGCGAGCGCGAGGAACACCGCCGCGATGGACACGGCGTGGTAGCGGAGCGAGATCACCCGAAAAGTCCCCCTGAGATGTCCCTGATCTGCTGCACGAGACCGACCCACACCTGGGAGATCCACGCCAGCACGGCCTCACCCGCGTCCGACACGAGCAGCGCCGCCAGCGCCGCCACGAACGCGGCCGCCGTCATCAGCAGGATCGCGCCGACCGAGATGCGGCTGCGGTACAACGAGGCGATCACCCGCCCGTCCACGAGCAGCCCGCCCAGCTGCAGCCGGGTGAGGAACGTCGAGGCGATGCTGCCCGAGCGCCCGCGGTCGAGGAACTCCACCATGCTCGCCGACAGGCCCACCGTCACCACGAGCGACGCCCCGCCGTGCGCGGCGATGAGCAACGCGAGGTCCTCCGGGTTCGCCGAGCTCGGGAACGTCACCGCGCCCACTCCGAGGTCCTGCACCCGGTGCAGGCCGGGCGCGTGCCCGTCGGCGAACGCCGGGACGACGACGTCGGCACCGCAGGTCAGGGCCTCGCTGGAGATCTCGCTGGGGTCGCCGACGATCAGCTGAGGCGTGTGCCCGGCCTTCATCAGCGCGTCGGCGCCCGGTCCCACGCCGACCAGCACCGGCCGGTACTCGCGGATGTAGTGCGCGAGCTTCTTGAGCTCGGTGTCGTGGTCGTAGCCCGTCGAGACGACGAGCACCTGGCGGTCGGCCAGCCGGACCTCGACCTCGGGCACTCCCGCGCCGTCGAGCAGCATCGAGCGTTCCCGGCGCATGAACTCGATGGTGTTGGCGGCGAACGCCTCGAGCTGGTGGGTCAGGCCCGACTTGGCCTCCACCATCGCGTCGGCGACGGAGTCGGCGTCCTGCTCGATGCCCTTGGCGAGCTCCATCTCGCCCGCGTAGACCACACCCTCGTGGATCCGGACGCGGCTCCCGTCCTTGATCGCCCGAAGCGCCTCGTCACCGACGCCGTCGACGAGCAGGATGCCGGCGCCGACGAGCACCTCGGGCCCGAGGTTCGGGAACCTCCCCGAGATCGAGGGCGCTGCGTTCACGACGGCCGCCACCTTCGCCGCGACGAGCGCCTCGGCGGTGGCGCGGTCCAGGTCGATGTGATCGATGACCGCGATCTCGCCCGCCTTGACGCGGCGGAGCAGGCCGTCGGTGCGCCGGTCGACCCGGGCAACGCCGGCCAGCCCGGGCAGCGCCGTACGCGAGCGGTGCAACAGGCCGGACAGCTTCATGCACGCACTGTGACACCAGAGTGGCGGGATCTCAGGAAGGCACGCCGGACCGTCACGGTCGGTTCACCTGGCCCGACCAGCACCGGCCGACCCCGGTCGACCGGCCCGCCGGAGACGTCGCACACCAACTCCGGTGCCCACGCAGGAACTGCAGTTGGTGTGCGAGCACCGAAGTTGGTGTGTGAGCGTCGTCAGCCGGCAGCGGACGACGCCTTCCGACCCTTCCGGCGGGTGGGTGCGGAGCCGTTTGCGGCCGCGCGGTCGGCCTCCCGGTGGGCACGCGCGGCGGCGAGGAGCTCCTCGGCGTGGGCGCGGCCGGTGTCGGTGTCGTCGAGGCCTGCGAGCATCCGGGCGAGCTCGATGATGCGGTCGGACTCGGGGAGCGTGCGCACACTGCTGCGCGTGGCACCGTTCTGCCCACTCGACGACTTGTCGACCACGAGGTGCCGGTCGGCGTAGGCCGCCACCTGCGGCAGGTGGGTCACCACGATCACCTGGTGGCGGGCGGCGAGCCGGGCGAGCCTGCGGCCGATCTCCACGGCGGCGCGGCCGCCGACGCCGGCGTCGACCTCGTCGAACACCATCGTGGGCACCGGGTCGCTACCGGCGAGCGCCACCTCCAGCGCGAGCATCACGCGCGAGAGCTCACCGCCGGACGCGCCCTTGTGCAGCGGCTGCGCGGCGGCACCGGCGTGGGCCACCAGCCGCAGCTCCACCTCGTCGACGCCGTCGGTGCCCCCCGCCAGCAGCCGCGCACCGACCTGCAACGCGTCGGGGGCGTCCGGGCCCGCCTCCCTCGGCGCGATCGACACCTGCAGCCGCGCGTCCTTCATCGCGAGCCCGGCCAGCTCGGCGGTGGCCCCGTCGGCGAGGCGGGTTGCGGCCTCGGTGCGCGCCGCCGTGACCGCCTCCGCGTGCCGGGCCAGCTCGGCGGCGAGCTCGTCGCGCCGGGCGGCCAGCGCGCTGAGGGCCTCGTCGGAGGTGTCGAGGCCGGCGAGGCGCTCGCGGGCGCCTCGGCCCAGGCGAGCACGCCGTCGATGTCGGCGGCGTACTTGCGGGTGAGCGCCTTCAGCTCGGCCTGCCGGGCGAGCACCTGGCGAGCCGCTCCGGGTCGGCGTCGAGCCGGTCGAGGTAGGCGGTGAGCTCGGTGCCGACGTCACCGAGGAGCGCGAGCGCCTCGCCGAGCCGCGCGTCCATGCCGGACAGCTCCGGGTCGCCCGCTGCGGCCAGCCGGTGGCGGGCGTCGCCGATCAGCGCGAGGGCGGCCGGCACGTCCGGATCGGGCTCGTCGGCCCCGACGAGCGCGGCCTGCGCCGCGGTGGCCACCTCCCGCAGGTCGTCGGCGGCGGCCAGCCTCCGTGCGAGGTCGACCAGCTCGGTGTCCTCCGCGGGCTGCGGGTCGACGGCGCCGATCTCGGTGAGCCCGTGGCGCAGCAGGTCGGCCTCCTGCGCGAGGCGCCGGGCACCGTCGCGGCGCTCCACCAGCTCCGCGGCCACCCGCTGCCACTCCGCCCGCACCGCCCGGTAGCGCTCCAGCGGCCCGGCGACGGCGTCGCCCGCGAACCGGTCCAGCAGGGCCCGCTGCTCGGCCGGGCGCAGCAGGCGCAGCTGGTCGTTCTGCCCGTGGACGGCGAGCGTGGCCTCCGCGAGCCGCGCCAGCACCCCCACCGGGACCGACCGCCCGCCGAGGTGGGCGCGCGACCGCCCGTCGGCCGACACCGTGCGGACCGCGATGAGGGCGCCGTCCTCGTCGCGTCGGCGCCCACCTCGTCGGCCACGGCGAGCGCGGCCGGGTGGGCGCTGAACCGCCCCTCCACGACGGCGCGGCGGGCCCCACCCGCCACCCGCGACGCCTCGGCCCGGCCGCCCCCGAGCAGGGACAGCCCGGTGACGACCATGGTCTTGCCCGCACCGGTCTCACCGGTGAGCACCGTGAGCCCCGGATCCAGCACGAGCGTCGCGTCGTCGATCACGCCGAGGCCCTGGATCCGCATCTCGGCCAGCATGTCCGTGAGCGTACGGCGCCACCCGGACAGGCCGTTGGCCGTGTCCCGTCCGCCGTGAACAGGCCGGGATGACGAGCCTGCCGGCGGCTCCTGATCGCCGGAAATGGTGCCGGCACGACTGATCTGTCGCTGTGCCACCACTGTCGACGATCAGCGTGCGCATGGCCGGCGGCCGTGGTGCCGGCGCGCCACATCCGGCCCCCCGAACCACTCCCGGTGATCAGCCCTCGGTCGGCCGGTGCCGGGCGGAGCCGGGCGCGCCGCGCCAGCCCCGCACGGGCAGGTCGAACTTGCGGACGAGGCGGTCGGCGAACGGCTGGCCGTCCAGGCGGACCATGCGCACCGGCGTGGCACCGCGGGCCAGCTCCACCCGCGCTCCCGGCGGCAGCGTGAACGTGCGGCGCCCGTCGCACTCCAGCACGGCGGGCGGCCCGTGCGGATCGACCTCGATCGCCACCTCGCTGTCCGGCGCGATCACCATCGGCCGCGCGAACAGCGCGTGCGCGTTGCTGGGCACGAGCAGCATCGCCTCGACCTGCGGCCACACCAGTGGGCCGCCCGCGGAGAACGCGTACGCGGTGGAGCCGGTCGGCGTGGCGCAGAGCACGCCGTCGCAGCCGAACGCCGACACGGGGCGCCCGTCGACCTCGAGCACCATCTCGAGGATCCGCTCCCGGCTGCTCTTCTCGACGGTCGCCTCGTTCAGCGCCCAGGTACGCGCGAGCACGTCCCCGTTGCTGCGGGCGACCGCGTCGATCGTCATCCGCTCCTCGACCGCGTAGCCGCCCTGGACGATCGCGTCGAGGGCGTCACCGAGGGACTCCTGCTCCGCCTCGGCGAGGAACCCGACCCGCCCCAGGTTGACCCCGAGCAGCGGCACCCCGACCGGGCGGGCCATCTCGGCGGCTCGCAGCAGCGTGCCGTCGCCGCCGAGGACGAGCACGACCTCCGCGCCTTCCGCGCATCCGGGCCTGCCCTCGACGAACCGCGGGGCGAGCCCGGCGGGCAGGTCGCCGTCCTGCACCTCCGCCCACTCCTCGCCCAGCACCCGCAGCCGGACGCCCGACTCGGCGAGCCGGTGGGCGACGGTCGCGGCGGTGCGCAGGTTGGTGGCCCGACCGGTGTGCAGGACGACCAGGATCTCGCGTGTCACGGGTTCCCCTCACCCACCCCGCCGGCTGCCGGCCCCCGGGCGTCGACGGCGGCGGCGAGCACGTCGTCGCCCACGTCGACGCCGGAGCGGGCGAGCCGCAGGAAGTACTCCACGTTGCCCGACGGGCCGGGTAGCGGGCTCGCGACGGCGCCGCGCACGACGAGGCCGAGATCCCGTGCCGCGGCCGCCACCTCGGTGAGCGCGGCGAGGCGCAGCTCGGGGGTGCGCACCACGCCGCCCGCGCCCAGCCGTGCCTTCCCCACCTCGAACTGCGGCTTGACCATCGGCAGCAGCTCGCCTTCGGTGCACGCGACGAGCGCGGGCAGCACGGTGCGCAGGGAGATGAACGACAGGTCGGCGACGGTGAGGTCGACCGGGCCCCCGATCTGCTCCCGGTCGAGCGCGCGGACGTTGGTGCGGTCGTGCACCCGCACCCGCTCGTCGGCGCGCAACCGCCACACCAGCTGCCCGTACCCGACGTCGACGGCCACCACCTCGGCCGCTCCGCGGTCGAGCAGCACGTCGGTGAACCCGCCGGTGGACGCGCCCGCGTCCAGGCAGCGCAGGCCGTCGACGTCCACCTCGAACGCGTCGAGGGCCCCGATCAGTTTGTGGGCGCCCCGCGACGCCCATTCGCGCTCGTCGCCGCGGTTCACCGTGACCGGGGTGTCGCGGTCGACGACCGTGGCGGCCTTCCCCGCCGGGACGCCGCGGACGACGACCCGGCCCTGCTCGATCAGCTCCGCCGCTTGCTGCCGGGAACGAGCGAGCCCGCGGCGGACGAGCTCGGCGTCGAGACGGGCTCGGGTGACCACCGCGTCACGCGCCGCCCGAGGACCCGGCCGCGAGCGCGTCGGACAGCGCGGCGTGCACCCGCTCGTACGCCTCGACGTGCTCGCCGAGCGGCCGCTCGTCCAGCCCGTCGAGGGCGGCCACGGCCCGCTCGACGGCGCCGAGCGGGTCTGCCGGGCGCGGAGGCGGCCCTGGCATGGGGACGGTCATCGATGCGCTCCCGCAGTCTGGTCGTTCTGTTCCCCGACCCCCGCCACGGTAGCCGAGCCGGGGGCCTCGAGGCCGAGAGCGCGCAGCGCGGCGAGCGACGCGTCCCCGTCGCCCGTGACGCGCACCGGCCCACCGCCGGCCGCCCAGTGTGCGGCGCACAGGGCCCGCAGCGCGTCGACCGGCTCACCGCTGCCTGCGAGGACGAGCTCGCCGGGTTCCGGCACCCGGACCTCCCAGCCGGGGCGTGGTCCGGGCGCGAGGTCCTCGGGGCGCGAGGTGAGGCCGTGCAGGTCGGCCGCGATGTAGTCGGGCCGGTGCCGCGGCGGCGCGGGAAGCAGCTCGGCGGCGTCCGAGATGCCGGTGAGCACGAGCAGGGTGGCCATGTCCGCGGCCCGCCCACCTTCGATGTCCGTGTCGAGCCGGTCCCCGATCATCAGGGGCCGGCGCGCCCCGGTGCGCCGGGCCGCCTCCTGCAGCAGCGCCGGGGCCGGCTTGCCGGCCACCTGCGGCTCCCGCCCCGTGGAGACCCGGACGACCCCCACCATGGCGCCGTTGCCCGGCAGCGGCCCGCGCTCGGTGGGCAGTGTCGGGTCGAGGTTGCACGCCACCCACAGCGCACCCGCCCGCACCGCGACCGTCGCCTCCGCGAGCTGCGGCCAGCCGGTCTCCGGGCTGTGCCCCTGCACGACCGCGTCCGCCTCGGCGGCCCGGGTGACGACCCGGAGCCCACGCTCCGCCACCTCGACGGCGAGTGCCTCGGCGCCCACGACGAGCACGCGCGCTCCCGCCGGCAGCTGGTCGGCGAGCATCGCCGCCGCCGCCTGCGAGCTGGCGACCACGTCCTCCGTGCGCGCGTCGAACCCCAGCTCTGCCAGGTGCTCCGCCACCGCCACCGGGCGGCGCGACGCGTTGTTCGTGACGTACGCCGTGCGCACCCCCCGCTCGGCGGCCCCCCGGACCGCCTCCACCGCACCCGGGACGGCCGACGGCCCCTGGTAGAGGGTTCCGTCCAGGTCGGCGAGCAGCACGTCGTGCCGGCTCAGCAGGTCGTCGCTCACCGGCTGGTCCCCGCACCGGGCGCCTCGTCGGCGCCACCCTCCGCCACGGCGTCGTCCTCGTCGGCGTCGTCCTCGTCGGCGTCGTCCTCGTCGGCGTCGTCCTCGTCGGCGTCGTCCTC